>NZ_JADC01000009.1 GCF_000518185.1 Bartonella clarridgeiae ATCC 51734
GATATATAGATATTCTTAGATATATTGTTAGATATGTTGTTTGTCATTTAACCTCTCTTCAAAAAGAATATTGTTACATATTGACATCCTCTTATCTCTAAAAGTTAAAGACCTCTAATACCATAAGACTTAACAGTTTTAAGTCTCTTTGATCACGAACATTTTATCAAAAGCCTTTATTTAAAATCCTCTACCTAAGAGACAGAAAATTTAAACCATAAAATCTGATATGGATATTGTTATTTTATCAAAATGACAATATTAAGAGCGAAAAAATAATGTTTTTCTTTACAAAATGTGCTTAATTTGCAACAAATACTGTTGAAATTCTCTTTTTGAGAGCAAAGCAGAGATTCATAAAAATTTTTATGTGGTATAGAAACAATGAGGTTTTTGATAAAAATGATTTAATTTGTTTAAGTTAAGTTGTGTGTTCTGTAATGAAGATGAAATCGCTTTAAACATTTTCCGGATGTTTAAAATGTAAGAGAGCCAATATATAATTGATACGAATTTGGAAGAAAATTAACATACAGATTATTTAAATTTAAATTATAAGCATTTATTCATGTGATAAAACAGTATGAAAATATACGCATATCAAGAAACTAAGCTTACCTATTTTCATTACTCCAGACTGAAGTAAAAAAAATCAAAATATTTAGACGTACAAAATAATGTAAGTATAAACGTGGAAATTTTTTAGTGTTTTTCTATTCTCTATAATTTTTTCCTATAGCCATTTTATTGACTGCGTATATTTCTTCACGTAAATCATCAATAATAATTTTTGTACTTTTGATTTTCTAAACGGACCTTTGGTAATGACTAATCTCATACAACTTGAAGAAATTATTGAAAAAGCTTTTAATAATCGAGATTCTATCAATTCTGCTACAAAGGGTGAAATTCGCGAGAGTGTTGAGCACATATTAAATCTTCTCGATAAAGGTGAGATTCGTGTAGCTCAACGTCAAGATGATGGTCAATGGCATGTTCATCAATGGTTAAAAAAAGCTGTTCTTTTGTCCTTTCGACTTCACTCTATGTGTATCATTTCTGGTGGTGCAAATGAAACGCATTGGTGGGATAAAATACCTTCAAAATTTTCTGGTTGGCGAGAAGTTGATTTTAAAAAAGCAAATTTTCGCTTAGTTCCGGGGGCAATTGTACGTCATTCTGCTTATATTGCTCCTAATGTGATATTAATGCCTTCTTTTGTTAATATTGGTGCCTATGTGGGTGAAGGGACAATGATTGACACATGGGCGTCTGTTGGTTCATGTGCACAAATTGGTCGATATGTTCATCTGTCTGGTGGTGTAGGTATCGGGGGCGTTTTAGAACCATTGCAAGCAGGTCCGACAATTATTGAAGATCATTGTTTTATTGGTGCACGCTCTGAAATTGTTGAGGGTTGTATTATCCGTGAAGGTGCTGTTTTAGGCATGGGAGTTTTTATTGGAAAATCCACTAAAATTATTGATCGTATAACAGGTGAAGTTTTTATCGGTGAAGTACCTGCTTATTCAGTTATTGTTCCAGGTTCGTACTGTGGGAAACCACTACCAAATGGTGAAATAGGTCCCAATCTTTACTGCGCCGTTATCGTTAAACGCGTTGACCAAAAAACACGAGAAAAAACATCAATTAATGATTTATTGCGTGATTAAAAAGTATTTTCTAAGAATTATTGATTGATAATTAAATCAATAATAAAGAGTTATTTACTCATTTTAAGTGCTTGAATAAAGGCTGATTGGGGAATTTCTACTTTTCCAAATTGACGCATCCGTTTTTTACCTGCTTTTTGCTTTTCCAGCAGTTTACGTTTACGGGTAATATCACCACCATAACACTTAGCTGTTACATCTTTTCGTAAAGCACGAATTGTTTCACGAGCAATAATTTTACCACCAATTGCTGCTTGAATTGGGATCTGAAACATATGTTGAGGAATAAGATCTTTAAGTTTTTCACACATAGAACGCCCACGCTTTTCCGCTATGCTACGGTGCACAAGCATCGATAATGCGTCAATAGACTCTCCGTTGACCAAAATAGACATTTTAACCAAATCGCCTTCAGAATAATCAGTTACTTGATAATCAAAAGAAGCATATCCTTTTGAGATGGATTTCAAACGATCATAAAAATCAAAAATCACCTCATTCAAAGGTAAATCATACATTACCATAGCTCGCGTACCAACATAGGATAAACCAGTTTGTAACCCACGCCGTTCTTGACAAAGTTCTAAAATAGCTCCGAGATAATTATTGGGTGTCATAATTGTTGCCCGAATCCACGGTTCTTCAATAGAAACAACTTTAACAACATCAGGCATATCGGCTGGATTATGTAATTCCTTAACAGAACCATCATTCATATTCATGCGGTAAATAACAGAAGGTGCGGTCGCAATTAAATCTAAATTAAATTCGCGTTCTAGCCTTTCTTGAATAATTTCAAGATGAAGAAGTCCTAAAAAGCCACAACGAAAGCCAAAGCCTAAAGCAGCTGATGTTTCCATCTCAAAAGAAAAGCTAGCGTCATTTAAACGTAATTTGCCCATAGCTGCGCGTAAATTTTCAAAATCGGCTGCATCAACTGGAAAAATACCACAAAAAACAACTGGTTGAGCAGGTTTAAAACCAGGCAAGGCTTTTTTACAAGGCCGGCGATCTTCAGTAATAGTATCCCCTATTCGTGTATCAGCAACTTCTTTAATAGAAGCAGTTATGAAGCCAATTTCCCCTGGGCCTAATTTATCAACTGAAACCATTTTTGGAGTGAACACTCCAACTCGTTCAACTGGATATTTGGCTCCTGTACCCATCATACGAATGGTTTGACCTTTTTTCAAAACACCATCAATCACACGCACTAGAACGATAACACCAAGATAAGCATCGTACCAACTATCAACCAGCATCACCTTTAAAGGGTCTATAACGTTGCCAGTATGTGGAGGTGGTAATTGCGTAATAATTTCTTCCAAAACGTCAGCAATACCAAAGCCTGTTTTCGCTGATATTTCCACGGCTTTAGATGTATCAATACCGATTACATCTTCAATTTGCTCTTTCACACGCTCAGGTTCTGCAGCTGGAAGATCTACTTTATTAAGTACCACAACTAATTCATGAGAATTATCAATAGCTTGGTAAACATTCGCTAATGTTTGTGCTTCTACTCCTTGACTAGCGTCTACCACTAAGAGTGATCCTTCACAAGCTGCCAATGAACGCGATACCTCGTAAGCAAAATCAACATGGCCAGGTGTATCAATAAGATTTAAGATATAAGTTTCACCATTTTTTGCTTTATAGCGTAGACGCACCGTTTGAGCTTTAATAGTGATTCCACGTTCGCGCTCAATATCCATAGAATCAAGCACTTGCTCTTTCATTTCCCGTGTTTCGAGACCACCTGTCATTTGGATTAAACGATCAGCCAAAGTGGACTTTCCATGGTCGATATGAGCTACAATGGAGAAATTACGAATATAATTGCGATCTATTATCATACAAGGCGATTTAGCAAAGAATAATACAAAACGCAAAGACCAATACAGACTTTCAAAAATCTTTTAAAAAGATAAATAAAAAGTGCTACTAAAAAAATTTTAGTTTTAATTTAAAAAGTGTGAATTCTCTATTGACTAAAATAACACAACAAAAGTCTTTAAAATATTTAAATATTCTAATCACATTAAAACTACAGCAACTGTACAAACGGTTTCAGAATGTTGGTGTGACTTAAAAAGCTAAAGAAAAAATATCAAGAACGTATTAATACTCTCTTAATCATATCATAATGTGGTGGTTTCTCAATTCGATAACTGATCTTGATTAATGAAAATGTTTAGATTTTTTTTATAATGTTCCTGTTTATTAATACTATTTTATGGAAACAATTTTAATGGAGCGATTAATAGTCAACTTTTATCAAATAAAGGCCTGAGGGAGGTGCAACTACACCACAACGAGCGCGATTTTTAGCATGAAGAGCTGCTTCGAGATCTTCAGCTGTCCAGCGTCCAATACCGACTTCCATCAGACTTCCTGCAAATGAACGAATCTGATGGTGAAGAAAAGAACGAGCTTGTGCATAAAGGAAAATTTCTTCTCCTTTTCTTTGGATATCTAAGCGTTCAAGAGTACGGATAGGACTTTTGGCTTGGCAGTGAGCTGATCGGAAAGTGGTAAAATCATGCTGTCCGACAAGTCTTTGAGCTGCTTTATGCATAGCATCAGCGTCTAGTGGTTTTGGTAACCACCAAACGCGCTTGGCATTGAGAACTGGTGGTGAGCGACGATTGAGAATTTTAAAAAGATAGTGGCGTTTAGTCGCACAAAATCGTGCATCAAAGTTATCGGGAACATTCTGGACATTTAGAATAGAAATATCTTCTCCTTGTTTCTGCAAATGTGCATTGAGAGCATCACGTACAGTATGCGTATTCCAATTTTTCTCAAAATCAATATGAGCAACTTGTCCTGTAGCATGGACTCCAGCATCGGTTCTTCCAGCTGTTGTGATGGTTAGTTTTTGTCCGCTAAAGTGAAAAATAGCTTGCTCAATGGAACCTTGTATCGTACGGAGATTCGCTTGACGTTGCCAGCCAGCATAATTTGAGCCATCATATTCAAGAGTAAGTTTAAAACGTGCCATATTAAAAAACTGCAGAAATATTGGCTCCTCGCAAAAATGTTGCGCGATCAAGAAGTTTGCCACCGGATCTCTGGAGATGAGTTATTTCTATACATCCTTGTCCACAATGAATAATCAATTGCTCTGATTCTATCCGTCCAATTTCGAGAGAATGCTTTTCTATTAAGCGGCTTCCAAGAATTTTCACCCGTTCGTGTTTACCATTGATATTCATGATGCACCAACAACCAGGAACCGGAGAAAGAGCGCAAATGTGCTTATGAATGAATTTGGCAGATTTAGTCCAATCAATTTGAGTTTCTTCTTTTTTGATTTTAGCAGCATAGGTCACTCCTTCTGACGATTGTGGAGTAAATTTAAGTTGACCTTTTTCAAGAGCTGATAAAGCTTCTACGATGAGTTTTGCTCCTATATGTGATAGCTTATCTGAAAGTTCATAAGCTGTCATGTTATCAGTGATAGCAATTGAACGGGATAAAGCAATAGGTCCTGTGTCTAAACCTTCATCCATTTTCATAATCATCATCCCTGTTTCTTTGTCACCAGCCATAATTGCACGTTGAATAGGTGCGGCACCACGCCAGCGCGGCAACAGTGAAGCGTGAGCATTGAAACAACCAAAGCGTGGTGATTCAAGAATAGGTTTGGGCAACAATAACCCATAAGCAACAACAACAGCGACATCAACAGAAAGTTCTGCAAATTGGATTTGCTCTTTAGTTGTTTTGAGAGTTTGAGGAGTGAAAACGGGAATCGATTTCTCTTTTGCTGCAATTTGAACAGGAGAAGGAGACAATTTGAGACCACGCCGCCCTGCTGGACGAGGAGGTTGGCTATAAACTGCTACGATGTTATGACCTGCTTCTAATAAAGCGTACAAAATGGGTACAGAAAAACTCGGTGTTCCCATAAAGCTTAATCGTAATGCCATTATAAAACTGCTTTCTATGCATTTTGCTTTTTTGCACGTTTTTTAAATTTTCGTATTACCATATCACGTTTGATTTTTGAAATGTGGTCAATAAAAAGACAACCATTCAAGTGATCAATTTCATGTTGCAAGCAAGTAGCCAAAAGATCATCTGCCTCAATCTCTGCCTGTTTTCCTTCACGATCTCTATAGCAAATACGGAGGTATTTGGGACGTTCAACTTCTGCGTAATATTCAGGAATAGAAAGACAACCTTCTCGGTAAATATTACGCTCATTTGATATCCATAAAATTTCTGGATTAATAACAACAAGAGGATTTTTAGGGGCATCTTTTGAGGAGATATCTAAAACTAACATCCGCAATGGCACACCAACCTGAACCGCCGCAAGTCCAATACCTTGGGCATTATACATAGTTTCTAGCATATCATCAGCTAATTTTTGAATAATTGAATCAATATGCTCAACTGGTTTTGAAACTTCACGTAAAATAGGATCAGGTAAAATAACTAAAGGCTTTATTGGCATAGTAAATATAATAAAAATGATTTTATAAATTAACGTTGAATTTATTACAGATAAGCATTGAATAAGTGGATGTATTTTTTTGCGACAAAACCGCTATATTTGCTTTTATGTTTGATTCGCTTTTCTTAATAATGCCCTTTGGGTGGCATTTTAGTCAACTGGTGATTTTTTTTGTTCTAATTGGTGTAGTGCTTTTAATCATTATGCGTAATAACCGGAAAAAAGCCATTTGGGAACGTTGGGAACGTGAAGTGGCTGAACGTTCTCGCGAAGCACAAATGCAGATGGCTACGTTGCTGCAAACACAAATTGAAATGCAAGGGCGTATGCAAACAATGGCAGAGATTTTTGGTCAAAGGCAGTTTGAATTGAATCAATCTATTTGCGAGCAACTCAATGGAATGAGAACCAGTTTAGATCAAACTCTTCAGGTACAAACTAGGTCTACTTATGAAAATTTGACTCGTTTACAAGAGCGTTTGGCAGTGATAGATGCAGCACAAAATAATATTAAGTCGCTCACTGGACAGGTTGTTCAATTACAAGCTATTTTAAATAATAAACAGACACGAGGTGCTTTTGGTCAGGGACGAATGGAAGCAATTATTGCTGATGCTTTACCATCTAGTGCTTATGTTTTCCAAGCGATTCTTTCAAATGGAAAACGACCTGATTGTCTTATTCATATGCCTAATAAGGCACCAGCTCTTGTTGTTGATGCTAAATTTCCTTTAGAAGCTTGGAATGCAATGCGTGAGGCATCATCATCTCAAGAACGTCAGGAAGCTGAACGCCAATTTCGCAATGATATGGATGTTCATATTCGTGATATTAAGCAAAAATATTTAATTCCTGGAGAAACACATGATACAGCTTTTCTCTTTGTGCCATCGGAATCTATTTTTGCAACAATCTATGAGAATTTTGAGTCATTAGTGCAAAAGGCCAATCGAGCACATGTGATTATTGTATCACCTTCTTTATTAATGTTATCTATTCAAGTTGTGCAAACTATTATGAAAGATGCAAGGATGCGTGAACAAGCGCATTTAATCCAATCAGAAGTGATAAAATTAATGGAAGATTTTGAACGAATGGATATACGTGTTCGCGCTTTACAGAAACATTTTTACAAAATGGGTGAAGATATCGAAGCAATTTTGGCATCGTCATCTAAAATTATGAAACGGGTTAATCGCATTGAATCTTTAGAATTACAAGAAAATGATTCTATATCGAAGCCGATAACAACAAATACTCAACCTCAATCAAAAACTTTGCATTTAGATGATAAGGAGTAAAAGAAGAATATCAAAATACCATATTGATTTTTTTTATTTGTAAATTTAGTAAGAGTTTTCTAATGATATTCCATTTAATTTTAGGTTCAGGGAAAACAGGTGATACGGCACTTTTTTTTGTTAGGCGGATGTGTGCTTATATTAGGAAGTTGTGCTACAAAACCTCCTATACATATTAACAACGCTTGTGCTATTTTAGCTCAAAAAGACAGTTTTTTTAATAATTGGAGAAAGGCTTCTAAAAACGCAGAGTTACTGCATGGAATTCCTATGCCTATTATTCTTGCAACTATTCGTGTAGAATCAAGTTTTCGTCATAACGCAAGCCCTCCACGTAAAAAACTTTTCGGTTTTATTCCATGGAAACGTCGTTCGACGGCTTACGGTTATTCTCAAGCACTTGAGAGTACATGGAATAATTATATCCGTTCTACAGGAAAAGTTTTTGCGTGGCGTACCAGCTTTGCAGATACAGTAGATTTTATTGCTTGGTATCATCGCCAAAGTGTTCGACGTAATGGTATTAGCCCCAATGATGCATATAATCTCTATTTAAATTATCATATGGGGCATGGTGCTTATGCGCGGAACAAAGGCCCTTCGTCTGCTGCTATTGCTAAGACAGCGCAACGTGTAGAAGAGCTATCTAAACTTTATGATCAGCAATTAAAAGCATGTGGGCGGCGCTAGAAAAAGCCATGAAATTCTTTTATCAAAATAGTGTAATATTAATGATTGCTGAAATGGGTAGCTGTTATTGAATGAATGCTGGGAATAGATATGAATTGCTTCTAATCTCTATTTCTAAGTTTTAGAATAATTATCTCTTTTGCTGTGTTTACTGATATAAACACACACTACGTCTTATCGAATTTTGGCATGTTGCTTAGGAATGATTCAGAAATTTTGAATCGGTTGATTTATTGAAGTGTTACAATTTTTAGTTCATGCTCATTAGCACCCGCGAGGGCGATAGAACGTTCATCGGATAAAATAATTGGGTGTCCTGTTTCTCCGAAAAGAGCCCATATTGTAATTCCTGGGATCATAGGTGGAAGATCTGGAAAGTTTTTAGCTAGATCATCTGTACAAACTTCTTTTAAATAAGCGATTTGTCGTGCATCAGGAAAGACCGTATCTTGTAACTGTAAGATTTGTTTACACTCTTTCATTGTATTGATCCTTTATGCATTACCTTCTATTACTTTTTACTACTGGTCTTGATTTTAATTGTGATTGTTAAAGATTAATGGATAAAAGACAATTTTTCAACTCAGCATTTGTGATATCGATTACTCTTAACAAGAAGAAGATATATTGAAATTGGTCGAAAGACTACACTGTAATATAAATACTAATATTTTGAACTCTTTTTATGCTTTAATGAATGATTAGTTTTTGAGATCATTGATCTTAAATTTAATAAAAAACATGCATGGAATTTTTATTCCCTAACCGTTTTGATAAAAACGACCAACATTACCAATAATAGGGAGCATCATCAATTTGACGAATATTTCAAATTTTAGAAGAAATAAATATAATTATATAACACCATTGTGGTAGTTCTGCAAAGCAGCTATTTAGCAAAATTAAACAAAAACTTCAAAAAATAAGATCAAATAGAGTGCAATGACTGAAAAAGCGATCAAATCATTAAAATTAAAGGTGTATAAAGATACCGATACAGTTTATGGAGTGGACGAAATTGCAGAAATATTTCGTCGTTTTTCCATTCAACGTCCTACACCTAAAAGTGATCTTAGTTATACTAATGTTTTCACTCTTTTGGTCGCGGTTGTTCTCTCTGCTCAGACTACGGATGCTAGCGTTAACAAAGTTACAAAAAAATTATTTTGCCTTGCTGATCGACCAGAAAAAATGATTACTTTAGGAAAGGAGGGAATTGCACATCATATCCGTGCGATTGGTCTTTGGCGTGCAAAAGCCCAGAATATTTATGAGCTTTGTTGTCGTTTGATTGATCAATATGATGGTCAAGTTCCTGATAGTCGTGAAGCACTTATGACGCTCCCTGGTGTAGGACGTAAAACTGCTAATGTTGTTTTGAACATTGCTTTTGGACAACCTACTATGGCAGTGGATACGCATATTTTGCGTCTTGGAAATCGTCTTGGTTTGGCATCGGGAAAAACACCGGAAGAGGTCGAAGAAAAATTAGTAAAAATTATTCCGGATTGTTATCTACAGCATGCACATCATTGGCTCATTTTACATGGACGTTATATTTGCAAAGCACGTAAAGTAGAATGCACACAGTGTATCATTTCAGATCTCTGCAAAGCAGCAATTAAAACGAATGCGATTCCAGCGCCTTTAGTTGAAGTTAAAGGGAATGGGGCTCCAGTTTTTTTTTAACACGGACTTGCTATTTTATGCATACTGGCTTATGAAACTGAAATCAGAACTGTCCGGCAGGGCATGCCGTGGCTGTTCAAATGTTTACTCGAGCTTTAATCAGCTTTATCGAATTAAAACGTATAACGTATGGAGTAACGAAATGCCCAAAATGAAAACAAAATCATCCGCTAAAAAGCGATTTAAAGTTACTGCGACAGGTAAAGTTAAAGCTGCTGCTGCAGGTAAACGACATGGCATGATTAAACGTTCTAATAAGTTTATTCGTGATGCGCGTGGAATGATGGTATTAGCTGAACAAGATGCTAAAAAAGTTATTCAGTGTTATTTACCAAATGGCCTTTAAGAATTGCACTTTTGATTTTGTAGGAGATTATCCATGGCACGTGTAAAAAGAGGTGTTACAGCTCATGCTAAGCACAAGAAAATTCTAAAACAGGCTGAGGGTTTTTATGGTCGTCGTAAAAATACCATTCGTGCAGCTAAAACAGCAGTTGATCGTTCAAAGCAATATGCTTATCGTGATCGTAAGAATAGAAAACGCACTTTTCGTGCTTTGTGGATACAAAGAATCAATGCTGCTGTTCGCGTGGAAGGTTTGACTTATGGGCGTTTTATTGATGGTCTATCAAAGGCTGGTATTAAGATTGATCGTAAGATTCTTTCTGATATAGCTATTAATGAGCCAACAATATTTAATGCTTTGGTGGCTTCCGCAAAGAAAGCTTTAGAATATTTGAAAAACACAACACCTAATGCTTTTGAAAGCGCTGTCAAGTAGCCAGCTGCGTTCTCTTTAGGCATTCATTTATTCGGGATTCCGCCCTGGTTTTTACTGGTGCGGTTTTTTTATTGAAAAAATAGGCAGAAATTATGAACGATATTGAGCATTTGGAACAAGAAATTTGTTTTGCTTTAGAAGCGGCAAATGATGAACAAGCACTTGAAGCAGTGCGTATTGGGGCCTTAGGGAAAAAGGGAAGCATTTCTGAAAAATTAAAGGCATTAGGCAAGATGACTGCTGATGAACGGCATAAAGTAGGCCCGGCACTTAATGGATTAAAAAAGCGGGTTCTAAAGTTATGGATGCAAAAGCGTGATGCTCTTAAGCATCAAGCAATGGCTATACGCCTTTCTAATGAAACCGTTGATGTGACTTTACCTGTTCGCTCATCACCTATAGAGCGGGGTCGTATTCATCCTATCTCGCAGGTGATTGATGAAATCATAACCATTTATACGGATATGGGTTTTTCTATTGCAGAAGGGCCAGATATTGAAACAGATTATTATAATTTTACCGCATTAAATTTTCCTGAAGGTCATCCAGCACGAGAAATGCATGATACTTTCTTTTTTGGTATTGACGAAATGGGAAATCGGAAATTATTGCGTACGCATACATCACCGGTGCAAATTCGTGTAATGGAAAAAGAACAAGCTCCGATACGTATCATTATTCCTGGAAAAACTTATCGTATGGATTCTGATGCAACTCATTCACCAATGTTTCATCAGGTGGAAGGATTAGTGATTGATAAAGTTTCTAACATTGCACATATGATGTGGCTTCATGAAACTTTTTGTAAATCTTTTTTTGAAGTACCTTCGGTAAAGATGCGTTTTCGTCCCTCTTTCTTTCCTTTTACTGAGCCTTCTATGGAAGTGGATATTCAATGTGATCGTTCTGGTTTAGAAGTCAAATTTGGTGAAGGTCGTGATTGGTTGGAAATTTTAGGATGTGGAATGGTGCATCCTCATGTTTTGAAGAATGCTGGTTTTGATCCGACTGAATATCAAGGCTTTGCATGGGGAATGGGCATTGATCGTATTGCTATGTTAAAATATGGTATGCCTGATTTACGAGCTTTTTTTGATGCTGATGTTCGTTGGTTAAATCATTATGGTTTTCGCTGTTTTGACATATCTCTTTTATTTTCTGGTTTGAAAAATTTGTGATCTTATACAGTTGTCATGTGAGGTTTAAAAATGAAATTTACATTATCCTGGTTGAAGGATCACTTAGAGACAAATGCGTCTTTGGATGAAATTTGTGATAAACTGACATCTATTGGTCTTGAGGTCGATCATGTCGAAGACCGTTCTTGTTTAACAAGTTTTTTAATTGCAAAGATTTTAACTGCTATTAAACATCCTGATGCGGATAAATTACAGATTTTGTCAGTAGATATAGGGTCTGGCGCGCCTATCCAAGTTGTATGTGGTGCATCAAATGCACGTCCTGGGCTTGTTGGTGTTCTTGCGTTGCCAGGGACTTATGTTCCGGGACTTGATGTGACGTTATCTGTAGGAAAAATTCGTGGTGTTGAAAGTTTTGGTATGATGTGCTCACAAGCAGAACTTGGCCTATCAGATGAGGATTGCGGGATTATTGAACTTTCAGAAAGTGCACCCATTGGAATGTCGTTTGTAACTTATGCAGGATTAGATGATCCCGTTATTAATATTGGTTTAACTCCTAATCGTTCTGATTGTACAAGTGTTAGAGGGATTGCTCGTGATTTGGCTGCAGCTGGAATGGGGAGATTAAAAGAATTATCTTTACCACAATTGTCTTCTTCTTTTGAAACTTTAGTCAAAGTTTCTTTGGATTATCCGCAGGACTCATCATTATGCTTAGGTTTTTCTTGGTGTGAAATTCGCAATGTACAAAATTGTACATCGCCGCAATGGATGCAACAGCGTTTGAATGCAATTGGTTTGCGATCAGTGAATGCGTTGGTTGATGTAACAAATTATATCTGTTTTGATCTTGGTCGTCCCCTTCATGTTTTTGATGCGGATAAGCTTAAAGGGAAATTGAGTGTACGTCTTGGTCGTGAGGGTGAACAATTTCAGGCATTGAATGGTAAAGTTTACAATTTAGGCGTTGAAAATTGTGTTATTGCAGATGAAGAGGGCGTTATTGCTATTGCCGGTATTATCGGTGGTGAGAGAACAGGCTGTGATGAAAAGACGTGTCGTGTCATTATTGAATCAGCGCTTTGGGATTCAAGGAATATTGCGCAAACGGGTCGTTCATTAGGGCTTATTAGTGATGCGCGTTACAGGTTTGAGCGAGGTGTTGATCCGGCTTTTATGGAATTGGGTCTTAAGATTGCCATAGAATTAGTTTTGCGTCTTTGTGGTGGTGAAGCATCAATGACACAAGTTATTGGGTATCAAAAACCAGAAATCAAAGAGATCGTTTTTCCGTTTTCTGAACTTAAACGTTTAACCAATTTAGAGATAGAACGAGAGGAAGTTTTTATTATTTTGACACACCTTGGATTTGGCCTTGAAGAAAAAGGGAATGTGGTTACGGTTAAAGTACCAACCTGGCGTCTTGATGTTTTTGGTACCGCTGATTTAGTAGAAGAAATCATGCGAATTTATGGATTAGATAAAATTCAGCCTATACCGTTGAAAAAAATTGCTGAAGTTAAACAGCAAACTTTAAAGTTTTTGCAGATTTACTCACACATTACGCGTCGGATTTTAGCGTATCGAGGTATGATGGAAGCTATAACTTGGTCATTTATTTCTGAAAATCAAGCATTAGCTTTTGGAGGCGGTCAAGCACAGCTTAAATTAGTGAATCCTATTGCTTCTGATATGTCAGTAATGCGTCCTTCTCTTTTACCTGGTTTACTTGTTGCTGCACAGCGAAATATTGATCGTGGTTTTTCAGATTTTGCTTTATTTGAAGTTTCAAACATTTATGAAGGTGACACACCTGATAAGCAACAGAATGTTGCTAGTGGTATTCGTTGTGGTACGGAGAAATTTGAAGGAGCTGGACGCTTTTGGACTGGCAATGCAAAGGCAGTTGATGTTTTTGATGCTAAAGCGGATGCATTAGCTGTTTTGGAAGCATGTGGTATGGATAGCAGTAAAGTGCAAATTGAGGTTGGAGCACCTGATTGGTATCATCCTGGTTGTTCAGGTGTTATCAAACTTGGATCGAAGGTTATTCTTGGTTTTTTTGGTATTTTTCATCCTAGTACTCTGGAAAAGTTAGATGTAAGTGGTCCTATATGCGGTTTTGAAATTTTCCTTAATCAAATTCCCGGACCCAAAAAAAAGGTCACTAAAATTCGTCCTCCTTTAAGTTTGTCACCTTTTCAAATGGTGCGACGCGATTTTGCGTTTGTTGTTGATAAAGAAATTGCATCCTCTCTTATTGTTCGTGCTGCGAGTGGAGCGGATAAAAAACTTATTCATTCAGTACAGGTTTTTGATCTTTTTGAAGATCCAAGTTTTGGTCGAGATAGGAAATCTGTTGCAGTTGAAGTTACTATTCAGCCTATTGAACGTACTTTAACTGATAAAGATCTTGAAAAACTGTCTTTAAAAATAATTGAGAATGTTACTAAAATAACTGGTGCATATTTGCGTTGTTAATTATTTTATTTTACAGAAACGGTTTTTACTTTTTTGGATATGAAAAAAATATTTAAATGTTCCTTAATCTTAAAGATATCTGGAAAAGGCATTATTTTAAAATTATTGCAAAATTAGAAATTAACTGTTATCTGTGATATGGTAATGCAAATCATTAGCAATAGAAAGAAAATCAATGCAACTGAAGGCGTTTTTTATCGCATGTTTTTTGGGTATAATTCTTTTAACTCCCGGTATAGTTTTAAGTGCTGGTAAATTTAAAGCTGTTACAACTTTCACTATAATTGCTGATATGGCTCGTAATGTTGCAGGTGATGTTGCCGATGTTGAATCAATTACTAAACCAGGTGCTGAAATTCATGAATATCAGCCTACACCACGCGATCTTATGCGTGCTCAAGGAGCTAACCTTATCTTATGGAATGGTTTGGAATTAGAGCTTTGGTTTGAGAAGTTTTTTCAAAATGTCAAGGATGTTCCAAGTGTAGTCGTTTCAGAAGGTATTGTGACTATTAAAATTGGAGATGGGCCTTTTAGTGGTAAACCAAATCCCCATGCGTGGATGTCACCAGTCTCCGCTCTGATTTATGTTGATAATATTCGTGATGCTTTTGTAAAATATGATCCTGAGCATGCTGCTGTTTATAATAAAAATGCTGAAGTTTATAAACAAAAGATTCGTTTGAGCATTGATCCAATTAAAGCTGAGTTGCAAACAATACCAGAAGACAGACGTTGGCTTGTAACAAGTGAAGGTGCATTTAGTTATTTAGCTCGTGATTTCGGTTTGAAAGAACTCTATTTATGGCCCATTAATGCTGATCAGCAAGGGACACCGCAGCAGATTAAGAATGTCATTGATGCGGTTCGGAAATATCATATTCCAGTTGTTTTTTCTGAAAGCACTGTTTCCGCTGCACCTGCTAAGCAGGTGGCAAGAGAAACAGGAGCTAAATATGGGGGGGTACTTTATGTTGATTCATTGAGTGATAAAGATGGTGAGGTTCCTACTTATATTGATTTATTACGTGTTACGAGTGCCCGTATTACTAAGGCTTTGTCAGATGAGGTAAAGGGTCGATGACTGAGTCGGGAATATCTGCCCAAGATGTATCTGTGACTTATCGTAATGGACATACAGCTTTGCGAGAAGTGAGTTTTGAAAGTCCTATGGGTTCTATTTCCGCATTGATTGGGGTTAATGGATCAGGGAAGTCTACATTATTTAAAGCTATTATGGGATTTGTAAAACCTTCAAAGGGAAAAATTAGCATTTTAGGTTTATCAGTTAAAAAGGCTTTGAAACAAAACCTTATTGCATATGTTCCCCAGAGTGAGGATGTTGATTGGAATTTTCCTGTTCTCGTTGAAGATGTTGTTTTGATGGGAAGGTATGGCCATATGAATTTCTTTCGCTATGCCCGAGCACAAGATTATGAAGCTGTTCGTGTTGCTTTAGAACGTGTCGATATGTTGCCATTTTCTAAACGTCAGATTGGTGAACTGTCTGGCGGACAAAAAAAACGCGTTTTTTTGGCACGTGCTCTTGCCCAGAAAGCAAAAGCTATTTTACTAGATGAGCCTTTTACAGGAGTTGATGTCAAAACAGAGGATAAAATTATTGCTTTGTTAAAAGATCTGCGTAAAGAAGGTGCTATCATATTAGTCTCTACTCACAATTTAGATTCCGTTGCTGAATTTTGTGATCGTACGATTTTAATCAAGGGGACGGTTGTAGCTTCTGGGTTAACAGAAGTGGTTTTTACACAAAAAAATCTTGAACAAATTTTTGATGGTGCTCTACGTCATCATTATGTTGGTTTTCAAAATGCACAAAAAAATAATGTTACCACAAATGATGATAAGTTTTTATTTCATGATTGCAATCAAAAACTGGAGCATATTTTATGATTGCTTGGTTGCTTGAGCCTTTTACTTATCAATATATGATTAATGCAATGTGGGTTTCAGGGTTAGTTGGCTGTGTTTGTGCCTTTCTTTCTGCTTTTTTAATGTTAAAAGGTTGGTCATTGATTGGTGATGCGCTTTCCCATTCGATTGTACCTGGAGTTGCTGGGGCTTATCTTTTAGGACTACCTTTTTCTTTTGGAGCTTTTTTTTCTGGCGGGCTTGCTGCTGCAGCAATGTTATTTTTAAATTACAGAACAAAACTAAAAGAAGATACAATTATTGGTTTAATTTTTTCTTCCTTTTTTGCGTTTGGATTATTTCTGAAATCACTAAGACCAATGTCTGTTAATATTGATACGATTGTTCTTGGAAATATTTTAGCAGTTAGTTCATCAGATATTATGCAGTTGGCTTGTATTGGATTCTTTTCCCTTTTTATATTGTGTATAAAATGGAAAGACTTATTGGTCTTTTTATTTGATGAGAGTCATGCACACGCTATTGGATTAAATATCACGTTATTAAAAATTCTCTTTTTTACACTTCTTGCTGCTTGTACTGTTGCGGCTATGCAGACAGTAGGAGCTTTTTTAGTTATTTGTCTTGTGATTACACCGGGGGCAACTGCTTATCTTTTAACTGATCGTTTTGTAAATCTTTTGATCATTGCAGTTATGATTGGAACCCTTACAAGTATCTTGGGTGTTTATATGAGTTATTTTCTAAACGCGCAAACCGGTGGTGTTGTTGTGCTTTTTCAAACATTTTTATTTATGGTAGCCTTTACTTTTGCTCCTAAACACGGTTACATTGCTGCACGCTTACGTGTGAGAACAGCAAAAAGGTGTAGCGATATATGATTCATCAATTGCTGCTTCCTTTTCAGTTTTCTTTTATGATTAAAGGTATGATCATTACCATTGTTCTGGCTGTTCCAATGGCTATGCTTTCTTGTTTTCTTATTTTAAAAGGATGGGCCCTTTTAGGAGATGCAATTTCTCACGCGGTTTTTCCTGGGGTAGTTATTGGTTATATGGCGACCCCATGGGCGATGACATTTTTATCTTCTATACCGTTTCTTTGGTTTCATGATGTGCGTGCTGCTAATGTTACAATGACTTTGATTGCTTGTGGTGCTTTTTTAGCAGGTATGATTTGTGCCATTGCAACCGGTTTCTTAGGGAATAACAGTCGTATTAAACAGGATACGATTATGGGTGTTGTTTTTTCGTCCATGTTTGGTTTGGGACTTGTTTTGGCAACAGCAATATATAGTGATTTGGATTTAAATCACATTTTATTCGGTAATCTTTTAGGTGTTAATTGGCTTGATATTACGCAAACAGCAATAATTGCTATGATTGTTGTAATGGTTTTGAGTATAAAATGGCGTGATTTTATGTTGTACATTTTTGATTCGATTCAAGCACGTGCAATAGGATTACAAATATCAGTGCTTCATTATATTCTTTTAACAATGATTTCTCTCACAATTGTTGCTGCTCTGCAGGCAGTTGGAATTATTTTAGTTATTTCTTTGTTAATCGCACCGGGCGCTATTGCTTATCTTATCACTAAGCGTTTTTTTTCTATGCTATTGATTGCTGTATTTATTGCAGTGTGTTCGAGTTTTCTAGGAATTTATCTCAGCTTATTTATTGGTTCTGATTCTGCTGCCACAATTGTATTGATTTTAACACTCATTTTTATTGCTGTTTTTATATCAAATTTTTTTGTTCAGAGTACAGTTGAAGAAATTTAAATCTAATGGAGCTCATGCATAGCAGCTATGCATTTTTGTATATTGTTTCTAGAATTTGTTTTCATTACATAAAGAAAAGCTAGATCATTTTCCTCCTAATGTCTAGTTAATCAATGCAGTATTACTCCTCCCAACACTGCATTAGTAATTAAAGGGCTGCATTGATTTATCATGCAGCCTTTTCGTTTTGAATTCTCTAAAGAATTGATTTTTATTGTTTGAAAACTTTAAAATTATCATCATATTGTATAGATTGCTATCCACGCAAATGCATTAATTAATGTATTGTGTGGAGAGGTGATGACGTATTAAAATTTTGTAAATAATATCTTGCATAATGATATCTGAATAAGAAAAAACAGCGATAAATAAATAATGAAGAAAGATTTTAAGATATCCCGTCCTTTACGTATTTTCTATTCTATATTAGGGTGGGCAATGATTGTATTGGGTTTTATTGGCGTCGTTTTACCTATTATGCCTACAGTACCCTTTTTGTTGGTTGCTTCATGGTGTTTTGCTCGTTCATCACCGCGCTTTCATCATTGGTTGCATAATCACAGAATTTTCGGTTCTCCTATTAAACAATGGGAGGAAAGAAAAGCCATCCCACCATTTATTAAAATTTTTGCAGTGGTAAGTATGCTTGGTGGCTTTTTATCGTTTTTAGTGCTAATTCACCCTGCTTTGTGGTTTGCTTTATTAGTTGCGACTATTTTATTGATGATTTCTTTCTATATTGTAACACGTCCATCTTCTTAAAAACATGATTGAAATGGAAAGATTTGATTGACAAAAAATGCTTTAACTCTAGCTTATTTTTAGGAGTTTATTAAGCACTTGTGAGTTCAAAATAGTTTCTCGCTTTTTATAAGATTTTTCAGAATATTATAAGATTTGATGCGTTCATTAAAAATAATTACTGTGCCAGTGAGTGTTATTGTGACGGGCAAAGCTAGATCATTAGAATTAGGATATTATTATATATTTTAAGAGAAAGATTTTATTGGGTGAGTTTACTGTTAAGAAGTTTATTTTTATACAAATTGATTAATGATTAAACTTTTACAGATTTAGCAATGCGTTGTTCATTCCCAAAAAAATTTAAATAGCGTTGTATTTCTTGTGGATCACCAATAGCTTTTTCAGGATTGTCTGAAAGTTTTACAGCTGGTCGGCCATTAGCGTGAGTAACTTTACAAACAAGGGAGATAGCTTCAAGGTTTGCAATATCTTGAGGTGCGCAGTTTTCAAAATCATTAGTGAGGTTAGTTCCCCAACCAAAACTCATGTGGACTCTGCCGTGAAAGTGGTGATAAGTTTTCTCGATTGTGTCTATATCTAGCGCATCGGAAAAAATTAATAATTTCTCATGTGGCTTTTTTCCTTTTTCTTGCCACCACTTGATGGTGCGTTCACCCCCTTCAATAGGTGGAGCACTGTCCAGTCTAAAACCTGTCCAATCTGCCACCCATTCTGGGGCGTTGCGTAAAAACGCTTCTGTGCCAAAAGTATCAGGCAAAACAATCAAAAGATTGCCACCATAATAACGATTCCAATCTTGTAAGACTTGATAAGATGCTTTACGCAGTTCGTTGTCATTGTTTGTAAGAGCAGCGATAACCATAGGTAATTCATGTGCATTTGTGCCAAGAGCTTCTAAATCTGTGTCCATAGCTAAAAGAACATTAGAAGTGCCTGTAAAAGAATTGCCAATTCCTTCTTTTAATGCTTCAACACACCAGCGTTGCCATAAAAAAGAGTGTCGACGTCTAGTGCCAAAGTCAGATATTTTAATATCAGGTAGTTTTTTAAGTCGTTCAATTTTGCTCCACATTTTTGTTTTGGCACGGGCGTAAAGAACATCAAGTGCAAAACGACCAAGATTTTTCATAGCAGCACGTGAACGTAATTCACTAATAATAGCAAGAGCAGGAATTTCCCACATAGAGCTATAAGCCCATGGTCCATCAAAACGAAGGATATATTGACCATCTTTGCAGGTTAGTTCGTATTCTGGAAGCTGAAAATTTTCAAGCCACTGTAGAAAATCTGGTTCAAAAATCCTTTTACGTCCATAAAATGTATTGCCAGCAAGCCAGATCATTTCTTTTTTAGTAAAGCGCAAGCTAAGGGTATGATCAAGTTGAGCGCGCAACTCACCTTCATCAATATCATTGGCAAGGAGAATTGTTTTTGTGCGGTTTATGAGAGAGAAAGTGACATTAACATCTGGATACAGTCCCCAGATCATCTGCACCATAAGAAGCTTATAAAAATCTGTATCAAGAAGAGAACGAATGATTGGATCAAGTTTCCACGTATGGTTATAGACACGTCTAGCAATATCTGTACAATTCATGACCTTTTCTCTTTTTCGTTGAGTAAAATCTAAAACTGTTGCGTATCCCAACATGGTCATTACAAGAAATGTATAAACTATAACAATTTTATAGTTTTGAGCAATATAAAAAAGTCCTTCATTGTTTATCTAGGGTATATACAATTTCATGGTTGCCTGTTTTTTTTAATTTTATACCTCTATCAATTTTGATATACTCTTTTCCATCAATATTGAGCATATTTTTATTTGCTCGTCTGACTTTAATTTTATAAACAGCATTGTGGAATTTCATTTTTGCTTCATATTCAGGCCAGGATGAGGGTAAATGTGGGCGTAAAAATAGCTTTCCAGCTTGAAGATGAAGCCCAAGGATAGTTTGTGTTGCTGCACGATAAAACCATCCTGCTGAGCCTGTATACCATGTCCAGCCACCTTGTCCACGATATGGTTCAACTGTGTAAATATCTGCCGCCATAACATAGGGCTCAACACGATAAATTTCTGGATTTTGGCCATGATTGATAGGATTTATCCTCGAAAACAGCGTGTAAGCTTTGTCTTCTTCTCCTATTTCAGCAAGTGCTAAAATGCTCCAAATAGCACCGTGAGTATATTGTCCGCCATTTTCTCGAATTCCTGGAGGATAACCTTTAATATAACCTGGTTCAAGGGTACTTTTGTTGAAAGGTGGCCAGAAAAGATGTATGAGACCAGTTTTTTCATCATAGAGATGATCAAGCAGTGATGCCATTGCTTGTTTTTGGCGTTTAGAAGATGCCATTTTTGAAATTACAGCCCAAGATTGGGCAATAGCATCAATTTGACATTCAGCATTTATTTTAGATCCAAGAGGGGTTGCGTCATCAAAATAACCACGTCTATACCAAGCACCATCCCAACCATTTTTTTCTAGAGCTTTGGTTAGACGTTTCAAATATGCACTCCAGGCTTTAGCACGGCTATGATCACTACGGTTTTTAGCGAGAGGAATGAATGCTTGTAAGGTAGTACCAAGAAACCATCCCAGCCAGATACTTTCACCTTTTCCTTCAATACCCACCAAGTTCATACCATCGTTCCAATCACCACCTAGAATAAGGGGTAGATTATGTGGTCCACAGCGTTTGATAGCGAGATCTAAAGCTAAAGCACAATGTTCATAAAGTGTTGTAATGTTGGAGGATTGTGTAGGCTGGAAATAAGAATCATGTTGCCCTGCGGCTAAAGGGGGACCTTCGATAAAAGGAACTGGAGTATCAAGAAATGCATCATCGCCAGTGGTGTTAACATATAGGGCTGTTCCATAAGCAAGCCAAACGACATCATCAGAAATAAATGTGCGGACACCAGCATTTGTATCAGGAAGCCACCAATGCTGTACATCTCCTTCGGGAAATTGGTGTGCTGCTGCATTTAACAAGTGTTCACGTGCTAATTGTGGTTCAAGCAATAATAAAGATAAACTGTCTTGCAATTGATCACGGAAACCAAATGCTCCACTGGCTTGATAAAAAGCTGAGCGTGCCATCAAACGGCATGCATAAATTTGATAGGGTAGCCAATGATTGACCATAATATCAAAAGAGGGATCAGGGGTTTTTACTTGTAATGGAGAAACAAAATCATTCCATTGTTGTTTTTGTTGTGCAAGGAGAACTTTAAAATCATCTTTACGCACTTGATCTAGTAGCTTTTCAGCTTTTTCTATATTTTCAGCACTGCCAAGATAGAAAATGATTTCTTTTGCTTGTCCTGGTTGTAAATCGATATCATAGACAAGTGCTGAACAAGGATCACGACCTGGTTCTACTGTATTTGAAAGTGCTTCAGCTTTACGGATAGCTTGTGGATGTTGAACTGTTCCTGTTGTACCGATAAATTCAGTACGATCAGTAGTAAAACTGGTTGGCATTTCGGACGCTGATAAGAAAGTAACCTGTTGAGATTTTTCGATGTGATAAGGATTCTGGATAAAATGTGCACCACGTTTAGGATCGTAATGGGGAATAATAAAAGGTGCGTATTTTGTGCGAATGTTGCCTAAAACCCATTCAGCATAATTATAAAGGCGTAAGCTATGGGATTTTTTTCCTTTATTTTTAATGATGAGACGAGAAAAACGAATTGGCTTTTCTCGATTAAGTGTGTGGGTAAGTTCTAATGCAATATCTGAATGTGTAGATTTAAAAGTTGAAAATCCAAAACCATGGCAAGCTTCATAAATGACGCTATCATCACATTCGACAGCAGAAACTGGAGAAAAACATTTTAAAGAAAAGCGATCAACAAGATATAGCGCTTCCCCTGGACGATTGGTAATGGGATCATTGCTCCAAGGAGTTAATTGGTAATCACGGCTATTATTAGCCCAGGTGAAGATTGTTCCTTCAGCGGATACGTGAAAGCCAAAGCTATGGTTTGCAATTATGTTAATCCATGGATGTGGCGTTGTTTGACATCCATTTAGACGCACTACGTAATGGTTATGCTGATTAAAACCACCATAACCATTCCAATATTGCAGATCTTCGCGCTGTATGGGGAAAGAAGAAGCTTTTTGTTGGTCAGCGAGAGCAATAGAAGAAAATAGATTTTGTTTGGTTCGTGGGGTTTTTTGTGTTCTTTTATTATATTTTTTGTAGTTTAATTTATTATTAGATTCTTGGTTATGACTGCGAATAACTAAATCGGAATCAATATTTTCTATATGTTTCAATTGTTCAGATAAAGATCCATTTTGAGCATGCAGAATAATGCGGGCTGACGCGAGAAGTGTTTTGAAACTTTGTTCGCTTATTTGATTGCGTTGGAGGGTAAAAATATGATGTTGTCCATTCATTTCTTTTGTACGGTGACGGTAAGATTCACATGCCCATTCAATGGCGCGTTGTGTATCTTGTAGATAAGAAAATGTCTGTTCATTTAAAATAACTATATCAACGATGAGACCCCGCATACGCCAATACTCATATGCTTTAAGCAGCTCACGTAGTACAGTGATATACGTTTCATTATCTAGTCTGAGTAGGCAAATAGGATAATCCCCTGAAATGGACATTGGCCATAAATCAGATTGTTTTCCAAGAGTTTTTGCTAATATTTCGGGAGAAAGACGCCATTTTCGATCAGGATAGATAAGTGGTGTTATGTATTTTTGATAAGTAATAGCTTCTCTAGGACTGATATTGTTTTGATACAGTGAAACTTGTGAATGCGTCCATGCTTTTGATAATTCTTGCTGGAACATATCAGGTTGTCGATAGTATTTAATGTAATGTTGTAACGTTTCTTTTGAATCGGCCGCAAAAGTCCAAAAAATAAGTTCTGCTTTTCCATGCGCCGGAACTTTTACACAACTGCGGATTGAAATAATCGGATCAAGAACACACCCTTGATTGCCTTTGAAATAAGTATTTTGATCAAAGGCAATTGGATGATGAATAGATCGACCACGGCTGATAAAAAGACGGCGATCAGTTTCTGCTTCTGCTTCTGGAATAATTCCTGATGGATCAGTAACAAAATGAGCGATATGAATATTGGGATCATGAGGAGAACGCTTGCGCCTTTTAGCTAAGATTGTCCCACCTGAATCAAGAATTTCTGTTTCTATAAACATCCGTGAAAAAATAGGATGAGCACAATCATTATCAATTGTTGCAAGCGCTAATTCACCATAAGAAGTTATTTCAATTATTCGATCTTTGTTGGTTGTGTTGATTAATTGTATACGTCGACCTTCACCATCACCTTCAGAAGCAATAAGACATTCAAGTGTTGATTTCAGGCCATCAACCGTTTTTGTATATTCAGCTTTTTCATCTGTAAAAATGCTGACAACTTCTTCTTCAGCCACACGTGTTGGTTCATTGGTGATAGACCACCAGCGTTTATTGTGTGTATCTTTGATGAAGAATAAAGTCCCTTGTTGATCTTCTGATGCATCAGGAATAAAACGCGTAATAGCATAATTATGCCAACGGCTATAGCCAGAACCATTTGCTGTCATCATTATGGAATAACAGCCATTTGATAGAAGTAAAGTTGCTCGAGGTTTAAGAAGAGGATTCGTAATAATGCGCACAGGGGCATCATCAAAACCTTTAGAATTATTGCGCATAGGATTGTTGATTTTAGTATGAATGACAGGAATTTGTCGTGGAGCTCTTTCCTGTAATAATATTTGTGCAGCTTTTATAACTGGATCACGATGAAAGCGATCACGTATCCGCCCTTCAAAAATGACATTATTGATAGCAAGAATCGACATACCATGATGATGCGCGTAATAATTACGCACAATGGCATATTTTTTTCCTTTTTGCACACGTGAAGGAGTAAAATCAATAGAATCATAATAACCATATGTTCCTAAAGCACCAAGATTACGTAGTTGCTTTAGATTAGCGATGGCTTGAGCTGGCATATATTGTGCAGCTAAAAGACTGGCATAAGGAGCAATAACGGTATTGCGTGATAAGCCGCGTTGAAGTCCGAGACTTGGAACACCAAAATTAGAATATTGGTAATTCATTAAGTGATCACGGGCATTAAATGCTGCTTCTGAGATACCCCATGGTAATCGTCGTTTACGCGCATATTGTATTTGATGGCGGATAATGAGCCGATTTGTTTGATCGAGTATCGATCCTAAGGGCTCATGCATAACTAGAGAAGGCATGAGATATTCAAACATGGATCCTGACCATGATAATAGAGCACCTTTCCAACCAATTGGGACAAGTAATCGGCCGAGATGAAACCAATGTTTAAATTTAATATCGCCTTTAGCAATAGCAAATAAGCTTGCGAGACGTGCTTCTGAAGCTAGAAGATCATAGCAGCTTTCGTCGAGTTTATTTTCCTGTACGCGATAGCCAATAGATAAAAGTTGTCGTTCAGTTTGTTCTAAAAAATCAAATTTCATATCAAAAGCTATTTGTCGCGCTTTTTCAGATAAAATATTTAATTTTTTGCATAGTTCTTTAATATCATAGTCACTGGTAATATCATGTTTATGAGCTTCACAAGTTTCTACCAGACATTTAGCCCAAGATAACATGTGAGCAGATTCTTTTGTTTGGATTGTTTTATCGAGTTCGTTGATCAAATGTACAATATTACGAGCAGTAATCGAAAGACGAGTAATGTTCGTAACGGTTTTTGATTTTGTTTTGAGTGCGCTAACAGAGTGATGAAAATTAGCAATATGCTCTTTGATCTGTTGGCGTAATGGATAAAGAATATTAAGATTATCAGGAATTTCTTTTAAGGTTTCTTCAAGAATATTATTAACATCGAATAAACTATCTAGATCACTTTGTAAAAAAGTGTCAGGTGTTTCAGCCCATTCGCTTAAAGCGGAAGCCAATGTTATTAAGTGGCCTGCAAGATTGCCTGAATCAACTGTTGAAACATAAGTTGGTAGAAGAGGTTTAAGTGTATCTGTTTCATACCAATTATAAAGATGACCACGAAACTTTTCCATTTTTTCAAGAGTACTTAATGTGCACTTAATTCGCGTAATAGCATCTTCAAAGCTAATCCAACCAAAGTCGCGTGCAGCAATAATAGAAAGCAGATAAACTCCAATATTGGTAGGTGATGTGCGCTGCGCAACGAGAGGTTCAGGCTCTTCCTGAAAATTATCAGGTGGCAAATAATTACTTTGTGAATTGACAAAAGTTGTATAATAAAACCATGTCCGTCGTGCAATGCATCGTAGTATTTTTTTATCTTTGGAAGATATAGATATATCAAGAACATCTTGAAATGTTTTTGGTTTACTGACAATACATGCAATCAGTGGTGAGAAAAACCAAAGAAGCCCAAAGGGTAAAGCAATCAAGATTGTTGAATTATGAAAGTATAGTGGTAATCCTATAGCAATAATACCAATAAACACTGCTGGCCACATAGTGATAATATAGAAGCTTAAACTATTGGGAATTGATTTCGTTGCGGATGAAGTTTTCCATTCAAGAAGATACTGTTTTGAGATCATCATGCGATAGAGTGCGCGGATGATTGCATCAGTCATAAAATAAGCTGAGTGAGCTATAAATGTGATTTTAAGAAGCATTTCTAATATTGTAGAGGAAATGCTACTTGAAATTAATTGTAACTGTCCGCGTAAAGAATAATCACTACTGGAAGGAATAAATGTGCGAAGGACACCTAAAATTGGTGCAATGAAGGGGCTGAGAAGAAGAAATATTTGCCAAAAAATTGCTATCTTTAACGGTAAAAGAGACCATCCTGCTGTTGCTGCGATAAGCCACATGAGTGGTGTGAGAGAACGGCGCAAATTGTCTTGCATTTTCCAGCGTGTAGTTAGACTCGTGTTATGGTGGTTTAAAAGATAAGGCAATAGTTGCCAGTCACCACGGATCCAACGGTGATGGCGAGCAATATCAACGTTATAGGCTGTTGGATAATCTTCAATAATTTCTACGTCGCTTACAAGTGCAGCACGTGCATAACTTCCTTCCAAAAGATCGTGACTAAGAACAGTATTATCTTTGATTTTATTATTCAGTGCTTGTTCAAAGGCATCGATATTATAAAGACCTTTTCCAGTGAAAGTTCCTTCTCCCAAGAGATCTTGATAGGTATCGGATACAGCAAAGACATAAGGGTCAATTCCACGATTAGTAGAGAAAACTCGTTGCAGAATTGATGTTTCTTCTTCTGCTGTGAGAGAGGGTGTGATACGGGGTTGTAAAATGCTGTAGCCTTTTACAACTGCTCCATTTTTTTTAGAAAAAATAGGGCGATTAAGTGGATGGTTGAGCTTACCAACTAGTTTAGTGACACTTTCAGGAGTTAAACGTGTGTCTGAGTCCAAAGTCATAACAAAACGACAATCCATAGGAAGATGTGGATCTGGAGTATAAAAACTGGTATTTTTATTTCCTCGGAGTAAGAGATTAAGCTCATGCAGTTTCCCACGCTTGCGTTCCCACCCCATCCAACATTTTTCATGAGCATTATAGAGACGCCGACGATGGAGAAGAAAAAATAGGGGAGTGGTATCACGATGATAACGATGGTTAAGTTGAGCAATACCCTTTTGTGCATAGTGCAACAGATCAAGGTCGTTTTGTGTTTCCGCAAAAGGGGCATCTGCCCAGTCCGTGATAAGAGCAAAATGAATGGCACCTTGAGGGTTAGAAAGATAGTGCACTTCAAGATTACGTATTTGTTCATCGATATCATTACGTGATGTGATTAAAGTAGGGACAACGACTATTGTACGCGCATCTTCGGGAATACCCTCTTTATATTCATAACCAATGAGCTGATTTGGTGGAACAAACCATGACACAACAGTGTTAAAAAAAGCAAAAGCGGCATCCATAGTAGGAAAAAGAGCTAGTGCAGTGAAGAGGAGTGTCATTAATGTTTTCAGGCCGGATATTCGTAACGAAGTATAGATCGCAAACAAAAGAACAAGTATTAAAAGAGAAACAGGGATTGCAATGGCTCCTATTTTTAAACGATAATAAGTTTGTATCCATTTTGTCAGAAATGATGGATTGTATCCGCAGGCTTCTTCAAAAATAGAACGTCCGTCATCAACAAGGTACCATCCAACAGAAAAATTATTTTTATGAGCAACATCTTGAGAGCAAGTTTGCGCCATCTCTACAGCTTTACGTGCAATTTCTACTTCACTAAGAGGTGAACGATGTGCGATCGTTTCGATGACTTGTCGATAAGCATTGCGTGAGTGAGAATCAATTTCAGAAAAATCACTATTTTCACGCAGGATAAAGTCTACACAACTTACTGTTTCAAACCATGCTGTCCAATCAACATCATCAATAGTTTTGAGAGCACGAATAATATTGCCCATGGTTATACCATCTGTTGTTTGACGAGTATGTTCATCAGCTGTTATCATTTCTGTGCTACTACCATGAAGATACAACTGTTCTTCAAGCCAGGTTAATGCTCTTGTTGAATCAACAGATGTACCTCGCAGACGGTAAAATAAATGAGCTGAAAAAGTCGAATGAGAAGTTAGTTTTTCATAAAGAGTGAGAATATTTAATTGAGTTTCATTTTTTGCAAGGGCAGTTTTATCAGCTACTTGATTAGCAAGAGAGCGCATATACCGTGCTTGCTCAATACGCAATGAAAGACGACGGACATTTTCAATTAAGATCATACGAACAACAAAAGGAAGCGCCCACAATTCACTAATTTTTAGAGTACAAACTTTTTGAAAACCATTCACCATTGCTGTAAGTGTTTCTTGTAAAAACCTGCTATCTGTATGCGCAACATAAAGCCAGGCTAAAGCGAAAATACGTGGAATTTCTTTCTTTTGTTGGTAAGGGGGGAGTTGCTTGATGAAAGACTTAGAAAAATTGCAGCATAGCTGCTGTATAGTTTTATCAATGGTATAATGGTTATCAATAAGCCACTGGGCGGATGGTGCAATTGTTTCATTATTACGTGCAGCAACATCATTGATGCGAAAGACATGGAGAATAAGTTTAGAATTTTCAATCAATCGTCTACGAAAATCATTTTCTTCTTTATATTCAGGAAGAAAGATTTCTTGGCCAGAGGCTATATTATGACCTAACTTATAAAGCTCTTCTTGTGATTTACTGGTTGAACGGATAGGGGAATTAGTTTCATCGAGATAGTGAATTTTTGCCTTTTGGGAAGAAAACCACTTCTTGCGATGTAATATGGATACCATAATAATATTCTATTGCCATTCGATAATTGTTGTTTACTCAATAGACTGTTGGTATTTTATCTCAATAAATGAACACTTCATTAAAAATAAGTTTTTATTTTTATTGTAAATTTTTAATTTTTTTAAAATTAAAGAGTTAAAATAGAATTTCTAATGAAAAAAGGCCACTAAAAATTAATGACCTTTTGTTTCATTATTAATCTTGTTCTTGCTTTTTTAAAGCTGCACCAAGAATATCACCAAGAGAAGCTCCTGAATCTGTAGATCCATATTGAGCAACAGCTTCCTTTTCTTCTTTGATTTCTAAGGCTTTGATCGATACTGAAAGCTTACGGGTTTTTTTATCAAATGCAGTGACTTGAGCATCAACTTTTTGTCCAATAGAAAAACGCTCAGGACGTTGTTCATCACGATCACGTGTCAAATCAGTACGGCGGATGGTTACTTCAAGATCGTGTTCAATAAGTTTTACATCAACTCCATTTTCATTAATTCCTATGACTTCACATGTAACAATAGCACCTTTACGTAATTCACCAGATGCTGACGCTTCTTTCACCTTATCACTGGAAAGCTGTTTAATTCCTAAAGAAATACGCTCTTTTTCAACATCAACATCAAGAACAACGGCTTGAACGGTATCACCTTTGTTATAAGTATCAATAACTTGTTCACCGGGTCGATTCCAATCAAGATCAGAGAGATGGACCATACCATCCACATCACCTTCAAGACCGATGAAAAGACCAAATTCTGTTTTGTTTTTTACTTCTCCTGTAATTTTTGAATTTACAGGGAATTTATTTGCAAAAGCTACCCACGGATTTTCAGATGTTTGTTTTAAACCGAGAGAAATACGGCGTTTAGAAGAATCAATTTCAAGGACAACAACTTCTACTTCTTGTGATGTGGAAAGGAGTTTCCCAGGATGCACGTTCTTTTTCGTCCAACTCATTTCAGAAACATGGATAAGTCCTTCGATTCCTGGTTCGATTTCAACAAAACCACCGTAATCAGTAATATTTGTGACAGAACCGGTAATTTTTTTACCGATTGGATATTTGGTGTTAATACTATCCCATGGATCATTTTCAAGTTGTTTCATTCCAAGCGAAATACGATGCGTTTCTTGATTGATGCGAATAATCTGAACCTTGATATTTTGGCCAATTGTTAAAATTTCAGATGGATGATTAATACGTCGCCACGCCATATCAGTAACATGCAAAAGACCATCAATGCCACCAAGATCAACAAAGGCTCCATAATCTGTTATGTTTTTAACGATACCTTCAACAATTTGGTTTTCTTCAAGATTTTGAACAATTTCTAAACGCTGTTCAGCACGATTCTCTTCTAAGACAGTGCGGCGTGAGACAACAATATTGCCACGACGACGATCCATTTTTAAAATCTCAAAGAGTTGTGAATTATGCATTAAAGGTGCAGCGTCGCGAATCGGCCGAATATCAACTTGACTACGCGGCAAGAAAGCAATGGCACCATCAAGATCAACTGTAAAACCACCTTTAACTTGGTTAAAGATAACACCCTCTACTCGTGTACCAGCATTAAATTTTTCTTCAAGACGAATCCAACTTTCTTCGCGACGTGCTTTTTCGCGTGATAGCACAACTTCACCTAGCGCGTTTTCAATACGTTCAATGTAAACTTCAACTTCATCACCGATTTGCAAGGAACCGTCTTTACCTTTACTACCAAATTCCTTAAGTGGAATACGTCCTTCTACTTTAAGACCAGCATCAATAATGGCCATATCTTTTTCGATTGCAATGATGTGACCTTTAACAACAGATCCTTCATTAAGGTCATTAGTTTGAAATGATTCCATTAAAAGGGTTTCAAAATCTGCTGTAGTGGGATTGTATTGTGACATGAGAACTCCTGATATATACCTTATATTGCTAAAGGTATAAGCGCTAGGTTAGTGTTGATATGAGGTGAATCGAAACCCTCTTTCTTTTGATAGAAAGAAAGATAAGCGCTAGGTTTGAAATCACCTTGATGATTTTATTTAACTGCATGGTTTTTTATAAGAGGATCAATAAAGGCGCAAGCAGTTTCCAATACTTCTTTTATACTCAATTCTGATGTGTCAAGCAAGTGGGCGTTTTTAGCTGGTTTTAGAGGACTATGTTTTCGAGTCAGATCACGTCTGTCGCGTTGTTCAAGATTGGCCAAAATTTCATGATAATCTATCTGCCCTCCTTTTTTTAAAATTTCTTGGTAACGGCGTTTTGCACGTGTTTGAATATTTGCTAGGACATAAAATTTTATATCTGCATGAGGACAGACAACAGTACCAATATCGCGGCCATCAAGTACGCTTCCTGGTAATTTTTGAGAAAAGTCACGTTGTTTGCTAACAAGAATTTCACGCACAGCTGGTATGGTCGCTATTTTTGATGCGGCTTCGCTAATATCAGGGGAAGTGAGAAGATCTGGATTTAGAGAGTTAAGATCAAGTTTTCTAGCATATGCAACAGCGTTTATTTCATCATCTAGGGCCAAATTTTGTTTTAAAAGAAAATAGCCAACACTACGATAAGTTAGACCAGTATCTAAATGATGAAGATGGTAATGGGCAGCGATTTGATTTGCTAAGGTTCCTTTGCCAGAAGCTGCTGGGCCATCAATCGCAATAATAAAAGGTTTCAATAGATTTGGCCTCCAAGTTGACGCATTAAGGGAATAAATTCTGGAAAACTGGTAGCAATCATCCGTTTATCATCAATAATAACAGGTTTTTCTGAGACTAGTCCAAAAATAAGAAAACACATTGCAATTCGATGATCAAGGTGTGTGGTAACGTATCCACCTCCTAAACCTTTGATAGAGTTTTTTCCATGAACAATAAGAAAATCATTTCCTTTTTCACAATGAACATGATTGATTTTGAATCCTTCGGCAAGCGCGGAAAGCCGGTTCGATTCTTTAATACGCAATTCTTTAATTCCTGACATAACTGTTGTGCCATTCGCAAAGGCTGCCGTTATTGCTAAAGCAGGATATTCATCAATCATTGATGGTGCTCGTTCTTTTGGTATAGTCACACCTTTTAATTCTGATGATCTAACCCGTATATCGGCAACATTTTCTATACCTATTTCGCGTTGGTTCAAAAGTTCAATTTTAGCACCCATTTCCCACAATGTTTGGATGAATCCCATTCTAGAGTCGTTTATGAGAACATTTTCAAGTGTGATATCAGAATCTTCTACAAGAAGGGCTGCGATAATTGGAAAAGCAGCTGAGGATGGGTCACCTGGAACATTAATGATTTGTCCGGTAAGATGTGGCTGGCCTTTTAGAGAGATGAAACGCGCGCCTTCTTTATCTGTTTCTATATCAAGTTCAGCACCAAATGCTTTGAGCATTTTTTCTGTATGATCTCGTGTGAGGGTTGGTTCAATAACAGTTGTAGTACCAGCAGTATTGAGACCAGCAAGAAGGACTGCTGATTTTACTTGAGCGGAAGCCATAGGTACACGGTACCGAATCGGGTTAGCCATTTTGGGACCGTAAAGCGTTAAAGGTAAGTGATTACCAAGAGTTGGTTCAATTTCAACTCCCATTAAACGCAATGGATTGAGGATATGCTCCATTGGACGTCTAGACAGTGAGGCATCGCCGAGAAAAGTTGTTTTCATATGATAAGAACCAACCAGTCCCATGATCAGGCGAGCACTTGTTCCAGAATTGCCAAAATTTAAGGGTGTTCGTGCTTGCAGTAAACAACCATTACCGGTTCCACGAATAATCCAAAGGTTATTTTTCTTGTAACATTGTGCTCCCATAGCTTGCATGATGGTGACTGTACGCAGAACGTCATCACTTTCAAGAAGTCCATAAATATGTGATTCTCCATGCGCCAATCCTCCTAATATAACTGCTCGGTGGGAGATTGATTTATCTCCTGGTATTTTGATAGTGCCAGAAAGATTAGTTGATTTTTTAGCAGTTGCTGGTATTGCTTTATACATCGAATCTTTATTTAATAAGATATGAATTAAAAAAAATTAGACGCTCTTTATCATATGTTGTAATAAGCGTCATGGGAAAATTGGTGTGTAATTATTTATTTCTCTTTGACAAGTGAATACTTTTTCGCTTAAGCACCATGAAATCCGTTTTTAATGCAATTTAACTAAACAAAGAGGCACGGTCTATGGCAAAACCAGAACTTGGAACCAAACGTGTTGACCCGGAAACGGGAAAGAAATTTTATGATCTTAATCGTGACCCTATTGTGTCACCTTATACAGGGCTTTCTTATCCGCGCTCTTATTTTGAGGTTGCAGCGGTTGAAGCAAGTAATGAAGAAGAGGTTGATACTGAAGAGCTTGATACGGCACTTGAGAAGTCTGCCTTTATGTTACTTGAAGAAGAAGTCGATGTGTCTAAAGATGATGAGCTTCCTGATTTGGATGATGGTGATGTAGATCTTGGTGATGATACATTTTTATCTCATGACGAAAGCGATGAAGATGATGATGTGGCTGATATCCTTGGAAATGGCGTCTCTAATGATGATGTTTAAGAAAAGCAAGAAGATATTATGTTCTATTTTACTGAATATAGATTTTTCTTGATCTTCAGTTTGTCTCGTTCTAAGAATTCTTACAGATTATTTATTTTCTTTTGTGGGGCTATAGCTCAGCTGGGAGAGCGCTTGCATGGCATGCAAGAGGTCAGCGGTTCGATCCCGCTTAGCTCCACCAAAAAGATCAAATATTTTCCTTAATAAAATGAGAACATTCGAAAATAGAGTTTGGTATATTCATCGAGATAAAAATCATTTCATTATTATTTAATACTTAAAAAGCTTTATAAAAATATCATAAAGTTTTGTTATCATTTATAATAGGAGATATAGTAATAATAAGCTAAAAGCTCCTTCATAAAGTATATGTTTACAATTATAATATGCTATTTTACATTTGGAATCGTTAAGGAATAAATAAGTAAAGATTATGAGTATTTTTTATGAAGATTCTTTATTGGTTGTAAACTACAATTGCCAAATGGGCTTCATAAAATGATTTGAAATTTTATGGTTCCGATAGCTAAAATTCTGAGCGTTATTATAAAAAGATGATCAAACAGTATTGTCGTTTGTATATTTTATAATATTTTTGTGATTATTCTATGAGTATGAAAGATGAATTTAATTCATTTTTTAAATCGTTGGTACAGATTAGAACTTTTTTAATTTAATTTTTTAGCTAAATAAAAAAGCCTTTTAGGAATATGAAAATTTATTATTGTAAGATTTTTCTTTAACTTTGTATCGCCAGTCTATTGCTTATCAAGTTGTTTGAGACGGTAGAGTTCTTCTAAAGCAGCTTTAGGTGATAATTCATCAGGATCGATATTTTTAAAAGCATCTTTAATCGCGCAACATTTTTCATTTTTTTCATTTGTGAAAGATGTTAATTTAAGAGGGAATAACGGCAAATTATCAATTAATTTATGCCCTTTTCCCGACATTTCACCTTGTTCTAATTGGCGCAGAACATCTGTTGCACGAGAAATAACTGTTGCAGGTAAGCCAGCCAGCTTTGCAACTTGTACACCATAGGAGCGATCAGCAGTGCCCTTAGTGACTTCATGAAGAAAAATGACATCGCTATTCCAATTTTTGACTTTTATTGTTACATTATGAAGGCGATTGAGTTTTTTGGTTAACGCTGTCATTTCATGAAAATGTGTAGCAAGAATAGCGCGACAGCGATTTATCTCATGGAGATGTTCAACTGTCGCCCAAGCAATTGAAAGACCATCAAAAGTTGACGTTCCTCGTCCAATTTCATCAAGGATGACGAGAGAATGACTACTGGCATGATTGAGAATAGTTGCTGTTTCAACCATTTCCATCATAAAGGTTGAGCGTCCTCGAGCAAGATCATCAGAAGCACCAACACGACTGAATAAACGATCAACAATGCCAATATGAGCTGAAGTGGCTGGGACAAATGAGCCCATTTGCGCCATAATAGCAATGAGAGCATTTTGTCGTAAAAAAGTTGATTTTCCTCCCATATTGGGGCCTGTTAACAACCAAATGTCTGCATTTGGATGTTGGTTCCGTGCTGAAAGGTCACAGTCATTGGCAACAAATGGTTCTGCAGCTTGTTTTCGTAATGCTTGTTCTACAACGGGATGACGGCCAGCGGTAATATGAAAGGCTAATGAATTATCAATTTTGGGACGACAATATCCTTGCTCTTCAGCTAAGTGAGCTAAAGCAACAGATACATCTAAAATAGCAAGGGCTTCAGCAGCTTGACGAATGAAATCAATTTGTTCGGTAATTTCATAAACAAGTGTATCAAAAATTTCCAATTCAAGTGTCAAGGCATGATTTGCTGCATGGGCAATACGACTTTCGAGTTCGGTCAGCTCTGTTGTGGTGAAGCGCATGGCATTTGCCATTGTCTGTCGGTGGATAAAACGGGCTTTTGCTTGTGGAGTGTTTGTGAGAGCTGATGCTTGTAAGTTCGTGACTTCAATAAAGTAACCTAAAATGTTGTTATGTTTAATTTTGAGTGTTTTGATATCTGTTTCTTGAGCATATTGTGCTTGGAGTCTAGCAATGACACAACGCGATTCATCTCGCAAATTACGCATTTCATCTAATTCTTGGTGATAATTAAGACGAATAAAACCACCGTCCCGCTTGAAAAGAGGGAGATCGTCAGCCAGTGCTTGTTCTAGATGAAAATGCAGAGTGGTAGGTAAGTGTGAGAATACCTCTCGTACATCATTGATTTCTTGAGGAAGTAATTCATTATTAAGAATTTGATTAATTTCATTGATGATTTCAAAACCGCGCTGGATTGTACCCATATCACGCGGTCCTCCTCGACCAAGCGCTAAACGTGATACTGCGCGTGGCATATCTGGTCCTCCTTTCAAAATAAGTTTAATAGCTTCTGCAAGAGGAGGATTACGCAGAAAAAAATCTATTGAATCAAGACGTTTGTCAATAGCTGTTGGATTGGTTAGGGGAGAAATTAAACGATCAACAAGAAGGCGTGAACCACCTCCTGTGACAGTACGATCAATTGCTTTTAGTAGACTGCCATCGCGTTGACCGGATGTGGTTCGAATGAGTTCAAGGCTAAATCTTGTTGCTGTATCAATGAAAAGAGTTGTGCTTTCATTTTGACGCTCAGGTCGCATGAGAGGGGGACGGTGTGTGATTTGTGTTTTTTCGATATAGCGAATAGCAGCCGCGATTGCTGAAAGTTCTGAACGAGAATAATCAGCAATGCCTTCAAGGGTTGAGAGTTTGAAGTAATGACAAATATCTCGTTCAGCAGTGGTGGTATCAAAAAGATTTTCTGGTTGAGGGGAGATAATATGACCAAGAACATTGAAAAGAGCTTTTTGAGATTTATCATGGAAAAGTGAATCTGCTACAATTACCTCTTGTGGGTCCACACGCATAATGTCTGTTAAGAGATTTTCATGACGACTTTCTGTAACTCGAAATATACCAGTAGAAATATCAATCCAAGAAAGGGCATATTCCTCTCTATTGCTTATTATAGTGCGAGTAAGTGTCATGAGATAATTTGCACGTGTTGGATCAAGAAGTTTTTCTTCTGTTATAGTTCCGGGTGTTATAAGGCGGACCACATCCCGTTGAACAACTGATTTTGAACCACGCTTTTTTGCTTCTGCAGGATCTTCTATTTGTTCGCATACGGCAACGCGATAACCGCAGGCAATAAGTTTTTGTAAGTAATCATCTGCAGAGTGAACAGGAACACCACACATCGGGATATCTTTACCTAAATGTTTACCGCGTGTTGTGAGTGTAATCCCTAAGGCTTGAGCAGCTTCAATCGCATCGTTAAAAAATAATTCATAGAAATCACCCATACGATAAAAAAGAAGAGAATCACTATTAAGAGCTTTTATTTCTATATACTGCTCCATCATAGGTGTAAGACGCTCTTGATGAGTATTGGGTGGAATCGTAGGGTGTTGGAGTGAATCATTTTTATGTTCAGTCTCTTTTTCCATTTTAGTACGATTTTTCCCTCTTTAATGTGGGCTTTTTTGGCCTTTTTTATTTATTTCGAAATATATCTTAATTACCTTTAAAATGAAGCGCATGATAAGGTGCTTTTATAAAGAGAGCATAACGATTTTTGGCATATGAATCAAATTTTTAATCAAAATTTATGTGTTTTCAGAAAGTAAGTGAAATAAAAAAATGGACAGGACCAAACAACATATAAAAAATTTTATAGTGTATGCGAGCAAGAAGTTCTTGATTTTCACAGTGGTGATTGTCCTGGTAAGCTTGAAATTGTTGCAACAGAATCTATAGCAATACAGTATGATTTAGCACTTGCTTATTCACGGGGTATTTCTGTTCCAGTTAAAGAAAAAGAAATTGCTGAAAATCGGTTAATGGCTTACGATTGGTTGTACGACAAAAGGGAATCTTGTCACTGTTATATCAAATGGGACAGCTGTTTTGGGTTTGGGTAATGGTGCCTTGACATCTAAGTCAGTGATAAAAGGAAAAGCAGTTTTCTTTAAACGATTTTCAGATGTGGATTCAATTGGTTTGATTTAGAAACTGATACGAACAATACAAAAAGCTTTATTAATCTATACGGTATTTGGAACCATCTTTTGGTGGCATTAATCTTGAAGATATTAAAGCACCTGATTGTTTTTTTGAGAGCCGTTTGCGCGAATTCATGAATGTTGCTGTTTTTCATGATGATCATCATGGTAAAGTAATTATTGTGGCTGCTGGTGTGATAAACGTTTTGCATTTAACGGAGCGTAATATGCAAGATACATGATTAGTGTGTAATGGAGCAGGTTTTGCAGAAATTTCTTGTATTAAATTCATTAAGGTAAAGAGTTTTCGATCTTGAGATATTTTGTTGTGTGATACAAAAAGGTGTTGTCTATGAAAGTCGTAAAGAGGGGATGAATCATTGGAAAATCGTTCATGCCATTAAAACAGATAAATGCACCCTTTCTGAAGCAATGGAAAGTGCTGATATATTTTTTGTAGTTTCGAAAAAGATGCACTAATCACTGAAATGGTAAAATCAATGGCGCCACAATCAATTATTTTTGCTATGGATAATCCTGATCCAAAAATTACATCTGAAGAAATAGCAGAAATAGGTGATGATGCTATTATAGTAAACAGGTCGATCAGACTATCCCAATCAAATTAATAATGTTCTTTGTTTTCCCTATATATTTCGGGATACTCTTGATGTTTGTATAACGGTTATCAATGAAAGTATGAAAATTGCTGCAGAAAAAGCTATTGCAAAATTAGCTCATGAGGAAGTCTCTGATGGTATTGTAGGAGTTTATCATGGAAACCGTCTGAAATTTGGTCCCAATTATATTTATTCTAGTTCCATTTGATCCACTTTTACTGACAGTTGTTTTAATTACGGTGGAAAAAGGAGCGATGGAAACCAGTGTTGCTAGAAAGCATATTCATGATTTAAAGCGTATGAACGTGATTTGAATGCTCAACGTGATCCGATTGCATTCACGATGCTTGGTGTTTATGATTATGGCTTGGTGTTTATGATTATGTTTGTCAAGTAATAAAGAAAATTGTTTTTGCAGAAGGGGAAGAAAAGCTGGTCATGTGAGCGGCTGTACCTTGCGTTCACCAAAAACTAGGGAAAGCAATTTTAATTGGTCATGAAGAACAGATTAAAGATACTTTCTCTATTGCAGGAATTGATCTTGAGCGTGAAAGAATTTCTATTCTGAATGCAAAGCGATCTTGTTGCATTGATGCTTATACTCAGTATTTTATAAAAAGATGCAGCGCCAAGGCTGGCTGTTGCATGATTGTCATAATATTATCAATAATGATCGCAATTATTTTTTTACCTATATGTTAGCTTTGAGTGATGTTGATGCAATGATTACAAGAGTAACAGGCAATTATGAAACGGCCTTGGAGATATACGTCGACGTCGAATGATTGATTAAGAAACTATAAAAACGATTAATTGGTATTTCGATAGCTATTTGTCGCGGACGCACTTTTTTATTACTGATACAGCTGTTTATGAGCATCCAAATGCTGAAAAATTTGCTGATATAGCTAAACAGAAAGCTTTTTTTGTTTGTGGATTTGGATATCAACCGTGGGTAGCGTTTTCTACTTTTGGTCATATAAAAGATCAAGTTAAACAACGTGTTCAGAGAGCTGTTTATATTTTATGTGAACATAAAGTTGACTTTGAATTTGATGAAGAAAGGAGAAATAAGTGCTGATGTAACTCTTAATTCGAAATTAATGCAACAATGTTCCTTTATGGGACTAACGAAACCGGTTAATATTTTAGTGATGTCTGAATATCATTCATCTTCAATTTCTAGCAAAATGTTGTAAGAACTTAGTGCAGCAACCATTATTGGTCCTATCCTGATTGGATTGGAGAGATCAGTGCAAATTGTACCGTTTAGTAGGTGCTGACATAGATATTGCTAATATTGCAACTTTGACTGCTTATTATGCAGAAAAGTTGCTAAAAAAGCTTTTGAAGTTCAAGGGTTTTTTGTAATGAAAGAAGTAAAAATAGATTTTATGTAATTTTAAAAGCTAATTTTTAAGATGGTTGTGTTTGATTATTTTTTTGTTCTTCGGCGACACGTTTTTGGAACATAGTTGCAAAATCAATTGGATCAATCCACAAGGGTGGAAAACCACCATTTTGTGTAGCATCAGATATAATTTGCCGAGCAAAAGGAAACAAAAGACGCGGACATTCAATAAAAACAAGCGGCATTACATGTTCTTGTGGAATATTTTTAATATGGAAAATACCACCATAAATCAACTCTACATGAAATAACATTTCAGTATCATCTTTAGTTTTAACTGAAAGGGATAATATGACATCATAATTGTCATCACCAATTGGATTGGCGTTGACATTAATGTTAACATCAATTTGTGGCGCTTTTTCTCGTGGGCGCAGTGAACGAGGTGCATTCGGATTTTCAAATGAAAAATCTTTTAAATATTGGGTCAAAACAGCAAACACCGGTTCTCCACTATTATTATGCATTTCACCTTCGGCCATACTAAAAACCTTTCATTATAATACACATATTTCTATCGTAAGTTTAAAATAAGTTATCATGACTTGCAAAGGGTTGCAAGAAATGCTCTCTTTATCTTTATTTATTTTTTTATATTTTAGTGATTATCATTATTTTTGTACCAGGGAGATTTTTCGGTATTATAGCTCTGATAATCCTCCGCGTTAAGTTCAATTATTTTTTCAGATTCATTTTGTGTGTTAGAATTTGTTTTATTGATAAGGGATAAAAAAAGATTCCAACTAAAAGTACGAACTGGTTTTATAAGAAGTAATATTCCACAAATATCGCTTATAAAACCAGGAAGAATAAGCAGAACTGCACCAAGAACAGTAAGCGCATCATTGGCTATGTAATATTCTAGTATATGTCTTTGAATGAGTTTATTTTGTATATTTTTTATAAGACTTATACCTTTAATACGCAACAAAACAATTCCACTTATCATTGTTAAAAGAATTAAACTCAAAGTTGCTAAAATTCCAATTTCTTTTCCAACAATAATAAAGCCCGCGATTTCAAAAAAGAGAGCGCTGAGGACTATAATTAAAAAAAATCGAGACTTTATATGATAAAATTTTGTCAAATGAAGGTATCCTTCTCAGTTTTTTGTTGAGAAAATTATATTATTGTTTTCTCAATTTAAATTGGGGAGTCATAAAGATTATTAAATAATAGATTTACTTATTTTACATGTTTATTGATAAATGATATTGACTGCAATGATAATCATTTAAGGCTGGGAGATTGACAGCACTCATGGAATTTGACGTTGTACTGATAATAGCTCTTATTGTCGTAGTTGTTGTTTTTGTGCAACTGCGGAATGTATTGGGAAAACGGATTGGTTTTGAAAAGCCTCCTTTTGATTCTTATTCCGGTTATCCTAAAAAGCAGATCGAAGTAGAAACAACCGATAATATTGTTTCTTTGCCTGATCAGTCTTCTTCACAAAAGAGTGATTTTAGCGAAATTGATGCTATTGCACCAGAAGGAAGTGAACTGAATGTTAGTTTGCGTACTATTCGTCAGTTTGATCCTTCTTTTTCTCCTCGATTTTTTATGAATGGTGTTCAAATTGTTTACGAAATGATTATGACAGCTTTTGCGCAAGGTGATCGTGTTAAGCTTAAAGAACACCTTTCATCTGATGTTTTTGAGAGTTTTTGTGCGGCTATTGAGCAACGTGAAAAAAATAATGAAAGAATTCAATTTACTTTTGTGGGGATTAATAGGATTGAATTTATTGCAGCAGAGATGCAGAAAAAAGAAGCGTTTTTGACAGTACGTATTGTTAGTGAAATGATTTCTGCAACTTATAATGAACAAGAGGAATGCATAGATGGTAATCCTGAAGCTATTATAGAAATTAGAGATATCTGGACTTTTGTTCGTAATACTACGTCCCAAAGCCCAAATTGGAAACTTTTTGCAACGGAAGATGAAAATTAAAATTATTTTTGGTTTATGAAGAATTTTTCATAAGATTATATGAGATTAAAGAGTTTAATGGTTAAAGATAAAGGAAAAAAAAATCCACTGATTCTACAAGACTATTTTTTATGGGAGCGCGTCTGTCGTACGGCAGTGCCGCTTTATGATCGATTTAACCGTCTTATGCGGGAAAATGTTGAAAATACAAAACTACAAGCCATACAAGTTCTCTCATCTTCTCAGGAAAGTCCACAGAAGCAAAAGACAACAGTAGTTAAAGGGCAAGAGAAAGGAATAATGAAAGCAGAGAAAATGCGGTGTTTCGATCGTACAGTGCATCGTAAAATTGCAAAAGGTCTCTATCGTATAGAAGCACGTATCGATCTTCATGGTTTGATACAAGATGAAGCATATCGTTGTTTAAAAGAATTCTTACAATCATCTCACCAACGCGGATTGCGTTATGTTCTCGTGATAACAGGAAAAGGTCGTTCGCACGGAAGTGATGGCGTTTTATGTCAGTTTGTCCCTTATTGGTTATCAACACCTATTTTTCAATGTTATGTTCACGCTTTTGAGCAAGCAGTTCATAGACATGGAGGTAGTGGTGCCCTTTATATTCAGTTACGCCGTTTTCTATAAAGGAAAAGGAATATAGAGCCCGTTAATGCATGTATAAATTACGTTTTGGTTTTGATTATATACAATAGCCTCGAGTCTTACGCATTTTTTTGCACTCGCAGATCTTTTCGAACATAGACCGCATAGGCTTTAAATCTTTATCTGGCATTGCACTAACACAAACGTCCAACATACAGTCTTCTGTCACACTTTTAAAATCAAGTTGATAGCCTGCAGCTTCAGCGAGCCTTTCACAAAATATCTGTTGCGTTAAGTTATTACCTTTTTTGAAAGGACGTATATAGCTAAGAGAGGCAAATATTTGTGTTATTTCATTGAGAAATTCTTCGCGCGATAAGCCTTTTAAGTTGTTCTTCTCGGCAAGTGTCTTTTCGATTTCTTTTAAATCTTCCTGAATTTTGTTACCAATTGCAAAGAAAGTATTCGAAAGCACTTTTTTCAGTTTTGGTTGGGCAACAATTGTTCCATCCGAAAATGTAAATGGAATATCACGAGTATGTCCAGCCCATTCAAACGCCTTTCCAAACAAAGATTTATGAATATATTTTAAATAATTGGAATCAAATTTTTGTGGTAGAGGCTCTTGGTACAGCTTAGCGGCTGCGCATGCTGCGTGATGTTCATATACCAGCTGAAGTTTTTCAGAATTTTTAATGTTCCATTTATTTTTCAATGTGCCACTATTTGGATAGTTATAGTCATAGATTAAGCTTATTTTTTCTTCATTCATAATAACCTCTTAAATAATGTAATTTCATTCCTAGACATATTAAATTCTTATAGCAGATAATGCCCTCTCTCAAATTTTGAATTAGCAACCATCCTTACCACTTTCAAATGGTGCACTCTGAGTGTTCGAAACTGTTTACCGATTTATCTGCATTATTTAATATTTTCTAATTTTCTTTGCTTGATTTACTGATGTAATTAATGCACTTTTAGATGATTCTTATAATGATGATCATTGAGTATTTAACGCTTGATGTTATGAAATACAGAAAGTGATTATCCACAAATTATAAACTATAAAGATCATTATTAAATTAAAAAGAAGTTTTTAATATATTTTCAAAGTATCTTTCCGTATATTTTTTGACACGTTAAAGGATATTTATATTGTTTGTTCAAGTACTTCTAATGCTTATGTGTAGTGGTATTGGTCTGTTTAATACTCCTAATCTCACCTCAGCTTTTAAAGACTTTATGGTTCTGAATAATTCTTAGTTTTTAACTAACTTTTAAAAAATTTTCACCTCTTTTGCATTGCAGATTTTTATGACCTATATTTTAAAATTTGCAAACTTAGAAATAGATTGAGAAAGCTATTTAATCGATTTCAAATCTCTGATAAATTTATTACCTCATTTTAATATTCCCATGATAAAAAACTCATTTTGTATCTTATAGCATATCATTCATATATTTGTGAAGAAGTTTTACGAAAAAAGTTTTCAAATTTTATAATAAATTATAATGTAATTTTTAGTATCTTATACCTTGGCATTAATAAAAGTTTCCAAAATAAAAAAATAACAAATAGATGAATATGTTATGTGCAATAAAATTGATAATAAATTTGTAAATTTTTAGCATAATTTTTTTATGGAAAGAAAAGCTTTTCTGTTACAGTAATAAGGAATAATTGTTTATGCTTTTACTTCAAAAAGTTCTTCTGGTTTGAAATGGTAAATCGTTGAGCAAAATTCACATGTGACAGAAGTTTGTTGGTTTTCTATTGTTTGAGTGCGTTCTTCAACAGAAAAATTTTTTAATATTTGTTTGATTTTTTTTCGTGAGCAAGAACACTGATCTATAATAGAAGAGGTTTGAAAAACTTTTACATCTTTTTCATGAAAAAGGCGGAAAAGTAATCGTTCAGTGCTAACCTGAGGATCTGTAAGTTCTGTACTGTCAATAGTTGCAGTGAGAGCTTTAACTTCTTGCCATTGGTTTTCGAGTTGGATACAGGTTTTGGTTTTCTCTGATTTTGTATTTGTTTGATATGGTACATGATCAGGAGAGGCCTGGGGTAAGAGCTGAGTCAAAAATCCTCCTGCCCGCCAGCTTTTTTGTATTTTTCCCTTTTGATCAAGGTTAATTAACATGGAAACTGCCAAACGGAGATCAGTAGGAATTTGTTCTGATTGATTAAAATAGGTACGGGAAACTTCTTGAAAATTTGATCCATCTAAGGCAACTATTCCTTGATAGCGCTGTGTATAGGGGCCTTGGTCAATAGTGAAAGCTAAAGTTCCTTTTCCAAGAAGAATTTCTGAAGATGTTTGATCATTAGCTGTGGCCTGTTTTAATCTTTCTTTATCAAAACGGGCATAACCACGCAAATTGGAGGGAGGAACAAAGTCACATACCAACATATTAACTGGTCCATCAGAATGAGTTTGTAAAATAAATTTTCCCTCAAATTTCAATGATGTTCCAAGTAAAACAGTTACGACTAAAGCCTCTGCTAGGAGATGAGAAACGGGATCAGGATATTGATGCCTTGTGAGAATGGAATTTAAGCTTTCTCCAAGTTTTACAGCGCGTCCACGAATATCAAGTTCTTCAACTTGAAAGGGAACAACGGTATCATCTCTATTTTGATAAAAATTATTTAAATAGATTTGATCTTTAGATTCTTTGTTCATATTTCCTGCTTTTTGATAGTTTGTGTCATAAATTATCAGATTAAGAAGAATGCATCTTGTAAACACCAGGAAAGGATTGCTTTTTGGGCATGTAGGCGATTTTCAGCTTCATCAAAAACGACAGAATTTGGTCCATCGATTACCGCATCTACAACTTCTTCACCACGATGGGCGGGCAGGCAATGCATGAAAAGAGCATCAGGTTTAGCATATGCCATTAAAGCTTCATTGACTTGATAAGGTTGAAAAATAGAACGACCACGCGCACGAAATTCTTGTCCCATAGAGACCCATGTGTCGGTGATAATACAATCGACATTCTCAGCGGCTTTTTGAGGATTTTGGGTAAGCATAATATGTGCTCCTCGTTCCCGTGCCCAGTTTACATATTTTTCTTGGGGTTCACTTCCTTGTGGGGTAGCAATGTGCAGATGAAAATTAAAAATAGCTGTTGCTTCGATTAAGGAATGAAGAACATTATTGCCGTCTCCCATCCAAGCAAAGGTTTTTCCAACAATAGGTCCACGGTGTTCTTCATAGGTAAGGATATCTGCTAAAATTTGGCAAGGATGTGTGTCGTCTGTAAGAGCATTAATGATAGGAATTTGCGCATATTGTGCCAATTCGAGCATCCGATGATGTGCTGTAGTCCGTAGTATTATAATCTCTACAAAACGTGATAATACGCGCGCTGTATCAGCGATTGTTTCACTATTACCAAGCTGCATTTCAGATCCCGTTAACATGATTGTTTCTCCACCAAGTTGACGCATGCCAAGATCAAATGAAACTCGGGTTCGTGTAGAGGGTTTTTCAAAAATCATTGCTAGTGTTTTACCAGCAAAAGGTTTTGAACTTTCCCCTGCTTTAAAGGCGGTTTTAAGTATTTTTGCGTAATCGATAAGAGCGCGTGCTTGTTGTGGAGTCAAAATAGATATGTCGGTAAAGTGGCGAAGGGCATTTGTCATATTATTATACTTGTCTTTTTTTGTTTGTTTGCGAAAGATGAGCAATTGCTTTTTCAATACGACGCAAACCTTCATACATTTCTTCTTCAGTGATTATAAGGGGAGGCAATAAGCGAACGATATTATGACCAGCCCCAACACTTAAAATACGTTCGTTATCCAATGCAGTGATGACCTCATTTTTAGGGATAACACATTGCATGCCCATCATAAGGCCTATACCTTGAATTGCACAGATAATATCAGGATAAGTGTTAAAAATATTTAGAAGTCCTTGTTTTAGCTTACTACTCATATGTTGGACATGATCAAGAAAACCGGGTTCTAAGAGAATATCAAGAACATTATTGCTTACAGCTATGCCAAGAAGATTGCCTCCAAAGGTCGTACCGTGCGTTCCTGGTGTCATGCTTTTTGCCGCTTTTTCTGTTGCAAGGCAAGCCCCTAATGGAAAACCACCACCCAATCCCTTTGCAAGAGTGAGGATATCAGGTGTGATATCATGCCATTCATATGCAAAAAGTTTTCCTGTGCGTCCGATGCCGGTTTGAACTTCATCTAAAATCAATAATAGTTGGTTTTCATCACATAATTTGCGTAGCAGTTTTAAAGTTTCATACGGGACTGTTCGTAATCCTCCTTCTCCTTGAATCGGTTCAATAAGGATAGCTGCAGTGTTTTTATTGATAGCATTACGTAAAGCTTTTTCATCATCAAAGGGCACTTGAATAAAGCCACAAACTTTTGGGCCAAAACCTTCAAGATATTTTTTTTGCCCGCTAGCAGCAATTGTTGCAAGTGTACGACCATGAAATGCACCTTCAAAAGTAATGATTTCGAATCGTGTTGGTTGACCCGATGTATAATGATAGCGGCGAGCAGTTTTGAATGCGCATTCCAATGCTTCAGCACCAGAATTACAGAAAAAAACTTTATCAGCAAAACTATTGGCACAAAGACGCGTAGCAAGTGATTCTTGTTCAGGTGATTCAAAAAGATTAGAAACGTGCCAAAGTTTTTCAGCTTGTGTTTTAATAGCATCAACGAGCTTTGGGTGTGTGTATCCTAGAACATTGACAGCAATGCCAGATGTAAAATCAAGATAACTTTCTCCTTTATCAGATATAAGCCATACACCCTTTCCTTGTGTAAAATGCAAGTTGCGTCGAGAAAAATTGTTGTAAAGTGATTGTGGAAGGGTAGTCTTCATTATGAACTCTTGATTTTAAATACTGCAATACGACATACGAAAGTTATGCTGTGTTTATTAACACATTGATAATCTACTTTATTATAATAAACTATCGTGCTAATTGATAAAAAATCAATTAAGGTTTCGAAAAGATATGTTTAGGTAAAAAAATCAGAGTTAAAATAAAAATTTTTTCTATGATTTGTTTGCAAGTTGGGGAAAATATTTTAAAAGAACATGATCAAGACATAATGACTCTTGTTATGGAGTCAGTGCATATTATAGTAAGCGAAATTGTGTTTCTATTTATAAATTCCGTGATTTGGGTAAAGTATTATGCATTTTGTTAGGTTGAGTTTTTAAGCTGTTCAAATATGATTAAGATATTTGAAGATGCAGTTAAGACTTTTCAGTAAGATAATTGGAATGGAGTTCTAGTATGGGATGGACATGTGAGCGCGTTGAACTTCTTAAGAAGCTTTGGGGTGAAGGTTTGAGTGCAAGTCAAATTGCAGCTCAGTTGGGTGGAGTCAGCAGAAATGCTGTGATTGGTAAGGTACATCGGTTAAAATTATCAGGACGGGGTAAAACAACGCAAGTAGTGTCACGTGTACAAAAAGTTTTAACAGGTGTTAATGCATCAGCGCCGCGGATGCGTCGTGCGACATCATCGATTTTACAAGATAATGGTTCTTCTTGCGATTCTGAAGTAACAAATTTAAGAATAGAGTCTGTCATTGAGAATGTGACAGAAGCGAGCATACCTGAAAAATCAAATGTAGTTATTCCTATGTCACGTAATCTTAATCTTTTACAATTAAATGAAAATACATGTAGATGGCCTGTTGGGGATCCTCTATCATCGAGCTTTCATTTTTGTGGTGCTGATTCTAGCGAAAATAGTCCTTATTGTGATTTTCATGCTAAAATAGCGTTTCAACCATTATCAGAAAGACGGAGATTAAGAGTATGATATGTACAAATAGTCAACTCTTTTGATATTTTGAGTATTAATTTAGCCTATAGCAATTATTTTGTTGAGAAAACAGTTATTATTTACACTAAACTTAAAAAATAAAGTGTGGTAAGAATAAGTTTCTACTTCTAGTAGATATTGATTTTTCACTTAAACTTTATTTTCAGATATTTATTAGTACCAGTTAATATAAATTGAGACAGTTATTAATCTTTTACTGTTGCACTGTAATCTTTTCACTCATTTCAGTAGTGTATTTTGTTATTAAAAATTGAGTGAGTCACGATTTTACTTCGATTTTCCTATTTATGTGTTATGAGTTGTTATGGTTAAATTACTTTTAACATGAATGTAATCTGTAATTATAGCTTTTTCGATTTTTGGCAGGATTTCTTTCTGATAAATTTGCCACGTTAGAGGGCCAGTATGTTTTCCGATGATGATACTATCTTTATTTAAGATAAAGGTTTCTGGTGGTCCATATATGCCCCAATTAATAGCTGTAAGACCTAAAGCATCAAAACCAATTAATTTAAAAGGGTTGCCAAAATTGTTTAAAAAACGTTGGGCATTATCTTGGTTATCTTTATAATTAATTCCGATAAGATCAAAACGCTTATCTTTTGCGATTTCTATAAGAATTGGGTGTTCTGCACGACAGGGTAAGCACCAGGATCCCCAAAAATTAATCAATGTTACGCGTCCTTTAAGCTGCTCTGAATTAAAATAGTCTTTACTATTTAGCAAGGGAATCCGGGTTTGAGGAGCGAATTTTCCAACTAATGCGTTTGAGATGAAAGAAATATTATGGGAATGTTTGTTTTCTATAGATTTAAAGAAAAATATAATCAGAAGGAGAAAAAGAAAAAATGGGCACAAAAAGCTTAATAAGACAGGCAAAGATATGTTTTTTTTAGGTCTGAGAGGAATGATTTTCATTATATTGTTTTTTCCAAATTGTGTCTTTTGTTTGAAGTTGTTTCAGAATTTTTTTCTGGCGCACACTTTTACGAAGGATGTATCCAATAAAACAAAATAAAACACTTGCAGAGAGCATATAACTTAAAGCAACAATTTGCTCATGGTGGAGAGTTCCAAGAAAAAAATCAATTCGCTGGACAAAATTTCCAAAAGCTTCATTTTGAGTGTCATTTAGTTGGAGCATGGCGAAAAATCCTGGTGTTGATGATGGGCTGCTTTAATTTGAAGTGTTTTAATATGACGATAGGTGATTTCATTTTGCATAGTCATTAAATGTAATACAATAAACATGAAGGTAAAACAAAACGTCATCGTTATGAGAGGCCATAACATGGTACGATCAATGGTCATACCGCCTGCACGTAAAAGTGATGCTGGTTGATGGAGTGTATTCCACCAATTGACGGAAAATTTTATAATGGGAATATTGACTAATCCAACTAATGTTAAAATTGCTGTAGCGTGTGCAGCTTTGATTTGGTTATCAAAAGAATAAGCAAGAGTAACAATGGCAAGATAAATAAAAAACAAAATTAAAACCGATGTCAATCTGGCATCCCATACCCACCATGTTCCCCAAGTAGGACGCCCCCAAAGTGCTCCTGTTATAAGTGCTAAAGCTGTAAAGATAGTCCCAATAGGGGCGCCGCATTTTAGTGCTATGTCAGCAAGGCGATGGCTCCAGATTAGACTTCCTAATGCGGCAGCACTCATTATGATGTAACAAAAGGTAGATAACCAGGCAAACGGAACATGAATATACATAATTTTGACAGTGATACCCTGTTGATAATCATTAGGAGAATACACAACCAAAATAAGACCTAAGATAAGAAGAAATAATGTTATACTGGTTAACCAAGGTAAAGCAGCACTACTTATTTCCATAAAGCGGGTTGGATTTTCGAGGGAAATCTTCGTTTTTTTTTGCGATAATTCATTCATAAATTTATAATAGGCAGATTTTTGCTTTGTAGCAATTATCTTTTGTTATTCTGATAAGTATTTGAGTGTTATAGCTGTTACGAAAGAACTGAAAATACCAAAAAAGATTGAAAAAGCGAACAGAAAAGCTAAAGCAGTAAGGAAAGAAATTTTTGATGTTATTGGAGCTGTGGCGGCTGTAACGCCAAAAATTATAATTGGAATTGTCCATGGCAAAATAATAATAAAGATGAGCATTGTGTTATGCGCTAATGATGTTGCTAAAGCTGCTCCAATTGCACCAATGAAAATGAGAGCAGGTGTTCCAAATACAAGGGTTAGAATTGTTGTAAAAGTTATTATAGTATCTAAATGGAACATAAACGCTGCGATAGGGATGATAAAAATAAGGGGGAGCATAGTTCCTGCCCAATGAGCAAGGCATTTGATAAAGACAATGAATGTTAAGCTTTTCCTTTGACCAAAAAGAATAAGTTGATCAAGATTTCCATCATCGCGGTCGGTTTGAAAAAGTTTATTAAGATTGAGTAGTCCTGCTAGAAGAGCGCTTAGCCATAATATGCCTGGCCCTATTCGTGTGAGAGTATCTGGATCTGTCCCGAGGGCAAAGGGGGTTATTATAATGATGGCAATGAAAAACAAGGGCCCTGTTAATAAAGAAGTGTGTGATGCTAAAATTAATTTAAGGTCGCGCCAAAATAATGCTTTCATTTTATTTTTTCCTAAGGGGATAAAAATGCTCTAAGGCAATAACATGGTGTTCTTTTAGACCAAGAGGAATATGAGTTGCTGCAATAATCATCCCACCTTGATTGAGATGACGCTGAAACAATTTAGCAAAAATCGTTTGAGCATAGTGATCAAGTCCAGATATTGGTTCGTCTAGAACCCAAATAGGGCGATAGGAGAGGAGAAGGCGAGCAATAGCTACACGTCTTTTTTGTCCAGTTGATAGAATATTAAAGGGTAAATGCGCGAGGTCAGAAAGACCAATATCTGCAAGAGCATCATGGGGATAGTAGAAATGTTGTCCGTAAAATTCAGCCCAAAATTTTAGATTATCAATAACTGATAAGGAAGATTTCATGGCGTTTTGAGTGTTGAGATAGTGGCATGCGATTGCTAGAGGATATATTTTCCCCTTATCTTCTAACTTTAAATCGCCTTCAGTAGCTTTGAAAAGACCGACAATGATTCGCAATAATGTAGATTTTCCAATACCATTTGGGCCTGTGATTGTCATGAGTTGTTGTGTAGATAAGGAAAAGGAAAGACCTTTAAATAAAGTTTTTTCATTTCTATGTACCGTTAGATTTTTACCCGATAACACCATAATAATAACCTGTTATTCTATTATTTTTTTAGTTTTTATTGCATAATAAAATAAAAAAACACGTTTTTTATGAAATTGTACCTAGAATAGTTCTAGAAATAGTTCTATAAGGCACGTGTTACGCCAGCAGTCGGCTTCGAATGGGTTTAAAGCCATTCTCTGAATCTACCGATAAAAGGGCGGGGAATGAATAGCGGAAATAGTTTTACCCGCATTCAAGCTGTGACCTTGACCTGCAGTTTGCATTGTTCGTTCTGAGAAATGGGTTGGTTTGTAATACTTAAGGGTGAACAGTCATGTCTCAAATTGATAGTTTTAATTGTCGCAGAATTTTAAGTGTTGATGGTAAAGAATACATTTATTACAGCTTGATTGAAGCAGAAAAAAATGGACTTGAAGCGGTTTCTCATTTACCATTTTCGATGAAAGTTCTTCTTGAGAATTTGTTGCGGTTTGAAGACGGTCGCATAGTCAAGAAAGAGGATATCTTGAATGTCGCCGAATGGTTAAATAATAAAGGGCGTTCTGGTGTAGAAATTGCTTATCGTCCTGCGCGCGTTTTAATGCAAGATTTTACAGGTGTTCCTGCAGTTGTTGACCTTTCTGCTATGCGAGATGCCATGCAAAAGCTTGGAGGCAACGCTGAAAAAATTAATCCACTTATTCCTGTTGATCTTGTTATTGATCACTCAATTATTGTTGATGATTTTGGTAATTCAGAGGCATTTAAGAAAAATGTTGGATATGAATATGAACGCAATAGTGAGCGTTATCGTTTTTTAAAGTGGGGACAGCAAGCGTTTAAAAATTTTCGTGTTGTTCCTCCTGGCACAGGAATTTGTCATCAAGTGAATCTAGAATATTTAGCACAATGCGTATGGACGAAGGATGATGAAAGCTGTCAAACTGTTTACCCCGACACATGCGTAGGAACTGATTCGCATACAACCATGATTAATGGTTTAGGTGTTTTAGGTTGGGGTGTTGGTGGTATTGAAGCAGAAGCCGCAATGCTAGGACAGCCAGTTTCAATGTTGTTGCCTGAGGTGATTGGTTTTCGTTTAACGGGCAAACTTAAAGAAGGTGTGACAGCGACTGATTTAGTGCTCGTAATTACGCAAATGTTACGCAAAAAAGGTGTTGTCGGTAAATTTGTTGAATTTTTTGGTTCGGGACTGAAACATATGACGCTTTCTGATCGCGCTACGATTGCAAATATGGCACCGGAATATGGCGCAACTTGTGGTTTTTTTCCAATCGATAAAGAGACAGTGCGTTATCTCAATATGACAGGACGTGATGAAGGTCGCATTGCTTTGGTGGAAACTTATTCTAAAGCACAAGGAATGTGGCATGATGAAAGAGTTGAAGATCCTGTCTTTAGTGATACAATTGAATTGGATATGGGGAGTGTTGTACCTTCTATGGCAGGTCCAAAACGTCCAGAAGGGCGTATTTCATTGGAAAATGTCGGGCAAGGTTTTGAGAAGGCACTGGTTGATGATTATAAGAAAACCATTAATCAAAATGATTATTATAAGGTTGAGAATAAGGATTATGAAATTGGTCATGGGGATGTAGTCATTGCTGCAATTACTTCTTGTACGAATACATCAAATCCAAGCGTTCTTATTGCTGCCGGTCTTTTAGCACGTAATGCTGTAGCAAAAGGTCTCAGGAGTAAACCATGGGTTAAAACTTCTCTTGCACCGGGATCGCAGGTGGTTGAAGCTTATCTTATTGATTCAGGTCTTCAAAAAGATTTAGATGTGTTAGGATTTAATTTAGTGGGATTTGGGTGTACAACATGTATTGGGAATTCTGGTCCTTTATCGCCAGCCATTTCTAAAGTCATTAACGATAATGGTTTAATTACTGCAGCAGTTCTTTCAGGTAATCGTAACTTTGAAGGACGTGTATCACCTGATGTGCAAGCAAACTATTTGGCTTCACCTCCGTTGGTTGTTGCGCATGCGCTAGCAGGGACAGTGCGTAAAAATTTAACAAAGGAGCCTCTTGGTGTAGGGTCAGATGGTCAACCTGTTTACTTAAGAGATATTTGGCCAACTTCTGAAGAAATACAAGAATTTATCGAACAAAATGTTACTCGTGAGATTTTTGTTGAGAAATATGCAGATGTATTTAAGGGAGATGAAAATTGGCAGAAAGTTCAGGCTCCAGCCGGAGTTACTTACTCTTGGGATGATCAGTCGACTTATGTGCGGAATCCACCTTATTTCGATAATATGCTTAAAGTTCCTGGTGCGTTAGCAGATATTAAAAATGCAAGAATTTTGGGTTTATTTGGTGATAAAATCACGACTGATCATATTTCTCCTGCTGGTTCCATTAAGGTCGATTCGCCTGCAGGAAAATATTTGATTGATCATGGTGTTAAAGTCGCTGATTTTAATCAGTATGGAACGCGTCGTGGAAATCATGAAGTTATGATGCGTGGAACCTTTGCTAATATCCGAATTCGTAATTTTATTCTTGGGGAAAATGGCCGTGAAGGAGGTTATACAGTTCATTATCCGTCAGAAAGGGAAGAATCCATTTATGATGCAGCAATGACATATAAACAAGAAGGAGTTCCCCTTGTTGTTTTTGCTGGTATTGAATATGGTAACGGATCATCTCGAGATTGGGCAGCTAAAGGTGCCTATCTTCTTGGTATAAAAGCAGTAGTTGCTCAATCTTTTGAGCGTATTCATCGATCTAATCTCGTTGGTATGGGAATTGTTCCCTTTGTCTTTGAAGTAGGTACAAGTTGGCAATCGCTAGGATTGAAGGGAAATGAAACAATAACAATTGAAGGAATCAATGATTTAAAACCTCGTCAAAAGATAACAGCTACAATAACTTTTATTGATGGAACAGAGAAGACATTACCATTATTATGTCGTATTGATACTGAAGATGAGCTGGATTACTTACATCATGGTGGTATTTTGCAATATGTTTTACGTAATTTAGCAGTTTAAACAATACTAACTCAATTTATTCGTATTGAGAATATATATTTAAAAATGAGAAATTGAGGAAATGCTTTATTAATTTTATACTTATTTTTGAGAATTTAATTGACGTTAGCTTTAATGTTACGTTATAAGTTTGCAGGTAGTGAATAGCTTTTTATAGCTTGAAGTTGTTTGTTTCAGTATTGACGTAGTTTAGGCTATTTGTACTGATCAGTTAAGAAAGATATGTTTATGGCGAATACACCTTCAGCCAAAAAGGCTGTCCGTAAGATCGCAGCACGTACGCAGATCAACAAAGCGCGTCGTTCGCGTGTGCGCACTTTTATTCGTAAGTTGGATGACGCTTTAGCTTTTGGTGATAAAGAATTTGCTGAAGTGGCGTTTAAGAATTTTGAACCTGAAATTATGCGCGCGGTTTCTAAAGGGGTTCTTCATAAAAATACTGCTGCACGAAAAGTTTCGCGTTTGGCTAAACGTTTAAAAGCTCTTAAAGCTTAATTTCGCTATATATAACTAAGTATGCTCATTACTGGCATCTAAATTGGTGCTGGTTTTTTTTTAATTCGTTTTTTTCAGGAAGGTGATTCAATAATTACTTCCGAAAGAATATCGTTGTTTTTTTATATTTGAATAGTTATCCACAAGTGTTGTGGATTTTGGTAGAGTCGTTTTTTGTCAAGCTTTTTTTATTTTTTATTTTTAATAAATGAAATCTTTAATTATTGGTAAATTTTACGAAAAAAAAGTTATTTGAATCAATAGTCTTTCTCATTTTCTTTCTGCAAATACAAATTTATAGCCGTTTTTTATGGTCTTTTGATTTCATTTTAGCCTCTTGCATTTTACCTTTGCTGTTTTGTATGTTCCTTATGAAAATTGAAAATACGCAAGGTTTACATCAGGTGAGTATTCTATATTATGTTATATAGAGTTATTTTATCTTATGCTTTGTGTATGAGCTCATGTTAGGAAGTTTTTTAGCGAGGTTTTTTAGTTTTCATTACTGATATGTTTTCAGTTTTGGAAAGCATATCATGCAATCAAACAAGATAAATCTTATTGGTCATCTTTGTTAGTAGGATTGTATTAACGCTATCCTAAGGGGGGGGATGAATAATCTTATTTGGGGAAGGGTGTGTTTCTACCTTCGCAGGGTGGACTTTTGTTATTTGGTAGAGCGAGATTATAGTTTTTTTTTGGAATGAAAAATGGTGAATAAATTGAATTCTAAAGCTGATTCCTTTAAAAAGGTTACAATGGATATCCTATCGACAGAGAAAATGATAAATGAAATGGTGGAGATAAAAGGAGCAGGTGGTGTTAAGTCTTCTTTAGAACCTCTCGTTTTTTCAGAGGAAGAAAGTACTGCTGCTTTCGCACGCGTAATGGCGCAGTTAAAGGCGCAAATTGGTGTTGAGGCTTATACGAGTTGGTTTGGCCGTCTGAAACTTGCTGAATATAATCGCAATCTTATAAAGCTTTCTGTTCCTACAGCATTTTTACGTTCATGGATTAATAATCACTATAGTGCTCTTTTAACTACTTTATGGCAACAGGAGAATTCAGAAATTCTTCGCGTTGAAGTTATTGTTCGAAGTATGGAGCGTGTTTCAAAAGGTCTCGTGTGTAGGTCTAATAAAAGCTCAGTTGTTATTGTTCCTGAAGAACAATCTGTTTCTCCTTTAGTTGAGAGTTATGGGGAACAATCAATTAAGGGTATTCAGGTGGGTGTTTTTGGTTCTCCACTTGATTCTCGCTATACTTTTGAGAGTTTTGTTGAAGGTTCTTCGAATCGTGTTGCTTTGGCTGCAGCCCGCTCGATTGCAGAAGGACATAAAAGTTCTTTGCGCTTTAATCCTCTTTTTATTTACGCGTCTGTTGGTTTAGGGAAGACACATTTGCTTCAGGCTATCGCAGCAGCTGCGCTCAAGCGCTCAACGCCTGTGCGGGTTATTTATTTGACCGCTGAATATTTTATGTGGCGTTTTGCTACGGCCATTCGCGATAATGATGCTCTTTCATTTAAAGAGCAACTTCGTGATATTGATCTTTTAATTATTGACGATATGCAATTTTTGCAAGGAAAATCAATTCAACGTGAATTTTGCCATTTACTTAATATGTTACTCGATAGTGCAAAACAAGTTATTGTAGCTGCTGATCGTCCGCCGGCAGAATTAGAATCGCTTGATCTTCGTGTGCGCTCTCGTCTTCAAGGAGGTGTTGCTCTTGAAATTGAAGCGCCGGATTATGAAATGCGTTTGGAAATATTGCGCCAAAGATTAAAAGCTGCGCAGCAAGATGATAATATGATTACAATTTCTGATGAGATTTTGGAATATATTGCTAAAACGGTTTTAGGATCAGGTCGTGATATTGAAGGGGCTTTTAACCAGTTGTTATTCCGTCAATCTTTTGAAACTGATTTATCTTTAGAGCGGATTGATGAATTCTTAGGTCATTTGACACGTTCAGGTGAATTGAAGCGTATTCGGATTGAGGAAATTCAGCGTACTGTTGCACGTCATTATAATATTTCTAGGCAAGATTTATTGTCTAATCGCCGAACACGTACAGTTGTTAAACCGCGGCAAGTTGCAATGTATTTAGCAAAAGTTTTGACACCTCGTTCATTACCTGAAATTGGACGTCGTTTTGGGGGACGCGATCATACGACTGTTTTACATGCTGTACGTAAAATTGAAGATTTAGTTTGTGATGATCAAACTTTAGCCAAAGAGCTCGAGTTGCTTAAGCGATTAATAGGAGAGCATGCTGCATAGTATTCACAATATTTTTTGAGTTGTTAAAAATATAAGAGAGGATTGACAAAAATAGTGATTTTGGTTTGTATTAAAATCTATTGCTATTTTTAAAGAAGTTCATTAAACCTTAGGTATATGGCTTTAAGTTAATTAGTTGCTTTTAGTTTAGCGAATTCCTATAGTTATTTGAATAATAAGTTATAAACAGGGATTTTTATGCGCATTATCATTGGTCGCAGTCAGCTGCTCAAATCTCTTAGTCGTGTTCACCGTGTTGTTGAGCGTCGTAATGCTATTCCCATTTTGTCGAATGTATTGATTGATGCAAGTAGTGGTGGTATGCAATTAAAAGCAACAGATCTCGATCTAGAAGTTATAGAATCTTCTTCAGTTAATATTGAAAAAGCCGGAGCGATAACTGTTCCAGCACATTTGCTTTATGATATTGTTCGCAAGCTTCCTGATGACAGTGAGGTTATTTTAGAAGTTGATGAAAACCAACCAAGTACCATGTCTGTTACCTCTGGTTGTGCTAATTTTCGGCTTCAATGTCTTCCTAAGGTAGATTTTCCAGAATCGCTTCCAGGTCAGTTTAGTTGTCGTTTTTCTTTGCTAGCATCAAGATTAAAATATTTACTTGATTGTACGCAATTTGCTATGTCTACTGAAGAGACACGTTATTATCTAAATGGTATTTATTTTCATATCATTGATGATGGTACTTCGAAGTTACGTTTGGTTTCTACTGATGGTCATCGTTTAGCACAGGTTGATATAGAAGCCCCTTCAGGGGCTGGTGGCATGCCGGGTGTTATCATTCCTCGTAAAACCGTGGGAGAGTTGCAAAAACTTCTTGGGGAGGAAGCTGATAATGATGTTTGTATAGAGCTTTCAGATACAAAGATTCGTTTTTCTGTTGGGTCTGTGATTTTAACGTCAAAATTAATCGATGGAGTATTTCCAGAATATCAACGTGTTATCCCATTAGGAAATGATAAAAAGTTGGTTATCAATCGGCAAGATTTTTCTTCTGCAGTTGATCGTGTCTCAACAATTTCAAGCGATCGTGGATGTGCAGTAAAATTAACGATCGAAAAAGGGCTTTTAAGATTTGTAGTGAATAATCCTGATTCAGGAAGTGCAGAAGATCAATTGGTTGCAGATTATGCATCTGATCTACTTGAGATAGGTTTTAATTCACGGTATCTTCTGGATATTGCAGCACAAATTTCAAGTCATGAGATGATTTTTATGCTCGCTGACCCTGGTGCACCAGCGCTGATTCGTGGAAATGGTGATACAAACGCCCTTTATGTGCTGATGCCTATTCGTGTTTAAGGATGATCGGTTTTGCGATGCAGTGCTGGCCATATACATAAAGTGGCTGTCAGACAACTGAAATTAGCAAATTATCGTAATTATTGTTCTCTAGTTCTTCATTTATTAGGTCAGCATGTTGTTTTAACTGGTCGTAATGGTGCTGGCAAGACCAATCTTTTAGAGGCACTATCTTTTCTTTCTCCTGGTCGTGGTTTGCGACGTGCAGCTTATTCTGATGTCAGTTTTTCTGAGAGAAAGGGTGCAGGGTTTGTTGTATTTGCTCGTCTTGAATGTGCTCTTTATGGTGAAGTAAATATTGGTACAGCTTTAGAAGTTAATGATAGTAGTAGAAAAGTACATATTAATGGTATTAATGAGGCAAGCGATTGCTTAACAGACTATTGCCACATTAGTATATTGACGCCTTCTATGGATCGACTTTTTACAGGTCCTTCACTTAATCGACGCCGTTTTTTGGATCGTATGGTTTTATCCATTGATTCTTTGCATGGCCGCCGTATAGCAGATTATGACAGAGTGATGCGTGCGCGCAATCGTTTATTTTTAGATAGAAATAACGATCGTGCTTGGTTAGATGCTTTAGAGGTGCAGATGGCTGAACTTGCAACAGCCATTGCAGCGGCGCGGATTGATGTTATTCAGCTTTTGAATGATATGTTTGCGCAAACTTCTTCTTGTATACCCTTTCCAAGGGCTTTGTTAAAAGTTGATGGTTTTTTGGAAAAAGCGCTTAGGGAAACATCTGCCATTGAAGTTGAAGAACAATTTTTGCATCGGTTGCGTAAAAACCGTGCGATAGACTGTGCTGCTGGGCGAACATTAGAAGGTCCGCATCGTACAGATTTACAAGTTTTTTATGCAGATAAAAATATGGACGCGACATTTTGTTCAACTGGTGAACAAAAAGCTTTGTTGACAGGCTTAGTTTTGTGTCATGCACGTTTAACAAGCACAATATCTAATATGGCACCTATTCTTCTTCTTGATGAAATAGCTGCTCATTTTGATTCTCATCGGCGTGCTGCTTTATTTGATATTCTTGATGATTTGGGTGGACAGGCATTTATGACAGGAACAGATCATGTTTTATTTGATTCCTTAAAAGGACGGGCAGAGTTTTTTGAAATTGAAAATGGCATTTTATTGTCATGAGAAGTATATTAATAATTTTTTTATAAGGGAATAATTGAAATAAAGGCCTGTCATGTCTACGATTATAACGGTTTTGAATGGTCTTAATTTGAATTTTCTTGGTAAACGTGAACCAGAAATTTATGGTAATGCGACTTTAAAAGATATTGAAAGATCATGTAAAGATCGAGCCGTAGAATTTGGAATAACATTACACTTTTATCAAAGTAATTGTGAAGGCCAATTAGTATATTGGATACAAACAGCCATTGAAGTGAGTGACGGGTTGATTATTAATCCAGGTGCTTATGGTCATACATCTTTTGCAATTTTTGATGCATTAAAGATGTTTCCAGGACCAATAGTAAAAGTTCATTTATCAAATATTTATCAACGTGAATCTTTTCGTCATCACTCTTATTTTCCACGGCAGCAAATGCGGTTATTATCGGGTGTGTTTGTGAGGGGTATTGGTTTGCACTTGAATATATTGCTAAGCAGCTTAAATGTAGTTTAAAAAGCTAAAATTAGATGATATTGATATACTTATTTAAAATTTACTTGATAATTTTTGTTTGAATAAGTAAGACATAACTAAAGAATGCTGCTCTTATATTATGATAACTGCCAGGGGCATGTACGGGGAAGATAGGAATGAGAGACTTTATTAAACAAATAAAGATGCTCGCGATTTTATGGATGGCATTGCTTTTATCTGGTTGTAAAATTGATGTTCTTCAGCCTGCGGGATATGTTGCACGCCAGCAACTTATTTTAATTATTTTATGTGTTCTAGTTATGTTGTGCGTTGTAATTCCAGTAATGGTTGCGGTAGTTTTTTTAGCCGTAAAATATCGCGCTTCGAAAACGACAGAAGATTATTTACCGGATTGGGGACATTCAAATAAAATTGAAGCTTTTATGTGGGGTATTCCCATTATTATTGTGACGGTTTTGGGTCTATTTACGGCCTATTATACTTATAAACTTGAACCATCAAATTCTCTTCCTACGGATGTTGTTGGTGAAGAAAAGCCTTTGCAAGTGGATGTTGTCGCACTAGATTGGAAGTGGTTATTTATTTATCCTGAGTATGGTATTGCATCGGTTAATGAAATTTATGCGCCACAAGGTCGTCAAGTGTTGTTGCAGATAACGTCAGAGAGTTCTGTTAATGCGTTCTGGGTGCCAAGACTTGGTACAGTTCTTTATGCTATGCCGCAGATGAATGCTAAATTGCATTTAGTGGCTGATAAGAAAGGGGTATTTAATGGAAGCTCAGCAAATTATAGTGGTGATGGTTTTGCAAATATGCGTTTTCAATGGCATTCTGTATCATTGAAAGATTTCGATAGCTGGGTTGCTAAAGTTCGGGAAAATGGTCAAAAGCTTGATCGTCTGTCTTATCGTCAACTTTCTGTTGCTCCTCTTATGGGGGATATTGCTGCGAAAGAAAAAGATGCTGAAGTGCGTTATTTTTCACCTGTTGAAAAACGGCTTTATTATCGTATTGTAAATCGATGCGTTGATGAAAATGTAATCTGTAATGAAGATTTAATGAAGCGGGCTGCTGCTCAGACGCTTTGGGGTACACTTTGTTCAGTTTTTGATCCGGGTGCTATTTAGGAAATAGTCAATCGAGAAAGAATCCTTTTTTAAAATAATGATTCTTTTCAATTAGAATTCATTTGATATAGGGTAAAAAATGTTTGGAAGACTTACAGATCCCACAGCTGCTGCTTTTCATGCACTTGCACATGAGCCAATCGTTCTTTATACATGTATTGCAATTGTTTTGGGTGGTTTAGTTGTTGCTATTGCTTTAACAATACTTGGTTGGTGGAAAGTTCTTTGGCGAGATTGGATTACGACTGTTGATCATAAACGGATCGGTATTATGTACATCATTCTCGGCATCATTATGCTTGTTCGTGGTTTTGCTGATGCGATTATGATGCGAACACATCAGGCCTTAGCGTTTGGCAGTGAAACAGCAGGTTATTTGCCTCCTGAGCATTTTGATCAGATTTTTTCAGCACATGGTGTTATTATGATTTTCTTCATGGCTACACCGATTTTATTTGGTCTTTTCAATTATCTTATACCACTTCAGATTGGTGCTCGTGATGTTGCGTTTCCATTTGCGAATAATCTAGGATTTTGGATAACAGTTGCGGCAGCAGTATTAATTAATATATCACTTGGGGTTGGTAATTTTGGTCGTGGTGGTTGGTTAATGTATCCACCTTTCTCAGAATTGCAAAATAGTCCAGATACAGGAGTGGATTATTATTTGTGGTCTCTTCAGCTTTCTGGCATTGCAACAACGATGGGATCAGTCAATTTTGTGGCAACCATTATTAAAATGCGTGCTCCTGGAATGACGATGATGAAAATGCCTGTTTTTTGTTGGTCTGCTTTTGTTAGTAACACTCTTATTTTAGTTATTTATCCTGTTTTAGGTGTTGCATTTGTACTCTTGGCAGCTGATCGTTATTTAGGCATGAATTTTTTTACTAATGTTGCTGGTGGTAACCCAATGGTATGGATTAATTATGTTTGGGTTTTTGGTCATCCTGAGGTTTATGTTTTAGTTGTGCCTGCCTTTGGAATTGTTTCTGAAATTGTCTCAACATTTTCTTCAAAACGCCTTTTTGGTTATGCTTCAATGATATGGGCAATTATAGTGATTTTGGTTCTTTCTCTTCTTGTTTGGGGACACCATTTCTTTACGATGGGAGGTGGTGAAGCTGTGAATACCTTCTTTGGTATTGCGACGATGATCATTTCAGTTCCAACGGGTGTTAAAGTCTTTAATTGGTTACTGACTATGTATAAGGGGCGGATTCGTTTTGAGCCTCCGATGCTTTGGTGCATGGGGATGATTTTTACGTTCGTTGGTGGTGGATTAACGGGTGTTTTGATGTCAATTGTTCCTGCTGATTGGCAGTTCCATAATTCTTTATTTTTGGTAGCTCACTTCCATCATACGATTATTGGAGGTGTTGTTTTTGCTTATTTAGCTGGGTTAGCCTTTTGGTTTCCGAAAGTTTTTGGCATTAAACCAAATCGTATATTAGGTATTGCATCTTTTTGGTGTTGGTTTGTTGGCTTTTACCTTGCTTTTTTTCCAGTTTATATGCTTGGATTGATGGGTGCTACGCGTCGTCTTCAACATTATATTGAGCCAGGGTGGCAGCCGATGTTTATGATTGCTGCAGTAGGCGCTTTTGTTATTCTCCTTGGTATACTTTGTTTCGTATTACAAATGGTTTTAACGATTTGGTATGGTATTAAGCATAAAGGACATTTGCCGGTAACATCAAATGATCCTTGGGGAGATGCACGAACACTTGAGTGGTCTATTTCTTCTCCTCCTCCTTCTTATAATTTTGCAATTATTCCAGAAGTACAAAGTGAAGATGCTTATTGGGATATGAAAAAGAGAGGTTATCAGCGTCCGACAAGTGGGTTTGTAAAAATCCATATGCCTTCAAATACATCAGCTGGAATTGTTGCAGGCTTTTTCTCATTAATTGTTGGTTTTGCTCTTGTTTGGCATATTTGGTGGCTGGTTATTCTTGGGTTAATTGGTTTTATTACAACGATTATTTATCATTCATTAACGGGTGATCATCATGGTTATTATATTTCAGCTGAAGAAGTGCAAAAAACAGAAGATATCTTCACAGCTGTTCTAAAAGAACAAGAGGTAAAACTATGAATGCAACGACAATGAATCATGTATGTACGAACGAGTATCATCACGATCATCACAATAGTTCGATAATGATATTTGGATTTTGGGTTTACATTCTTTCAGATTTGATTTTGTTCTCAACATTGTTTTCTAGTTTTGCTGTATTCTCTGCTTCTTATGGAGGAGGTAAAGCTGGTAATGAGTTTATTAATTTAAACTTTGTTTTGGTTGAAACAACAATTTTATTGTTGTCATCGATTACTTATGGGTTTGCTATGGTCTATGCTTATAAGGGATCTCTTGCTAATTTACGCGTCTGGATGGCAATCACCTTCGCGCTTGGATTATGCTTTGTTGGAATGGAACTTTATGAATTTCATGAACTGCTCAATGAAGTATTCTATTACGATCCTAATGCTTATGTTGGTATTGATCCTGCAACAGGCATAAAATCTTTTGGGCGAAATGTTCTATCCGCTTATTGGTCAGCATTTTTTGCATTAGTTGGTACCCATGGCCTTCACGTAAGTGTTGGTTTACTGTGGATGGTTGTAATGTTTTTTCATTTGCGTCGTAGCGGTTTGGATCAGAATAACAAAACACGCTTAACATGTCTTTCAATTTTCTGGCATTTACTTGATATTGTTTGGGTTGGTGTCTTTACTATGGTTTATCTGCTAGGAGCACTGTGATGAGTACGGATAAAAAAACACATAATCCAAGTATTGGTTCTTATTTAGTTGGCTTTATTTTAGCTGTTCTTTTTACTTTAGGTTCTTTTATTCCTGTAATGTATGGACTGTTAGATAGTTGGGCGATTAGTACAAAAGTCATTTATCTTATTGGGATGGCACTTATACAAATTATTGTACAAATTGTTTTCTTTTTGCATTTAAATTCTGGTCCAGATGCCAAGTGGAATATAGTAACCTTATTATTTACGGCTATGTGTGTTTTCGTTATTATTGGTGGTACTTGGTGGGCTATTTCTCATTTAAATTATAATATGATGGGCGGCTCAGGACGTATTATTGAACCAAAAATAAATACAACTATACCAGAAGATATACCAGAAGAAGAATTCATTGGTGTTCCAGATTCGATGGAACAGTCTTCTGAAACATCAGAACCGGTAGAACAATCTTCTGAAACATCAGAACCGGTAGAACAATCTTCTGAAACATCAAAATCAGTAGAACAATCTTCTGAAACATCAGAACCAGTAGAACAATCTTCTGAAACATCAGAACCAGTAGAACAATCTTCTGAGAGGCTATCAATAGATTCATTGCCAGATCGATCATATTTAAAAGATTAGAGTGATTGAATTTTACAGCTTATAAATTAATATGGCCCTGATGGGGTTATCAGGGCCATATATTAAATATATCTTTAAAGTTTAAAATATTTTCCAACTGTATAAGTTTTTTTATATAATAGGTCTTTTTGCTATTTTTTGTTGTATGAGTTTTTATTTTCTTGAGCTTCTTCGCTTTGTTTTAGTTCTTCAAGTGTTGGCATAGATAGGATATTATAACCTGAATCAACATAGTGAATTTCACCTGTAACACCTGATGATAAATCAGAGAGCAGGTAAAGAGCGGCATTTCCAATTTCATTAATATTTACAGTACGACGTAGAGGTGCATTACGACGTTGATATGAAAAAATTGCTCGCGCAGATGCAATGCCATTGCCAGCTAAAGTCCGAATAGGGCCAGCTGAAATTGCGTTAACACGAATATTTTGGGGTCCAAAATCTGTGGCTAAATAACGCACCATAGCTTCTAAAGCTGCTTTAGCTATACCCATGATATTGTAATTAGGAACAACTCTTTGTGAGGCTCCATAAGTAAGTGTTAATAGTGCACCACCATTGGGCATCAGTTTACCAGCGCGTTGAGCAACTTCAGTAAAGGAATAGGCCGAAATAACCATTGTGCGATTAAAATTTTTACGTGTTGTAACGTCAACGTAACGTCCTTTTAATTCCGTTTTATCTGAAAAACCAATGGCATGAACAACAAAATCAATAGTTTTCCATTCTTTTTCAAGATATTCAAAAATGCGATTGACATTTTCAATTTTTTCAACATCACATTCTAATAATAATTTACAACCAAGTTTCTCTGCTAGTGGCTGGACACGTTTTCTAAAAGTTTCTCCTTGATATGTCAGTGCTAGTTCAGCTCCTGCGTTTGCTAATTGATACGCAATACCCCAAGCAATCGAATGGTCATTTGCAATCCCCATAATAAGACCACGTTTACCTTTCATCAAACCTTTCATATCATTCTCCGTAAGACTTTGCTAGTTTCAATACACTAAGAATTTCTGCTTATGTATAGCGCTGGAAAACGAGTGTTGCATTGGTACCACCAAAGCCAAAAGTATTTGATAAGACGGTATTAAGTTCTTGATTATCGCAGCGTTTACGAATAATTGGCATATCGGCAAAATCTGGATCAAGTTCTTCAATATGAGCACTTTCACAAATAAAATTATGATTCATCATTAATAGTGTATAAATTGCTTCTTGAACACCTGCTGCACCTAAGGAATGTCCAGTTAAGGATTTTGTAGCAGAGATTGGTGGACATTGGTCACCTGCTCCAAAAATACGACGAATTGCTTTTATTTCAGAAGAATCACCAACAAGTGTTGCTGTTGCATGAGGATTAATATAATCAATTTTATTTTTTACATTTGCAAGAGCCATACGCATGCATCTTTCTGCTCCTTCACCAGATGGGGAAACCATATCATGCCCATCGGATGTAGCGCCATAACCAACAATTTCGCCGTAGATTTTTGCACCGCGCGCTTTAGCTAATTCCAGTTCTTCAAGAACTAAAACACCTGCTCCACCAGCAATGACAAATCCATCACGATTAATGTCATAAGCACGCGAAGCTACTGCTGGTATATCATTATATTTGCTGGACATGGCGCCCATAGCATCGAATAAAACGGATAATGTCCAATCTAGATCTTCGCAACCACCTGCAAAGATACGATTTTGTTTTCCGTATTGTATCATCTCATAAGCATTTCCAATACAATGATTGGATGTAGCACACGCTGAAGAAATCGAATAATTTATTCCTTTAATTTTAAAAAAGGTTGCGAGAGTTGCTGAAGCTGTAGAACTCATTGCTTTAGGGACGACAAAAGGACCAACGCGTTTTGGACCTTTTTGACGTGTAAGATCAGCAGCTTCAACAATTGATCGAGTTGATGGTCCTCCAGAGCCCATAATAATACCAGTATATTCATTTGACACTTCATTAGGTTCTAAACCTGCGTCAACAATTGCTCTGTCCATAGCAATATGATTCCATGCTGTTCCATAACCATGGAAACGCATGGCTCGTCGATCAACAAATTCTTCTATATTAATATTTGGTTTAGCATATACTCTACTACGGAAACCTAGTTCAGCATGTTTTGGTGCGTAGGAAACTCCTGATCTTGCTTCATATAAACTTGTTAAAACGGTTTGAAGTTCATTTCCAATTGCGGAGATAATACCCATTCCGGTTACAACAACTCGATGCATTTATACCTCCTTGTTTCCTATAGAGTAACGAAATATCTTTTCTTATTAAAAGAATGTTTAGCTTTCTTTAAACAAAGCAACACGCAAATCAATAGCTTTATAGATTGTTTCTCCATCTGCTTTTAACGATCCATCGGCTATTCCTAAGACTAAATTTCCACGTCGAATACGTTTAAAATTTATTTCATATTTAAGCAATTTAGTTTGCGGAGTTACCATACCTGATAATTTTACTTCTCCTGTTGAAATAGCACGCCCTTTTCCTGGTTCACCTAACCATCCAAGAAAAAAACCTGTCAATTGCCACATGCCGTCTAAACCAAGACATCCTGGCATAACAGGATCATCGATGAAGTGACAATCAAAAAACCACAAGTCTGGAGTAATGTCAAATTCAGCACAAACTATTCCTTTGTTATATTCTCCATCTGTTTCACTGATATGAGTGATTCGGTGAATCATTAACATTGGAGGTGCAGGTAATTGCGCATTACCTTTACCAAACATTTCGCCGCGAGCGCAGCTTAAAAGCTCTTCATAAGTATAGCGAGACTTTTGTTCAGCCATTGTTATTTCCATTTATCTGCGTATGTTTTTTCTACGCCTCTATTCTAATCTACTTTTAAAGCAAATTTTAAGGAGAGGGAAATGTTTTATATTATTTTGGTGACAAAATTTTTTATGTTTCTTATTGCGAAAGATTATCATTTAAAATATTTAATATCTTATTTTCCTTATTATGTTTAAATTTTAACCCAAACTTGCATATGAATGTAGGACGGTTTATAATACTGCGATGAGTGTTGGTGATTTAAGATTGAATAAATAAAGAACGGTTTATAAGAAATCGTGAGGGAATCGTGAGAAAGTTGTGAATTGCCATTCTTTATCTGAGTTAAAAGAGCATTTGCGTAAAAACGGTTTACGGCCAACGCGTCAGCGATTAGAGCTTGCTAATATGATTTTTTTTCAGGGTAATTGCCATGTTGCTGCTGAAGAGCTATATGAAAAGGCAATCAAATCAAGTGTACCTATATCTTTAGCGACGGTTTATAATACTCTTCATCAGTTTACAGCAGCAGGTTTATTACGGATTATTGCTGTAGAGGGTTCGAAAACTTGGTTTGATACGAATACATCTGATCACTATCATTTTTATATTGAGGGTGAAAATCGTATTATTGACATTCCTTGTAATTTGGAGGGTTCTCCTATTATTGAAAATCTCCCTCAACCACCAAAGGATATGGAAATTTCACATGTTGATTTAATCATCCGTTTAAGGCCAAAGAGTCGCATTTAATTTTAAAAGGTTGAAGGTTGTGTCAAGAATAAAAATTAAATGCTGGTACTTTAAGATTCTTTAATTTTTAATTTTTTCATCAGGATAAATTCCCCATAATTGGGTTTGGTTGAGCCAGCCACGAATGTTATGGATATCCAATTCGCACCAACTTCCGTTACATTGGCGGATATTGCCAATGATATTAGGTTCTACTTCTGCTACAATTTTTGCATTATCTCTTGGATTTTTGCGCAACATGAGTCTGTGTTTTTTATCCTTTTGCCATGGAATAGTTATTGCAGTCCGTTTTCCTGATAAAAGTGATTGGTAAATCCATCCTTCATCTCCCTCAGCATCACGAACTTTGCGCCATTGATCATATTCTTGGATGATTTCAATAGGCAATCCCTGCTTCTGATAAGTAAAGATAATAGAATAATTATTTCCTGGTCCAACGCGCATATTAACACGAGCAGATTTTATCGAAGCAAATCGTGGAAGCGGTAAACCACTAGGACTAAATTCTTGATGTGGTGTTTGTGAATATGAAAAAGCAAAAGAACCAAATAGAAGCCCTCCTGTCATTAATACACATGATAGGAGTACAAAAAACCGAAACCAGATAGAATGTTTCATATTTAAACCTCTTTTTCTTCACTTGTGTAATTTGCAATTTGAGATACGGAGGATAGACTCGAAACTTTATTCAAGTATGGCATACAGCTGGTTAAAGAGGTCTAAATACTCAGAATATTATTATAAAAAATAGTTAAAAATGGTGTACAAATTTGAAAATTTTTATGTCAATTCAATATGATCAGTGATGTAGTCAATGTGAAATTTTTTTCTATAAAGTAGCAGGTATATGATTTGTCTCCTGTTTAATAGGCATAATATCATTTAAAACACATTTATCTGAATTAAAGCTAATATCACAAACTTAATATATTTATTTTCTCGTATTAGATATCTTGGATACTGCAGAAATCTATTTTCAAGTAAAAAGTGGTGGTTTTTGTGTAGAAGGGTGATCTGACATTATTGATTATATCAAACGTGAAATAGTTTGGTTTCATAAAAAGTAATACATATTAAGTTAGGAACAGTTAATAATTTATTTCTTGCTTTACATAAAATACATAGTGTATTAAATTAAATACATTATGTATTAAATTTGAATATGTGTAAAGATAAACTAATACACTTTTTAGTTGTATTAGTTTATTCTTTTGAGGTGTTGATTTTGATCGGAGGGAAAAAAATTGAGGAAAAATTATGCTTAAAGTTTTTAAAAATTATACGTATTTTTGTGCTTGTACAACAAGTGCTTTTTTCTTTTTGCAAAATATAAATGTTAATGCGACATCTAAAGTAGAAGATTGTTCAGAAAATAGTCCTTTTCTTAAGTGTTCTGATGGTAAAACACATACTTTTACGGGTAAGAACTATCAATCGCCTGAGCAGAGTGGCTCTTCGTTTTCTCGGGCGATATTCGTAGAAAAACAGGGAACAGTTATTAATGTGGCAAACGCTACCATTATTAACTCTAAAACAGGTGTATCTGCAAAAGAGAATGGAAAAGTTATTTTGCAGAATTCAACTATTCAGAAAGTAGCAGAAGCTCTTTCTGTTAGTGAAAATGGGACAATTAAAATGGTAGGTGGAACAATTGATTTGGATTATGATAAAGGTAGCATAGGAGTGAGTTCGTGGAGTAGTCAAGGAGTAGAGTTAGAGAATGTTCATATTACGTTGAGTGAAGGGAAGGAGAAGCGTGCAAGTACTGGTTTATATGCTGTGTGTTCTTCTAATAAAATGTGTAATTCCAGAATTACAATGACCAATGGATCAATAAATGTTGTTGGTACTGGTGCTGGAATAGATGAGGATTCTCAAGGTAATATTTTCTTAACTAATGTAAAGATGACAGTAAAGAATGGTGGTGGCAATGAGTATCCTTATGATTCGTTAGGGATATACATTGCTAATAATGCTAGTACATTTAAAATGATTAATGGATCAATTGATTTTACAAATGGAGTCGGAGTACTTGCAAAAAAACAAGGATATGCTGTTTTAGATGGTGTCACAATTACTGGAAGAAACAATGATGATAAGAGTGCGACAGATGATAAGGGTGGGTTATATCTAGATTCAGGAGGATCTATTCTTTTTAAGAATGGACGTATTTCTGTTTCTAATACTTACGGCATAACAGTGTATCAAGCTGTAGATAGGAGTATTGTCGAGGAGAAGGTCAACATTGAAAACTCAACCATTACAGCTGTAATGTATCCAGCTATTTATGTTGCGAAACAAAATTCTTCAATGAGAAATTTTGATGCTAGTGAGAAAAAATCCATTGTTAAATTATCAAATAATTCAAATATTTCTGGAGACCTTTTGTTACAAGCTAAGGGTGGTATTATAGAAATTCAAGCTGATCAGTCTATACTCAAAGGTGGTGTTTCTATTGCTAATGGAGCTATTGCAAAGTTTGATTTAAAGAATAATTCAACATGGACTTTGACAACAAAAAAAAGCAACAATTTTACAAATCAAAGGCACTTGAATAACATCGAGTGGTTTATAACATCTTTAGGATTGGATAATAGTACTGTTCAATTTGATACGCCAAAAAATGTTGTTTATCAAACACTTAAAATTGGAAAAGGATCGGGTATTGTTTATAGTGCTACTAACAATGCTAAGCTTCATTTGAATACTTTTATTAGTAAAGAAAATAACATTAATAACCAAAAGACTGATAGGCTTTTGATTCATGGCGATGTATCCGGTACAACCACTGTTTATGTTACTGGTCAAAATGGAAGTGCAAAAGATGATATAGGAAGGGACGGGAATACTCAAGGTATTTCGCTTATTCAGGTTTCTGGTGCGGCGCAAGAAAATTCTTTCAAATTGGAAGGGGGGTATATTACGATTAACGGTTCACCTTATCGATATAGTCTTTATGCTTATGGTCCAGGTTCTTCTCGCGGTCAGGCTAATATTGATCAAAAGTTAGTTAGTGGTCATGGAAATGATTTTTGGGATTATCGTCTTCAGAGTGAATATATTCCTTCACCACCATTCAAATCTGCATCATCTGAACCTAAATATCCGCAGAAACCGAATTTACCTAAAAAAAGAGTGTCGGCAGTCGTGCCACAACTTCCAAGCTATTTGCTTTTGCCTCATGCTTTACTTCATGCGGGTTTGGTAGATATGAGCAATCAAAACGAACTGTTGGAAATTACGCAAAATACTGCCAATGAACCTGAGCACAATGAAAAGGTAAGCTTTTTTACACGTGGTTATAGCGGTCATCACCGCTATGCTTCGAATTTGACTGTGTTTGAATATGGTTATGGGGCCGATCTTGACTATAATGCTATGATGGCAGGTGTTGTATTAAATACGTTAGAGAGTGAGCATAGTGCGTTGTCTTTTGGAGTTATGGGGTCTTATGGTAAGCTTTCTCTTCAGCCTCATGATGTTGAACAAAGTCAAAAGAGTACATTTAATAAATGGTCAGGAAAGCTTTATGCTCATTTGCAGCATGATACAGGCTTTTATGTGAATGGATTTATGTTTTATGATCTTTTTAATGGTGATGTTGCAACTTTTGTTCGGGGAAAAACAACAATATTAAAAGGTACACTTTTCAGCGCCTCTTTGATGGGGGGGCAAGCTATTATAACGAATTATGACGGATTTATTATTGAACCGCAGCTTCAGATCATTTATCAGTCTATCATGTTTAATAAAGCTCGTGATATTGATCATTTTGATATTGAATTAGGAAACCATGATCAGGTGATAGCGCGTGTTGGTGGTTGTTTGATGAAAGCTGTTACCTCTTCTGAAGAAGCACGTGTTGTTTCTTTTTATAGCAAACTTCATCTTGCGCATAATTATGAAAACAAACGGATGGTGTATTTTAAAGATGCTTTTCAGTTAGGGGCATTTGGTTCTGCAATTGAAACAGGTTTAGGTTTTCATGCCCAATTATTTCCTAATATAGCGCTTCATGGTGATCTGTTATATAAACATAAATTAACCAAAGCTGGTTTCTCTGGAATTAGTGTTTCGGGTGGATTGCGCTATCAATTTTAATTCATAAAGATTAGCTTATTTTTGTTTTTAACAACTGTTATAAGTTCCGTTAAATTTTTTAGTGGAACTTATACGGATTTTTATCCTAGTTTTCAGAAGTATTTATGACATTTTATAGGCACATCGAGGTACTAAAACATATTTAATAGTAATGTAGTATTTAGAACTTACGCATTTAATTTGGAAAGATAAAGATATTGTGTCAAAAGATAAAATAATTTTCGTTAAAAACAATATAATTTGCTATCCAAAAATTCCACAAAATATGCCATTTTGATAAATTATGTAGAGGTAAATTAGAAAATCTTCATTTTATTTGATCCTCATTTGAAAAAATGATTTGTAATATCAAAAGGTTAAATATAGAAAAAATAGTCGATTAAAGAGATAAAAAATAATTATAGGTTGTATTTAAAAACATTAAAAATTTAAATTAATTCGACGAACAGAATGTTCTAAAATGGTGTTTAGAACAGTGCAGGTGTTGGATTTTGTATAATGTTGTTAAAGTGGTCGACGCTTTGCTACAGGATATTTATGATTTTTGGCAATCCGTTTAATTGCTTCTTCTAAAGGTTCAATCATAACATCCATAGAATAGCCATTTGCATGAATGATATTTTTATGGTCGACCATAATTGCAACATGACCTTTCCAAAAAATCAAATCACCTCGTTCAAGAGTATCAGTGTCTGTTAGTTGTTCTCCTATGGTTTGCTGTTGCATATTAGTATCACGTAAAACCATTTTCCCTGCCATCATCATAGAAAGTTGGACTAATCCAGAGCAATCAAGACCAAAGCCACTAACGCCACCCCAAAGATAAGGTGTACGAATAAAAGTTTGTGCAACAGTTACATAATCTTCAAAAGTATGTTCAATAGGGTGAAGATGAGAAGAAATAATAGCTGTTCCATTTTCAAGAATAGAATACATTGTACCACGTGTTTCAGTTTCATTAACGACACTTACTTTGCTTCCCATAGATAAAGCGGATTCTACGGTTTTTTTTAAGTCAGCTTGCGAATATTGGAAAGTACGAGGAACTGAAACAATATGCGTTTGTTTTATGGTTGATGTGCAAAGAATTTGTGTATCAATATAACCTATGTAATCATCTTTAAGTGATTGCACCTTTGACATGGTTTCACCTTGCTCAAGGATTAAGATTTCTTCTCCGAAGAGGCACTCTGTTTGCCTTTCACTTTTTTTACTGTTCTCTTTAAATAGACCTGCAACAGCTTTATTAACTCGCCTTTTTTTTTCTTGAGCAGAACAGGGAGTCTTTATTTCTTTTGCAGATTGTTGATTTGTGAAGTTATCTTTAGATGTATGCAACTGTGGATTTTTATGAGGCATTTTTTTATCTTTTATTATTTTGAATTTATTTCTTTAATAGTCTAATGGTGAATATTAATGCATTTTTCTCTGACAGGAAAAATAAAATTGTCATTTTTTTCAAGCTGTTGTACATCTTCACCGATTATTTATATCGAATTTGATCTTTGAAGAGATTATAAAGAGCCCGGATGGCTTGTGCAGTGCCACCGATAGGGTGGCCTGGTGTTTCTTTTGGAGTCCACCCATAAAGGTCAAAATGAGCAAAATTTTCAGCTTTTTCGACAAAAGAATTTAAAAATAGAGCAGCAGTTATAGAACCAGCAAAGTTGTTACCGGATGTATTATTAATATCAGCAATCGATGATGATAACATTTCTTTATAGGGTTTCCAAAGAGGCATTTGCCATAGAGGATCAGCAACAGAATTTGCTGACTGAGAAATTTTTTGTGCCCAGATTGGGTTACTGCAATAGAATGCAGGAAGATCTGGCCCTAATGCTATGCGAGCAGCTCCTGTTAAAGTAGCCATACAAATCATGAATTGTGGTTTTTTTTCATCACCATAGGTTAGGGCATCGGCAAGAATAAGCCGACCCTCAGCATCTGTATTGCCAACCTCAACACTTAATCCTTTACGGCTTTGAAGGATATCACCTGGTCGGAAAGCATTAGCAGAAATAGCATTTTCAACGGCGGGAATTAAAACGTGTAAACAAAAGGGTAGTTTTGCATCCATGATTATTTTAGCTAATCCCAAAACATGTGCACTACCACCCATATCCTTTTTCATTAATAACATATTGTTAGCAGATTTAATATCTAATCCTCCAGTATCAAAGGTTACTCCTTTGCCAACTAATGTGATTTTAGGATGGTTTTCTTGTCCCCATTGTAGTTCAATGAGCCGTGGTGCAATGCTGCTTGCTCGTCCTACAGTATGAATCATCGGAAAATTTTGTGTTAAAAGCTCATCTCCACAAATACTTTTGACATGGGCCTTATAAGTTTGTCCTAGCTGTCGTGTTGTTATTTCGAGAGTATCAGGATTCATATCATTGGCTGGAATATTGATAAGATCACGGACCAAAAAGACAGTTTCATAAATTCGTTTAAGTTCATCCAGATCAATTACGTTATGTACATGGATCGATAGTGATTTAGAAGTGGATTTTTGACGATAGCGGCTAAATTGATAGCTTCCAAATGCTAATCCAAGATAAGTATTCATTTCATTTGAGGCTGTTCCTTCTAAATGCCAATTGCCAGTAGGGAGGTTTTTAGGAAGGAGTCCAGTGATGAAAGGGTTTTCCTTATCACCTAGCCCAAATAAAACTTTTTTTAATTGCCCTGTTTCGTGAGGAACAAATAATATTTGTCCTGCTTTTCCAGTAAAATCATTCACTTGCATCCATGAGGTTATTGACGAATCAAGGGATAAATTGGCAAGACTTTTTGTATCAATTAAGAGGATAGGACAGCTTTTATCAGAACGTGTTGCAGTGAAATTGATTTGGTGTTGAAGCATGTATTTATAATCCTTATAGTTTTCGAAGTGCAACATATTCAACCAAATGATTTTTTCCCTTTCTTAGAATGAGATCAGCTCGTGGTCGTGTTGGCAATATATTTTCTTGTAAATTTTTTAGATTAATTGTTTGCCAAAGGTTTTCAGCAATTTGTGAGGCTTCTTCTTCATTTAACAGTGCATAACGGTGAAAATAGGATTCGGGTTTTTGAAAGGCTGTTTTACGTAAACGTTTGAAACGTTCTAAATACCATTGATGGATCACTTCTGTTGCAGCGTCTACATAGATTGAGAAATCAAAAAAGTCTGAAACAAAAGGTACAATTTTTCCATCTTTGGGATAATCACTCACTTGAAGTACATTAACACCTTCAACAATTAAAATATCGGGTCGATCAATAATAATTTTTTGATTTTCTAAAACATCGTAAGTCATATGCGAATAAAGCGGTGCGCTAACATTACTAATACCTGCTTTTACGTCAGAAAGAAAGCGCAGTAATTTTTTAATATCATAGGAATCAGGAAATCCTTTACGATTCATACGATTTTTTTCTTGTAAAATGATATTGGGATAAAGAAATCCATCAGTTGTAATAAGATCAACTTTAAGACTGGACTTCCATCGTTTCATAAGCTCTTGGAGAATACGTGCGGTTGTTGATTTCCCTACTGCAACAGAACCAGAAATTCCAATGATAAAGGGAGTTTTTTGGATGTCTGTTTGATGCAAAAATATTTGACGTTTTCGGAAAAGTTCCTGTACTGCCTCAACATGATACGATAAGAGACGTGCTAAAGAAAGGTAAATACATTGCACTTCTTCCAAATCGATGGGATCATCCATTGATCGTAAACGCTTAATTTCATCAAAAGTTAAGGTAAGTGGTGTATTTGCACGAAACTGAGACCATTCCTGTACAGTAAAGAAAGTATAGGGAGAATATTGCTCAGAAACATAATTGATCAAGTTATCTTCTTGATCACCTTTTAATGAAATAATATCAATCATTTTTATTGGCCAAGAGTTTTTTAGACTATTTTTTAGTTAGCAATGGTCATGATTGAGAATAGGAAGGAAAATTATTTTAGTTACAAAGCTTATGTTTCGCATGTTTTTTTCTTTAAAATAATGAGTAATATTAGACTTAACTTATAGTCCAGTTATTCCAGCATGCAATGATTTGTTTTTGTGATAGACCTTTTGCCAAAAAAGCCCATAAAAGTAAACGTGCTTTTACTGCTGATAAATAGCCAGACATTAAAGCACCAGAAGCGATCATATCAATTTCTGATCCTTTATAACCATAGGTTGTACGAGTTGTTGGGCCATGATGAGAACGGCTTGCAATGATGATTGGTATTTTCTTAGCATATTGTCGCACTATATCTGCTTCTTGAAAACTGCAATGACCTGCACCAAAACCTGCTATGATAAGACCTGCATAATGTCCACTTTCAAGGCAAAATCTCATCAAATTTGTATCAGATGATAAATAGGAATATAGAAGTGCAACTTGATGATCAATCTTTTGAGGAACTGTAAAAATTGTAGGAACAAAATTTCGATCATTGAAATAAAAGAGTTTTCCTTCTAAAATTGTTCCTAGAATACCTGCTAGACCTGATTGAAGTGTTTCAACTTTAACAGTATGGCTTTTTTGTACCCAGTAAGGTGAATGAATAGTATCATTCATTACAACGAGGACCCCTCTATTCCGACTTTGTGGATCAGCAGCGACGCGGGTTGCAGCCAAAAGATTAGCAGGTCCGTCAGCACTTGCTTCACAGGGTATACGCATAGCACCGGTCACAACAAGTGGTTCAGCTTTATTCCAATAGAGAGAAAGAAAAAAAGCTGTTTCTTCCAGTGTATCGGTACCTTGTGTTAAAACAATACCATCTGCACCGGCCTTGATTTGTTGTGTTGCCCACTCTATTGTTTCGAGAAGAATTGTAAAAGATAGAGATCCGCTTGGTAATTGTGTTAACGTTTGACTGTGAATATCAGCAATGTTTTTTAAACCAGGAACATTTTTTATGAGCATATCTGATGTTAAAATCGGCTGCATTTGGCCCAAATTATCAGCTGTCATTGCAATTGTTCCGCCTAATGTTCCTACTACTATTTTTTTCATAATTTTTCCTTGTAAGAAGGCAGATTGCTTATACAAAGTAATATAACAATAATTCGAGTATACAACAATGATATCATTTTTATATATTGAGCAAATTTATATATTGAGCAAAATTGAGATATGCTCAGTCGTTGTGTTTTGCAGTATATATTATTAAATAAAAAGATTAGTGATTTGATTTTATGGATGATAAAAGGAAGCAATGTTAAGGAGTTTTCTTATGACAGAGCATAAGCCTAATATTATGTATGGTACAACAATTGTAACTGTAAGAAAAGACAATAAAGTGGTTATGGCTGGTGATGGTCAGGTTTCACTTGGACAAACAATTATGAAAAGTAATGCACGCAAAGTCCGTCGTCTTGGGAAAGGCGGAACAGTGATAGCTGGTTTTGCAGGTGCTACAGCCGATGCTTTTACATTATTGGAAAGATTAGAGACAAAACTTGAGCAATATCCTGATCAGCTTATGCGTGCATGTGTAGAACTTGCAAAAGATTGGCGCACCGATCGTTATTTACGCCGTCTTGAAGCGATGATGCTTGTGGCTGATAAAAAAGTTACTTTGGCTTTAACAGGTCTTGGTGATGTATTAGAACCAGAAGATGGGGTTATGGCAATTGGTTCTGGAGGGAATTTTGCTTTGTCAGCTGCACGAGTACTGATGGATATCGATTTAGATGCAGAAGCTATTGCATGTAAAGCCATGAGTATTGCTGCTAAAATTTGTGTTTACACCAATGACAATTTTACAATAGAAACGTTGGATGCTGAATTACCTTCTTTAGAGAAAGCTATTTGAATGTGTATTGTATTTTCTCCCCGCGAGACTGTTTCTGAACTTGATCGTTTTATTATTGGACAAAATGATGCTAAGCGTTCTGTTGCTATTGCACTGCGTAATCGATGGCGTCGACAACAGCTTGAAGGGCAAATGCGTGAAGAAGTTATGCCCAAAAATATCTTGATGATAGGACCAACGGGTGTTGGTAAAACAGGAATAGCTCGTCGATTAGCAAAACTTTCTGGAGCGCCTTTCGTTAAAGTAGAAGCCACTAAATTTACCGAAGTGGGTTACGTTGGGCGTGATGTTGAGCAAATTATTCGTGATCTCGTTGAAATTGCAATTTCCCTTGTGCGTGAAAAAAAACGTGATGGAGTAAAGGCAAAAGCTCATATTAATGCTGAAGAACGAGTTTTAGACGCTCTTGTGGGAAAAACGGCAAGTCCTGTTACTCGTGATAGTTTTCGTAAAAAATTGCGCGAAGGAGAATTAGATGACAAAGAGATTGAGATTGAAGTAACTGATAATAGTAATAGTGCTCCAACTTTTGATATTCCTGGTATGCCCGGTGCGCAAATGGGTATTATGAATTTATCAGATATTTTTGGAAAAATGGGTATTCGTACAAAGATACGCAAAGCAACTGTAAGGGATGCTTTTAAACCATTAATTGATGATGAATCTGAAAAACTCCTTGATCAAGATCAAATTATTCAAGAGGCACTGCGTGTTGCTGAAAATGATGGAATCGTTTTCATTGATGAGATTGATAAAATTGCGACTCGAGATGGTGGAGCAGGCGCTGCTGTTTCACGTGAAGGGGTCCAACGGGATCTGCTGCCTTTAGTTGAAGGAACAACGATTGCAACCAAATATGGGCAAATAAAAACAGATCATATTCTTTTTATTGCTTCTGGTGCATTTCATGTATCTAAACCATCCGATTTATTGCCAGAACTTCAAGGTCGTTTGCCTATCCGTGTAGAGTTAAATGCTTTAACAAGGGAAGATTTACGACGTATTCTTACTGAACCTGAAGCCAGTTTGATTAAACAATATGTTGCTTTAATGGCAACAGAAGAAGTCCATTTAGAAATTACTGATGACGCAATTGATGCTTTAGCTGATATTGCTGTTGATTTAAATGCGAGGATTGAAAATATTGGAGCACGTCGTTTGCAAACAGTTATGGAACGTGTTTTGGATGAAATTTCTTTTACAGCACCTGATAAGGCCGGTACTTCATTTAAAGTTGATGCTGATTATGTTAGAAAGTCTATAGGAGAGCTTGCTTCTGATATCGATCTTTCACGTTTTATTCTTTAGGAGTTTTTGTGTATTTTGATCTATCGACGTGCTTCGATAATTTTGAAACCATGAACTTCTTCATGTATAAAAACTGTGCGAAAGAGTTTCTTTAATAATTTTTCATAAGGAAGATGACGGTTTGCAACAAGAAGAAAGTGACCTTTAGGTTTAAGATATTTTGCAGCATTTGTAATGAAATGCTTTCCTAATGAGATATCTGTCGCTTTTTGTGTATGAAATGGTGGATTTGAAATGATTGTGTCATAAAGATTTTTGATAGGCTCACAAACAAGATCATGCCAATAAAAGCTAATTGGAATAGAGGTTGTTATGTGTTTCATATTTTTTTTTGCTGTTTCTAAAGCATTATAGTCCGCTTCATAAAGGTCGAGTGTGGTTAAGTTTTTGCTTACTTTAAGTGCAGTGTAAGAAAGAAATCCCCAACCAGCTCCAAAATCAGCTGTTTTTCCAGAAATGACTTTTTGTATATAAGGTACAAGTGCAGCAGATCCCGGATCAATACGGCCGTGAGAAAACATACCAGAAGTAGTTTGAAATTTATTTTCAAAACTGAGTGGTGATGAACGAAAATGAGTGAGATTTTGTTTATCTATTTGTTGTGGCACTTGAATCCAGAAAACATGGCTATGATTTTTGGATAATTTTTTACTAATAGGAACAATAGTTTTAATCCATTTCATTATTGAGGCAGAACCAACAGTTTTTTCCCCACTGACAATGATCCATCCACCAGGTTTGACTCGTTCTAGTAGATCAAGAAAACGATTGTGATTGAGATCACGATATTTACTAAGTTGTAGCAGTGCTCCATCATAGATCATAGTTTGATTTATTTGGGGGCTACATCGAAATTTAGCATTGGTAAATTTTAAAAAATCCGGTCGCCAAGGGGTTACAATTTCAAGGTTTTTTATCCACTCTTGATCAGGAATTTCGGTTAAACCAAAACCTAGAAAATGTTGGTTCGAATAAGGTTTAGGGAGATCATAGATTTCAAAAGGCAAAAACAGAGACACATTTTATTCTTTCAAAGAAATGCCTCTTCAATATTAGAACGGCATTTTATTTAATAATAAGAAAATAAGATTAATCCTCTTTTTTCTTACTACGGTGTTTCTTTTCAGATGGATTCTTTTCATCAGTATTATTGTCTTTTTCTGTTTTTATCGAGTCATTATTGATAAGTTCTTTTCCAGTTTGTTGGTCGACAACTTTCATCGATAACCGAATTTTACCACGTTCATCAAAACCCATTAATTTAACCCAAACCTTATCACCTTCTTTGACAATATCGGTTGTTTTTGCTACGCGTTCTGATGCAAGTTGAGAGATATGAACAAGTCCATCGCGTGAACCAAAAAAGTTAACAAATGCACCGAATTCTGCAATTTTAACAACCGTTCCTTGATAAATAGCACCGATTTCAGGTTCATCAACAATCGAAAGGATCCAATGTTTTGCTGCTTCAATGGTTTTTAGATCAGAAGAAGCAATTTTAATTGTTCCATCATCTTCAATATTAATTTTAGCTCCAGTTTTTTCTACAATTTCCCGTATCACTTTACCACCAGAACCGATAACATCACGAATTTTATCTACAGTAATGTTCATCATTTCAATACGTGGAGAAAATTCGCTGAGTTCACTCCGTGCACTAGTTAAGGCTTTTGCCATTTCATTGAGAATATGGATTCGACCATCTTTAGCTTGTGCAAGTGCAATTTTCATAATCTCTTCAGTAATGCCATCAATTTTGATATCCATTTGCAAAGAAGTAATACCGTTTTCTGTACCCGCTACTTTGAAATCCATATCACCAAGGTGATCTTCATCCCCTAAAATGTCAGATAGAATAGCAAATTTTTCACCTTCTTTAATCAAGCCCATTGCAATACCAGCAACAGGACGTGCTAGAGGAACACCAGCATCCATGAGTGCTAGTGAGGTTCCGCAAACGGTTGCCATTGAAGAAGATCCATTTGATTCGGTAATTTCTGATACAGTACGAATGGTGTAGGGAAAGGATTCTTTTGTCGGCAACATGGGATGAATAGCGCGCCATGCCAGTTTACCATGACCAATTTCGCGGCGGCCAGGAGAGCCAATACGGCCTATTTCACCTACTGAAAAAGGCGGGAAATTGTAATGAAGGAGGAATGTTTCTTTATACATACCTGTTAAGGAGTCTATATATTGCTCATCTTCTCCAGTTCCTAATGTTGTTACGACAAGTGCTTGTGTTTCACCACGGGTAAATAACGCTGATCCGTGTGTGCGGGGCAAAATACCAACCTCTGATTGAATTGCACGAACATCTGAAGGATTACGCCCATCAATACGTTTTCCGGTATCAAGGATATTTTGGCGAACGATTTTTGCTTGCAAATGTTTGAAAACAGTTGCAATCTGATCTGTATTAAATTCGCAGTTTTCTTCTGTTTTCTGCATAAATTTATTGATGACTTCTTCTTTAAGAACATCAATCGCAGTGTGACGTTTTTGTTTATCAGTGATTGTATAAGCGTCTTTCAGGTCCTGTTCGACCATTTTAAGCATATTTTTTTCAAGGACAGACAGATTTTCTGGAATAAAATCGCGAGGTTCTTTAGCGGCTACTTCGGCAAGTTTGATAATGGCATTAATTACAGGTTGAAAACTTTTTTGGCCAAACATGATAGCGTTCAACATTACATTTTCAGGTAACTCATGCGCTTCTGATTCAACCATTAGTACAGCATTTTCTGTTCCAGCAACAACAAGATCAAGTTTTGATTCAGGCATCTCATCAATATTAGGATTGAGAATATACTGTCCATTACAATAGCCAATACGAGCAGCAGCAATTGGACCCATAAAAGGAATACCTGATAGAGTTAATGCAGCAGAAGATGCAATTATAGCAAGGATATCGGGATTATTTTCTAGATCATGCTGAATAACAGAGACGATCACCTGTGTGTCATTTTTATAACCTTCGACAAAGAGAGGACGAATTGGACGATCAATCAACCGTGAAATCAAAGTTTCACTTTCATTTGGACGGTTTTCTCGTTTAAAATAACCGCCAGGTATTTTACCAACTGCATAGTTTTTTTCTTGATAATTAACGGTGAGCGGAAAAAAATTTTGATCTGGTTTTGGAGTTTTTGCTGAAACGACAGTTGCCAAAACAACAGTTTCACCATATGTAGCAATAATTGCACCATCTGCTTGACGTGCAATTTTTCCTGTTTCGAGGATAAGTGGCCGACCGGCCCATTCAATTTCTACCTTATGGGTTTTAAACATTTTTTATCCTTAATGACCAATATTTATATTCTGGTTTTGCGTTATGTTTTAAAGTTATGAGCAATACAACAAGATATTTCTATTTTTTGCAAAGAGAGAGACAGGTAACAGATCGAATGCCACTTATCCGGCAATCTTACTCACGATTCTTCATTAGTCTTTGATTACAGATTACAAGCAGCATATTAAAACAAAAGGATGATTTTTCATAGAGAAAATAATCACCTACTTTTCTTTAACGGCGTAGACCTAGTCTCTCGATAAGCTTTTGGTAGCGATCTTGATCAATGTCTTTTAGGTAATCAAGAAGTCGGCGGCGTTGGGATACCATCTTTAAAAGACCACGACGGGAATGATTATCCTTTTTGTGAGATTTAAAATGGTTGGTTAAATTAGAAATGCGTTCAGAAAGAATAGCAACCTGTACTTCTGGTGAACCTGTATCACCCATTTTAATTGCATATTCTGTAATAAGAGCTTGTTTACGCTCAGCAGTAATCGACATCGTACCATCCTTTCAAAAAATGAGAAAAAACACCTATAGCCGAGATGTCGTCCAGCAAAGGCTATGAAATAACAAGAGAAGAAAAAACTCTTACTTATTTTGATGCTTATATAGGAAATAAAGTTAAAATACTAGTCCTTGAAGATTTTCTTCAGCAAATGAGTTTATTTGGGAATATTTATTTTAAGATTTTTTTATGAAAGTTTCTTAAAGAATTATTATTCTAATTGATAGAAAAGATTATAACTTTACATGATGCATTAAAAGAGAAGAAAAAACTGCTGATTTGGAGACAAAAGATGCAGAGGATTTCAACATTAGAGATTTTTCATAATTCAACATTCAGAAATTTGTGGATTGCTACTCTTGTAGCTAATTTAGGGGGACTTGTACAGACGGTTGGAGCAAGCTGGATGATGACATTGATTAGTTCTTCGCATTCTATGGTAGGATTTGTGCAAAGTGCTACGACATTACCACTTGTTTTCTTTTCTCTGATGGCAGGTGCATTAGCTGACAATTTTAATCGGCGTCGTATTATGCTTTTTGCACAAATTATGATGATGATTGTCTCAATTAATTTGGTTATTTTATCTTATATGGAACTAATTACCCCCTGGCTTCTCTTATTCTTTACATTTTTGATTGGATGTGGAAGCGCTTTGTATAATCCTTCTTGGCAAGCAACAATAGGAGATATTGTGAATCGAGAAAGTATTTCTACTGCCGTTAGTTTGAATAGTGTTGGTTTGAATTTAATGCGCAGTATAGGTCCTTCTATTGGAGGAGCTATTATTTCTACTTTGGGTGGTATTGCAGCTTTTTTTGTCAATGCGTTGAGTTATATTCCTTTAATTGGCGTTTTGTTTTTATGGAAACCAAATTATAAAAACAATACATTACCACGGGAGAGGTTTTTGGGATCTGTAGCAGATGGTCTACGTTATGTAGCAATGTCTCCCAATCTTCTGAATATTATGACAAGAGCTTTCCTTTTTTGTGTTGGTGCTATTTCTGTTTTTGCGCTATTGCCAATTGTTGTACATGATTTTTTTGGGGGGAATGCACTGCTTTATGGTACATTACTTAGTTGTTTTGGTCTCGGAGCCATTACAGCTGGCATTATTAATTCGTTTGTACGAAGCCATTTTAAGTCAGAAATAATTGTTACAAGTGCATTTGTTGGACTTTCTTTTTCTTGCTTTTTTTTGGCAATGAGTCGTTCGTTGTTTATAAGTCACTTTGTTTTATTTCCTGCTGGTTTATGTTGGGTTTGGGCATTATCACTATTTAATACTTCTGTACAGCTTTCTACACCACGCTGGGTTGTTGCGCGTGCTTTAGCGCTTTATCAAACTGCATCTTATGGTGGTATGGCAGTTGGAAGTGCAATCTGGGGCGCATTGGCTGATGGCTATTCTTTAACAGTTGCTTTGAATGTTTGCGCGATATTCTTAATTTGTGGAGCTCTTACAGGTATTAAATTCAGAATTCAAGAAATTCCTCAAATTAATCTTGAACCGCTTGATCAATTTAGAGAGCCAGATCTTTCATTAGACTTAGAAGCACAAAGTGGTCCAATTATGATTATGATTGATTATCAGATTAATGAAAATGATCTTGCAGAATTTCTAGAAATTATGACACGTCGCCGCCATATTCGAATACGTGATGGTGCTCGCCAGTGGGTTCTTTTGCGTGATCTTGAAAGACCAGAATATTGGACAGAATCTTATCATATGCCAACATGGGTGGATTATTTGCGTCATAATCGCCGTCGCACAAAAGCAGATGTAGAGGTTAACAAACATCTTGATAAGTTAAACCGCATATCCAATGGCATAAAGGTGCATCGTATGATTAAGTGGCAAACAGTACCAAAAATTAATGAGATGCGTTTGAAATTGTCTAATAATCAATAATTTGAATGGTATAGAATTGAGTATAAGGCAGAAAAAATAGCTGTATTTTGATCAATCTAGAAAAAATCTTCCGCACAAGGAACCTAGCATTAGAAATAACAGTTCATTAAATTGTGAAAATTCGTTTTGGTTTGAATTGATTTTTGTCAATTGCACCTATAGCAAGAAGTTGGTCTTTGTAAGTTACATAAACGTTTTCTTCATCAATAAGGACGTTTTTCTCAAATAAAAGTGCTGAATTACCCATTTTTATAAGCATTGCTTGGGTTTCATCGAGAGTATAATGCGATAGGTAATGTAATGCAGCATCTGTTTTAATCAATAATTGATCAAGTTTAGAGAAATCTCTCTTAGGTAGAGTACAATTTTCATTTGTTGTTTCTTTGTGAGACATTGCTGCTTTTAATTCATCCCATGTAATGAGATCATTTTTTCCAAAAGGTGCGACTTTTATACGGCGTAGGTCAACAATATATCCATAACAACCAAGATCATATCCCATATCGCGTGCTAAGGAGCGTACATAAGTTCCTTTTCTGCATGTCATTTCAAAAATCGAATGTCCTTGGGCAGTGGTTTCGATGAGTTTGAGCGTTTTAATTTCGACTTGGCGGGGCGGAATTTCAATATTTTCACCCTTGCGTGCTAAATCATAGGCACGGTTACCAGCAATTTTAATTGCTGAAAATTGTGGAGGTTTTTGCCAAATAACACCTGTATATTTTGGTAAAAGTGTAAGAATATTTTCTTGTGTTGGGCGTATTGGAGATGTTTTAGTAATTTTACCTTCTAGATCATTTGTGGAGCGCTCTTCTCCCCAAGCTACACGAAAATGATAAGTTTTGGTGCCTTCCATGACATAAGGAACAGTTTTTGTTGCTTCCCCCAGCGCAATAGGCAATATGCCAGAAGCAAGTGGATCAAGTGTACCAGCATGTCCAGCTTTTTGTGCATTAAAAAGCCATTTGATTTTTGAGACAGCTGCTGTTGAACTCATTCCTTTGGGTTTGTCAAGGATGATCCAACCAGAAATAGGACGACCTTTTTTTTTGCGTTGTCGTGTCACGTTTTTTAATCTTTAAGTTTATCATTATGGTGAAGATCACGCGCAACCTCAGGTGATCGGAGTAAGGCATCAATTTTTGCAAAATTGTCAAAACTGTTATCAAATCGAAAACGGAGTATAGGCATGTATTTCATTTGTCGTAACTGATGGCTAACTGCCCCGCGGATAAAACGGCTATGTTTATTTAAAGCGCTAATGATGGCATTATGCGAAGTTTTATCCACGGTGTTGAGAGGAGAAACAAAGCAAGTGGCAATTTTCAAATCTGATGACATACGTACTTCGGAGACAGAGATAATAATATTTCTTAAGGCATCATCAAGTAAAACATCCCGCTGCAATATATGAGCTACTGCATGGCGGACTTGTTCTCCTATTCTTAATTGCCGTTGCGATGGGCCTATATTTTTTATCAAAATTATTACCTTTTATAAACTGTCTTTCCTTTGTTCTTTTAAAAGGTAAGAAAAGATGAAAGCATTGTATATTAAGTTCAAAGATTTTTCTTACTTTTATAGAGAATAAAGCTTATAGATGGCTTTATAATGTACGGCTAATATGTTCGACCCGGAAGGTTTCAATAATATCACCGGTGCGGATATCATCATAGTTTTCAAATGCCATTCCACACTCTTGACCAACATGTACTTCATTGATTTCATCTTTAAAACGTTTGAGAGTTTTCAGCTTTCCTTCATGAATAACAATATTATCTCGAATCAGACGAACACCAGCACCTCGTTCTATTTTCCCTTCTGTAACCCGGCAGCCAGCGACTTTTCCAGTCTTTGTAATGTTAAAGACTTCTAGAATTTCGGCATTGCCAAGGAAAGTTTCACGCTGTTCTGGTGAAAGCAATCCTGACATAGCTGCTTTTATATCATCAACAAGATCATAAATGATGTTGTAATAACGGATTTCAATTCCTTGAATTTTAGCGGCATCTCGTGCTTGTTTATTTGCTCGAACATTAAAGCCAATAATAGCAGAATGAGAAGTTTCAGCGAGAGAAATATCACTTTCAGTAATACCTCCAACGCCCGAGTGCACAATGTGTGCACGCACTTCCTCATTCCCTAGTGTTTCTAGTGCTGAAACGATCGCTTCAATAGATCCTTGAACATCTCCTTTGATGATAAGTGGAAATTCTTTTACACCAGTCGTCTGTAATTTTGTCATCATCTGTTCGAGAGACCCACGAGAACCAGTTTGTCGGGCTACGGCTTTATCACGCGCTAGGCGCTGGCGATATTCAGCAATTTCTCGTGCTTTTGCTTCATTTGTCACTACAGCAAATCGGTCACCAGCTTGTGGTGTACCTTGCATACCTAAAATTTCAATTGGTGTAGAAGGTCCTGCTTCTTTAATATGGCGGCTATGATCATCAATTAAAGCACGGACACGTCCCCATTCATTGCCGGCAACAATAATATCAGAAAGATGCAATGTACCTTTTTGGACAAGAACAGTTGCAACAGATCCGCGTCCTCGATCAAGTTTCGCTTCAATAATAACACCTTCTGCTGTTCGCTCTGAATCCGCCTTAAGATCAAGAAGCTCAGCTTGAAGAAGAATAGCTTCCAAAAGTTTATCAAGATTCTGTCCGGTTTTGGCAGAAACTTCAACTTCTAAAGTTTCACCACCCATTGTTTCGACAAAAACTTCATGTTGCAAAAGTTCTGTACGTACTTTTTGTGCGTCAGCAGTTGGTTTATCAATTTTATTAATGGCAACAATAATGGGGACACCAGCAGCTTTTGCATGATTAATGGATTCAATAGTTTGTGGCATCACACTATCATCAGCAGAGACTACTAAAACAGCAATATCGGTCACTTGAGCCCCACGAGCACGCATGGCTGTAAAAGCGGCATGTCCAGGTGTATCGATAAAGGTAATCTTTTGACCGTTTTGCTCAACCTGATAAGCACCGATATGCTGTGTAATTCCACCTGCTTCACCAGAAACAACATTGGCTTTACGAATAGCATCAAGAAGAGAGGTCTTTCCATGGTCAACATGGCCCATAATGGTCACAACAGGTGGACGTGGGCGCATCTTTAACAGATCATCATTGATATTGAAGATGCCATCTTCTACATCAGATTCTGAAACACGTTTAACTGTATGACCAAATTCAACAGCAATGAGTTCAGCAACATCTGCATCGATGATATCACCAGGCTTCATCATTTGTCCTTGTTTCATCAAAAATTTAATAACATCAACAGAACGTTCAGTCATGCGCTGAGCAAGTTCTTGGATGGTAATAGTTTCAGGAAGAATAACTTCACGGGAAATTTTTTCTCTTGGTTCTTGGTTTTGTGCACGTTTGAATTTTTCTTGCCGGCGACGCATTGCTGCTATTGAGCGGCCACGTGCACTTCCCTCTTCATCTAACGCACTATTGAGAGTAAGTTTTCCTCGGCGACGTTCATCGGCTCCTTTCACAACTTTAGGCGAACGTATTTCTGATTTAGAGGAATTAGCACGTCGGTTATGTCTGTTTTCATTGTCATTATCATTGGTAATACGTTTTTCCGCTGGGGGTATATTTTTGAGCGGGATAGCTATTTCTAATGCTTTTACGTCTATCACTTCGATAGGTTCTGTTGGGGAGAGTGCAGAAGTATGAGTTGGAATTTGCTCTAAGGCACTTTTATTTTCTTGTAATATTTGCGTTTCTTGATGAGTTTGTAAATACAAGCTCTCTTCACGTTCTTTGTCACGTTTTTCTTTTTCGGCTTTTTTACGTGTTATTTTTTCTTGGATATGTGCTTCTTCTAAAGCGCGGCGTCTCGCTTCTATTTCAGCTGATGAAAGATTACTTTGGGCTACAGGTTTACTGGGTGGTGCTTCTTCAAATTTTGGTTTAGTGCGTTGAGCCACATGTGGTTTAGTAATCGGTTGTGGTACTTCAGCTTTTTCATCAGAGCGCGTAATTTTGCGTCGTTTGGTTTCGACAACCACAGCTTTTGTACGACCATGGCTGAAATTTTGTTTGACTGTACTGGTTTCCAATCCTGATCGTTTTAAGGTCAGTGTTTTTTTAGCTGTTATTTTGTCATTATTGTTTTCACTCATTGTATTTCCTTCACGACCTTTGCTGTCATTGTACCAAGCTGATTACATTTGTCCTCACGATAGGTGATTAGTTTGTATATCGTTTTGATAAATCCCTCTGCAGCTTTCGTATTCAATAAGGCAGCATGTATCACAGGATTAGCCCCAAAAGCCATACTCATTTCATCACTTGTAAATAAAGATATGGTTTTTATATTCTGGTTTATTTGTTGTTGTATTGCATGGATGGCTTGCGAAATTTTGCGTTTTCCATTTTCTTTTGCTTCTTTTGCATGAAAAACAAGAATAACTTGACCAGAACGGATAGCAGAAACAACTTTGGTTGACCCTGTGACAATAGCTCCTGCTTTTCGGGCCATAGAAAGGCTTCCAAGGGCAGTTTTTAATAATAGTTTATCCACAATATGAGCAAGATCTTCAGAAACCTTAACATCTGTTTTAAGATTTTTGCTAAAAGCTTTACATTTGACTGCTTCTTCAATAGTAGCGTGATGAGCAGAAACCCAAATACCACGTCCCGGTAAGTTAGCTTTAAGGTCAGGGATAATTTGATTATTTGGATCAATGACAAAGCGGATCAGCGTTGCCGCTGAAGCACTTTTTTTCGTCACAATACAAGTTCGCTCATTCATTAAAGTGTATCCACATCCAAATTATCTATTACTGCATCTTCTACAGGATGTTGTGGAAGATCAGTTTGATTTATCCAACCTGCTTGCACACGTGCTGCTAAGACCATGGTTTCTGCGTCAGCACGCGTAATATCAAATGCGGTTAAAATGCCAGGAAAAGTTTGTGTTTGACCTTCCTTACATTCTCGCCATCCAACTAGATCGTCAACGGCATAGCCCGCAAAATCTTCCATTGTTTTGATACCATCTTCACCCAAAGCAACTAACATAGCATTTGTCATACCAGGAAGTGTTTGCAATTCATCTGAAACACCCAGCTTTTTACGTTTTTCATTGAGTTCTTTTTCTTTACATTCTAAATATTCACGTGCACGATTTTGGATTTCTAAAGCAGTGTCATGATCAAAACCATCAATAGAAGTTATTTCTTCAAGATCGACATAAGCGATTTCCTCAATTGAGGTGAAACCTTCTGATGCCATAACTTGCCCAACCATTTCATCAACATCTAAAGTTTCCATAAAAAGTTTGCTACGTTCAGTGAACTCTTTTTGACGGTTTTCAGATTCTTCCTGTTCTGTTAAAATATCAATATTCCATCCTGTTAATTGCGAAGCCAAACGCACATTTTGTCCACGTCGACCAATTGCAAGACTAAGCTGATCATCAGGCACAACGACTTCAATACGTTCGGCATCTTCATCAAGAACGACTTTTGAAACTTCAGCAGGTTGTAGCGCATTGACGATAAATGTTGCAGCATCAGGTGACCAAGGAATAATATCAATTTTTTCGCCTTGTAATTCTGCAACAACAGCCTGAACACGGCTTCCTCGCATTCCAACACATGCGCCAACAGGATCAATTGACCCATCACGTGAAACAACAGCGATTTTTGCACGGGAACCTGGATCACGAGCAACAGATTTAATTTCTATGATACCATCGTAAATTTCTGGGACTTCCATAGTAAAAAGTTTTGCCATGAATTGAGGGTGTGTGCGTGAAAGGAAAATTTGAGGCCCTCTAGGTTCACGGTGTACATCATGAACAAATGCACGAATGCGATCTCCATAACGGAAAGATTCTCGAGGAATTAATTCATCTCGTCGTACGATAGCCTCTCCACGCCCTACATCGACAATAACATTGCCGTATTCTACGCGTTTGACTGTGCCAGAAATAATTTCACCAATTTTATTTTTAAATTCTTCGAATTGATGATTACGTTCTGCATCACGTACTTTTTGCACAATAACCTGTTTAGCAGATTGTGTTGCAATACGTCCAAAATCCATTGGAGGTAAAAGGTCAGAGAGAAAATCACCAACTTTTGCATCTTTTTTGCGCTTTAAGGCATCAGATAAAGCGATTTCAGTTGTATAATCTTCAACGATATCAACAACTTTAAGAAGACGTTGTAATTTAATTTCACCTGTTTTAGAATTAATTTCAGCACGGATATTGGTTTCTTGGCCATAACGAGAACGCGCCGCTTTCTGAATAGCATCAGCCATTGCAGAAATGACAATTTCACGGTCAATTGACTTTTCACGTGCAACAGCATCTGCAATTTGCAGAAGTTCAAGCCTGTTAGCGCTTATAGCCATCGATTCTCTCCTTTTTTATGCCACATGAGGGCAGTGGTTATGTTAATATTAATTGTTATAGTTTTTTTTCAACGTATCACGGATAAGCTCATCGGTAAGGACCAAATGTGCATTGGTAATATTAGAAAAAGAAATAAACTCATGCATTTCTTCTCCATCAGCCGTCTTGTCGATATTTAAAGTAAATCCATTTTGTGCAACATTTATAAGTTTACCACGGAACTTCTGGCGCCCATTAATGGCGGTACTGGTTTCAATTTTTGCGAGATGTCCTTGCCAATGAAAGAAATCAGATTTTCTTACGAGTGGGCGATCAATACCAGGGGATGAAATTTCTAAATGATATTTGCGTTCAATGATGTTTTCTATGTCAAGAAGAGGAGCAACAGTCCGACTAACCGTTTCGCAATCTTCTATTGTCATGGTGCCATTAGCCCGTTCCGCCATTATCTGGAGTGTTAAACCATTTAAACCCAAAAGTTTTATACGAACTAAACGAAAGCCTAAAGGTTTTAGTAATGGTGCAATAAGAGCGGCAACACGCGCTGCAATGCCGTCTTCTTCAAACAAACGCGGTTCATCAATATCGCCCTTTTCAATTTTGTTCATATAGCTTATCCAAGTTGTTATCGAACTTACAACATTAAAAACATTAAAAAAGAGCGGCTCCAAATGGACCACTCCTCATAAGGCCAAAAATTTATATTATTATACTCTTAAACAGAAAATTTTACAAGTTATTTGTAGTAAAGTATTTTATCTCTTACTTTTTAATAAAAGTAAGATAGGTAGGTGTTCTACCTTCACATAGAGCTTTGGCTTCATATCGAGTGCTTGGCCACAGCGGATAGGGAATTTTCCAATCTTTAGGATTTTCTACGAGCCATTCAAAACTATCGTGTTGTACACAATGATAGAGTGTCCAGTTTACATAGGTATCTATATCACTGGCGAAGCGGAATTTTTTACCTTTTTTAAGAACTCGAGCAAAACGATTTAAATTTTTTTCATTAATGAAGCGTCGTTTCCAATGCTTTTTTTTAGGCCATGGGTCAGGATAAAATAAATCTATTCCATAAAGTGATGCTGTTGGTAACCAATCAAGAAAATGCGTTGCATCATCGTTATAAAGACGAAGCTGATTTTGATATTCTTTGTGCTTTTCAATATATAACAATATTTTTGCCATGCCATTAATAAAAGGTTCTACACCAATAAAACCGGTATTTGGAAAACATTTTATTTCATGAAGCAAATGTTCTCCTCCACCGAAACCAATCTCAAGTCGGACTTCTTTTACTGGATTGGTGAATAAGGATGTTAATTTTAAAGGTGCAGGTTCATTTAAATTAATGTTAAGAGTGGGAAGAAGCGTGTTTATAAGTTTAATTTGATTATTTCGTAGCCGTTTTCCCTTTCGACGACCAAAAAATGCTTCATTCATGAGTGTTTTATGTGCAGTCATGGTATCTTAATCATTTTTTTAAGTTTTCCAACTAGATTAGTTTTTTCCCAAGAAAATGAACCATCACTTTCTGGTTTGCGCCCAAAATGTCCATAAGCAGCTGTTTTCGCGTAAATAGGTCTATTGAGATCAAGATGTTTTCGGATACCTGTTGGTGATAGATCCATTATTTTTGGAATTGCAGCTTCGATGACACTTTCATCTACTTTTCCTGTTCCGTGAAGGTTAAGGTAAATGGACAAAGGTTCTGCAACGCCAATTGCATAGGAGAGTTGAATAGTGCATTGATCTGCTAAATCAGCTGCAACAATATTTTTTGCTAGGTAGCGTGCAGCATAAGCTGCAGAACGATCAACTTTTGTTGTGTCTTTACCTGAAAAAGCACCACCACCATGAGGTGCAGCACCACCATAAGTATCCACAATGATTTTTCGTCCTGTTAATCCTGCATCGCTTTTAGGACCGCCGATAACAAATTTTCCTGTTGGATTAATATACCAACTGCATTGATTAGAAATCGGTATATCATGTAAAGCTTGAAGGATATAAGGCTCAACAACTGTACGAACTTTATTCGAATCCCAAGTTTCATCAAGATGCTGTACCGAAAGAACAATGGATGTTACTTCAGCAGGTTTTCCATTTTTGTATCGTATTGTTATTTGGTTTTTAGCATCTGGTCCTAGTTTACCTGTTTCTCCTTCTTTTTTATGACGGGCTATAGCAAGGTGCTCTAAAATCTTATGTGCATAATAAATTGGTGCAGGCATGAGATCTGGTGTTTCACGGCAAGCATATCCAAACATAATGCCTTGATCACCTGCTCCTTCTTCACCTTGACGATCAATGGCATTATCAACTCCTTGTGCGATATCAGCCGATTGTGGACGTAACAGAACATCAATTTTAACAGTTTTCCAATGGAAATCTTCTTGTTCGTAGCCAATGATACGAATAGCATGACGTACAACTTTGCGAAAAGGGGCAGGATTAATAATAGGGGAGCCAACTTTATCACGTATAAATTGACCATTTTTATCTTTTTTTAAAAGTGTATCGGGAACACGTAACTCACCGGTTATGACAACACGATTGACACTCACTAAAGTTTCACAAGCGACTCGTATTAACCATGGATTAATTCCTGCTTTGTGAGCTTCCCTGTAGACCATATCAACGATTTCATCAGAGATGCGATCACAAATTTTATCCGGATGTCCTTCCGATACCGATTCACTTGTAAAAAGATAATCTTGATGCGGCATGGGAACTCTCTCAAAAAAGAAACCGATATTTCATATGTCGTATATTCAAATTTATTCTCTTTGCCAATCCTATGGCAAATCGTCAATGATAAAAAAAAAGAATATAATTTTATAGCTTATTGGTGTGATCTTCTTCAGAAAGGGCTTTTGCTAAATCGATAATTTTCCGACGTACTTTAGCATCAGATATGTTAGTAAAAGCACGCATTAACTGAATACCTTCACTGCTGGAACAAAAATTCATAAAATTATTATCGCTTTCTTCAAAACCTTCTACAGATTGTATACCAATTCCCTTATCAAAAAAATAAGAGACTGGAACATCCATAATTTCTGCAATTGCTTGAAGACGACTTGCTCCAACACGGTTTGTTCCTTTTTCATATTTTTGGATTTGCTGAAAAGTGATACCTAATTTTTCACCCAGTTTTTCTTGGGTGAGGCCTAATATATTACGACGTAAACGAATACGGGTTCCAACATAAATATCTATTGGATCAGGTTTTTTTCTAGTTTCGGTCATAATGCAACTCTTTATTTTCAGCGCTTTGTTTCTAAACAAACATTAGGTGCATGTGAGGTTAGTTTATTATAAATGAAGATGATATGTAATACTTTTCTCGATGTTACTGGTACACATAACATGATATTGTACATAAGTACTCAATCATTTCAGCTGTTTTGTAGAACCAAAACTAATACGACACAATAGCATAAGAATGAATAAGATGAAAGTAGAGAATGTTCTGTATTTATTGTTCCAGATGTGGTTAATTGGTTGTGGAATCGGTGCATCAAGGACGTCAATAATATCATGTCCAAGAGAGGAAATGATTCTTCCATAAGAATCAATAACAGCTGATATTCCATTGTTCGCTGCTCGGATAAGAGGTATTCCTAATTCGACAGCACGGAGTTGTGCTTGTTGAAAATGTTGATATGGGCCAGGTGTTTTACCAAACCATGCATCATTTGTTATATTGATAATTGCTTGAGGGGGAGGACCTTTAAAAGTTGTTGCATTAGGAAATATAGCTTCATAACAAATAAGTGGAAGATAAGAAAATCCATTTGGCGTCATAACAGTTTTTCGCACATTGGCAGCATTGTATCCACCAATGGTATCGGCGAGAGCATGCAATCCAATCTTTTTCAGTAAATTTTGATATGGAAGATATTCACCAAAGGGGACGAGATGAAGTTTATCAGATGTGTGAAGAATATCACCTTTGGCATCAATGACTGCAATTGTATTAAAATATTGTGTTTGGGTATCAGGGGAAGTATCATCGGTTCGGATGGCACCGATAATGGCCCATTGTTGGGGCTTGAGAAAAGAACCAATGCTCTTTGTAAAAATAGAAGATGAATTACTAATAATATAGGGAAGGGATGCTTCTGGCCATATGATAAAATCAGGCTCTGGATTCTGACTAATGGCTGTTTTGATACTTAAGTTTAGATGAGTTGCAAATATATCTTCTCTTTTTGTATTGCTTAATTTTGTGGTTTGTTGGATAGAGGGTTGCACGATGCGCACCCAATGATTACTATTGTGGTATTCTGCTATATTAGGTGCTATGTTCAAACGATAAAATCCAAATCCACTATGGGTTAATATAATAAGAAAACAGAGCGAAAGCGCTGAGAATTTTTTTTCATTTGTTAATAAAACAGTTGGTAAACTATAGCATAAAACAGCGAGAATATTCATTCCATAGAGTCCTACAATCATATCTGATTGCATGAGCATCGGGGTGGGCATAGCTGTATAACCAAGAGCATTCCATGGAAAACCTGTCAATAGGATAGCACGCAACCATTCAGCTAATCCCAGTGCAAAGGCTAAAACAAAGAAGCGTGCTATGTTTTTTGTCCATAATAAGAAAACAATAATGCCAGCAAAAAACCAATAAAAAGCAAGATAAGCAGGAAGACAAAAAATAGAAAATGGTAGTGCCCAAGCAAAAGAAATCGGATCTATTAATAAAGCATTGCTTAGCCACCAAAGGCTACAAATAAAATAACCAAAGCCAAAATTTCCAAAAATTAGTGCATTTGTCAAAAGGCGTTTTTTGTTGTTTTGAATAGTATTAATTTCATCGAGAAAAATAACGAAGATGGGAAATGTTAAAAAGCAAATGGGTGTTAAATAAAAGGGTGGGAGTGCAAAAGATGTCAATGCACCACATAAAAAAACACATATTTGTCGTTTCCAACCAATGATAGAAAGCAGGAAAAAATTCAGCCTCTTTAACAACACTTAGCTATCCTTATAAGGCTGTTTTTCCTTAAGATTTTCATTTTCTGGGATACGAAAAATGCGTAATCGTTTAATTCGACGTTTATCAGCTTCTAAAATACGGAAACGATAACCCGGTACAGTTTCAATGATTTCACCTTTTGAAGGAATGCGATCAAGAATAGAAACGATTAAACCACCAATGGTGTCCACGTCATCACCATATTCTCCCACGACAAAATCAGGACCAAGAGCTTTTTCCACATCTTTTAATTCAGTTTTTGCATCAACTAACCATTTATTATCAGGTTCGCGCACGATAGCGTTATCGGTATTGTCATGTTCATCTTCAATATCACCAACGACCAATTCAACAATATCTTCCATAGAAACTAAACCATCTGTACCGCCATATTCATCGATAACTAAAGCCATTTGTGTTCGTGTGGTTTGCATGCGTGTTAATAATTTGCTTGCGAGCATAGAACGAGGCACAAATAGAACTGTTCTAATAAGGTCTAGTTCACCGATAGGGTGGTGTAAATCTGTATGACTTAACTGCAAAGAGTCATATTTTTGTTCATTTTGAGTGAAACCGGTAATAAAGGGAGTTATATAATTAAGAATATCGTGGATGTGGATCATACCTCGTGGATCGTCTAATGTTTCGGCGTATACGGGTATACGTGAATGTCCAATTTTTGCAAAAAATTTAAGAGCTTCACCAAGAGGAGTGTTGATTTCCAATGCTTCTATTTCAGAACGTGGAATCATAATATTGTCAACACGTGCTTCGCGTAGGCATAAAATATTGTGAAGCATAGTACGCTCTTCAGGAGAAAAAAGTGCTGTTCCTTTTTCATTATCAGCAGCGAGTACATCAGTAAGACCGTCGCGTAGTAATGTGTGATTACGTCTACGTAAAAATGAAAATAGACAACCTAGCAATGAATTTTTCTTTGTGTGACTTGTTCGTTGTAGGGGATATTCTTCAGAATTAGAAGATATTTGAGTATTATTTTGTGTATTAATTTTATCCGCCATAGCTTTAAAAATCTTCTAAACTTTCTCAATTATAATAGCTTCATCAATTATCTTAAATCTTATTATTTGTAACTCTGATTTTAAAATTAACTTTTATCATTTTACAACAATTTAGTATAGGGATCTTTTATAGATAGCTTTTGCAGTATTTCTCTTTCTAGTTTTTCCATTTGATTAGCTTCATCATTTGTTTCGTGATTATAACCAAGAAGATGAAGAATACCATGAATGATTATATGTGTTAAATGATCCTGAAATGATTTTTTTTCTTCTTCTGCTTCCCGCATAATAGTTTCTTGCGCAATGATGATATCACCGAGCATAAGCCCAGGATTTTGTCCAGCTTTAAGAGGAAAAGAAGGAAAGGATAAAACATTGGTGGATTTATTTTGATGGCGCCATTGTGCATTAATTTGTGCCATATGTTTATCATCTGTAAAAAGCAGGCTGAGTTCACTTCTTACCTCATTTAGTGATAAATGCTGCAATGTGGTAGTTAGAGCTTTTTCAGTGATGTTATAAAGCATTTTCTCATCACCCCACTTAGCACTTTCAATGGTCATATCAATAGCAATCATAAGAAATTGCACTCATTTTTTTTATGGAAAGTATGGGAACGATATTGTTTTTTTTGTTCAGCAAAATCATAATCATAAGCTCGAATGATGGTAGAAACAAGAGGGTGTCGCACAACATCTTTTTCATTGAAATGAATAATTGTAATATTTTCTATATCTGAAAGAATACGAACTGCTTCTACTAAGCCTGATTTTTGTTCTGCAGGCAAATCAATTTGGCTTAAATCACCGGTTACAATCATTCGTGATCCTTCTCCTAGACGTGTCAGGAACATTTTCATCTGCATGGGTGTAGTATTTTGTGCCTCATCAAGAATGATCACTGAATGAGCAAGTGTTCGACCACGCATGAAAGCTAGAGGAGCTATTTCTATAACTTCAGAGGCTAAGACGCGTTCTACTTTTTCAGCAGGCATCATATCATACAGAGCATCGTAAAGAGGGCGTAAATATGGATCAACTTTTTCTTTAAGATTACCGGGAAGGAAGCCAAGATGTTCTCCAGCCTCAATGGCAGGACGTGAAAGAATAATCCGTTCAATAATACCACATTTTAGAAGCATTACAGCGTAAGCAACGGCAAGATATGTTTTTCCAGTACCTGCTGGACCTATGCCAAAAACAAGTTCAGCATGTTCCATAGCACGCATATAAGCGTCTTGTGTTAAGGTACGAGCATAGATTGTTTTTTTATGGGTATTAAATTGTGCTAATCTATGTTTTGCAGAAGGCTCAGTTATTTGAAGTTTTTTTTGCTGCTCATTGGGCAAATTTGCCATAGCGATCGCACTTTCTGTATCTGATAGAGTAAGCTCTTGATGTGTTTTTGCTTTTTGATAAAGCTGATCTAATACATATTGCGCCTGTTGTATAGCAGTAGCTGTTCCACGGATTGAAATTTTATTACCATGTGGACGGATATCAAGCTTGAGTTTCTTTTCAATATAAGCAAGGTTTTCATCAAATTTGCCAAAAACTATTTTTGCAATGTTGTTGTTTTCAAAAGTTAAAACAACATGGTTGATATTGAATGTATCAGCTGTTTTAGAAATACCTGTATTTTGGAAGGGGACACTTTTTATCTTTGGAATGTGTTTCGATTTTTTGGTTGATGCTTTCAACCCATACTCCTTATTTGTTTATGTTATAGCTTTAATATAATCACTTGTCTTTAAAAGTGAAATAGCTTTTAAGATTATATTTTTAAAATAGAATTATAAGGCTTTTTAATATATGTCTGCTTTTTCACCGACAAAACTGTTAGAGCTTGCGTTTTTAATACGGATTTTTATAATAGTTCCAACAGAGGCTTGTGTATTTACAACAACAGGTAAAAGCCAAGGGGAGCGCCCTACCATTTGCCCAGAGTGACGACCAATTTTTTCAATGAGAACATCGGTTGTTTGACCAATTTTAGAATGTAAAAATATATGTTGTTGGTCAAGAAGAACGGTTTGTAAATGCTGGAGGCGAGCATTTTTCACTGTTTCATCAACATGGTTTTTCATTGTTGCGCCGACTGTACCAGGTCGAGATGAGTATTTAAAAGAATAAGCCGAACTGTAACCTACTTGTTTAATAAGCTTGATAGTTTCTTCAAAATCTTCATCAGTTTCCCCTGGAAATCCTACAATGAAATCGCCTGAGAAAGCAATATCAGGCCTTGCAGCACGAATTTTATCGATGAGATGAAGATAATGAATACTTTTATGTTGTCGGTTCATTGCTTTTAAGATGCGATCTGAACCCGATTGAACAGGAAGATGCAAATAAGGCATAAGTATATCAAGATCTCGATGCGCAGCAATAAGACTGTCATCCATATCACATGGATGACTCGTTGTATAACGCAATCGTTTTAAACCATCAATTTTGGCCAAATGATGGAGAAGATCACCAAGGCGCCAAGTTTTTCCATCGATACTCTGTCCATGCCATGCATTTACATTTTGCCCAAGAAGTGTAATTTCTTTTACGCCTGCTTCAATAAGTTGATGTGCTTCATTAGTGATTTGTTCAACGGATCGTGATATTTCTGCGCCACGTGTGTAGGGAACAACACAAAAAGTACAAAATTTATCGCAGCCTTCTTGTACTGTTAAAAATGCACTAATGCCTCGTTGTTGCACGGCTCGTTTATTATGAGGTGGTAGATGGGTAAACTTATCTTCAACGGCATAATTTGTTTCAACAACTTTTTTTCCTTGTGTGACTTGTTTTAACAGTTCCGGTAGGCGGTGATACATTTGTGGTCCAATGATAAAATCTACAGTCGGTGCACGCCGTAAGATTTCATTTCCTTCGGCTTGTGCAACACAACCTGTAACACCGATCATCAAAGGTTTATCATTTGTACGTTCTTGACGTATTATTTGCAAGCGACCAAGATCAGAGTAAAGCTTTTCTGCTGCTTTTTCGCGAATATGGCAGGTATTGATCAGAATAAGGTCAGCATCATTTGGTGTTTGTGTGGTGATATAACCTTGAGCACTTAAACTGTCATTCATTCGTTGGCTGTCATAAACATTCATCTGACATCCATAAGTTTTGATAAAAACTTTTTTTGGGCCACTGGGAAGTATGTTTTTAGAGTTTGTATGATGATTCATATTGTGCTTCTAGACGTTTTTTTTTTGAATCTCAATCTATTTGCTTGAAAGTTTTTTGCATGATGATTGCATCTATGAGTCCATTTTGCGCTTGGTAGTAAGCTGGGCGTTTAGCAATCTTTTGAAATTTAAATCGTTTATAAAGGGCTAAGGCAGGAAGATTAGTTTCTTCTACTTCTAGAAAAAGTTTCGTTGCCCTTTCACGACAAAGATGACGAAATATATGATCAATAAGAAAATAGCCAATTTTTTGTTGACGGTTATTAGAATGAACAGCAATCGTTATAATTTCTGCTTCACCAAGAATAAGACGGCAAAGACAAAATCCTAAAATTTGATGGGGTTGTTCAATGAGATGGGCTTTATAACCAAAAATAGAATGATCTTTTAAAAAAGTCTCAAATGTTTGTTTTGTCCATGCTAGGGGAAAACAATTTTTATGAATTTGATGAAGAAAAATACTGTCCTCAGAGTGTAATGGTGCAATTACAAAAAATTTTTTTGTCAATGAAGATTTAGCCATTTATTGTTTTCGTGGTAAAGCAAAATCAGTTTGTTGTTTTGCATCAGCACCGCGTAAATAGAGAGGACGTGGTGATTCGTGAGGCTGTTTATTTGCAGCCAGGTGTGCATAGGTTAAGACGTCCGCTGCATCACATGGAATGTGATCTGGTATAGTTTTTTTGTTTATAGTATTGTTTCTAATGTGTAGAGCAATAATTTCAGCAGCTGGGCCAGTGAGTATGGTGTGTTGGGGTAGATCTGCGACAATATTTTCAGTTGTTTTTAAACTTGGCATGCTTAAAGCTATAAGATTTTTGTTGAAATTTTGATGATAGAACATCCCTCTACCGGCTTCAATGACAACAGAGATGATTAATGTGGTATTTTCATTGGCTACTTGTGCTGCTAATGCTTCAAGTGAGCTTACTCCAATCGCTGGGATTTCTAACGCTAAGGCCAAAGCTCTTGCAGTAGCAATACCTATACGTATACCTGTAAATGATCCCGGCCCAATATTGACGGCAATCCGATTAATCTGATCAAGCTTGATATTTGCTTGATTAGTTAGCTGTTCGATTTGACCAATGAGTTTCTCAGCATGACCTTTGCCAATGCGTTTACTGATGCGTGCAATAACAGATTTATGCTGAACAAGTGCAACAGCACAATAAATTGAAGCAGTATCTATGGCAAGAATAAGCATAAACGCTTTTTAGCTGAATATAGTGATAAATAAAAGATCAGTTTTAGTTTTTAGAAATTTTATTTATCTATGAAATATTAAAAAATGGTTAGATCATTAGGATAATATAATTCTTTTAGATGTGTTTTGGGCATAGCGCTTATATTATCGCAGAAAAAAGACACGTGTGAAACAGATTTAATGTCTTAGATTTTTCTGCAAACCATATTTAAGAAAGTGAAGTATATGATGTACTTTTTAAAATGTTATATAATTAAAATTAAAGAGCTTTATCATAAGAATACTGAAGACACTTAGGACAAATATAGAGCTGATTGAAGCACATATAACACGCCATCCTGCTTTTTTAAATGAACGAATATCAACACTTAATCCTAATCCTGCCATTGAAATAATAGTGAAAAGTTGGGTAATAAAATTGATGGGGGTAAGAGCAGTTGTAGGAATAAGTTCCGCTGAGCGGATAAGCATCATGATAATAAAACCAATTATAAACCATGGAATGAAATTATGTAAGCGTAGATGATGTCCTGGCCGAGGATAGATAATTGCTAAAGTAAAAATAACCGGGCCCAACATTAAAACTCGCACTAATTTAACAAGAGTTGCTATTTGAACAGTTACAAAAGATATAGATGTTGTTGCTGCTAAAACCTGTGGAACAGCATAAACGGTCATGCCTGCTAATATACCATATTGGTTAAATGATAAATTAAAGAACGGTTGTAAAGAAGGCAGAATGAAAATAATAATAGCTCCTAAGAGAGCGGTGAATGCAATTGACGCAGCTACTTCTTCACTTTTCGCGTTAATAACAGGTGCAGTGGCTACAATTGCTGAATTACCACAGATAGCATTACCACAGGCGACAAGCATTGCTAAATTTTTAGAAAGTCCATAAAGCCGTCCAATAGCAAAACTGATGAAAATAGTAAGAAATACAATAACTATAATACCCGCAAGTAAAGTCCAAGCGGCGGAAAGTACTGTATGGACGCTAACGCTTGCTCCTAGAAGAACAATAGCGATTTCGAGAAGTGTTTTTGCACAAAAATTTATACCTTTATCAAAATACTCTGGAATAGAAGAACAACTGCGGACAATAGAGCCTAATAAAATCGCTAAAACAAGAGTTTCAATCCATGCTTCTGCACGAAGCTGCTTTTCTATGGTTTCTAAACCATAAGCGAATACTGATATAAGTGTACAGATTAAAACCCCCCCTCCTAAATTAATTAGGAAAGATAAGTTTTTATTCGACATTTCAGTTATTCCCCTCCTACTCATTAAACTGAACGCTCATTTTCTATCATAGAATTTAGGGATTATCAAAGAAAATGATAGGTAAGTAAATAATTTCAAAGGTTAGTTCTTGCCCGTAAGGCAGCAGCTAAAGTTCCATCATCGAGATAATCTAGTTCACCACCTACTGGCACTCCATGAGCAAGGCGGGTAATTTTAACGGAAAACTGGGAAAGTTGATCGGTAATATAGTGAGCTGTCGTTTGCCCTTCAACTGTAGCATTAACAGCTAGGATGATCTCTGTAATTGAGTTATTGGTAACACGGTTGATCAAGGAAGTGATATTCAGTTCATCAGGGCCTATTCCATCTAAAGGAGATAATCGTCCACCTAAGACATGATAACGTGTTGGTAAAATTTTTGCACGTTCAAGAGCCCAGAGATCAGAAATATCTTCAACAACAATAATTATTGATTTATCACGGCGAGGATCTATACAAATTGAACAGGGATCTTTTGTATCTACATTACCACAAACAGAACAAATTCGAACTTTATTTGCAGTTTCTTGCAGAGCAGATCCTAAAGGCTCTAGCAGGGTTTCTTTTTTTTTAATGAGATGGAGAGCAGCACGACGTGCTGAACGTGGGCCAAGGCCTGGTATTCGCGCTAAAAGCTGAATAAGGCGCTCAATTTCAGGACCTGCAATATGTTTAGACATGCTATTATTACCAAGAGATTTAATATAGTTTGTCTATAAAAACGGAAATTGAAAATTTGATGGGATTGGCATTCCTGCAGTTACACTTTTAGTTTTTTCTTCAATGATTACATCAAGTTTAATTTTAGCGTCGTTATAGGCAGCTATAACAAGATCTTCAAGAATTTCTACGTCTTTAGGATTCATCAATGAAGTATCAATTTTGATTGACGATATTGTATTTTGACCATTAATAGTGATATTGACAAGCCCTCCACCTGCAATACCAGTTGCTTCCAGAGTAGCCAACTCACTTTGAATTTGCTGCATTTTTGTTTGCATTTCTTTAGCTTTTTTTATTATATTCATCATGTCACGCATAGGGATTGGTTTCCTTATTCATCATTTGTGTTATTATCAGTGTTAAAAATATCAGGGATCAAATCAAGATCATTTTCTTTTTTATTGAAGCGAATATCAATGATTTTCGCTCCTGGGAAATTATTGAGAATTTTTGCAATATCAGGGTCTGTTTGTGCATCAGAAAAAAGAGATTTTTGTATAGCTATACTTTTCTCTTGTAAAGTTGGCTCTCCGCCTTCATTAACAAGAGTTATAGTACAGTGTTTTCCAGTCCATTGATGCAACATTTTTTTTATATCACGCTCAAGGGAACGGGGAGCTTCTTCAGCAAGTCTTAACGTAATATGTTCCGGTTCAAAAGAAACAGGATGGACGAATTCTTTGATCAACAATTTAAAATGTATTTCATTATGTTGTTCAGCCAGATCAACAATATCCTGTAAGGAGTTTATGATGATGGGTTTTTGCTCTGTGGTTTCTATTTCTGATTGGGGGGAAATATGAGATAAATTTTTTATATTTTCATCAGGTTGATTAGTTTGAACAATTTCCCGAATTTCAACCGTATCACAAAGGTTCGTTTTCTCAGAAGTTTTAATCTTTAAGTGTTCTGTACGTTTTTGAGAAAGATTAGATTGGTTTTGCAGTGTATCTGAAATTGGTGAGGAAGCATAGTTATGCGCAACTTCGGTTTTTATAATGTTTTTTTCTCTTATTATTTCTTGAGAAGAATGGTTTTGAACAATTATAGGTGTTGTTTTTTCTTGTATAAGCTTTGTTAAAGCTTCATCGAGAGTTGGTAAATCAGCAACGTGGGTAAGACGAATTAATAACATTTCGGCAGCTTGAATAGGATGGGCGGCTTGATTAACTTCCTGTAAGCCTTTGAGGAGCATTTGCCAGCTACGTGAAAGAATCGGAATAGAAAGTTTTTTTGAAAAATCTAAACTTCTTGAGCGTTCCTCTTCTGTAAATGATAAATTCTCTATTATTTCTGGTGTCAAACGTAATCGTGTGATCAGGTGAATAAAATCAGCTAATTCTGTTAATATAACGAAGGGATCTGCACCTGCATTGTATTGATTGCGTAATTCATGCAATGCATGAACAATATTTCCTTTCATAATAGATTCAAAGAGATCAATAATTCGAGATTGATCGGTTAATCCTAACATTATTCGTACTGCAATAGCATCGACTTTGCCATTACCATGAGCAATTGCTTGGTCAAAAATAGATAATGCATCACGGACAGACCCTTCTGCTGCACGGGCAATCACAAATAATGCTTGATCTTGTACTTCAATTTCTTCCAATTGAGCAATTTGGCGTAAATGGTTGACCAAAACAGCTGTTTCAATACGCTGTAAATTAAAACGCTGACAGCGTGAAAGAATCGTAATAGGAACTTTACGAATTTCTGTTGTTGCAAAAATAAATTTTACATGTGGAGGAGGTTCTTCAAGTGTTTTTAATAGACCATTAAATGCTTGTGTTGAGAGCATATGGACTTCGTCAATAATATATACTTTATAACGTGCAGAAATAGGTCGATAACGGATTTGTTCAATAATTTCACGAATATCGTCGATGCCAGTATGCGAAGCAGCATCCATTTCAATAACATCCATATGGCGACCTTCAATGATTTGTGTACAATGCTCACCAAGTTTATCGAATAGGGTAGTTGGTTGATCAATATCTTTTGTTTTATAATTGAGAGCTCGCGCTAAAATACGTGCTGTTGTAGTTTTTCCTACTCCCCGTATCCCTGTCAACATCCATGCTTGTGCAATACGTCCTGTTTTAAAGGCATTGTTGAGGGTACATACCATTGCTTCTTGACCAATGAGGTCAGAGAAGTTTTGAGGTCGGTATTTTCGAGCAAGAACCCGATAGGTCATTTTTGCTGGCATATCTTCTATTAATTGTTCCAATTTTGAAGCTCTCTTGGATATATATTTATAAGATGAGAGCACAGATTAACAGAAAGTATTTTGAATATTAAGAGAGTTTTTTCAACCAGCGTATTTTATTAAAAATAAAGCGTTTTAAATTTAAAGAGCTCAAAATCTCTCCTTTTTTGAGATAAAATACTACCCTAAAAACTAAAATGCTATACTTTAAAACGTAGATATATGCTTATTTAAAAAACAGGGAGATTGGCACAATGACCCGTACAGAAACTCGTTAGGGCTGCTTCTTTCCAGACCTGACCCGATTGGCGAGTAGTTCGTCCATCACCAACCTCCTTTAGCTTATATTATAGATTTAAAATAAAAAATCAAGAAAGAACCAAAAAACATGTGATACAGGTGAATAAAATTCGTATCTGAATTTTTTGATGAGCATTCAGAAAAAGCATGTTCACATAGAAATAAGTTTTGCTTACTTTAAAATTTTAATAGTGCGATACTATTTATGATATATTCCCCTATCACAATCTGTTCCCACAATTTTTTGTCAGTTATATTTTCAAAAGTATAAGGCCCTCCTATCCAACGGAAACCTAATCAACGCTACTAATAAGTTACTAATAAATAATTTTTTGTCTTTGTTATGAGTTATTTGACGTGGATTTTGAGTAATAACTTTCAGATGTTTTAAGCCACGAGGATCTGTATATATTAAACGAAATGTGGCTGCAGGGCTAAAATTGTCAAAAAAATTCTTTATATATCTCAGTTTTAGGAATTATATGTTTTTCATGAGGTTGAAATAACCACTTATATTCGCCAAATCCCCCAAAAGCATTAATACTCAAAATACTTACAGAAGTTAGCCCTTGAGATAGAATTTTTTTTCATTATTTAATATAAATTCCCCCCTTTGTTTTTAAAACATTATAGCGTGATTATGTTTAGTTAGCAAAAAATATTGTTTAATCTTGTGACATACTAAATCAAATAGTATGGAAGTTAGTTCTATACTTTTTTGAAAAAGAAATTTTATTGATTCTGTAGTTGGTTTCACGTTAGAATTCTACGGACTCTATCAAGATCATTTTGTGTATCGACACTTAAAAAAGTTGTATCGATTATCTCTACATCGATACGCATATTATTTTCCAATGCGCGGAGTTGTTCAAGCTTTTCACGTTTTTCAAGTGTGGATAGTTTAAGTTTTACAAATTGTTCAAGAGATTCGCGTCGGTAAGCATATAATCCAATATGATGGTAAAAAGGTCCATCTCCGTAAGGTGCAGTTGCACGAGTAAAATAAAGAGCACGAAGGCGATTTTGAGCAATTGGTGTGCCAATAATTTTTACAACATTTGGGTTTATTTTTTCATTCTCTTCAACAAGTTTTGTCCCTAATGTTGCAATATCAGTTAAATTATTTTCTAGAGGTCGTAAGGTACTTACGATGGCATTGGGCGTTATTGTTGGCAAATCACCTTGTAAATTCAAAATGGCATTATAGCGTCGTTCAGGATCAACTTTGGTTAAGGCTTCATAAATGCGATCGGATCCCGATAGATGCTTAGTACAGGTTATGATACATTCATGGCCATAAGCTGTAACGGTTTGAGCAATTTTGTCATGATCTGTTGCAACGATAATACGCCCTAATGCAGCTTCTTTTGCCCGTTCAGCAACATGAACGATCATAGGTTTTCCAGCGATTTCTGCGAGAGCTTTACCAGGTAGACGAGTTGATCCCATGCGTGCAGGGATAAGAATGAGTGGTTCAAGAGTCATTACAGAGTTCCAAATATTGTATGCTTGATGCTTTTATAATCTTTTATAATCTTGTACATTGTAAGGGAAAAGCTTAAACTGAAAATAATAATAGAAATATGAATCTTTAAATTTTTATGAATCGATCGACCTTCGTTTGTTTAATTTGTGCGTGTTTGTTTTTGTTGATTGTTGTAGTGGGCATTTCTACTATCAGCAATATGATTTATGATGATTCAGTCCAACATTCTTATAAAATTACCAATGATGATACGCTTAAAGAAACACAAAATATGTCTGATGAATCCTTATTGTTGAGTGACCTTCTTAAACAAGGTGATCTTGAGAATGGGCGGAAAATTTTTCGTCAGTGTGCGATCTGCCATACTTCTAAACGTGATGAATTTAATCGTATTGGTCCACCACTTTGGGGGATCGTTAACCGTCCTTTTGCAATTGTAAAAAATTTTTCTTATTCAAAAGTATTGCGTGCGAATTCTGATAAAAAATGGGATTTTTTTACTTTGGATCGTTATCTTCAATCACCGCGTCAAGCTTTTCCAGGAACGATTATGTCTTTTCGTGGAATTAAAAATGATCAAGACCGCGCTGATCTTTTACTCTATTTACGCAGCTTATCTGATCATTCTATCCCTCTACCACAAGATGATGAACAAGATTAGTTTATGTAAAAAAACTCATATAATTAGGTTTTATTTGTAATTTTGTTTTTTGAATTTATTAAAAATTATTATTGATGCGTCATTAAAATGATATAATACGTTGTTATTGAAAGGGAAAAGGAAAGAAATGGCAGCTTATATTGCACGGCGTTTTCTTCTGATTATACCGACACTTATTGGTATTTTAACAGTGACATTTATCATTGTTCAATTTACCCCAGGTGGGCCTATTGAAAATATCATTGCTCAATTACAAGGAACAGGGGGAGACGCTATAGGGCGCATAGCTGGTGGCGGAGATTTTAATTTGTCTTCTGATGTTATTGCTGATAGTGCTCACGTTAGATCATTATCCTCTGGGGCTTCTCAATATCGTGGTGCACAGGGATTGGATCCAGAATTCATTGCCAGACTTGAAAAACAATTCGGTTTTGATAAGCCCCCTTTGGAGCGTTATTTAACAATGCTTAGTCGTTATATGCGTTTTGATTTTGGAGAGTCTTATATACAGGGACGTTTGGTTATTGATCTTATTAAAGATGCCTTACCTGTGTCTCTTTCTCTTGGTTTTTGGCAATTATTAATTTCTTACGCTATTTCTATACCGTTGGGAATCCGTAAAGCTCTCAAGGAGGGGTCTATTTTTGATGCATGGACAAGTACCATTATTGTTATTGGCTATGCGATTCCAAGTTTTCTTTTTGGTATTTTTTTAATGGTTTTCTTTGCTGGGGGATCATTTTTTGATTGGTTTCCATTGAGTCATTTAACTTCTGATAATTTTGATACATTATCTTTTGGAGAAAAGATATTGGATTATTTGTACCATTTGGTTTTACCATTGACAGCGATGGTTATTTCTTCTTTCGCGACAACGACATTGTTGACAAAAAATTGTTTTCTGGAAGAAATTCGCCAGCAATATGTTATTACAGCTCGCGCTAAGGGTTTAAGTGAGCATTCAGTTCTTTATATCCACGTGTTTCGTAATGCGATTTTAGTTATCATAGCTTGTTTTCCTGCGACTTTTATGGGATCATTTTTTAGTGGATCTTTATTAATTGAAATGCTCTATTCATTAAATGGTATAGGTCTTTTAAGTTATACGTCTATTGTTAATCGTGATTATTCTGTTGTATTTGCTTCTCTTTATATTTTTTCGTTAATTGGTCTTATTATAAGCCTCATTTCTGATGTTGTTTATATGATGGTTGATCCACGTATTGACTTTGATAAAAAGGATTTATGATGGAAAAGGAAAGATATAATAGATTGTGTAATGATAAATTGAAACGATGGACTTTTCTTTCTCCATTAAATGCGCATCGTTGGCATAATTTCAAACAGAATCGTCGTGGTTGGTGGTCATTGTGGTTCTTTTTATTTTTATGTGTTTGTTCTTTTTTAGCAGAATTTATTGCTAATGATCGTCCGATTATTGTTTCTTATAAAGAAGAACTCCTTTTTCCTATTTTTTTTGATTATCCTGATGAAAAATTTGGTGGAAATTTAGCTAAAGCAGATTTTCGTGATCCTTTCATTCAAAATGAAATAGCACAACATGGTTGGGCATTTTGGCCACTGGTCCGTTATTCCTATAATACGGTAGTGGGGAATAAAACTTTAGCATTAGCGCCTCCTTTTTGGCTCCAAAGCAAAGAGGAGCGTTGTATTAGTTATGCACAGGGAAGTGCTGATCCAGAATGTACCATTAATCACTGGAATTGGCTTGGAACGGATGATCTGACACGTGATATTTTTGCGCGGGTTTTATATGGTTTTCGTGTATCGATAATTTTTAGTATTCTTTTAACAGTTATTTCTGCAATTATCGGTATTACAGCTGGTGCAGTTCAAGGTTATTTCGGAGGTTGGATTGATTTAATTTGTCAGCGTTTGATTGAAATATGGTCTTCTGTGCCATCACTTTATTTAGTGATTATTATGGCTGCAGTTTTAGCACAGGGCTTTTGGATGCTATTGGGTGTTATGCTGCTTTTTCAATGGGTAGTATTGGTTGGTGTGGTACGTGCAGAATTTTTACGAGCACGAAATTTTACCTATATTAGTGCTGCACGCGCCTTAGGTGTTCCTGATAGGATTATTATGATGCATCATTTATTGCCTAATGCTATGGTGGCTGCTTTAACTTATCTGCCGTTTTTATTGACATCCGGGATTTCATTATTAACATCGCTTGATTATTTAGGCTTTGGTCTTCCTCCTGGTTATGCTTCTTTAGGAGAAGTAATGCGGCAGGCTACCTCTAATTTAAATGCTCCTTGGATTGGTATAACAGGTTTTGTTGTTATTGCTGTGATATTATCGTTGTTGGCATTTATTGGTGAAGCAGCTCGAGACGCTTTTGATCCGCGAAAGATAAAATAATGACAGAATTGCTTTCAGTACGTGATCTTTCGGTTGCATTTTTTCAGAAAGAGACAAGAAAATATATTCTTAAACAAGTTTCTTTCAATATTCGGGAAGGGGAGACAGTTGCTTTTGTTGGAGAATCAGGTTCAGGAAAATCAATAACAGCACTATCTATTTTGCAATTATTGCCTTTTTTGAAAAGGCTTGATCAATCGGGTGAAATTCTCTTTAATAATAAAGATTTAATGAAGCTGAAAGAAGAAGATTTGCGTAAAATTCGTGGCAAGGATATAGCCATGATTTTTCAGGAGCCGATGATTTCTCTTAATCCTTTACATACTGTAGAACGTCAAATAGGTGAAGTCCTTAAAATGCATGCAGTTATTTCTGATAAACTGTTGCGCGTGCATATTATTGATTTACTGAAACAAGTAGGTATTAGTGAACCACAAAAACGTTTGAATTCATTTCCCCATCAATTATCAGGTGGTCAACGACAACGCGTGATGATTGCAATGGCACTTGCCAATAATCCAAAATTATTGATTGCTGATGAACCAACAACTGCACTTGATGTGACTGTTCAAGCACAAATTCTTGAATTATTAATACAGCTTAAAAAACATCACAAAATGTCAATGCTTTTTATTACGCATAATTTGGCTATTGTGCGTCGTATTGCAGATCGTGTCTACGTGATGAAAAAAGGAAAAATTATTGAAGATGGTTCAACAAACGAAATTTTTAAAAATCCTCAACATCCTTATACACAGCAATTATTATCAGCAGAGCCTAAAAATCATCCTCTTCAGGCTGATAATAACGCACCTGTTTTGATTCAAGGTCAGAAAGTACGAGTTTGGTTTCCAATTAAAAAAGGGTTGCTTCGACGGACGGTTGATTATGTAAAAGCTGTTCAGGATATTGATGTTATAATTCGTTCTGGTCAAACACTTGGTGTAGTAGGAGAGTCGGGGTCAGGAAAAACAACATTAGGACTCGCGTTGACACGAATGCTTTCTTCTAAAGGTCAGATCATCTTTGATGGTGTTGATATAAGCAATTTTAATTTTAAGCAGATGCGTTCTTTGCGTCGTCATATCCAGATTGTTTTTCAAGATCCTTTTAGTTCACTTTCTCCACGTATGTCTGTAAGTGAAATTATTGCTGAGGGGTTATCAATTCACGAGCCTAAACTTTCTTCTTCTGAGCGTAATGATCGTGTGATTGAAGCTTTGTGTGAAGTTGATCTTGATCCTACTACCCGTTTTCGTTATCCTCATGAGTTTTCTGGTGGGCAGAGACAACGGATTGCTCTTGCACGTGCAATTATTCTTAAACCACGCTTTATTATGCTTGATGAACCAACATCATCTCTTGATATGAGTGCGCAGGCACAAATTGTTGATCTTTTACGTTATTTGCAACTAAAGTATCATTTAGGTTATCTGTTTATTAGTCATGATTTGAAAGTTGTTAAGGCGCTTGCGCATGAGGTGATTGTTATGCATCATGGCAGAATAGTTGAATATAGTTCTGCTGATCATATGTTTTCTTGTCCCCAAAATCCTTATACTCAAACTTTAATGTCTGCTGCATTTGCGCTAGAAGCTGATCGTTTATAGGAAATTATATCAAATTGTGCTGACAATACGTTATAAAGAAGAAGCTTTCCCACTAAAGGTTCGCCAATATTTGTGATTAGTTTAATTGCTTCCATTGCTTGTAATGTACCGATAACTCCAGGCAAAGCGCCGATGATTCCAGTTTCGGCACATGTAGGGGTAGTGTCTGGGGCTGGTGGGTTGGGAAATAAATCCCGATAGTGTGGATTATTATCTTTATAAGGCATAAGTACTGTTAGTGAACCTTTGAATCTGTGTATAGCACCGCTTATTAAAGGTTTAGCGCATTGGGCAGCATGATCTGCGAGGAGATAGCGCGTGGTAAAATTATCGCTGCCGTCAATAATAATGTGATAGGTGTTAAGCAGTTTATCCACATTACTTTTATTTAAACGGAGATTATATTTTTCAACTTTCACATGAGGATTTATTGCTTTTATTGTTGTTTCGGCACTAATAGTTTTGTATTGGTTAATTGTATTTGTGCTATGAATAACTTGACGTTGTAAATTGGATAATGAAACGATGTCATCGTCAACAATTCCAATGGTTCCAATGCCTGCTGCAGCAAGATAGAGTAAGACAGGAGTTCCAAGACCACCCGCACCAATGATAAGAACGCGTGCAGCTTTAAGCCTTTGTTGTCCTATTCCACCAATTTCAGGAAGAATGATATGACGTGCGTAGCGTTCGATTTCCTCTTTACTTAATTTTTCATTAATTTTTTTTATCATAGGCTCTCTCTTGTCATAGTTTCTTTTACTATCTAATAAGTTTATATTTGCTTGACCCGTTTGTGTTCAGCGGTAGGAGGTTTTATTAATGAAAATTGCTATTCAGATGGATCATATTGCGACGCTTCAGATCCGAGGAGATACTACATTTGCACTTGCTTTGGCAGCCCAAGAACGTGGACATTCTCTTTTCCATTATACACCGGACTGCTTATTTATACGCGATGGGTGTGTGATTGCAAGGTTAGAGCCACTGATTGTGTGTGATGAAGAAGGATCTCACTACCAATTAGGCGAGTCTATTCGTACAGAATTGTTAGATATGGATGTGGTTCTTTTACGACAAGATCCTCCTTTTGACATGAGTTATATCACTACTACTCATTTTTTAGAGCGTATTCATCCTAAAACACTGGTTGTGAACGATCCAGTATGGGTGCGCAATAGCCCGGAAAAGATTTTTGTTACTGAATTTTTTGATCTGATGCCAGAGACATTGATTACAAAGGATATTGAAGAAATGAAGGCATTTAGGTCTATGTTTGGCGATATTATTATTAAGCCACTTTATGGGAATGGAGGTGCAGGTGTTTTTCATTTAAAACAAGATGATCGCAATTTCGCATCACTTATAGAAATGTTTGAAAAAATTTATAGAGAGCCTTTTATTGTTCAGCGTTATTTAGAGAGCGTAAGAGAGGGAGATAAACGAATTATTTTGCTTGACGGTGAGCCAGTTGGAGCAATTAATCGGATTCCTACAGCTACGGATGTTCGTTCCAATATTCATGTTGGAGGGCGCGTAGAATGTATTGACTTGACAGAACGTGATTATGAGATTTGTGCACGTATTGGCCCTGCTTTGAAAAAACGTGGCTTTCTTCTCGTAGGGATCGATGTGATTGGAGATTATATAACAGAAATCAATGTTACATCTCCCACAGGAATTCGTGAAATTAAACGTTTTGGAGGTGCAGATATCGCTTCTCTTTTTTGGGATATTATTGAACTTAAACGTTTAAATTAAATTTGTTTAAATAGATGACTAAAATATAGTTTATTATAAAAAAAATTATAAATGTCCTTTATAACTGATATGAATTAAATTTTGTATATCACGGTAATGTAAACGATAGATCTTGAATTAAATTTGAAGGAATTATAGATGAGCAAATTATTATCAATTGGAATAGGGTTTGTTTCATCTATTATATTATTGATTGATATTGGTTATGCTCGCAATCGAGTTCATATTGTAGGTTCATCGACAGTTTTGCCTTATGGGAAAATTGTTGCTGAGATTTTTGGAGAAATGTACTCTAATTTTAAAGTTCCTGTTATTGAATCCGGAGGTTCAGGAGCTGGTATTAAGGAATTCTGTCGTGGTATTGGGGATAATACAATTGATATTGTTCATACTTCACGTGCAATGAAGCCAAATGAATTGCGATCTTGTTTTGATGCTGGCGTAAAGGATGTTGAAGAAATGCGTATTGGGTATGATGGCATTGTTTTTGCAACAGATATCAATGGTCCTGATTGGAAATTGCAGCCAGTGGATCTTTATAGAGCATTAGCTGCGCAGGTTATTGTCGATGGGAAATTGCAACCAAATGAGTTTATGAAATGGAGTGCAGTTAATAGTGATCTTCCTGATTGGACAATTACAGCTTATATTCCTGGTGAAAAGCATGGAACCCGTGAAATTTTTGAAGAAAAGGTGCTTGCTATTGGCTGTAAAGCCAGTGGTGCAATTGAGCAGATGAAAGCTTTGGGGATGAATGATAAGGCGATTAATGCTGCTTGTGTTACTGTTCGTAAAGATGGGAAAGCTATTGATATTGATGGTGATTATTCTGAGACCCTTGCTCGTCTTACTTCTGGTAAAATAGGGATTGGAGTTTTTGGTTTGTTTTTTTATGAAAACAATGCAGATAAACTTAAGGTTGCATCTATTAATGGTATTTATCCAAGTGCTGAAACAATTTCTAATGGCTCATATTTGATTTCACGTCCATTGTTTTTCTACGTTAAGAAATTGCATTTAGCTATTGTTCCAGGTATGCAGGAATATGTTGATTTGTTTCTTTCTGATCAAATGATTGGTCTACATAGTCCATTAACTGAGTACGGCTTAATTCCTATTTCTGAACGAGAAAGACAGGTACAACGAGATGCTTTTTATTCTGGTAAAGTCATGGTTTTGCAATAACTTTTTGCGTTGATAATGGGGAATTCTTTTATGTTTCTTTTTTGTAGAAATTGAAAAACAAAATGGCTGTTTCTTTCATTATTGTTCTTCTGTTGATTTTTGGTGTTGTTGGCTTTTTCATTTCTTATATGCGAGCCTGTTTCCTTCAACGTTCAGGATTCAAGATGCATTCTCGTGCACATTATTATGGTTGGTGGACATTTTTAATAACTATTGTTCCGGCTCTAATTTTTTTGATTTTTTGGAATGGTAGCAGTTCTGTTTATTTGGAATATACTACTTCACGAGAGCTAGAAGCATATATGGTGTATACGACAGAAATAAATAATCATGGACTTATCCGCAGTTTAGTTAAAATGATACCTCACTTTAAAGGAACTATTAATGCTGCTTTATATGAGGATGTACGAGGCCAATTGTTAGCGCAAGGGTTTATTTTGCCTGTAACAGTGCCGGATTACATGTTGAGAGTTGCAGAGTCATGGTATTCTTTTTCTGAAAAATTGCAATTTATTGGTCATATTTTGTTTTTTATTATTACACTTTGCTGTTTTATTGTTGGACTTATGCAAGTTTCTCCGTGCCAACGTGCCCGTAATAAAGTCGAGTATTTGATTGTTATTGGATTGGTTTGTGCATCTACAATTGCTATTTTAACAACAGTTGGTATTGCGATTTCTATGTTCTTTCAAACAATGAATTTCTTTCAATCTGTATCATTTTCAAATTTCTTTTTTGGAACAGTATGGGATCCTCGTTTTTCAATGAATCATGCAGAAGATAGTGTGGGACAGTTTGGTTTAATACCGCTTTTAGCTGGTACGCTTTATATTGCTTTTGTCGCTATGCTTTTTGCTGTACCTGTTGGGTTATTTGCTGCTCTTTATATGGCTGAATATGCTTCAACTCGATTACGGTCGATTGTGAAACCATTATTAGAAGTACTTGCTGGTATTCCAACTATTGTATACGGTTTTTTTGCTTTGAAGATTGTAGGGCCTTTTTTGCAGGATCTTTCACTGTCTCTTTCTGGTGGGATTAATTTTATTATGGCTCAAAGTGTTTTGACAGCTGGTATTGTCATGGGAATTATGTTGATTCCTTTTGTTTCATCTTTGTCAGATGATATCATTAGTGCCGTTCCACGTTTTTTACGTGAAGGTTCTTATGGTTTAGGAGCAACACAATCTGAAACAATTAAAAAAGTAGTTATACCCGCTGCAATTCCTGGGATTGTGGGAGCACTTTTGTTGACAGCATCACGTGCGATTGGAGAGACAATGATTGTGGTATTAGCGGCCGGTGTTGCAGCAAATTTGACTTTTAATCCATTTGAGGCGATGACCACAATGACGGTTAAAATTGTTAATCAATTGACGGGTGATTTTGAGTTTAATTCTCCACAGACACTTGTGGCTTTTGCTTTAGGGATGACGCTTTTTATTCTGACTCTTTTAATGAATATTTTAGCTCTTTGCATAGTGCGTAAATATCAGGAACGATATGAATGAGTGAAGTTTTTTTTGCGCATCGTCGTAATATTGGCCTTAAAGGTCGTTATCGAGCTGAGCGTCGTTTTCGCGCTTATGGTTTAAGTGCTATTTTTATTAGTTTGTTTTTTTTGGTAGCTCTTTTATGGTCTATTATCAGTCAAGGTTATACAGCATTTTTTCAAAATGAGATGATTTTGTCGGTTTATTTGGATGAAAAAGTAATTGATCCGGGTGGTCAGCGTGAGAGTAATCCAAAGATATTAATAACTGCCAATTACCCACTTCTTGTACGGAATGCTTTGGCAGAAAAACTTGGAGTAGATCAAAATGATCAACCATCTATGCGTGATATTAACCGTATGTTTTCGCAGAGTGTCCGTGTTCAATTGCGTGATATAATTACAAAAAATCCAAATTTGATTGGAACAACGCAAAAAATTAAAGTTTTAGCTGCAGCAAATATTGATTCAGCATGTAAGGGCCAGATTGATTTACATGTACCAGAAAAAAATCGAAAGATTTCTGATCAACAGATAAAATGGATGAAATATTTAATTAATGACGGTACTCTTTATAAGACTTTCAATCGTCATTTTTTTACGTTTGGTGCATCAAGTCGTCCTGAGACTTCGGGATTAGGTGTCGCAATGATTGGTTCTTTTTATATGATGATTATTGTTTTAGTAATTTCATTGCCAATTGGGATAGCGACAGCTCTTTATCTTGAAGAATATGCGCGAAAAAATAAATTCACAGATTTTATTGAAATTAATATTAATAATCTTGCTGCTGTTCCTTCGATTGTTTTTGGTCTTTTAGGACTTGCTGTTTTTATCAACTTTATGGGAATGCCGCGTTCAGCATCTTTTGTTGGAGGGCTTGTCTTAGCTCTTATGACATTACCAACAATTATTATTGCTACGCGTTCTGCTTTACGAGCTGTTCCATTCTCTATTCGTGCAGGAGCTTTAGGATTGGGTGCATCGAAGACACAAATGGTTTTTCACCATGTTATTCCTTTAGCAGCGCCTGGTATTCTGACAGGTACAATTATTGGTTTGGCTCAGGCGTTAGGTGAGACAGCGCCTTTGCTTTTGATTGGGATGGTTGCTTTTGTTGTAGATATTCCTATGACACCGATGGATCCTGCAACAGCTTTGCCTGTTCAAATTTTTATGTGGGCAAGTGAAGCAGAACGTGCTTTTGTTGAGAAGACATCAGGTGCTATTATTATACTAATGGTTTTTCTCGTTTTTATGAATATTTCAGCAGTTATTTTGCGCCGGCGGTTTGAACGACGTTGGTAATTTTGGGAGAGTTTATGCATAAAACCGAGGTTGAATCTAACATGAAGATCAAAATGCGTGGTCAAGATGTTCGTGTTTTGTATGGAAAGAAAGAAGCGATTCATGGCATTACTCTTGATATTATTGAACATCAAGTTACTGCATTAATTGGACCTTCAGGGTGTGGAAAATCGACTTTTTTACGATGTTTTAACCGTATGAATGATACAATTGAAGGTGCTAAAGTAACAGGTCTGATTACTTTAGATGAGGAAAATATTTATGATTCACGTATTGATGTTGTAGAATTGCGTGCGCGTGTTGGGATGGTTTTTCAAAAGCCTAATCCTTTTCCAAAATCTATTTTTGAGAATGTTGCTTATGGACCACGTATTCACGGTTTAGCGAAATCTCGTACTGAATTGCAGGATATTGTTGAAAAAAGTTTGATACAGGCTGGATTATTCGAAGAAGTAAAAGATCGTCTTCATGGGCCAGGAACGAGTTTATCAGGCGGACAGCAACAGCGTTTGTGTATTGCACGTGCTATTGCTGTAAGTCCTGAAGTTATCTTGATGGATGAGCCCTGTTCAGCTCTTGATCCAATTGCAACGGCACGTATTGAAGAACTGATCGATGCGCTAAGAGAAAATTATACAATCGTTATTGTGACACACTCTATGCAGCAAGCGGCCCGTGTTTCTCAATATACAGCTATGTTCCATTTAGGGCACTTGGTAGAAGTTGGTGCAACAGAAATGATGTTTACTTCACCAAAAGAGCAACGGACGCAGGATTATATTACTGGGCGTTTTGGGTAAGTGAATTGAAGGGTATAAGGTATTATCTATGAGTCATATTGTTCATTCTTATGATATAGAATTAGAATATTTGGAATCCAAGATTTCGGAAATGGGTCGCCATGCTGAAAGAATGATTGAACGTTCTGTGGCATCAATTGTGTGTGATGATCCTGAGTTAGCTGCTACAGTTATTGCCGATGATTTATTTTTGGATGAAGCAGAACGTGATCTTGATGAAAAAGCTATTACCATTATTTGTAAACGCCAACCAATGGCTGTTGATTTACGTGAAATTGTTGGTGCTATCCGTATTGCTTCTGATCTTGAGCGAATTGGAGATATGGCAAAAAACATTGCAAAACGGACAGTTGCTATTTCGGAAACACGTCAACCTGCAGCTTTTTACCGTGGGCTTGAAACGATTACAGCTTTAGCACGCAATCAATTAAAGGAAGTGCTTGATGCTTATACGAGTCGTTTATTGGATCGCATTGATGCAGTACGCGAAAGTGATGATAAAATTGATTCTTTGTACACCTCTCTTTTTCGCGAACTTTTGACTTATATGATGGAAGATATGCGTAATATTACAGTTTGTACGCACTTACTTTTTTGTGCAAAGAATATCGAACGGATTGGGGATCATGTTACCAATATTGCTGAAACGCTTCATTATATTATAACAGGTCACCATATGACGTCTGGTCGCCCCCGTGATGATATGACATATACAGTTGGAGTAAATGAGAAGAAAACAAATTAGGTTTTTATTTTTAATGAACCAATTGTAAGAGGCTTTGCCTTTAGTGTTAACTAGATGCCTTAAAGATTTTCAAATCTGTAATGGATTGCATTTGAGTCTGACAAAAATTTTTATGTATTCACGAAGTTATATTTTTTTGTTTAAAAAGCTTTGGGTAGTGCTGAAGTGTGATGTTTATGGTTACCGAATACTATGTAACTATAAAAGTTTTGGGTGGTTATGTGTAACGCTTAATTTTAATAATGACAAAATGATTCATTGGATGATTTAGGCAATGAGAGATGTTTTAGATTAAGATTTTTTTATTGTTTTTTGTGTATAAATGCTTTTTGGCAATTATATCGTGTTAAAAATTTACTAAAAAGTTAATAATGAATTATATACTTTTTTGAGTTGTATTTAAAAATTCACTTGAACTTTAGATATTTAAAGACATAGGAACGTATGTGTGAAATGAAGAAAAATCAGTGGGTTATTATTATCCTTTGTGTTATATTATCGGTTATTGTTGGATGTTCCTCGAATCATGTGAACTTTCAAAAAGTGAGCAACCATAAAAAAACTAAATCAGTCGAGTATCCATTAACAGAGCGCCAATGTCTTATGCGTGCAATGTATTTTGAATCGAATCGTTCAAGTCGTGAGGGAATGATTGCTGTTGGAACGGTTGTTATGAACCGTGTAAATTCAAGCGCTTATCCAAAGACTATTTGTGGTGTTGTTGGTCAACGAAAACAGTTCGCTCCCGGTGTTTTAACGCGTCCTATGCTTGAAAAGGCGTCTGTTGCTCGTGTTAAAGAAGCTGCCGATGCTGTTTTACGTGGTGAAAGGGATAAAAAAAGTAAAAATGCCATGTTTTTCCATACTGCTGGTTTATCTTTCCCTTATCAGAACATGCATTATGTTCGTGTTGCGGGAGGTAACGCTTTCTATGAAAAACGTCGGCGTGATGGATCGCTTCAAGTTCCGGTTAATGACAGTCCTTATGATGTTGCGTTTGCTTTTTCTCAAGAACATTCTGGCAATATGCCCAACTTTGTGAATTCAACTATGGAAAGTAGAAAAATAAGAACAGCAGAGATACAGGAAGTACCTGCTTCAATAGCGATTGCACAAGCAGATAAAAAGAGTTCTATGCCTTTTGGTGTTGCGCAACTTGATAGAATCCCTATTCCTAAATTTGCGCCTCGTCGTGAAAATGAGCTAAGAGAAAGCACAACAATTGTAGCGTATACTATGCCTTTACCACACCAGTTAAATGCAGTTGTTGCAATGTTAGAAGAACGGCATAAAAGTCGGTAATTTTTTCTGTAGTTAAATTAAGGGATGGGGGTATGCGTTTTGATATCGATGAGATGATTTCTCCTGAAATGCTTGACCGCCTTGCAGAAGTCGCAATAAAAGTAGGGCTCAATTTACAAGAAGGACAGGATCTTGTTTTGACTGCTCCAGTTAAAGCTTTACCTTTGGTTCGGCGGATAACTTATTATGCTTATAAGGCTGGTGCTGGTGTTATTACACCACTTTTTGGTGATGAAGCATTATCACTTATCCGTTTTGAAAATGCTCATTCTGCTAGTTTTGATTGTGCACCTTCTTGGCTTTATGAAGGAATGGCAAAAGCTTTTGAAAATGGAGCTGCACGTTTGGCGATTGTTGGTGATGATCCGTTGTTGTTTTCCAATCAAGATTTGGATAAAATTTCACGTTTGAATAAAGCTACTTCGATGGCTTATCAGCCAGCTCTTAACAAAATATCGAATTTTACGATTAATTGGTCGATTATCGCTTATCCAACTCCGGAATGGGCTATCGCAATGTTTTCTGATTTGCCTCTTGATAAAGCAGTTCAGAAATTAGCAGAAGCTATTTTTTCTGCTTCACGTGTGACACAAGATAATGCTGTATATGAATGGCATGCACACAATGCTAATTTAAAGCAACGTTCATCTTGGCTTAATGAACAACGTTTTGCTGCTTTGCATTTTATAGGTCCAGGAACCAATTTAACGGTTGGTTTAGCAGATGAACATGAATGGCATGGAGGTACCTCGATAGCTCAAAATGGTGTTGTCTGTAACCCTAACATTCCAACTGAAGAAGTATTTACGACTCCTCATGCTTATAAAGTTGATGGTTTTGTTCGTTCAACAAAGCCACTTTCCTATCAAGGAACGCTCATTGATAATATTGAAGTGCGTTTTGAAGAAGGGCGTATTATCAATGCGTCTGCTTCAAAGGGACAGGAAGTTTTGCAACGGGTTTTACAAAGTGATGAGGGGGCTAGTCGATTGGGTGAAGTTGCTCTTGTTCCTCATTCTTCACCTATTTCTAAGAGTGGTTTACTTTTTTATAATACATTGTTTGATGAAAATGCTGCATGTCATATCGCTTTAGGACAATGTTATTCTAAATGCTTTTTAAATGGAGCGGCATTAACTGCAGAAGATATTGCAATGCGTGGTGGGAATAAGAGTATTATTCATATTGACTGGATGATTGGATCAAATGAAATTAACATAGACGGTATTATGCAAGATGGTGCAAAAATTCCTGTATTTCGTCGGGGTGAGTGGGTTTAATTTACAAATATGAAATCATTAGGGAGATAATGCCTGAACTTCCTGAAGTAGAAACAATTCGCCGTGGACTTAATCCCTTTTTAACTGGTGCAAAAATTATATCTGTTAAACTTAATCGTAAAAATTTGCGTTTTCCTTTTCCAGAAGCATTTTCTGAGCGATTGGTGGGCAGAACGATCGTAAAACTTGGTCGTCGTGCCAAATATTTATTATTCTATCTTTCACGCAATGAAACGATTTTGAGTCATTTAGGTATGTCAGGATCGTGGCGTATAGAAGGTGAATTTTTAAAAAAAGAGCATTCTTCTGTAAGCAAATTAGTTGCGCATGATCATTGTATTATAAATGTTCAGGCAAAAGATGATAGAATTTATCGTCTCACTTATAATGATGTTCGCCGTTTTGGTTTTATGCTTTTAACAGATACAAGAAAGCTTTATGAACATCCACTTTTAAAGAGGCTAGGGGTTGAGCCTATGAAAAATACGCTTTCTGGCGCTTATTTGAAAAAAGCTTTTGTTAATAAAAAAACGTCTCTTAAAACTGCTTTGCTTGATCAGTCTATTGTTGCTGGTCTTGGAAATATTTATGTTTGTGAAGCACTTTGGCGTAGTCACTTATCACCACAGCGTAGTGCATTTACATTGGCATTAGAAGATTTATGTATGCTAGAATCTGCAAATTTTCTTGCACAAAATATATGTGATGTGATCACTGAAGCGATTGTCGCGGGGGGAACTTCTTTACGTGATTATATGCATGCAGATGGGTCACTTGGGTATTTTCAACACTATTTTTCAGTTTATGGACGTGAAGGAAAAGAATGTTTGAATTGTGAGATACCTATTGTGCGTATTTTACAGTCAGGACGTTCAAGCTTTTATTGTCCACAATGTCAAAAATGAATAATCTGTCTTGCAAAATCCTGTAACAAGCTTAAAGTCATATCTATAATTCTGCAAAGATTGAAAGTTTTTTTTATGCTTAATAAAGTGCTAGAACATCTTGATAGGAATCTAGAAAAAAGCCTTGAACATCTTTTTTCTCTTTTACGTTTTCAATCTATTTCTACAGATCCAAAATATAAAGATGAATGTCGTAAAACAGCTGATTGGTTGGTGGAGGATTTGAAAAGTATAGGCTTCACAGCTTCACGCCGTGATACACCTGGTCATCCAATAGTTGTTGGACATCATCCAGGACCTTCTGATGATTGTTTGCATGTTTTGTTTTATGGGCATTATGATGTCCAACCAGTTGATCCATTGAATTTATGGGAAGATAATCCGTTTGAGCCTTCTTTAAAAGAGCAAAATGGAAACAAGATCATTTGTGCTCGTGGTGCTTCAGATGATAAGGGCCAACTTATGACTTTTATTGAGGCATGTCGTGCCTTTAAAGAGGAAACAAAACAGCTTCCTGTAAAGGTCACTATTTTGTTAGAAGGTGAAGAAGAAAGTGGTTCATCTTCACTTATTCCTTTTTTAAAGGCAAATATTGATGAATTTAAGGCTGATTGTGCATTAGTTTGTGATACCTCAATGTGGGATGCGAATACACCATCGATTTCTGTTAGTCTTCGGGGTATTTTAGGAGAAGAGATTATTGTTACGGCAGCTAATTGTGATCTCCACTCGGGTTATTTTGGAGGCGCAGCAGCTAATCCCATTCGCATTTTAGCTAAAATTTTGGCAGGACTTCATGATGAAAATGGTAGAGTAACGCTGCCTGAATTTTATGATGGTGTAGAAGAAACGCCTTTACAGATTTTACAATCATGGGATAAACTGTGTTGTAATGCTGAGACATTTCTTGGTTCTATTGGTCTTTCTATTTCTGCTGGAGAAAAGGGACGGAGTCTTTTAGAACAAGTATGGGCTCGTCCTACAGCAGAAATCAATGGCATTAGTGGAGGATATGAGGGCGAAGGATTTAAGACGGTGATTCCTGCTCAAGCGTATGCGAAAATTTCTTTTCGTTTAGTGCATAAGCAGAATCCAGAAAAGATACGCCAGGCTTTTCGTGATTATGTGCGCTTTCTTGTTCCTGCGGATTGTACAGTTGCATTTAAAGAGCATGGTGCTTCTAAAGCTATCCAACTTCCTTATGATTCGCCTTTTATTCAAGCAGCACAGGATGCTTTATTTCAAGAATGGAAGACTCCTGCTTTATTAACTGCTATGGGGGGCTCGATTCCAATCGTTGAGGATTTTCAGTCAATTTTTAATATGGAAACTATCTTGGTTGGATTTGCATTAGCTGATGATCGGATTCATTCACCTAATGAGAAATATAATTTAAAATCATTTCATAAGGGGCAGCGGTCTTGGGTACGCATTCTTGCAGCCTTAGCAAATAGGAGAATAAATGGTAGAGATTCGTGTTCATCAAGGTGATTTACCAAATTTGGATAATTATTGTGTTAATTCTATTGCAATTGATACCGAAACTTTAGGATTGAAACCACACCGTGATCGTTTATGTGTGGTTCAACTTTCTTCTGGAGATGGTACTGCTGATATTATACAGGTTGCTAAAGGACAAAATAGGGCTCCTAATTTGGTTGCATTGCTTGAAGATAAAGCAATTACCAAAATATTTCATTTTGGGCGTTTTGATCTTGCTATTTTAGCACATACATTTGGTGTGATACCCGATGTTGTTTTTTGCACAAAGATTGCCTCAAAATTGACGCGTACTTATACTGATCGTCATGGTTTGAAGGAAATTTGTAGTGAATTACTGAATATTAATATTTCTAAACAGCAACAATCATCAGATTGGGCAGCAGATGCTTTATCGCGTGCACAAATTGAGTATGCGGCCTCTGATGTTTTATATCTACATCGTTTAAAAAATATATTTGAAGAACGTTTAAAACGCGAAGAACGAGAAGATATTGCAAAGGCGTGTTTTCAATTTTTGCCTGTAAGAGCAAAGCTTGATCTTTTGGGATGGTCAGAAGTTGATATCTTTGCCCATGTTTGAGCTTTAAAATTTATTTGTGGAATCGAAAACAGAAGAAATAGTTGGTGTAGTTATACAGAATATCTGCACATTACAAATTTTTCCTCCCATATCATTTTAGGAGTATCCACTGTTATTTTTATAATACATAAAATACATTATGTATTATAAAATATGATGGTAGGTAAAAAATGAATTTTTATGAAAATGAGGTTTTTTTATCGTTGTTAGGATTGTTTTTAGTAATTTTTAGTAATAAGTGAATGCGCTATTCAGAAAAATGAATTTGGTAAGGTATTTTTCAAATCAAATTAAACCTATAAAAAGCTTATTGGATTGGTTAATGAAATAGATGAAATAAAAATACCTTTTGGTTTTCTAAGGTTAAGCATTAATTTTGAATAGCTAAGCGATATCATTTAGCATACAAAATATTATTAAGATTTTATTTAAAGTTTTCTTTATTAATGATTTTTGCATTGGTGGATTTCATAAATTTTAATTTGTTATGAGAGTAAATTATAGGGAGACTCGGTCAAGGACAGGGTTTTTATTTTTTCTGTGTCTGCATCATTTTTTTGTAGATATGTATTATGAAATGATTTATAAAAAAACACGTTTTGTATTTTATAATATAGAAAAGGGAGATAAATTATGAATATGAAGTATCTTGTTGCAGTTTTGGGTTTCACTATAATTACAGTTTCTACAGTTCGAGGATCCGGTTTTAAAGAGGAAGTGCCGATTATTGATTCTACTTCTTACGTTAGTCAGTACAATAAGGATTTTTTGAAAGATTCTGTTTTAGATGATGGTCGTATTTTTTATAGCGAGTGGAAAGAAATAACAGAACCGATACGTGTAACTTTTGTATCTGGTAATTCAAGAAATTCAAAAGATAAAAAGAAAAAAGGCAGACCAAAATTTAGTCGAGGCCCAATGAGTTTTTAGTCGATAATAACTGCGTGTATATTTTTTGCTATCACTGGGTGTGGAAGATTAATTTTATTTCTAGTCAGTGAGAAAAGCGGGGAAGGAGAGAGTATTTTTGATAACTGAATATAATTTAGAATGTGATTAATTATATTCATGATGTTGTTGATTGTGTAGTAATCAATGTCATGCGAATTTTAGTCATTAATAACTTTGAAAAACAATAACGAGCTTTATGACTACAGTGTTCTGTTTATAAATTTATAAAAAATAAGGAATTATAGCATATAATTATGTTTTTTTTATGTCTGTATCATTTTTACTACAGATATTTTAAAGGAGGTGTGTAACATTGTGTACATAAACATTAGTTATGGAGCAAATTTATGAATATGAAATGTTTAATGACAGCATCTGTTGTTGCTTTGATGACAGCTTATGCAGCGCAAGCAGCAGATATTACAGTTCCTCAAGAAACGGGAGAAACAATTGTTGTTGCTCCTGCTTTTTCTTGGACAGGTTTTTATGTCGGTGGACAAATTGGTGGTTTTTCAAGTAAGACTTCTTTTAGTAGTCGTGATGGTGATGATTCTAAAAAGTGGCTTCCGCTTCATAAAGACTTGTGGTCTAAACCTTCAGGTTTCACAGGTGGTTTTTACACAGGTTCCAATGTTGATCTCGGAAATGGTCTGATTCTAGGTGTTGACACCGATGTTATTTGGTCTGGACGGAAAGACGAGAAAACTCACGAAGTGACAGTTGAATTAGAAGATAAAGATAAAAACAAACATCAGGAAAAGTCTGTATCCCGTTCTCCTGTTGTTTTCGCTGATGGTGAGGAAAAAGAAGTTGAAATTACAAAGTACGGTCATACTTTGAAAGAAAAGTGGGCTGGTGCTACACGGATTCGTATTGGTTTTGCTGCTGATCGCATTATGCCTTATGTTGCTGGTGGTGTTGCTTATACACAGCTCCAAGACAGCTTTTCAACGTCAGTTAGTAGGCAAAAAGTTTCTGGAGCAAAAGCTGAAAGAGCCGACAAAGAGCCCTCTGCTGAGCCAAATACAGTTAATACAGTTGATGAATCAAAAACAATGATTGGTTATACTCTTGGTGCTGGTGTTGACTTTGCAATGACTGATAATGTTGTTTTGCGTGCAGAATATCGTTACTCAGATTTTGGTAAAAAGAAATTGCATAATGATAAACTTGAAGTTAACTATAAAGCCAATGATTTCCGCGTTGGTGTAGCTTACAAATTCTAATTTATTACAAAATTAAATTACAAAAAGGCCCTGTCAGAGACGGGGCCTTTATTTTCTCTACGACTGCATCATTTTAATTATAGATATTTGAAATAGAATATTTTATAAAGACCAATTTGGATATTTGTTGAGGAGATAAGTTTATGAATGTAACGCGTTTAATGATAACGTCTATTTGGATATTTGTACTAGCTTCTATGGTACAGGCAGCTGATATTATGATACCGTATCAGCAACAAAGTCATCAGCCAGCACCGATGATCGTTTCTTCTGATTTTTCGTGGACGGGTTTTTATTTTGGTGGTCAGGTTGGCGGTTTTTCAAGTAAATCTACTGTAAGAGGTCGTAGAAATAGTGACGCAGAATGGGAATCGCTTGAACCGAAATATTTACCCAAACTTTCAGGTGTTATAGGGGGTGTTTATGCCGGATCTAATGTTAATTTTGGCAATGGCCTTATTTTAGGTATTGATACGGATATGGCATGGTCTGGAAAAAAAGATACAAAAATTATTCATCGAGAGGAACAAAATGAAGAAACGGTAGAAGAAGAGAGTACACGTCGTCAAGAAAACACTAGGAATAATAATAGTAGGGTAGAAAGAAGTGTACAAGTGTGTGCAGTTGCAGAAGAAGGTAGTAATCCTGTAAGTTCTAGTCATACCTTAAAAGAAAAATGGGTTGGTGCCACACGGGTACGCATTGGTTTTGCAGTGGATCGTGTGATGCCTTATGTCTCTGGTGGTGTTGCTTATACGCAGCTTCAAGATCTTCTTACAATAAGAAAAGAGGGCAAAGAGCTTCCCATTACGCGTAATGTAATAGATGACACAAAGGTTTTTGTGGGTTATACCTTTGGTGGTGGTATTGATTTTGCAATGGCTAAGAGTGTTATTCTGCGTGCAGAATATCGTTACTCAGATTTTGGTAAAAAGAAATTTGCAAAGGATAAAATGGAAATTGGTTATAAAACCAATGATTTCCGTGTTGGTGTAGCTTATAAATTCTAATTTATTAGAAGATTAAATTATAAAAAAGCTCTTTTTTCAAAAGGGCTTTTTTGTTTTTATTGTATCATTGTTACTACAGATTTTTAAAATAAAATTTTATATAAAGTGCATTTTGAATATTATTTTTGAATATTATTATTGGAGATAATCTGTGAATATAAAGTCTTTTTTAGCTACATTTGCTATTGCTTCTTCAGTTTCTATTTCTGCAGTGCAAGCATCTGATAGTATATTATTTCAAGAATCAAGGTCACCTGCTGCTTCTGGATTTTCTTGGACAGGTTTTTATATTGGTGGCCAGGCTGGTGGTTTTTCAAGTAATGTTACTGCAAACGCTCTTGATGTTGATATTCCTCTAAGTTCTGATCGTAATGATGGTGTTGATCGATGGACACCAGTTGATAAGAAGTATTTGCCTCAACTCTTTGGTATGAGAGGTGGTATTTATGCAGGGTCTAATATTAACCTTAGTAATAACCTGGTTGTAGGTGTTGATACAGATATGATGTGGTCTGGACAGAAAGACACCAAAACTATTATTATTAGCGATGATTTAGTTCCAACATATCGGACAGGGAGCGGAGGCAGCAGCAATACAGAACAAGGTAGAGAGAGAATAATAATATCTCCCTTCAGTCCCAAAAATCTGGGACGGGCAATGTATCAGCATGTAGCTAGATCAGGAGATGCAGCGGGACAATATATCATTTTTAATCACTCTTTAAAAGAAAAATGGACTGGTGCTACAAGGGTACGTATTGGCTTTGCTGCTGATCGTATTATGCCTTATGTCGCTGGTGGTATTTCTTATGTGGAGCTTCAAGATACTTTATCGGTAGTGATAGGTACTGAAGAAAACAAAGCAGATGAATCAAAAACAATGATTGGTTATACCTTTGGTGGTGGTGTTGATTTTGCGCTGACTAATAGTATTATTGTGCGCACTGAATATCGTTACTCGGATTTTGGTAAAAAGAAATTTGCAAAGGAAGAAGTCGATCTTAGCTATAAAACCAATAACTTCCGTGTTGGTGTAGCGTATAAATTTTAATTTATTGAAAAACTAAGTTTATTGTGAAAAGGCCTTGTTTATGCAGGGCTTTTTTTGAGAGATTTATTTTTGGGTTTCTTTTTTTAATGGTTTCATGATAAAATTGTAATAGATGATGTTATATATTCTTGATCACTGCTGAGTACGAATTATTGGCCCGGCCTTTTCATAGATTGAGCAACCACAGTTGCAGGGGTCAGGGAAATAATAAAAAAATAAAATAGTAAAAGTGGACAGGAATATTTAACAATGTCTGTGAAAAATGAATCAGTAGATTACTCAAAGACTCTTTATTTACCCAAAACTAATTTTCCTATGCGTGCAGGGTTACCGCAAAAGGAGCTTGAATTGATAACGCGATGGGAAGAGATAGATCTTTACACTCAATTGCGACAACAAGCGAAAGATCGTCCACTTTACATTCTTCATGATGGGCCACCTTATGCAAATGGCAATATTCATATTGGACATGCTCTGAACAAAGTTTTAAAGGATGTTATTGTTCGTTCGTTTCAAATGCGGGGTTTTAATGCAAATTATGTGCCTGGTTGGGATTGCCATGGACTTCCAATTGAATGGAAAATTGAGGAAAAATATCGCGCAAAAGGGAAAAATAAGGATGATGTTCCTTTAAGCGAATTTCGTCAAGAATGTCGTGATTTTGCGCAGTCTTGGATAACAATTCAAAGTGAGGAATTTAAGCGTCTTGGTATTGTAGGAGATTTTAAAAATCCTTATACGACAATGGCTTTTCACGCGGAGGCACGCATTGCAAGCGAATTGATGAAATTCGTTATGTCTGATCAACTTTATTGTGGTTCAAAACCTGTGATGTGGTCTGTTGTTGAGCGTACAGCTTTGGCTGAGGCAGAAATTGAATATCATGATCATGAATCTGATGTTATCTGGGTTAAATTTCCTATTTTGGAATCGCGTGATCATGATTTAGATGGTGCCTGTGTTGTGATTTGGACAACAACACCATGGACAATTCCTGGTAATCGTGCGGTTAGTTATTCTTCGCAAATTTCTTATGGTGTTTATCTTGTTGAAAGTGCAGAAAATGATTTTGGTTCTCAAGTTGGGGAAAAGCTTCTTTTTGCTGATGTTTTAGTTGAGAGTTGTGCAGAAAAAGCAAAGATTATTTTGAAACGCTTGCGTTCTGTGTCTGCTGATGAGCTTAAGACTCTTATTCTTTCTCATCCGTTTAAAGGTTTAGCTGGAGGGTATAACTATAAGATTGCGATGCTTGATGGTTCCCATGTGACTGATAATGCTGGTACAGGTTTTGTTCATACAGCACCTAGCCATGGGCGTGAGGATTTTGAAATTTGGAATGCTTATAAGTCTGTATTGGAGCAGGCTGGTATTGATTCTGCCATACCTTTTCCTGTTGATGATGCTGGTTTTTATACAAAAGATGCTCCTGGTTTTGGACCAGATCGTGAAGAGGGAGCTATCCGCGTTATTGATGATAATGGAAAAATGGGTAATGCTAATAAAGAAGTGATTAATGCTTTAATTAAAGTAGGGCTATTATTTGCACGTGGTCGTTTAAAACATTCTTATCCTCATAGTTGGCGTTCAAAAAAACCAGTTATTTTCCGGAATACGCCTCAATGGTTTATCGCAATGGATAAAGATCTTGGTGATGGTTCAACTTTACGCAGCAGAGCTTTGGAAGCTGTGATGATGACACGTTTTGTTCCATCTTCGGCTCAAAACCGTTTGGCTTCTATGATTACAGATCGTCCAGATTGGGTGCTTTCTCGTCAGCGTGCTTGGGGTGTTCCGATTTGTATTTTTGTTAATGAGGATGGTCTTATTCTTAAAGATGAGCAAGTGAACAAGCGTATTTTACAAGCTTTTGAAGCAGAAGGCGCAGATGCATGGTTTGCAGAAGGAGCACGTGAACGTTTTTTAGGTGAACGTGTTCATGAAACTTGGAAACAGGTCTATGATATTTTGGATGTTTGGTTTGATTCTGGGGCGAGTCATAGTTTTGTGTTAGAAGATCGTGCTGATTTAAAATGGCCTGCTGATATTTATTTTGAAGGATCTGATCAGCATCGTGGGTGGTTTCAGTCTTCTCTTTTAGAAAGTTGTGGAACACGGGCTTGTTCACCCTATAAAGCTGTTGTCACACATGGTTTTACTTTGGATGAGAATGGCAAAAAAATGTCTAAGTCTTTGGGCAATACAATTATGCCACAAGATATCATTAAAACATCTGGCGCTGATATTTTTCGTCTTTGGGTGATGACAACTGATTATTCGGAAGATCAGCGTTTGGGCAAGAAGATTCTTCAAACAAATGTGGATTCATACCGCAAGTTGCGGAATGCAATTCGTTGGATGCTTGGTATTTTAACTTATGATGAAGGAGAAGAAATACCTTATTGCGTACTGCCGGATCTTGAAAAATTTATATTGCATCGATTGTATGAACTTGATCGGTTGATTAATCAATCCTATGATGAGTTTGATTTTAAGAAAATTATGCGTGCATTATTGGATTTTTCAATCATTGAGTTATCTGCGTTTTATTTTGATATCCGCAAAGATACTCTTTATTGTGATCCGCCTTCGTCAGGAAAGCGTAAAGCTTCTTTGCAAGTCATTCGTGAAATTTTTGATCGAATGGTAACATGGCTTGCTCCAATGTTACCTTTTACAATGGAAGAAGCTTGGTTAGAGCGTTATCCAGAAAGTTGTTCGGTGCATTTGCAGCAGTTTCGTCCTGCATTGGCAGAATGGAAGAACGAGCTTTTAGCAGAGCGTTGGAAAAAAGTACGACAGGTTCGTAAAGTTGTTACGGGTGCTTTAGAGATTGAGCGAGCAGATAGACGTATTGGGTCATCTTTAGAAGCGGCACCTGTTGTTTTTATTTCTAATCCGGTTTTATTGGAATCTTTGGAAAATTTAGATATGGCGGAAATTTGTATTACTAGTGCTCTAACGATTATTCAAGATATACCCCCTTCGGATGCTTTTATTTTGAATGATGTTGAAGGTGTTGGTATATGCTCGCATAAGGCTGTGGGTACTAAGTGTGCTCGATCATGGCGTTATACACAAGATGTTGGGAGTGATCCGGATTATCCTGATGTATCTGCTCGTGATGCAGCTGCTTTACGAGAATTACAAGCACTTGGCAAAGTTTAAAGGGTTTTTGAGCAAGGCAATTTGAAAGGATGGTATTAATAGCTTTGATATCATTTGAATTCTACATTGATGGAAGGGGGAAATTATGTTAGAAATAGAGCACATTGTTTTGTCTATGAAGGGGTAATTTGTGCATTATTGGACAGTCTACGAAGAGTCATATTGATGTCAGCAGGTTTTGCGCTTGGGAAAATGGATGAACAAGGAAGAGATACGCAATGAAAATATTTTTAGCAAGCACGCTAAGTGTGTGTTTTATGTTGGCAGGGTGTAATTTATCTGCTCCGACTTATGGTACGGATAAAACAGCTTCATTGCAGTTTGTTGATGATATAACTAATCTTGCTTCATTAAGATCAAAAAATAAAAACAATCAGCTTGTAATGAAACAGCGCCCACAACTTGTATTTCCAGAACCTAATGCACGTGTAGTTTTACCTCCACCTCAGGTAGATATTACGGAGATTGATTCTTATGATGAGATGGAAGTGTCAGAGCAGTCTCAGAAGAGTTTGCAAGGTGGAGTGGGAGCTAATAGGGCCAATTCTAATGATAAAGTTTCTCTTTCTTCAGATAAAAAAGTAGTGACAAGAGGTCGTATAAATATTGATGATTCAGAGGGTATCGTACAGTTTAATGAAAAACAACAACGTGAGGAATACTTGCGTCGGCGGCAGGAGGCTGATGGTGGGAATGCAAATTATCGTCGATACCTTAGTGAACCACCTTTAATTTATCGTCAACCAGCAGTAACTGCATCTGCAGGGCAAAAGGATAAATTGGAATAAACAAAAGTATTTGAAAAAGGGCAGTACTTCGAAAATAGGAAGCAATAAGGAAGGCTCTGGCCTTATTTTACAAAAAGGCTTTATTGTTTAAAGATTTAGGTATTTAAATTGAAATAAAGCTTATTTTTTACGTCGTTTTTGTGAAAAAAAGTCTTTAAGCAATAGAGTTGCTTCTCTTTCTTTAAAACCGGAATAAACATTAGGTCTATGGTGGCAGGTTGGTTGTTGGTAGAAACGCGGTCCATGTTCAATAGCACCACCTTTTGAATCTTGCGTTGCATAATACAAGTTTCTTATGCGTGCAAATGAAATGGCTGCGGCGCACATAGCACAGGGTTCGAGTGTTACATAAAGATCGCATTCAGGAATTCTTTCACTTTTGAAGATTTGACAAGCTATGCGAATAACACGCATTTCTGCGTGTCCTGTAGGATCATATGGGGTTTTTATGTAATTACCGGCACGTGCAATAATTGTTTTACCATGTGTGATAACTGCGCCCACGGGAATTTCAGCTTGTTTTTTTGCTGACTGCGCTTCTAAAAGGGCTATTTCCATGGGAGTAAGTCTCATATTTTTCTTCCATTGAAGTATAAGTAACCAAAAAGCTATATTAAAGAGGTCTATGAAGTGAGCAAGCTTTTTATTATGACTCATTGTGTGATGAAAAGGTTCTATTACATTTTAAAAAGTGTTTAGAGCTGCTTTAAAAGTAAAAGGATACATTAGATATAAAGGATAGAATATGATGAACGATTGCACTCCTCCTTCTTTTGAGAATAAACGACATAGTGCACGTAATAAATTTTCTATACGATTTGAAAAAGATCAAAGTGAAAAGAAAATGAGTGAAAAGAGTGAAAGTGAACGAATTGCTAAAAGGTTAGCGCGTGCCGGAGTAGCATCACGCCGTGATGCAGAAATGATGATTTTTGCAGGTCGTATTGTTGTTAATGGTGCAATTATAGCTACACCTGTTTTTAATGTTACTCGTTCTGATGTTATTACAGTTGATGGTAAGCCTTTACCTCCTATAGAACGAACACGGTTATGGCTTTATCACAAACCAGTAGGATTTGTTACGACCAATCGTGATCCTCAGGGGAGACCAACAGTATTTGATAATTTGCCAAAAGATATGCCTCGTGTTCTTTCTGTGGGGAGGCTTGATATGAATACAGAAGGCCTTTTGCTTTTAACCAATGATGGTGGTTTAGCACGTGTATTGGAGCTTCCTTTAACGGGTTGGGTGCGCAAATATCGGGTTCGTGCTCATGGAAAAGTTAAACAAAGTGCGCTTCAAGATTTAAAGAATGGTATTGCAGTTAATGGGATTTTTTATGGTTCAATTGAGGCTTCGATCGAACGTGAGCAAGGATCAAATGTATGGCTTTCTGTAGCTTTGCGTGAAGGAAAAAATCGTGAAATCAAGAATGTTTTGGGAGCTTTAGGGTTATCTGTTAATCGTTTAATTCGTGTGTCTTATGGTCCATTTCAGTTATCTGATTTAAAAGAAGGTGCAGTTCGTGAGTTAAAAGGTCGGATGTTGCGTGATCAATTAGGAGAACGTTTGATTTTGCAAGCTAATGCAGATTTTAATGCGCCTATTATTAAGCCATTTTCAAATTCTGCTGTTATTGAAAAACAAAACAGTACAAAACCTCCTGTGATGAAGAATAGTTGGATTGTCTCTAGAAAAGAAAGTATATTACGTGGAAAAAAAGGCAGATTTCCTGGGCATAGCCAGGTACGATTGAGTAAAAAATTTGATGAAAAATTAAGAGTTAAAGATCAAAATAAGAGCGGGAAGGAAGAACGTGTTTTCTTACGTTCACGTTGTTCTAATGTTTGGATGGCTCCTGGTGCATGTCCGCAGATTGCACGTAAAAAGCCCTCTTCTGTTGCAGATAATCATTATGGTCGTAAGATAAATTGGGTTGGTAAAAGATTTACAGATAGAGGGAAGGAAAAACGATCAGAAAGACGAGTAGAGAAAGATAATATTGATTTTTCTAAAAAACGTAGCAAAACACCTTATATTGAATCAAGTATTATTGGCAAGAAAGATCAATTATTTAAAAAGGAGAGGAAGGTTGTTAAAGATGATCATGATAAACATTTTTTTAATAGTAAATGGAAATCTAGGTCATTTGATAATAACATGAAACAGTCTAAAAGATATAATAATAGTGCAAGAATGTCTCAGCGATCTGGAGGATCACGTGAGAGTTATTAGCGGTAAATTTGCCGGGCATGTTTTGTCAAAACCTCTTGATCGATCCATTCGTCCAACAAGTGATCGTACGCGTGAAAGCCTTTTTAATATTCTTACTAGCCAGGAAGAAAATTTTTGGTCAGATAAGCGTGTTCTTGATCTTTTCGCTGGCACTGGTGCTTTAGGGATTGAGGCACTTTCGCGTGGAGCAAAGGCAGCTGTTTTTGTTGAAAATTCAATTGAAGGACGTAGCTTAATTCAAAAGAATATTGAAACTTTAGGGTTGCAAGGCGTTGGACGGATTTTACGCCGTGATGCGACCAAACTTGGAAATATTGGAACAATGCTTGCATTTGATATTATTTTTGCAGATCCCCCTTATGGCTGTTCTTTAGGTGAAAAGGCTTTTATTCAAGCTTTTAAAGGAAAGTGGGCAAAAACTGAAACATTTTTTATTCTTGAAGAAGCAAAAGAAGCGATTATTAATTTGCCTGATCCATTTTATTTGGAGGATGAGCGTTTTTATAGTGATACAGCAATACGGATCTATAAACTTCAAAAGTAATTTACACTTGAGAAAGGTTTTATTTTCATCAAGTGAAGCCAGATACAAGATTATTTTACATAGTTCTACCATACTCCTTATGAAAAAGTTGTTTCGTTATTGCAAGATTTTTTCCGGTTTAGTATAAAGATTTTGAAGGAGAGAAAATTGCTATTTTTTGCAATTAAGCAAAAGAATTTTGTTTCAAAGTTTTATTTTAGCTATTAGCTAATGGATAAAAGTAAGCGTGATTGAAGGATATGATATTCGAGTTATCATGAAAATCATTTGATATTATCTGAGCTTAGTGAATAAATTAAAAGAAAGTAAAGATTGTACATTTTTTATTGTCGTTTCTAAGGGACTTCTATAAATGTAAGAGGCAGTAATCATCGGGGAGAGTGTTTCTTTTGTACTTACTGGAGAATTAAAGAATGATATAGGAGAGATAGAGTGAAAATTGGTTTGGCATTCGGTGGTGGAGGGGCTCGAGGTTTAGGCCATCTCCCAGTTATTGGGGCGCTTGAGGATTTGGGTTTGAAACCAAATGCCATTGCAGGATCTTCTATAGGTTCTATCGTGGGTGCTGGTGTAGCTTCTGGAATGACAGAGACTGATTGGAAAGAATATTGTCTATCAACTTTTTCTAATTCAAATGATATTTTGAAGCGTTTATGGTCTTTAATGCCGACGTCATGGAAAGAGTTTTGGGAATGTAGTTTACATCTTTTTCAATTTAATTTGGAGTTAATTTTAGAGAATTTTTTACCATTGAATTTTCCGCGGGATTTTTGTGCTTTAGAAATTCCTTTTTGTGCTGTAGCTTCAAATTTAAAAACAGCAGAGATGGTTGTTATCCAAGAGGGCGATTTGCGTTCTGCTTTAGCAGCTTCTTCTGCTATTCCTGGTTTGTTTAAGCCTGTTTTACGTAATCATGATTTTTTGATTGATGGAGCGGTTTCTAATCCAGTACCTTTTGATTGTTTTACTGAACCAATTGATCTTTCGATTGGTGTTGATGTTACTGGACTTCCGATTATTGGATGTAAAAATGGCAATCTTTCGGTTTCTGAAAGTCTTATTGCTGCAGGTATTGTAGGACAACGAGCGCTCGTGAGAACGCGTTTACAATGTGCAAAGTTAGATCTTTTATTATGTCCTCCTGTTGATGGAATCCAAATTTTAAATTTTTTTGAAGTTAAAGAAATTTTACAACGTGTAGGGCCTTTTCGTGAAAAAGCTAAGAGGCAAATTTCTGAATTAGTTGAAAGAAAAATAGTGCATTAATGGCACGTAACTTTTAACTATGAATAGACAAGAATTATATTTTTCATTTAAAATTTCTTATCAAGATAAATAATTACTATTTAAGAGAATATCTATGAAAATGAACAAGAAACAGCTTGATAAAGCTAGTTCGTTGGTTGAAGCAGCAAAGCGTTCTGGAGCAGATGCTGCTGATGCTGTTGTTATACACTCAAATTCTGTTTGTGTAGCAGTTCGTCTTGGCAAAGTAGAATCAACCGATGCTTTAGAAAGTGATGATTTTACATTGAGGGTTTTTGTTGGCAAAAAGGTGGCAAGTGTTTCTGCTAATTTTGTTGTTGATCCGCAAGAATTAGCAGAGCGTGCTATTGCAATGGCTAAGGTTTCACCTGATAGTTTATTTGAAGGTTTGGCGGATAAAGAGTGTTTGGTTACTCATCCTAAGGATCTTGATCTTTTTGATAATTTTATTCCACAAAGTCATTTTTTAACAGAAGATGCTTTACAAATGGAAGCAGCGGCTCTTGATGTAAAGGGCGTGAGCAATTCTGGTGGTGCGGCAACAGCTTATGGCAAAAGTGGGTTTGTTCTTGTCAATAGTGATGGTTTTTATGGATCTTATAATTCTAGCTATTTTTCGCGTTCTTGTAGCGCACTCGCTGGTGAGGGAACAGAAATGGAGCGAGATTATGATTATACAACGGCTTTACATTTCTCTGATTTAGAATCAGGAGATACGATAGGTAGAAATGCCGGACTAGGTGCAGTTCGACGTTTAGGAGCAGTTCGCGCAGAAACTGGGGTTGTAAGTGTTGTTTTTGATCCGCGTGTGGCTCGTGGAATCGCTGGTCATATTGCATCTATGGTTAATGGAGCATCGATTGCTCGCAAAACAAGTGTTTTGCAAAATTTAAAGGGGGAAAGGGTTATGAAGTCTGGTGTTAATGTGGTGGATCAACCCTTAAGATTACGTGGAAATGCTTCTCGTCCTTTTGATGGTGAAGGGGTGGAAGGACATACACTGAATATTATTGAAAATGGTGTGCTAAAGAACTGGCTTCTTTCATCATCTTCAGCTCGTGAATTAGGGCTTAAAACAAATGGTCGTGGTGTGCGTTCTGCATCGCTTGTTCAGCCGGCAAGCACTAATTTTTCTATTGAACCGGGTTTGGTATCACCTCATGATATGATAAAAAGTATGCAGAATGGTTTTTATGTGACAGAATTATTTGGGCATGGTGTTGATTTTGTTACGGGACAATATAGCCGTGGAGCTTCTGGTTTTTGGATTGAAAATGGGGAAATCACTTACCCGGTGAGTGAAGTAACACTAGGTTCTGATCTACTTCATATGTTAGCGCATTTAACACCCGCAAATGATATTGATCGACGTTATGGTACGTCAGCACCGACATTATTAATTGAAGGAATGACACTTGCAGGAAAATAATGCGCATTATTATGCTGATTTAAGTCTTTTGCTCGATGTTTGTTGGGAGGCAGGAGATTTAGCAATGAAGTATTTTGGATGTGAACTGGATGTTTGGTTTAAAGATGGTAATTCACCAGTCAGTGAAGCAGATGTTGCAGTAGATGTTTTTTTAAAAGAAAGGCTTCTTAGTGCACGTCCAAATTATGGTTGGATTTCAGAAGAAACAGAAGATAATAGGGGGCAAGCTACTTATAAACGCTGTTTTGTAGTTGATCCCATTGATGGGACTCGTGGTTTTCTTTCCGGGAGTATTGATTGGTGTATTTCAGTTGCTATTATTGAGAAGGGTCGCCCTGTTGTAGGTGTTTTACAATGTCCTGCTAAAGGTGATATATATGCAGCTATGACTGGGAAAGGAGCAACATTGAATGGTGTAAGAATGCCCCTTTTAAGATCTAAAACTAATCAAAAATATAGGGTTTCAATTGATCAATCAATTGCTCAGAAATTACCGTATGATTTTTGCAATCGAATCAGTTTTTTTCGTTATATTCCTTCTCTTGCTTACCGTGTTATTCTTGTTGCTCAAGGTAAGATTGATATTGTATTAGTTCGGCCAAATTGCCATGATTGGGATATTGCCGCTGCTGATCTTGTTTTGCAGGAGTGTGGTGGACGTTTTATGTCACTTAAGGCCCCGTTTATTTCTTATGGGATTGAATCTTCTCAAGATAGTTTTTTAGTTGCTGGTGAAAATAATTGCTGTCAAAATATGGTAAATATTGTTCGTCAAGCAAAGTTAGTTTAATCGAATAAAAACATATTAAATTTTTTAATGATACGGAGGCAAATATGGCTGAAGTCAACGAAAAGAGGCAATTGTTGCATCTTGTATTTGGTGGGGAATTGAAAAATCTGAGTGATAATCAATTTAAAGATCTCAGTAATTTGGATGTGGTTGGTATTTTTCCAGATTATCAATCAGCTCAAGAAGCATGGCGGACAAAAGCACAAAGTAGTGTAGACAACGCATTACAACGTTATTATGTTGTGCCTTTACATCAGTTTCTTGACCATGAAACAAGCAATGTATCATAAACTTTAAATATTCAATCATTATTTTTCGCTCTATGAGAATACCAAAAGATTGAATTTGCTAGATTTAATATCAGGATGAGAGAAACTTTTTACGAGAAAAAAAATAGCGCTTTAAAAAGATTTTGGCGGGATAATCGTCATTCATTGATGAAAACATGGTTTGTAAAAATTTTTGTTGTGAGGATTTTGGCGAACTATCTGCGTTTTGTTTATTGGACGAATCCGCGTTTAAAAAGCTCAGATGATATTAGGAAGATATATAATGCCTATAATCCGTTTATTATAACCTTTTGGCATGGACGTCATATTATGGGGCCTTTTTTACGTTCTCAAGGCGAAGAGGTTATTGCTATGTTTTCTCGTTCTGCTGATGCAGAAATAAATGCACAATTGGCCCAAAAATTAGGGCTTGGAATTGTCCGTGGCTCAGGGGGACGCGGTAAAACGCATCATGTTCATAAAGGGGGAGCACGAGCATTATTAACACTTAAAAATGCTCTTAAATCTGGTAAAACAGTTGCTATGATTGCAGATATCGCATGTGGAAAAGCGCGTGAATCTGGAAAAGGAATTATTTTATTAGCTAAATTATCTGGCCGTCCTATTATACCTTGTGTGTATGCATTTTCGCGAGAAAAAATTCTTGAAAAAACATGGGATAAAACTGCAATCCCACTTCCGTTTGGACGTTCAATTGTCCTCACAGGTGAAGCATTTTTTGTTCCTAAGGATGCAGATGATTCTTTGTTAGAAGAAAAACGTATACAATTAACGGACGTGATGAATCGTTTGACGAATGAAGCTTACAGTTATCTCAAAACAAGGAAATGAGGGGTTTTAAATGATGGAATTAAAGGCACGTGTGGCTCTTTCAATCTATCGGATAGTTGGTTTTTGTTTGCACCCTGTAGTACCCTTTTATTTGTTTTTTAGAGCGATGCGTGGAAAAGAAGAGCGAGGGCGCCAAAAGGAACGTTTGGGAAAAAGTCAAAAAGTGCGTCCTCAAAGTCCATTAATTTGGTTTCATGCAGCGAGCGTTGGAGAAACAATAGCCCTTTTACCACTCATTAATTACATTTTATCTTTAAAAATACAAGTATTGTTGACAACATGTACTGTAACATCTTCTACTCTTGTCAAGAAACATTTTGGCAATCGATTAATTCATCAATATGCTCCGTTGGATTTAGAATTAGCTGTGCGTCATTTTATTGCTCATTGGAAGCCTGATTTGGCATTGATCTGTGAATCAGAGATTTGGCCTTTACGTATTAAAGAACTTGCTAAAATGCGCATTCCACAGATTTTGGTTAATGCTCGTATGTCGGAACAGTCTTTTAAGGCTTGGCACAAAAGACTCTTTCTTGCTAAACATATTTTCAAACATATTGATGTGGTTATTGGTCAAAATGAAACGGATGTAACTTATTACCATACACTTGGTGTAAAATCAGTTGCGCTTTCTGGTAATCTTAAGGCTGAGGTTTGTCCGGTTGAGGATCAGGAATTGCTTGCGCATTATTATAATGCTATTGGTAATCGTCCAGTTTGGGCAGCTGTTTCAACCCATGAAGGAGAAGAGAGAATTGCTTTTGAAGTTCATAGAATTCTCAAAAGTCATCTTCCAGATTTATTAACGATTGTTGTTCCACGTCATCCTGAACGTTCAAAAGATATTATCAAGGCGTTTGGTCATGAGGATTTGCGTTATGTTCTTAGAAGCAGCAATACTGTTCCAGATATGGATACTGATATTTTGTTAGGAGATACAATTGGAGAAATGGGTCTTTTTCTTCGTTTGTCAAAAGTTGCCTTCATTGGTAAATCATTGTGTAACTATGGTGGTCATAATCCATTAGAGCTTGCTTTGCTTGGAGTGGCTATTTTAACGGGACCACATATTGCAAATTTTCAAAATACGTTTGAACGATTTTTATCATGTGATGCAGCATATATAGTTGAAGATACTATGCAACTTGCTATCCAAGTGAATAAATTCTTAACAAATGAAACATTGCGACAACAAGTGGTTGATAAGGCTTATGAAGTGGCAACAAGTATGGCCGGTGCACTTGAGTGTACATTAAAGGTCCTTGATCCGTTTTTGCAGCCACTTGTAATACAGACGGGTTTAAGGCAGTGTCAAAAATAGGCATGCATATTTGTTCTCCACGTTTTTGGTGGAAAAATAAAAGCCTTTGGCGTTTTTTATTGGCACCAATTTCTGAGGTTTATGGTTATTTTGCAAGATGTCGTATGGAAAGAGAGCCTCTTGCTATTGATTTGCCAGTTTTGTGTGTTGGAAATTTTACATTAGGTGGTGCAGGTAAAACTCCTGTTGTTATTGCGTTTGCTCAAGTGGCTAAGGAACTTGGTTTAATACCTGGTATTATATCACGTGGCTATGGTGGAAGAGTCAAAAAAGTGCACCTCGTTGATATTAAACGTGATAATGCGCGTGATGTTGGCGATGAGTCACTTTTGCTTGCACGTCATGCTTTTGTTGCCATATCTCCTGATCGTTATGCAGCAGCACAACGGCTTAAAGAAAAGGGATGTAATTTTATTTTAATGGATGATGGTTTTCAAAGTCGTCGCCTTTATATGGATTATACGTTGCTTGTTGTGGATGCGATGCGTGGTTTTGGTAATAAAGCTGTTTTTCCAGCGGGACCTTTGCGTGCACCGTTAAAAACGCAATTATCTTTGATGGACAGTGTTTTAGTTATTGGCTGTTTGGATGAGAGTGATGATGTGGCTCTTTTTGTTGCAAGTACTGGAAAACCTTTGCATTATGCGCATCTTAAATCACTAGTTGATGATGAAGTTGCTGGAAAATTTTTTTTGGCATTTGCGGGTATTGGAAATCCAGATAAATTTTTCAAATCCATTAAAGAAATGTCTGGTCATGTTGTGCAAACTTATTCTTATCCTGATCATTATTTTTTTACAGCTACGGATCTAAAGAATTTGGCACGTAAGGCCAAAACTCATAATCTGTGGCTGACTACGACCGCTAAGGACTATATACGCATACAAGCTAATGATTTACATAAAAGCTTAGAAAAGCTTATTATCTTTGATGTTAAAGTTGATTTTGTTCAAGGGGATTTTTGCCGTATGCTCCTTGAGGAATCTATTGCTCGTTTTAAGAAACGAAATATTGCCTTTAATTGATATATTTAGAGGCAAAGGCATATGAATAACGCTATTTCAGGATTTCTTATGGGCTATTTTATGTTTTTTAGTAATTGACTAAGATGTGGATTACACTCAAGTTCGCGCTGATAAGATAATTCACAACTAGCATACGCCTCTTGACGCTGATGATTCCAGTATTTTAGATCGTCGAGAGGAATTTTTTGTCCACTAACTGCACAAACAGTATAAGTTCCGTATTTAATAATTTTATAACTATTATTAAAATAATGGATTGTTGCTTCGCATTCATTATTAGAGAACATATTTTATGAGCCCTTTCTATGTACTTATGAAAAAATAATGCAGCTAAAATATTACAGATATTTTATAGAGTTGAGTATAAATGAAGCAAGTAGTTTTTAGCCAGAATAGTTCATGAAGTTTTATTTTCTACCAAAAAGGCGTTCTATGTCAGCGAGTTTAAGTTCGATATAAGTAGGACGTCCGTGATTACATGTGCCTGAATTAGGTGTTGCTTCTATTTGTCGTAAAAGCGCATTCATTTCTTCAGGATGCAAAAGACGTCCTGAACGTATTGAACTATGACAAGCCATAGTTGCTGCAACATAATCAAGCATTCCTTTTAAATTATCTATTGTATCATATTCGGCTGCTTCATCGGCAAGATCCTTGATTAAAGCTTGTATATTAATTTCTCCTAACATAGAAGGTGTTTCGTGTACAGCGATTGCACCAATTCCAAAAGATTCAATTCCTAATCCAAATTTTTTCAAAGCATCTTTGTGAGATAGAAGGCATGTGGCATCTTCTTCAGAAAGTTCTACAATTTCAGGAATGAGCAATAATTGTGAAGGAAGTGGTTTGGAGTATAGAGCATTTTTAAGTGCTTCATAAACCAATCTCTCATGAGCAGCATGCTGGTCCACAATGATAAGACTGTTTTGAGTTTGAGAGACAATATAGTTTTTATGGATTTGCGCTCTTGCAGCTCCTAATGGATAATGTAATTCTTCTGATGTTGATACATTAATTGTAGCACGTGTATCACCACTTGGCCTGCTAAGACACTCCATAATAGGGATCGTATCTTCTTGTAAATCAATAGAGCTATTTATATTTAATGGTTTATGAAATATTGATGTAAGCTCTGGCTCAAGATGACATGGTCGCGCACCATAAGAAGAAGTTTGATGCGTTTTTACAGTTTCTAAAGATTGTGTTCGAAATGCAGCTAACATTGCTTCAGATCCTGTTGAAGTAGGACGAACGCCAGTTTGATGCAATGCTTCACGGATTGCTCCAATGATTAAACCACGAATTAGACTTGGGTCACGAAACCGTACGTCCATTTTTGCAGGGTGTACATTGACGTCTACATCAGTGGGCGGTAAATTAATAAAAAGAATGGCTATAGCATGACGATCTCGAGCAATAACATCGGCATATGCTCCTCGGATTGCTCCCCAGAGAAGTTTGTCGCGCACTGGACGCCCATTAACATAAGCAAATTGGTGAAGGCTGTTACTGCGATTGAAAGATGGCAAACCGGCAAAACCGGTTAGATGAACAGATTCACGTTTAGCATCCAGGATAAGACTGTTTGAAGCAAATTCTTTTCCCATAATTTGTGTAATACGTTGTAATTGCCCTTGGGTATTTTGTTCCATAGCAGGAAATTCCATAGATGCTCGATCTATACCTGCAAGAGAAAAACGGATGTGCGGAAAGGCGATTGCAATTCGTTTAATTGTGTCAATGATAGAACTTGTTTCAGCACGATCAGATTTCATAAACTTCAGTCGTGCTGGTGTAACAAAAAAGAGATCACGAACTTCAACGATGGTTCCAGGATTAGCAGCAGAGGGTTTTGGTCCTTCTATTTTCCCTGCAGTAACAATAATTTCAGCTGCACTATCGGAATTTTGTGTTCGTGAAGTCAGTTTAAGTTTTGAAACAGAACCAATAGAGGGCAACGCTTCTCCACGAAAGCCAAGGAAACAAATATTATGTACATCATCAGTAATTTTAGATGTACAATGACGAGAAATTGCTAAAGTTAACTGATCTTCTGGAATACCACAGCCATTATCACTGACTTTTATCAGGTTTTTCCCGCCATTTGCTATAACGATCTCAATGCGATTTGCCCCTGCATCAATAGCATTTTCAATAAGCTCTTTAACAACATTAGTGGGTCGTTCAATAACTTCGCCGGCTGCAATTTGATTAATAATAGTTTCGCTAAGGTGACGTATAATCATATTTAGATTTTAACAGGCTTCTTTTTTACTGTATAGAACTTTGGACTATAATAACAATATTTATCAACTTTGACGAAAGAAAAAAACTGAAAATATATTCTAAGAGTAAGTATATAAGATTTTAGTAAAAAGCCATACATGATGGATATCCAAAGTTTCTCTTATGAGGGAATGCTTTACCGAATGCGGTTTTATGGTTTAAAGTCATTAATTATAATTGTGAACAAAATCATTAAATTGAGAATAAATCATTTGTTATCTTTGAAAAGGATCGCCCCAATCAGTAATACCCGTAAAAAGAGATAAAAAGATGGAAGGCAAAACTATGATGCGCATGAATGGTATTCTTGCAGATAGTGATATACAGACTTTAGTTAACAATCGTATTGTTAACGCCATTTGCTCGCTTGATAAGGATCAAATACAACCTGCAAGTCTTGATTTACGTTTAGGAGATAAGGCATATCGTATACGAGCTTCTTTTATGCCAGGACCTGGTGTGAAAGTTAGTGATAAACTTGAACGATTAAAGCTGCACGAATTTGATTTGCAAGATGGGGCAGTTTTAGAAACAGGTTGTGTTTATATCGTTCCTCTTTTGGAAAATTTAGCTTTACCGAAAGTGCTTTCTGCGGTTGCTAATCCAAAAAGTTCTACGGGGCGATTGGATGTTTTTACACGCGTGATTTCAGATTATGCTCAGGAATTTGATAAAATTTGTATGGGTTATCATGGGCCACTTTATCTTGAAATTAGTCCACGAACATTCCCGATTTTGGTCCGCACCGGTTCGCGTTTATCACAACTTCGATTTCGTAAGGGACATAGTTATTTAAAAGAAGTTGAATTGTATGATTTGCATAAAAATGAAATGCTTGTATCTGATGATAACCCTAATATTAACGATGATGGTATTGGAATTTCCATTAATTTAGAAGGCAATGAAAACGGGCTTATGGGGTATCGTAGTAAACGTCATACCGGTGTTATTGATGTTGATAAAAGCGCTGTTGCTCATATTTTAGATTTTTGGGAACCTATTTACGATCATGGAACAAAAGAAATGGTTCTTGATCCCCATGAATTTTATATTTTAGTTTCACGAGAAGCTATTCATGTTCCTCCCTTTTATGCTGCTGAAATGAAACCATTCGATCCCTTAGTTGGAGAATTTAGAGTGCATTATGCAGGTTTTTTTGATCCAGGATTTGGGAATATGAAAATAAGTAGAAAAGGGGCACGTGCAGTTTTAGAAGTGCGGAATCACGAGGTTCCATTTATTTTAGAGCATGGCCAAATTATCGGCCGCTTGGTTTATGAACATATGCTTAATCGGCCAGTGAAACTTTATGGGGATGATATTGGTTCACATTATCAAGAACAAGGATTAAAATTGTCTAAGCATTTTAAATGAATTTATTAATATAGATTTTGACAAAGTATATACAAGAGATTTATCTTTTGAAAAAGCTTTTTGTATTTTGAATAACGGTGTTACTATGATTATTTCTTCAACATTTGATTATCGCAAAGCAGCAAAATGTCGCTTACCTTCTTTTTTGTTTCATTATATTGATGGTGGTGCTTATGCTGAAGAAACAATGCGGCGTAATTGTACAGATCTTCAAGAACTTGCATTACGTCAACGGATTCTAAAGCAGATAGGTGATGTTGATCTTTCAACTGAGATTTTGGGTCAAAAACTTGGTATGCCAATTGTGCTTGCACCTGTAGGGTTAACTGGTATGTATGCACGTCGTGGTGAAGTAAAAGCTGCACGTGCAGCTGTTGCGAAAGGTATTCCTTTTACTTTGTCCTCGGTTTCAGTTTGTCCTATTTCAGAAGTACAAGCAGCGGTTGGAAAAGAATTTTGGTTTCAACTTTATGTTCTCAAGGATCGTGGGTTTATGCGTGATGCATTGGAAAGATCGTGGGCTGCTGGTGTTCGTACATTGGTTTTTACAGTTGATATGCCGGTTCCTGGAGCACGTTATCGTGATGCTCATTCGGGAATGTCTGGGCCTTATGCTGGATTGCGCCGTATTGTACAAGCTGTTTTCCATCCTCATTGGGCTTGGAATGTTGGTATTATGGGGCATCCACATGATCTTGGAAATGTTTCTGCCTATCTTAAAAAAAAAACGACACTAAAAGATTATATTGGTTGGCTTGGTGCAAACTTTGATCCATCAATTAGCTGGGGTGATTTGCAATGGATTAGAGACTTTTGGAAAGGAAAAATGATTTTAAAAGGTATTCTTGATCCAGAGGATGCACGTGAGGCAGTACGATTTGGAGCTGATGGTATTGTTGTGTCCAATCACGGTGGACGTCAGCTTGATGGGGTATTGTCAACTGCACGGGCATTGCCAAAAATTGCGGATGTTATAAAAGGTGATTTAACGATTTTAGTTGATTCTGGTATTCGTTCTGGTCTTGATGTTGTTCGTATGATAGCACAAGGTGCGGATGCTGTTATGATCGGTCGTGCTTTTATTTATGCGCTTGCTGCAGCAGGTGAAAAAGGCGTTACTTATCTCCTTGAGCTTTTTGCTCAAGAAATGCGTGTGGCTATGACATTAACTGGTGTTCGTACAATTAAAGAAATTACACGTGAGAACTTAGTTAGTCCAGAGAGTCTACAAGGATGACCAAGATAAGAAGAGTTTAGCGTTTTGGGCTTCGCAAAGTCATTTTGTTAAATGCGAAAAGAGTAAGGTGTAATGTTATTTGATTTCCTTTTGATATTATCGATAATTTTTAACAAATTTTATAACGTATCTTAAATATATTATTTTATTTTTGCAAATGGATAGATAATTTTTATAAAAATTAACTCTATTAAATAAAAACAATTAAGCTATCTGTTTTAAAATATTTCAATCATTTTCTTTGCAGCTCTCAGAATAGAACTGTTGTAATTTGTATGAATGACTATTACTTTTTTGAGGGAGTAATGAGTGGAACGGATTTTTTAACTGTAAGCGCAATAAATGACGCAACCAGAACTTTTAAAAAATCACCAATCATAAATCCTAATGACATTGTTAAAGCTGCCAATAAAGAAATTTTAGAGATATAAACGATCCAGAATATTCCAAAAAGATATATAATGCCAATTCCACCTACACTGTTTATTATAACCAATTTTACAAAATTTAGCTGTCGCCAAAACGATTTAACCATAAGACCAATAAAGAATGCTGCAAATGGATAACCAATCATATATCCACCACCAGCTCCCAAAAAAACACTAATACCTCCACGTCCACCAGCCAATAGAGGCAAACCGATAGCGACCAGAAAAAGAAAGAGTGCTGATGCTGCGGCGCCTCTTTTTGCTCCAAGTATAGATCCAGCTAACATTGGCCCCATAGACTGAGCAGTAATAGGAAGACCAAGAAAAAAAGGAAGAAAAATAGGAGGGAAAAAACCTAAAACTGCATAAAGAGCAGCAAATAAAGCAATATAAGTTAAATCTTTTGTATTCACTGAATTATTCCTATAGTGTTTTGTCATCAGAATCATAAGAGCGTGCATCTAATGCTTCAGCTACTTCTGATGCTATTCTTATTGTTCGGATAATTAAGGGTATTGCAAGAGCTATAATATTTATATCAAGTCCACGTGCTCGCTGTGCTTCACATATCGCATTGAATTTTTCACTAATAACTGGAATAAATCTAATTGCCATAGATAAAACCATACTTAATTTTGATGGATTGATACCCAAGCATTGAAAGGATCGAAATCCTACTTCAATTGAAGCTACCATATCTGAAACTTTTGTTGTTAGTGAAATAAGTGATGCTAGAGAAATCAGAATAATAAAGCGCAATATAATCGAAAAACCTGTAAGCCAGTTATCAAAAATAGATTCAAAAATAAATATAAAGACTAAAAAAAGCCATACTGGTTTAAACTGTTTTATTATTTTGTTAAAAGGAATTTTAGCTATTCTATATAACGAGGATATGAATAATAAAAAAAGTAAAAAAGCAGATATTGATGAAACCATAAAGATAATAGTCCCACACAGAATCAGAAATAATAACTTAGTTCCCGGTCTAAGTCGGTGAATAAGTGTATCGTGGGGTATATATGAACTGATCACGACATTCTTCTTATATATTCTTTGATTGCAACCAAAGGCACATCATCAACAGCTATTTCCCCCTTATCAAAAACAAGTATTCTATCAAATTCTTTCAGAAATTCCAAATCGTGTGACACAACGATAGTTGTTTGTGGTAATTCTTTAATGACTTGTGTAACGCGACGTTTATTTTGTAAATCAAGTAATGTTGTTGGTTCATCAAAAACAATGTAATTTGGTCTCATTGCTACCACACTTGAGATAGCAACCAATTGTTTTTGTCCACCACTTAATAAATGAACAGCATGATTTTTGAAGGCTTGGAGATCATAATACTGTAAAACTTCATCTACTCGTTTTCTAATTTCGTCCTTACTCAATTTTAAGTTTTTAAGACCAAAAGATAAATCCTCTTCTACCAATGGTAATACAATTTGATTATCGGGATTTTGAAAAACAAATCCCACTTTACGCCTTATTGCTTTTGCATTGTGCTTTGTATCCAACCCATCAACATTCACAGAACCACTCGATGGGAGCTGTAAACCATTAATAAGGCGTACAAATGTACTTTTTCCAGAACCATTCGCACCAATAATTGCAATCCGTTTTTCAGTGAGATTTACGGTAATATTTTTCAAAACGCACAAATCATCAAAGATTTGCGTCACCTTATCAAATTTTATCCCCAATGTTTATTCCAATCGATTTCTTTATATGATTTCAGAACTATCGTTTGAGTTTATACCCCAATAATAAAAATAAACACCATATAGGAATAATAATAACTGCTAAACTCATATCAGGCATTTGTGTAGGAATATAAGATTCAATAAAGTTTACTTTTATTCCTATCATCTCAAAGAGTTGGGTAATTAATCCATTTTTCCCAAAACCACTTACAAACATAATACAAAACAATAGCGCAAGAAAAAAAAGACAAAGGTAATTTCCATAAGGATAGAAACCAAATGCATAAACGAAGGATTTTTCTTGGCCTTTATGGGCTTTTCGAAACTTGAAATGTACAATAACAATAATAGCCCACGTAATAGCTGCTGTTACGGTTGTAATAGCCATGATCCGGATAAAACTATTATCCGGTATAAGAACATTAATGACAATAATTGTTGCAGTACAAATTGATGAAAAAAGAATAGCAACATAGGGAACACACGTAGCATTAAGTTTGCTAAAAATATGCGGCGCATTTTTTTGTATCGCTAAGCTATAAAGTATACGACCATTAGAGTAAATTCCACTATTGTAGACTGAAATAGCAGCCATAATCACCACAAAATTTAAAATATGGCTCGCTGCAGGAATACCTATAGTTTCAAAAATAGTTACAAAAGGACTGCCATTTTTTTTAATCATATTCCATGGGCTTATCATCATAATTACACTTATAGAACCGATATAAAAGATGACAACACGCCACATAACTTTACGAATGGCTGTTGGAATTGTTTTTTGTGGATCTGATGTTTCTCCAGCTGCAATACTAATAAGCTCTGTGCCACCAAAAGAAAACATGAGTATAGAAGTAGCAAATACTAACCCCATTGCGCCATAAGGGAAAAAACCACCGTGATTCCAAAGATAGCTAATACTTGCCTGGCTTCCATTCATCCCTGTTATAATGATAAAAATCCCAAACACAATCATACCAATAACAGAAATGATTTTAATCAAAGCTAAACCAAATTCAAATTCTCCGTAAAAACGTACATTGGTAAGATTAATCAATGTGACAAACAAGAGAACCAACAAAGATGATTTCCAATGATCAATCAAAATCCAGTGATCAAGATAAAATCCAATAACTGTCAGTTCGGTCATACCAACAAGAATATAAAGAAACCAGTAATTCCAACCTGTTATAAAACCAGCAAGACATCCCCAATATTTATAAGCAAAGAAACTAAAAGCACCTGAAGTTGGTTCTTCTGCTGACATTTCACCAAGTATTCGCATAATAAGATAGATAATGAATCCTCCAATAAGATATGCTAAAATAGTTGAAGGGCCAGCTAATTGAATAGCTTCTGTTGATCCGTAGAAAAGGCCTGTTCCAATAACACCTCCTAAGGCAATCATTTGAACATGACGATTTTTAAGTCCACGTTTTAATTCATTATATTTTAGTTCAACATTTTCCATTATTCTTATATATTAAACCCAAATTTTTATATAAAAAACAATTCTATTTTAATTTTAAATGTATTTTTTGTTTTCGAGAAAAATAACAATAAAAATTAATTCATTTTTATTCTTATTATAATGCAACTCTTTAGTTTCTAAATACGTTTTATCAAATATTTTGTTAAGATAATAGGAATAAGATGTTTCGTCCTTTAGTTAAATTAATGATTTTTATTTTTGTTACGTTGACATGTATAACATTAGTCGTTGATGGCATGCGTTCTGTTAGTGCATCAAATTTGACTATAAATCCATTTAGTAAAATATTAGCAGTTTTTTTGCATACAGATATTAATAGTCTCAATCAATTTATATGTAGTATTATGCCATCTCTGCTATCTTCAACTTGCATTATTCTCATTAACTTTCCAGCATGGTTGATATTTGGCATTTTGGCAATAACATTTTATATCTTAAGTTACGAACCACGAAAACCTTTTCATAAAATCTCGTATCAAGAAGGAGAGTATATTTAATATTAAAGAATTTTCTCTAAGATTTATTATGCTTACGCATAAAATAATATCTCAAACATTTGCACTTTTAAGATAACGGAAATCAATTGCGTCAATAAGCAAAAATTAAAAATATTCTCTACACTATATTAAAGAAAAATTACAAGAAATATAACAATAAAAACAATAATATTCATTCAACCACTAACCCCTAAAAAAATTCCATCTTAAAAGAGACAAAAATAATTTTTTAATTTCCAAGAAACAAAGGTTCTAACTTAAATTATACTTATTATCAGTAAGGAGGACGCTCAACAGGAACTTCAGAAAAACCGCGCTCTTCTAATTCTAGCAATCGTTTTGTTAAAGCATTTAACTTTTTAGACATTTCATCTAAACTTTTCCATTGATCAGTCACCACACAAGAAAGTTCCTCAATAAGTTTTTCTTGATGAGCTAGTTTAATCTCTAATTCTATCATTTTATTTTCATGTGACATGTCTTCTAACCCCGTTTTACTTTTTATACCTATATAGGCACAGAAATGAGAAACACGCTTCTATCAAATGATTATCATACCAGCATCACTTTGATAGCGTAAAAACAACACTCTTATTTTTTCCATTCAAAAAATAACTTGTCAAATAATTTTTTTCATTCTTCTCAAAATTACTAATGTTTGCCTTTAAACAGAGCATTTAGTAGCATTTTGTTACGAAAAATTTTTACCTTCAACCTTACTTCTGAAGTTAGATATGATCATAAATTGAAGGGATTTTTAATTACGCTTTAAGATAACAAAAAAATCAAAAATATAGTTTTATTCCTTCTTCATTATAAGGATCTATTTTTTTATTTTAGTAACTTTTGCATCTTATGAATTATTGAAAAAATTACCTGCTTGCTTTTATACATACTTTTAGTTATTACGCTCGATTTGGCCTTTAGTTTTAAATAACGTAAAAGCCTATGCCGTATTAGCTCAGTTGGTAGAGCACATCATTCGTAATGATGGGGTCGCTGGTTCAAATCCGGCATACGGCACCGTTCCATTTGGTCAATACACTGAAATATATAGATTTTTTCTTTAAACCGCTGTTTCTTTTTATATTCATGAGAAGCAAGAAGTCTCCATTTATAGTATGTTATTAAAGAACAATGTAAATCCTATTCCGTCAACTCTATTATATTATTCCTAATCATAAAAATATAAAAAAATCAGTATTTATGTGCATAAAACTCTATTAGAGTATCCATGAAATCTGTAATAATGTTATTATTATATCAAAAATAATTTCTATTTTATCATAAATCAATTTATTTATAATAATGATTAAATAAATATAAATATTATTTTTATAACTATACTATAATATACTATAGTTATATTTATTAAAGGAAATGTTTTACAAATATTTATATTTGTCAATATAATATACATATATTTCTGCATAAAAAACATATTGATAATAAAAAATAGAATCTATAAATAAATATTTTATGTTTCTATTTTGGAAACAATAAATAAAACTTGCAAAGTCTGCTTAAAATTAGAGAAAATACATGAAAAGAAATATTGTTAGGCTGTTTCGGAAACCAACTGAGGAAGTAATTGCCACAAAAAGTATAAAAAGTATAAAAAGTAACTCTGTTCAAAGTCGAGAAAAAATCGAGGGATTATTACAATCTATCTCTGGAAAGCCGAAAATTTTGGATAATGATCTAAACATGATTTACAGAAGTTTAGCTCTCGGTGAACGTAATGAATATGATAAACGTTATATGGAACGTATTGTGCAATGTTTAAAGGTTCGGTTAAAAGAAGATTATAAGCTTGAAGATGATTCCAGTCTTTTGAAAGAAATTGATAATTATGTAAATGCTGTTAGACAAGAACATAGCGAACAAGCGGTAAAAATCCATAGCCGAGCAAAGCAAGGTATCTCCGTATCAGCAAATAGAGAATACAGAGATAATAGGGTAGAAAACGGTCGATGTAACATGTTAAAAATATAAGGCTTTGCATCTTTTTTATATTTATAGGGGGGAAGCTGTTTGTGGAAGTATTTGTTTACAATAATTGTGTCTATCTCGATTTTAATAATCTAAAGTGCGATAATTTCTTAAAGAAACTTCGATTTATATATGTTATTAAAGAACAATGTGAAATCATATTTCCTTATCTTTATTATACTGCCCTTTAATTTAAAAAGATCAATAAAATCAACAGATTATGTGAAAGAAAAAAGCATCCGGTACACCCAGAAGGAAGAGGGACTGTCACCTTGGAAGCTCTTACTCCAAATTGGAAAAAATTATATAATCCTGGTTTTCTAATCAAGCCAATCCTGATATAAATGCAGGCCAATCTACATTACTGCTTTAAAGAACAAGATTTTATAGAATAGCAATGTAGATATATCTTAATACTTTAGTATACTTTAAGGTAGAAATATTATTCTTAATAAAGAAAGAAAAGTTTAATTCGTAAAATCTTCAATATCAGTTTGATATCCATCATCTATAAAAATATGGCTTTAATTAGGTTAGTCTTTTGTTTATTTTTTTAGAAGATGGTTCTATTTGATATTCTTTTATGAAAACAATTTTTTCATCTTTGAAAAATAGAAGGGTTAACCGAATATTGATTAGGTAATTTTGATTTTAAAATTCCTTTTTGTATTAGTTCTCTTAAACCATTCTGCAGTTCTTTATTCCATTTTATATTATTCTTGTTGATTGGTTTGGTATGCGATATCTTGAATATGAATATATTCATTCTCTTGTAGAGGAACGCTTGTTTGCTCTTGTGATGTTTCTGCACTTTTGTGATCTGAAAAGTAGTCTCAAAAAAGAAAAAAATCTATATATTTCAATACACTAAAAATAAAAAGCGGTGCCCAGACGCGGATTCGAACCACGGACACGCGGATTTTCAGTCCGCTGCTCTACCAACTGAGCTATCTGGGCATACCCTAATAAATGCGTAGAATGCGTGAGGTTATAACATTAAAATTCTTTCTGTCTAGTCGCCAAAATAAAAATAATTGATTTTTTATAGATTTATTCTCTAGTATCTATTCCAAACTAGGTAGATAGTTTACTATATTTCATTTTTTTGCGTGGAAGAAAAACACTCGAATATAAAATATAAATTAATCATCAATATAGTAAATCCAGAACAGCACACGATGCAAACTGGAAGAAAGTCCACTACCCACTATTGGTACAATGAGAAATTTTTCGAAATATTTTAAAGAAAAATTATTCTAAAATCTCTCTTGAATTAATGATTTGGAAAAGATTACAATAATATTTGCAGTTTAAAACTGGAATGCTAGAATTTTAGGGAAGTTGTATCGCCTTTAATTTACGTGCTTTGTTATTAGAAGAGGTTGTTGGTAATAGTGATGTGAGCTTATCTTTAGAAAAGAAGAGTGATTTAAATGTGTGCTAATACTTTTTATGCTTTTTCATTAAGTTGTGGTGTGTTTGAATAAAGAGAGAAGTGTTTTTTGATATTGACATTCAGTCTATTTTGACGATTAAAAATTTTGGCTCATGTGAAAATAAGCAAAAAGTTGAAATGAAGAGTCATACTTGCTATAAAATTTCGCTATAAAGAACCGTTTGTTTTTGAACAATGGTGTTATTTCACCAAACACAACGGAGAAAGTTATGGCCAATGTAGTAGTTGTCGGCACACAATGGGGAGATGAAGGCAAGGGTAAGATCGTAGATTGGTTGTCTGAGCGGGCAGATATTGTAGTAAGATATCAAGGTGGGCACAATGCAGGTCACACATTGGTTATTGATGGGATTAGTTATAAATTATCACTTTTGCCATCTGGCGTAGTTCGTGGAAAACTATCAATTATTGGTAATGGTGTAGTTGTTGATCCCCATCATTTTGTTGCGGAATTAAAAAAATTACGTGCTCAGGGTGTAAAGATTACATCGGAGATTTTGCGTATTGCTGAAAATGCTCCTTTGATTCTTTCGGTGCATCGTGATCTTGATTCAGCTCGAGATAATAGTGTTTCGAGTTTGATAATTGGCACAACAAAACGTGGTATTGGTCCTGCTTACGAGGATAAAGTAGGTCGTCGTTCCATACGGGTAATGGATTTGGCAGAAGCGGACACTTTAATGCCAAAGATTGAAAGGCTTATGGAACATCACAACGCTTTGCGTCGTGGTATGGGGGCTGCAGAAATTGATCCACAAACACTTTATGATGAATTGATGCAAGTGGCAGATGAAATTTTACCCTTTATGGATTGTACGTGGCGTCTTTTGAATGAAAGTTATCGTATGGGACGGCGTATTCTATTTGAGGGTGCACAGGGTGCATTATTGGATAATGATTTTGGAACTTATCCTTATGTAACCTCTTCTAACACAATTCCTGGGCAGGCTTTTACTGGTTCTGGTCTAGGGCTGGGTTCAATTCATTATGTGTTGGGTATTGCAAAGGCTTATACAACGCGTGTGGGAGAAGGGCCATTTCCAACAGAAGAAATGAGCCAAATCGGTGAATTTCTTGGAGCGCGCGGAAATGAGTTTGGTGTTGTGACTGGTCGGAAACGTCGATGTGGTTGGTTTGATGCTGTTTTAGTGCGTCAAATGGTGATTATTGGTGGCGTTAGTGGTATTGCACTGACAAAGCTTGATGTTTTTGATGGTTTAGACGAAATTAAAGTTTGTATTGGTTATGAACTCGACGGTAAAAGAATAGATCATTTGCCATCGTCTATGGGAGCACAAGCACGTGTTCGGCCAATTTATGGGACATTAGAGGGGTGGAAAGAAACAACCGCACATGTATCAAACTGGGCAGAATTGCCAGCACAAGCTATCAAATATGTGCGCTATATTGAAGAATTAATTGGTGTGCCAGTTGTTTTATTATCAACTAGTCCTGAGCGAAAAGACACAATCCTCATTACTGATCCTTTTGCAGATTAATTTTTAATCTTATGCTTTGGTTATGGCTAAGATAAGCATCTAAGGCTATATAATAAAGAAGGTACAAAATAGCGTTGTTTATTTTTTGTACTCGTCTTAAATTGCTATGGCAACTGATATTAATTACGTTAGTTGAGGGCTAAAGTAATGAATTATTGGCACTTTAGTTTTGTAAACTGAGAAATTTTCCTCTTGAGTTTAAGAAAGACTATATAGAATATGGTAGATTTCGTTGGGATCTTAAAAAATACAATTAATGCGCAAAAAGATGCTACACCAAAATTACGCGAGCGAGTTTATGAACGGGCTACTGAAACATTAGAGCATAAAATTGTAAATATGAAATTGCCAAAAGAAGCAATAGAGGCGCAAAGGCGTGCTTTGCAAAGTGCTATTACGACTGTTGAAGAAGAATATTTAGCTGTTGAAAAAGAACTACTTTCTTCAATTATGGGGTGGAATTATACAGAAAAAAGAAATGATGAGAAAAATGCTCAAAACTCTCTCTTATCATTAGAAAATGATGGTTCAGTTTTGGTTACAGAAAAACAACAACAACAATTATCTGTTACTAATTCAGTTGATAATGAGATTTTTGATAATGCATCTGTAATATCAGATATGCCGGATGCGAAACTTGTTAATATAGATTCTCTTAATATTTATGAAAAAGGCCAGAATATTGAAGAAAGCATGTCTAAGAATGCTCTTTTGGCTTCTAATTTGCAAGCAGATAATTCTCATATTGTTTCACATATCTTTTCGCAAGCTTTACGACGTGCTAATCGGTCATCGTTACAAAAGCGTATTTTGATAGGTGTTATTGTTTTTTTTAGTCTTATTATTTTGTTCAGTGGTACTTTTTTCGTTAGTGGACGTATATTTATATCAGGTGATCAAAATTTACAGGAGAAAAATATTCAAATATCTAATACGCTACAAAAAGCAGCTCAAACGAATCGAAAATTAACACAACGCTTATTAGAGGATGGAAGTGAAGTTGATGTTGGTCCAGCTGAAAAAACGGTCTCTTCCAGTGAAGAAGGTACATCAACAGTTGTTGCGACTAATTTAAAGTTGTTTGGACAGGTGGGTGAAGCTGTACTATATCAAATGCGTACGAAACATGATGCAGAAAAAGTAACAAAGGGTAGTGCATCATGGTCACTTATAGAGGAGGATTCTGTTAAAGGAGCTTCAGGAGAATTAGCTTTGAGGGGTGATATTACAATTCCGAGTGAGGGATTATCATTGCGGTTAACTTTACGTCGTAATACTGATGAATCCCTGTGTGCTGCTTATATTATAGATCTTATTTTTATTACTTCTGATAAATTTTCAGGTCAAACAATTAATAATATTAAATCATTGACCTTTAAAGCAAATGAAAAATCGATCGGTCAAACTCTATTTGGAACTGTAACTGCTAAGATTGATAATGATTTTTTCCTTTTTGCATTGACTGGCAATCATCCGTTTCTTGATCGAAATCTACAGTTGATACGTGATCTGGATTGGCTTCGTTTAGTGATGAGCGACAAAAATGGCCGTGTACATGAATTAACTTTTGCAAAAGGACCAGCAGGTGAAGCCATTTTTAATAAGGTTATTGGACAATGGCTTATGCAAAAAAATAAATCATAAGACTCTAGTTTTAAAACCAAAAATTCTAATAGAAAAAAATACAATAACCCTATAAGAGCTAGTTCTTTCTAGACTCACTTTAGCGGACCCATTTTCGCAATATGCATACACGTCCTGTGCGCTAAGTTCCTCTTACTTTTCAGATTTTTGCAAACAAACCTGATCTTGCGCTTTCTTTTGGAATAAAGCAGAGAGTTTAATGGAATTTTGTATTTTTTCAAATGCGCGCATTTCAATCTGTCTAACACGTTCTCGGCTGATATTAAATTCATTTGAGAGTTCTTCTAGCGTCATCGGTTCATCTCTTAAACGGCGCGCTTTAAAGATACGTTTTTCGCGTTCATTCAGATTATCCATAGCTTGTATTAACATGGAATGACGATTCTCTAATTCGTCTTGCTCAATTAAAATTTGTTCTTGGCTGTTTGAATCATCAACCAACCAATCTTGCCATTCATAACTCTCACCTTTATTTGTAAGAAGAGGAGCATTAAGAGAAGCATCACCGCTAAGCCGACGGTTCATTGATACCACTTCGTCTTCTGTAACTTTTAATCGTGTTGCAATTTCTTTAACTTGTTCTGCATTGAGATCACCGCTATCAAACATCTGCAGTTTGTTTTTTAATTTACGAAGGTTGAAAAAAAGGCGTTTTTGATTAGCAGTTGTCCCTATTTTTACTAAACTCCATGAACGTAAAACATATTCTTGAATTGATGCTTTAATCCACCACATTGCATAGGTTGCAAGACGAAATCCGCGTTCTGGTTCGAAACGCTTAACAGCTTGCATGAGTCCAATATTTCCTTCTGAAATAACTTCTCCAATAGGTAAACCATAACCTCGATATCCCATTGCGATTTTTGCTACAAGACGTAAATGACTCGTTACCAATTTATGAGCCGCTTTTGGATCGTTATGCTCATGATAACGCTTAGCTAACATGTATTCTTCTTGTGGCTCAAGTACTGGAAAACGACGGACTTCTTCTAAATAACGACTAAGACCGCTATCATTTGCGATAAACGATGGTAAGTTTATATGGGCCATATAGCACCCTCCTTTTGCATGAATTCCCTTAAAGGCGAATTTTATTGACAAACATTACATATATAATACGCTTCTTATTTTATTTATACTACTAAAATTGGTAATTTTATTCGAAATTAGGTATTTTATTATGAAATCTTGTAATGATTAAAGGTTTCAATTAAGTTTTTTTAAATGATTGATGAGATCAGCGAGATCTTTGGGAAATGGCGAGGAAAAAGACATAATTTCGCCGTTAACTGGATGCTCAAAAGTAAGGCTAGTTGCATGGAGCGCTTGCCGATTAAACTGATCAATTTTATTTTTAATTACAGGGTCAAGAACATTTGATTTTGTTTTAAAAGCGTTTCCATAAACTTTATCACCTATAAGGGGATGTCCAATATGGGCCATATGAACGCGAATTTGATGTGTGCGTCCGGTTTCTAGACGACATTCCAGGAGACTAGCAAAAGGTGTTGTATCGTTACAAGTTCCGTATTTCTCTAATAAAGAGAAATGCGTAATAGCATGGCGAGCATTAGCATGTTCACTATGAACAACAGCGCGCTTTGTTCGATCGTGAGAAGAACGGGCAAGGAATGTATCAATTGTCGCAATATTGCGATTAGGAGAGCCCCAAATTATAGCATGATAACGTCGGTCTAATGCGCTAGTTCGTCCATGATCAGCAAATTGGGCATTAAGGTTTCTATGAGCAATATCATTTTTAGCGATAACCATAACACCGCTTGTGTCTTTATCGAGACGATGAACAATACCAGGACGTTTAATACCCCCGATGCCAGATAAACTATCACTACAATGATAAATAAGAGCGTTTACTAAGGTGCCTGTCCAATTACCATTGCCAGGATGGACAACAAGACCGGCTGGTTTATTAATAACAATAACATGATCATCTTCAAAGAAAATATCAAGAGCTAAAGCTTCACCTTGAGGTCGTGCGTCATTAGGGGCGGGTATTATCAATTCAATTATTTGATTAGATTTTAATTTTGTTTTCGGTTCCTTTATTAATTGACCATCAATTTTTAAATGACCCTCGCGGATTAGAGTTTGCAAACGCGAACGCGATATTTCACCTTTATATTGTTTAGCAAGCCATTGATCAATTCGTTGCCCACATGCATTTTCATTTGTATTTGTTATGTGTTGTGCCACTACACGATCCTCTTTTGAGGTTTTTTGATGAGATTTTTTACCAATATGAAATCGCTTTGGTATCTAAAAATTCTTCAATTCCCCATCTTCCACCTTCACGAGCACGTCCGGATTGTTTTACACCTCCAAAATAACTCCCATCAGGTAAATCGTATCCGTTAACTTCTACCATACCAGAACGCAGTTGTGTAGCAATACGTTGACATTTGCTTCGGTCTTGTGATTGTATATAATTTGTGAGGCCATATTCTGTATTATTGGCTAAGGCTATAGCTTCTTCCTCTGTATTAAAGGAAATAATTGAGAGAACTGGACCGAATATTTCTTCTCGGAAGATACGCATATGTGGTTTAACATCAGCAAAGACTGTTGGTTGTATATAATAACCTCGTTTCATGCCTGTAGGAAGACCTATGCCACCAGCGACAAGAGTTGCTCCTTCATCGATTCCAGATTGGATAAGGGCTTGAATTTTGTCGTATTGTTGTTTTGATACTACGGGACCGATGTGATTTCCTGATTGGTAACTTGGACCTACTATTGTTTTTTCAGCAATATGTTTTGCTATTGTTATAGCTTTTTTATAGATTGAATGCTCTACAAGCATACGTGTTGGTGCATTGCAGCTTTGCCCACTGTTATGAAAACAGTTGTTTACGCCACGTTGAAGAGCATCAGCATCAGCATCAGCAAAAATAAGATTAGCTCCCTTTCCTCCTAGTTCTAAGCAAACCCGTTTTAAGGTATTACTAGCATTTTTAGAAATCGCTTTTCCTGCTCTTGTTGAGCCAGTGAAACTGATCATTTCTAAATCTGGATGTGAAGATAAATAAGAGCCTACATTAGCTCCATCGCCGTTGATTAAATTAAAAACACCAGCAGGTAAAGCAGCTTCATCTAAAATTTCAGCAAAGAGCATTGCAGAAAGAGGAGCAAGCTCGGAGGGTTTTAAGATCATAGTACAGCCAGCCAATAATGCAGGGATGACTTTTAGAGTTATTTGATTCATGGGCCAATTCCATGGTGTAATCAATCCGACGACGCCAATAGAATCATATTGCAAGATTGCGCGGCTACAGCCTTTTATTAAAACTTTTTGAAAAGAAAAATCTTTGAAAGCTTTTATAAAATTGCGAATATGGTAGCTACCGGCTGCAGTTTGAGAATTACGCGCCATATCAATAGGTGCACCCATTTCCATTGAAATAGTTTTGGCGATATTTTCAGAACGTTTTTCGTAAATTTCTAAAATTTTTTCAACAAAAGCAAGACGTTGTTCTGGTACAGTTTTTTTCCAGTTTTGAAAAGCATTTTTGGCCGCAGTAATTGCTTTATCTATATCTTTGATATTCGCAACACTAATAACGGCACAGATTTCCTCTGTTGATGGGTTAATAACATGAAGATCATCGCTTGTATTCGGATTTTCCCATAGACCGTTGATATAAAATTGTCTCTTATTTAACATAATCTGTTTACCGTTTCTTTGTCTGTAAACTGTATAATACAGTTGGCTTTTGTAACAAGATGTTTCTCACTGAAATACAAAAAACAGGTTTAAAACAAAAGATTAACACAACACTATCATAGTAATGAGCTTTTGCTTTAATTAATTTTTTTTCCAGTAGAGCGTTTAATTTCTTTTATTGCGAATTTTTCTTTAAAAATTGACGATTGGCAAAAAGTTATTAACCTTCGTAATATAAAATTTACGCATTCTCATTGTAAAAGTAGTTATTCTCATTTCTATAATTTGTTGGGTATCATGCGCCATTTGAAAAAAAAATCTATTTCTACTTCTTTTCCTGCTGATAAAAGTGCGGAAGGTGTATCAAAAAAAAATTCATCGGTCAGTGTTGTTGAAGTACTTTCTTATCCTGCAGTGTGGAAAAAAGCATTTTCTCTTGGACAGAACGTACGTTTTACTCGAACACCGGAAGTAGAGATTTTGCGTCGTCGCATAGAAACAGATCCGGTTTTTGCAAAACAATTTAAAGTTTTTGCGGAGCAAAAGCAGCAAAGGTTTGCAAATATGACAAAATTGGATAGGGCAGTAATGGAGCCTCAATTGACAGAGAATGAAATGAATATTCAGTTGTCTGAAAAAAAAGCATCACTTTATTCTTCAGCTGCTTTCAAGCAATTTGTGCAACAGACTATGGTTACACCAATTGAAGAAAAAAAAGTGCATCATTCATCTTTGGTAGAAGTAGAAGGCATGACACAAAAAACAGATCATACGTTATATCTGTCTAATTATTTGTCTGATAATGCATTTTTTGAGTGCGGTCCTTTTATATTAGAACAAATGAATCATAAGACTTCAAAAAAGGAAGTATCGGTTAATTTTATTCATAATGAAGATTTATTGGAGACCAATTCTGTTGTTGATAAATCAATTACCGATTTTTATCGTGTGCTTGAATGCCGTTTTCCTCAGTTTTGTAATATGGGTGTATCAAAAACTTCAACAGCGGATATGAAGGATTCTGAGAAAGCTTCTGATGTGAGCTATACAGAAAGCGAAGTTATCCAAGAGATTCAAATGTGTCATGTTGAATCTTCTTTGCAAGACGAAGACAATAAAGACGTTGAAAAGATCCAAGATTTGTCTGTTATTGAAGCTATTCATGAAACAAACAATATGATGGGTGTTGTAATGCATAATGATCCTCTTCATGTTACTGATCGCGTAACAGTAAGAGAGAATGCAGTGAATGTTTCTCGAACGAGAGGAGAAGAAGGTGAACAGGGAGCTACGAGTATACCGTTTTTTGGCCGTGATTCAGTTTTTGTACCAAGTTTTCATTCTGTAAACTGCGATGCTTATAAGTTTCCTCCAATTGATTTATTACAGGAGCCTATTTTTCAGGATGGCACAATTATTTCGCAAGAAACATTGGAGCGTAGTGCAGGGCTTTTGGAAAGTGTTTTAGAAGATTTTGGCATTAAGGGTGAAATTATTCATGTTCGTCCAGGGCCAGTGGTGACAATGTATGAATTTGAACCAGCTGCTGGAGTTAAGTCATCACGGGTTATTGGTCTTTCTGATGATATTGCTCGTTCTATGTCTGCTATTTCTGCACGTGTTGCTGTGATTCCTGGACGTAATGTTATTGGGATTGAGTTGCCAAATGCAGTTCGTGAGACTGTTTATTTGCGTGAATTAATTCAATCAAGTACTTTTGGTGATAGCGAATTTAAATTAGCTCTTGCTTTAGGAAAAGGGATTAATGGTGAGCCTGTAACGGCAGAATTGGCAAAAATGCCCCATTTGTTAGTTGCTGGAACGACAGGTTCAGGAAAGTCAGTTGCTATTAATACAATGATTTTATCGATTCTTTATCGGCTTTCACCAGAGCAGTGCCGTTTGATTATGGTTGATCCTAAGATGTTGGAACTTTCCATTTATGATGGTATTCCGCATCTTCTAACACCTGTTGTCACTGATCCCAAAAAAGCTGTGACGGCTTTAAAATGGGCAGTTCGTGAAATGGAAGAGCGTTACCGAAAAATGGCTAAATTGGGTGTACGTAATATTGATGGTTTTAATACACGGATTGCACTTGCTGTGGAAAGAGGCGAAACAATTATGTGTACTGTACAATCCGGCTTTGATAAGGAAAGCGGAGAAATACTTTATCATGAAGAAGCGATGGATTTGACACAGCTACCTTATATTGTAATTATTGTTGATGAAATGGCTGATCTTATGATGGTGGCTGGTAAAGAGATTGAAGGTGCTATTCAACGTTTAGCACAAATGGCTCGGGCGGCTGGTATTCACCTTATTATGGCCACACAGCGTCCTTCTGTTGATGTGATTACAGGCACAATTAAAGCAAATTTTCCTACTCGCATTTCTTTTCAAGTTACATCGAAAATTGATAGTCGTACAATCTTAGGTGAACAAGGTGCTGAAACACTTTTAGGTCAGGGAGATATGCTTCATATGGCTGGTGGTGGCCGTATTGTGCGTGTGCATGGACCTTTTGTTTCTGATAAAGAAGTGGAATCAGTTGTTGCGCACCTTAAAAAGCAAGGAAAACCTGATTATTTAGCAACAGTAACGGATAGTGAAGAGGATGATAATGATGCCGAAGTTGTTGATTCTGTTTCTGAAATTGTTGCAGCAGGAAATTCTAAAGAAGATAGTGAAGAGCTTTATGTACAAGCAGTTAAAATTGTATTGCGTGATAAGAAATGCTCAACATCTTATATTCAGCGTCGTCTTGCAATCGGCTATAATAAAGCAGCTTCTCTTGTAGAACGAATGGAAGAAGAAGGTATTGTTGGGGCAGCCAATCATGTAGGAAAACGTGAAATTTTGCTTAGTAAGTTTACTTAAAGACGATATTAAGATCTCAAATTATCACATCTATATTAAGGGCTAAGTGATTCTTTATAAGTGAGGAGATAATTCTACGCTTATTTTTTTATCATGAAATTAAATAATAGAGCAAAAGGCTATTTTAAGGTTTCAGTTAAATAATTATTATTTATCTAGAGGAGAAAAATACTTCAAAATTGTAATGAGAGATAATGGTTAGGAAGGGCGATAAAGAAATTGTACAAATGATGCAGCCTTATGATCAAATAGATGCAAGTATGGTGACAGCATATTTAGAGAACTGGCTTTTTAAGACTACTATCTATTTATCAGACAATATTAGAAATTAGAAAGAATTAGTAGCCAATTTTATTATTTTCAAGCTTGATCACGGAACAAAGGTGAAAATTATTTTTTTCTGTGTTCCGTGAATAAGTCTGTGTGTGTGTGTGAATTTATTTTTTATTGGCTAATAGGTCTCGGATTTCTGTTAGAAGTTGTTCTTCAAGAGACATATCTGTTGGGTTTTCAGCTTCTTTTTGTTGGCGGCGCATTTTATTGATGCCTTTGACAAAAAGGAAAAGAACCCAAGCAATAATCAGAAAATTGATAAAAAGTGTTATAAAATTTCCGTAACTAATGGTTGCTCCTGCTTCTTTCGCAGCATTTAGAGTTGCTTTTTTTTCACCGGCGAGTTGAATAAACATATTAGAGAAGTCAATACCACCTGTGATAAGACCAATAACTGGCATAAAAATATCATTAACGATTGAATTAACTAGGCCACCAAAAGCGCCTCCTATAATGACACCGATCGCTAAATCAATCATATTTCCTTTTAAGGCAAATTCTTTGAATTCTTTAAGCATTGTTTTTTCCTATTTATATGTGCGATGTATAACAATTTTAACTATCGCTTTTAATAAAAAAGAAAAGAGTAATTTTAATTTTCTTGCTAAATTATGGTTTAGATATCAACAATATTTTACAATGATATTATTATGATGATAAATGAAAATTTTCTACTAAATATTTCATTTTAGATTAATATTAAAGGTATTTGATGATAAAAATCTATATTTTAAAATTATAAAAATAGATTAGCTTTATAAACTTATATTAGTGTTTTATCTGATTTCTGTCCAATTTTTGTAAGAGTAAATTTAATCACTGAGTTATATTATACATTTTTGTACTATAGAGATTTATTTCATCATTTATATGCTATTTTGCCTTTGTTGGTAGTTTTTGATGTGCGAGAATTTCAATAAAATGGAAAAGATAGATTTTATTATATAATTGTATAAAGGCAGATTTATGAATTTTTTTCGTTGTATTGGTCATTCTGCTTTGTTTATGTTAGATCCAGAGCGTGCTCATCATTTAGCTATTTCTGGACTAAAAAGTGGATTGGGTGGTTGTCAAAGGATTGTTGATAAGCGTTTATGTGTCAATATTTTGGGGCTTCAGTTTGAGAATTTTATTGGTCTTGCCGCAGGTTTTGATAAAAATGCAGAAGTTGTAGATGCTATTTTACGCTTAGGGTTTGGTTTTACTGAAATTGGTACAGTTACACCAAAACCCCAGGTTGGAAACCCAAAACCCCGGCTTTTCCGTTTGATAAAAGATGAAGCTATTATTAATAGAATGGGCTTTAATAATGACGGATATCAAATTGTTTATCACAAGCTTTGTAAGCGTAAACGAGGTGGTATTATAGGAGTCAATATTGGTGCGAATAAGGATACAGTAAATAGGATTGACGACTATATTTCTGGTATTGTTTGCTTTTATGACGCTGCTGATTATTTTGCACTTAATATTTCTTCGCCTAATACACCAGGTTTACGTAATTTACAGATCCGTAATAGCTTACGTTTTTTGATTCAAGCAATTTCGCAAACACGTAGCGAACAAAAGGAAAAACATGGATTTTCTGTTCCGATTTTTTTGAAAATTGCTCCTGATTTGACAGAAAAGGAATTGGATGATGTGGCCCAAGAAATAAGTGTTTCTGATTTTGATGGTTTAATTATTTCTAACACGACTCTTTCGCGTCAAGGACTCACGGATAATAAGTGGATTGCTGAAGAAGGTGGGTTATCGGGACGCCCATTATTTGAACGTTCTACTATTGTCCTTGCAAAAATGCGTAAAAAATTAGGAAAAAATATTGCAATCATTGGTGTTGGTGGTGTGAAGGACGCACAAACAGCTTTGGAAAAAATTAAAGCTGGTGCAGATTTGATTCAAATTTATAGCGGAATGATTTATGAAGGGCCAAATATTGCTGTGACCATTATGAAAGAAATTTTGCGGTTGATGCAGCAAGATGGTATTGATACTATAACAGCTTATCGTGATTATAATGTTGACAATTGGGCAAAATGTGCACTTCCTTTATGATAAAATTGTTATTTTTTGATAAAAAATGCAAGATTTTTTTTAAGGGGCTTGCAAACTCTTTTGATCTTCCGTATGTCACACAAACGAAAAGTAAGTATTTATGCGGTTGTAGCTCAGCTGGTTAGAGCGCTGGTTTGTGGCACCAGAGGTCGTAGGTTCAAATCCCACCAACCGTACCATCTTTCACTGTTTTTTGTAAAATTAAACGGTATCTTGGAAAACTGTTAGATGTATTTACTTGATAAAAGTTATTGCGTTCTTTAAATAAAAATTAAGTTAATGCAATTTTTGCATAATATTAATTATATAAATAATGTCATAACAAAAAGGGCTTAATTGTTTTTTTGAATTGATGCGTTATGACTGTGAAAAATAGTGAACAAATGAAGAACGAAAATTGTAAGCCTATTTCTAATTTTCTCGAAAATTTACGTGGTGTAAAAGATTGGGAACAAGTTTCACAATGGCTTGCATTCCGAAACGTAGAGGATATCGAGTGTATTACACCCGATCAGGCAGGGGTGGCACGTGGCAAGATGATGCTTTCTAAAAAACTCACATCGGATACATCATTAGCATTACCTTCATCTGTTTTTATGTCAACAATTTCAGGAAATTATCCTGAAGATGGCAATGGTTTTGAATACCCAAAAGCAGATGGTGATTTACGTCTTGAGCCTGATCTTTCTACATTGACTATTGTTCCATGGGAAGAGGCTCCTACAGCACAAGTGATTTGTGATCTTATCTATCAAGATGGACAGAGTGTTGAGTATACACCGCGTAATGTTTTGAGAACAGTGATTGATTTTTATACTCAGATGGGTTTAAAGCCAGTTATTGCACCAGAAATTGAATTTTATTTTGTGCAAAAAAATCCGGATCCTGATTATCCTTTGGTGCCTCCAGTTGGTCGTTCTGGGCGTTCAATTGGAGGAGGACAGGGATATTCGATTGCTGGTGTGAATGAATTTGATGAAGTGATTGACGATATTTACCAATTTTCAGAAGCACAAGGATTGGAAATTGATACCCTTATTCATGAAGAAGGAGCAGGCCAATTTGAAATTAATTTACGTCATGGAGATCCTATTGAATTAGCTGATCAAGTTTTTATGTTTAAACGAACTATCCGTGAAGCGGCACTTAAACATAATATGTATGCAACGTTTATGGCAAAGCCTATCCAGAGGCAGCCAGGATCTGCTATGCATATTCATCAATCTGTTATCGATCAAGAAACAGGTTCTAATATTTTTACAGAAGAGGATGGTGAAGAAAGTATATATTTTCGCTATTTCATTGGCGGGTTACAAAGACATATGGCAGGCGCTCTTGTTATGCTTGCTCCTTATGTTAATTCTTATCGACGTCTCATGCCTGGAATCTCAGCGCCGGTTAATTTACGATGGGGATATGATAATCGTACAACAGCTTTTCGTGTGCCACGTTCTGCTCCACAAGGACGACGCGTTGAAAATAGAATTCCTTCATCAGATGCTAATCCTTATTTGGCATTTGCTGCTTCTTTGGCTTGCGGCCTCATTGGCTTGCAACAAAAACTCGAACCCGATAAACCAACAAAAAAAACTGTCAATGCCGATAATATCGAATTACCACGCGGACTCATTGAGGCGGTTAATTTGTTTGAACAAGACAAAGCGCTACGTGCTATTTTAGGAGATACATTTGTTAATACTTACGCTGCTATTAAACGACAAGAATTTGAAATTTTTATGGAAGTTATTAGTCCGTGGGAGCGTGAATATCTTCTGCTGAATGTTTAAGTATTTTACTATGATTGATTATAATCCCATTTCTCCTGGATATTCTTGGTATGAAGATACTTTAGAAGAGCGTCCTTTGTATCCATTTGTCGATGAAAAAGCACAGTGTGATGTGGTTATTATTGGAGGTGGTTTTACGGGTCTTTCAGCTGCTTATCATTTAGCTAAAAATGGAGTTAGTGTTATTTTATGTGAGGCTTCACGTTTTGGCGATGGAGCTTCTGGACGCAATGGGGGGCAATTGGGAACAGGTCAACGACAATGGGTAGAAACGTTAGAGAAAAAATACGGTTTTGAACGAAGTAAAGCACTATTTGATTTAGCTGAAGAAGCTAAAAGAGATATTTTGTCTTGGTGTACTAGACCTGATTGTAAGATTGATTTTATGATAGGGCAGCTTTCAGTTATCCATAAAAAACGTGAGATTATAGCTTATCAGCAGCATGCTGAGACATTGCAGCGTTATGGTTACTCTAGCCTTACTTTTATGGATAAAAATGAAACAGCTGAGCGACTTGGCTCTTCTTTTTATCACGGTGGTCTTTATGATGCAGAAACTGGTCATATCAATCCTTTAAAATTAGTTGTTTGGTTGGCAAAAAGAGCAAAAAAGGCTGGTGCTAAGCTTTATGAAAAAACACAAATAACAGGAATAAAACGAAAGGGAAATCAGTGTATAGTAATAACAGAGCGAACGAACATCACAGCCGAGAATGTTTTATTAGCAACCAATGCATATAAACTTGGACTTCAGCATTTTATTGAGAAAAATATTGTTTCTATTCGCTCATATATTGGAGCAACAGAGCCGTTACCAAAACATAGTTCGATTCTTTCAGAGGGTGAAGCAGTAGATGATTCGCGTTTTATGGTTCGTTATTTTCGCAAAAGTATGGATAATCGCTTATTATTTGGCGGAGTAGAAAGTTATGATTATCGATATCCGGTTAATTTAAATGAGCGTATACGTCGGCAAGTTATTGAAATTTATCCTCATTTACGGTCTATAAATTTGACTCATTGTTGGGGAGCAACAGTAGCAATTACAGTTGAACGTATGCCCTATGTTCGCCAAATTATGCCAGGTGTTACTTATTGTGGTGGATATTCAGGACACGGGGTTATGTTAGCTCCATTTATAGGTAAATTATATGCTGAATGGTTGTGTGGAAAGCATGAACGTTTTGCATATTTTCAAGATTTAAAAATTTCTTCTTTTCCAGGTGGAAAATTTTTGCGTTATCCACTTATATTTTTAGCCATGAATTGGTTTTCGTTGATGGATCATTTTTAATTAGTCATGATTTGAAATGAAGAAAGTTAATGGCTTATTTAAAGTCTATCTGCTTTGTAGTATGGTTTTTGTAAGACTTTATTTAGATGATTTTGGGAAAGGAATAAATAATAAAGAAATGTTATATTTCGTAAGATTATGATTGATAATTTTTGGTAGAAGAATACAACTTTTTATTTACAGACAGATAAGAACATGTCTGAAGTTGTTGTGATTTTAAAACTTATTTTTCATATGAATATAAATAAATTTTTTTCTAACTGATTGATTATTCATCCATAACTTAATCATAAGAAACAGTGCTTGATGATGAATGATCCAGCTTCAATAAATATGGTTTTATTATATACCATTAGATCTGAATTTTCAGATGCGTTTTCTGAAGAGGGTTTTGGTGCTTGTGAATGCTTATTGGTTGATGGTATGTGCCGAAAATAAAACATTGTTTGTGCATCGTGATAAAGTTGTCTGGTACTGGATTGATCGAATTCTTAAAGAATGGAAGATGATCAAGTCCTCTGTGCATTGGCATAATTCTGGTTCATTGAGAGGAAATTTGCTTTAACTATTTTGAATGAACGTGATGGACGCATATAGAATAACTTAGTTTGGGGCGATAATAATGTATGAAATGAATATCAACCGTTTTGAAACACCTTCTGCTTTAGCATTAGCATTAACGGATCGGGTTGCAGCGGAGCTTAGCGTCTCTATTCTTGAGCGTAAACAAGCAATTTTAGCTGTTTCTGGTGGGAAAACACCAGAACTGTTTTTTCATTATTTGTCGAAAGTTGATATTGATTGGCAAAATATCATTATAACTTTGGTTGATGAACGTTTTGTATCTGTTAGCGATGAGCGTTCAAATGAATATTGTGTGCGGCGCCATTTATTACAAAATTTTGCTGCTAAAGCACGTTTTGTAGGACTTTATCATAAAGCAGTGACTGCTGAACTTGCGGCTTTTTCAGCTGCTAATCGCGTAAATACTTTGCCTATGCCTTTTGACGTTACTGTTTTAGGAATGGGTATTGATGGACATACTGCTTCTTTTTTTCCAGATAGTGACCGTTTGGAGCAAGCACTTGATCTCCAATCACAAGCACTTGTTTTACCTATTTATGCTAGGAGTGCTGCTGAGCCAAGATTGACGTTGACTTTGCCAGTTATAATTCAGTCTCGTTTTATCGCTCTTCATTTTGAAGGATCTCAAAAATACGCTTGTTTCGAAGAAGCTTGTCGAAATGGATCTGAAATGGAAATTCCTATCAGAGCAGTTTTGCATCACGCACACCATCTGGTTCAAGTTTATTGGTCGCCTGCAGAAAATGAAATATAAGAGGCGAAAAAATAATGAAAGTATCTTGAAAATGTAATGCTCTTTCTGATAATTAAATGTGCAAATGAATAAGAAATTGAGAGACTTTTTTAAAGACAATTTCTACGGTTACGCAAAGAGTTTGTAAGTATTTTGTGTGCCAGCATTGAAATCTTATCTAGCTTAAGATGCAAAGATATAAGAAAACTGCTCCAAGTGAATTGCTGATGGAGGTGCTAATTGGGAGGTTTTAATTGCAGAAATTGTATATTCAAAGCATTAAACAAAATATCTGCAGCTATCTATATAGCATTAAATACTCTTGATGATGCTTCTGTTGTGTTGGTGCAGGTAGTAATGCAGTTTGTTTTGATGCTTATATGATTATTTAATTAAGGAATAAGGTAATTGAACATCGCAACAATCACATTGCTAGACCTTTTAAATAATGGATATAGCACTGGACACGCGCGCTGTTATTGTTTTGATCAGCACACTGCGCTGCGCAGCTCAAGAAATATTTTTTATTAGGTGTTATTAGAATATAAAAGAAATAATTTATTATTCATGTAATAAAAGTGCATAAAATCTTTAGAATTCTGGTACAGGTAATTTATGCGCTCGGGCGGCGGCTTTAAGCGTATTGACCATAAGCATGGCAATAGTCATAGGACCAACACCTCCTGGCACAGGAGTGATAGCGCTAGCTTTTTCCCTAACTTCTTCGAAATCAACATCGCCAACAATATGCGATTTTGTTGTATTTTTTCCTGATGTTGCAATTCGATTAATACCAACATCTATAACAATAGCTCCTGTTTTAACCCATCCCTTTTTGATCATTTTTGGACGACCGACAGCCACTACTAAAATATCAGCGCTGCGGCATACTTCATCAAGATCACGGGTACGACTATGAGCAATCGTTACTGTGGCGTTGGCTGCTGTTAAGAGGGCTGCCATGGGTTTACCAACAATATTAGATCGTCCAACGATGACAGCATCAAGACCGGATAAATCTTTGCCACATTTTTGTTGGATCATCATCATGACACCAGCTGGTGTGCAAGGAATGATTGTGTCTTCGAAGACGTTTGCTGTAAGTTTTCCTATATTTATATAGTGAAAACCATCAACGTCTTTGTGGACAGCGATAGTTTGTGTTATATTATTTGTATTGATATGAGCAGGGAGAGGAAGTTGCACCAAAATACCATGAATTTTAGGATCAGAATTTAATGTTTCGATAAGCTTAAGGAGTTCTTTTTCTTGTGTTTCTTTGGACATTACATGTTTGATTGAAAGGAAGCCACATTCTTCAGCTTTTTTACTTTTTGATGAAACATAAATTTGGCTTGCAGGATCATCTCCTACAATAATAACAGCAATGCCAGGTTGTATTGTATGATTTTTGTGGAGTTTTTTTGTTTCATTTTTAACTTTAACAAGAATGTCTTCGGCAAGTTGTTTGCCGTCAATAATGTTATCCATAAGAGGAGTCCTTTCGGTAAGGCTTTTTGGCTTTTATATAAAGCATTTGCTGATAATAAAATAGAGTTTTATAGCAATGTTTAAGTTAGAATAAAAAAGGTGGTTAAATGGTTCTTATGTTTTTTAACACTGTGAAGGCAGTTAAAATGAATGTTTGATAAAAAGGTAATAATATTTCTGTTCCAATGAAATTTCGATAAAAATGGAAATAATTGAACTGTTAATATATATAAGAGATTTCAAGAGTGTAAAAACCTTTCTGAACTTTTATTTTATTTGATTTTAGTTTGTGATAAGGATGAGAGCTTAGAGTAAAATTGTGTGCATTAAAATAATAAAATTTTTAAGTGGAATTTTTATCGCAATTGTTTCTTTAGGTGGGGCTGCAGTTATTATTTTTCCCTATATTGTATCAACAGATGCGATTCGTATCCGTTTAGCACAGGATTTAAGTGTATGGACTGGCTATAATGTTCAGTTACGCGATCCTCCAAGATTAAAAATTTTTCCTTATCCCAAAGCATTTCTTTCAGGAGTTACTTTAACACCAAAAATTGAAAGTATTGCACCTTTAATGGAAGTAGAATCGATTGAAGTTGATCTTTCTTTGGTTTCTCTCCTTGGGGGACATATTTCTTTTTCAGAAACACGAGTTATGTACCCAAAATTTGTTATGGATAAACCTGTTAAAACGATATCTGATTTTTTTGATACACTTTTGCGGTCGCAAGGTGCATTAGGTTTGGCAATACAGAGTGCTCGTGAGATTATTAAGCATAATCCTGATAATCCAGATGTAGCAAGCCTTTTAAATCAACCTTTTGGGCGTATTGTTATTGAAAATGGTACACTGATATATCGTGATGGTATTTCTGATGTAATGGAAAAAATAACAGGATTAAATGCATCGATAGATTGGCCTGGATTAACACAGGCAGTGCAGTTTCGCGCAAAAGCCCGTTGGCATGGAGAGTTAACGGAATTATTAATTAACGCTGATCAAGCTTTGTTTCTTTTAGCAGGAGGGAAAAGCTCACTTAAGGTGAGTTTCAATTCCGTGCGTGGTGGTATAACATTTAAAGGACAAGCACAGTTATCTGAATATTATATTTTTGACGGGAAACTTTCACTGCGTTTCCCTGGGTGGGATCAGACAGTCGCGTGGATTGGTGGTAATCAGTTTTGGGGGAATGGGTTGAAGATACCTATTGTATGGGAATCTCATTTTTTAGCACAGCCGGCACGTATTCGAATGAACAATATTATATTTACAATCGGTACAGCAAACGCACGTGGAGCTTTGGAATTTGATTTTAAAAATCATGTACCTGTTCTCATTGGATCTTTAGGTTTTGATAAGCTTGATTTTAATATTTTGAAATCGTTATTTTTTTGTTCTGAAAAGGAAAATGAGTTTTTTGATGTAGCTTTTTTAAACCGTATAGGATTGGACATACGCCTTTCAGCACCACAAGCAAAAATAGGTGATATTGGATTGACTGATTTGGCAGCAGCAATACAAATTAAAAATGGACATGGCATTTTTGATCTTGGAAACGTGAATATTTTTGGTGGTTCTATTCAGAGCAATATTCAGATTATTCCAGATGGCAAAAGAGCAAATATTAAAGGAAGTGCTTCAGGTACTTCTGTTGACGTACAGGCTATTTCATTAGCTTTAGGACTTTCTCCGCTTTTACAGGCAAAAACCAACTTCATTATGACAATGCAGATGTTTCCTAATTGTTGGTCAAAAATTCTTACTCAGATGCAAGGACAGTTAACATTGAATATGTCTTCTGGTCGATTGGTGGGGTATAATCTAAATGATTTGCAGAGTAAACTTTCAGAAAATGAACAGTTTCTTTTAATGAATAATCAGAAGCTTTCAACAGATTTTGATCGTTTGAATATTAAAGCGAAACTTTCAGATGGTGTAATATCCGTGACAGAAGCATTAATGCATACTGCGGATTGGAATTTGTCTGTTCATAAAGCAATAGAAACTTTTGTTACTAAGGGTGAGCGGAATGATTTGATATTACGAGCAAAATTGCAGAAGAATAATCGTTCAGAGACTATATGCAAAGATATTGAGTGTCTCACTAATAGTCTTGTACAACCTTTGGTTTTTTCATTCAGTCCTGCTGAGAAAGTTTTCGGCAATTTTTTTGTGAAAAAAAATATCACTGAAAACTAACATTTTGCTTTTCACTATTAGTGGTAATGCAGAGAGTTTTTAGAAAATATTATTTTATATAAAATTTTAAAAATATGCTGACGTGTATGTATTTATGCTGGTGTATGTGTATTGAAGTGAGTAGAAATACCGTAGCCATCGTGGATAATTACACGCTTTTCATTTGCTCCAACTGATCCAATTCCTACAGTAACCAAAATAAAGCCTAGAATTGTAATAATAGTGATAACTGTAGCTTTTTTAAAAGACATATTTTTCTCCAATTACAAGATAATCTATTGAGTGCAATGATGTGTATTATTAATGATAAATTTTTATGAAAACAGAATCATTTAGCATTCTAATTGTTCCAAGTATATCTTATAAAAGTAAAAAAATTCTATCGCCTTTTATAATTTAGTTTTATAGATTGTATTTTTCGTGCTGATTACCATTCTCTTGACCATTTTAAAAAGCTCTGGCACAAACTTTTTATGCGTGTAAATTATAAATTGAAAAGACTATTTGTTCGGCAATTACTAGCTTTAAACAAAGAAATAGTAATAGAGGGTCAACAAGCTTCTTATCTTATGCATGTTTTGCGCATGAAAGAAGGCGCTAAAATTTTGCTTTTTAATGGACAGGATGGCGAGTGGCTTGCCAAGCTTACTTTTATTAAGAAAAAATTTGTGGTGGTTCGTCTTATTAATCAGGAAAGATTGCAGACAAAAAGTTCAGATCTTTTTTATTGTTTTGCTCCCCTTAAATATATGCGTTTGGATTATATGATACAAAAAGCTGTAGAAATGGGGGCCTCTGTTTTGCATCCTATTATAACACATTATACACAAGTCACGCGTATCAATATGGCTCGTATAGAGGCTAATATTATAGAAGCTGCTGAACAATGTGGTATTTTATCTTTGCCAAAATGCGCCCCTGCTGTACCATTAAAGACATTTTTAGAAAATTGGGATGAAACGCATGCTTTGTTTTTTTGTGACGAGTTAAGCGAATCGTATAATACGATTCCTCTTTTTAAAAAGCATAGAACAACTCCGTTGGGTGTTCTTATTGGACCAGAAGGTGGGTTTAGTGAAGAGGAGCGAGTTTTTTTAAAGAAATATCCTTTTGTATTTTCTGTGTCATTAGGTCCGCGCATTTTGCGTGCTGATACTGCAGCTGTTGCTGCATTAGCTCTTGTTAATGCTATATAGGGGATTGGCCAATTGATTAAGAGGCTTGCAATATCATCCAAAACAATTCATTTTAATAATACACTTAATAGTAGGATAAAATAATTGATGGCGCTTGATACAACTGATGAAAGTGAAATTAACAACTTAGATTCTTTAGTTGGTTATTTCGAAGAGGGCTGTAAAGCAGAGGATGACTGGTGTATCGGTACAGAACACGAAAAGTTTCCGTTTTATGTAGATGGTTTCCGTCCTGTTCCATATGAAGGTACAAAAGGAATACGAGTGTTATTGGAAAAAATGCAAGAAGTTTTAGGATGGAAAGCTGTTTTAGATGAGGGGAATATTATTGGGCTCCTAGGATCAGTAGATCAAGGTGCTATTTCTTTAGAACCTGGGGGGCAGTTCGAATTATCTGGGGCACCACTGAAAACAATTGGCAATACTTACTGTGAAGTTATGGCGCATTTAGAACTCCTCAAAAAAGTTTCACAGCCGCTAGGTATTTGTTTTTTAGGTATGGGGGCTAGCCCAAAATGGACATTGGATGAAACACCGAGAATGCCCAAGTCACGTTATCAAATTATGACCAATTATATGCCAAAAGTTGGTCATAACGGCGTTGATATGATGTATAGGACAGCGACCATTCAGGTTAATCTTGATTTCTCATCTGAAACTGATATGCGACGGAAAATGCAAGTATCAATGAAATTACAATCTATTGCAACAGCATTATTTGCCAGTTCGCCTTTTACTGAGGGGAAGCCAAATGGTTTTTTGTCTTGGCGCTCTCACGTTTGGCGCAATACTGACAATCAAAGAACAGGAATACTTCCATTCGTATTTTCTGAGCGTTTTGGTTTTTCTGATTACGTTGAATGGGCACTTGATGTACCAATGTATTTCGTTGTGCGTGATGGACATTATTATGATTGTACGCATATAACTTTTCGCCAATTTATGAATGGAGCCTTGAGAAGGCAAATTGCAGATTCAACACCAGCTATGGGAGATTGGACTAATCATTTATCGACTTTATTTCCAGAAGTGCGGTTAAAACGCTTTTTGGAAATGAGAGGTGCTGATGGTGGTTCTTTGCAGCATATCTGTGCATTATCTGCTTTTTGGGTTGGTCTTCTTTATGATAGTGAGGCACTCAATGAAGCGGAGGCTTTGACAAAAGATTGGTGTTTTGAAGAAGTTTTAGAAATGCATACACGTGTTGCTAAAGAAGGGTTAAAAACACCTTTCCGTCAAACTATGATTTTAGAATTAGCACGTCAAGTCCTTGCTATTTCACGTAAAGGTTTAAAAAATCGTCAGCAGTATGATACTGGTGGTTTTGATGAGACAGATTTTCTGACTCCTTTGGAAGAAGTTGTAGCAATAGGGCAAACAAATGCTGATAAACTTTTATCTAACTATCATTCTATTTGGGGTAAATCTGTGGATCGAGTATTTTTAGAATATACTTACTGAATTGTTTAAAATAAAAAAATCTTCTTTAATAATGCACATACTTTAATTGCTGTTTATCATTTAGTATTTAGTTTTAACACAACCTTATATTCGAATAATTCGAATCCTATAAGTGTAACGTTATTGTGGAAAAACAGGAAAATGCAGCTTTATCAATGAAAAAGCCACAAAAAACACCCTCCCCACAACTATTTTTACTGTTGAATCTACTTTATTAATTTAATGAAATACCAAAAAATAATCAAAGTATTTTAATATACTTAACCGTAAGATAAAATAATTTCACATAAAAAAACACACAAAAACTTTCCCCTCTATTCATATTCTAGGTTAGACGACTATATTACCGCACAGGAAAAGTGCGACCACCACTAATAAGCCCTTCTCTTTGTGCATGTTTACGAGCAAGCTTATGTGTGCGACGAATAGCTTCAGCTTTTTCACGAGCCCGTTTTTCTGACGGCTTTTCATAGTATCCACGCATTTTCATTTCACGGAAGATACCTTCACGTTGCATCTTTTTTTTCAATGCACGTAGTGCTTGATCAACATTATTATCACGAACGAGTACCTGCACAGCTTATCCTGCTTTGTTTCAATATTAAAAATAAATAGGTTAAAACCTAACTTTCTTTAAACTGTTGAGTAAAAAGAGTATATAGCACAAGATACTTATCATATAAATAGGGTATTTGTCTATATTGCTTTTCAAAAACTCTATTTTTTGCTATTACTTGCTAATATGTTGCCTCTCTCAAAAGTATGGTCAGTTTTGTTATTAATTTTAGATCCGGTCGCATATAATCGCATTGTGCAAGCTCAAACAATATCAGGGATGTCTTGTTATCGATAGTTTGATGATCAACTATTCCGAAATGAACACTAATATATCTGGAAGATTAAAACTGGTCATTAATTGTTTTTGTGGTTAAGCAGCGCAGCTACCGGTATTTCAGTAAATCGAAGCTTCATCTTTTACCAAGGCATTCATTATATCAAAATTCATCTCTACGTAATCGATGAAAAACAACAACTTTATCTCATGATTTCATCATAAATTATTTTAATATATAATAATTAAGTGAATAAACATCACTATTATAAATATATATATAGAAATATTTTAGAATAAAGTTTTTACTAAATATTGTGTTTAAACAACATAACATTTATATATTATCACAATAAACAGCATATTGATAATAATCAAAAGAATATACATATTTTTATTATGATAATGATAAATAATTCTTACACAATTTGATTAGAGCTAGAAAAAATGTATGGAAAAAGATTCAACTCCTAATTCTATATCTTTTTTGCAAAAACAACCACAAAAATTCCACGAAGCGTTTGATGCGGCCATCAGTTTGTATATGCTTGATGGGTTATTTATTTCTTATGAAACACTCGAAATTGTGAGAAAATATGCGCGCAAGGGTTATTCACTCGAACAATTTAATAATTTGATGGATAATGCTGGACTAAAGAATAATGATGTGAGATTAAATGCGCGGAAAGTAAAGATAAACAGTAATACCTTACAGTCCTCTAATGGTTATGCTTATAATAATAGCCGAACGCTGAAGAATAAATATGGAATGGAAGGTAAGGCTTTTGAGAGGATATGTGCACATGATATAATACAAGCGATCGTTAATCTAAAAGAAGAACCGTTGCCGGAAAAGTTTGATTCCTCTTATCTAAAATATCTTCATAAATGTCTGTTTGAGAAGACGTTTGAAGGGGCTGGTTGTATCCGCGAGCCTCCATTTAAATTTTCAGATTATCTAAAATATCTTCATAAATGTTTGTTTGAGAAGATGTTTGAATGGGCTGGTTTTACCCACGAGCTTCCATTTAAATTTTCAGATGGCACAGCACTGATCAATAATGAAATTAAAGACGGTTTAAAAAGAATTGATCAAATGCTTGCCGAGAAGAATAATTTGCGAGGTCTATCACGTGAAGAATTTATTCATGAAGCATCAACAATATTTGCCTTGCTCAATAATTTATATCCTTTTCAGGCTGGAAGTGAATGCACACAACGAATATTTTTTGAAAAAATGGCCGAGGCTGCGGGACATAAGCTTGATTTCTCAGTTGTGACAGAAAAACGCATGCGATTTGCTTGTCATGCTGCATTACCAAGTGATGGCAACGATATAGGTGATATAACTCCTATGCACCATCTTTTTGAAGATATTTCCAATCCAGAAAAAGTACGTATTTTAAAGGAATTTATGATACACATGCGAGATACGAATGTTATCAAATACGTAGAGATGAAAAATAAGATTTTTGTCCTGCCAAATGAAGGCAGTACCTATACAGGAATCTATGAAGATTGTAGCCCAGATTTCATTATGTTTATGGTGAAGGATAATTACTTTGTATGCAAAAAAGATTATTTTGCGCCAGAAACATTAAAGAAATTACGGTTTGGTAAAGAGCTTACTTTTACAGCTTCAATGCGAGACAATTTTGAGAACATACTGATCCCAGGAGAAAAATTAGCTCCTTTGACGGAAAAAAAAATTGTCGCAAGAATTGTAAAAAATGCTTCTGTCCAAACGAGTCGAGAAAAAATCGAGCGTTTATCAAAACGTGTCTATGGGGACTCGAAAATATTGAACAAAGATATAAGTCTGATTAATATAGATTCACGTTTGGGTAAACAGCATGTCAAACAGATTGTGGATTTTTCTAAATATACTTCTAAGCTTGCAGGTACAGTAATATTGCGTATAAGAAGTCCAAAACGCAGAAGAGCTCAGGCGAATTACTTTAAGCTTGTTCAGGAAGTTGATAGTTACATAAGTACTGTAATCGCTACTAGAGAAAAAATTCTTCAAGAATATCAAAAAGAACAAGAACGTTGCCAACAAGTAGTAGAAATGCCTAGCCAGGCATTGCAAGATATTATTAATTTGCCAAAAGAAGATCGAATAAAAGCGTTAAATGACAATCCTTCGCTGAACAAAGATATCGAAGATCTTTTGAATAAAGTCAAAATTCGTCTTTCGCCAAGAGAGCATCAAGCACTTGATGGGAATCATTATGAGAAACTCGCTAGGAGCGTTGGCATATCAATGAGTAAGGCACAAAAAATTGCAGAAATTGTTCAGAAAGTTCAGATAGCAAGACAGTTAACCAGAAAATACAAAATTCATAAGTCGAGAACGATGGGTATGACTCGTTAAAAATGTAAGGTTTTATATCTTTTTTTATATTCAGGGATGAATTGTCTGTGAATAGTATTAGTTTAAGATACTTGTGTCTATCTCGATTTTAATAATTTAAGTTATAATAATTTTTTTTCATTGAATTGTTAAGTTAGTGTTGAATTTGTAAAAATAGCGGTATCCAAAAAAATTACAAATATAGAGCTTACAAAAATAAAAAGACAATCCAGAAAGAAATCTTGATTTATAGCGTACTGTTAAAGGAAAATGTAAAATCCTGTTTTCGTACCTTTATTATACTGTTCCTAATTATCAAAAAATATAAATAAAATCAATATCTTATGAGTATAAAACTCTATTGGCGCACCCGAAGAGATTCGAACTCCTGACCCCCAGATTCGTAGTCTGGTGCTCTATCCAGCTGAGCTACGGGTGCGTATTCAGTTTTTCGTATCGTTAGGATATAGGGTTCTTAATCGTTTCGTTAGTGAATTACAAGTGAAACTTGGTAAAATAAAGATTTTTATCTGTTGATCCATTACATGTTGTTTAAGTACTGTTGTAATTTTGGGATTACTATTTACTATAAAGTCTCTGCATAGTTCTTATATCATTGTGTTTGTTATAGTAAAATTTCAATATGAACGATAGTTAACTTGACGGTCTGATCTACGAAAGATAGTCAAGTATAAATGAGATAGGTTTTTGTGATGAGAGTTTAAGAGATACTATCTGCAATTTGGTTTTATATAAAACTTTAATATTGCATAAAATTATTTCATACAGATGTGCATATTTATTATAAATCAAGGAAGAGCTATGGGGTTGTTGAAAAAGACTGTTCCATTTGTACTTTTAGCTTTCGTTTTGATTTTTTCTTATTGTAAGTCAAAACATAGTTCAGAAAACTCTATTCGTGCAGTGGATCAAACAAAAAATGTGTCGCATAAAACATTAAAATCATCAACAGGTATGCCGGCAGCGAAAGTTATTGTTGATTCTGTTAAGGTTAAAAAATTTTCTGAAAGGCTCAATGTAATTGGCAACGGAAGAGCTATTGCAACGGTAGGATTAACTCCCTGGTCAGCAGGTGTTGTTGATAAACTTTTTGTATCAGCTGGAGAAAAGGTGCAAGCTGGTGATTTGATTGCAAAACTTGATTCTAAAAAGGAAGAAATAGCGGCTGCAAGAGCAAAGGTACAACGTGATAATAGTGCTTTAACACTTTCTCGTATTCTTAAGTTACGTGCTACTAATACAGCAACAGAAGTGCAAGAACTCACGGCACGCTTAGAGTTAGATAATGCAAATTTAGCTTTGCGTGATGCTGAATTAGCACTTGATCGACGAACAATTCGTACACCAATTAGTGGAATTGTTGGTATTTTACCTATTGATGTAGGGAACGCCGTTGCTCTTAATACTGAAATAGGTCGTATTGAAAATAGAGAGCGCATTTTGATTGATATATGGGTGCCTGAACGATATGCATCACGTATTAGCAAAGGAGATAAAGTAGCTGTAACTTTAACAACTCAGTCTAGTGAAACTTTTATTGGCCATATTTATGCGATTGATAATATAGTTGATGTTGCAAGTCGTACATTTCACGTTCAAGTTGAGATCAAAAATGAAAAAGATACACTTATGTCTGGTATGTCTTTTTCTGTTACATTTCAATTCGATATTGGCTTATTTCCTGTTGTTAATCCTCTTGCTATTCAATGGGATAGTAACGGGTCGTTTGTATGGTGTGTAAAAGAAGATAAAGTAGAACGTACTCCAGTATCGATTATTAAGCATAAAACAGATAAAGTGTTTGTGAAGGCTTTTCTAGAAAATGATGCTCAAGTTGTTATTCAGGGAGTACAAACGCTTTATCCAGGTAGGAGTGTCATTGTTGAAGTTTCAAAGGGGCCTCAACAGTAATTATCGGTGATGAATGAGCGGGATGTATTATAATGAGTCAAGAGTTTAAGACAAAACAGTCTATAATACAGCCAGAGCAAGGCGGTATGATCGCATTGTTTATTCGGAGACCAGTTTTCACTTTTGTTGTGAATGCTATGATCATGATTGCAGGATTTGCTGCATGGATGAATGTTGATGTACGTGAATTGCCAGACGTTGATACTCCAGTAACGACGATTATGACAATTTTTTCTGGTGCATCGGCAGAAACAATTGATCGTGAGGTTACGAAAGTTATAGAAGATGCTGTTGCTCGTGTTTCAGGAGTTAAAACGATTTCTTCAACTTCCTCTTTTGGTCGTTCCCGTGTGCAAATTAATTTTAATGTTGGTGTCGATTTAAATGTTGCAGCATCTGACATTCGTGATGCCATTTCTCGTATTGCATATTCTCTCCCCAAAGATGCAGATTCACCTTTGATTATTAAAGCAGATTCAAATGCTGCTTCAATGATGTATTTAGTTGTGACTTCACCAACAATGAGTATTGATGATTTAACAACGGTTGTAAATGATCAAATTGTTGATGTGCTTTCTGCTGTTGATGGTGTTGGTGATGTACAAGTTGATAATGCTCGTACGAAGATTTTTCAGATTGATGTTGATCAAGTTAAGCTTGCTAGCTATGGATTGACTGTTGCAGATATTTCGCGTGTTCTTGCTGATATGACAACTGATGCTCCTGTAGGATCATTGCGCAATTCTATACAAACTTTAATTGTACGTGCTACTGCTCGTTTGACAACGCCTGAAGCTTTTGAACAGGTTGTTTTAAAACCTCATGTGCGACTTGGAGATGTTGCTCATGTCACTTTATCCCCTGATGTAGAAACAGTTATTCTTCGTATTAATGGGAAGACAGGGATAGGGATGGGGATTGTGCGTAAGGCGCAATCTAATACTCTTGATATTTCTGAAGGTATTCGCGCGGTTCTTGAAAATCTTAAAATTGTTCTGCCTCCTTCTGTGGATATAAGTATTCTTAGTGATGATGCTATTTTTATTAAAAGTGCTCTTCATGAAGTTAAGATTACCTTAGTTATCGCTATATTGAGTGTTATTTTGGTTATTTTTCTTTTTCTTAGAGATATTCGTGTAACACTTATTCCTGTTTTGTCTATTCCAGTTGCTCTTATCGGGACAATTGCAGCGATTTATCTTGCAGATTTTTCATTGAATATTCTGACGTTTTTAGGAATTGTTTTGGCGACGGGCCTTGTTGTAGATGATGCAATTGTTGTTCTTGAAAATATTGTTCGATGGCGTAATATGGGATTAGGATCTCGATCAGCAGCAGTAGTAGGAACGCGAGAAGTATTTTTTGCTGTTTTAGCAACGACATTGACTTTGGTTGCTGTTTTTGTACCTATTTCTTTTCTTCCTGGGCAGGTTGGGGGACTTTTTAAAGAATTCGGTTTTGTCTTAGCTATTTCTATTTTGCTTTCTTCAGTCGTTGCTTTGACACTTTGTCCCATGCTTGCTTCACGCTTTCTTAGAAAATATGTTGAAGACAGTGGAGGAGGAACACATTATTTTGTTCTTTTAGATAAATGGGGTACTTTTTTTAGCAGAAGTTATGCTTATAGTTTACATAAATGTTTAGAACGCCCTTGGACTGTTATATTGGTTTCCCTTATTTTTGCAGGTTTTTGTTTTGGAGGCTATATGAAGTTACAACAGGAGCTAACGCCAGAAGAAGATAGGGCAGTTATCCTTCTGGTGATTAATGGGCCACAAGGGATTTCAGTGCAATATTTGAATGAGCAGGTGAAACAGATTGAAGCGAGCTTAGAGCCTTTGCGCGATTCTGGTGAGATTATTAATAGTTACTCTATTGCTGGAATTGGTGGTTCACCTAATAGTGCTTTTCTTGTTTTGTTGCTTTCATCTTGGGATCAGCGTTCTCGGAGTCAGCAAGAAATTGTGGAAGATATTAATAGGAAGGTTAAGGAATTTCCGGCAGTACTTGTATTTGCAGCCCAAGGTAATTCATTAGGAATCCGAGAAACTGGTCAAGGATTACAATTTGCAATCCTTGGGGATAATTATACAAAATTAGAATCCACTGCTGGTGAACTTATTAAGCTTTTGCAGCTTGATGCACGTTTCGTTCGTCCACGGCTTACGGTAGATGCAACACAACCACAATTTTTTATTGAAATTGATCGAGAGAAAGCTTCTAATTTAGGTATTGATATCACCAATTTGAGTAATACGCTACAAGCAATCTTAGATGGAAGAAAAATTGGTTCCATTTATATAGATGACCATTCTTATAATGTTAAATTAACATCACGTAAGAATCCTATTAATAATCCTGCTGATTTGGAGAATGTCTTTTTTAAAACTACAGATGATAAATATGTTCCTTTATCGGCTATTGCAGATTTGCATGAAAAAGCTATTGCACCTCAGTTGAAACGGGAAAAACGTATGAGTGCTGTTGTTTTAAGTGCCGGTCTTGCTTCAGGTGTTTCTTTAGGAAATGCGTATCAAATTATAAAGGATATTGCTTCTCCTTTATTATTGGAAGGAAATTATATTGTTCCTTTGGGGGAAGCTGCGACACTTGGTGAAACATCTTCTAGTTTTATGATTGTTTTTGGTATTGCTTTTGTGATTATTTTATTAGTTTTAGCTGCGCAGTTTGAGAGTTTTGTTTCAGGTTTTATTATAATGGCTACTGTACCCTTAGGAATCGGTTGTGCTGTAATTGCTATGCTTTTTAGCGGTGTTAGTCTGAATATTTATAGTCAAATTGGTTTGATTTTATTGGTTGGAGTTATGGCCAAAAATGGTATTCTGATTGTTGAATTTGCAGATCAGTTACGTAATCAAGGTAAAAGCGTGCGTGAAGCTGTAGAAGACGCAGCGAATATTCGTCTTCGTCCAGTGTGTATGACGATGATTTGCGCTATCTTAGGAGGAATTCCTTTAGTTTTAGCAAAAGGTGCTGGTGCAGAAGCACGTATAGCTTTAGGGTGGGTTATTTTTGGTGGTTTAGGCCTAGCAACGGTTTTTACTCTTTATGTGACACCAGTTGTTTATCTCTTACTGGGACGTTTTGTACAACCAAAAGCAGAAGAAGAGATGTGTTTAAAAAAAGAACTCGCCAAATTGAATGACTTTTCTTAAATAAAAGACTAATAGATTTTTTAAGTTTTTATTTAAAAGATATCATTGTAATATCTTATCTTTTTCGTTTTTATTGCTTTATTTTGTGAGTTAGCAATGAGAATGAATTAAATAAGTTGGATAGTTCTCTGTTTTGTTATCATTGATGTTTAAAACTCTATTATCAATGGTTATGGAGATATAATTGATAATTCGTAATGAAAGAGCTTTTGAGCAAGTTTTGAAGGCATTAAAACAGCATCTTATAAAAGATGGAGTTTGTGATATTCGTCAACACTTTGCAAAAGATGCACAACGTTTTTCTCGTTTTTCTCTAAAGCTTGATGATCTTCTTTTTGATTTTTCGAAATGCGGTGTGACATTTAATACGTTGCAACTTTTGGATAATCTTGCTGTTGCGGCAGATGTATTAGGCTGGTGTAAAGCGATGTTTTCTGGTGAAGTTATTAATACTACTGAAAAACGCTCAGCTCTTCATGTTGCATTACGTTTTTCTGTTGATGAAATTTTTATGTTAGACGGACGTGATATCGTTCGAGATATTCAGGCTGTTTTTGCCCATATGGAAATATTTTCTGAAATGGTTCGCGATGGTAGCTATGAGGGAAGCAGTGGTGAGAGGATACTTGATATTGTGAATATCGGTATTGGGGGTTCTGATCTTGGGCCTGCAATGGTTACTAACGCCTTGAAGCCCTATCATGATGGTCCGCGTTGCCATTTTGTCTCTAACGTTGATAGTGCACATATTTCTGACATTCTTGCTGATTTAAATCCAGCAACAACCTTATTTGTTATTGCTTCTAAAACTTTTACTACTATTGAAACAATGGTTAATGCTCGTGTTGCGCGTCAGTGGATCAGTGCGCATTTAGGCGAGGAAGCAATAAGAACGCATTTTGTTGCCGTATCAAGTAAAGTCGATAAAGTAATAGAATTTGGTATAGATTCATCAAAAATTTTTAGATTTTGGGATTGGGTAGGGGGACGTTATTCAGTTTGGTCAGCAATTGGTCTTGTTATTATGTTGGCAATAGGTGGTCAGAATTTTCGTCAATTTCTCAAAGGTGCTCAGCAGATGGATCAACATTTTAAGAGTGCACCTTTGCATCAGAATATTCCTATTCGGTTTGCTCTTTTAGGATTCTGGCATCGTATTATTTGTGGTTATACATCGCGTGCTGTTATTCCTTACGCGCAGCGTTTAGAGCGTTTTCCAGCTTATTTACAGCAGCTTGATATGGAATCAAATGGCAAACAAGTTTTTTTGGATGGTAAGCCAATGAATTTTCCAAGTGGGCCGGTTGTTTGGGGTTCTTCAGGAACAAATGGACAACATGCTTTTTTTCAATTCTTACATCAAGGAACAGATATTGTCCCTGTAGAATTTATTCTATTTGTAAAAGGGCATGAACCAAATTTATGTCATATGCATGATATGCTGGTGGCTAATTGTTTAGCACAGTCAGAAGCTTTGATGAGGGGCCGTAATATTGAAGAAGTACGACATACTATTCATGGAGTTGACGATACTGAATTAGATAATTTAGCGCTTCATAAAAGTTGTAAAGGAAACCGACCCAATATTATATTACTCCAAGATCTATTGACGCCTTTTACGCTTGGTCGTTTAATTGCACTTTATGAGCATCGTATTTTTGTTGAAGGTATTTTGATGAATATTAATCCATTTGATCAATGGGGTGTTGAGTTTGGCAAAGAGCTAGCAAATGAATTATTACCAATGATTTGTGGGGAAAATAAAAATAACAACCATGATAATTCAACATTAGAATTATTAGCGCATATTCAAGAAAGGCGTATTAAATAAAGAAATTTTCGCATTCATTTGAGTGATTTACATGTAGTGGAAAAGTCTTTTGGAGGTCAATTATCAAATTTATAGAGATATCACTTGGAAAATAAATAAAGGGAATATATAAAAAAATCACTCCTCATAACTATATAACTATTTTATGTCAATTGTATCAGCATAGAGTATTTCTCTTCAGAGAAAACATTTAAACATTTAAAAGAGTACACTTACTATCTTTAATTTATAATATTTGTTAGTATATTATAAATTTTAAAAAGTACACAAAACCACTAAACCCAATAAATTACACACATCAATAATGTATGGCTCTAATTAACATTAACCAACAACATTAAAAAATGATATCGTCATCTCATTAGAGATTTATATTCAGAAACTCTTTTCTTGTGTATTGAGACAGATATACTTTTAGATGGTAATATAACCAAATTTTCTTCAAATCTCTCAACAATGGTTTGATTTTTTTTGTTAACAATTTCATCTTCAGACCCTGGATTTTTTTCTATGTACTCTTTGATACGTCTCATACCTTGCGTGTGTTTATAAAAGCTGACTGGAAGATATTTATCCAAAAGATTATAAGATAAATGGATTCCCCTATCCCATTGATCACCTTTAATATTATCTATATGTAATTTTTCTAATTTATCAGATTGACGATAAAGTTTTTTTGCGATAGCTAAACTAAAAATTCCACATTCAGATATACTTCGTTGAATATCCATTTCCGCCATAGAAAAATAACAATGAGATAATCGAGTTTCCATGATTATTTGCATTTTCGCTCCTAGAATCGCTGGTTTTGTAAGATCAAATCTTGCAGGTTCAAATAATATTAGGGATATTTTGTTATTGAGAGTTTGATGATCAACTACTCCAAAATGCGATTGATAATCACCTCCTGCGCTAACTATATATCTAGAAGACTGAATCCCTTTCTTAATTGTTTTTTTGAATGATGAAACGAAGTCTATAGGTTCTTTAATCAATTTGAGATTCATCTCTGGATATTTATCGTTTGCTTGCTTTACCAAGGCAGGCATCATTTTAAAATCTCTTTCTGCGTACACTCTATTGTGCCAATAATTATTAGCGATGTCATTCTCTAAATCTGTAATGATATTTTCTAGCGATGCATTGCTAAAGCTATCTTCAGTGTTAGGTAAACCAATAGCATTTTTTATTGCATTTAATAATCTCTGCATTAACCATTCTCCCTGTAAAAACCGAAGTTAAGTATCAAAACACTATATGACTAAATTATGCTACATATCACTTTTTTCTTTTCCTAAAAAGAAATGAGATAAAATCAATATCCTGGTTCAAGATGTTTTTATAAAAAATTTTGAATGTGTAACCTCATTCCAATTTATTGACTAAGATGATCAAAAATACTTAAATAAATTATTTCTGAATAATGTTATCTGCTTTAGTTTTTAATGAACTATTAGCACTGTTTGTTAAATCTGATGACTTCTATATAATATCAATTTCCTTAATAAGAAGAAATTTTCATAAATTGTGTTTAAATTTTATCTTTAATTATCTTCTTTTCTGTCTTGAAAAGAAAAATGGCCTTCTTAGTAGGTTTTATTAGAACTCATTTTGAATTAAGTGATAAAAGTTTTTAATGATGAACAGCGTGTGAAAATGCTTTTTGAAACATCGCTTTTTTGAGAATTTGCCACTGCATAAACGTAAGTAAGCTATGAAAACAGGCTTAGTAGAGAACAATGAATTAGTTCCCAAATGGATGCTATAAGAACAAAGGACCAATTCCTAGGTTCTTGAATTGCTTGTTTCTGCTATAACAATTAATGAAGAAGCAGCTCTTAAATCGGCTTCTTATGGTGCTGAACAAAGCTTAGGAGAAAATTATGGCATTGTTATTGCTGGATTAAGCTCTTAAAGAAGTGAAAAATGGGTGTTTTAATGTTTTTAAACGCTCAATAGAAAGAATGGATAACCTCAAGAACCACTTTACTTATATTGGCACAGCAATTTCGAATAATTGTTAGATTGGTGCCTTTTTTGTCGGTGTAGCTTTTGTGGTTGTTTCATAATGCGTCGAAGGTCCTTGTCTTAAAGCTTATAAGGATGTAAGAGCAATTTAATAGACAATTTTTTAGCAAAATGGAAATCAGTGGATTAAAAAACCTAATGATGGCAATAGCCGCATTTTTTGCTTTGTTTGGATTATTAGCAAAAGCTTTTCTGCTTAGTAAAAAATCTGGGTGCTATAGAAGATACAGGAATCTTTAAAGACAGCAACAACAGGTTTAAGGTGGAGAATGAAGTTAATAAAAAATACTGATGTGCATTCTGATCTTGCTAAGTAGGCGTGCAAGTAGGAGTCCTTCTTTATTGATTGGTCTCCAATGTATTGAGATCAGAAAGATCTCAATTGATCAATATCAATCTAGCAAAACAAGTTTTGAAGCATAAAATATGGTGAACAGTTGTGTGAGTGGCAACATGTCCAAAAAGATCAAGTCATAAAGATTAAAGAGGTTATAAAAACGAAAAGAAATCTTGATTTATAGTACGTTATTAAAGGAAAATATAAAATCCTATTCTTTCACATTAGAAATATCAATAGAATCAATATATTATATAAAAAGAACTTAGTGCCCAAAAGAGGATTCGAACCTCCACGCCTTGTGGCACAGATACCTGAAATCTGCGCGTCTACCAATTCCGCCATTTGGACAATGAAATTCATATTAAGCTTATTAAATACATTTTGTCAATGTAATTATAAAAATTATCAATTAATGGAAACTGTTAAAAATTTTACGGATGAAATTAATATATGTACAAAAAGAATAATTGATTCAAAAGTTGTTACGAATATATTGTTTAAGCAATATAATAATCAAATATAATAATTAGATTTAAAAAAACATATTAACAATAATTCAAAAAAGAGAAAGATAATAGTATATACTCTTAAATTACTTATGAAATAAAGATATGAAAACAGTTGACGGTATTAAATTTAGTTCTTTTTTGCAACAAGAATTACAAGAAGCCCTTGAAGCCAATGATTCCATCAACGGTATGTATGTGACTGATGGGATTTCTATTCCTCTCCTCTCCGCCTAAGACGATCAAGATTTTAGAAAAATATGTAAAGCATGGGGGCAACCTAGAGGAATTTAACACTATGGGGGATGCCTCTGTATCAGAAATAACTGATATAGTGCAGTTATTGGAGAAAGGGATAATATATTATGGTTATAACTATCATAATGGATCTAATTCTTCAGTACTGAAAAATAAATATGGATTAATAGATGCAGAAGCCTTTAAAAAGAGATGTACATATGATGTAGTAAAAGCAATTGTGAATCTAAAACAAGAACCGCTTCCAGAATGGTTTGATACTGATTATCTAAAATTTATTCATAAACGTTTATATGATAATGTATTTGAATAGGCTGGGTATACCCGCGATCTTTTATTTAAATTTTTAGATGGCACAGTTGCTGAGGCGCCATCGTCAATAAGAATATCGGGCTCGAACACTTACTTGGCAAGGAGTGATAAAATTGAAGAAGGTTTGAAAATAATCGACCAAAAGCTTTCCAGGAAGAATAATTGGCGGAATTTATCGCGTGAAGAATTTGTTCATAACGCATCAGTAACATTTGCATTTCTCCATAATTTACAGCCTTTTGTAGCTGGGAATGGATGCGCACAACGAATATTTTTTGAAAAAATCGCTGAGGCTGCAGGTCATAAGCTTGACTTCTCGGTTGTGACAGAAGCACGTATGCAATTTGCCGGTAGTGCTGCGTTATCATTCGGTGATAATGAAGGCAATGTAGCCCCTCTGCGTCATCTTTTTGAGGATATTTCCAATCCAGAAAAAGTGAGTGTTTTGAAAGAATTCATACAATATACAAGTGATATTAAAGGTGAAGATATTAGAGATAAAGTTATTGTAATGCCAAATGAAGGCGAAACCTATACGGGATTCTATAAAAGTTGTAGTCTAGATTCTATTATGCTCATGGTGAAAGATAGTTATGTTTTATGCAAAAAAGATTATCTTCCACCAGAAAAATTAAAGACATTAAAACTCGGTGATAGTATTACCTTTACAGCTTCAATATCAAAAGATTGTGAAAACATTCTCATTCCAGAAGAAAGACTAGCCTCTTTGACCGAAGAAGAAATTATCGAAAAAATTCAAAAAGATTTCTTTGTTCAAAAGTGTCGAAAAGAAATCAAAAGTTTATCAAAACTTATTTATGGCAATTCAGAAATGTTGAACGAACATATGGATATGATTAATATAGGTTCAAGCGCGGGTGAACAGAATGTCAGATATGCTGTTACGGATTTGCCTAAACCTATTTTAAAGTCTTCAGGTACTAAAATGTTAGGCAGAGCAGATCCAAAATACCAACAAACTGAAAAGAATGTTTTCTATCTCGATCAAAAAATTAATAGTTATATAAGCGCCGTTCTACATTCTAGGAAACGAATTCTTAAAGAGCATTCATTAGAACAAGAACGTTGCGGACAGGTAGTAAAAATGCCTTGCAAAACGGTACAAGATATTTTAAGTATGTCAGGGAATATTAGTATAGAAATCTTAAATTCTGACTTTTTGTTGTGCAAACATCTCCAAGATTTTATGTGTAAAGTTGGATCTCGTCTTTCACAAAGCGAGCGTAAAGCAATTGGTGATAATAATTATAATGTACTTGCTGAAAGTATCGGCATATCAGTAAGTAAAGCAAAGAGAGTTACGCAAATTATTAAGCGAGCCCAAGAGGTATGCCAGAAAGAAAAAGTATTCAAAGCTGATCGCTCGAGAATTATGGCTACAGGATTTTCCAAGTAAGGTTTTGCATTTTTATGTGATGGAGGGGAACTGTTTTGGAAAGCATTACTTTAAAATGCTCGTATCTATCTCGATTTAATAATTAAGGTACAATGATTTCTTTTGATTTAATTGTTGAGTCAGTGTTGAATTCGTAAATAATAGGAATTCCAGTTTCTAATTCTTGCGACATGATTTCTTCATTATTTAGGCCTTCAAGTATCATAATAAGAGCACGAAGAGAATTGCCATGTGCTACGACCAGAACAGTCTTAGAGCGTAAAACATGAGGTTGAATATGATAAAGATAATAGGGCCAGACGCGTGCACCGGTATCACGCAGGCTTTCTCCATTGGGAGGGGCAATGGTATAAGAACGACGCCAAATATGCACCTGTTTGTCTCCCCATTTTTGACGTGCTTCATCTTTATTTAAACCGGATAAATCACCATAATCGCGTTCATTTAATGCTGTATTTTTCACCAAGTGAAGGTTTGATTGCCCTAGCTGTTCTAAAATATGTTCTGCAGTTTTTTGCGCCCGCTGTAAGGCAGATGTATAAGCGATATCAAATTTAAATCCAGCTGCTTTTAGATTTTTTCCTGCTGTTATTGCTTCTGTATGACCTTTTTCTGTCAAAGCTGGATTTTTCCAGCCGGTGAAGCGATTGGTTAGATTCCATTCACTTTGTCCATGACGAATTAATACAAGCGTACGTCCCATGGTGAACTTTCTGTGATCATTGTTGATTATGAAAATTAATCTTTTAATCCTAGAACATCAAGCATTGAATAAAGACCATTTTTGCGCTCTTTTGCCCATAATGCTGCTTTTAATGCACCATTAGCAAAAATAGAACGTTCCTGCGCTAAGTGTGAAAGAACGATGCGTTCATTCAAACCTGCAAAAGTAACACTGTGATCACCAATAACTGTCCCACCTCGTGAGCAGGTAAAACCGATAGTGCCTTTTTTACGCTTGCTTGTATAGCGATTGTGTTCGCTAATATTGACATCTTTGAGTGTAACATTGCGTCCTTTAGCTGCTGCATTTCCGAGAAGAAGGGCTGTGCCAGAGGGAGCATCAATTTTTTCGGCATGATGCATTTCATAAATTTCAATATCAAAATCGTCAGCTTCTAATACTTTAGCTGCTTTTTTAACGAGATTAGCTAAAAGATTAATACCGAGACTCATATTCTCGGATTTGACAATAGTAGTATGTTTTGCAAAAGCGGCAATTTGCATTTCCTCTTTTTTGCTGAATCCAGTCGTTCCAATAATGTGGATAAGACCTTTTTTGGCGGCATAATCTGCATAGACGACGCTGGCTTGTGGCTGAGAAAAGTCTAAAATACATTCTGCGTTAGAAAAAGCATTTTCAAGATCATCAGTGATGCGGATTTTAAGTAAGTTTGAACCAATCAATATGCTAGCATCTTTTCCGATAAAAGGTGATCCTTTGCGTACAATTGCAGCGCTCAGCTTTACATCTTGCCTATATTGGAGAGCTGTAATCAATTCTCGCCCCATTTTTCCATTAGCACCAACAACTGCAAGGCGCATATTTCTCTCCTTATGACATTTTATTTTTAAAATTATAGGCAAATTCTCTTTTTTTCCAACTGTTCTTTTTATATAAGTGAACAACTTATTTTGCATTGTTTCATTATAAGTTTATAACCTGTTTATTCTCCTATTTCATCATTTTAGTAGTTACAATGACTGCTCTAAATTTACTTTTGAGAGATCATCAGTTCAGTTAAAGAAGAGGAACTTTCTCTTGATATCAAAGAGGCAGAGGTGCGGGATGTTTCGAGAAAGAATAATAGTAAAATAATAATTAGCTTACGAAGTATAAGAATTTGCATAAAAAGTATAAGATATTTTAAATTGGATAGAATATTTATGCATTAGAACCAGATCGGAGTGGGAGAGCCATATCTAATTTAGTGATTAAGAATTTTTTAATCATTTGTGTTATCCGTACTACTATTTGCACAGAGGCTGTTATCAAAAGATTGAATTTGGTCATTAATTGTCTTTTGAGTAGCGTGATAAAATCTAGAGGTGTTCTAGAAAACTTAAGATTCATTTCTATACGTAATCGATTTAGAACAAAAAGCTATTAAAATATTGTTCTATAAATTTGTAATGATATTTTCTAGTAGTTATATTTTATTACATAAATAATAATTTGTATTTTATTTAATGATTTCATCGCAAATGATTTTATTTTTAATAATTATTAAATAAAAATCACTGATTTTATATAAATATATTATGAAACATATATAATATAATATAAAAACTTAATCTATTCTTAAAATAAATTTATTTAATTAAATTGCGATTTATAAATATAAAACTTATATATTATTAAATAACATGTTGAAAATAATTTAAAAAGAAAGTATAAATTTATCATATAGATATTTTTTATCAAAAAAATAAATGATTTTTACAAATATTGATTAAAATTGGAGAGGAATTTATGGAAAATACTTCCCCAAAAATTCGCTATGAAAATGCGAGTAATTATATCCCAAGATTTTTTGATTATACCTATTCTATCCCATTATATCCCATTATATCCCATTATATCCCATTATATCCCATTATATCCCATTATATCGGAGAAGACCCAAAAGACCCAAAAGACCCAGAAGAGCTGATGTCACGTGCTAATTGTAATGATTACGTGCAAAGTTCCATCTCATTTTATGGTTATACCCATTTTGATGGTAGAACGCTGAAAAATAAATATGGAATGCAGGGTAAGGCTTTGCAGGAGAGATGTGCATATGATTTATTACAAGCGATGCTTAATCTACGAAAAGAACCGCTGCCAGAAAAGTTTGATTCTTCTTATCTAAAATATCTTCATCAGCGTTTGTACGAGAAGATGTTTGAGTGGGCTGGATGTACTTGCGATACTCCATTTACATTTTCAGATGGCACAGTTACTAAGGTGCCGATCAATAATAAAATTAAAGAGGGTTTAAAAAGAATCGATCAAATACTTGCCGAGAAGAATAATTTCCAGGGCTTATCACGTAAAGAATTTATTCATGAAGTATCGACAGTGTTTATTTTGCTTAATAAAATACGTCCTTTCATGGTTGGCAATAAATATGTACAACGAATATTTTTTGAACAAATAGCCGAAGCTGCAGGGCATAAGCTTGATTTTTCAGTTGTGACAGAAAAACGTATGCAGTTTGCCATTCATGCTGCGTTATCATTCGACGGCAATAATAATAGAGGCAATATAACCCCTATGCTCCATTTGTTTGAAGATATCTCCAATCCAGAAAAAGTGGGTATTTTAAAGGAATTTATGATATACATAAGAGAGACCGATGTTATCACGCCCGAACAGATGCACAATAAGATTATTGTAATACCAGATGAAGGCAGTACCTATACAGGTATTTATAAAGGTTGTAGCCTAGATTCCATTATGCTCATGGTGAAAGATAGTTATGTTTTATGCAAAAAAGATTATTTTTCACCAATAACAGTAAAGACATTGCAGCTTGATGATAAGCTTACTTTTAGAGCTTTAATGCCAGACAACTTTAAAAATATTCTTATCCCAGGAGAAGAATTACCTTCTTTAACGGAAAAAGAAATTGTTGCAAGAATTGTAAAAAATGCCTCTGTCCAAAAGTGTCGAAAAGAAATCGAACGTTTATCAGGGCTTGTTTATGGCAACTCGAGAATGGTGAACGAATATATGTATCTGATTAATACAGATTCAAGCTTGGGTGAGCACCATGTCAGAAATGTTATGAATTTTCCTCAAGCTACTTCTAAGTTTGCAGGTATCAAAATATTAGGCATGAAAAGTCAAAAATACAAACAAGCTGAAGCGAAAGCTTTTGATCTCAGTCAAAAAATTGATGATTATATAAGTATTGTAATCTCTACTAGAGAAAACATTCTTCAAGAACATCAATCAGCACAAGAACGTTGCAAAAAAGTGTTAGAAATGCCTAGCCAAGCATTGCGAGATATTCTTAATTTGCCAAAAGAAGATCGGATAACAACTTTAAATGCCAATCCTTCTCTTCACAAAGAACTTGAAGATTTTATGAGTAAAATCAAAATTCGTTTTTCACCAAACGAGCATAATGCAATTGGTAAGAATCGTTATGAGCAACTTGCTCAAAGTGTCGGCATATCAGTAAGTAAAGCACGGGAAATTACACAAATGATCAAGCAATCGCAAGAAGCATGCATGCAAGTTAAAGCATTCAGAGTTAGTGACACGAGAGTAAAGACTGCAGCTTTTGCAGTATAAAGCTTTGTATCTTTTTTATATAAGGGAACAACTTGTTATGATTAGTTCACCATAAATTGCTGATTTGTTTATCCTCCTATTTCATCATTTTAGTAATTAAGTAATCATAGTAATTATTATAATGATTATTCTAAACTCGTCTTTGAAGAATTATCAATTCCGTTGAAGAAGAGCTTGTGCTTTATACCAAAGAGATCGAAGTTACTAGATTTTCTAGGAAGAACGATAGTGAAATAATAATTAGATTATGAGATATAAGTATTTGTATAAAAGTTATAGGATATTTCAAAATTGGATAAAATATTTGTGTATTAGAACCATATCGAAGCAGGAGAGTGATATCTAGTTAATGATCAGGAAATTTGCAATCATTTATTTGATCAAAATTACTGCCTTTGCGATAGCTTTTATCAAGAAATTGAAGAAGATTTTTATTTATATGAAATGTAGTCTTGTAATAATAACATACAATTTTTGTACAGATATTTTAATATAAAAGACTTAAGTTATACGCTTCTGGTTAAAAGTCAAGATCAGCATAATGAGAACTAGGTGCAATTCCTCGAACACGATCCATTAAAAGAGGCCGAAAAGAAGGACGGGATTTAATTCGCGTATACCATTCGCGGGCAGCTGGGAATTGTTTCCAGTCAATTTCTGCTAAAAAGTCAAGTACAGAAACAGAAGCTGCAGCTACTAAATCGGCGTAAGATAGTTCGGAGCTAGCTAACCAGTCGCGGGATGCACAAAGCCAATTTAGGTAATTCATATGTGGTACAATATTGGCTCGAGCGTTGCGTAAGATTTGCGAGTTAGGTGCTCCACCACCAATAGCTAATGGCATTTCACGTTTATAGATTCGCTCTCGCACAATATGGCGTGTAGCTTCATTTTCAAATTTGTTTAAAAACCAATCAATAAGACGGCGTACTTCAGCGCGTTCTAAAGAAGTTTCTGGAAAAAATCTCTTTTCTTGCCGTAAACTACCACGTGTTTCATCTAAATACTCACAGATCACAATGGCACCTGATAATGGAACTTCACGTTCAGCAAGAAGAACGGGTAAATGTCCTGCCGGATTAAGAGCAAGAAATTCACTCCTTCTTGCCCATTCATGTTCTTCAATTAGGTGAGTGGCTACACAATATTCTTCAAGAATAATGCGTATAAAACGGGAAGCAGAAGAGAGAGGATAATGGAAAAGTGTTAGCATAGTTTATACGATCAGATAGAGTCGATGGATTCTTTAAAAGCAAAATATTTTTATAAAAGCGCTTTGCTATAAGTACAAGGCTATTAATAACTGTTGGCTATTTTTATAACACATTAATTAGAGAATTAGAGACGTATTTTATTATGTTATGTAATGACTTGTATAATGGCAGTGCGTAATTCTTCTAAACCAAAAGTTTTTTTTGCAGAGGTTACTAGAATTTCAGGATAAGCTGCTGGATGTTTAAGAAGTTTTGTTTTTGTGATCATTATTAAAGCTTTAAGCGCATCTGATTTTATTTTATCACTTTTGGTTAACACAATTTGATAAGAGACTGCTGCTTTGTCAAGAAGATTAAAAGTCTCGATGTCGTTTTTTTTAATTCCGTGACGTGAATCAATCAAAACATAAACGCGTTTAAGTGTTGTACGGCCCCGTAAATAGTCAAAAATTAAATGTGTCCAAGCGTTAACTAGGTGTTTAGGAGCTTCAGCAAAACCATAGCCTGGCATATCTACGAATGCTATAGGAGGAAAATTTTGTGATTGTCCATTAAAACCATCAGGTATGAAATAATTTAACTCCTGAGTACGTCCTGGTGTATTAGAAGTACGTGCTAGGTTTTTTTGTTGAACTAATGCATTGATGAGAGAAGATTTTCCAACATTGGAACGTCCTGCAAATGCGATTTCTGGTGGTCCTTCGGCTGGTAGAAATTTCATTGTAGGTACACCGCGAATGAAAATCCAATTGCAGACGAAAAGTTCTGAAAGGTTAGGATATTGCATATCATTTATGTATTTCTTTTTTGGTATCTTTTTGCACAATAGCTTTCAGATTATCAAAAAACTCAATTTTTACGCCTTGACATTTCATTATGATGCTTTGCTGAATAATCGACAATATATTGTTCCATGCCCAATAGATTACAAGTCCAGCCGGGAAAGATGCTAGCATAACAGTGAAAATAACCGGTATCCATCTAAAAACTATAACTTGTGTTGGATCTTGAGGAAGCGGATTCATTTGCATTTGCAAAAACATTGTTATCCCCATAATTAAAGGCCATGCACCAAGAGTAAGAAATACTGGTACTGTATAAGGTAATAAGCCAAATAAATTAAAAATAGAAGTTGGGTCGGGCGCTGCTAAGTCTTTAATCCAACCAAAGAAAGGCGCATGTCGCATTTCAATAGTGATATAAAGAACTTTATAGAGAGCAAAAAATATAGGGAATTGAATCAGTACGGGCCAACAACCTGCAAGGGGATTAATTTTTTTGGTTTTATACAATTCTATTATTGCTTGTTGTTGTTTATTCCGGTCATGTGCGTACTTTTCTTTAATTTCTAGCATCATCGGTTGTATAAGTTTTATATGCGCCATAGACTTATAAGATTTATGAGCAAGTGGGAATAAAAGTATTTTTAAGAGCACTGTGATAAGAAGGATAGTAACACCAAAATTTCCTGTATATTTATAAAGTATGTCAATGAAAGCAAACATTGGCTTGGTAATGAAATCAAACCATCCCCAATCAATGAGAAGACTGAATTTATTAATTTTTAATTGATTTTGATAGTGATTAATGATTTCAACTCGCTTTGCACCAGCAAAAAGGCGGTTGGTAATGGTTTTTGTTTCATGAGGGGAAACTGTTAAGAGCGCACTTTGCAGGTCGGATTGATAATGGGTGTTTAATTGATCAAAATAAACAAAACGGCTTGTATATTCTTTATCTTGTGGAGGAATAACTGCCACAGCCCAATATTTATCGGTTATACCGACCCATCCTCCTGTAACGTTAGAGAAAATAACACTCTTCTGACCATTTTTAGGATTAGGATTCAGCTCTGCTAAGGCTGTGTATTTTTCAGTTTTAAGCGAATCACCTGCAATACCAATCATACCTTCATGGAGAAAATAGGTTGCATTTGTATCTTCCGGTGGTGCAGCACGTGCAATTCGAGCATAAGACGAAAGATGTATAGGACTGCTACTTTCATTGCTAATAGAATCCTTAATGGTAAACATGTAATGATTATCGACTGAAAAAATGCGGCGAAAAATTTGCCCCTGTCCATTATTATAGATTAAGGTGATAGGGGTTGAAGGTGTTAATATTGTATTGTTACCTTCAATTTGCCATTTTGTATTAGATTGTGGCAAGGCCTTTGCTGGTAAGGATGAACTTATAAAACTGAATTCAGCAAAATAAGTTGTTGTAAGTCCATTAGGATTTAACAAAATAATTTCTGGTGATGTTTTATCGACTGTTAGGCGATATTTTTTGAGAAGAAGATCGTCAAATTTTCCACCAACAAGATTAATAGAGCCTTCGAGTTCATTGGTTTTAATTAAAACACGGTTTGTTTTAGCTAATTCTGCTTTACGAATTTCAGGCGTTACATGATGATTGGTTATAGATACTATTTCATCTTTCAATCCATGATTAGAAAAATGCATATCATTCGCGGGAAATGTTGAATTATGATTTGATAATTTATGTGCAATTATTTTTGATTCCTGCAATTTCGCTTGTTGAGGAACAATATACAAGAAATGCCATGCAACAAAAACCACAAAAGATAGTCCAATGGCGATAAAAAAATTGCGATTATATTCCATTCATATTATCCTATTGCCGTTGTGTTTTTTGTTTTTAGCTTTATTCGTCGGCTTAATTCGCTAATGAGAAAAGTAAAAGGTGCATGAAGAACATCACGGTGAGCAACAATAACGTAATCAGTTCCTGCTTCCATTTCATTTACTAGTCCAACTCGAACCGCTTCTCGCAAACGCCTTTTAATACGATTGCGTTGAACAGCATTGCCATGTTTTCGTGTTACAGTAAATCCTACACGTGCCACAAGAGGATATTTTGTTTCTGCTGTTTTTTCACGGGGTTTTATTTCAAGTAAAAATAAAGGACCACGTCGCTTTTCTCCTGTGCGTACAGCTAAAAAATCTACTCTCTTGCGAATGCGACAAGGGTGCTTTTGCTTCATATAAAGGATTCTTCGCAGTTTTGCTAAATGCTTACTCTTGATTTATATACCTGATCTTTATATACAAAAGCAAACATTTCCAGTTCATTGTGAAATTGAAAATTAAGCAGATAAACGCTTTCGACCACGAGCACGCCGAGCTGCAATAACTTTACGTCCACCAGCAGTTGCCATACGAGAACGGAAACCATGACGGTGTTTACGAACAAGTTTAGAGGGTTGGTAAGTACGTTTCATTTATTTAAAACCGCGGTGTGCGGCCCTTCCTTCTTGGTTCTATAAACAATTATATGCTTAATAAACATATTGTATTTTATCAGAAATTTCTAAAGCGAACACCACTTTCAATAAAAGAAAACATGAAAAAAGTCAATTATAGAGCGTTTTCTAGAAATGTGAAAACAAACTGTTATTTAATGCGTATTTTATTGAGAAAACAAGTTAATTTATATTTGTTTTCTGCACTAAAGTAAATATTCAAAAAATTAAAATGTAAGATAAATAAAATGTAAGATAAATTATGCATTACTTTTGTATAAGCATAAAGGATTTTATTTTGCATAGCTTTATACTGTAAAATTGTTTTATTTCGAATTATTGGATTAGTTGTATTTTTGAATTCAGTATCATTGTATCACTGGCTTATACAGAGAGACTTTCACAGAGAAAAATAGGGAGATGGTTGACTTGGGTGTTTTTCATCCTTATTGCTGTATTATCTAGCATTTGTATGAGAGGAAAGAGCGTGGATCCTATTACACGCGAGGCTATCCGCAAAGAGTTACATAAAGTTAAAGTTCCCAATTTTGAGAGTGATAGTAATAGTAATATTGTATCACTAGGCCTTCTTTCAGAAATATTTATTGCTGATGGAAAGGTTTTTTTTTCCATTACTGTTCCTGATGAGTGTGCGCAGGAATTTGAACCATTGCGTCGTGCTGCTGAAGAAGTTGTATCTGCCATGGAAGGAGTTAAAGCTGTTATGGTGACGCTTACGGCAGAAAAAAAATCGAGGACATTTTCTTCTCAGGTAAATGAAAATACTTCTTCTCAGGTAAATGAAAATACAACTGTTTTTGCACCAAGACGTAAAGCGGGAGGTGCTTTACTCATGAAGACGCCGATAGAAGGCGTTCGACATGTTATTGCGGTTGCTTCTGGAAAAGGGGGGGTTGGTAAATCTATAATGGCGATAAATGTTGCATTAGCTTTACAAGATGCTGGTTTTAAAACGGGTTTAATGGATGCAGATATTTATGGCCCATCTCTGCCACGTTTGATAGGACTTGTTAATCAAAAACCAAGAATGATTAATGATAGGAAGTTCCAGCCTCTCGAAAAATTTGGCCTCAAATTAATGTCGATGGGTTTTTTGATTGAGGAGGAAAAACCGATAGTGTGGCGTGGTCCTATGGTAATGGCTGCGGTAACTAAATTACTTAGAGGTGTTTTATGGGGACCTCTTGATATTCTGGTAGTTGATATGCCCCCAGGAACGGGAGATGCACAATTAACGCTTGTTCAACAGGTTCAGTTAACAGGTGTATTAATTGTTTCTACTCCACAAGATCTTGCTTTGATTGATGCACGCAAGGCAATAGAAATGTTTATGAAAGTTGAGGTTCCTATTTTAGGGCTTATTGAGAATATGAGTTATTTTATTGCCCCTGATACTGGAAGACGCTATGATATTTTTGGTTATGGTGGAGCGCGATCAGAAGCAGAAAGTCGGGGAATTCCTTTCTTGGCAGAAGTGCCACTTGATGCAGCTTTACGGTCTTCTTCAGATGATGGTGTGCCAATTTTTGTTGCTGATCCTGAGGGGGAGCATTCTAACCTTTATCGTACAATAATTCACCAGATGAAAGATAGATTTTCTTGAATTTGTGTTTTTCTCGTATGGTTTATTGAGACAGAATGATCATGAAATACTAAGGGAGTATTTTGATGGGAACGAAAATGTTTGAACGCCTTATTGTTGGGTTAGATGTTTCGGATATGAAGCAAGCAGAAAAATTGGTTACACAATTGGGTGATTATGTCAGTTTTTATAAAATTGGTTATCAGTTTGTTTTTTCTGGAGGAATGGAGTTCGTTAGAGATCTTATTCAAGCACGAAAAAAAGTATTTTTTGACATGAAATTACTAGATATTGATTATACGGTTGCCAGAGCTGTGGAAAATATCGTAAAATTAGGTGTTTCGATGCTAACGATTCATGCCTATCCAACAGCAATGCAAGCCGCTGTTGCAGCTGCTCAAGGAAGCGATTTATGTTTGTTGGGGGTGACGGTGTTGACATCAATGGATGAAGTTGATCTGAAAAATGCCGGTTATAAAGAGAATTTAGCGGATTTGACAGTTAAAAGGGCTGAGCAAGCTCGAGAAGCAGGGATGGGTGGAATTGTTGCATCAGCCCGTGAAGCAGCCAATTTGAGGAAAATTATTGGAACTAATATGGCCTTAGTAACGCCAGGGATTCGTCCTGCAGGAAGTGATAAAGGTGATCAAAAACGTGTTATGGCTCCAAAGGAAGCATTGAATGCTGGTGCAAGCCACCTTGTGATAGCGCGACCGATTATCCAAGCGACCAATCCTTTAGCTGCAGCAAAAGCGATTTTAGCAGAAATGACTGATAATCATTAGTGAAGGTGTAGGCTTTTAGAAAAGGAACACTTGGGATGAAGGAAGAGCATGAGTGAAAAAACGTATTTTATAGGTGCTCACGCTTATTCTGCATCTGTTATGGAGTTTGGGCTTTATTTGGTAGCAACACCTATTGGAAATCTTGCGGATATAACCATTCGTGCTTTGCAAGTGCTTGCAGGAGTTGATATTTTAGCTTGTGAGGATACACGAGTAACGCGTGTTTTATTGGACCATTATGGTATTCGGAGAAAACTTTTTCTTTATCATGAACATAATGCACAAAAAGCACGTTTGATGTTATTAGCAGCGTTGGCAGAAAATAAAACGGTGGCACTTGTATCAGATGCTGGAACTCCTCTTATTTCTGATCCTGGATTTAGATTGGTAGAAGAAGCGCGTAAAGCCGGTTATAAAATTATTCCGATTCCTGGTGCGTCAGCTCTTTTAGCAGCTATTGTAACAACAGGTCTTCCTACGGATAGTTTTTTCTTTGCAGGTTTTTTGAGCGCGAAAAGAGTGCAACGTCAGAAGCAGTTAGAGCAATTAAAGGCTGTTCCTGCAACTTTAGTCTTTTATGAATCTCCTCACCGTCTTGTGGAAGCTTTACAAGATATGGTTACTATTTTTGCATCTGATCGTCCAGCGGCGATATGTCGCGAATTAACAAAAAAGTTTGAAACAGTCGACGTTTCTACCTTAGGAAATTTAGTTGAAAATTATCAAAAAAAAGATCGTGTTCGTGGGGAAATTGTTGTGTTGGTTGGGGAAGAAACTAATTCTTTAGAGGAAATGAGCACTAATGAAATTAATAAGATATTGATAGAATTAGCGAGTGTTCATTCTGCATCTAAAGCGGCTGCTTTAGCTGCAAAGAAAACAGGATGTAAAAAGCAGGAACTTTTTCGGCGTTTGACTCTTTTAGAGGGAAGAGGAGATGAAGCAAAAAAAACGTAAGCAGGGCTCTTTTTATCGGGGTATTCGTGCGGAAAGATGCGCAGCTTGGTGGTTGCGTTTGAAAGGATTTCGTATTGTCGAAAGGCGTTTTAAAACAAAATGTGGTGAAATTGATTTAATTGCAAGACGTGGAAATCTTGTTTTAATTGTTGAAGTAAAAGCACGCTCAACATTAGCTGAAGCAATGACTGCTGTTTGCCGAACAAGTGAGAGGCGTATTGAGGCAACAGCTGATATTTGGCTTGCTCAGCAAAAGGACCGTTCCCTTTTATGTATGCGTTTTGATTTGATTGCAATTTTGCCATGGTGTTGGCCTCATCATATTCCAGCGTTTTTTGAGCCTTATAAATAAATATATTTCAACATAAGCAAAGATATTCTGTTTTGTTGTTGTGCATAGTGTGCATAGACTGAAAGAGAAAAAGAGGAGAAATTTTTCATGATGAGGGAAAAGTGTGGATGATTATGAAAAGTTTGCAATGGGATTACTAATTGTTTTTGAAATGCTGATTATTAGTGGTTTAATAGCAATGTATATTGGACTATTAATAAACCGGGTTTTTTGTTTACATTATTGGCTAGTTTTCTGCTTTTTCAGTTTTATTAGATAAACCTAAAATTTATTTAGAGATGACTATTCTTGCCGTTTTATCTGTTGCTGCTTCTATCGAGGATTATATTAAATGAAACAGATTGAGCTAAAATGATTTTTATTTGTATGCTTACCATATCTGATATGGTGCGTTGTATATTTTGTATATTTAAGACAAAAGATTTTTAAAAGGTAAGAACAGAATAATAGGGTATGTTCATTTGTTCATCACGCTATAATGTTTAGAATTGGATTAAGCTATAGAAGTTTTTACAGAATAATGATTCGTTTTTATTGGAAAGAGCTTTGCGTTAATCTTGTAGTAATAAGCTTTATTTGTGATGATGAGGATGAGAAATAGAAATGAGAATTGGCTTTCTTGGGACAGGTAAAATCAGTGCTGCAATGGTAGATGGTTTAATGGCAAGCAGTTTTGATGTACAGTCGATTATTGTTTCTCCGCGTAATGCAGAAAGAGCAGAGCGTCTTGCACGTGTGTATAAGAAGGTCACGATTGCGGAAAACAACCAAAAATTGTTGGATGTTAGTGATTGTGTTTTTTTGTGTTTGCGCAATCAAATTGCAGAAGAGATATTACGTTCTCTTTATTTTCGTTCGGATCAGCTTGTTGTTTCTGTCCTTGCGATGGCTCCAATGGCAGAAATTGAGGGATGGATCAACCATAAAGTTTATCGCGCTATTCCGCTACCTTTTATTGCAGAATGCAAGAATGTAACCCCAATCTATCCAGATCATCCATTTTTACGTGCGATGTTTAATGCGTTAGGGGGCGCACTGGTTCTTAATGAAGAAGATCAGTTTAATTTTTTCATGACGGCGGGTTCACTGATGGGGGTTTATTTTAATTTTATAGAAACAGCGCATCAGTGGTTGGTAAAAAAGGGATTAGATCCACTTTATTCAGCAGATTTTCTTGCTATGATGTTTGGTAATCTTGCAGATGAAATGCGCAAGACAAAAGTAGCCAATCATTCAACAGCTGTTAATTTTTCCTACCTTGAAAGAGAATTTTCAACTAAAGGAGGAACCAATGAACTTTTATCAGATTGTTTTTCTCATCAAGGTGGGCGACGTGCTTTAACAATGGCTCTTGAGAAAACTTTGCAAAAAATAAAGGTTTATCCACAGACTAAATAAAAAACTTGATTAATCATTTTTTATTTGATAGTACTAAAAGCAATGGTAGGTTGAATTAGATTTTATTCATTCAACAGGCATGATGTCGCTCTATCATTCGCTGCTTAGAGCAGCATGTCCCTTTTTTATTTTTTCGTTATAGGGACGATATTATGGGTACAAGTTTACTTACAAATAAATCTGCAATGACTGCATTGCAAACTTTACGTAGTATTGATGCTAATTTAGATCGGTCAAAAGATCGTGTTTCGACAGGTTTGCGTATCAGTAATGCTTCTGAAAATACTGCATATTGGTCGATTTCATCAATGATGAGGCATGACAGTAACACGATGAGTGCTATTGTTGATGCGATTAATCTAGGTAAAGAACAGGTTGGTATTGCTGATACAGCAATTGGTCTTACCAAAGAAGCTTTGGATGATATTCAAAAATCAATGGTTTCTGCTCGTGAAAAAGGCAGTGATGACATTGCTAAGATTCAAGACTCCATTATAGGTAATATGAAAAATATTTCTAATGCAGTTCAATCGGCTTCTTTTGGTGGAAAAAATATTCTTTCCAATGGAGGTCAGACTGTTGGTATGGCAGCAGGGTATCGTCGTGAAGGTACAGCTGTTTATGTTGATATGATTGATGTTGGTGGCTCAGAATTGAATTTTGGTACTATTGGTTCTGATGGTACAATTGATATGTCTCAAGGTGTTTTGGGAGGTATCTTTGGAACCAGTAAAGGAGATGAAGGAGAAGATGTAGTCGGGAAGGGAATTGGAGCATTCAGTGCTGCACATGCTACGTATAAGGGATTAGAAGATACGTTGAGGAATGCAGAGGCTGATCTCGCTAAGGCAATAGCTAAGTATGGTGAAAGCCCTGAAGATGAGCCCGGTAAAGCAATTATAGAAAAGGCTAAACAGGCTGTAGAAACTGCTAAAACGGGTTTAAAAGATGGTCAGGAAGCATATAATAAAGCAAAAGGTGAGTTCCAAACTGTGCTTGATGGTATGACTTTAGCTGATTTTACTGAATTAAAAGGCCTTGGCGAGTTACATTCAGACATACAACGTATGATTATGACGAGTGTTCAAAATACAGTACGTGATGCAGTTAATGTGACTTTGACTGCAGGTTCTAAAATTGGAGCCGCTGTTAATTTGGTGAATATCCAACTAAACTTTGTTAAAAAGTTGTTAGATAATGTTGAAGTAGGTATTGGTGCACTTGTTGATGCTGATATGAATGCAGAATCTGCTAAGTTGGCTGCCTTGCAAGTTCAGCAACAGCTTGGTATTCAGGCTCTTTCTATAGCTAATCAAGGAAGTCAGAATATTTTAGCGTTATTTCGTAATTAATTGAGTATAGTTTTAGTAAATGTAGAGTGGAAAAGGCTATGCGTTGCATAGCCTTTTTTTAGGAATTTTAAATAAGATAAATGATTAAGTGAATTGGATGAGAGATTTATTGCAATCGTTGAAAGCTTATATTTGTAAGTATGACTTACAATGTTGTTCTCTTTATTTGAGGAATTGAGTACATCAATTATGCAATATAAGAATTTTTTTGAATGAAATGATATTCTTGATTGAACTTAGTAATAGCCAATTTTTGTAACAGAAAATATTAATTACATATTTTGATAAACAGGCCCTTCATTTCCTTGTGGACAGGTCCAATTAATATTTTGATTAGGATCTTTTATATCACAAGTTTTGCAATGTATACAGTTTGAAGCATTGATAATATAAGTTTCATGATCATCACATTTGAGCCATTCATAGACAGCAGCAGGACAATAGCGTGTCGAAGGACCACCATAAATTGCATATTCAGAGCTTTTTTGTTTTTCTATGGAAATTATTTTGAGATGACAAGGTTGATTTGTTTCATGGTGTGTATTCGAAAGGGCCACACTAGAAAGACGATCAAAGGTTACAACACCATCTGGTTTAGGATAAGCAATAGGGTGAAATTTTTCCTCTGGTTCAAGGCATGCATAGTCTTCTTTTCTGTGAGGGAGTGTTCTAAATAAAGAAAAACGGAAAAATTGTTGCCACCATAAATCAAAACCTGCTAGCTTGATTCCGTATTTTGTACCGTATTTTGCCCAGAGCGGTTTAACATTACGTACTGTATAAAGATCTTTACCGATAGGACCTTTGCGCCAGTGTTCTTCAATTTCTGTAACTTCATCGTGAGCACGACCTTGGGTAAGAGCAGTGGCGATTTTTTCAGCCGCTAATATGCCAGATAATATAGCATTATGTGAACCTTTGATACGAGGTACATTGACAAAACCGGCAGAACAGCCAATAAGTACCCCTCCGGGAAAGGTGAGTTTTGGTACAGATTGCCATCCTCCTTCAGTGATGGTGCGTGCACCATAAGCAAGGCGTTTTGCGCCTTTAAAGAGCTCGTAGAGTTTAGGATGCGTTTTAAAACGTTGAAACTCTTCAAAAGGAGAGAGATAAGGATTTTTATAGTCCAAATGCACGACAAAACCAACAGAAATCAAATTGTCTTCTTGGTGATAGAGAAAACCTCCACCACCAGTATAATTATCGAGTGGCCAACCAGTGAAATGTTGAATTAAACCGAGCTTGTGTTTTTGAGGATCAATTTCCCATAATTCTTTAAGCCCGAGACCAAATTTTTGTGGTTCGCGATCTTTGCTGAGATTAAATTTTTGTATCAGTTGCTTAGCAATGGAGCCACGCGCGCCTTCTGCAATCAGGGTATATTTTGCCAATAAGGCTATACCGGGTACATAATTTTTTCCAGGAGTTCCATTTTTTTCAATGCCCATATCTCCTGTAAGGACACCAATAACACTTCCGTGATCATTACAGAGAATATCGGATACTGGAAAGCCAGGATAAATTTCAACACCCAGTTCTTCAGCTTTTTTGCTTAGCCAACGGCAGACATTTCCGAGTGAAACAATATAGCAACCATTATTTGATAAAATTGGAGGACGGAGAATATTGGGAAATATTTGGGCCTTTTTTGATGTGAGCAGGAAAAATTGATCGCTAATGACAGGTGTTTTGAAAGGATGGTTTTGTTCACTGCTCCATTCTGGCAAAAGTTTATTGATACCAATGGGATCAATGACTGCTCCTGATAGAATATGCGCCCCGATTTCTGTGCTTTTTTCAAGTATTATAATAGAAAAATCAGGATTGATCTGTTTTAAGCGAATGGCAGCAGAAAGCCCTGCCGGTCCTCCGCCTACAATGACGATATCGCATTCTATTGTTTCACGTTGGGTATGTATATCTGCACTCATGATTTACAAAGCTTTTTCCAATTCAGGAATAATATGATGAAGATCACCTATAAGAGCATAATCAGCAATATGCATAATAGGAGCCTCCTCGTCATTATTAATAGCAACAATGGTTTGTGCATTCATTATTCCAGCTAGATGTTGGATAGCACCGGAGATACCAATAGCAATATAGAGTTTAGGAGCAACGACTTTTCCTGTTTGTCCGATTTGCCAATCATTAGGAGCATAGCCTGCATCGACGGCTGCTCGGCTTGCTCCTAAGGCAGCGCCAAGCTTAGTTGCAAGTGGCAAAAGTAGTGCTTTAAACTGTTCTTCAGAACCGAGACCTCGTCCACCTGATACAATAATGCGTGCTGAAGTAAGATCTGGACGATTACTTTTGTTTATTTCTTCTTTTACAAAAAAAGAAAGATTTGGGTTAGGAGCTGGTGTCATTGTTTTTATAGGGGCAGCATTCCCTTTAGGTGTTGGTAAGAAAGAAGCTGTACGCACTGTTATAATTTTTTGGCGATCATTTGTGCGAACGGTTTCAATGGCATTACCTGCATAAATTGGTCGTTTGAAGGTATCAGGTGCGACAACAGCGATAATGTCTGAAATTTGCATAAGATCAAGAAGAGCAGCAACGCGTGGCATGATATTTTTTCCGTTGGTTGTTGAAGCTGCCATGATCACATCATAATCATTAGCTTGTTCAACAATTGTTGCTGCTATGGGTTCAGCTAATTGATGCGCTAAATAATCAGCTTCAGCAACAAGCACTTGCCGAACGCCAACCAATTGAGCACAGTTTTCAGCAACAGCATGAACCTTCATTCCACAAACCAGAATGTCGATATCATTACCAATTAATTGAGCAGCAGTGAGAGCTTTTGCAGTTTCTTCTGCTAAAGAATGGTTATTGTGTTCAGCTAATAAAAGAATTGCCATAAGTTTTTGCCCTTTTATGCATTATTACTTTTGATTATTTGTTAGCATATTTTAAATGCAATTTGTTTTTTTGAGTGCACTAATAAGCTCAGTTACATTTGCTACTTTTATACCAGCTGCACGAGGTTTGGGTTCTTCAACACTAAGGATTGTGAGGCGTTTTTGCGTATTTACACAAAGATTAGCAATATCCTTTTGCTCAATAGGTTTCTTTTTAGCTTTTATAATATTAGGAAGGGAGGTATAGCGTGGTTCGTTGAGCGGCAAATCGACAGTCATAACCATGGGAAGAGGGAGGCAAATAGTTTGTGTGCCGTTATCTATTTCTCGGGTAATTTGAGCTTGCCCATTTTCTATGTTTAAACATGAAGCAAAAGTCGCTTGTCCCCAACTAAGAAGACCTGCAAGCATTTGGCCAGTTTGATTGCATTCATCATCAATGGCTTGTTTCCCTAAAAAGACCATATCTGGTTTTTCTTCAAGAATAATAACTTTTAAAGTTTTAGCGATTGTTAAAGGTTCGAGTATTTCATCAGTTTTTACGAGAATAGCGCGATCCGCTCCCATTGCAAGTCCTGTGCGTAAAGTTTCTTGTGCTGCTTCTGGTCCAATTGAAACAAGAATAATTTCTGAAATTTTTCCAGCTTCTTTTTGTCGAATTGCTTCTTCTACAGCGATTTCATCAAAAGGGTTCATAGACATTCTAACATTAGATAAATCGACACCTGTGCTATCAGATTTAACACGTATTTTGATATTGTGATCAACAACACGTTTGACAGCGACAATTATTTTCATGATGATCCTCTTTAGTTTATATGCCCACGAGTTTATAGTAATAATCATGGGAAACCAAATCATTTAAGATTGAATTTTATCATAGTTCTTCTTTAGTTATATAAACTTCTCTGTGTTTATTTGTATTTTTCTCTTTCCGTTTTTAATGCATAGTTTTTATCTAATCTAAATTTTTTGTTATATTTTGGGTGTAAAAATACGTTGAGCTTATTTAATTTTGTAAAATCATTTTCAATTTTTCTTATTGTTCTTAAAGCTCTATTTACTAAAATAGGTCACATTTTTCATTAATTAATGATGATTCATGTTGAATATAGATAAGAGGTAGAATCTGTGAATATTAAACACGACGTTCTGAATCCAGCTAAGCATAAACATTATTCTATTTCTACTGTTGATCAAACTCAGAAAATACAAGTACCTTCTGAAATAAAGATGTCAGATATTTCTGCTAAGTTACGTTATGTTTATGAAAAAATGCAGATAAAAAAAACGCATAATCATTTAGCTAAGCAGATTTCTGTAGATAATAGTATAAAATCTTATTTAGACGAAATTAGTCGAGCGATTTTGGCTGAACATTATGCTAGAAATCAGAAAGAAAAAAAACTTTTTGAGGATTTAGAGCAGATAAAAAAACTTGTTAAGAATCTTCTTTATGAAAAGGAAGGTTTACAAAAAACAATAATAAAACAGCATAAAACCTCTTCACAATCAATTAATTCTGTTGTGCGCCATCTTGCACATATGGCAGGCGAGGAGAATAAGAGGTCTCAGCCTCATGAGAGATTCAATACTTTGAAAAAAGATAGAATTCAGCCAGTACAAACAAATACCGTGGGCACATTAAAACAAGAGAATATAAGCTCCTTATCAACTGATTTTGTGAAACCGTCGAAAAATTTTCTAACAAATAAGAATTTATCCGATACTCAATTATTAAGTGGTTTTTTTACAGGAGTTCGGCGTGCATTTTCTTTCAAAGAATAGTCTTTAGAATGTATTTTGATGTTATTACGTCATCTTATTTGTTATTAATTTTGGTGTGTTGCTATTCAGTTAAATAAAGGATATGAGAGGTATGTTATGGATGCCAGTTCATAGGTTTGCAGAAGTGTGTGCGATGTCAAGGTTGTTTGTTATTGTAAAATTGAAAGAAAAAATTAAAAATAAATCTTAAATTTTTTGAAGATTCTTAATTAAGTGAGTATTTATTTACCGATTGCTGAATTGTCACTGAGTATGCTGATTTTAATTGGCATGGGCGCAGTTGTTGGTTTTTTTTCAGGCCTTTTTGGAATTGGTGGTGGTTTTTTAATTACGCCTTTATTGATTTTCTATAATATCCCTCCTACCATTGCTGTTGGAACAGGAGCTAATCAGGTAATCGCCTCATCTGTAACGGGAGCAATTACGCATTTTAAACGACGTACTCTTGATATTAAACTTGGTATTCTTTTGGTGATTGGAGGGGGAATTGGATCTTTGATCGGGATTCAAATTTTTTCTCTTCTTAGGAAATTAGGGCAGTTAGACTTTATTATTTCACTTCTTTATGTTTTCCTTCTTGGGAGTATTGGGAGTTTGATGATGGTTGAAAGTTTATGCGCTATGATGCGACAACGCAAAGAAAAAAAAATCACTACTCATTCTCCTAGTTATTATAATTGGATCGATCGATTGCCATTTAAAATTCATTTTCAAGCATCGATGATTTGTGTAAGTATTATTCCAGTTTTAGGAATTGGTTTTGTCGTTGGGTTATTGTCTTCTATTATGGGAGTTGGTGGGGGCTTCATTACGGTGCCGGCACTGATTTATCTTTTACGTGTTCCGACTGGTGTGGTGGTTGGAACTTCACTTTTTCAGATGACATTTGTATCAGCTTTTACCACTGTTTTGCAAAGTGTAAGTAACCAGTCAGTTGATATTGTTTTAGCTTTCTTACTTACGATTGGAGGAGGAATTGGAGCCCAATACGGGGTACGGGCTGGACAAAAATTAAAAGCAGAACAATTACGTATGGCACTTGCATTTCTTGTCATAATTGTATGTATGCGTTTAGCTTTCCAGTTATTTATACGCCCTGATAATCTTTTTTCTCTTGTTATTCTTATGAGATGATAATGGATAAATTATTCTTCTTATTTATCATGGTAAGCTGGTTTTGTTTTATTCCTTTTTCTATGAAGGCACAGGGCAGTGAAGAAGTTGTATCAGAAGAGAAGGAGGTTGTTCAAATTATTGTTACAACAAATACGATCACAGTTGGCGCAAATTTTTCTGGTCATGATCTTTATATTGCTGGCGTTTTAGAAAATATGAATCCGTTATTTCGCCAACAAAATCGTTATGATGTTATTGTTAGTTTAGAAGGGCAAACCCGATCGATGATTGTACGAGAAAAGAAACGTAAGGCAGGAATGTGGATTAATGCAGATTGCGTGACTTTTAAAAACGCTCCTTTATTTTATTCAATGGTAACAACGCGTGAAATTGATAATATCACTGATGCTGAGAGTTATAAGCGTTTAGGTTTAGGATTATCTTATTTTTTTCTTTCAACTGATGAAAAAGATCAAGAAAAAACACGAAGCTTTCGTAATGAGCTGATAGAGCTGCAGAAAGCTAAAAACCTCTATCATGAAGAAGCTGGTGGTGTGTATTTTGGTTCTGGTTCACTGTTTACAGCACATTTTCAATTACCGGCAAATGTTCCTGTTGGACGTTATCATGTGAATGCTTATCTTTTCCGTGATGGGCAGTATATAAGTAGTGCAACAACTACTCTTGAAATTGTTAAAGCATATGTTGCTTATACAATTTTTCATGAAGCGCGCAAACACAGTTTTTGGTATGGGATAGTTGCAGTGTTTGTCGCTATGGCTACAGGATTTTTATGTCGTTTTGCTTTTCGGAAAGACTAGAATAAAGAAAAACTCTAAGGTGTTTAATTTTTCTATTGAATGATTACATAAAAAAGAAAAAGTAATAATAATACTAATGTTGTATTGTCTAAATATAAACTTCCTTTTTCTGAAAAATTATTCAATATTTATATGCAATAATAACCAGTGTGATATTAGTGTTGAAATAACATGGAAAGAAAAGATTTACAAAATCATAATTCCTGTTGTCTATAGAGATTAAAAAGTCTATCTTATTTTAAATAAAGTCAATAGGTTTTCATTCAAGAAGATGTATTATATAAAAAAGGTAATGAAAACATACGTAATCTTAGTGACTGCGCTGTAGTATATAATCAATATAAGCGAATTGAATAATAAGATGGATTTGTTTATTGAAAAATCAGTGGTAACAAATGTAGCAGAATTTAGTGTTTCTGAAATAGCAGGAGCTTTAAAGCGTGTTGTTGAAGAGAAGTTTGGTTATGTACGAGTGCGTGGGGAAATATCAGGTTATCGGGGTGTACACGCTTCAGGGCATGCCTATTTTGCTTTAAAAGACGATAAAGCTCGATTAGAAGCTGTTATTTGGCGAGGTGTTATAGAAAAGCTCCAATTTCCTCCTGAGGAAGGGATAGAAGTAGTTGCTGTAGGTAAGTTAACAACTTACCAAGGATCATCAAAATATCAAATTATTATTGAAACTCTTGAGCCAACAGGAGTTGGCGCTTTGATGACTCTTTTAGAAAATCGTAAGAAAAAACTTGCAGATGAGGGCTTTTTTGACGATGCAAAGAAGAAAACTTTGCCTTATATGCCTCGAATTATAGGAGTCATAACGTCACCAACAGGTGCTGTTATCCGTGATATTATTCATCGTATATCAGACCGTTTTCCTTTACATATTTTGGTTTGGCCTGTACGGGTACAGGGAGAAACCAGTGGTCGAGAAGTGGCTGCCGCTATTACTGGGTTTAATGCATTACCTTTAGATGGTGTTTTATCTAAACCTGATCTTATTATTGTGGCACGTGGTGGGGGAAGTTTAGAAGATTTATGGGGGTTTAACGACGAAGCAGTTGTTCACGCTGTTAGTGCATCTGCTATTCCAATTATTTCTGCAGTTGGGCATGAAACAGACTGGACTCTTATTGATTATGTTGCTGATTGGCGGGCACCAACTCCTACAGGAGCAGCAGAAAGAGCTGTACCAGTTAAATTTGATCTTGAAACGCGATTGGCATCACTTAGTTTACGCTTTCGTGTAGGATTAGCGCGTTATTTTAGTTTTTATAAACAAAAATTATCTTCTGTTGTACGAGGTCTTCCTACTGTCGATCAGTTATTTGCTTTACCACGGCGTAGCTTTGATGAAATTTCAAGCCGGTTGCAACGTGCTCTTTGTGTTAACTATGATAAAAAACGTTTTTATTTTTATACACTTGTTATCCGATTGTGTCCACGTTTGTTGAATATTGAAACAGCACAGCAAAATACAAAAGAGTATACTGTACGTCTTCATCACGCTTTTTTACGTAGTGTTGAAAAACAACGCGTCCAAATAGAGATGGCATTTAGGCTTTTAAAAAATACATCTTATCAGAGTATTTTAGAGCGTGGTTTTGTTTTAGCTTTAGGGCAAGAAAATAAACCAATTAAACGATTGGTACAGTTTCCTAGAGCAGTAAAAATAAGCTTACGATTTTTTGATGGTGAAATTAATGTTTCAACCTGTAATTCTGCTCCTAAGCAATTTCCAAAGCCTAGGCGATTAAAACAGCAGAGAGATGATCAAGGAACGCTTTTTTGATATGGTGAATATTAATGCTTGGTGAAGGTCTTCTTATGGGAAAAGATGGAAAAATTCGTTGTTCATGGGCAGGGACTGATCCGCTTTATTGCGCTTATCATGATTATATATGGGGAAAGCCTGTTTTTGATGATCGTCATCTATTTGAACAAATTTGTCTTGAAGGTTTTCAAGCAGGGCTTTCTTGGTTAACGATTTTAAGAAAAATATCCAATTTTCATCGTGCTTTTGATTGTTTTGATTTTGAAAAGATTGCACATTATGATGAAGAAAAAATAGAAATACTGATGCAAGATAAAGGTATTATTCGCCATCAGGGTAAAATTAGATCGGTGATCAATAATGCTCTCAAAGCGCAGAAAATTATAGCAGAATGGAGTAGTTTATCGCGCTATTTTTGGTCTTTTCAGACATTACAGTCTGAACGACATGAGAAGAAAGATTTTCAGATATGGAAAGCTAATTCTGTGACGCCTGCGTCCATTCGTCTTTCTAAAGATTTAAAAAAGCGTGGTTGGACATTTGTTGGCCCTATTACTTGTTATGCTTTTATGCAAGCAGTGGGGATTGTTAATGATCATCTTGAAGGATGTTTTTGCCGATAAATTGGCTGAAATCTTTTTTGTTTGATTTTATTTTTATTAAGAGCGTCACTATTTTTTCCTGTAAACAAAGAAGAATCATTTAAAAAATAATAAATAAGCAGCAGAATATTTAAGCACTGTTTTAAAATCCTTAAAATACAAAATTGTGTTATTGAGAATCGAGCATTTGAATGCTTATGTAGCGTCTATCAGATTTTGTTAGCTGATAAATTAATGCTTTGAGAAGAAAGAAATTTTTCTGCATATAAGCTTTAATTATTGGAGAAAAAAATATCTAAGCCTAAAAGAGTTTTTATTTACTAGAATGCCAAGCTAAGTAAAGGATATTGATGCATCATGTAATTTAATGTTTAGAGTTTTATTATATATCTAAAATATAGTAGATAAAATGGAGAAGAATAACATATTCTTGTCTAAACAAGATAATAGATCTATTTTTTAATGAACACAATATATTGAGTTGTATGTTTTTTTGATTATAATGATTTTAGAAATTTATCAAAGATGTTGAGGTGTTCTGTGTTGTTACTTCTATTGAGTTTTGAAGACTTTGAATGAAAAGAAGAGTTGCTTTTATTTAAAAATTTCTGATATACTTACGATAAAAAATACCATAGTTGTGGTTGTACTTAATTATCAAAAATAAATTTGGTTATATTAAGTGAAATGTTTTCTATAATACAATGGAAAAATCAGTTTCATTGATTAGTAAAGAAAATAATTATTAAAAAGTACTTGCGTTATGTTGATTCAATATTTTCTGATGTAAATTCGTCAATTTACATATAAATAGTTGATTTATGTAATAAAGTTTTAGAAAGAAAATCCATGAATGTGAAAAAGAAGATATTTAAAGTAAGCTGTTTTTTTATTTCTGCTTTTATGTCTATGAATATGTTTTTGCAACAAACACTAGCAAAGACACCCGTTGACACGTTCGTAATGGCTTGGAATCTTGATGCAATCAGTACATTTGATCCAGCACAGACAAATGATATTTATAGTCATGAAATTATTCTCAATATTTGTTCTAGTTTAGTCGATTATTCTCCTAATGATGCAACCAAAATTGTTCCTAATTTAGCAAAAAGTTGGGATGTTTCAGGTGAGAATAATACGATAATTACTTTTCATTTGCGTGATGATTTGAAGTTTGTTGATGGTAGATCTGCTAGCGCTAGTGATCTTGTTTGGAGTATGAAACGGGTTGTTAAATTGGATATGGCAGGCGCGGCATTATTTAAAGAGTATGGTATTACACAACAAACAGTTGATGCTGCTATTCAAGCACTAAATGAAAAAACTGTTGTGATGAAATTTGATAAGCCATATCCAGCAGAGCTTATTCTTAATAATATTGCCGCTAATCCTGTTGCTCTGTTGCTTGATCGTGAAACGATTATGAAACACGAAAAAAATGGTGATATAGGAAATAAATATTTAACAACTCATTCTGCTTGTGTTGGACCCTATCAATTATTAAGCTGGCGTGTAGGGGAAGCAGTGTTGCTAGGTGTTAATTCTCATTATTGGGGAGAGGAGCCAAAGCTCAAAAAAGTTCTGATCCGCCATGTTGCTGAGCCAAGTACGCAACGTTTGTTACTAGAAAAAAAAGATGTTGATGTAGCACGTGATTTGACGGTGGAGATTTTGGAAGATCTTCAAGCAACAACAGATATTAGGATTGAAAAACTATTGCTGCCAGCTATGTTTTATTGGGGGTTTAATATGACACACCCTATTTTAGCTCATGAAAAAGTGCGTTTGGCTATGCGTTATCTCATCGATTATGAGGGGCTTGGAAAAACAGTATTAAAGGGCATTGGTATTCCTCGTTCTAGTTTTATGCCTATCGGAGCTTTAGGTGCTTTAAGTGAAAAAGAAGGATTGCCTTTTAAGCTTGATCTTAAAAGAGCTAAACAGCTTTTAACTGAAGCGGGTTATCCAAATGGATTTGAAATAAGTGTTCTTATAGGGAATTCTGATGCTTTACAGCTTATTCAATCTATTCAAGATAATGCAGCAAAGGTTGGGATTCGCCTTAAAATTAAGCGTCTTGCAGGAACACAACTATTTTCAAAAGTTTCTACACGTGCTTTTGAAACAATTATTCTGGGATGGAATAGCGAATCTTTAGATCCTCATACAACAGCTGCACGGATTGTTTACAATCCTGATAATCGGTTTGAATCTAAAAATACAGCTTATCCCAGTTGGCAACATGGGTACTTTGATGAAAAGATGAATCAACAAATTAAAGATGCTTTGTTTGAAAAGGATCAAAAAAAACGAATACAAAGATATGTTGATTTGCAGCTTGAACTTATGCAAAAAGGGCCTTATGCTTTTCTGTATCAGAAGTATAATGTGGTAGCGGTTTCACCTGTTATTAAAAAATGGGTTTGGAATAGTGTTCCCCGTGTTTTCTATAATGCAGTTGAAAAATAAATGCATATTAGACACTGTAAAATATAAAGAACAAGTAATTAGGGAAATGTAATAAAATTATATTTCCCTATACAATAATAATTTATAATATAAAGTTATTAAGCATAATTCTTATTTCAAAGTAAAGTTTATAGTTTGTTCAATCAATATTGATAATATGAAGCGTATGTTTTCTTTCATCAAAAAAGATACGAGAGTATATTTGATTTGAATAGTAAAATAAGTTTAATGTGTTTTATGATAATTAAATTGATACTTTGTTTTGAAGGGGTGAGACACAATACAAAATGGGTGTACAAGAAAATGTTTAAGAGAATTTGTACTATATTAGGATTAATTGCTTTTTTTAGTGGACTAATGCCAATAGTGCTGAATGCATCACCTAAAAATACATTGGTGATGGCATGGAATATTGATTCAATTACCAATTTTGATCCGGCACAATCGGTGGAAATGGTGACAAGTGAATTATTGACCAATATTTGCAGTGCATTAGTACAGTATCATCCAGATAATCCTATGGTAATTCATCCTGCTATGGCCCAGTCTTGGGACGTTTCAGACGATGGGAAAAAAATTATTTTTCATCTTCGTGATGATTTAAAATTTGACGATGGAACAGTAGCTACTGCACAAGATCTTGCTTGGTCAATGCAACGGATTGTTAAATTAGGATTGGGTTATGCTCAATCTTTAAAGGATTATGGATTTACTAAAGATAATGTTGAAACAAATATCCAAGCCCTCGATGATAAAACTTTACAAATGCAATTTGATAAATTTTATCCTCTGCGTCTTATATTGACTGTAATTGGGCAATCTTATGCTTCTGCTTTGCTTGATCGACGAAAAATCGAAATGCATGCTGTTAATGATGATATGGGAAATAAATATTTAGCTACTCATTCAGCTTGTGTTGGTCCCTATAAATTAGTACGTTGGGTTCCCGGAGAGCGGGTTGTTTTACAGGCAACGCAACATTATTGGGGAGGAGCACCAAAAATTGAGAAGATTTTAATACTTCATATGGCTGAATCAGCAAGTCAAAGATTTCTTTTAGAAAAGGGGGTTGTAGATATAGCGCGCGATCTCTCTTCAGAGGATATACTGGATATTGAGAAACAAGGAGGACCCATTACAATTTATCGTGTTTTGCGCCCACAGTCTGTTTATCTTTCATTGAATAATAAGAATGTAATTTTTGCTAATGAAAAAGTGCGTTTGGCGTTTCGTTATCTAGTTGATTATGATACTCTTGGTAAAACTGTTTTAAAAGGGATTGCCATTCCTCGTGCAAGTTATATGCCATTAGGAGTGCCAGGTGCTTTGGATGAAAAAGAGGGTGTGCCATTTAAATTGGATTTAAAAAAAGCAAAGCAGTTAATCTATGAGGCGGGTTATTTAAATGGCTTTAAAGCCAATCTTTTAATTGGCAGTCTTACTTATATGTCATCTGTTGCGCAGACTATACAAGAAAATGCACATAAAATTGGTATTGAACTGACCATTGAAAAAATGGCACAAGCTCAATTATTAAGTCGCGTTCGTGGTGGAAATTATGATATTGCTATTATGAGTTGGAATACAGCTGATCCTGATGGACACGCATCTTCATGGCACCATGTTTTTAATCCTGATCCAACATTTACTGAACAGCACAGTATGCATTTGGCTTGGCGGGCTGGTTATTATGATGCAAAGGCAAATAAAATGGTGATGGATGCTTTATTCGAGGAGGACAAAAATAAACGCCTTGAACAGTATCGGGAACTACAGAATTATATTTTTAATCACGGTCCTATGGCTTATTTATTCCAGACATATTATACTATTGGGGTAGGACCTACAGTGAAAAAATGGGTTTGGAATAGTTTCAGGCTTTATTATAATAAAGCTGAAAAGTATGTGCGATCAAATGATGAATAGAGTCTCATATGGAATGTGTAGTTAAAATTTGTTTGACTGTATGGTGGGAAATAACGCTAGACTTATGTTTCATAGGGGGTAGGAAAGTATATTATGATGGCTTCATCATTAAAAATTGATATGGCAGTATCACCAAAGCAGAAAAATCTGTATATATGGACCTTTTTTTTAAAAATTTTTAAGCTTTTGATTTCGGTATTTATTACGTTAATTGGTTTAATAACAATCACTTTTTTTATTGGTCGTCTTCTTCCTTTAGATCCGGTTATTGCCATTCTTGGAGATAATATCAGTCAAGAAGCTTACGATAAAATGTTCTATAAGTTGGGTCTTGATCAGCCATTAATCATCCAATATTGGACTTATCTTCAACATATTTTTTTGTTTGATTTTGGAGATGCTTTGGTTTCAGGGCGTCCTGTTTTAACAGATATCATGAATGTATTTCCTCCAACGTTTGAATTAGCAACAGTTGCTATTATTATTGGTACAAGCTTTGGTATTCCTTTTGGTGTTATTGCAGCAATGTATCGTAATTCACCCATTGATTATTTTGTGCGTTTTTTTACATTGTTTGTTTATTCAACGCCGACTTTTTGGCTTGGATTGATGGCATTATTGGTATTCTATACTAAACTTGATTGGATTGGTGGTCCAGGACGTATTGATTTTATTTATGAATATTCTTTTGAAGCCAAAACAGGATTTTTTCTTTTAGATACTGCAATGCAAGGAAAATGGGAGGCTTTTGGCAACGCTTTCAGTCATATTATTATGCCTGCTTTAATTCTAGCTTTTGGTGCTATGGCCTATATTAGTCGTATGACTCGTGGATTTATGATTGAACAACTGAATCAAGAATATATTATTACTGCACGTGTTAAAGGGTTGTCATGGCGACAAACGGTTTGGGGGCATGCTTTCCGCAACGCTGCTGTTCAGATTATAACTGTTGTTGGACTTTCTTATGCTTTTTTATTAGAAGGTGCTGTGCTGACAGAAACAGTTTTTGCTTGGCCTGGATTTGGACGTTATTTAACTAATGCACTTTTAGCAGGTGACATGAATGCGGTTATAGCTTGTACATTGCTTATAGGGTGCTTCTTTATTGTTATTAATTTACTTTCTGATTTACTTTATAGAATCTTCGATCCAAGGATACGTTAAATTATGACAATATTGCATGAAAATGAATCACAATCATCTTTTTCTTTAAGATGTTGGTTAAATAGATCTGTTCCACAATCAGCTATTCAGGCCAATATACAGAAATTTTATCATTCATTGATTAGATTTTTTCATAATATTTCCACCTTATTTGGTTTTGTTATTATTTTTTCTATTATTTTGTGTGCGATTTTTGCGCCTTGGATTGCTACCCATGATATTATGAGTAATGATCTTGCTCATCGGCTTCTTCCACCATCTAAATTGCATTATTTGGGAACAGATGAGTTAGGACGTGATATTTTTAGTCGATTAATTTTTGGTATGCGTATTACCCTTTATATTGTCTTTCTAACCACGATTATTGTGGCACCTATAGGTCTCATTGTAGGAACGACAGCTGGATATATAGGAGGATGGGTTGATACTATTTTTATGCGTATTATTGATATTTTTCTTGCTTTTCCAAATTTGATTTTAGCACTTGCTTTTTCAGCTGCTTTAGGACCAGGTATTGAAAATGCTGCAATTGCGATTTCAATTGCAGCATGGCCACCAATTGCACGTTTAGCGCGTGCTGAAACTCTGACAATACGTTCATCTGATTACGTTTCTGCCATTCGACTACAAGGAGCATCTTTTTGGCGCATTATTCTATTTCATATTGCACCGATGTGTATTCCCTCGGTAATTGTACGATTAACATTGAATATGTCTGCGATTATTTTAATGGCTGCCGGTCTTGGTTTTTTAGGGTTAGGTGCCCAACCACCAAGTCCTGAATGGGGGGTTATGCTTTCGACAGGTCGTGAATTTATGATGACAAGTTGGTGGTTGGCAGCGGTTCCTGGTTGTGCAATATTACTTACAAGCCTTGCTTTTAATCTTTTAGGCGATGGACTTCGTGATATATTGGACCCGCGCAATGGATAAAAAATTATTAGAGATAGAAAATTTACACATTTCATTTCCTACAACAGATGGTATTTCAGATGTTGTGCGGGGTGTTAGCTTTTCTGTTGGGAAAGAGAAAGTTGGAATTGTTGGGGAGTCTGGATCGGGAAAATCAATGACTGGACGTGCGATTTTAAAACTAAATCCGAAATCAGCAATCATTAAAGCTAAGAAAATGTGTTTTGATGATATCGACTTATTATCTGCAAGTGAGTATCAGATGCGTACTATTCGGGGAAAACGTATCTCAATGATTTTACAAGATCCAAAATATTCACTTAATCCACTAATACGAATTGGGGATCAGATTATAGAAGCTTACCGTATTCATTATCGTGTTTCAAAAATGGATGCATGGGAACGGACAATTTCTATGTTGGAGTCTGTTCATATTCGTAACCCTGAACATGTTATGCGGTTATTCCCTCATGAAATATCAGGTGGAATGGGACAACGAGTTATGATTGCTATGATGCTTATTCCCAAACCTGATTTAATTATTGCAGATGAGCCAACATCTGCACTTGATATCACAGTGAGATCTCAGGTTTTAAGGGTGTTGGATGAGCTTGTGACAAAATCAGGAATGGGGCTTATTTTCATTAGTCATGATTTGAATATGATTGCTAATTTTTGTGATCGTGTTTTGGTAATGTATGCTGGTCGTATATTGGAAGAGTTATCAGCATCTGATTTATCTCGTGCATGTCATCCTTATACCAAGGCTTTACTGGCAAGTTTGCCACGGCTTGATAATCCAGTTGATATTTTAGCTGTTCCTGAGCGAGATCCTAGTTGGTTAGATGGTCCTACGATTGTTAATGGTGTTGAAAGAGGTTGTTGTGATCAACTGTGAAAATATTATTGACGTTTCTGACTTATCTGTGACTTTTGGACGTGGATATCAAGCAGTAGAAGTTTTGAAAAATGTTAACTTTCATATTAAGCGTGGTGAAGCTTATGGTTTGATTGGTGAATCAGGGTGCGGTAAATCAACTATTTTGAATGCATTAGTTGGGTTGATTTCCTGTTCTAGAGGATGTTTTATTTTTGATGGGAAAGAAGTGTTGCAGAAAAAAAACAAAGCTTTTCTGCGTCGCATTCAAATGGTTTTTCAAGATCCTTATGCGTCGCTTCATCCAAGAAAAATGGTCTATACTGCTCTTTCTGAGACTCTTTCAATTCATAATATGGACAATAAAAAAGAACGGATAAATGATGTTTTGAGCGCTGTTGGTTTAGGTTCTTCATTTTTTTATCGTTATCCACATGAGTTATCTGGAGGTCAACGTCAGCGCGTTGCTCTTGCCCGTGCTTTAATTATTGAGCCAGAAGTTTTGTTGCTTGATGAACCAACATCTGCATTGGATGTATCGGTTCAGGCTGAAATTTTAAATTTGTTGAAATCATTACGGGAAGAAAAACATCTTACTTATTTAATGGTTTCTCATGATCTTTCTGTTATTGCGCATATATGTGGACGTGCTGGAATCATGCACAAAGGTGTAATTCTTGAAGAATTAAGCAATAATGATTTGCGTCATTTGCATGCGAAAAACGACTATACAAAGATGTTTTTTGAATCCAGTATTGAACCTATTGTTCATAGAGAAAAAAGAGCATTATAGAGATTATAAGAAGGCAAATTTTCTTTTTTATATTGCTCTTTCTAGAGTTTTATATTTTCTTTTTTTCTGATATTAGACTAGTTTGTTAGTATATAATTATAATTGAAGCCACGATTTTAATGATAATACTACGTATTTTTGATACGATTACACATAATTGAATTAGAAATTTGGACAATCGATTTTGAACGATTACTACTACTATTGTAGTAACTCTATTTTTAACAATTTTTTTACGAAAATTAAAAATCGAAATATACAGAAAAATAATGATTTATTTTATTATTTTTTATCACTGTTTTTTCTCTGTATAAATATGTTACCATAATTATATCAAGTTTTAAAAGGATTAAATAATAAATTATTATAATGTTCCTCTGAATGTCTCTTTTGAGAAGTATTTACGTACTTCCTGTTCAGTTCTATTCATTAATTATAAAAATCTTTTATAATGACTCAATAAAATTAATTGGAATTACATAATGAAAACTTTTCTAAAAAATGTCATAAGATAAATATTGGTAGCGGAGGAGGGATTCGAACCCCCGACACAAGGATTATGATTCCTCTGCTCTAACCTACTGAGCTACTCCGCCAAAATAGATAAATCTTATAAGTAATTTTATCTTTGGCGGATACTAAGAGGTAGAATAGTAAGATGTCAAGCATCGTTTTTAAGCTTTTCTCTTGTTATTCTATTTCATCCCAGATATGGAATGAATGAAAATATAAATTTTATATAGTTGGCAAGAATAAGGCATAAAAAATGGCGCCACGTGTAGCGGTTTTAGGGTGCGGTTATTGGGGTAAAAATCATATACAGACCCTTCAAAGTCTTGGAGTTTTAACAGCAGTTTCCGATGTTGATTCCAATCGTGCTGCGCATTTCGCAAGTATGTATGGTGTTATGGCTATTACACCCGATAATCTTTTTACTCATAAAGATATTGATGCGCTTATTTTGGCATTACCCCCACAATTTCATACAGAAAATGTGATGCGGGCTGTTAAGAATGGCAAGGATGTTTTAGTTGAAAAACCAATTGCTTTAAATATAGCTGATGCTGAACTCCAAGTTCGGACTGCTAATGAATATGGACGGATTTTTATGGTAGGCCATATTCTGCGTTTTCACCCTGCCTTTGAAAAATTATGTGAATTAATAGAGCAGGGAGCATTAGGAGATATATGTTATATTTATTCTCATCGGTTAGGTTTTGGTAAATTTCATACACAAAGCAGTGCTTTATGGGATCTTGCTCCCCATGATCTTTCAATGATTTTAGCTTTGACAAAATGTGAGCCCTTACGGGTCCATGGAGAAGGATCCGCAGTGATTAACCGGTTTTCTGATTTTGCACATATTCATATGACATTTCCAAATGGTATGCGCAGCCACCTTTTTACTTCACGTCTTAGTCCTTATTGTGAAAGACGCCTAACAGTTGTTGGTACAAAGGCTATGCTTGTATTTGATGATATGGAACAGTGGAATCGTAAATTAGCATTTCACCGTTTTTCTGTTTGGCAGGAGAATAAAGAATGGGTTTCTAATACTGATAAGATAAATTATATTGATATTTGTGAAGGTTTACCGCTTACCTACGAATTGCAACATTTTCTAAATTGTATTGAGACACGCCAATCACCTCGTACAAATGGAAAAGATGCTATCGCTATTTTAAGGGTTCTAACTGCAGCTAGTGTCGATCATTATGGATAAAAGGTAAGGTAAGCCTTTATATTATTGTGATTATCAATGGAGTTAATATGCAATTCATTGACCTTGGAGCGCAGCGTGCGCGCATCGAAGACAAAATTAATGCTGCAATTGCGCATGTTATAGCCAGTGGTCAGTATATTTTAGGGCCGAAAGTAAAAGAATTTGAAGATCGATTAGCGGACTATCTTGGTGTTAAACATGTTATTGCTTGTGCTAATGGAACAGATGCGTTAATGATGCCTCTTATGGCTAAGAATATTGGTCCAGGTGACGCTGTCTTTTGTCCTAGCTTTACTTTTTCTGCAACTGCGGAGGTTGCTGCTTTGGTAGGAGCCGAACCTGTTTTTGTTGATGTAAGATCTGATACATTCAATATTGATGTTGATAAACTCTGTGAAGCAATCGAAATGATTAAAAAAGAGGGGCGTCTTAAACCAAAGGCGATTATTGCTGTTGATTTGTTTGGACTCCCTGCTGATTATGATAAAATTTCTCTGGTAGCTGAAAGAGAAAATCTTTTTGTTATTGAAGATACAGCTCAATCGATAGGTGGTAAAAGTGGTAATGTTATGTGCGGAGCTTTTGGTGATGTTGCAGCAACTAGTTTTTATCCAGCAAAACCCTTAGGGTGTTATGGTGACGGGGGTGCTATGATGACCAATGATGATGGTATGGAAGCCCTTTTACGTTCATTATTGTTTCATGGTAAAGGTAAAACACAATATGACAATGTGCGTATTGGTATGAATTCACGATTAGATACAATTCAAGCCGCTATTTTATTAGAAAAACTTGTTATTTTTGAAGATGAGATAGAAAAACGTGCGGCAATTGCCCAACGTTATTCTGAGAATTTAAAGGATATTGTAGAAGTTCCAGAAGTGAAAACGGATGTTTGTTGTGCTTATGCACAATACACCATTAAAGTGAAAAATCGCGATAAGTTAAAAGCCTATTTACAAAAAAACGGCATTCCTACAATGATTTATTATAATACTCCGTTGCATTTACAACCAGCTTATAAAAATTTTACCTATGTAAAAGATTCTCTTTCTGTTTCTGAATATTTGGGAAGTTGTGTCTTAAGTTTACCTATGTATCCTTATTTATCGCAAGGCGATCAAGATAAAATTATTCAGTGTATAAGAGATTTTTATAGTGTATAAAATCTGTAAGAGAAACGCACTATTTATGTAAACAGTATAGTTTATAATGTACTATAAGCGTTTTATTGATTTATTCTATTTTAGTATTAGCGATTTTTTTGTGAATATAAGATGCAAGATCGTTATTTTTTTTAAAGCTTTTAATTAACTTATTAAGGGATGAGTCTTTGCCTTCTTTCAAAGCGATATGGGCAGCTAGTGTAGCTGCTAATTCTTTTGTTTCTTCGCACAATTCATTCAACAATTGATCTTTAGCAGCAGTATCAAGCTCATCAATTTGAATATTTTTTAAACGTTGTTCATAATGTGCTATTTTCTCTTGCATAGCTTTAATTTCCCTTATCAAAATATCTATTGCTAGAACATTGTCTTTATTTTCTACTTTTTCTATTTTAGTAGGGGGAAAAGGTGTGTATTGCGCAGGAGAATATGAACAGTAAAGCTGTTCTTTTTTTTGGCTAAGTTGTATTTTTTGTTGAGCATATTTTTTTTGTAAAGAATCATATTGTTGTTCATGACGCGCCAACTCTACCGCATGTTGAGCACAAAGAAAATTATAGTTTGCTTGTATTTCAATAAGTGATAATGGAATTTTTGCGGAAACGGATTGATATGCAAAATGAAGAACCTTGCGCCAAATGAGAGGAGAAACAAGCACTAATAACCAAGAAATGGTTGCAACTCCAAGAATAAAAAAAAGAATTGATTGGATAAGCATAATACCTCTTTTCAATAAGAGCTTTAAAATGGGTTCCATGTTGGCGTGGGTGTTAATTTTAAATATCCCATATTGATTCCAAGACGTGCGCCAACGCCTGTACGTATTGGAATCAACAGAGTGTTGTTCCGTTTGAGGACATGAAAGCCAACTCCTGCAATTAAATAGGCCGAACCTGAAATACCTCCATAGCGTCCCCATAAATTATTTATTTTATTCAGATCGTAAACTAAGATCATTGCACGGGACCCCTGACCACCAAAATCCCATCCTACAGATGGTCCTTGCCAAAAAATTTTATGTTGACCATAACTTTTGGTAAAGATTTTCCCTTCACCATAAGTTAATCCAGCAAAAAAAGCACCAGATGCTTCTTCTCCTAAAATATAAGCATTTGGATGCCCATATCGTGAAAAAATATTTTCAATTGCAATGGCTATGCTACCTGCTGTTTTACCAAAAAAATTATGACCGGAAGCAATAATTTCTTGCAGCGAGAAATTTTGATCATGCTCTTCTATTGGTGGAAGCTGAGCATTTACAATATTTATCGTTGTGAATAAGAGCGATATGAAGAGTACGATGTTCATATACCAACGTGATAAGAGAGAGTGTACCATAGGATTTTTCTCTTTTAATTAATTATACACAAGAGGATAGAATTAAAATGTTTATCCAATTAAATAGAAAATAAGGCATAAAGTTATTTAAATTCTTAAATTTTTTCTTAAAAAGAAGATTTTAATGCGATTGTTAAATTTCTAATATATTCATTAAATGTTAAAAGCTTCAGTTGAAGAAAATTTTTAAGAATTGAGGAGCTATAATAGATATGACGTTGGCTGTTTCTTTAAAGTCTACTGATTTGGCTGCTTTGCTTTGTAGCCGTATTTGCCACGATTTAATTTCTCCTATTGGTGCTATTCAGAATGCTATGGAGCTTTATGATGAAGGAGGTGCTGATGAAGATGCTTTGCAATTAGTGCGTTTATCTGTTGCCAATGCCTCTGCTCGTTTACAATTTGCGCGATTAGCTTTTGGATCTGCAGGAGGAGTAGAGGACAAAATAGATACGGATTTTGCTAAGCAGATTTCTCAACAATACATGAAAGAAGAAAAAGCAACTTTGAAATGGCAAGCTTCTTCTTTGCTTCTACAAAAAGATGAAGTTAAGCTTCTACTCAATTTGTTATTGATTGCAAATACAATAGTGTCTCATAATGGTGAAATAAGTGTTATAATTTTGCAAGATACAAATAAACGCGTATTTCGATTTGAAATTTGTGGTAAAATATTACGCACCCCTTCTCGTTTTATTGAATTATATAACGGGCAAATGTCGGAAGAGTTAATCGATGCACATGTTGTCCAATTATATTATACGATATTGCTTGCTGAGATAACAACTATGAAAATAAGCATACACGAAACCAGTGACTGCATTATTTTAGAAAGTGTAAAGAAACTTTGAATAAGATGAAATCTCTCATCATATTAATATTAGATAAAATTCACACGATTTCTATGGATGGATGATAATTATAGGATTTTTATCGATAGATAAAAAGGAAATCTCAGCGTATAATATCTGAGATTTCAATAGTTATATTTCTTTTTTGCTTAAGCAGTTTTTCGTATGTTTTCTTCAACCGGATCACGTAATACATAGCCACGTCCCCAAACTGTGTCAATATAATTTATGCCAGAAGATACTGCATCCAATTTTTTCCGCAGTTTACAGATAAAGACATCAATAATTTTGAGTTCAGGTTCATCCATGCCCCCATAGAGATGATTGAGAAACATTTCTTTAGTGAGCGTGGTGCCTTTGCGTAGAGATAGCAGCTCTAGCATCTGATATTCTTTCCCTGTTAAATGAACAGGATGGCCTGCAACTTCAACTGTTTTAGCATCGAGATTAACAGTGAGATCACCGGTGATAATAACTGATTGTGCATGACCTTTAGAGCGGCGTACGACAGCATGAATACGTGCAATTAATTCATCTTTATGGAAAGGTTTAGTCATGTAATCATCAGCACCAAAACCAAAGCCACGAACTTTATCTTCAATACCTCCCATACCAGAAAGAATGAGCACAGGAGTTTTTATTTTTTCCAGCCGTAATGTCCGTAAGACATCATAGCCTGATATATCAGGAAGATTCAGATCAAGCAAAATGATATCATAATCATAGAGTTTACCTAAATCGATACCTTCTTCACCCAGATCAGTAATGTAGACATTAAAGTTTTCTGATTTTAGCATCAATTCGATGCTTTTAGTGGTTGTTTTATCATCTTCAATTAATAATACGCGCATTTCATTCCCTCATTTTGCTCCTCCCGAATCAAGCGGAGCTTTTTTTATTTCATAACAGTTAGTAAAATTACTGTTTATAAAAAAATAATTCATAAAATCAAACACTTAACATTGAAGTGCTTATGAATAACTCAGCAGTACGCGCAACAATTGCCGCTGTTCCCCCCACTATCTTAGATAGTGGTTAACAAAATATTTTTATTTTTAAAAGGGGTTAATAAAATTATTTTAGAAAACTTTGTATTTTCTTAAATTCTGTAGAGGAATCAGCATTATGTTTTATTAATTTGTAACTTAAAAAGTTTTATAATTAGCTATTTTAAAATTTTTATATTTATTTACCGAGATTTAAGTTTCTTTGATTTAGTAGAAACATAACATGAAGAAATAATTAGTGCTTTTAAAATAAGACTGCATTTGCAGGTGTTTTAAAAATGCTACAGGAGTTTAAATTAAAAAATACTTTTTGTTTTCACTAAGAATAGTGAGTATGAGCGCTAATGTGAGTTTTGGTATAGTTTATAGTTAAGGAGTAGTTAGGTATGAAGCCACGGCAGAATATGGTACGATTAAAGATGTTTCAAGTGCGAGAGAAGCGCCGTGAAATTACACAGCTTGAGATGATGATTACAGAATTTGAACGAATGGTATTAGACCTGGAAGAACAAATTGTTAATGAAGAGCGTAAATCTGGAAACAGTGATATTCATCATTTTGCTTATTCAGCTTTTGCTCGTGCAGCACGACAGAGGCGGGATAATCTTACGGCTTCAATTCGCGATCTAAAATTACAGAAAACAAATGCTGAAATTACTTTAAAAGAAATTAATACAGAGTTTCAACGTGCGCAAATCCTTGAAAAGAATGGGGCTGGGACAGTAACAGATGATCATCGTATTTTTACTCAACTTCATTCGATGATTGGATAGTTAAAGCTGAAGATATATGTATATCCTTAAATTTTATGTGTTAAAGGAAAAATAAGCCAGGCTTATCAGGCCTGGCTTATTTTGAAATAAAATTTTGAACCGGTATCATTATTAATTATTTATAGCAATTAATGCCTATATTGTTGGGTCTTAGTCGTCCGTAGTCCAGCTAAACCGTGTTCATCAATCGAACTTTGCCATGAAAGAAATTCTTCTACGGTTAAAGTATAACGTTGACACGCTTCATCAAGACTTAATAATCCACCTCTCACAGCCGCAACAACTTCAGCTTTGCGACGGATAACCCAACGCTTTGTCGTTGTAGGCGGTAAGTCGGTGATTGTGAGTGGACTTCCATCCGGGCCAATAACATATTTCATTTGTAGTTTTATCAAATCGGTCATTGTATTTTCTACTTGTAATATTCAAGAACCAGATGCACTTATAAAGCATGAGTTTTAAAAAAGAACTAAGCTCGTTTAAAGAAAAAATTAATAAAATCAGTTGCAGATATTATAAAAAAATAAATAAAATAATATTCTTTGATAATCTGATATCACTCGTTAGTTGTAGGAAAGACAAAAAAATAATATAAATAGCCCATAATGCGTATAAGAATATTATATTATATTGAGTAGGCATTTAAAAAGTAGAGAGTAAATATATGTTTTTAAATAGTCTTGATTTGCCAGGGCACCCTGAAAATTCTCGTATTGTTGTTGCAATGTCTGGGGGAGTTGATTCATCGGTTGTTGCAGGCCTCTTAAAAAAAGAAGGTTATGATGTAGTGGGGATTACGTTGCAGTTGTATGATCACGGTGCTGCAACACATCGTGTAGGTGCATGTTGTGCAGGACAAGATATCGAAGATGCGCGCCGTGTAGCAGAAACTTTGGGTGTACCTCATTATATTCTTGATTATGAAGAACGGTTTCGTGAAGCTGTCATTAATCCTTTTGCAGAAAGCTATGCACATGGAGAAACACCTGTTCCATGTGTTTCTTGTAATCAGACTGTTAAATTTGCTGATTTGTTAGCAACTGCCTATGAGTTAGGTGCAGATGCCTTAGCAACAGGTCATTATATTCGCAGTCGTGTCCATGGTGCACATCGGGCATTATTTCGTCCTCTGGATGCTGATCGTGATCAGAGTTATTTTTTGTTTGCTACGACGCAAGAGCAAATTGACTATTTACGTTTTCCATTAGGTGATCTTTCAAAAGATCGTGTGCGTGAAATAGCAACCGAAATGGGTTTAGTTGTTGCTAATAAACATGATAGCCAGGATATTTGCTTCGTGCCACAGGGAAGATACTCTGATGTTATTACAAAATTAAGACCAGAAGTCGCAAATCCCGGAGTTATTGTGCATATTGATGGACAGATTTTGGGAGAACACTCAGGAATTGTTAATTATACTGTTGGTCAACGTCGTGGGATTGGTGTTGCAACGGGTGAAGCACTTTATGTAATTTATCTTGATGTAGAAAATGCGCGTGTTATTGTTGGCCCGCGTGAAATGTTGGAAACACGCAGGCTTTTTTTACGTGATGTGAATTGGCTTGGTGATGAGCGGTTAGATAATTTTCCTCTTGATGGTATTGATGTGGCAGTAAAGGTTCGTTCAACGCGTCCTCCACGTCCGGCACGTTTACATTATAAACAAGGATTATTTTCTGTTGATTTGTTGGAAAGTGAAAGTGGTATAGCGCCTGGTCAAGCTTGCGTTCTTTATAATGAAAATAGTTATGAAGCGCGTATTCTTGGAGGCGGATTTATTACACGTTCAGAGCATGCAGCCGATACTGAAAAAATGTTAAAGCAAGTTTTATGCAATTTAGAAACAAAATCTTCTACCTTTTTCAAAGGTAAAACAACTATTGCATGTAAATAAATATATGAGATAAAAAATATCATCTGGTAATTTTAAGCGTTAATGCTTTAATTCAGTTTATCAAAATCAGCAAAATGTGCCAGAGCAAGACCTGATGCTGTAGCAACGTTGATGCTATCAAAACCATAAGCCATAGGAATCCGCAAAGTCTCTGATTTTTGTAGCACGTGTGCTGGTAAACCATTACCTTCTGTTCCAAAAATAAGTGCAGTGTGTTTTATTGCTTTTGTATCTTTCAGATAGCGGGGAGCAGAAGGAGAAAGTGCATAAAGGTGAAAATCCGCGTTGCTTAAAGCTGTGATAATGCTATCAATATCATCGCCTTGTGTATAAGGCACATTTAGAGCTGCGCCAGCAGAAACTCTGATTGATTTTCGGTAAAGAGGATCACATGAAGTTTTATCAACGATAATACCGGTACTGGCAAAAGCAGCTGCATTACGGAAAATCGCTCCCATATTGTCATGATTAGAAATGCCACATAAAACTGGAATTAAAGCTTTTTCCGGAAGATTTTGTAGAAATTCTTTTAATGATGGTAGTTTTTTACGTTCTCCAATGCCAAGCATACCACGATGAACATGAAAACCAGCAATGTCATCCATGATTTTTTGCGGAACACAATAAATAGGGCATGTTGGTTTTGTTTCTTTTAAAATAGGCATAATTCCTAGAAGGCGTGCTGCAACAACAAGTAATGATACGGCAGAAAATTCTTTTGAATGCAGCAATGCTGATAATATCACTTTTCCTTCAGCAATAAATTGATGTTGTCGCCCAACAAGATCTTTTTCACGAATGTTGCGATAAGCTTCCAAACGTGGATCATTGGCTTCATGGATTGTGGTGATATTTAAAGTCATATAGGGTCTTTAACATTATTTTTTTTAAATCACTAGATATTCAATAAAGAGATAAAAAAAAACATTATTTTTTAAATTTAAAGTAGAAAATTTATTGACAATATACAATCATAGGTATATATAATGCACACCGAGTGCGGCAAATGTATTGTTTTCATATCGGGTACAGGGTTTAGGTCCCCGCTATTTCCTAAGCCTGTAGGCCCTTATTTAAAGGGAAAAGAATCTGGGTTCCCAATGCCCAGATTCTTTTTTGTATTTTTATATAAAGAGATGTTTTACAAAATTTATTTTCTTCTATTGCCAGATGATTTTTGCGATTATTTTTTGTGAGGTTTTCTATAGTGATCGTTACACTTTGAAAATATAAGGAAAACACCATATCATAACTCTTAGAAGCTTTACATCTATTCATGCCATAAGAGTGGTATACAATATGCTAAGATAGCATATTTGAGTATAAAATTTTAGTTTCAATCAAAGATAATAAAAATAAAGCTATTAATAGTTAGACTGATTGTAATTGGTGACTGTGGGAAATTACTTTTTTATAAGTAATATCTGAGTCGTTTTTTACTAGAATAGCTGTAAAAATTGATATTAATTGTAAAAATTAGTTTTTTTGTCTTGTATTTCTTATTATTTTGAGAGAGTGTTAGAAGATATATTGAAAGTATTATAAGATGTAGCCCTGAAAATATTGTCGCTCATTATAATCAAAAAAGATCATTGAATTATGGATACAAAAATACAGATACAAAGATTGACTATATTGTCTATTTTGGTGGCTTGTATTGTTTTTTCTTTGAAGTGCTGGGCTTACTACATCACTAGTTCAGTTGCTCTTTATTCTGATACATTGGAGTCGATTGTAAATATTCTTGCAGCTTTAGCAGCGTGGTGGGCAGTTAAGATAAGTATGAAGCCAGCTGATCAAGATCATCCTTTTGGACATTATAAGGCAGAGTATTTTTCTGCTCTTCTTGAAGGTGTGTTGATTATTATTGCAGCAATTATGATTTTAAGAGAAGCATGGTTAGCATTCATAACGGTTGAATTACCCAAAAAACCTGGGATATGGCTTGCTCCTTATTTTGTGGCATGTATTATAAATTTTTTTTGGGGATGGCTTCTTATTCGACAGGGAAAAATTCATCGTTCTCCTGCCCTTAAAGCAGATGGAGTGCATTTAATGACAGATGTTTTAACTTCATTTGGCATTTTAATTGGATTGGTTTCTGCTTTTATAACTGAATCGGCTATTTTGGATCCGATTTTGGCAGTAATTGTTGCTATTAATATTCTTTTACAGGGAGGAAAGGTAATTTATAATGCGATTCAGGGTCTTATGGATGTTGGAGTTGAATTAAATGAAACTTTTTGGATCCGTGATCTTATTTCAGGTAGTGCACATGGCGCAATTGAAGTCCATGATTTAAAAACACGTGTTGCTGGTAGGGTTACTTTTATAGAGTTTCATTTAGTTGTACCAACTGTAATGCAAGTAGGAGAGGCGCACCAGATTTGCAATAATATTGAGAGTGTGCTTGAAGCCGAATTTGAGAATGCACGTGTTATTATTCATATAGAACCTGAAAATGAGGCTAAATTGCCTCTCGGTACAGCGGTTGTTCCTTTTGTGTAAAGATTTTATTTTTTTATTATAAACATAGAAAACTCTTAAAGGAGCAGGAGTGTATGCTAGGTTTATTATTTTTATATTTTTAAGAGTTAAGAATGAGTTGTGGAAACACGTAATCTTTTTAAAAGGCATAAAAGAAAATTATGACTGATACTTCATCAATAATGATGAATATATCAAAACAGAAAAAATTATTGATATTGATATAGAATAAACTAAACTTCAAATTTATTATTGTGTTCGGTAATAAAAGCCTTCACCAAAGAGATTAGAAATCTTTCTTTTACGATTTTCTGATCATTTTTACTACAAATGAATTTTTTCTTCTTTGAAAGAAACTACTTCAAATGTTACTGGCTCATTTCCGGTAATGATAGGAAGAAAGGCATCGATTTTAAATTAGCTTTTTTTGTGTGTGATGTCTTTTCGCTCAAGCAGACAGTATAATTGTGCATCACAATCCTATATAAATTAATAAATCAAACCACACATATTCATATGTTTCTGTTACTTAATTGTATTTAGTGATATTTTTCGACATTCTCTTTTTCATAATTTACTCAATAGGGATTTTGATACAATGGCTAGCTATTATGTATAATAGCAACAATAGCACATCTTAGTAAAGATTAGTAAAGAACGTTCCGTTTTCTCGAAATATTAAAAATCAATTTTTTCAATGCATGCTATTTCATTATTGTGATTAATAATACCATAACGTTCTAATTGGCAGTGCCATTGATGATGCAAATATTCAATAGTGAATAAGTTAAAATTTGCAGGGGGCTTTTTGCTTCCAAAAGATTGTGATGCTGAAGCAACACCAACAATAGGAGTCTTGCCCATTTTTCCTTCAATGATGTTCAACGTAGGTAAATGAGTATGACCATGGAGAATAAGTTCGCAACCGTGGTGTTTAATAATTTTTAGAAAACGTTCTACACCCCATAACTTTTTATGCCAAGAAGTAGCATGGTGAAAAGGAGGATGATGGATCGTTACAATACGGAAGAGATTACGTGTTGCAGCTTCACTTAAGAATTGGGACAAAATTTTTGCTTGTTTCTTATCAAAATAGCCTGCAGCTTGAAAAGGTGGTGTTGCAATAGCTGAAGAAGCACCTATAATTGCTATATTATTGCGAATACGCATATAGGGAAAAGGGTTTTTTTGTGGGAAATCACTTTTGATCCAAGGTTGGAAGCAAGTACAGGCTTTTTGAAATGCTCCGCGAACATAAGCATCGTGATTTCCAAATGTTAGGGAAATATTTTGAGGATTATTTTGGGCAAGTAACCAGCTGCGAGCTTGCGTAAATTCTTTATCTAAGGCAAGATTAATGAGGTCACCCGAAATCACAATATGATCAGGCTTTTTCTGTTTCAATGCGTGCATTAAAGTTTCTAAAGCATCTGTTTTCATTTGATTGTTACGTTTTTTTGTCCAATTAAGATATCCAGTCAGACGCTTCCCACAAAGTTCAAGTAAGGAAGGTTGCGGTAAGGGTGAAAGATGTACATCGGATATATGAGCAAGATAAAACATAGATGCTAGCATAGCGTTGAAAATAATTTAGGCAATAAAAAATGGGAAAGGCAAGCAGTTTATTGTTATAGGCAATGGAAAATTGTAAAATGAAAAACAGTTTGCTAAAGATATTAAACAGGTTTTTGGGATATTGATTTTGATAGAACAGAACACTCAAAATAAACTTTTGCAAGAGGATGAAGATGTTCTATGAAAAAATAAGCGATAGCGAATCAAAGCGTTTAAAATGAAAATGTTTGGTATTTTTGATTACATATGAGTCTTTCTAACTATTCATGACAGATACATCATTTGTTTCTCAATCTTTCTCTTCTTTTTCTGCAACTGGTGATACAATCAGTTATTGATCTAAAAAATTGAATATGAGGTTCAGATTGAAAAAATTAATCAAATAATTTTTTGCCCTGGTCGTTTTACGCGCGCAAGTTATTTGCTTAAGAGAAAGTGGAAAGCATAATCACCGACTTTCTTTTGTATCTTGCATTGGAGATTATGTTATTGGTTCAGTTGAAGATGACGCCTATAAAAATACTTTCTACAAACTGCTTATTTTAGGACTTCTTGTTGTACGCTCTGATTATACAAATATTAGCATGGGAAGCAGCTTAATGCGTTTTAACGTTAAAAACAACAGAGAATTACAACGTTGCTTTGGTAATTTTGATTGGAGATGAAAAATATTATAGTCGTTTTGGGTTTAAAAATATAAAACATCGCGAATACAAATGTTTGCACCCGTAAAACCACAGTGATTGTTAGCTTTGGAACTACAAAGAGATTTATTAGAAATGTTAGAGGATAAAGTATATTATTGTTCGTTTTAAATATGCATAAGTTACTTTATAAGTAGCTATAAAGTTGGCTAGAATTTTTTAATGATTTTCACAATACCATACGCTACTCAATAATAAAAGACAGATAAGTAACGCCAAAAATCCAGAAAAAATAGGAAAGTGAGAAATATTAACCAAACGGGTTTCTGTTGCTTCTTTCAAAACGATTGAATGAGAAAAAGATGAGATTTTTTCTGTTTGTGATTGAATCAATTTGATGGGAGGAAGATGAATGCCATTTTTTTCTTTATTCCATAAACGCACAACATGACCACCAGTGTGTTTACTGATAGGAGCAAGTTTTTCTTCTGTCGAAATTAAATCAGATAATTCGGGACTATTGATTGCTCCTACAGTAGAAAATACTGTTTGATCGCCATTATTAATGGTAAAGATCCCTGTTTCATCGGTCTGAATACTTCCTGTAAATACACCTTCCTGTTCTTTTGTAAGGGTGATGTTCTTTTTTTTGCCAGAGGGAAAGATTATTTCAGCTGGTTCTGGATGATCTTGGAGCGTTTGTCGACGAATTGTTAAATAATAATGGTGACTTAAAGCACTTAATTTTTCTTCTTCAAGCTCTGGTTCTTTCATCAGCCAGTGAGCAATTCGACGATAGAGAGCTGCATAAGGACCTCCACCTTCAAAACCTCGTGCCCAAAGCCAACTTTCATCAGAAAGTAACATTCCTAAACGACCTTTATCAACGTGGGAAAGAAGCAAAAGTGGTTGTTCATTAGCTCCTTTCATAATAGCAATGTTTTTTCCTATATTTTGAATTGCAATTTGTCGCAACCATCGTCCCCATTGATGAGCAGGATGGGTAGGTGTTGCAAGACCTCGCGTAACCGGATGACGCTTACCTTCTTTAGTTAGGGTAGGGCGAAAAGGCTTTTGAATGATAGCACCATTTGGCAGTGCTGGTAGAACACGTATTAAAGGCGTTTTAGCTAGTGAAAATTCTGTAGTAAATTCAGGTCCTGTTACTATCAGTAATGCTCCACCTTTTTGTACATATTGGGCAATATAATCATAGTAAATCAATGGAAGGGCAGTGGAATGTTGGTAGCCATCAAGAATAACAAGATCAAAATTATTGATGTCTTCAACAAATAATTTTGTGGTAGGAAAGACTACAAGTGATAATTGATTCAGGGGGGTATTATCGGCTTTTTCAGGGGGACGCAAAATAGTGAAATGAACAAGATCGATATTAGAATCACTTTTTAAAAGATCACGCCATGTACGTTCGCCATTATAGGGCGCACCTGAAATCAAAAGAACTCGCAAATTTTCTCTAATACCTTCAATAACAGTTATGGCACGGTTGTTATCAAGGCTTAATTCACCTTCATGTGTATCAGTTGTAACTTGAATGATATTTTTTTCGGCATGAGGTAGGATGATTTCAGTTTGAAAGATGACACCAGGGGTTACGGAATAATAACCGACTTTTTGACCGTTGATGCTTACAATAATATTTGCTTTTGCTGGTATGGGCTCTTTAGGCTGGCCTTTATCTTCTACCAAAATGGAAAGCATGAGTGGTTTATTGACAAGAGCAAAGCGGGGAGGAGCAATAAATTTAATTTGACGGTCAAATTCATCCGTTTTACCTGTTATCAAAGCATTAATTGGTGCATCATGGTTAAATTCTGATAGCTGTGGGATATCATGTACTTGTCCATCCGTGATCAAAATCGTTCCTGCATAGCGAGAGGGTGGTATATCAGATATAGCTTGTGTTAGAGCGTGAAACAAATTTGTTGATGGTGCATAACGATCATCAGAAAGTTTTCCAGCTTCAATAAAGCGTGGTTCGAATTGTGGATAACGCGCCAGCGCATTTGTTAGTTGTGTACGTGCTTTATTGCTATCTTCTTCACGTGTGCCAAATGTTTGGCTTTCGCTATGATCAATAACAATACCTACGGTACTTTTAACAGGTTCACGCTGTTCTTTTGTGATCATTGGATTAAGTAGTGCAAGGATGAGTGAGATTAATGCTACAAGGCGTAAAAAGGCTCCGCGACGTTGTGTAATAAAGCCAATGATTATAAAAAAAGCAGGGAGTCCTCCTAAAAAAAGAAGCCAAGAAATAGACAAAAAAGGCTGAAAGATGAGAGATTGTATCATTGCCTTCTTTCTCTATTAAAACGTTCTAATAATGCGGGGACATGAATCTGGTCAGCTTTATAGTTTCCTGTAAGCGTATAGATGACAATATTCAATCCTGCACGAAATGCCCACAGCCGTTGCATAGGATCATTAGGAATAAGTGGATATTTCCACATGCCTTTTTCGTTTAATGCCCAAGCAGCAGTAAAGTTATTTGCAGTGATAAGAAGAGAACTAACATTATCACCGGTAGTGATAGAGTTTTTGTTTTTTTTGTTTATCGAGGATGATTCAACCCATAAAGGGGAACCACGATAAAGCCCGGGAAAATCAGGCATAATATAAAAAGAACGGGCAATAACATGCTCAGTTGATGCTGGTTCAATCGTTGGAATATTTAATTCACTTAATATAGTACGTAATCTTTGTGTGGCTGGGGTAGCTGTTTCTTCAAGGTTAAAATTTGTATTTATTTGATCACGAGTGTCAAATAAAACTGTACCACCATGTTTCATAAAGACCTTGATTTTCTGAAGGCTTTTTTGTGTTGGCATAGGACTATTCGCATCAATTGGCCAGTAAATAAGAGGATAGAAAGTGAGTTCATCTTTATCAAGATCAAGTGCTACAACAGGACCAGGTGAAAGCATTGTACGTTCTGCTATAAATTGACTAAGCGCTTCTAATCCACTTTTACTCGTTGTATCAATTTCATGATTATTGGTTATAACATAAGCGAGATGGGTAGAACCTGCTGCTTGTACAATAGTTTCATCATGGTCGTCTATAATTTGTGCCTGCACAATTGGTGAATATGGAAGTAAAGCGATGAAAACTACTATAAAAGGCAGAAAAAGTGCCATATTGCGTCGTCGATTAAAAGGAAAAGATCTGCCTATCCATAGGGCTAAAAAACTATCAAGGGCTAATAATAAGCTGGTTATTCCTAACAGGATTCCAGTAAAATGTTTTTCTTGTATATTGTAGGATAGAGGTTTCTTATTTAAAAAGGTGGGTAATAATGATTGTTTCGTTAAGCGTGATGTATGGTTGAGTAGATTGAAAGCATAGAGATTGTTTTTGACGCCATAAAGTCCAGGTGGGGTGTGGTAGGATGGAAGGGGAGGATTCTGTGTATCGGTAATAAGTGGGATAACATGAGAAGGAGCTGTTTGTAATTGACCATCAGCACTGAGTGTTTGCCAAGGATTATGTATTGTTTTTATTTGCGTTGGAGTTTCTTTTACATGTGTATTAAGCGTAATAAGTTTGTGTAACATTTGTGCAAAAAAACCGGACAGAGGAAGATTCGACCATGTCGGATCAGGTGCTACATGAATAAAAATCAACATACCCTTACCATGGTTGGCAGCTGTAATAAGAGGAGTACCATCTGCAAGACTAAGCCATGTCTTTTCAAAAAGGTCTGAGCTTGGTTCCGCAAGAATTTGACGTGAAACAGTGACGTTTTCTGGAAAGGAAAGATCAAAAAAGAAACTGTTTTTTGTAAAAGGTGCTAACTTTTGTGGTTTTGCCCACGACATAACACTACCAAGTAAGCGTTCACCAGAACGCAATGAGACAGGTAATAAGCTATCATAATGTTTTGCGGTACTCAGATTCTCTCCAGCAAAACGGATAAGTATTCCCCCTTGATTGACAAAATCAGATAGCTTTTTTTCTGTTTCTTTTGCAATGTTAATTATATCACCTATAATGAAAACAGATGGATTTTGTTTAAGTAAACGATCAATATCAATTGAAAGTTCTCCTCCTCCCATTGTTATAAGTTGTGTATGATCTTGTAATGCTTTAATAATATAGTACATTGGAGAAAGTAAGGGCTGTACCATTTCATTGATGTTTGGTGATAAAAGAGCAACGCGATTTATTCGGCTACGGCTGTCGACTAAAAAGGTTGCAGCAGCTTGAGCCTGGTTATCAATTTTAATCCATGCGATATGATTACGTAATTCAAGTGGTAGATTAAAAGGAACAAGAGCTGTTGTTTCTCCTTCATGAAAGTTTGTCGTAAAACGAGCAAGGAATTGATTTTTAAAATCATAAAGGTTGAGTGTTATCGGAGGTTCACCATAAGTGGTTGCACGGATGACACGTGCTGACATATTTCCATTATTATTTTCTATGTTTGTTATGCCTGCAAGAGTAGAAATATCATCTGCATACCATAAGAATTTTTTTGGTTTTAACTGCTTGATAAGAGCAAAAGCCTGCTCATCTTCATTTGTTTGCAAACCATCACTTAAGTAAGCAATATCAAGAGGTTTTTCACCAGTCTGTTCCGTGAGTTTTTGAAAAGCTTGGACGCGGTTGACAGGCCAAGGACGAGGACGTAAATGCAGTAAATGCTGTTTGATAACTTCTACAGAAAAAGGACCAATATCTTGAGTATTGTTTTCAGCTGTTGCAAGCAAATAAATATTTTTTTGGTGTTTTTCTGCTTGTGCGAGTAAGGATTTGGCAACGGCAATGCGTTTTTTCCATTCTTCAGCGGATGCCCATCCATTATCAATGATGAGTGCAAGAGGATGAGAACCAGAAAATACAATCGGTTTTTGAATCCAAGTAGGACGTGCTAATGCGATGATGATCAGTGTTGCTATAGTTAGCCGTAACAATAATAACCACCAAGGCGTGTGATTGACAGTTTTCTGTTGATTGGTTTTTTTAAGCAGAAGGTGTAAAGGAGGAAAAAGTTCTTTATTAGGACTTGAAGGCGTTGTTCTCAACAACCACCAAATAATCGGTAAGGCCAAAAGTCCAAGCAAAAGTAAAGGAGCATCAAAACTCAAAGTGATCTCCTTAGGTAAGATTTAGAGGCTTTCATTTTGTTTGCAAGGTGCACAATGATTTCTGTTAAAGGGCGATTAGTTAAGCTAACCTGGTAAGTCCATCCTTGATGCGAGCAAAATTCTGTTAGTTTTTGTCGTCTTTCTTGGTAGAGCTTGTGGTAATTCTTACGCAAGTTTTCTGCTTTTCTCACAAGGAGTTTTTCTTTTGTTTCAGGATCAAAAAATTCTATATGGCCTGTGTAAGGGAAATGTTCTTCTGCTGGATCGGTAACTTCAATGAGATGTGCATTGACCTGTTTTGTAGCTAAAACTGTTAGGTGATCGATAATTTTTTCAGGATGGTCAAGGAAGTCACTCATTATTATGACTTGTGAAAAACGAGTAACAATTGAGAAATTTGGAAATGAATTTTCAACTTGGTGATTCGTTAAAGCTAGAGCCATACGCTCCATTACATTAGAGCTGATAGTTGGAGCCATTAAACCAGGAATGGCAATATGTTCGCCACTTTTTGCAAGAAGTTTTGCCAATGCAAGGGAAAGAATGATAGCATGATTGCCTTTAGAGATTTTTGAAAAGCATGAACAATATTGCATAGAGGCACTTTGATCGGGCCAAATCCAAACTGTTTGCGTCATCTCCCATTCACGTTCACGTAGGTAGGTATGTTCATCACGTGCTGAACGACGCCAGTCAATATGTGTAATGGATTCTCCTTGCACATAAGGACGAAATTGCCAGAAATTTTCTCCATTGCCACGTTTATGTTGACCATGCCTTCCAGTTATTAGTGTATTTGCAAGACGGCTTGCTTGTAAAAGGAAATAGGGCATATTAGCTGCATCTTTTTGTAGTGTTGCAGCAAGTGATTGTCGGGTTTCTTTAAAAATTTTTTTGCCAATAGCCATTAGAGGGAGTCTTTCATGAGATTAGCAATAATATCTTTTATAGTTATATTTTCAGCATGTGCAGAAAAATTAAGTGCCATACGATGTTGTAATACAGGTTGTGCGAGTGCTTGAAGATCATCAAGTGAAGGGGCTAGACGTCCATAGTAAAGGGCACGAGCGCGAACGCAAAGTGAAAGTGCTTGTGATGCTCGAGGACCAGGGCCCCAAGAAATATAAGTATTTGCAAGGGAATTGTCTTTATGAGGGCGAGCGGAGCGCACTAGCTTCAAAATGGCTTCGACAACACTTTCAGAAATTGGCATTTGGCGGACAATTTTTTGGATTTTTTGTAATTTTTTGATTGATAAAACAGGTTTTGCAATTTGGCTTTTTTTACTTGTCGTTTCTAAGATAATACGCCGTTCTGTAGTTAGATCAGGATAGTCAATGTCAATTTGCATCAAAAAGCGATCTAGTTGTGCTTCAGGAAGACAGTAAGTTCCTTCTTGTTCAACAGGATTTTGAGTTGCAAGTACATGAAATGGTTGTGGTAGATCATAACGCGTTCCAGCAATAGTGACATGGTATTCCTGCATAGCTTGCAAAAGAGCTGATTGAGTGCGAGGAGAAGCACGGTTAATTTCATCGGCCATGAGAAGTTGAGTAAAGATAGGACCTTGAATATAACGGAAAGAACGTCGACCATTTTTATCTGAATCCATAATCTCGGAACCAATAATATCTGATGGCATTAAATCTGGTGTAAATTGGATGCGTTTTGCATCAAGTCCCAAGACGATTCCAAGTGTTTCAACAAGACGTGTTTTAGCAAGTCCTGGAACACCAATAAGGAGAGCGTGTCCGCCTGCTAAAATAGCTGTTAAGGTGTATTCAATCACATGGCTTTGTCCAAAAATAACTTTGTCAATTGCTTTTTGTAGAATATCTAGTTCTTTGTGTGCTTCATCAATATCTTTAACAATTAATGAGGCATCATCGTTGATACTCGCCTTTTCATTAGAATGGGATAATGTATCATATTGACTCATATTTTTTCCTTAAAGCCATGTGTCGTAAAATAATAATTTCTTCTATATTATTATAAATCTTTTTATAATTTGTAACAGAAAATAAAAAGAAAAGAAGCTTGATAAGCTGTTTTTTTGTATTCTTCGCACAAATAGGAATATTTTTATGGAGAAAGATTGTGGTTTATAAGATATTTATTATGCGTTACGTACATTGAAATTTACCAGATTGGAGGTGAATAATGAAAATTTGTTTGAAAGGTTAAAAGGTGAGTATAACACAAAATTTCAAACAGGTTCGATGGTTGCAGTGTAGCAATATTCAAACACTTCTCCGTGTTTTATCACAGGATGGGGAGGAAGCACGTGTTGTTGGTGGTGCTGTACGTAATCAGCTTTTGCAACAGCCTATTAGCGATATTGATATTGCAACGACCTGTTTGCCACAACAGGTTATAAAGCGTGTAGAAGAAGTAGGATTTAAAGCAATTCCTACGGGGATTAATTTTGGTACAGTGACAGTAGTTGGCGAGTCGTGCTCTTATGAGGTTACAACACTTCGTTCTGATATTGAAACAGATGGCCGTCACGCGAAAGTTATTTTCAGTCGCGATTGGAAAAAAGATGCTGAACGGCGAGATTTTACTATCAATGCACTCTATTGCAATGCAGCTGGCAAAATTTATGATGAAGTGGGAGGTATGAACGATATTGCAACTCGAACGATTCGTTTTATCGGTGTTTCAGAGCAGCGTATTTGTGAAGATTATTTACGTATTTTGCGTTTTTTTCGCTTTTTTGCTTGGTATGGAAAGGGGCGTCCTGATGCAGAAGGGTTAAAAGCATGTGTTCGTTTAAAACACGGTTTGCAAAAGCTTTCACCAGAGCGTATTTGGGAAGAAATGAAAAAACTTTTGGCTGCTTCAGATCCAACGCGTGCTCTTTTATGGATGCGTCAAAGTGGAATTTTGACGCTCATTCTACCTGAGACAGAAAGATGGGGTATTGATGCAATCCATTCACTTATCAAAACAGAGCAGGCTTTTGGTTGGAAGGTAGATCCATTTTTGCGGTTAGAAAGTCTTATTCCACCTCATATCGTGCGTTTTCATGATATGGCTGGTCGTTTACGTTTATCTAATAAAGAGAAAATACGATTAAAGCAATGGTCAGAGTTGGAACTGATTAATCACAACTGTTCAGATACTTTTGTGCAAAAACTGATTTATTTTTATGGTCGGCCACCAGTTTTAGATCAATTAGCGTTGTCTTTGGCAGCTGCACGCGACCAAGCCTTAAAAGACAGTAAAGCTGCTCAAAAAGAAGAATGTTATATCAGGCTTTATCAGCTTGCTCAAAAATGGCAAATTCCAACTTTTCCTATTAGTGGCAAGGATTTATTAGAAAGAGGGTTGGTAAAAGGAATGTTTTTAGGAAAAAAACTCAAAGAATTGGAAACAATGTGGATTGAAAGCGGCTTTTTGATTGACCGTAATAAACTATTAGAAAAAATTGAGCAGTAATATTATATTTTTGTTAGGAATTCTTTGAGCTTTTCTTTTAAATATTATCTTAATCTTTTTATAGATTTTCTTTGTTATTTTGTTTGTGATTATGCGATTTTGTCGTTATGTAATTATTTGCTTTATAAAAAATATGTCCCTGCTAATATCATTTCTTTAGTTCACAGAAAATACTGTGCTTTATTTATAAATCAGTCCAAGAGTGATTAAATTCAATCTATTTTTCCGTTTCATAGAAGCATGAATGATGAGGAAAAATCATTTTACAGTAATTAAAATCCGTTTTACAATTCTTTTAGTTTTTGTTCCTATGAAAGTTGTTGTAGAGAATACCGTTATATGACATTTTAAAAATAACTTTACTATTTAAGAAAGCTAATGAGAAGGTAAAGTTGCAAAATTGTGTTTTGAAATATAAATATCATTTTGATCAAAACTGCTTGCTAGAAATTTTTCATGTTCAGCTTAGGTTATATAACTCTTGGGTAATCTTTTCGATAAATCACTTTATTATGTAGTTTATGCTCATAGTTTAATTTGATAAGCCACCCTGAAGCAATAATTGAGTAAAAACTCAAGTATAGTGCAAAGTGTATTCGCATTAAAAATATAAAAAAGAAATATGATTCTTTCTCTCTCGCTATCTGTTATTAGTACCGTTTTGTAAAGTTGTTTCTTAAAAATATGACAGTCAAACTTAACAACTTTTCATTTTTCCAATTTAATTTCTATTACCTGTTAAAAATTTTATTGTCTGATAAAATAGCTTCTATTATGAAGATTGATATGGTTATAAAATTTAGTTTTTTATCATAAGGTTTGTCTTACTTCATTATAACCAATTTGACGAAGTGCTTCCCCTGTTGTTATAGCAACACTCATTGCAAGATTCAAAGAGCGTGCGTGTGGTAGCATAGGAATTGTTAATGCATAATCGGCTGCTTTATAAACATAATCAGGAACACCTGCTGATTCACGGCCAAAAAGTAAAACATCGTTTTTTTGATAACGTATTTCTGTATAACACGTTTTTGCTTTTGTACTTAAGAGCAAAAGACGATGGTTAAAGCGCTGCATGGTATCAATAAAATTCTGCCAATCAAGGTGGCGCTCTAATGAAGCTCGTTCAAGGTAATCCATACCTGCTCGTTTAAGATTGCGATCGGATAAATCAAATCCTGCAGGCTCAATAATGTGTACATGCAGCCCAAAACAAGCGCTAAGGCGTAAGATTGTTCCTGTGTTACCAGCGATATCTGGTTGAAAAAGAGCAATGTGAAGTGTCATATATTACACAATATTTGTAGACTGATTTATAAAGAAGTTATTTATAGCTTTTTCTGTTCCATGTAACCTTAATATTTTTATAACATTTGGTGGTATTTTAACCATTATGCTTTTATCGCATCTTTTGACAGGTATTGTATTAGCTATGCACTATGTATCAGATGTTCACTTAGCTTTTGAAACAGGTGAATGATTTAGGCTTGAAGGACAGTTTGGTTAGCTTTTTCCTCCCTGCCATTCTGTGGGATCTTCGTTCTTTGTTTATACTGTTCACATCCATTTGGTACGAGGATTTTATGATAGTTATTATAAAAATATGTGAGAAATGGTTTGGGTGATGGGTATTTTGTCTATATCATCATGATAGCAGCTCCTTTTTTGGGTTTTTTATGTATTGGCTTGGGAGATGATGTTCATTTCTGCAGTTTTTTGGTAGTTACTGGTTTTGTTAAAGCTTATTCCTTTCTTTGGAATATGGTTATATGAGATACTCCTTGCTGATTATAGTGTGGGACAGCCGGCATTTAATCGTTTTTATGTTTTCCATTATTTTTATCATTTTTTTTACTTTTTCTTATATGTCTTCATATTTGGTTCATTCATCCAGTTGGACAGAGCAATCCAACAAGAATTGAAGTGCAATCAGATGAGGAAAGTATTCCTTTGTTCTCCTTATGCGCTATCAAAGATATTTTTTCTATTACTGTTTTCTGACTTTTTTCTTCGCTTTTATTGGATTTATTTTAATAAAAGTTAAGGCCTTTTTTCTTAAAGTATTGCCGATAATATTTTTGATAAGGGAGAATATGCTTTCTTTCCTTTGTATGTATCTTAACAACAAGATTAGAATTTTTCGGGACCATTCGGTATGAAAATGCAATTGCGACGTGGGTTGAAGGTTTATAAAGAAATATGCGCTGATTGCTATGGGATAAAATATGTATTTTTTTGTAATTTAAAAGCACTGGGTTATGATCAGGACACAGATTAAAGCTTTTGCTATGCAATATGAAGTAGGCGATAGCTCAATAGAGAAGAAAAGTAATCTGGATTGTATCAGATTACTTTTCTTCTCCTTTTACGAATATTGAAGAAGCGAAATTTATACATAATGATGCTAAGACTCCTGATTTATTGGTGACATTTACGCGTTCTGTTTCTTTACCATTTCCTGCTTTAATTACTGATGTTACCAATTATAATACTGCTGGTCCTGATTATATTAGAGCTCTTTTAACAGGATATCAGGAGGCTCCAAAGATAAAAAAAATCGCTAAAGGTTACTGTATAATCTTTATTTTATTGTAGGTGTGTTTTGATTATGGTGTTTCCTTTGAATGATAGCCTTGTCTCCTTATGAGGATGGAACACAAGAAATGGTTGAGCATTATGCATGTAATGTGTCTGCTTTTTTAATGTAGGTAGCTTATCCTTATATCGAACTTCGTAAGAAAACCGGTTTTCGTGTTATCTTATTTAATTATTTCGGGAGTGTTTATTTATAGTATGAAAAGAAGAATTTGTCATGATTTAGATAAGGATTTAAAGAGAAACAAGAAATGAAAAAAACAAGCACACAAAATAAGTTATCTCAAAGCGTGTAGGGAACAAATTTTATAATGATGCATTGAGAGCTCATAAAGTAAAAACGGAGAATTATAAAATGAAGAAAATTGTTTGCACTGCTTTCGTGTCAATTTTTATGGTTTCTGGTGCGTATGCTCAGTCTTTTACAACTACAAAACCTTTTGAAACTGAGGTAATTTCATCAACAGGTATTGTAAAGATTGGTTCAGATATGGTTGCACGTTATATTACGCCTTCAGCAGCTGATTTTGTTGCTTCAAGTCTTATTGGTACTGATGTATACAATATGGAAGATGAAAATATTGGTGAAGTGAAAGATATTATTTTGCGTGAAAACAGTGTCGAAGGAATTGTTATTGGTATTGGTGGTTTTCTTGGTATAGGAGAACGTTATGTAGTTGTTTCTCCTGATACAATTCAGAAAACAAACGATTATGGTAAATGGAAGTTTATTATCAATGCGACAAAGGATTCCTTAAAAGGTGCTCCAGAATTTAAATATGAAGGTCGTTGGACTCGTTAATTTTTTTATTTTATCAGAGCTAAAATAGCCGCTTATAATGCGGCTATTTTTTTGAAAAGTTTCCTTAAGGGAGTAGAAACAGTTGATACAGAGAAGAATTTTAAAGAGTTAAGAAATCTAAAACTTCAAAAAAGTGCATTAGGTATTATGCTTAAACAATATGATATCACCGTCTTGCACAATATATTCTTTACCTTCATCACGAACTTTTCCTGCTTCTTTTGCTGCGTTTTCTCCACCCAAAGCAATATAATCTTCATAGCTAATAGTTTGGGCACGAATAAAGCCACGTTCAAAATCTGAATGAATGACACCGGCAGCTTGGGGTGCTTTTACTCCGCGCACAATTGTCCATGCTCGTGTTTCTTTAGGACCACAAGTAAAGTAAGTAATTAGGTCAAGTAGATCATAGCCAGCGCGAATGAGTCGATTGAGACCAGGTTCAGAGAGCCCTAAAGCATTAAGATATTCTAAAGCCTCTTCCTCAGTAAGTTGGGCAATTTCAGCTTCGATGGAAGCTGCAATGACAATAGTGTGTGCATTCTGTGCTGTTGCCATTTTCTCGACTGCTTGGGTAAAGTCATTACCGTGAGCAGCTTCGTTTTCACTGACATTGCAAACATAGAGAACGGGTTTTGATGTTAAAAGATTCAAACTATTAAGAATGTACTGTTCATCGGCAGAAATATCTTTGAGCATCAACCTTACAGGGTATCCTTTTTGCAGCAATTTTAATCCAGCTTCCATGATAGGGAGAATAGCGAGAGCTTCTTTATCTTTTGCGGTTGCACGTTTGCGAATTTGTGTGATTCGCCGTTCAAGGCTTTCAAGATCTGAGAGCATGAGTTCCGTTTCAACGGTTGTGGCATCAGAAATAGGATCAATTCGTCCTTCTACATGTGTAATATTTTCATCTTGAAAACACCGTAATACGTGGATGATGGCATCAACTTCACGAATATTCGCTAAAAATTTATTTCCTAAACCTTCACCTTTTGAAGCACCACGTACAAGTCCTGCAATATCAACAAAACTAATACGTGTAGGAATTATTTCTTTTGATCCAGCGATAGAGGCGATTTTTTTCATCCGTAGATCTGGGACAGCAACTTCACCGGTATTAGGTTCGATTGTGCAAAAAGGATAATTGGCAGCTTGTGCTGCAGCTGTTTTTGTTAATGCATTAAAGAGAGTTGATTTGCCAACATTGGGTAATCCGACAATACCGCATTTAAAGCCCATAGCTTCTCTTTCTTTGTTAATTGTGATTTATTTATTTTGGTTAAGATAAAATTTTGTTGGTATTTCTATAGCATGTTTGAAAAGAGTTCTAGTCTGCAATTGTTGTGGTAGTGTGATAGTGTGAAAAAATATACTGAGATAATTGCTATAATTTTTTTTATTATTAAATTTTAAACATTCTTTATTTTAATAATGGTTTTACTAATAAATATTAACAGTGCGCTAAGTTTTTCGTAGTATGCAAAGTTTTCGAAAATAAATAATCGGAGAAAATATGGGGTTATTATCTCGTCGAACTTTTTTAATTGCAGCGCCTCTGGCTTTGGCTGGATGTCTTACACGTCAATCAAATGTGTCTATTTTTTCTCAAAAAGTTCAATATGTTCCACCGGAAATACAGGCTTTATATGGGCCTGTAACAAATGAGCCTTATTTTTTACCTGCAGTTAATCTTTCAACAATTGATCCAAAGTTTTGGCGTAAACAAGTCAATTATCATACAAATTATCCTCCTGGTACATTAATTGTAGATACCCAAGCATGTTTGCTTTATCTTGTTGGTGAAAATGGCAAAGCTTTACGTTATGGTATTGGTGTTGGCAAAGAAGGTTTGGCATTTACAGGCGTTGGGATTATACAATATAAACGCCGATGGCCCAGTTGGGCTCCTACTAAAAAAATGATGGAGCGTGAACCGGAGCGTTATGGTCATTTAGCACAGGGTATGCCACCCGGTCCTGAGAATCCGTTAGGAGCACGGGCATTTTATCTTTTCAAAGATGGAAAAGACACGCTTTTCCGTATTCACGGTTCACATGAAGCTTGGTCAATTGGTCGCGCTATTTCTAGTGGATGTATCCGTTTACTCAATCAAGACATTATTGACCTTTATAATCGTGTTCCTGATGGTTCACGTGTAGTGGTATTACAGAATGATGGAAATACACCAAGGGGGTTTATTTAAGTGTAATAGATTATAGGGTTTATTAACTGAGCTTCATATCTCATTAAACTTTGGTATCTCCCTTTAAGGGAAATATATCAAAGGGAGTAATTGTATTTTAGTCTTCAAGAGAAATGATTCCTTATTATAGGTTTTTGCTTTCCATTGCCAATGTAATTTTATTCATAAAACAATTATTATTTCTTTTTATTAACAGTGCTATATTATGTGCAATTGCGTCTAGTAAAGGAGATAACCATTCTTGATCAGATTTTGTAAAATTTCCCAAAACATACTGATTAACCAGTTCTTTTGCACCAGGATGTCCAATGCCTAATCGTATACGGTGGTAGTTAGTGCCACAATGACTGTCAATAGACTTTATACCATTATGTCCGTTACTTCCCCCTCCAATTTTTATCCTTATTTTACCGGGCGGTAAATCTAGTTCATCATAAATGACAATAAGATTATTCAAGTCTAATTTATAAAACCGCAACGCTTCGCCAATTGATTGACCAGATAAATTCATAAAAGTTTGCGGTTTTATAAGAATAATTTTTTCGCTATTTATAAGACCATTAGAGATTTCAGCCTGAAATTTTTTTGACCACGGAGAAAAAGACAAGATCTGATGAATGGTATTAACAGCCATGAAACCAATATTGTGCCGGTTATTTTGGTATTGCGAACCGGGGTTGCCAAGACCAGCAATGAGCAACATGTGCACCTCCGGTAAAGTAAAAGTATAAGAAAGAATAAAAGTGTTAAAAAGTGGATTCCAACTAATTAAGTTTTTCAGGTTTTTGCGTTATTTTCACTGCTCTCTTTTTCTGAAGAATCATCGCTCGCACTTATACTAGCAGGGGCAGCAATGGTAGCAATGGTAAAGTCTCGTTCTTGAATGACCGGTGTGACACCTTTTGGCAATTGCACTGCGGAAATATGGATAGAATCACCAATGGAATAACTGGAAAGATCAATCTCAATTGCTTCAGGGATAGCATGTGCTAATGCGGTACACTCAATTTCATGGCGCACAATGTTTAAAACACCACCTCGTTTAATTCCTGGTGCCATATCTTCATTAAGAAAGTGTACAGGAATGTGTACATGCACGACAGATGTTGCTGAAATGCGTAAGAAATCTACATGTATAGGAAAGTCACGGATAGGATCAAGTTGATAATCTTTTGGTAAAACTTGAATTTTCTGTTTATCAATTTCAATAGTTGCAACAGTGGTACGAAATCCACCAGCGTGAATTTTATAGAAAATCTCTTTATAGGGGACTGAAATTGCCAAAGGAGGCTGTTTATTACCATAAATAACAGCTGGAATGAGACCATTACGACGAAGTTTGCGGGAGGACCCCTTACCAACCCGCTCGCGTATTTCGGCTTTAAAAGTATAGCTTTTGCTCATAACTAAAGTCCTTTTTATATAATTGGAGAATCATGAAAACCAGTAGTGGTTTTTGCATGAATATGAAGATATACGCTGTGAAACGGCGACTACCCCATTCTGTGTTGCCTCCAAGGGTGTCTACACAGAAGTTTGTTCTATAGTTCAAACCATTTGGAGATGCAAGAGTTGTGGTAAAAATCCTTAGTTTCTAACCTTATGGAAGAGGAAATGTTACAAATATCCTGAAAAGCACAGAATCAATATTGATTTGCAAAAATCAAATAATAGAGACCTTATGAAGGTTGAGATTGCCTGAGGTGAAGCATCAGAATATGGTGCATTGCATAACCCAGATTCAGCATTCGTTAATCTTGAGGAATTTATTGGCAACACGTTTTCTTACAGGGTAGTTCTGGTTCAGGAAAATCGCATCTTCTTCGATATCTTCTTTAACAGAGTTTCTCATGAATACAACAGTGTGTTATTGATCCAGAAGGTGATTTTATGATTTTGGCTGATAAATTTGGCCATATTGTTGTTGAAGCTCAATGGAATGAAAAGAATGGGTACAAATTGCTCATCGTATTCGCTGACATCGAGTTTCGGTTGTTTTCAATCTTGAAGGCTTTTAGATACTGAACAACAGATGCGTGCTGTTGTTGTTTTCTTGGAGCACTTTTAAATATTGAGGGTGATTATTGGTATCTTATGTTAATTGTGATTGATGAAGCGCATTATTTACTCCAACTGCAGCAGGAGAGTTTTCTGATGAAGTGCGTAAGATTTCGCTTAGTGCTATGACCAATTTAATGTGTATAGGACGTAAACGTGTTTTTGCTGGTGTTATTGCTACATAACGTTTAGCTAAGCTTGCAAAAAACGTTGCTGCTGAAGTATCAAATTTTTAATAGCACACACTTTATACGTGCTGCTGATCTTTTAGGAATGGAGCGTTGTCAGGCAGAAATGTTTCGAGATCTTGAGTGTGGTCACTTCATTGTTTTAAGACTCTTTTTATCATAGCGTTTTTTACCGATTATTATTGGTCTTGTTCAAACAGCACGTTCTTCTTGTCCGAAACTTAATGCTGCTTCCAACAAAAAGAACTGATGCAAAAAACTCGTTTTTACTGCATCATTTGAAAAAAAACGACGTCATGTCATTTTCATTTCACTAGAACCTGTAAAAGAACAACAAATTCATGAAATATTAGAAGAGTTTGTGCACAAAAAACAAAAATTAATAAAGGAAGATAAAAACTTCTGTCAAAAGGTTTTGGCAATTGATTGTGAAGTACAGGTAGAACGTATCATCCGTGAAATAATGGATGATCCTGAAGTTGTTTATCGTTCGACAGCATTATTTTATCAAGATTTTTTTGATACATTGTCGTATTCATGATGTATCAGAGTTCCTTCCTCATATTTCGCAATTTCGAGGTAAATTGACTATTGTTCAGGCTTCTATTGATGAAGAAGGTGCTTGTAAGTGAAGAGTGGAAATGTGCTTTACATCTATCAAAAAGTTTGGAAGATGAAGATGATGTTCAGGTGTATTTTACATGTTGTGCAGGCAGCTTTAACGTCGAAATCCTGACCATCAGATGTAGTTTTGGAGCATCTTTATAAAACTCATTCTTTAAATTTACGCTGCCTTTTAATTTATTTTGAAGAACGTGGGCTTATTGTTATTCATACTGATTTAATGGTAAGTGCGCATTAGCTTTTTCTGGTTTTATTTTAAGAAACAGACACCAGGATATCCAAAGGCACCAATTTAGCCAAATAAACTTGAAACAGATTGTTCTGCTGCTGTTCTTGCAATAGCTTCTCCGATTAAGTCAGCAATTGGCAAAATACGCATATTATGAGCTTGTTCAATTGCTTTTGTTGGCATAATTGAGTCAGTAATAACTAATTCCTTCATTTCTGAATTGGTAATACGTTCTATAGCATTTCCAGAAAGGACACCATGTGTAATATAAGAGGTGACGCTTTTTGCACCGTGTTGCAAAAGGGCGCTTGCTGCATTGCACAGGGTACCACCTGAATCAACAATATCATCCAGTAAGAGACAATCTTTTCCAGTGACATCACCGATGATGTTCATTACTTCTGATTCACCTGGACGTTCACGACGTTTGTCGACAATGGCAAGCAGACTATTTAAGCGCTTAGCTAAAGAGCGTGCACGCACCACACCACCAACATCAGGTGAAACAACAATTACATTTTCAAGAGAATAATGCATCTTAATATCGCGAGCAATAACAGGAACAGCGTAAAGATTATCTGTTGGAATATCAAAGAAGCCTTGGATTTGTCCTGCATGAAGATCTAATGTCAAAACGCGATGAGCACCGGCTTGAGTGATGAGATTAGCGACGAGTTTTGCAGAAATAGGAGTACGTGGTCCAGGTTTACGATCTTGGCGAGCATAACCAAAATAAGGCAAAACAGCTGTAATGCGACGTGCTGAAGAACGACGAAGTGCGTCAATCATAATAAGTAATTCCATCAAATGATCATTTGCTGGATAGGATGAAGATTGCAAAACAAATACATCTTGTCCACGCACATTTTCATGCAATTCTACAAAAATTTCTTGATCAGCAAAGCGTTTTACAGTTGCTTTGCCTAGAGGAATACTTAAATAGTTTGCAACATCTTCAGCAAGGCGTGGATTAGAGTTGCCGCAAAAAAGTTTCATAATAGAACCCCTGAGTAATCACGATTGAATATGTGACAGTTTTTAACTTTTTACTATCAGATTGCAAGTTAACAATTAAAAAAGAATGATAAATTACCTATTATTATTTAAATAATAAATGCGGTTTGTTGATTTATGTCAAATACTTGTTGTTTCTAGAATATTTTTTTAATTATGAGAAAAAATAGCTAAAAAAAAACAAATTTTTTAAAAATAATCAGTATTATAAGCAAAAATAGAGCAGTAAAAACTGTTTTGTGCGTTTTATAAAGATTGCAAGAATGAGCTTTCTCTTTGCTTTTAGACTTTTTTGTTAGATAAAGTCTCATGAATCAATAAAATAGTTTCAATAAGCGTTTTAAAAATTTCAAAAACGCTATTTTGAAGAATTTTAATTATTTATTTTTTAAATATAAACAATTGTCTTAGTGAATTGAAAAAATTTATATAAATATTTATGTAATTATTTGTCCAGCAGATTGTGTGGATATAATTGTTTATTATAAAGTGTTTGCATAAATCTTAATCTTTTGTACAAGAGACCGCTGTATGAGGCACAATAAAAACTTATGAAAGACTATGAGCCTACATTTGAGATATTAAAACGTATTACAGTTAAGATAAACTTATTCTCAGAGGGCCTAAATTACAGATATTAGGAAGATGATCTTTTATAAGATGTTTTGAAAAAACTTTTAGATATCAGATGGTATCGCTATGCTTAAGAAATATGAATTGACAGATGAAAAAATAATAATTGGTGCTCATACACTTTATCGTATTAGAGCTCTTAAAGATTTTGGAGATGTTAAGGTAGGTGATCTTGGTGGTTTTATTGAGGATGAAAAGAATTTGTCACATGAAAGCAATTGTTGGGTTTATAATAATGCTAAGGTCTTCGATGATGCTCGGGTTTATGGCAATGCTATGGTTACTGAAAATGCTGAAGTTTATGGTAAAGCAAGAGTTTTTAGAAACGCTAAAGTTTTCGATAACGCTAAAGTTTTCGGTAATGCCAAGATTTTTGGTGATGCTCTAGTTTATGAAAATGCTATGGTTGCTGAAAATGCTAAAATTTATGAAAGAGCCAGAGTTTTCAGCAACGTCAAAGTTTGTGGTGAAACTACTGTTGCCGATAATATGGCGATTTGGGGCAGTGCCAATGTTTATAATAGAACCAAGATTTGTAATAAACGTCAATTTTATAAAAAGAAGACTGATAATAATATCAAGATTTGATGAAACTGATATTACACGGCATTTGAGGTTAAAAACTATGTATTAAGAGAGGTTGAAATGAGAAAATACGCTGTATTAGATTAGGAGATTTTATGTAAATAAATTTATAATTATTATAAAGTGAAAAGCTTGAATATTTAATAAAGTTATCTGAACAATAGATATAATTTGTGAGCTAATAGCTTGTCCTATAAGGAAAAAACATAATCAGTTCTCTATCAATCATCTGAATGAGAATTTTTGGCTTATGTTTTGAATATTTTTTTGAGTTAAAGAGGTAAAAAAGAAGTTCCTTATTTATTTCCTAACATAATAACAGAAATTTGTCGTCCATAATCGGGCTCATTACGGTGAATTGTGCGGCGGTAAGAAAAAAAACGCTTCTCATTTTGGTAAGTACAAAGTTTTAGACAAGAAGCGTGGACTCCTTCTTTTTTTAGTTGGTTTATAATGAATGTCCATAAATTAAAACTAAAATGGTCTGCTTTATCTGTTTTTAAAAAATACTTTTCGAATTGATTATCGCGTTCGATAAATTGGTTATAGAATTCGCTTGTCACTTCATAGTGGCATGGCCCAATGCATGGCCCAAGTACCGCTATTATTGATTGCCGTTTGGCTCCTTGTTCTTCCATTACTGAGATTGTTTTTTCTAAAACTCCATTCAAACTTCCTCTCCAACCAGCATGTGCAGCGCCAATGACACCAGCTTGCGGATCAGCAAAAAGAACTGGTCCACAGTCTGCTGTAAGAACACCAATAGCTAATCCTTTTTTGGTTGTAACCAGAGCATCAGCTTTTGGACGTTCACCGATAAAAGCTTTATCAACGACGACAACTTCACAAGAGTGTATTTGGTGAACAGTAATTAAATTTTGTACTTCAATATCAAAATAATGAGCTATTAAGGTACGATTTTGCATAATATGTTCAGGATAATCATTTGAGCTTTGTCCAACATTGAGGCTTTGATAAAAGCTTTTTGATACACCTCCTTGACGTGTAAAAAAGCCATATTTGATTTCGCGTGAGTGTAAATTGCAAAAATCTTGTGCAAGAATAGGCTCCATAAAAGCTCCCTTATGATTATTTGAAAAGAGAATGGTATGCGAGGCGATTGTGTTTGTAATTATTTGTGGTCAAAATGAGGTATTTGTATATTTTTATCACTAACGTGAAGAACTTTAAAAAGCTTACCCATTTGCTTTGGACCAGCTAACCGTTCGATATCTTGGTAAATTTTTTCTTTGATGACAATGCTTTTGTTGATACTAAGCTGTTTTGCACGTTCAAGCAGGCCCATTTTGAAAAGAAAATCTCCCTGTTCTAGAATTTCAGCAAAACAGCCTTGTTGAATGGCGATTGTTTTTAAAGAAAAAAAATTAACATGTGATGTTAAATCATGTTTACCAGGAGCAGAAAAAATATCGCAGAATTTATGTTTTGATATGGCTTGCAATGTATCTCCAAATGCAAAATCGGATGTACCATAATCAATAAGTAAAGCAGATCCTTTTGTGTGTATTAAGTGGCTACTAATTTTTTGTATCAATTGGTTTCGTGAAGGGGCGTATTCTAAAATTGTTCCATTGGGCATTTGAGCACAGTGGGCTGGTAAGTCAGTAGAAGGAAATTTATGTGCATCAACGATAAATGTAAAATTACCCTCTTGATTAAGTGTAATACGACGCTCTCTCCATTCTTCATTAACTTTTATATATTGATCGATGGGGAGTGCGTCGAAGAGCTCATTTGCGATTAAAATAAGAGGTTTACAAGGAATTTGTTCAAAATTTTCAATATTATGAATTTGTTTTTTGTGAGAGGAAAGACGTTTTTTTTGTTCTGTTGCAAGGCGTTGGCTTATTTCAATAAGAAAGATATCTGCAGCGTTGTATGCTGCCATACAAATTTTGCGAATGGTGCGTAAAACATCATCCATAAGAGTTCCACGTCCTGGACCTATTTCAGCTAGGATGAAAGGATTTGGGCAGCCTTGGGCTTGCCAGCTCATAATCGTCCAAATGCCAATCATCTCTCCGAATAATTGGCTTATTTCGGGTGCTGTGATAAAGTCACCAGTATGTCCAAACGGTTTTTGTTTTTGATAATAGCCAGATTGAGGATCAGTAAGTGCTAATGCCATATATTGACTAACGGAGATTGGTCCATCGAGAATAATAATTTCTTTAATTCTCTCTTTTAGATTAGACATTATTTTGTAAACTTATATTTAAAGGTTTGGAGAAGTGCATAACAACCAAAAAGAATCATTGGCAAAGATAAAGCCATGCCATAGGTAAATCCAGTAGAATAGAAGAGAACCGCAAACCATTCTGGATCTTCTTGAGGAACACGGAAAATTTCTGAAATACTGCGTGCTATTCCATAGCTTATATTAAATATTCCGGTTATTGTTCCAGGTCGTTTTAATGCTTTAAAAGAAAAGATGACAATAGCTAAAATGATAAAAAGAAGAAATCCTTCCATCAAGGCTTCATAAAGTTGACTGGGATGACGGGGGAGATATTGAGGATCGTTGTAGAAACAAACTGCCCAAGGAACAGTAGTTACATGCCCCCATAATTCTTGATTAATGAAATTGCATATCCTTACAATACCAATGCCAATGGGAGCACCTGCGGCAATTGTATCAAACATTCCCCATACGTTGATATTGTTTTTGTAAGAAAACCAAAGCATAGCGGTAATTATACCTATAAGCCCTCCATGAAACGACATACCCCCATCCCATAATGCTATGATATCGCTTGGATGATTGAAGTAATAAACGGGATCCCATACAAGAACTTGTCCTAAGCGGCCACCAACTACAATCCCAATAGTACCTAAGGTAACAAAATCACTAATTTGTTGTGGAGTCATAGGCGCTTGGTTTTTAGACCACAAGGACTTTTTTTTCAGTAATTCTTGTGCATACCACCAGGCAAACAGAATGCCTACAACATAACCAAGTCCGTACCAATGGAATGCTATCGGTCCTAAATGGATGATAACTGGATCAAGAAAGAGAGGAAAAGCAATAGCAGGACAAAAAGGGAAATCATTCATTAGAGAGTGCTTTACATTTACGAAGTTATGTGATTATCAAACCATGACAGATGGATACAAAATGGTCAAGTTAGGTCAGAGGTTAGTTGCTGTTTTTTGTGGAGGTGAAGGAATACTGATAGATTGAACTGATATCTATTAGATGAAAAACAAATATAATCTCTCAATATTATAAATAGTGTGTTTATAAATAACGAAAATTAAAGGAAAAAGCCTATGTATAATGGATCAAATCGTATTCTTGATGAGCTGGCAAAATTAGCAACAGATGCAGTAGGTATTGCACAAGGTGTAGGGCGTGAAGCTGAAACTGCTTTTCGTTTACAGGCTGAAAGGATGCTCAATAAACTTGACCTTGTTTCACGCGAAGAATTTGAAGCGGTTAAGGAAATGGTTCTTAAACTATATGCCGAAAATGCTGATTTGAAAAAACGTCTTGATGGTTTAGAAAAACAAAACAGCAAAAAAGTTAAAACGGATTCAGTTTAAGCAATAAATAGTCTTAGAAAAAATAATCCCCAATTTTTCCGTACTGTGTATGAAACCGAAAAATGCTTAGTCCTGAATCTGTTAGAGCAGATTAGCAATTTATTTTTAGTTCATTTTTTACAAAAAATTATTTTTTTTGCATTAAGGGACTAGCCCCATGAAATTGTATCAATACACTGGGGTTGCTTGGTGATTCGTTTTTTCTTTATCAAGCCATATTACCATAGGAAATATTATCATTTTATTTCCCGGTATTGTGTACTTGTATACGTTTAGTTTGTGTTTTTGTTTGGTGTGAAGGCTTTGATTGTAGCGAGTGTTGTTACAATAAGAGGTTTTTTTGCATTGTATTGATAACATTCTTAATTATTGAGGGTTCGTGATGAGGCTTGCCATTGGCGCCACAGAAAGAGAAGAGCATCCGGTTGATTTTATCGAACAAATTGCCTGTAAGTATGACTGGTCTTTTGAGCGAAATGCACAAGATGAAATTAACGTTTCCATAGAAGGAAAACGAGCTTATTATCGTCTTTCTTTTTCATGGATGGAAGAGCAAGAGGCTCTTCATTTAGCTTGCGCGTTTGATCTTTTTATTGAGAATACTCGAACAGCGGAAATTCAGCGTTTGTTGTTAGCAATTAATGAAAAATTGTTACTGGGGCATTTTGATTATTGGCAAGGAGACAATTCGGTTATTTATCGACAGGGTCTTCTTCTAGCAGGTGGTGTACACCCATCCCATATACAAGTAGAAACATTATTGATCTATGCGCTTAAAATTTGCGAAAGTCATTATGCTGCTTTTCAGATGGTTGCTTGGGCTGGTGAAAGTGCTCATAAAGCACTACAATATGCTTTATTCGAGACTGTAGGAAATGCTTAATATCTACTTGTTACCCTTAAGAAAGTTTTTGAGTTTGTGTTATAGAGGGATATCTACAATAGCGCGCAAACCTCCTAATGGGCTATCATCTAATTGAATATTGCCTCCGTGACTACGTGCGATGTCTTGGGCAATAGAAAGACCAAGGCCTGTTCCACTTGCATCTTGATTTCGTGATTTATCAAGCCGAAAGAATGGTTTAAAAACTTCTGTATGCATGTCTTTTTGAATGCCTGGCCCATCATCATCAATAGTAATGATAAAAGATTCTTTTTGGGATGTAGCTGTGAGTTGGATAGTATTTGCATAATAAAACGCATTTGACAAAAGATTACCGATCAAGCGGGTAAAAGCATGTGGGCGTACTTGTATTTGTGCCGAACCTTCAATCGTGTAGGAGAAGTTACGTTGATGGAGATGAGCGTTAGTAGAGAACTTTTGCATCAAGACATTTAAATCGATGGTGCTGATATTTTCGCTGCCTTCACCGCGTGCAAAAGCGAGATAGCCTTCTAACATATTTTGCATGTCGCTGACATCTTGTTCAAGTGGATTAATATCAAAATCATTGCTTACTAAGGCAAGTTGGAGCTTAAAACGTGTGAGGATAGTTCTTAGATCATGGCTTACACCTGAGAGCATCATAGTACGCTGTTCGATTTGGCGTTCAATACGTTCACGCATACGTAAAAAAGCAATACCGGCACGGCGTATTTCATCAGCTCCTTGTGGTTGAAATCCTTCTGGTAAAGGATGTCCGCGTCCAAAACTTTCTGCGGCTTTGGCTAATTGTTGAATTGGTTTGATTTGATGGCGTAAAAAATAAATAGCTATCAACAGTAAAACGAGAGCTGTTCCTACCATCCAGCTTAAGAAAATACTGGTATTAGAAGCATAGGCTTGGCTGCGCATGGCAAAAACACGCAAAATATTATGATCAAGACGGATACGAATTTCGACAAGATTAGAATCGCCAACTGTATCAATCCAAAAGGGTCGGTTAATTTGACGAGTGATTTCTTCGCTTAAAAAGTAATCAAGAATGGCAAAAAATGGTTTGGGTCCTGGAGGAGGAAGAGAATCAGGTGGAAGTATAGAGATGTTTAATCCCATGCGTTGTTGTGCAATACGTTTAATGTCTTCATAATTATGTTGTTGCGGGTATGTTTCAATTATATCGATAATAGCTGCAATATCATGGACAACAGTGGTTGAAAGACGTTCTGTTACCATTTGCCAATGACGTTCCATAAAAACATAGCCAATTACTGTTTGCAAGAGTACCATAGGAGCGATAATGATGATCAAAGAACGTGCATAAAGCCGTTTAGGCATTTTCTTGGATAACCATCGCGCAATTTTTTTTGCAGGTTGGATCATCTCAGGCCTATTCAATTGAAAGTTTATAACCAATCCCTCTCACGGTTTGGATCCATATAGGAGTTGTTGGGTTGTTTTCGATTTTACGACGAAGACGGTTGATTTGTACATCAATAGAACGTTCGCTATTATTATCACCCATTGCAAACTTATGACGTGGAATAGTATCTCCTGCATGTTCAGAAAAAATAACCATCATCTCCTGTTCTTTATCTGTCAGTTTGATGAGTTCTCCTTCTTTTTTGAGTTCACGTCGTGAAATTGAAAAGATATAAGGTCCAAAAACAATCTGTTCAATTTTTGGTTGGGTCGAAGATAAACCACGTCGTAAAATAGCATTAATGCGAAGTAAAAGTTCACGAGGATCAAAAGGTTTGGCGAGATAATCATCCGCTCCTGCTTCTAATCCATGAATACGATTATCTATTTCTGATAAAGCTGTTAACATTAAAATAGAAACATTTTTTGTTTGACGAAGTGAATGGGTTAGATCAATGCCGTTTTCGCCAGGCATCATGACGTCAACAATAAGAAGATCAAAATCTAAGCTTTTAAGCTGACGTTTAGCTTCATCAGCATTGGCAGAGACTGAAACACGAAATCCATTTTTAATGAGAAATTGAGATAAAAGATTGCGAATGCGGGTATCATCATCAATCACGAGAAGGTGGGGTGCATTATCACATAAAGTCTGAATGTGATCAGTCATGATTCAAACCCTTAATAAAAATTCAGTTTACATAAATTGTACTTTACATAAGTTACATAAAGCTGTCGAGCAGACAATTTTTTGCTTTATAAAGACATAAGAAATGTTATCTATAAACTAAAAGATTTTAAAATATTGAATTTTTGAAAAGGATTCTAATGAACGATCTCAGTGCATATATTATTCCCGTTACGCCTTTTCAACAAAATTGCACTTTACTTTTTGATAATGAAAATAAAAGAGGTGTTTTAGTTGATCCGGGTGGTGATTGGCCTAAGATACAACAAACAATTCAAGATAAAGGGGTTATTGTTGAATCCATTTGGATAACACATGGTCATATTGATCATGTTGGAGCAGCCATGCAAGCTAAAGAGGCATTGGATATTCAAATTATTGGTTCACACCGTAATGACACATCAGTAATGGATGATGTGAGTGAAAGAGCAAAAATCTATCACATGCCTGATGCGCGTGTTTGTATTCCTGATCAATGGTTAGAAGACGGCGATAGTGTTGATTGCGCTGGACATGTATTCACTGTCTTTCATACACCTGGTCATTCTCCTGGTCATGTTATTTATTTTAACGAAAAAAAGCGTTTTGCTTTATTGGGTGATGTGCTGTTTCGTGGTTCTATTGGGCGCACTGATTTTCCATTATGTTCTTATGAAGAATTAATGAAATCGATTAAGGAAAAAGTTTTACCATTAGGCGATGATGTCAACTTTATTTGTGGGCATGGGCCTGGAAGTCAAATAGGTTATGAACGTCAGCATAATTTTTTTCTTCAAGAAATTTAACAGACTACTGTAATAAAAACCCGCTTTAAAGCGGGTTTTTCTCAGTTATTATTTAAAGTTATTGTAATGGGGCATAACAAATGTGATCTAAACCATCGTAGCCTCGAAAAGTTCCTGTGTTTGGATTAAAGGAACGATATGTTTGTTTACAATATTGATACCAACTTATTTTTGATGGTTGGGGAGGCTGATACGTTACTGTTGGTTGCACTTGATAGATCACTTGATTTGGGGGTGGGGCTTGATAAATAACTTGTCGTTGTTCAGGTTGTTTAAAAACATTGCCAAGAATTGTACCTACTGCAAGGCCGAGAACACCTGCAGCCAGAGTATCACCTTTATTATTTTCACTACGAGTTACATGGTGTTCATGAACATGGTAGTGCCGATTTTTATGTTCAACGTGATGATGATGATACGTCCGATGTTCATGATGAACATGTGTATGTGGCGAGGGGTGATGTTTATAGTATTCTATTGATGAATGAATCCGGTCACGATGAAGAGAAGGATTAGTCTTTATTCGTTTCGTAGTAATTGTCTCCTCGTATAGTGTGCGTTGGGCAAATGCTGTCGCTAACGGTGCTGAAATGGTTGTCGCTGATATTGCCGATAATACTGCTAATTTAGTCAATTTTGTCATAGCAATACTCCTTATACAAATTTACATTAATTCGCACTTTAAATGTTTTAAGCTGAATGTAGCCTGAACAGTGCTCAATTTTATTCTGATAGAACGAATAAAGAAGGATTTCGTTTAATATAAATTTAACATCATAAAATGAAATCGAGCTGGAGACTCGATTTTACAAAACGGACTCTACTCAGATTAAACCATAATATTAATATTTATAACTTGTGGTCCCTTAAACGGTCAGGCTCTATCAATTACTTTTTCGCATCATTTATTCAGTGAGGCCCGAAACCTGGACATCAGAAATATGAACAAAGATGTCAGTATTCCCATTATTAGGTTTAATAAAATCAAAGTCTTTGTTATTGTTAAAAAATTTTACTTCGCCCGTCTGAACCATAGAATATTTCTTTATTTGATTGCTTTGTAAGGCAGATAGTCAAAAACCACATCACGTACTTCACATAAACGATATATTTGGTCAATTTACGATATCTGGAAAACGTTCTTTTTATTGTTTTTTGTCAACTCGGAACCTAGAATCGTTTTTAGAAGACTTTTCATACGATTTTCCAATTCTGGCAATTCACCTAAAAAGAAAAATTGCTTGAAAAAGAAATATTTTATTGATATTTTGAGCGCAGATTTTTTTATGGAACACTGCTATTTCTTTGTTGCATTGACAGGATTTTATAAGAGTTAAGACTTATTTGTAGCAGTTTATTGATTTTAGACTGTTCGTTTCAGAACCTCTTTTTAACATCTCATTTAAAGTATTTTTTTGATTATTTTCTTTCTTTTTTGCATTTTGCTAATAAACCAACATCTATGGTATTAGGACCCATTTGATCAAGATTTGGTTTAGTGAAAAGACTTGAGTGTTTTATGGCTTCATCAATGGAATATTTATTATTACATACTGAAGAATTACTAGTGATGGCTAATTCTATTTCTTGTAGTAGTTTGATTTCATCACGAAGTCGAGCAGCTTCTTCAAAGTTGAGATCATCAGCTGCTTTACGCATTAATTTTTCGAGATGTTGAATATGGTTGGATAGATTGTCGCCAACTCTATTATTTTGCGTGATAAAATGAGAAATATTGATATTATAGTCGTTTTCGTAAACCGAACTAAGAGTATCATCAATATTCTTTTTAATACTAGTCGGTGTAATTTGATGCTCTTCATTATAGGCTATTTGTTTTTGTCGACGTCGTTTTGTTTCTTGCAAAGCTCGCTCTATAGAACCAGTAATTATATCAGCATAAAGGATAACTCGACTATCTACATTACGTGCAGCTCTTCCAATTGTCTGAATAAGTGAAGTTTCTGAGCGTAAAAAACCCTCTTTATCAGCATCGAAGATAGCAACAAAACCACATTCTGGAATATCCAAACCTTCTCGAAGTAAGTTGATACCGACTAAAACATCAAACGTGCCTAGACGTAGGTCACGAAGAATTTCAATACGCTCTAGTGTATTAATATCAGAATGCATGTAACGTACACGAATATTTTGTTCATGGAGATATTCGGTCAAATCTTCAGCCATGTGTTTGGTGAGAACAGTTATTAATGTACGATAACCTTTTTTGATTGTCTGGCGGATTTCATTGACAACGTCATCAACCTGTGTTTTCGCGGGACGTATTTCTGTTGGTGGATCAATCAGCCCTGTAGGACGAATGATTTGTTCTACAAAAATATTACGTGATTGTTCTATTTCCCAGCGTCCGGGTGTTGCTGAAACGGCGATAGTTTGCGAGCGCATTGCATCCCATTCCTCAAAGCTCAAGGGGCGGTTATCCATACAAGAGGGCAAGCGAAATCCATATTCAACTAGAGTAGCTTTCCGTCGGAAATCACCTCGATACATACCACCAATTTGAGGAATTGTTACATGACTCTCGTCAATGAAAACAAGAGCATGGTTAGGAATATATTCGAACATAGTTGGAGGTGGTTCACCTGGTTTTCTACCGGTTAAATAGCGCGAGTAGTTTTCAATTCCGGGGCAGGATCCGGTAGTTTCTAGCATTTCCAAATCGAATATTGTACGTTGTTCTAAACGTTGCGCTTCTAAAAGACGACCAGCTGCATTTAATTCATCGAGACGTTGAACTAATTCCATTTTGATCGATTTTATCGCCTGGTTTAATGTTGGTCGTGGTGTTACATAATGCGAATTAGCATAAATTTTAATCGATTGAAGGTCACCTGTTTTTTGCCCCGTTAAAGGATCAAACTCAGTAAGTGTTTCAATTTCATCATCAAACAGTGAAATGCGCCAAGCACGATTTTCAAGATGAGCTGGGAAAATTTCGATTGTATCACCTCGAACACGAAAAGAGCCGCGGACAAAGTTAATATTTTGTCGCTGATATTGTTGAGCAACTAAATCAGTCAATAATTTCTGCTTATTGAGTTTATCGCCTTTTTGCATTTGCAAAGTCATTGCTGTATAAGTTTCTACTGAACCAATTCCATAGATGCAGGATACAGATGCGATGATAATTACATCATCACGTTCCAGTACAGCGCGTGTTGCAGCATGGCGCATGCGATCAATTTGTTCATTAATAGAGGATTCTTTTTCAATATAAGTGTCAGATCGTGCTACATAAGCTTCTGGCTGATAATAGTCATAATAAGAAACAAAATATTCGACAGCATTATTGGGAAAAAAGTTTTTGAATTCTCCATAGAGTTGCGCAGCTAGAGTTTTGTTTGGTGCTAAAATGAGAGCAGGGCGTTGGGTTTTTTCAATGATTTTGGCCATTGTATATGTTTTACCTGAGCCGGTAACGCCTAGAAGCACTTGAGTGCGTTCATTTTTTTCAATTCCTTCAACCAAAGATTTAATTGCATTTGGTTGATCACCGGCAGGCTGAAAGGATGTTTTAATTTGAAATGGAATTCCACCTTCAGATTTTTCAGGACGAATAGGGCGATGAGGTGTCCATAATGCACCATTTTTAAAAAGGGGATTACCTGAAGCAATCAGTGCAGAAAGAGCTTCAACTGTTGCTGTAACACCATTTGTCGTTGTTATGTTTTTAGGGGGTATAGTATTTGTAGTTTCAAATGAAACATCTGAAACATCATGTTTTTTAACTGTATGAATCTTTGTATTAGAGCATTGCTCTGAAATTTCAGATTGATCTATTAATTTTTGATTGAATTGTTTTTGAGTTATTTTTGACTTTTTGTGTGACATGATAAAAACATTTTATATCGTTATTCAGATATAATTAAGAAAAAATAAAAAGCTTTTGATTGCGTTTGTTTTTGAGAGAATTGTTGTCTTTTCATTTGACAATTAGGTAACGTGTTTTTTTTTGTGTTATGGTAAAGTGACGATGGCTATTTGGTGATACTGATCCTAGATAACTATTATTCTTTAAAAAAATAGGAAATAGATAAGGGCGAAATTATTTTTTTGACAAGGGCGAGATTGGGATTAGTGCTGATAACCTTCAGGAGAACAATCTTCATAATGTTCCCGAGGGTTATTGTCGATATTAAAAGTGTGTGCTGTAATCAATGATTTTGTATATGTTTGGTAAAGGTCATTTCCATTTTTAAATGAAAGGTAACGAGATGATATCCAACCTGTTCGTGAATTATAATTAATTTGGCACCAATTGCCTTTGCATGTTTGAATCGAGACTGATTGGTTTATAGGAATCCAGCTGAGAATTGCATATTGTGTGCTTGGTCCTGTTCTGAAATTCAAGTTTTTTATTACGATAGCATCTGTAGCGTGGCCTGTTGTTACCACTAAAATAAGAGTTCCAGCTACAAAGAAATTAATCAAATTATTCATTTTTCTTCTAACATAGCTTCTCTATATAATATATTCTCGTATTTCTATTTTTACACAGTTTATAAATATGATAAAATAAAAAAAAAAGGCAATTGCATCCTTTATGTTGATAATAACAGAGATACAGCTAAAAATTTTAAGTCTAAATATAAATTCAGTTTAAAATTAACTAAAGAGTGCTCGGTGCTCTTTTTATTTTTTATATGGAAAACAGGATTTCTGTACTATATAATAAAAGCAACTGTAATTTTCGGGTTCCAAAATTCATCTTGGAGACCGATTTTTATATCTTTATAAGGTCTTTCATGTACAAGAAAGGGACGGATCATGGAAAAAGTTCCGATGACTACAGCCGGTTTTGAGAGTCTCAAAGAAGAATTACGGTGGCGCCAACAACAAGAGCGTCCACGGATTATTGAAGCAATTTCTGAGGCACGCGCACATGGTGATCTATCAGAAAATGCAGAGTATCACGCTGCTAAAGAAGCACAAAGTCATAATGAAGGGCGTATAAACGAGCTTGAAGATTATATTGCACGAGCAGAAGTTATTAATGTTTCACGTCTTTCAGGTGATAGAATTAAATTTGGAGCTACTATTAATCTTTTGGATGAAGAAACTGAAGAAAGAAAAGTTTACCAGATCGTTGGTGATCAAGAAGCTGACGTGAAAACTGGTAAGATTTCTATTTCTTCTCCTATTGCACGGGCACTGATTGGTAAGCAAGAGGGTGATGTAATTGAAGTAAATGCACCAGGTGGTGCGCGTAATTATGAAATTATTAAAATTCAATATATTTAGTTTTTATGCGTGTGTCTTTGAAAAAAACTGATATTATTGTTCCACACTTTAAAAAACGTTTATCAGGGGTAACAACGACAGTCATTCATCTTGTTCCATTGCAACGAAAACAGGGTATCTATATATCCACTTTAGGTGTAGGATTACCGAAAAATTTACCTGCTCTTTCTTTTAAAGATCTTTTCGGTCTATGGAAAAGTCCAATAGGAAAATCATTTCGGATTTGGCATGCTCGACGCAATATTGAGATGCTTTGTGGGGTTTTTCTGCGTGATGTTTTAAAAATGAAACTTAAACTCATTTTTACATCGGCATCTCAACGCCATCATAAACCTTTTACAAAATGGTTAATTCGCCGCATGGATAAAGTGATTGCTACAAGTAAACGTACTGGGGGCTATCTCGAGGTTCCTCATCAAGTTATTATGCATGGTGTAGATCTTGAGCGTTTTTCACCACCGAAAACCGTTAATGATTGTTTTTCAGCTTCTGGATTACCTGGGAAATATGCAGTAGGGTGCTTTGGGCGTTTACGCTATTTGAAGGGCACTGATTTGTTTGTGGATGCAATGTTAGAATTATTGCCAAACTATCCAGATTGGACAGCAATTATTGCTGGTCGTACTACAGTAAAATATTATCACTTTGAAAAACAATTACGTCAAAAAATTGCCACTGCTGGTTTAAGTGATCGTATTATTTTTCTTGGTGAAATACAGGATATACCTTTGTGGTATCGTCGTCTTTCACTTTATGTTGCTCCCTCTCGTATAGAAGGATTTGGTTTAACACCATTGGAGGCAATGGCATCTCAGACTGCTGTAGTGGCTAGTAATGCAGGGATGTATGAAGAATTAGTAACGGAAGGAACAGGAAAAGTTGTTTCTGCAGGAGATCGAGTAGCTTTAATAGAAGCGATTGAATTGTATTTTTCTGATTTAAAAAAAACAATAATAGCAGGGAAAAAAGCGTTAACCCATGTCCGTACTCATTTTCCTTTAGAAAAGGAAGCAGTAGCAATTGGGCACGTTTATAAGGAAATGTTTGCAGGGGAAACATTTTAAATATATCATAAATTTTCATAAATCTACTTTTTAGGTAAAGAAAAATAGTATTTTAAAAGCAATATTATATACTTTATGCTGAGATTCCAATTTTGATGCTCACTCAACATTCTTAATGTGCTGATTTATTAAGAGCTCTTTTAGCATCTTATATCAATTACATTAAGATTGGATTTAAGGCGCATATCATTTATAATTCTTATTTTATGAATTTTAAAATTATAAATATAAAAAACTATAATTAAAATTGTTCGTTCCAAAAAGAACGGGTAAAAAGTACAAAGATAGTTATAATTTCAAGACGGCCAGCAAGCATTAGAGCACTCAAAATCCATAACGCATGATCATTGATGGTTGAGAAATTTCCAACAGGACCAATAATGCTTCCAAGACCTGGACCAATATTGGAAAGTGCTGTTAAGGCACCTGTATAAGCAGAAGTAAAATCAAGCCCAGTAGTGAGCAAAAGTGCAGTACCAATAAGAAGACAGAACATATAAAGGCATAGAAAAAGTAAAACTGCTTTAGTAATATCACTAGAGATATTTGAGCGATCATAGCGCACTTTTACAATTGCATTAGGGGAAAGCAGTTGTGTCATATTTGTTTGTGCAATACGCCATAAGATAATTAAACGGTTAATTTTTATGCCGCCAGAAGTAGAACCGGCGCAACCACCCGTAAAAGAAACAATAAAGAAAATACCAAGCGCAAAAGGTCCCCAAAGTTGGTAGTCTTCAGCGCTATAACCGGTGGTACTGATGACAGATGTAAGATGAAAAATGACATCAAGAAAAATTTTGTGGAAGGGCAGATGATTATGAAATCGCAACCATGTTGCTAGAGAAAAACTAAAGAGAAAAACAATACTGAGAAAAACGATAACTTGTGGATCTATGGAACGTTTGGAGTATCCAGGAAGTAATAGTTTAATATAAAGAACAAAAGGTAACGCAGAGAGCAACATGAAGATTGTAGCAACAATTAGAATAGCTGGTTTATCAGAAAAATAACCAAAGGAGACATCATGGGTTGAGAAACCAGCCGTTGCTATTGTTGTCATTGCGTGGTTGATAGCATCAAATAAGGTCATACCAGCAGCAAAATAGGACAGCATGCAAGCTAGTGTTAACCCAATATAGGCAGTAATAATTCCATTAGCGATTTGGTGGATACGGGGTAATATTTTTTCGGATTTATCAGATGATTCCATGTGGAAAAGCTGTATACCTCCAACTCGTAATGAGGGTAAAAGTAATAAAGCTAGACCGATAAAGCCAATACCTCCAATCCAGCATATGATGGAGCGCCATAATAAAATGCTTCGTGATAAATGATCAAGGCCAGTAATAACTGTAGAGCCTGTCGTTGTAATTCCAGAGATAGATTCAAAAATTGCTCCTGCTAAGGAAATTGGGAGTGAAGAAAGATAAAAAGGAAGAGCACCTACTATACTTCCTGTTAGCCACAAGCAAAGAGTCAGTGTAAAACTGAGCCGCGCTGAGAAATGGCAGGTGGCACCTCTAGTTGCTAAAAGAATAAGAGTTGCTAATACAGTCGTAATAGCACAAGGGTAGAGAAAAATTGTCCAATTGTAATTGCCATCGCGCAAATCAGCAAGGGCTGGCAAAAGCATGGTTCCTCCCATGATTAATGCAAACCGTGCGCAAATATTAATAATAAATTGAAAAATAGCCGCTCCTTGTTTTTTATTTTTATTATGATTTTACCTAATTAGAATTTATACGCTTATATAATATAAATTTAATGTTTATACTAAGCAAACTATTATAAATTAGCAATGCACTTTTTAATAAACTTTGAAAAATATAACTTTATCATAATTCGAGTTCTTAAAAAATGTGTTTTTAAAGACAGTATAGTTTAATAAAAGGCTGAGAAAAAAAACAGGAGTTTTATGGTGCAATTGTATGTTCGTGTTCTTATTATTGGTTCTGGGCCTGCTGGTTACACAGCGGCAGTCTATGCTGCTAGAGCAATGCTTAAACCAGTATTGATTACTGGAATGCAGCAAGGAGGGCAGCTGACAATTACAACCGATGTTGAAAATTATCCAGGTTTTGTCGGTCCAATTCAGGGGCCATGGTTGATGGAACAAATGGCAAAGCAAGCAGAAAATATGGGTACAAAAATTATCTATGATAATATTGTAAAGGCTGATTTATCAAAGCGTCCTTTTATTTTATTTGGGGATTCAGGAACGCAATATTGTTGTGATGCATTAATTATTGCAACAGGAGCACAAGCGCGTTGGCTTGGTTTGGAAAGTGAAAAAACCTTTATGGGTGGTGGTGTTTCTGCTTGTGCCACCTGTGATGGTTTTTTTTATCGTGGTAAAGATGTAATTGTGGTAGGTGGTGGAAACACAGCTGTTGAAGAAGCTCTTTATTTATCTCATTTGGCTAAAAGTGTAAGTGTGGTTCATCGGCGAGATCATTTTCGGGCGGAAAAAATCTTACAAGACAGGTTGTTTTCTTGTGATAATGTTCGCATTATTTGGGACCACACAGTGGAAGAAATTGTTGGTTTGCCTGCTCACTCTCCAATGGGAGCTGTTGTGACAGGTGCACGTCTAAAAAATACAAAAACAGGTCAAGAAATGCAGGTGGATACAGATGGAATATTTATTGCCATTGGCCATAATCCTGCTGTTTCTTTGTTTGAAGGGCAATTGAAACAAAAACCAGGAGGATATTTATGGACGGCACCTGATTCAACTGCAACGAGTATTGCTGGTGTTTTTGCTGCGGGGGATGTTGCTGATGATGTATTTCGTCAAGCTGTAACTGCAGCAGGGAGAGGATGTATGGCAGCGTTAGAGGTGGAGCGGTTTTTGGATTCATAGATATACGTTTCAAAAAGTAGTTTTTATAAATAAAATCAAAAAATAAGAGGTAAATTGTGTCATTGCCATTAGATTGGGATAAATTAAGAGTTTTTCATGCTGCGGCAGAAGCAGGTTCTTTTACGCATGCAGCTCAAAGGCTTCATTTATCTCAATCAGCAATCTCGAGACAGGTTTCAGCCTTAGAACAAGATGTTGGAGTGCCTTTATTTCAGCGTCATGCGCGTGGTTTAATTTTAACAGAGCAGGGAGAAATACTTTATTGTACAGCTCATGATATTTTGATGAAGCTTGAAAATGCACGTTTACAATTGAGTGAGAGCTGCCAAAAACCAAAAGGATGTTTGCGCGTAACATCAACTTTTGGAATGGGAGCAGGGTGGCTTGCAGAGCGTATGCCTGAATTTCTGAGTCTGTATCCTGATATGCAGATTCAGCTCTTGTTTGATGATGAAGAACTTGATTTGACAATGCGTTATGCAGATTGTGCTATTCGTTTACGTCAACCCCAGCAGCCTGATCTTATACAAAGAAAGTTATTTACAGTCCATATGCATGTTTATGCTTCAGAAAATTATATTGCAAATTACGGTAAGCCGGAAAAATTATCTGAACTAGATGAACATCGTATTATTTCATTTGGCGAACCTGTTCCACCTTATTTGGTTGGTTTGAATTGGTTGCAAAAAGCCGGGAGAAGCGATGACTCTGTTCGTGTTTCAATGTTGCAAATTAATAACATTATTTCAATCAAAAATGCGCTTATGCGCGACCTTGGTATTGCTGTACTTCCTGATTATATTGTGAATAACGATGAGAAACTTATACGTCTTTTTCCTGATATGAGTGATATTCCTTCTTTTGATACTTTTTTTTGTTATTCTATTGCTTTGAAGAATTCAGCAAAGTTAAATGCTTTTAGAGATTATATCTTTTTAAAAGCGCGAAAATGGTCCTTTTAAATAATATTTTATAGACTATTGAATGGTAGAGATGAAAAATCTAAAGAGCTATGTCTTTACTGCATAGCAGATGTGCTTAAGTATTTATTGTATTTATTTTTGTAAAATGCGAAAAAATATTACCTCTTGATTATGTTTCCTCCTATTACGTTTTCTTGAGTTTTCCCTATGAAGATCTACGGGATTGATTATATCTATCAGGATCTTCTAGATTTGCCGGACAAATGTCCGGCTTTTTTTTATTTCTGAAAAATATTTCTTTAAACTTTTTCTATAGCTACTTTTATTTTTACAATTATTAAGGCTTAATTGTATACTTATTTGCAAAACCTCAAGAATGTAAAACACTAAAGAGAGTAGAAAATTTACAGATCCCTTTTTTTGCTTAGGGAGTAAAGTAATCAAGAGACACACGAAATTTTACCTTATTGGAAATTTCTATAATCCCTTTTTATATGCAATAATACCTAATATAAATATATATGTGTGAAATTTAGCCACTATCTTTTTAATGCATCTTATAAACGCTCTTTAAAAATTTCAGTAGTGTGAGAAATTTCAAGAGTATCAAAAGGTATTCTCTATCATGAACTTATATTATTTAACTTCTATATCTTTTTATTGAACTAATTTATCATTTATATTGAATAATAAAATAATCTTTTATCTCTTTTAAAAAATAAATTCTATAAACAGAGCCGTCATTTATTTTTAATTCATTAATATCACGAAGATATTTAACGTCTATGATGTTAGCCTTAACTTAGGAGATAAAAAACACCTTACTATAATAGTAATTCTGAGTATTTTTAGTTACAATATAAAAGATGTGCTGGACAAGGTTGATGGCATTCTCCTTACAATCATATAATTGTCTCGACAGATGATGATTTGAGAATTTTAGCGCAAACTGTTACAAAAGCGCTGAATACGAAAACAAGCTTCTTCGAGTATTTCATCTGACGTTGCATAGGAAACACGAAATGCTGGCCCGAGTCCAAAAGCAGATCCATGAACAACAGCAACAGATTCTGTTTCCAAAAGAGCTGTTACGAAATCTTCATCATTGGCAATAATTTGACCTTGAGGCATTTTTTTACCAATAAGCTTTGCACAGGAAGGATAGACATAAAATGCACCTTCAGGTGTTGGGCAGTCAATACCAGGAGCTTGATTGAGCATGGAAACGACAAGATCCCGACGTTTTTGAAAAATATTTTTATTTTTTGCTATAAAGTCTTGCGGGCCATTAAGTGCTTCTACACCTGCCCATTGTGAAATGGAACTTGTGCCAGATGTTTGTTGACCTTGAATGATGTCCATAGCTTTAATTAATTCATACGGACCACCTGCATAGCCAATTCTCCACCCCGTCATGGAATAGGCTTTTGAAAGACCATTCATTGTCAGTGTACGGCCATATAGTTGCGGTTCTACCTGAGCTGGAGTGACAAAGGAAAAATCTCCATATGTTAAATGCTCATATATATCATCAGTAAGAATATAAATATGTGGATATTTTATTAAAACATCGGTTAATTTTTTTAATTCATCGTGCGTGTAAGCAGCACCTGATGGATTTGAGGGGGAGTTAAAAATAAACCATTTAGTTTTTTGGGTAATGGCGGTTTCTAGATCTTGTGGTTGAAGTTTATAAAAAAATTCAGCTTTTGTTTCTACAAAAACAGATTTACCACTGTTAAGAGCAACCATTTCAGGATAACTGACCCAATAAGGAGACGGAATGATAACTTCATCATCTTTATTTAAAGTTGCCATTAATGCATTAAAGAGAATTTGTTTGCCACCAGTACCAACAATGATTTGTTCTGGTATATAAGTAAGATTATTTTCTCTTTTAAACTTTGCAGAAATAGCTTGACGCAATTCTGGAATACCGGATATGGGTGTATATTTTGTTTCTCCACGTCGAATAGCTTCAATAGCAGCATTTTTGATATTGGCTGGTGTATCAAAATCTGGTTCTCCAGCACTCAGAGAGATGATATTACGGCCTGAAGCTTTTAGAGCACGCGCCTTTTGGGCTACAGCAATTGTTGCAGACGGTTTGATGTAAGAAAGCTTATCGGCAATGAAACCCATCATTTCAATTCCTTATATAATATAGGCAGGTAACTCTTTATTATAATTATAAAAATTATAAAATACATAAAAGATAAAGATTATGTCGTAAAAAAACAAAAAACTACAAGAAAACTGTTAGAAAATTTTATTTTAGACTCAGATTTAATAATTTTAATCTTTTACACTGAAGAAATTTTGAAAAATCAGTTCAAAAATAGATCTTCTTTTATTTTGATGATGAAGCATCTACTTTGATTTTTTTTCAAGGCATATCAAATTATAAAGATAACCTGATTGAGAGTGTATAATTGGTATATAAGTCTAAAAAGATCAAGTTGATTGATTAATTGAATAGAAAAATATAGTAAAAATTTTTGTATGTCTACACAATGTACACAATAATATTAATATTTATATTTTACAGCCTCTAATAATGGTAATTTTTTTTGATTTGTAGATCATTATGATTTTATTAAGTTTCTTATTTTCGTAGTTGTTTTATTATTTTCAATAATGAAATTTTTTACAGTTACTGGTTGATGTTTCATCATTCTATAACAAGTGAAAAACTCGCCTATGAAGGCGAGAGTTTTATGGAATAGCAGGTTTTAAAGAGCAGAAAGATTTCCAGCAGCAAATTTTCCTGAACGGCGATCTTGAAGAACATCATAAGAGATTTTTTGCCCTTCATTAAGGTCATTTAAACCAGAGCGCTCAACAGCAGAAATATGTACAAACACATCTGCACTTCCATCATTAGGTTGAATGAAACCAAAACCTTTGGTTGTATTGAACCATTTAACTGTTCCTGTAGACATAGGAAACTCCTTAGTATATATAATATTACGCACTGAGATTTAGAATTCTCACTACAAGTTTAAATCGAGATTGGGCAGGATAAATTTCATCAGAAGTGCAATTGCACAGAAAAGAAAGATCGCGTAACCAAAAATACGATAGAAAGCACTATACAAGATTTTTCTATATAAAGCAAGTCCCATTCATCCCTTTTTTTACTCATCAAAGGTTGATAAAGAAAATGAAGGATGTCACACTTTGTAGTGCATAAAAAAAATTTTAAGTAAAATAGGTTTGCAAAGAGCATACTTCAAGACTCTTGGTTTTGAATGCTTCAATAGCTTGTGCTACGGATTCAGCTCCAGCTACTGTTGTATAATAAGGAACTTTTTGCATAAGTGCTGCGTGGCGCAATGATTTAGAATCTGAGATGGCACTAGCAGTATTAGTTGTATTGAAAATTAGTTGAACTTTTAGATTACGAATAGCATCTTCAATATGAGGGTGACCCTCTAGAACTTTATTAATTTTTTCTGCTTTAATGCCGTTTTCAGCAAGAAATTTTTGTGTTCCATTTGTTGCTAAAACAGAGAAACCAAGCTCGATTAAGCATTTGACAGGTTTTAAGATACGTTCTTTATCTTCATCTCTAACAGAAACAAATAAGGTACCTTCTTTGGGAAGATCGACACCAGCTCCAAGTTGCGCTTTAGCAAAAGCAAGCGCAAAATCACGATCAAGTCCCATTACTTCACCAGTTGAACGCATTTCAGGACCAAGGAGTGTATCTACACCTGAAAAACGGGAGAAAGGAAAGACTGCTTCTTTAACAGCAATATGTTTTTGTCGCGTAGACAGTATTCCACCATAAGCTTTAAGTGCACTGTGGAGGCTTTCTCCAATCATGATACGTGTGGCGATTTTAGCAATTGGTCGACCAATGGTTTTTGCAACAAATGGAACAGTACGCGAAGCACGAGGATTAACTTCTAAGACGTAAATTGTTTCATTTTTGATAGCATATTGTACATTCATCAAGCCACAAACGTGCAGTGCTTTTGCTAAAGCTTTGGTTTGATTTTCTAATTCATTAACCAGTTTATATGAAAGTGTGCGGATTGGTAAAGAACAAGCTGAATCACCGGAATGGATACCTGCTTCTTCAATGTGTTCCATAATACCAACAACGAGTGTTTCTTCTCCATCGCACAAACAATCAACATCAATTTCTATAGCTTCTGTTAGATAGGTATCAAATAAAAGTGGATTTTTATAAAGCAATGTATTGACTTGGTCTGTTTTTTTGTGAGGATAACAAGCTTTGATATCTTCTGGTACTAATTCAGGGACTATTTCGAATAAATAATTCTGCAAATCACGTTTGTCTCGAATAATTTGCATAGCACGTCCACCTAAAACATAAGAGGGACGTACAACCAGTGGGAAATCTAGCTCATGAGCTATGAGTTGTGCTTGTTCAACTGAATAAGCAATACCATTTTTGGGTTGTGTTAAATTAAGTTTGAACAACAATTTTTGAAAACGATTTCTATCCTCTGCAAGATCAATAGCGTCAGGTGAGGTGCCTAAAATAGGAATGTTATTTTTTTCAAGTGTGCTTGCTAATTTCAAAGGTGTTTGTCCGCCAAATTGAACAATAACTCCGACTAATTCACCTTTTTCCTGCTCTGTTTTTAAAATTGCTAAAACGTCTTCATTTGTTAAAGGTTCAAAATAAAGACGATCAGAGGTATCATAGTCAGTTGAGACAGTTTCAGGATTGCAATTAATCATAATAGCCTCGAAGCCTGCATCACGCAAAGCAAAGGCTGCATGGCAACAACAATAGTCAAATTCAATGCCTTGACCAATTCGGTTTGGACCACCACCTAAAATAGCAACTTTTTTGCGTTCAGAAATGTTTGCTTCTGAGCATTCCACACCTGCAAAAGGTCTTTCATATGTTGAGTACATATAAGCTGTAGGTGAAGAAAACTCAGCTGCACAGGTATCAATCCGTTTGAAAACATGTTTAATATTAAGTGATTGGCGTAAGGCAAAAATATCATCTGGTGTTTTTCCAGCTAGATTTGCTAAGCGCGCATCTGAAAAACCCATAGCTTTTAACATGCGTAAATTATCTGCATCATGCGGAAGTCCATGGGTACGGATACGCTGTTCTGTTTCGATGATGGATGCTATTTGTTCTAAAAACCATGGGTCAATTTTGCTTATTTGGTGAATTTCGCTCAAGGGTAAGCCTATACGCATTGCTTGCGCTACATAACGTAAACGATCGGGACTTGGGATGGCAATAGCTGAACGGATAGAATTTTTTTCATCACCTTCAGCATGTTCGGGGAGTATGATTTCATCAAGACCCGTAAGACCTGTTTCGAGTCCACGGAGTGCTTTTTGTAGAGATTCTTGGAAAGTACGACCGATTGCCATAACTTCTCCCACAGATTTCATCGCAGTGGTTAAGACAGAAGATGAACCAGGAAATTTTTCAAAGGCAAAACGAGGGATCTTGGTGACAATATAGTCAATAGAAGGTTCAAATGATGCTGGTGTTGCACCGCCCGTAATGTCATTTTTTAATTCGTCAAGTGTATAACCAACTGCTAATTTAGCTGCTACCTTTGCAATGGGAAAACCGGTTGCTTTTGAAGCAAGCGCTGAAGAGCGAGAAACACGTGGATTCATTTCAATAACAATTAAGCGACCATTTTCAGGATTAACGGCAAACTGTACGTTAGATCCACCGGTTTCAACACCAATTTCACGAAGCACAGCAATTGAGGCATTACGCATAATTTGGTATTCTTTATCGGTTAAGGTAAGAGCAGGAGCAACAGTGATAGAATCACCGGTATGAACACCCATAGGATCAATGTTTTCAATGGAACAGATAATGATACAGTTATCCTTTTGATCACGAACAACTTCCATTTCGTATTCTTTCCATCCCAAAATACTTTCTTCAATCAAAACTTCCGTTGTTGGTGAAGCTTCAAGTCCACGTTCGATAATTTCATAAAATTCAGAGCGGTTGTAAGCAATGCCACCACCTGTACCACCAAGTGTAAATGAGGGACGGATAATGGCTGGAAGTCCAATTATATCAAGAGCTTGAACCGCTTTTGCGGTGGCATGTGCTATATAATGCTGTTTGCGATTGGCTTCTGCATTACACCAATCCTGTTCAAGCTTTTCTAACGCTTGATCAAATGTATCACCAGAAAGTTCGTTTTTAAGTTTATTGTATGCTTTTTCATATAATCGACGGTTTTCTTCTTTGAGCTCAGTTGCATTAGCTAACATGGAACGTGGTGTTTCTAAACCAATTTTTGCCATTGCTTTGCGAAATAGAGCACGATCTTCTGCCTTATCAATAGCATCAGCATTGGCGCCGATCATTTCAACATTATAGCGGTTTAAAATTCCCATTCGCTTTAAAGATAAAGCAGTATTAAGTGCTGTTTGTCCTCCCATGGTTGGCAAAAGCGCATCTGGGCGTTCATGAGCGATAATTTTGGCAACTATTTCTGGAGTAATAGGTTCAATGTAGGTTGCATCTGCCAAATCCGGATCGGTCATAATGGTGGCAGGATTAGAGTTCACAAGAATAATTCGGTAGCCTTCTTCTTTTAAAGCCTTACAGGCTTGTGTGCCTGAATAGTCAAATTCACATGCTTGACCAATAATAATAGGCCCTGCTCCAATGATAAGGATAGATTTTATATCTGTGCGTTTTGGCATGGCTTTTTCCTATGATAAACACTCGTGCGCAGTCGCGGTAGGCAGAATATTAAATTTGGCTAAACTTGCTTTATAGGTTAATAGACAAAGAAAGTAATCCCTAAAATGCCTTTTTTATACTTTTTCTTTGGGAATAGTGCTTTCAAATATAATGCTTTCGAAATCAAATGGTGAAAGTGGTTAGTTGATTGCAGCAATGTTATCTGAAATAGAAGATACTTAAAGCTTTATTCTTCTGCTAATATAACACAATTATAAAAATACATTTTAGAATATTTTTATTCAATATTACATTATTACATTGCATGTTAGTAAATATGTTTTTTGTTTATGGTTATGATGATAATCACCATTATATTTCAAATTTAATTTATGTCTTAATATGATCATGGAGTTAGTTTTGGCTATAATGCTGTTGAGTCAGGTTTTGCGTGAGACAGGTTTGAGAGTGACCATAGTAATATTTTTATGAGTTATGGGAGTGTATGGTAAATTTCTTTCTATTCCCATAATTCGAAACATCGTCACAAGGGTATCTTTGATAAATGATCAGGAATTACTTATACTAGTTTGCAGAAGATAAAGGTTTTATAAGAATTTTAAGGAGAGTCTAGAAACAAAAACTATGTGATTAGGCTGTTTTTTTATAATCTACAATCAAATTGCGAAAACGTTGAAAGAGATAATGGCTGTCTTGAGGTCCAGGCGAAGCTTCTGGATGATATTGAACAGAAAAAATCGGCTTTTCAAGAATTCGAATGCCGCAATTTGAACCATCAAAGAGAGAAATATGTGTCTCCTCAACATGTTGTGGGAGCGATGTTTTATCTACAGTAAAACCATGATTCATTGATACAATTTCTACTTTGCCAGTAGTAAAGTCTTTAACAGGATGATTAGCACCATGATGCCCTTGATGCATTTTTATAGTTTTTGCTCCTACAGCAAGAGAAAGAAGCTGGTGACCAAGGCAGATGCCAAAAATTGGTATGTTGCAATCAATGAATGTTTTGATAGTTGGAACAGCGTATTTAGCCGTAGCACTTGGATCTCCTGGGCCATTAGAAAGAAAAATACCGTCAGGATTCATAGATAGAATTTCATCTGCATTTGTAGATGCTGGCACAATAGTTACGCGTGCACCCAGAGCTGATATAAGACGAAGAATATTGCGTTTAATGCCATAGTCAATTGCGACAATGTGAAAATTACGTTTGCTATTTACACTATAACCTTTATTCCATATCCATGGTTTTTCATTCCATTCTATCAATTTTTTTGATGTTACTTCTTTTGCGAGATCAAGATTAATAAGACCAGACCATTTTTTTACACGCTTTTTTAAAGCATTGACATCAAAATTTCCATTTGGGTCATGAGCAATGATTGCATTTGGTACACCTTTTTCACGGATAAGAGCAGTTAGTGCTCGTGTATCAATATCGTAAAGTGCAATAATTTTGCGTTCTTTAAGCCATTGATTTAGATTCTCATGTGCGCGGTAGTTAGAAGGACCAGTAATATCTGCTTTGAAAATAGCACCAACTGCACCGTGGTAATTGGGGGATGTAAGGTCTTCAATGTCTTCTCGATTAGCTCCTACATTACCGATGTGAGGAAAAGTAAAATTAACAATTTGCCCTGTATATGATGGATCTGTGAGGATTTCTTCATAGCCTGTTATAGCGGTATTAAAACATACTTCAGCTTCAACAATACCTGTAGCACCTGCACCTTTACCTTCAATTACTGTTCCATTGGCTAAAATCAAAAGAGCTGTAGGTTTATTTGTGTTCCAAGGACTGGGAAACGAGGTGGCTTGTATCATCGTTTGTGCTCACAATTTACTATCTGAAGACATAATAATCAAAGTCGAGAAAAAACCGCACAACTATAATAAATGCTGTATATTGTTGTTGTAATTTTCTGCTTAGGATTAAAGTATAGGTACATTCTACGAGGAGGTAAAGATCAATTTTTGAGTTTTCTAAAACTGTATTATGAATTATTTTTTATTCTGCATTACAGCGTATTTAAAAATTGATGAGGGTTTATGCTTTCACTTAAATAAATTTATGTATTATAACTAGAGTTAATATGGCACGCAAAAATTCTTTGAAAAAATAGAATGAAAGATGTTTCGTATCATGCTACAACTAAGGATTATAATATTTTTCTCATAATGAGGAAAGTTGAAAATAAATGATAGTTGGATGCAATTTATTTTAGTTAAAATAATTCGACAACGTAAGAAAGCAGTATTTATCGAAAAATCAGCTACTTAGAATGAATCAAAAGAACCAATAAAGGAGTTATTAGTTGTGAACTTTGTCTCATCAGCATGATGGGAAAGAAGTTGCATGGGATTTTGTTAAGCTTTAAAGAAAACGAAATACAAAATATGGGAAAATCGCGATATGGTAAAGAAACACTATGTAAGGTATCATTTTTTCTAAAGTGAATAGTAACCTTTGTGAAATACTAAAAGCAAAATACATACTAGGATGTTTTAAAATTGTTAGATTTTCTGAGACAGGTAATATCTCTGTAATATTGATAAAACAATATCAACTCGGCACAAGTTATGTTGTGGAAAGATTTTTAAATAGAAAAACTATGATTGTTTGCTGATATACAAACAAAACATTCCTGTTTTATTTATGGAAAGTCTATGACTTATATAACGGTGAATCTTTTTAAAAAATTTCAGTTATAAGCAACGGTTTACCTTCTAGGTGCAGACGAGAACGGCGTGCCCACAATCTACCTTGTTGGCCAATGTGAATATAATCGCGAGTTAATTCATTACTGCTGAACAAATAACGTCCTAACAGTACGTTTCCTAAATGCATTAGAGTTTGATTATGATCAAGGGTTTCTTGTGGAATAACTGTACGTCCCAGTAACCAAGGCTTGTTATCTCCTATAAGCACAATTTCGCGTAGCCAGTAACGTGAACTATTTGAGAGGTGATCAGCTTCCTCTTCTAATTCATTACGCGTTATAAAGCACTCACGTTGCGGTTCAGCATGTACTGAAGAACAATAACGTTCAAAACGACGAGTCATAGAGCCTGATTCTATCAGCCAATCGCTGACAGCAGTAGGTATTGAATGGTCTTGATCAGGTAGCCACTTTAATTTTGGAAAAGCAAAAGTTCTTATATCTGTCACTGCTTATTACACATCTCAAACTGATGTTAGAGAATACACAATGTTAATATATAATTATAACACGGAGATACACAAAAAAATTTAAACAGAAGATTTTAAAAATGGCAAGTTCTTCGTTTTTTATATTTTTATTTTTTAGCTCATGTTTTTGTACTGGGTAGTGTTGTAGAAAAGTTGTAAACAAGATGATTATGCACTCGGTTTGTGATATCTACAGTTCCACAATAAAAATAGCGTTTTGTTTTCTTTAAAAGGTGATAAAGAACACCGTTTAAAAAAATAAGTAAGTATTTTATGATCGAATTTTTCGGCCAATCCATATAAGGATGCAGGCTCCAATAAAACCTGAAATCAGATAACCAAGCCAACCAGCAAGATTGATTTCTAAAAAACTTAGAAGGAAACTGGCTAATGCAGAACCAACAATACCCAAGATAATATTTAAAAATATTCCTGTTCGACTATTCATAAAATATTGTGCAATCCAACCTGAGAGTCCACCAATAATAATAGCTAAAATCCAGCCAATATATGTATTTTCCATTCTACTCTCCTATGTTTAAACTTAAACTATTATCTTTAAATTAAAGTAAAAACTAGAGTAAGTCGTTTCAAGGTCAAGACTTATCTGTTGAGTTTTTAAAGAAAGCTTGTTGTTTAAAAATTTATTATAGTTTTGTTTAGATTTTTTTTTAAGTAATGACTAAATCCAATCCATACAGTAAAGATAATAGTTGTTTCAAAGAGGTAAGGATTGGCTGTTTGTTTATGCGAAAGGATCTCTTAAGTAAGAATTTCAGAGTATTCTTTGTTTTTCTAAAATGGAATAGATTATTATTTTATGACTAAGGGTTTCTTCAAAGAATCAAAGTGATTAAAGTTTATTATTTTGTTTTGTTTCCAATGTATGTTTTAGATTATAACCTGCACGTGTTAAGTCATAACCGCATGGATTTTGAAAAAGTTTGAGACCAAAATCAGGGAGAATAGAATAAAGATGATCAAAAATATCAGCTTGAATTTGTTCATATTCTTCCCAAATGGTAGTATTCGTAAAGCAATAAATCTCTAAGGGTAAACCATTCGGGGTAGGAGGTAATTGCCGTGTTATTAAAGTCGCATTTTTTTTGATATTTAGATGCTCTTTTAAATAAGATAAAACATAAGCACGGAAGGTACCGATATTAGTTAAACGGCGAGTATTAGCCATTACATCATGATTTTTTTCTAAGCGAGCATTCCATTCATTAATTTCGGGTATTTTTTGTGCAAAATAGTTTTCTAGTAGATTAAATCTTGCCAAATATTCTTCTTCTTCTTTCGTGTGAAAGCGGATACTTGCTTGATCAATAAGTAAGGATCGTTTGATACGTCTTCCACCTGATTCTTCCATACCGCGCCAATTTTTGAAAGGATCGGTTACAAGTTTACGGATAGGAACTGTGGTAATTGTTTTATCAAAATTTTGAACTTTTACAGTATGAAGCGCAATTTCAATGACATCACCATCTGCACCGAGATTAGGAATTTCAATCCAATCTCCGACGCGTACCATATCAGTAGATGAAATTTGAATTCCTGCAACAAGAGAAAGCAACGTATCTTGAAAGATCAAAATCAAAACAGCTGCCATTGCACCAAGACCAGAGAAAAGGATCAGCGGTGAGCGGTCTATTAATGTGGCCAATATAAAAATAGCAGTAAGAGTAAAAAGTGCAATTTTAGTTATTTGAATGTACCCTTTTATTGGCTTTAACCTTGCTGCAGGCCTTTGTTCGTAAAAGGTATTAATGATATTAAAAAGAGTAGAAATTGTTAAAGCAACGATAAAAATGATAAAGGCATTAGAAACATTCCGGATAATCGTACTGAATATATTGGGCAATGTCGGTATAAAATTGATACCGGTTGAAAGAATAAAAGCCGACGCAATATAAGCTATGTACTTAGTGATATGTTCAATGTCTGTCGTTGTATTTTTGTGCAGAAAAGCAGAAAGTTGTTTTTTTCCGTGAATAAGTAAAATGCGTGCTAAAAAATTAGTTAAAAGCGCAATAAGAATGAGAACAACCAACCAAGAGATCATTTCTAGCGATGGATATTGAACAAAAAATTTGGGCACTTTTTCTGTCTCCATTTCTGAGCCATATGCGATTATTCATTTAGAAATTCGTTTATTACTTAAGATGAAGTGTTGGAATTATGCTTTAAAGTAATTAAAATACAAATAAAGAATTTTCAAACTCTGTGAGAGATAATGCGTATTCCACCTGATTTTCTTGATGAGATTCGCGCCAGGTTACCGATTTCAACGGTTATTGGCCAAAGGGTGACATTTGATCCAAAAAAAAGCAAACCTTCGCGTGGTGATTTTTGGTGTTGCTGCCCATTTCACGGTGAAAAAACTCCAAGTTTCCATTGTGATGATCGTCAAGGTCGTTATTATTGTTTTGGTTGTAATACAAGCGGTGACATTTTTACTTTTCTTTGCGAACTTGATGGATTGCGCTTTTCCGAATCTGTAGAGCGTTTGGCTGGTTTTGCAGGTATGAAATTACCTGTTTTTGATTTACAAAATCATAAGGGTGAAATAAAAAAAAATGATCTTTATGATATTATGAAAATAGCCGCGGATTTTTTTCAAAATAACTTACACCATCAAATTGGGACTCAAGCACGTCATTATCTTGGTGCACGTGGTGTGACATTAGAACTCGCAAAGCGCTTTCAGATTGGGTTTGCTCCGGTAGGGCGTACAGCTTTGAAAGATGCATTGAGTGCACGTGGTATTTCGCTAAAGCAGATGGAGGATTGTGGTCTTCTTATATCTGGTGAAGATATTGCTATTCCCTATGATCGGTTTAGAAATCGTATTATATTTCCTATTAAAGATTTACGTGGCCGTGTGGTTGCTTTTGGAGGTCGTTCGTTAGATAAAAATGCACAAGCAAAATACCTAAACAGTCCTGAAACGGTGCTTTTCCATAAGGGTAATACGCTTTATAATGCAGCATCTGCTCGCAAAAATAGTCGTTCCTCAGTAAAGGGAGAAGCACATTCTATTCTTGTTGTTGAAGGCTATATGGATGTAATTGCCTTAACTAAGGTTGGTTTTGAAAAAGTAGTTGCTCCTTTAGGAACAGCATTGACGGAAACGCAAATTGGACTTTTATGGCAAATGGAGCCTAATCCGATTTTGTGTTTTGATGGAGATGATGCCGGTTTAAAAGCTGCTTTCCGTGTTGCTGATCGTGTGCTTCCTCTTTTAAAAGCAGGAATGTCTGTGCGTTTTGTTTTATTGCCAAATGGCAAAGATCCAGATGAAATTATTCGTGCAGGGGGTGCGCATCTTTTTTCTTCTTTTGTTCAAAAGTCAATTCCGTTGATTGAGCTTTTATGGTGGCGTGCTACTTTTGGAAAACATTTTACAACTCCAGAAGCGCGTGCCGCATTGGAGCGAGAACTAAAACAGCAAATATCGACAATTAAGGATCAAGATATACGCCGCTATTATTTTCAAGATATAAAAAGACGGCTTTTTGATTTTTTTCGTTCATCTTTTTTGAAGCAAAAGAATGAAGAAAAATATGTCCAAGATCAAAAAGATGGAATGTTTAAAGATCAATCTTTTTCTGCATTGGCAAATTCTAATATAGTCCGCAGTTCAAAAAATTTTATTCCTTTACGCGAAGCAGTTATTTTGCTTATTTTAGCGTACTACCCTGAGTTGTGGTATGAGAATTTCGAAGTTCTTGCAAAATTAGAATTAAAAAATGATCAATTAATAAGTTTACATCAGTCTATGTTGGAAATTCTTGGAAATCAAGAGTTGTGTGATAAAGAGACAATGGCTGTATTTTTAGAAAAAAAAGGGCAAAAAGCTATTTTAGAGTATATAGATAGCCTTGTGCAAAAAGTTGGTATGCGGATTACTTTTGGGGGAGCTCCTATAGAAGATGCTCGTACTGTATTAAAACAAGCCATCTACTTGCATCTTCAAGAACACCACCTACATAAGAGATTACAAGATATTGAAGAGCAACTCATAAAAAATCCTAGAGATGAGGTTTTTGATCTACTTCGTGAGACGAAGGCCGAGTTAGAACAAACTCAAGCAACAGAGGCTTTAATTGAGGGATTCGGATCTTGGTTTTGCGAAAAAATATATGAGAGTAAACCAAAATAGAATAAAATGATTCGCTTTTTAAAAGCGAATCAGTCACCAAGTCTGATATATTGATATATAAAGTCTATTATAAGAAATGACGTTTTTGTGAAGAATGATGGCTAAATTTTAGGAAAAGCGGGAAATTGATTCTTACTATGTGGTACAGATATTTTCTCAGAAAGACTGAGAGATATCGGGAAGACTTCTATAGTGTTCCCGTATTTTTGTGTGAAAAGGTGTATACAAAAGTGTGTCTTTTTGAATAGAAGATTAATCCCATCAACAGTGCATAATAAGAAATTTTGGTGCGCTAAGTAAGAATACAATAAGTTGATCACATGAAGTTTGCATAGTGATCAAGTGGAGTTAACAGTATGGCAACAAAGGTTAAACAAAAAGATAGTGTGGAAGAAATGGGCAAAGTGAGCTCGGATGGTCCTCTTCTTGATTTTTCCGATGATGCTATCAAAAAAATGATTAAACTCGCCAAAAAAAATGGCTACGTGATAATGGATGAATTGAATGCAGCTCTTTCTGCTGATGAATTCACGTCTGAACAAATTGAAGATACATTGGCGATGTTTTCTGAAATGGGCATTAATGTTATAGACGATGAAGATGAAATTGAGTCTGAACAATATGAGGAAGAAATCGCAATAGAAGGTGGCGATTTAGTAGAAGCCACGAACTATGCAGTTGCAACAACATCTAAGCGTGAGGTAGCTGATCGAACTGATGATCCAGTGCGTATGTATTTACGTGAAATGGGGGCTGTTGAACTACTTTCGCGTGAAGGTGAGATTGCTATTGCTAAACGTATTGAGGCCGGACGTGAAACAATGATTTCTGGGCTTTGTGAGAGTCCTTTAACATTTCAGGCTTTAATTATTTGGCGTGAAGAGTTAAAAGAACAACGTATTCTTCTTCGTGAAATTATTGATCTTGAGATGACTTATGCTGGTCCAGAAGCGAAGCAGGCACCGATTATTGAGGAGAGTGAAGTAAAAAAGATAAAAGAGGAAACACTATCTTCTAGCATGCGTGATATGGATGATATTGAAGAAGATATAGGAGGGGAAGATGATGACGAAGATGATGATGAAGTCAACTTATCGCTTGCAGCAATGGAAAATGAGTTATGCCCTCAAGTTGTGGAAACTTTAGACTTTATTGCTGATACTTATGTAAAGTTACGTAAGTTACAAGATCAACAAGTTGAAAGCAGTTTATCATATCGCAAAGAAGAACCTCTTTCATCTGCTCAAAGGAAACAATATAACCAATTGAAAGATGATTTAATTCAAGCAGTAAAATCTCTTTCTTTGAATCAAAACCGTATTGAGGCATTGGTTGAGCAACTTTATGATATCAATAAGCGGTTGATACATAGCGAAGGTAAGTTGAAGCGGCTTGCTAGTAACTATGGGATTGGGCATGAAGATTTTTTAAGAGAATATCAAGGTCGTGAGTTAGATGCAGATTGGGTTAATTATATTGCAGCTTTATCAGGGCGTGGTTGGAAAGAGTTTTCAACTTGTGAAGCCAAAGTTATTCAAAATTTGCGTAGTGAAATACAAAATCTTGCGCAAGAAACTGCTATTTCAATTGGTGAATTTCGTCGAATTGTTACACAAGTACAGAAAGGAGAGCGTGAAGCGGCCATTGCTAAAAAGGAAATGGTGGAAGCTAATTTGCGCCTTGTAATTTCAATTGCCAAAAAATACACTAATCGTGGTTTACAATTTCTTGATCTTATTCAAGAAGGTAATATCGGTCTGATGAAGGCTGTTGATAAATTTGAATATCGGCGTGGATATAAATTTTCAACTTATGCGACATGGTGGATTCGTCAAGCAATTACACGTTCTATTGCTGATCAGGCACGGACTATCCGTATTCCTGTTCATATGATTGAGACAATTAATAAAATCGTTCGTACATCGCGCCAAATTTTACATGAAATTGGACGTGAACCTACACCAGAGGAACTCTCTAGCAAACTTTCTATGCCATTAGAAAAAGTGCGAAAAGTGCTTAAGATTGCAAAGGAACCTATTTCACTTGAAACTCCTGTTGGTGATGAAGATGCTTCTCATTTAGGTGATTTTATTGAGGATAGAAACGCGTTATTACCAATTGATGCGGCTATTCAGGCTAATTTGCGAGATACAACAACCCGTGTTCTTGCTTCATTAACGCCGCGTGAAGAGCGTGTTTTACGAATGCGTTTTGGTATTGGAATGAACACTGATCATACATTAGAAGAAGTTGGTCAACAATTTTCAGTTACCCGCGAGCGTATTCGTCAAATCGAAGCAAAGGCGCTTCGTAAGTTGAAGCATCCTAGCCGTTCACGCAAATTACGCAGTTTTCTTGATTCTTAATTAAAAATAATAATACATTTTAAAGATAGGTAAAAAAATATAATATGAATAATAGATCAAATTTTATTTATTTTATTCTTTAAGCGAATTGTTTTATGGAAGGGATTATACTGTTTATGAGTGAAGAGATTCACTTTTGGAAAAGTAAAAAATTATAGGAAATGTCTAATACTGAGTGGGAAAGTCTTTATGATGGTTGTGAATGTTTTTGCTTGAATAAATTATAAGATGACGATATGGGTGATATCTATGCAACTAATGTTGCGTGTTGTCTTTTGGATAAATATTTATCAGTGTAAAAATTATGCTCATCGTAAATCAATTATTTACAGATTTTGTATTATTGGATATTGCTACGGTTAAAATAGTTAATTGATTGTCAGAGAGTTGTGTTTGTAGGTTGGGTAATGAAAGTAAAGATCTTCTATGGTCGCACCCGTTAGTATCGAAAGATTTTCAGACAGTACATCAAACTCAATTTTTGAACGTGAACAGATTAAAATTCATGACGATGAATTATCATCAAGAGAATCTTATTGCCAATATACCACCGGAATTTTCTATAAAAACCGATGATGTAATTATTTTTATTAAGTGATTGATGACTATTCGTCGATAGCAAATGTTATGGTTACACTGACATTATAATTCAATTCACCTCCTGAAAAATTTGTATCTGTGTAGCTTCTTGCATGCTGCGCTCTACTCATGAGACGTGGTGTTGGATAATGTCCATTATTATTTTCACTAATTGTAATAATTTTTCCCAATTTTACATTGGCTGCTTGAGCTAAAGTCTCTGCTTTTTCAATAGCTTCAGCAATAGCTTTTTTACGTGCTTCTTTGTATAATGGCTTTGTATCGGCATTGGTAAAGGTAATGCCATTAACAGAATTAACACCAAGTGCCATTGCTTGATCAAATATTTTACCAGCATTGGCAAGATCACGGATATTTACTGTTAAAGAATTTGAAACATGGTAAATTATTTCATTATTCTTTTTTTCTCGTTTTTTATCTGAATTAGTCTGGTATATAGATAAGCCTGATGTTTGCAAGTCATTTGCTTGAATGCCATTATTTTTAAAAGTATTCACAATGTCATTCATAAATTTATTATTTGCTGCTAATGCTTTTTGGGCAGTTGTGTCATGAGTAACAACGGCTAGATTGATAATTGCCATATCTGGTGTTGCTTGGTTTTCACCAGTTGCTGTAACTGTAATCGTTGGTGCATCTTTGATCGTTTCTTCAGCATTTATGAAGAGTGAAGTAGCGAATAGAGATAATACAGTCAATATCGACAATTTTATTCGGTAGGTGTTCAACAGTTGGAAAATTATTTTAGTCATGTTCATTCCTTATAATTATGTATTCTATTACTTTCCCATTTCTGGCACTCATTGTAAAGGAGTTAGGGTGCTGAGAGAAAAAAAACGAGAGGAAAGAGAAAAAAGACGAAGTATAATTTAAAGCAAGCTCTTGTATAATAGGATATTTTAGTTTAGAGAAAACCTATTTGTGGGGCCTGTAGCTCAATTGGTTAGAGCCAGCGGCTCATAACCGCTTGGTTGGGGGTTCGAGTCCCTCCGGGCCCACGTTTCCCTAACCAAATTGATATCTTCATTAAAATATGAGGGATGTTATAGTTAGTGATTCTATTAATTTCTTTAAAGCCTATACTTTATTTTTAGTTTTTTTCTCAGTTTGAAAACTAGTTTTTGTGAATCTACGGTTTATAGCCATGATTGGGTTTACAAAAAGCAGACTTGTAAGGGGAGGAGAAGTTTCATTAATTAATATAAACCCCAATTCTCAGGTTAAAGGTTATGAGTGTTTGAAGGCAAAAGCTGTTTATCAAGAGATAAAAGAGTTATAAGAGATCATAGAGCTTATATTTGGAATACTAAAATTTTTTAAATATGAACGTATTACAATTATGATAATGCTTTAGATAGTATACATATAGGGGTTGTAGAGATGCTCCTTTTTAAAATATTTCATTAATTTTTTTGGTTAGGTATTATTAGGTGTTAAATGAGAGGATCTCTTTCTATATCCAAAAATATGAATGTACGGATGGGGAAATAACATTCTATAATCGTAAATTAAGGTAGGTGATTTCGGTAGCTTATTAAAATTAAAGCTGAAAAGAATTTTTTACATGAGAACGATTGTTGGGTTTATGATAATTAGGATTTATAATGATATTGCGGTTTGCAGCAATGATTGAGTTGAAAAAACAGGTTATAACAGTATTAATGTGCTACTATTAAACAGTATATACTCCGTAGGAAGGCTCTATAGAAAAAAATTTAAAAATTATATGATCAAAGCTGAGCGCGAGGAATTGGTAGTAGATATGGCTTTAAACAAGATGCTATTTTAAATTGCTGAAACAGGGACGCTTAGTGAAGCTGATGACATTCTAATATTAGTGTGTAGCAATGATTAAACTTTCAGTTCATACGCTTCTAAGCCTTAGATATCATGAGGAGTGAGAGTTCATGCATGATATGGGCTCCCTACTAAAAATGCTGAGAAAATATGGATTTGACTAGTGAGAAAAAGGCGTAATGATAGGAGATAGCTATTATTGAAGAGTTAAAACAAATTCTGGTATGAGAAGATAATTATATAAAAATGCTTAATTAGATATTATTGATCAAGAACTTGTATAATATATACAGTGATTTATACAATTTTTTCATGATGTTAGCAAGAGTGGTGATTTGTCATTACTTTTTGATATGAAAAGAGAACTTTTTGATATGAAAAGAGAAGTTGTATCGAATGATTTGATGCATTTGGATAAGCGATGATTAATAAGCTTAAGGGGAATGCTTTCAGTTTCTTTACACTGTTTGTATATAATGTAAAAAATATAAGTTTGGGTAAAAGTTTATGGATATTAAGGATAAATTATGTCTATACTTCCCCCTTTAACAATTCGCCTCTGTGGTCCGCGCGGGTTTTGTGCTGGTGTTGATCGTGCCATCCAGATTGTTATTCTGGCATTAAAAAAATATGGTTCTCCGGTATACGTTCGTCATGAAATTGTACACAACCGTTATGTTGTTGAAGGCTTGCAGAAGCGGGGAGCTATTTTTATTGAAGAACTTCATGAAATACCTGAGGCACATCGTAGTCAACCTGTTGTATTTTCTGCTCATGGTGTGCCAAAGTCTGTATCAGAAGAGGCTGTTCGTTATAATCTGTTTTATCTTGATGCGACATGTCCATTAGTTTCTAAGGTTCATAAACAAGCAATTCGTCATCAACGTCATGGTCGTCATGTTATATTGATTGGTCATGCTGGTCATCCTGAAGTAATTGGAACCATGGGGCAGCTTAAAGAAGGGGCTATGACATTGATTGAAACGGTAGAAGATGCTTTACATTATCAACCGGATAATCCGAATGAATTAGGATTTGTAACACAAACAACACTCTCCGTTGAAGATACAGCAGAGATTATCAATGTATTACAACGACGTTTCCCTGCGTTAGCAGCCCCAGCGGCTGAATCAATTTGTTATGCTACTACTAATCGACAAGATGCTGTTAAGGCAGCGGCATTGGAGAGTGATTTATTTTTAATTGTTGGTTCACCGAACTCATCTAATTCTAGACGTTTGGTAGAGGTTGCTGAAAGATTTGGTGCGCGTCAATCTATTTTAATTCAGCGTGCTAATGAAATTGATTTTGATAATCTAGGTATTCTTTCAGTTATTGGCCTTTCAGCGGGGGCATCAGCTCCTGAAATTATTGTTGATGAAATTATTACAGCTTTTCGTGCGCGTTATGATGTCAAAATAGAATTAGCTGAAACTATAGTGGAAACGGAAACGTTTCTAGTAAATCGTGAATTGCGTGATATCAATTTATCCCCTCAAGATGTAGCTTTTATTAAGGGAAGAGCAGAGACATTTAGAAATAAAAATGATGATAATAAAAGCATGCGTGAAAAAATGAAATAATAGCGGTTATATAAACTAGTTCTAAGAATTTTTACATGTTACTCGATAAACTACCTCTCTCATCAAAGAAAAAGAGAGGATAATGAAAATCTCGAATTTTATACAGATAGAAATAATACTCATTTTAACGCTTATGAAAATTTTTCAAAAGATAATTTATTTTTATGTATTTCTCTGCAGCGTTTATATCCAACTTTCTTGTTATGATTAGTGCTTCAGAAATGATAACACGATAAGTTAATTGGAAAAGGCATATAGATTAGCAATTTTAATGCGCGTTATTGTTGCCAGGATAGTTTCTGGTTTAATGTGACTTTACATTTTTTGACTCACACATTCCTAGAAGTAATGTAATGAGCTTCTGGATAGTCTTGTTGTTCAAAAAATTCGTTCAAATGTTGGCATGAGCCTTATTTTGGGAGTAATGTGAACTTTTTAGCTGAGGTGGAGTTTCATGTTATGTTAGATCGAAAGAAAGTCATTGAAATTTATACAGATGGTGCTTGCTCAGGAAATCCTGGTCTGGGAGGATGGGGGGCAATTTTACGATGGAATGGTTATGAACGTGAACTTTACGGTGGAGAAGTATATACGACCAACAATCAAATGGAACTTATGGCGGCAATTCGTGCATTAAATGTTCTAAAGGAATCATGTTCAGTTGAACTTTATACCGATTCAGCTTATGTGCGCAATGGGATTTCTACATGGCTTGAGGGGTGGAAAAAAAATAATTGGCGCACCGCATCAAAAAATCCTGTTAAAAATATGAAGTTATGGCAAGCCCTTGATGATGTCTGTTCTCGCCATGATATCAAATGGCACTGGATAAAAGGTCATGCTGGCCATCCAGATAATGAGCGTGCAGACGCACTTGCACGTAAAGCAATTACTGAATATCGTGAAAATGGACGTTTTTCAGCATAATTTTTATCTTATGGAATAACAGTATGGCTTGATTGTGTGTTTATTGTGAATGTTCCACTTAAAGCATAGTCTTTATAAGAAACTGTATAAAAAACTGTTTTCTTTAATTCATCTGAATCGAAATATATAGGTGCACTAAAAACTGCATATCCTTCATAATCACTTATCTTTTTTGCTGGCCCAATTTGCATTGTTCCTCCATCTAAAAAGAGAGCAGAAGTTGTGATTATTTGATTATTTTTTATTTTTATTAAGAGGGTATTTCCATCTTTTTCAGCATGTATTTTTAATGCATTATGTGCTGTACGAGGTAAAATATCTTGAGCTTTTTTTAATAAGGATGGGGAAAGAGAAGTATTATCTGGATTAGATGAGGAAAAATTAAAATCAATAGTAAAAGGGATACAAATTTCATCACACATTCCAAGAGTTAAAGAACCGCTTAGATTTTCGTTTGAACCAGAAACATTAAAGGGCAGTACGACTTTATTTTTATAGCCTAATGACCAATCATTTTGTGTTTTATAAAGTTGTGGTGTAGGATAAAGAATTTCATAAGACACCTGTTGGTTAAATTTAAAAAATGGTGCCATACCGGAATTTCCTGGATTTCTCCAATAGGTTTTCCATTTTGGTTTTAAAGTAATTTCAATAATGCCGTTTTTTATTCTAGAAAGAGAAGATGAAGTTATAGCTAATCTGGCACGACCACCTTCTGATTCATGCCAAGGTGTTGCAATAAGATATGGATTTTGTTCTGCTTGAGAATTAATAAGGAAGTAGAAAAATCCTAAAAATACGAATATTATTTTCAAAATTACTAAGAGATTTTTCTGAAAAGTATTTGAAATTCTTTGTATATTTGGAAATATTTGCAATTTTTTCATTTGAGCTTTATTCTTTGTTAGTACTGACTGAATTGAAGTTGAAAAATTGGATTATGGAGATTATCAAATTATGAAACAGCGTGAGGGATTTTTGAATGGACAGTTGCTCATAGCAATGCCCGGAATGAATGACAAGCGCTTTGTTCGTTCTGTTATCTACATTTGTGCCCATTCTAATGCTGGTGCTATGGGAATTATTCTCAATCAGTTGCACAATATTAATTTTCCTGAGCTTTTGCTTCAGCTTGGAGTGATTAATCAAAATCAAAAAAAATATCTTTCTGAGCCAATAAAAAAGTTTCCAATACGTTGTGGTGGGCCTATTGATACATCTCGTGGTTTCGTACTACATTCAGATGATTATGCTTGTGAAGCAACCATATCTATTACAGACAAAATCTGTCTTACTACAACCCTTGATGTGTTAAAAGCCATGAGTTGTGGGCAGGGGCCGCAACATGCCCTTATAGCTTTGGGCTATGCTGGATGGAAAGCAGGACAGCTTGAAACGGAGATTTATACAAATGGTTGGTTAATTAGTCCTACATCTCCTAGTTTTCTCTTTGAAAGTAATATCAGTAGTAAGTATGATGAAAGCTTCATTCGCATGGGGATTAGTCCAACCTCTCTTATTTCTGAAGTAGGTCATGCATAGATTATTTCTTATTTCTTGAAGCTTTTTATAATGTTACTTATTATAGGTATGAGAGAAGTGGTTTTGAACAAGAGCAACTAATTCTTCGATGGCGATTGGTTTAGTGACGATTGTACTTTGAACATATTTACAGCCTTCTTGTCGTAAAAAGATAGCTTCTTTTTCATTTTCTACCCCTTCTGCTATTATCTGTAAATTAAGATCAGTGGCCATTCTGATAATTGATTTAAGCACAAGTTTTTTCTTAGGTGAATCGATAGAGATAAGTGAACGGTCTAATTTAACCATGTCGAATGGATAACGGACAAGGTATGTAAGTGATGAATATCCTGTTCCAAAATTATCCAATGCTAGATTCATTCCTAATGATTTAATCTGTTCAAAAAAATGAGCTGATTGTTCAGGATTTTTTCTTAAAACAAGCTCAGATATTTCTATCATTAATCGTCCTTTATTGACCGGATTGCGAAGAAGGGTAGAGCGTAATTGACTTATAAAGTCAGGGTGAATCATTTCTGCGCTTGGTAAGTTGATAGAAATAAAGAAAGGATGTTTAGTACATTTTTCTTGTATATTTATAAGATCTACAATAGCATGATCAATGATGAATTGTACCAAATCCATAACGAGTTGTTCGCTTTCTACGATTTTGATAAAATCATGGACATTTAAATTTCCATGATTTGGATGGTGCCATTCAACGATTGTTTCAAAACCAATAATTTGTCCATCTGATAAATTAAGAATAGGATGGTAGAGGATTTTTATTTCATTACGCTTGATAGCATGATGAATATCTTTATTTATATTATTATGCTCGAGGTCTAAAGTACGGAAATTGGGACGGAAAGGTTCAATATGATTACCACCCATTTGTTTCGCGTGGATCATTGCCAGTTCACTGTCATTGAAAATATTTTGAGCAGTTAATCTGTTGTCGCTCCATGTAACCAAACCAATCGATGCTGAAAGCATTATAGTTTTCTTTTCAAGAGTAATAGGTGCTGAGATTGTTTTATGCAGATGATTTGCGAACATTGCAATTTTTTTTGGTTCTGTTTCACTGAGTAAAATAATTGCAAAACGATCTGCAGAAAGGCGTGATAAGGTGTCTTGCAGGTTAATAAGGCGGCTTAAACGACGTGCAATTATCAAGAGGACAGTGTCCCCAACAGCTATGCCTAATTTGCGATTAATTTGACGAAAATTATCAAAATCAATCATAAAGATGGTTGGCCTAATTTTTATATTTGCTTTGGCTAAAGAGGCATAATTCTGTAATCTATCGAGAAAAATTTGTTGGTTAGGAAGACCGGTTAAGCTATCATGAATTGCATCGTATAGTAAACGTTCTTCGGCTTTTTTATGATTGGTAATATTGACAATACTCCCGATAACACGGGTAATCTTTCCATCTTTTTGGATAGCTGGGCGTGCACGGAGGGAAAACCAATGATAATGACCACCACCGGAGGAGAGCCGAAAAATCTGATCAATGCGTCCCTTTTTATGTTCAAGAATAATATTTAAAACAGCCTGAAAACGCTCACGATCATCATAATGCAAGGCTGAGATCCAGTCGCTCATAGTACCGTTGAGTTTGCAGGTTTCAGGACCAAAAAGGGTTGTCATATCTGGGTGAACAACAATGCGGTCACGCTCGACATTCCAGTCCCAAATAATACTTCCAGCTCCTCTTGCGGCCAGAACTTGTCGTTCAAGATCGGAAAAAATTCCCTCATGGAATGCATCATTAGAAAACGTTTGTTGCATGACAAGAAAGCTGATAAGAAGAACAATGAGGACCAATCCTCCTGCTAGAGCTGGTTGAACAATATCATTGTCTAAATATCCTATTATGCAGGCATAAGCTTCAAGAGACCAGAAGCTAATTAACAACCATGTTGGAATAAGCATGATTGCACGGTCATATCTACGGATTGAAAAATAGCCGATCAAGATAATACCAAGTATAGTTGTGAGACCAAATGATAGGCGAGCGATTCCAGCTGCTCTACTGGGATCATAAATAGCAAATGCTCCTAGTCCGCAGAGAGATATAATCCATATAATCGCACCATAGCTAAAGTGGTAATGCCAACGGTTGAGACAAAGATAAGTAAACAGAAAAATAAAGAGTGTTGCAGCAAGTGCAACTTCTGTACCAGCACGCCAAATTGGCTCTGTTATTGGTGTAATTGCAAAGATTTTATTCCAAAAGTTGAAATCAATACCAATGTAGAAAAGAACAGCCCAAGCAACAGCAGCTGTTGCAGGGAAAAGACTCGTTCCACGAACGACAAATAAAATAGTTAATAGGAGTGCCAAAAGTCCTGATATACCAAGAAGGATACCATGATAAAGCGTATATGAATTAATTGTATCTTTATAAGCCTCGGGTTGCCATAGGTAGATTTGTGGTAGATTTTTAGAGCTTAATTCTGCAACAAATGTAATCACAGTGCCAGGGTTGAGAGTAATACGAAAAATATCTGAATTTGCATTAGTTTGACGATCAAGAGAAAAACCTGCACTTGGCGTAATGGATTGGATACGTACTGATCCAAGATTTGGCCAAAGAAAACCTGAATGGGCCATCCTATAATGGGGGATAACAATAAGACGGTCAATTTGTTCATCTGTTGGATTTGCAAGGGCAAATACTGCCCAGTTTCCAGAAAAATTTTCACTTTTTGCCTGTACTTCAATGCGCCATATAATACCATCTGGTCCTGGTGCTGTACTTGTTTGGAAGATAGAGTTATTGGTATGATGAATTTCGATAGCTTTTGACAGATCAATAGCTATATCCTGAGGAGAAATTTTGATTGGCTCGATTGCTTGTGCTGATGCAAGGTGTACAAAAAGACTAATTATTATAACAAGAATGATATTGATTATTTTACTCAAACTCTTCACGCTGCATTACTCTCAGTATTTGAAGCTATTTAATTTTAAATGAGATTTTCGAGAAAATACTTCCACTTTTTAGTTGTTATTTTTATAAAAAGCGGTTGTTATTTTCTTTTGAAAAAATCATATGATTTTATACAAAAATAAATCAGATATCTGCTCGCACCAATGAGTCTTAAAACTAACGGAATTTTGTTCTTTGTAAAAGGAAAAATTCAACCATTCGTTGTCAGATTTCACGCAATATACTCTTGTTTATTAAATTATTTATCATATGAAATATTAATTGGATAGCTTTGCTCGCTTTTTTGATGAAAGTTTCCCAAACTTATTTAATAAGAAAAATTTTTATGATGATTTGCATTAAAAATATGTGCGTATTTTGGGGTTTATTAGGCTTTAGAATAATTTATGCGTATCAAATTTTTTTCTAATTAAAGTTTTTAAGAAATACTTTTCTTTAGAGAAGACAGTTTATATTAGGCGAAAGAGTTGATACTAAATCGTCAAAATTCATGAGTGGTCCAGTAGGACCAACAGCTGCAAACGTTGGGTTAGAGTTAATAAAAAGACGTTTAGCTAGATCAGTTAGCTGTTCTAAGGTAATAAGTTCTAAACATTCAGTCATTTCAGAGATTGGAATTGGTCTACCATAAAGAAGCATTTGGCGAGCAATGAGATGTGCTTGACTAGACGGATTTTCTTGTGACATTGTAAGATTAGCACGATACTGTGCTTGTGCTCGTTGAAGTTCATTTGTATGAATATTTTTACTTATTTTACAGAGTTCATCAAGAATAACAGGTAAAAGTGTTTCTAGTCCTTCTTGTCCGGTAGCAGCATGAAGGCCGAAGAGCCCAGTATCTGAAAATCCCCAATGAAAAGCGTAAATAGAATAACATAAGCCACGCTTTTCTCTAACTTCTTGGAATAAACGTGATGACATGCCTCCTCCGAGAATGATTGAAAGAATCTGAGCAGCATAAAAATCATGCGCATGATATGGGCGTCCTTCAAAACCAAGTACAACTTGTGTATCCATTAGATCACGATATTCGCGAAAATCACCACCAATATAATTAGCAAGATTGATTAAAGGAGCTGTTGAATGGGAACGAAAGGTGCCAAGACAACTTTCCACTTGGCGCAAAAAATCTTCGTGTTCTACAGCTCCTGTAGCAACTACGACCATGCGATCTGCACTATATTGTTGATTCATAAAATTGTGAAGATCGGCAGATGTGAACGATTGAACTGTTTGTTGTGTTCCCAAAATAGAACGACCAAGAGATTGATGGCGAAAGGCTGTTTCAGTAAAATGGTCAAAAACGATATCATCAGGAACATCACAAGTAGCGCCAATTTCTTGAAAAATAACTTGTTTTTCACGTTCTAATTCATCTTCGTCAAATTTTGAACATGTCATAATATCGGCTAAAATATCGATAGCAAGAGGGATATCTTCTTTGAGGACACGGGCAAAATAGGCGGTTGTTTCAATACTCGTGGTAGCATTGATTTCTCCCCCGACATCTTCAATATCAGTTGCAATTTTAAATGCTGTACGGTTTTCTGTTCCTTTGAAAGCCATATGTTCAAGTAGATGGGCAATGCCATGTTGTTTAAAGGTTTCGTTACGTGAGCCAACTTTAACCCATATTCCAAGTGCTACACTTTCAATTTGTGGCATTTTATGTGTGGCGATAGACAAACCATTACTGAGGCGGCTGATATCTACACCCATGTATTTATTACTCCATTCAATCAACCAAATGCGCGATTATAAAAGCATTGGAATATTTCTAACTTAAACAAGTGTAGCTAACTATAATAAGATGTACACGATTTTAAAAATATAGTCTTTTACTATTTTTTTCATCATTAGCAAGATTTGTAAAGCCCTCTCCATAATCTATAAGATTTTCTAGACATAATGGTCATGGTAGATTAATGCTAGCATTAGAATTGGGTAAGGTAAACGGTAAAAAGAATAATCATGGAAGATATATGATTTTATTTTGCGGATGGCTTTTACTGCAATTTCTTTTATTTAGATTAGTCAGACAATCGCTTTCTTGGTAAATAGTGCTATCAATTGTTGGGATTGTTTCACGAATATGATTTGTTCCGTTGGAGAATAGGGGAAAATATTTTTAAGTCATTTTATATCAGTTTTTAAATGGCTTGTTTTAAGGCTTCGATAGCATTGCAAATTCGAATTGATCATAATTATTGCTCTTAAACTAACTAAACTAACAGGTATTCAAATTAGAAAAAGTTAAATTTCTATAAAAGAGTGATGTTATATTGATTATAAGTGTATTGCGTAAGCGCCATCGATTGTTATTCATACAAGGATATTGTTATCATTCGTTGCAATAATTAATTCCCCAATGAATAATTTGTATAAGTGTATATCTTAATTTCTATGTATTTCACGATTTTTTTTATTTATTTTTTAGCAGGTGTATAAATTTTATCTTTTACTCTTTGCTGATAGTAGTATACTATTAAACTGTATGAATATGTTCCAGTTTTTAGGAATAATGCTTGAATCTTTTAGTAAAAAACTACTGAGAGAATATATTAGCTGATATATGTTGGAAGTATCTTTTTATTGTGAATCTCTCCATATTTTCATTGCTTCTAAGGTTTCGAGCAAATGGGCGTGTTTCGTAATAACTGTTTCTGCACCGGCTTCTATAAGAGCATTAGAGTGACCAAGATAACTGTGGGATCCTCCAGTAAAGCCGATGACACGCATTCTTGCTGTTGCAGCAGCATATACACCATGAATAGAGTCTTCTATAACAATAGTATTTTCTGGTTGTACACGTAATTCTTGTGCTGCAAAAAGAAAAACATCAGGCGCAGGTTTTGGTTTTTTAGTTCCAACTTCAGGTGCCGAGAATATTTTATTTTCAAAGAGATGATAGAGATTAACAGTTTTAAGCATATCTTTTATATCTATACTCATTGCATTAGAGCAAATACAATAGGAATAATAGGATTTAATAATTTCTATTGCTTCTTTTATACCATTAATAACACGTAATTCAGTTTTCATTTGTGCACGAAACAGATGTGCCATTTGATCTATGAAATTAGCAGAAATTGGTTTTTTTATTTCTTGTTCAATTTTTTTCAGAGTATCTTGAAAAACAAGTCCTGAATAACGCTCGCTTAATTCTTCGGGTGATATTTTATATCCTATTTTTTTTAGCAATTGCGATCCAATTTTTGCTACAAGATATTCAGAGTCTACCAAAACTCCATCACAATCAAAAATAATGAGATCAATTTGCGGCATAAGATATTCCTTATTATAAGGTAGTTCAAGAGTTTTATAAAATAATATTGGAAGACTTTCGTTTCATGAAGATACATTTTGAAAGATTGGTTTTATTAAATTAATAAGATAAGAGATATGTGAACAATATTCTATAAAGGAGTAAAATAAAAATTTATCAATATGAAATTATTTTTCATGCATTGAATAAAATAAATTTAAATTACCTTAACGATACATTTACTCTATTTTGTGAAGATAGTGAACAATTAGATCGATAAATCATTTTGATTATAGAGTAATTTTGGTTAGTGTTGTTGAGTGTTTTATGACAATTGTTCAGCTACAAAAAAATCAGGTTTGTACTTCTTCACAGACGCAGTGGCGTAATAAAATTTTCAAAGGAGATTGTGTTGCAGTACTAGAAAAACTTCCTAAACATTCGGTTGATATGATTTTTGCAGATCCTCCTTATAACTTACAGTTAGAAGGTGTATTGTACCGTCCAGATCACTCGCGTGTTAATGCAGTTGATGACGCGTGGGATCAGTTTGAAAGTTTTTCTGCTTATGATGCTTTTACGCGTGCCTGGTTGCTTGCGTGTCGTCGTGTGTTAAAACCTAATGGAACAATTTGGGTTATTGGATCTTACCATAATATTTTTCGAGTTGGCACAGCATTACAGGATTTAGGTTTTTGGATGCTTAATGATATCATTTGGCGTAAAAATAATCCTATGCCGAATTTTCGAGGACGGCGCTTTCAAAATGCTCATGAAACGCTTATTTGGGCTGTTCGAGATCAAAAAGACAAAAAATATACATTTAATTATAATGCTTTAAAAGCTGCCAATGAAGATAGACAAATGCGTTCAGATTGGCTTTTCCCTCTTTGTACAGGTGCTGAACGTTTAAAAGATAAAGTAGGACGTAAATTACATCCAACACAAAAGCCTCAATCTTTACTAGCACGTATTATTATTGCTTCTAGCAAACCTGGCGATGTTATTCTTGATCCATTTTTTGGTTCGGGAACAACAGGTGCTGTTGCTAAACTTTTCGGCCGTGATTTTGTAGGGATTGAAAGAGAGCAACACTACATTGATGCAGCCTGTGAGAGAATTGCTGCGATTAAACCTTTAGCTGAATCAGAATTAGAAATTTTAAAAACAAAAAAGACAGAACCGCGTGTGGCATTTTCTAGTTTGCTTGATTTAGGATTGCTTTATCCTGGAAGTGTTCTTTATGATAAGAAGAAGGAAATATCTGCTATTGTGAGAGCTGATGGGACTATTATGTATGGTGGTGAAGCGGGCTCTATTCATATGATAGGAAGAAAGGCTCAAGCTTCGCAAAGTTGTAATGGTTGGACATTTTGGTACTATGAAGAAAATGGCCTATTGAAATCAATAGATGATTTAAGGATGATGATACGTTCACAGATGTTGAAGGCTAATGTTATATAAGTTGCATTGATGTCAATCGCGGATTAAGTATTACTATAGTAAATTCTTATTTTGTACAGGGATAAAGTTATTTAAATTTAAAAGGAGAAGAAATAGCTATAGCAATGGCTTTTTTCATAACAGTAGGGAGTGCTTCTTGGGTAAGATGATGAATATCGCACCACCAACCATTTTCAAGCTTTATTCCGCGAATATTATCAGCACAATAGACATTAAGTTTTAAAGAAAAGTGGGTAAAAATATGTGTAATTTGTCCCTTGAGTTCCCAATTGGCAGAAAAGGGAGCATTTTGCAGTCCATTTTCTTCATTTATCCCAATATTATTGGGAATTTGGGTCATGCCATTGAGTAGTTTTGTATTTTGTCGTTTTTCTAAGTAAATTTGTTTATTTTCATTAAGGGCTACAAAAGCAGCGCCAATTTTAAAAGGACGCTCTTTTTTAGGGGCTTTGACTGGAAAAGCTTCTACTGTCTGCATTTTTATTGCTTTGCACACACTTTGAAGAGGGCAGAGTAAGCAAGATGGTTTACGGGGTGTACAAATTGTTGCTCCTAGATCCATCATAGCTTGAGCAAAGTCACCAGGGCGTTGCACATCAGTGATTTCTTGTGTTTTTTCTTTGATTTCAGATTTTGCTTTAGGTAATACTGAAGTAATAGCAAATAAGCGCGTTATAACACGTTCGACATTGCCATCAACAACAGCTACGGGATAACCAAAGGCAATTGCAGCAATAGCTGCTGCGGTATAGTCTCCAATGCCGGGTAAAGTCCGTAATATTTTTACTGACTGCGGAAATTTACCTCCATGGTTTTTAACAAGTTGAGTAGCGCAATTTTTAAGATTGCGTGCACGTGAATAATAGCCAAGACCAGCCCATGCTTTCATGATATCCTCTTGTGATGCTTGTGATAAAGAGAAGAGATTAGGCCAAAGCTTTAGAAATTTTTTAAAATAAGGTTTAACAGTTTCAACTGTTGTTTGTTGAAGCATGACTTCTGATAACCAAATTTGGTAAGGATCAGGGTAAATGCCTTTTATTTGTTTTTGAGGGGACATACGCCATGGTAAATGGCGATAATTTTTATCATACCAAGAAAGAAGAAGCGAAGAAATTTCGTACATCGTTATTAAGCATAAAAAATCTAAAATACAAACAAAGCATATATTTTATAATTCATAATTCGTTAATTAATTATAGAAACTTTAGTTGAGTAAACGCGGTTTCTTAAGCTGTATTTATGTTGAGTTTTTAAAATAATAGCTTTTAATCTCGAAAAGAAAACAGTTATGATTTAGTCAATGATTTGATAGATGGTCTGGGATCGAATGAGCAAAAAATTACAAACATACCATTTTTATTCTATTTCTGAAATGGTATCCGAAATGCTTGATCCGATTTTACGCAAAAGGACAGGACTTAATATATCACTCATAGAACATTGGTCACAGATTGTAGGACAAGATATTGGCGAACATACAATGCCAATTAAAATTATTTGGAAGTGCCGAACAGATCAAAGTGAAACATTTTATCCTGCAACACTTGTGGTAGCGTGTAAAGGAGGGTTTGCTGCGTTAAAATTAATGCACGAAACAGATGAATTGATTCAGAGAATTAATGGTTTTTTTGGGTATATCGCTATTGGCCGAATCAAAATTGAGCAAAAACAGGTACCGGTTTTCACTGATCGTCCGAAAATCAAATTGTTTCCGGATGAAAAAAAGAAACAACGCTTGGAAAAAATGCTTGAAGGGATTGAAGATGAAAGCTTGTACCAATCGCTTTACAAACTTGGATATTGCATTTTTGTTGAAAAAAAATAATAAAGATGGGAAGGTATTTTGTATTTCTTTCACTTGATGAAGAGGTATTAAATTTTTATTTGTTTAAGTAGAACAGAAAAGATTTGTTTAAGTAGAACAGAAAAGTGTTATTTATGATTAATTATCGTTTCATCGTATCTTTCGTAGTAATTTTTATTTGGAGTATAACTGCACAGGCCCGTGCAACGACAACTTTGATAAGTAAAACTGAGCCAGTAGCAACCGTTGATATGGCTGAACTCCTTAAATCAGGTAAAGTTAAGGATAGAGTTGAAGGTGAAGAAAATGCACCAGTAACCATTATTGAATATGCTTCACTTACATGCACTTTTTGTGCTGATTTTTACAATGTTATACTTCCTGAGCTCCGTAAAAAGTATATCAAAACAGGTAAAGTAAAACTTATCTTCCGGGATTTTGCTTATGATCCTCGAGCAACAGCTGGCTTTATGTTGGCAAGGTGCGCTCCAGAAGATCGTTATTTTCCTTTGATAGAAGTTTTGTTTCAAAAACAATACGAGTGGGCTGGGGCAAAAGATGCTTTAGAACCATTGAAAAAAATTGCCTTTATGGCAGGCTTTACGGATGAAAGCTTTAGTGCTTGCCTGAAAAATCAATCCATTTTGGACGAAGTAAATGCATCTTTTGAACGTGGAAAAGAGCTTGGAGTTACAGCAACACCAACCTTTTTTATTAATGGTAAAAAGTATGAAGGTGCCATGTCTATGGAAGCTTTATTTACAGCAATTGATAATTTTCTTTAACAAGATAAATTTTTCTCCGAAGATGGGGGCTAGTAATTATGGTTTTTGATCTTCTTGTTGGAGAAGCATGTTTTCATACCTTAATAAGGCAGTATTTTATTTGGTTTCACTAATTTTTGAATCGAAAGATTATTTTTCATGATTAGCTTGGTCGAATAATGTTTTAATGCTGGTAACTGAGCGGATTTATGCGATGACAAAATGGGTTTATAGTTTTGGTAATGGTCAAGCAGAGGGAAGTGCGAGTGAACGTAATCTTCTTGGTGGTAAGGGAGCTAATTTGGCAGAAATGAGCAATCTTGGCTTACCTGTCCCTCCTGGATTTACTCTTACGACAGAAGTTTGTAACTTTTATTATACTCATGATGGTGTATATCCAGAAGATTTGCAGAAAGCTGTTAGGCAAGCACTCCAACGTGTCGGAGAACAGACGCAACGGGAATTTGCTCATAAACAAAGGCCGCTTTTGCTCTCTGTTCGTTCAGGAGCTCGGTCTTCTATGCCAGGAATGATGGACACAGTTCTTAATCTTGGTATGAATGACGAGACTGTAGAAGCAATTGCTATACAAACTAATAATGAGTGCTTTGCTTATGACAGTTATCGTCGTTTTATCCAAATGTATTCCAATGTTGTTTTGGGAATGGAACATTCGTATTTTGAAGAAATCCTCGATGAAGTAAAAGCACGCAATGGTTACGATGTTGATACAGAAATGACAGCAGCTGATTGGAAAAGTATTATTGTTCTTTACAAGGCATGTATTGAAGAAAAATTGGGAGAACCTTTTCCAAAAGATCCTGAAAAACAATTATGGGGTGCAATTGGAGCAGTTTTTTCAAGTTGGATGACAGCGCGTGCAATCACTTATCGTCGTTTACATAATATTCCTGAAAGTTGGGGAACAGCAGTTAATGTGCAAGCTATGGTGTTCGGTAATATGGGTGAAGACTCAGCAACAGGTGTTGCTTTTACACGTAATCCATCGACAGGGAAAAAAGAGCTCTATGGTGAATTTTTAGTTAATGCACAGGGTGAAGATGTTGTAGCGGGTATTCGTACACCTCAGAATATTACAGAAGTTGCACGCATCGCTGCTGGTTCAAATAAGCCATCATTGGAAAAAATTATGCCAGAGGCTTTTTCAAAATTATGTCAGATTGCGCATAAGCTTGAACAGCATTATCGAGATATGCAGGATCTAGAGTTTACAATTGAAAAAGGTAAATTGTGGATATTGCAGACTCGTTCAGGAAAGCGAACAGCGCGTGCAGCTTTAAAGACGGCAGTCGAGATGGTAGAGGAGGGACTGATAAGTCGTGAAGAAGCGGTAATGCGGATTGAACCAAAATCGCTTGATCAACTTTTGCATCCCATGCTTGATCCCAAGGCAACGCGATGTGTTATAGCATGTGGTTTGCCTGCCTCTCCAGGAGCTGCGACTGGTGAAATTGTTTTTACCTCTGAAGAAGCAGAAAGAGCGTCAATAGAAGGACGGAAAGTTATTTTAGTACGTGTAGAAACAAGTCCAGAAGATCTTCACGGTATGCATGCTGCAGAAGGAATTTTAACGACACGTGGTGGGATGACGAGTCATGCCGCTGTTATAGCTCGTGGTATGGGTAAGCCCTGTGTTTCTGGTGCGAGCAGTTTGCGGATTGATTATAAGACAAACAAAATGATTGCTTCAGGTCAGATTTTTCAAAAAGGTGATATTATTACACTAGATGGTGGGACAGGGGAAGTTTTAAAGGGAAAAGTTGCAATGTTGCAACCTGAACTTTGTGGAGATTTTGCTCAATTGATGGAATGGGCAGATGGAATGCGGCGCATGAAAGTTCGCGCTAACGCTGAAACGGTGATTGATGCACAAATGGGACGTTCCTTTGGAGCTGAAGGTATTGGTCTTTGTCGTACTGAGCATATGTTCTTTACTGACGAACGTATTGTTGCTATGCGTGAAATGATTTTAAGTAATGATGAAGACGGACGTCGCAAAGCACTGGATAAGCTTTTGCCAATGCAGCGATCAGATTTTACTCAATTGTTTGAAATTATGTCCGGTTTACCTGTGACTATCCGTTTTTTAGATCCACCTTTACATGAGTTTTTGCCAAAAACAGATTCAGAAATTCTTGATGTTGCAATAGCTATGGGAATTCCTTCTGAATTACTTGTAGAACGTGTGCAGCAATTGCATGAATTTAATCCTATGCTTGGATTACGCGGATGCCGTCTAATCATTACTTATCCTGAAATTGCTGAAATGCAAGCGCGAGCAGTTTTTGAAGCGGTGGTAGAATCCGCTAAGAAGACCGGATCTCCAGTCATACCTGAGATTATGGTACCGCTTGTTGCTCTTAAATCTGAATTAGATTTTGTTAAAGCCCGTATTGATTATGTTGCTGGTGAAGTGATGAATGAAAAGAAGGTTAATATTCAATATATAGTTGGGACAATGATTGAGTTACCAAGAGCTGCTCTTCGGGCAGATGAAATTGCAGAAACCGCAGAATTTTTTTCTTTTGGAACAAATGATTTGACGCAAACTACTTTTGGTATTTCACGTGATGATGCAGCATCATTTTTGACAACCTATTTGCAAAAAGAACTCTTGGAGAAAGATCCTTTTGTATCGATTGATCGCAATGGGGTAGGAGAACTTATCGCTATTGCTGCACAACGTGGACGTTCTCAGCGTGCGAAAATTAAACTAGGCATTTGTGGTGAACATGGGGGTGATCCTTATTCTATCGCTTTATGTGAAGAAAATGATCTAGATTATGTTTCGTGTTCGCCTTTCCGTGTGCCAGTTGCACGTTTAGCAGCAGCACAATCAGCAATTGCCAAAAAAACTTTTGATTGAGGTAATGCAATCTATAATAGAGTGAAGCTGCTATCTAAGTTATATAAAGTTTTTTATTTGATTTTGCATGCTTTACAATGTTTTCGATATTGATATGATCTTTATGGATTTAAAGCAGTGAGTTAGTTCTAAGAGTTAACAGATTTTTTTTATAAATAATTAATAAATAATTATAAACTGCACTATTAAAGATCTACTAAGGATAGTTATTATACAAACAAACTCTACTCCTTCGATCTTTCCTTTAGTAATCGCGTTCTTACCTTCAATATTTTTATCTAGGATAAACATTAATTTTTGGGAAATTAACCAGAACAAATTTTATTACAGGTTTTTTACTGAATTCATAAACTTCTTTCTCTTATATATAAAATATAAGTACAAAATTTTAAGGTATTAATTTTAATGTTATTAAGTGCATATTCATTTAAAGTGAAACATATTTTGATTAATTATGTTGTAATCATATTTCACAGTACGCAACAATACAATCAAGTATATCAAAACAATTCAACAGGAATTAGGAATAGATTTAAAAGAATCAAAATCTGAATTTTTGAATATAAAACTATTAGAAAAGCCTGGCTGGGGTACCTGGATTCGAACCAGGGAATGCCGGTACCAAAAACCGGTGCCTTACCGCTTGGCTATACCCCAAAACAATATAGTTATAGCTAATATTCGCGCCTTATACCGATTTTTACAACTGTACGCAATACGTGAAAACAGAAGTGTTCATTTTTTCTTCTTATAAAAGCTTATTCCTATATGATGTTATAAAAAATACATCACTAACTAAAAAAAATTGCACTAAAATTAATCTGCTATATATTCAGCGTGTTTATCAAGTGTTGCATTCTACCTACAGCATTGCAATTGCTCTAGCGTTTAATATCTATCATTTAGTAGTGTAATATTCATAAATATTTACATCTTCAAGCGTATGTAAATCATAATAATTACCATTTCTTTGTTATGTAATTTTATTCAAGAGTTGCAATATCATCAAAATCTATAAAGCAACTATTTTAGCACATATAATCACAGGAATTATGCAATTGAAAAGGTTTTAAAAAATTTATCGCGACATTAATTTAAAATTGCAGAAAATAATCAAATAATTTATTTTTTCTTTATATCAAAGTAAAATAAAAAATAATTATTTACTGTGCAAACAAAACCATATCTTATAATTTTTATTCATTAGCTTGAAGAAAAAGGAATAGAAGCTATTTCTGTATCAAGTGCATCCATAAAAGCGATAATAAAAGAAGCATTTGTACCAAAATCTCTTAGCAAATGACGTGAAGTAGCGCGCATATCAACAAAGGTTGTATTTCCCTCATCTGTTAAGCGAATTACAATATCGGAAACAAAACCCAGGCAAACAGTTTTTGCTATTGTTTCAATATAAAATTCATTATCTTCATTTTTAATAATTTGTTGAGCGAGTATAGGCCAACCATAAGCTGCTAAAACATTAAAAATTGATTTACGAATATAATCAGGTGAACCATCGTAACGACGCCCTGACATTTCTGGCCATTGTAACATTTGCACTGCCGCTTGTTTGATCAAGTCATTTTTAAGAGGTAAAGAATCACTAGGGCGTAGAGTACGAAAAAAAACTGGTGGTTTCTGCGTATCAGTAGAAACATCATAAATAGCCGGTAAGGCAATTCCCCGTCCAATGGATAGTATCAATGGTGTGGCAGTTATTAACGAATAAATGATACCTTTCAGTGCTTTCATTCCACCTCGAGTACCATATGTCCATAAATTGTAAAGCGCTTTGATAGCAAGAAAAAGAGATAAAAAAATACAGCAAGCAGAAAAGATTACCAAAACAATAAAGTCGCTTACACGAATCATAGAATAGCGCTGTAAAAATGTTGAGAATAATAAAATAAGAAATGCCAATCCACTAAAACGAGGAGACCATATTGCTGCCCTTGAGGTGAACCAAACATATTCCTTTTTCATGAAACGTTTTTTCCCTAACAAAGTGCTCTAAACAGAATCTTCTTCAGATTTTATGTCTAATGACATTCTTTCAATAATATAAAAAAATAAAGCGCTTATTTTAAAAATCAAGAGTACTTTAAGCGATATAAACTCTCAATCTAATTGATTAATTCATATTGATAATTATAAGTTTTTCTCTTTTTCCAAATATAGTCATCTCCTATTTATCAATTATCAGGTAGATGAATATTAAAATTCCATAAATAAAGAGCAATGAAAGTACTTCAAGCTTAATAGAGAGTTTATTTGCAATCAAGATTCTTTAGAGAAAGAATATTATTTGTTGTAGTAGTGTTATTTTTATTATGGATTTTTTATTAATAAAATAATATATCACTCTGTGTTTTTTTAGACTTGGGTATTTAAAATGATTACAAAATATTTGGTTACTATATCTGTTTTTTCTTTCATTTTAGCTTCTAGAGTACAGGGAGCAGATATTATAAATCATCAAGATTCGAGATCAATTGTTGCACCTGTTTACTCTTGGAAGGGTTTTTATCTTGGTGGACAAATTGGGGGATTTTCTGGCCTAACTACTTTTAATTATCATAAATATGATAATATTGAAAAATGGAATTCGATTGATGAAGATTTATCATCTGAGATTTTTGGATTTACAGGTGGTTTTTACGCGGGTTCTAATTTTGATTTCGGCAATGGTTTTATTCTAGGTGTTGATACAGATATCGTTTTTTCTAATAAAAAGGATACAAAAGTTTTTGTTAAGAACAAATTTAAAGATTTAGTACAACCAAAAAGACCAAAAGATTTAGCTCGCGTTACAAAACCTTCATCTCCACCTCCATATAAAGAGATGTTAGTTATTACACCATCAGGTGAAAAAATAATAAGTAGAAGCGGAGAAGATAAAAGTCTCCAAAAACCTGCTGATTCTTTACATCCACCTGCATCTTCAATCGGAGAGCCAGCGTCTCAAAAAGAGATGGTAACATCTCCAGGTCCCCTTTTAGCACGTTCTTTGTCTTCACCTTCTGAACAAGATAAAAGAGAAGGATCTACAGATACATCTAAAGAGGCAGTGATGGTAACTCAATCTCCTTCATCCTCCAGCTCTGAACCAAAAGTAATAATTGTTGAAAAAACGGAAACAATAATTCCTTCTCTAAAGCAAGGAGAAAAAATAGAAATTTTTGTACCAGAAACTAGTGCTGAAACAGTTGAAGTTGCTGAAACAGTTAAAGCTAAAGTACAAGATTCTGGTAAAGTAACACAAGCTGCTGAAGTAACACAAGAAAGTAGTACGATGGCAGGGCAGAGTGAAATTTCCTCTGTCCCAGTGGTTACTATTACAGTAGTGCAACAACCTTCTGTTATAAAGCCGCAGCAACAATCTGTTGTTACAACAATATTGCAACCACAACCTATAATACAGCAAAAATCTCAAGAAACCGTAATCGTGTTGGATTCTTACCAATCTGATGATACTAATAGTATTACTGAAAAATCTAGTTCGGATACAGTATCTAAAGTGCGAAGATCTAAAAGATCTACAGATGCAAGTTCAAAAGACAAACAGTTGGTAATTCAGTCTTCCTCTTCCTCTTCCTCTTCCTCTTCCTCTTCCTCTTCTCATGAGACCAAAAGTGTAACTATTACAAAAACGGAAACAAAAATTCCTCCTCTACCGCAAAGAAGCAGTACCCGCTCATTTTCTTTATCGTCTCCATCGTCTCCTGCAGTGATGGGATCTGGTATTCCTGAGAATGTTCGGATGAATGCTGAGAGAGGGGAAAATTCCGCAAAACCTCGGATGAATGCTGAGAGAGGTGCAAGTTTAGCAAAACCAATGTCAAGAAAGCATGATCTTGTTGAAACATATACTCATAATTTAAAACAGAAATGGAGTGGTGCCACTCGGATACGTTTAGGCTTGGCAGCTGGTCGTTTTATGCCTTATATTGCTGGTGGTGTTGCTTATACGAAGATTCAAGGTACCTTTTCGAAATTAATTAAGGAAATAGGTAAGGAAAATACTTCTTCGAATTTGTTCGATAGTGTAGAGACAATGATTGGTTATACTCTTAGTGGTGGTTTTGATTTTGCGATGACTGATCGTGTTTTGATACGCTCAGAGTATCGTTACTCCGATTTTGGTGAAAAGAAATTCAAAAAAATAAACTCAAAATACTATAAGATCAATGATGTTCGTATCGGTTTAGCATATAAATTTTAATTTGTTGCAGTATAAAATTGCTTAGCAGTTTATGCTTTTTTGGATTTTAGTTTTTTATCAATTTTTTCTGGAAAAAACATTCTTTAGATAGTTGGAGGTCAATTTTAAGGTGACTATAGGGGTAAGTTTTGCAGAGTGAAATGAGAAAATCCTATTGTAAGATTTCATTATAAGGTCTCTTAAAAAATATAGTACAATAAATGTATGAATTTGCTGTTTTAAATCAGTTTGTTTTGAAGTTAGCAATAAATTTATAAATAAGATGATTGTTTGATATTACGTTATACTTTCATGATTATATTTTTAGATTAAAATATGCAATTATATAAAATTTGCGATTTTAAATTGAACATTGATATGAGTATTTTAAGTTAATGATTATCTTATAATTTTCATAAATTTAAGAAATAAAATTTTTGTATTTCAGTCATTGTAGATAAGAAAAATACAAGAATGATTTAAAAAATATAAGTTTTTATTAAATTTCATCGTATTTATAAAAAATGTATCTATATTTTGATGTATAAAAATATAAGTTTATTGAATAAGGAAAGCAGATAGAGAATTTAGCAGCTGTGTTTTTGTTTCTATATTTTTCTTGATTTGGTCTATTCCTGCAGTAATTATTTAAAGAGTTATCAAGAGGCAGGGGATAAGAATATATTGATATGGAAAACAATCGAGGTATTTTTCTTGGTGCTCACTATCAAAAAGAGAGCAATGAATTTCAGTCTGCATATATTTGGTTTCAGTATGCAAATCGTCATGGTTTAATTACGGGGGCAACAGGTACGGGAAAAACGATAACCTTACAGGTTTTGGCGGAGTCTTTTTCAGCGGAAGGTGTTCCAGTTTTTTGTGCTGATATCAAAGGTGATTTATCTGGCATAGCAAAAGCTGGAGTGATGAATGACAAAATAAAAGATAGACTGGTTGCAACTGGGTTAAAAACGATAGAAATGCGGGATAATCCAGTTATTTTTTGGGATTTATTTGGGGTACAAGGGCATCCAATTCGTACGACATTAGCAGATATGGGGCCACTTCTTCTATCACGTATGCTGGATTTAACGCCAGTACAGGAAGGTGTACTGAATATTGTCTTTCGTATTGCTGCTGATGAGGGTTTTTTGCTTATTGACCTGAAAGATCTGCAAGCTATGCTTATTTATAGTGCAGATCGTGCTTCTGAGTTGTCAGCTCGCTATGGAAATATATCCAAGTCATCTGTTGGAGCCATTCAACGGCAGCTTTTGGTTTTAGAAGCGCAGGGCGGGAATCATTTTTTAGGTGAACCTATTTTGGAACTTCCTGATATTATGCGTACGCAAATTGATGGACAAGGGTTTATAAATATTTTAGCTGCAGATAAATTGATTTCTCATCCCAGACTTTATTCAACATTTCTTTTATGGTTGATGTCAAAACTTTTCGAGCAACTTCCTGAAATTGGTGATCCAGAAAAATTGCGTTTGATTTTTTTCTTTGATGAAGCACATTTACTTTTTAATAATGCTTCTAAGGCTTTAATTGAGAAGATTGAACAGATTGTTCGCTTAATTCGTTCAAAAGGTGTTGGGATTTATTTTATTTCACAGAATCCACTTGATATTCCAGAAACTATTTTAACTCAGCTTGGGAATCGTATTCAACATGCATTACGTGCTTATACTCCACGCGAAGTTAAGGCAGTTAAGAGTGCTGCTTCAACTTTTCGCGCTAATCCGCAGTTTGATACAATGGAGGCAATAGGGCAACTTGCTATAGGAGAAGCACTTATTTCAACTTTAGAAAGGAAAGCAGTTCCATCGGTTGTGCAACGTATATTAATTCGTCCTCCACATTCACAAATTGGGCCAATAATGCAGAATGAACGGGAGAAATTGATTGCTTCTAGTCCTGTTTTTGGGCATTATGAACAGGATATTAATCGTGATTCAGCTGATGAGATGTTATCACGATCTAGAAAGGAAAAAACTTCAGTTTCTACAAAAAATAATCGCCAGCAGTCTATTTTGGATGCTGTGATAAAAGCAGCAACGCGTTCAATGACGAATACGCTAGGAAGAGTTTTGGTAAAGGAAGGTAAGAATATTTTGCGTGGTGTGTTGGGCAATATTTTAGGTGGAAAACGCAAAGACCGATAGTATTATTCTTCCTTTCATTATTTAAAAATGATTTAATATTTTGATAGGTAATTGGATTAGAAATATTTTTCAGAATGTGATTGTATTAAGACAGTATCATTGATTAATGAATCGGATATCTTCAAAAAAAGCTGTTATAAAGCTGTTATATTGATACTGAATATTATTCGATATTTGCTCTTAAATATTGTAAGTGTCAAATGAGATTTGGGAGTGAGATTAATAATTGGAATCGAGGAGATTTTTACATGACTTTTAAATTAGTCGAGTTGCCTTATGATTATGATGCCCTTTCGCCTTATATGTCACGCGAAACACTTGAATATCATCATGATAAGCATCATCTTGCTTATCTTACAAATACTAATAATTTTATAAAAGATTTAGGCTTAGAAAATAAGAGTCTTACAGATATTATTAAAGAAACCTTTGGAAAAAATCCTGGTTTGTTTAATAATGCAGCTCAGTATTATAATCATAATCATTTTTGGAATTGGATGAAAAAAGGTGGTGGTGGTAAAAAACTTCCTGCAAAATTAGCCAAAGCTATTGAATCTGATCTTGGTGGTTATGATAAGTTTCGTGCAGATTTTATAGCAGCAGGTGTTGCTCAGTTTGGTTCTGGTTGGGCATGGGTTGCTCTTAAAGATGGCAAATTAGAAATTATGAAAACACCCAATGGTGAGAATCCTTTAATTCATGATGCACAACCTATTCTAGGTGTTGATGTGTGGGAGCATTCCTATTATATTGATTATCGTAATGCACGTCCAAAATATTTAGAGGTATTTGTAGACCATTTAATTAATTGGGATTATGTTTTAGAACTTTATGAAAGCTATGGATTATAAGAGGGTTGTATAGTTTATCATAACTGATATTAAAGGCTTCATAATTTATAGTTTATGAAGCCTTGTAAAAGATAATATATTTAAGTTAGCAGGTGTTTTTTCCTACTATTTTTAGAATGTATGCGTATATATATGCGATCTCTTTTAATTTCGAAAAACGTCCAGGTGCGCCTCCATGGCCTGAATCCATATTGATACGTAATAAAACTGCATTATCATCTGTTTTTAAATCACGTAGTTTTGCTACCCATTTTGCAGGTTCCCAGTAAGTTACACGAGGGTCTGTTAATCCCGCAATGGCGAGAATAGGGGGATATTGCTGAGCTTTGATATTATCATAGGGAGAATAGGAGGAAATAAGCTTATAATCTTCTTCAGATTCGAGGGGGTTACCCCATTCTGGCCATTCTAGGGGTGTTAGGGGCAATGAAGCGTCGAGCATGGTTGTTAGGACATCTACAAAAGGAACATTTGCTATAATACCAGCAAAATCCTGTGGGGCTATATTTGCTATAGTACCCATTAACATTCCCCCTGCTGAGCCACCATAGGCAATTAATCGATCATGAGCAGTGAATTTATTATTGACAAGATGACGTCCACAGGCAATAAAGTCTGTAAACGTATTTTTTTTGAAGAGGTGTTTTCCTTTTTCATACCATTCCATCCCTTTTTCTTTTCCTCCGCGAATATGGGCGATTGCATAAATAAAGCCTCTATTGACTAACGAAAGTATATTACTATTGAAATTTGCGGAAATGGAGCTTCCGTATGCACCATAGCCGTAAAGGAGGCAGGGCGCGTTACCATTAAGATCGGTTGTTTTATGATAAAAAAGGGAGATAGGGATTTTTTCTCCATCATTTGCAGTTGCCATAATACGTTGTGTTATATAATCATCTTGATTATGTCCAGAGGGAATTTTTTGGGTTTTTAAGAGTATTTTTTTGCGACTTTTTATTTCATAATCAAAAATTTGATTAGGGGTAGTCATGGATGAATAAGAAAATCGAATAGTTTGGCTGTTGTATTCGGCTGCACCTTGCAAATCTAACGAATAAGCTTCCTCTGTAAAGGCAATGGAGTGAGTTTGTTTAGTATCACGCTCCATGATTTGTATACGAGGAAGTCCCTCAAATTGTTCAAGCCAAATAAGAAATTCTTGATAGGCGTCATGGAATAGGATGAGACGGCCAAGTTGATGTGGCACAATCTCAGACCAGTGTTCTGATTGCGGTGATGTACATGGTGCTACCATAATTTTAAAGTCTTTTGCGTTATCTCGATTGGTGAGAATGTAAAAGATATCACCCCCTTCTGTCAGTGAGTATTCAATGCCTTTTTCTCTTTTTCGCACACATTGGGGAGAATTGAAGGGAGCATCGGCAGGGATAAGCCAGATTTCTGATGTTTCATGATCATGAATATTGATATAAATAAAGTCATTCAGCTTAGAACTACTTACATGTAAAAAAAATCCTGGATCATTTTCACAAAAAATAAGCTTATCTTGGGTTTGATCAGTATTTAATCGATGATAATAAAGCTCTGAAGGGCGGTGATTCTCATCCATTTTAGTATAAAAAAAGCCTTCAGAATTGGCATCCCATACGATTTTTCCGGATATGTTAGTGATTGTGTCAGTATAGTGAGGCAATACTTCAAAATTATGAATTTTAGCTGTATAATATTCAGAGCCTTTATCATCGTAAGTCCATGCAGCATATGTATGATTAGGAGATATTTGGACTGAACCGAGTTTGAAATAATCTTTACCGTTAGCCAAAACATCACCATTAAGGTAAACGTCTTTTTCTCCGCCATTTCTTGGTGTACGAAAATAATGTGGTTGTTGACCTCTAATCACATAAGAAAATCCATAGGCAAAAGGACCATGTTTTATAGGAACGGAACTGTCATTTTCTTGAATACGACTTTTCATTTCTAAAAAAAGTAAGTCTTGTAATGATTTTGTATCAGCCATTTGATCAGCCTGATAGGCATTTTCTATTTCGAGATGGTGTCGAATATTTTTGTCAAGACAGCTGGGTTTTTTTAAGACATCTTGCCAGTTTGAGGCACGCAGCCAATGATAGTAGTCTTCGCGATGAATACCGTGATGAATTTCTTTATGAATAATTTTAGATGCTTTTGGGGGGAGTACAGACGAACAAGCCATGCATAATCCTCTATAAAAGATGTAAGTATTTTCTGTGTTTTAAATCAACATTATTGATAGATTAATTTAAACCTGATAACGAATAAGATTTAGCTTATTTGCAAAATATGAGTTAGATAAATTTTACAATTTATGTTCTACATTTTTGTTCATGATACTCTTTATTATTGAAATTTAAAATAATTCCTTAAGTTACTTTATTTATTGAAAAAAGACTAACTTTTGATATCGGAATTAAAGTTTATGGAACCAATATGAGACTATGATGTTATTATTTAAAATAAAAAACTGTTTTTATATTATAAATTTGCATTCGATATCTTCAATCCCAATTTTATGCTGTTTTTTTATATAATATGACAACAAAGAGAAGTTTATTTGATTTTTTTGTGTTAACGTAATTATTATAAAATAATTGAATTGACAAAAAAAATTTTTGTACAATATGAGGCTTATATGTATATAATTTGGGTATCACGAGTATAAATACAATAATGATGTCTCGGTTAAAATTAAAGGAAATAAGAATGGAACATCCTCCAGTCCTGGAGACTGAAAGCAATTTAGTTATTACGTTGGTTGCCGATATTGTTGCTGCTTATGTGAGTAATAATTCGATCCGGCCGGCGGAAGTGCCAAATTTGATTGCTGATGTTCATGCTGCTTTTCTAAAAGCGGGGAATATGACATTAGCGGAAGTTGAAGTCGAAAAACAAAGGCCTGCTGTTAATCCAAAACGTTCAATCTTTCCTGATTATCTTATCTGCCTTGAAGATGGAAAGAAGTTTAAGTCTTTAAAGCGTCATCTCATGACGCATTACGGGATGTTGCCTGAAGAATATCGTGAAAAATGGCAATTAGACAGCTCCTATCCTATGGTGGCACCTAATTATGCAAAAGCGCGTTCAGCTTTGGCTAAAGAAATGGGACTTGGACGTAAAAGCGAAAAAAAGAGGATTAAGTGATCACATTATTTCAAAACATTGTCTTGATTCGACGTATATAAAGTGTTTTTTAGAAAGCGTGTTGATTATAGGGGTCGAGTTTGATTATTTGGAAAAGCGCTTTATGTTTATAACGAGCTTTCTGCACGAATTCGTTTAATCATTGCTCTAAGACCATTGGATCGTTGTGGTGTTAAATTTTCATTGAGGCCAAGTATTGCAAGAAGTCCTTCAGCATCAGCTGTACGGATTTCAGAAGCTTTTTTGCCTGAATAAAAGGCAAGGAGAATATAGATCAGACCACGTACAATGTGAGCATCGGAGTCACCTTGGAATGTTAATATCGGATTTTCTGAGTTATCGCGTGAGGATAAAAGCCATACTTGGCTAACACAACCACGAACTTTATTGGCATCGTTTCGCGCACTTTCCGGAAAAGGGGGTAATGCATGGCCGAGTTCAATTACATAGTGATAACGATCTTCCCAGTTATCAAGTTGGGAAAAGTTTTTTATAATATCATCGATCGTCTCTGTCATAGTAACTTTCGTCCTTGTTTTTTGGGTGATTGTATGATGCGTCTTTTTGACAGATAATTATCTCATTGTATGAAGTTAAATGAGAAGCACTAAGAGTATTTTTTACAAGGTAATTTTATATTATTTTGTTTTATTTATTTTTCTTTTGGATTTGCCGTACCTGTATTGGAGTTATCTTCTTGAGAGGCACTCGTGTTTTTATTACTAAATGTATGATTAAGATATTCATAGATAATTTTTGAACCATTACGTGCGCGTTCACCCATTGAGCTTAAAAGGGATTTTCCGATTTTACAAGCTTCTATATTGCGTTCACAAAACATTCCTAAATCATTTATAGTTTCCTTAAGAGCAATAATCGCATCTCTTGTTGTTGCATCTGTTTCTTTAGGGAAGGAAAGATTATTATTGTTTTGCTTCGTTGCAAAAAACGAGACGATTACAAAAATAAAAAATAGAAGAAATACTGATTTTATTAAAAAACGTATCATAGTAAACCAACATACTAGTATTATAAATGAATAGAAGGATAATTTATAATATTTTTTGATGCGATATTCATAATGCTTAATATTTTATGAAATTGAGCATTCATTTTGAATGATTTATTTCGTGAATGATATTTAACAATATATATTCTGATATTGTATTAAGTGGTATTTTATCATTTTTTCATTAAAAGATTAACATTAAATTTGTCTGTAGACGAAAGTGTTGAGAATGCATACCATTTCTATTCTACTCAAATATAAATTAAGAATCACACATTATACGAGCTATGAAATAACAGGTATGATCAGTGGGCTATAATGATATTTAGTTAGATTAATATCTAATGTGCAAAGTGTTGTGCAACCTTTGTATATATTTTTCTGATTTTTTATTTTCATGGCAAAAGAAAAAAATAACCAATTTGTGTTAAAAAGATTAAGTAGATTTTTTTATCATCTTGTAAATTTCAAATACAGCTATAAGTTAATTCTATGAAATTAATTAAATACCAATAGCATGGATTGGCATTTGCATATGATATTAATCTGAAATAATTATACTAACTCACTGTTATGTAAAGCTGTAAGTTTATTATTACAATATCTCGAAAAAGCCTATGTTATAAAGTTTCTGCTGTGTTTTATGATAAAGCGTGATTTAATTATAAACGCTATCAATTATATGTACGAAAAGAGTATATATACAATGCTATTGAGATAGCGATAGAAAAGTAATTATACGAGTTATACTTAGGGTGAAATGAAACACTGTATAGCATTTTTAAATTCTTGTGAAAGCTCTGTTGAATGTAAAGCTAAGGTATATAGAACGGTAGTGTAAATATATTTTACTAACTAAAAATAATATGTGTTAGTTTCTATTATGACAAATAAACGAAAGAAACGAAAAAATAAATCTGTAAAACAATGGAGTATTACTATAGCGTTTTTGGCATTAATTTGCCGCTTTATTCTTTGGTTAATAAAACAGATTTATCGACATACATGTACAAATGCTTGTTTGGTTATAGGGTTATTTATTTTTATTATAAGTTTTGGATTTTTTGTTGTTAATGCACTGTTTTCACAAATGAAAACACAACAAGAGGTATTGATTAATATAAATTTAACATTGGTATCAGCTGTAATAGAAGCTTCCATTTTATCTGAACAACAAACAAGAATCCAATCGAATTCTCATATCGTTTCTATTTCAAGTAGTTTACATCAAGATTTACCTTTGTGCTTTCTACAAAGTGCTATGCCGGGAAATTTATTAGAAACGCAGGAGAAATTAGTAAAAATGAGATTGAATAGTGGCTTTCTAGATGAAGTAAGTAACGCTAATATACATTATACAAGAGTATAGTAGGAACAGAAAATAATTCATGAGAATTTATCGAAATAAAAAGGTAAATTATTATAAATAATCAGGAAAATTGATTTTTCTTTCCATTAAGAGCGCATTAAAGATGCAAATGCTACAATAGTGACATTGATTATGATTTACTCAAAGAAATTATTTTAAATTCTGTATTGCGGATATTATTTGTGAATAGGGAGCTTTATGTATTTTTGGTTGTCGGGAAGTAATCATTGATATAGAAAATCAAAAAAGCTGAAAATAATTTAAAATAATCAAAACTACTTAAACTTTATCTATAACAGAAAAATTGATCATAAAGTTTTGATTTAAATAACTAACGTTGGTTTATTAAATTAAAAATCACGACAATTTTTATTTATTTATTAAATATACGACAAGTTGCTTTTGCAAGAAAGTCTTCGCTTTCTTTTTTTTCAAGTGGAGATGGAGCGAATACACGTAAAATAGTAAAACCCTCATTTAGTTTGTGAGCGACTAAAACTGAATTAGGAGTATGTTCAATTTTTGATTGTTTGAGTTCTGTTATTTGTAGAGGGTTTCCTATAATAAGATTGAGTTTAGCATTGGGAGTTGTTTTGTCATTGAGGTTGTAGAAAATAATTCCTTCGCGTGTGTAGGCTGACAGTGACCAAAATTGTGTTGTTTGTGGAGTGGTTAAGTGAACAGGACCATTATCTAGATCAAATTTACATACTTTAAGAAGAAATAAAGGATCTGCAGATTGGCGAATAGGATCATACGAATCCAGATCAACGAATTGATAGGTCGGTCCTATTTTTTCAAGCCTTGTCCATATATTATTTCGTGTGTAATGAGGAAGTAACAGTAAAATACAAATATGCACAATGACCGTACTGATGCCTATAAGAAGAAACGCATAGATGAATTTAAGCACATTTTTCTCCTGATGGAATTCGTTCTATAGATGGCATCATAGGTTTCCGTAATGCTGTTGTAGAGATAATTGAAGTGTCATATAAAGTCAGGATAAGTCCGAATTGTTTTTGACTCGTTGATGCAAGCCAATTGCCTGTTTGTGGTGCTGGTGAGATGTTTATTCGTAATGAGCCGTCATTTTCATAAATTACATTGTAGGTATGGAGTGCAAAAGGAATATTATTCCTTGAAGTATAGGGTTTAAGAAATTTATCAGCTGCATACAGAGTAAAGAGACGTGTTTCAGGAATGTGTCCTTTAAGTAAATAATGGCAGTCGGGGCGTAGCGGACGTCCCTGATTATCTGTCCAAAGTTGGAAAATGAGATTTTCTGGATGTCCAAGGGAAATATCACCGTGTTTTGCAGTGCGTGCACGGGTGTAAGGATTGGCTTTAGTTGTTCCTACGTGTAGATAGGTTGTCCATTCTCCAATCTTTAAACATTCAAAATTTATGTCGTTATTGAGCATATAATTAACGCTGAATGTTCCACATAAAATTGAGAAAAAAAAGATTACAAAAGGAAAAAGGATATTAAAAAGCATTGTAAAATATTCAAATTGCATCTGTTGAAGGAAAAATAGTTTTTGTATTTGATAAGGTCATATTTGGGAGCTTTTGTAAGTCTTTGTTGATAGAACGTATAGCGTTTAATGTTGCAGGTGAGAGTATTTGGGGCGATTTAGGAATGATATACGAATTATCATTAGAAGGATTAATTGGTAATTGATAAGGTAAAATGGAATTTTTGACACCATAAAGTGGTTGAAGAATTGTATTTTGATGTGCGTAGAGCATAATGCGATGCCATATCATGGCCGGAATAACGCCACCGAAAGCCCGATTCATAGATGAGAAATCATCATTCCCCATCCATACAGCACCGGTATAATTACCAGTGAAGCCGACAAACCAAGCATCACGATAGGCTTGTGATGTTCCAGTTTTCCCAGCAACAAGCGACATAGGTAGGGCTGCGCGTTTACCAGATCCTCGTGTTGTAACGCCAACCAGCATTTGATTCATATATGCAGCTGATTGTTCACTGATAACTTGATATGGTTTTTTACCATTGCGTGTCCAATCCCATATTACATGACCATCTATTGTGCTGATTCGCGTAAAACCATGGTGGTTTCCAGCTACGCCTCCATTCGCGAAGACATTGAAACCAATTGCTTGATCCATTGGTGTCATATTAGATGTGCCTAAAATCATGGTTTTGTGTGATAAAATATGAGAATTAATACCCATATTTTTAATCAAATTTCTGATTGGTTGAGTATCACGATTAAGATACTGGTAAGTAATATGGACAGGTACTGTGTTAATAGAAAAGGCTAAAGCAGTTGCTAAATCGACATTGCCAATATAACGGCCAGAATTATTTCTGGGTGACCAACCACCCCAGTTAATAGGCTTATCAGATACTATAGTACTGGGGGATAAACCACGTTCCATTGCAGTTGCATAAACGTATGGTTTGAATGAAGAACCAGGTTGTCGACCACCTTGTGTTGCTCTATTAAACTGACTTTTTTCGTAATCAACTCCTCCAACGATTGCACGTACAGCTCCGTTATTATCAAGAATAACAGTAGCTGCTTGTGTTGCATGATATTGTGGACCATATTGGTATAGATAATATTCGATTGCTTCTTCTGCTGCTCGTTGAATATTTGGATCAAGGGTGGTTTGAACAATTAAGGTATGACTTGGTAGTTGACTGCTGATTTGACGTATTTCATCAAATGCCCAATCAAGAAAATAATTAGGCTGACTGTTTTTAACTTTTGTAATAATTTTAGCAGGGTGGCGGTATGCCTTGATAATTTGGCTATCGGTCATAAAACCACTGTCAACAAGATTAGATAGGACCACATTTGCACGTGCTCGTGCAGCAAGTAAATTACTATGAGGAGCATATTTTGTTGGTGCTTTGAAAAGACCAGCTAATATAGCAGATTCCGCTAATGATATATTGCGTATATTTTTATCAAAATAAAATTTTGATGCTGCTGTAATACCGAAATTATTCCCTCCCATGTATACCCGTTCAAGATAAAGTTGCAAAATTTGTTTTTTTTTGAGGTTTGCTTCCAGCCATAGAGCAAGATAAGCTTCTTTAATTTTACGTGTTATGGTTCTTTCATGTGTTAAAAATAAATTTTTAGCGAGTTGTTGTGTGAGAGTTGAACCGCCTTGAACGATAATTTTAGCTTGTATATTTTGTGTAATTGCTCGTATAAGACCATAAAAATCAATGCCCCAATGATGGAAAAAACGACGGTCTTCTGTCGCAAGAACTGCTTTGATAAGATGATCAGGCATTTCTTCAACAGGCACAGATAGAGCTGGTAAAGCTCCACGATGTCCAATAGAATTTCCGTAGCGATCTAGAAAAAGAACAGAAAAATTCTTGGATGAATACCAATCTTTTTTTGTTAATTCAAAAACAGAAATACCAACGATGGTGAATAAAATAAAACCAATCAACCCCAATGTTAGTGTTTCATCGAGGATTTCAACGATATATCGTTTCCATCCTCGTACACGAAAACGTTGCGAAATAAGAGCTGTTTTATTCCAGAAACAATTGTGAGAAACACGGATATTGTAAAATGTCGTATCTAGCCATGCGTCTAATTCAATAAGTTCAGGACTATGGAATGATTTATTTTGTTGGATTTTCTTTTTTTTCAAAAAATCAAACATAAGAAGCCTATGATAAAGTAATATAACTAAAAAATCTGATAATAATTATATGGAGTATAAGAACTTTTTTGCTATAGGCATGGTATAAAGAGAATGTATTTTGGATTGTGATACTTAATGTATCTGAAATTTGTATTCAGTTTTTATATTTTTTTAAAGATTGTTTATTTGAATTTCAAAGGTCTTAAAAAAATGAACTTACAATTACTAAAATTTTAATATTGTGATACATATATTAAAATTATATTTTTCTTTATATAATTTTGATTTGAGAAATAAACTAATTCCTTTGTTCATTTTCTATTCAGCTAAAATAGCTTATAAGAAATTTATGATGAAAAAAGTTTTCTTTTTTGCGATGTTCATAAGTCTCATAGGTTTCGACTCTGTTTTAGCAGCTGATTGTGTTGAGGTAGGAAAAAAAATCGCTGTCCAACAGGGAGGAACGCTGACACGTTCAACGCCAAGTATTCGAGATGACAAAAATATGTGTGTAGTTGTGATTGTTATTCCTGCACATAATGGAAATAAATTGCGCCGTGTTGAGGTTGTTGTTGCTGCCGATTAACTTTTTACAGGTGTAATGATGCGTATTTTGATTGTTGAAGATGATCGTGATCTTAATCACCAGTTAGCAAAAGCGGTAAAAGATGCGGGATATGTTTCTGATAGCGCTTTTAATGGTGAAGATGGCTATTTTTTAGGAAGTACCGAGCCTTATGATGCTGTAATTCTTGATATTGGTTTGTCACGCATGGATGGGATTCAAGTTGTTGAAAGATGGCGTAAAGAGGGATATTCTATGCCTATTTTAATGTTAACAGCACGTGATCGTTGGTCTGATAAGGTACGTGGTATTGATGCAGGTGCTGATGATTATGTTGTTAAGCCATTCCACTTGGAGGAAGTAATGGCGCGGTTGCGTGCTTTAATTCGCCGTTCGGCGGGGCATGCAACAAACACGTTATCTTGTGGGGAGGTTTTATTAGATACTAAAACTTCTCGTGTTTTTGTTGATGGACAGTTAATTAAACTGACATCATATGAGTTTCGGCTTCTTGCTTATCTCATGCATCATTGTGATAAAGTAGTTTCAAGGACAGAGCTTATTGAGCACCTTTATGATCAGGATTTTAATAAAGATTCGAATACGATTGAAGTTTTTATAAGGCGGTTACGTAAAAAACTTGGTGTCGATTCGATTGAGACTGTTCGTGGGTTAGGATATAGAATAAAAGTGTCAGGTGACAAATGAGAGTTTTGAAGAATAGTAACCGGTTGAAACGGTTATTTTTTTTCATTGGAAAATCTCTTAGTTTACGTGTTATGATTTTATCAACATTGTGGGCTATTATTTCACTTTCATCTATTTCAGCAGTCAGTATTTTATTCTATCAGCGTTCAAGTGAACAAAGCTTAGAACGTATTCTTTCTTCTCAGCTTTATAGTCTCATTGCAGCTGTGACTGTTACATCTGAGGGATATTTGAGAGGAAAGCCTGAATTTGGTGATATTCGTTATTCAGATCCAACATCTGGATGGTATTGGGAGGTGTTTTCTGTATCACCTAATTTACATGGAAGATTGGTATCACGGTCATTAGGAACTAAAGAAATTTTTTCACCGAGTGATGCTGATATTCCTTTTAATAGCCAATTTTTTCGTTCTTATCGAATAAAGGGAATAGATGGCCAAAACCTAAAAGTTATTGAAAGTGATGTTGTTCTTGATAATCAAAATCGTGTTGCTCGTTTTCGCCTTATTGGAAATATTGATGAAGTATATTTACAGGTAAAAGAATTCGAACAAACTTTACAGTTTTTTTTATGGAGTTTTGGTATCGGCAGTGTTCTTATCAATTTAACTATTATTTTTTTTAGTTTTCAGCCATTAAAACGAATTCGACAAACATTGAATGATATTCGTGCAGGAAGGACTGATTATGTGAGTACTGATTTATTGAGTGAAGTCATGCCGTTGGCAGAAGAAATGAATGCTCTTATTAATAATAATCAGCGTATTATTGAACGATTTCGAACTCAGGTTGGTAATCTTGCTCATTCATTGAAGACGCCTTTATCAGTTATCATTAATGAAGTCGATAATATGACAGGAGAACAAGCTCTCTTATTGCGCGAGCAAACTAAAATAATGCATTCCCAAATAAATCATTATTTGCAGCGTGCTCGAATAGCAGCACAACGCGATAGCGTTGTTTATCACACACCTGTTAGGGAAACACTTGATCGTTTGGTGCGGGTTATGAAAAAGCTCAATCCTGATAAGCATATTCAATTTACCATGGATGTTGATGATATTATTTTTTCCGGTGAAAGGGAAGATCTAGAGGAAATTGTAGGTAATTTGATTGAGAATGCTGCTCAGTGGTCACGCACTAAAATTTTAATCCATTGTTTTTTAGAAGAAAGTTTTGAAGAAACAGCGTTCTTTAGTATTGTTATTGAAGATGATGGCCCTGGTTTAACAGAAGAGCAAATTGATGAAGCTTTAAAAAGAGGTCGACGGTTTGATGAAAGTAAACCAGGAACAGGATTAGGATTAGCAATTGTTTCAGATATGGTTAGTGAATATGATGGCAGTTTTTCTTTGTCACGTTCCGAACTAGGTGGATTATATACAAAAGTTGTATTACCAAGATGATAAATTATATTTTCTTTCTTGGTGGATATATCAAAGATGATATCCTGTGATAACGAAAATGATATTACGTACAATTTAGGGCAGAAGGACAAAGCATTTTATAGGCTAAGAGTCGCATCTGTATGTGATGAGGATGTAAATGAAAATTTTGTTTTTATGGTTTTATATATATCAGAAAAATTTATAATAGGTTTTATGATGTCATGATTTAGAAAATGATTTTTTATCATTATTTGGTATATTGTTGATATATTGATTGTGAGTTTATCATATTGTAGTCATAGTTGAAGTTAGATACAAGGAAACTTAGTTTAAAAAAGGTTAATTTCGGTAATAAGATTAATGGGATGGGGAAGGGCCTTTTTAGATCTTCTTTTACGCTATTATATTGAGAGATCGTTATAAGGTTTTGCAGGCAGAATATAATGAATGCATTAAATATGTGCTATGCTGGAAAAAGGTGCGCTGGGTATCTAAAAAAGGGTGTTTTTGGTGAAGTAATTGCAGGACAATTTTTCTAGGTTGATTCGCAAAATTGTCATTAGTATAGCCATTCTTTTACATTTGGTGATATATCGAAAACAGTTTATAATAGCGTGATGCTGCAATGCTGATGGAAGTTCGATGCCTCTATATATAAGTGCTACAGTTAATAAGAATCTGAAAGAAATTGGTTTTAGTTTTTTAATTTCCTGGTGTTAAAGTAATATGCTATTATTAATTCTGGGTGGATTTTTTGTTACTTTTTTGATAATTATTGTTTTTCTTTTTTTTAATTGTGGGACAAAGCAAGAGAAAGTTTTTTCTTTGAGTATTAATCAAAGCCAAAACTGTGAAAATGAAGCTAATTTTAAACATAATAATTTTGACAAAAAAAATATACGAAAGCTTTGTAAAAATTCCAAAATTTTTTGTGCACTTACAGTGTTGAGTCTTTTATTTATTTTCTTTGTAACATGCAGTGTTTATAGTCTGACGGGTAATCCAGGAGTGAAAAGTTATTTTTTTAGTGAATTGATGGGGAAGGATCCCAAGACATTAAATCGGTATGAAAGGCTTGTCCGTTTACAGGTTCTTTTTTTTCGTATGCCTTATGATGGGAATATAGCAGATGCATTGGCAGTAGGGTATCTTGAAGAAGGTCTTTTTCAGGAGGCTGTGAATACCTATTTAGATGCACTTCACTTAAATGGAGAAACAGCTCCAAGGTTGGTGGGGTATGGTCTAGCATTGGTTGGTTACGAAGGAGGAATAATTACGCAAGAAGCACAGGATGTTTTTCAAAAGGCAGTCAATTTAGCACCAAATGATTTTTATCCTCATTTACTTTTAGCGAATGCTTTTCATCAGGCAGGCCGATCTTCTCAAGCGATTCAGCTTTTACAAAATTTCCTTAATAAAATGCCTAAGGTTGTTAAAGGAAGATCGCGTGTTGAAGAAATGATTATTCAGTTACGTGGTGTCTCTGAAGAGCAAGATTTGGACTAATTTACAGTTACATAATCAGATGAGTTTATTCAGGGATGGTAAAAATATGTATAATAAGTTTTACTTATATATAAAGCTATTTCATTAGAAGATAGGGCATGTATACAACACGGATTGATGAAAATATTTTTCATGAGTAGGCTATGAGCAGTCCACCTTTAAAGGATTTTTCTTCACTTGAGCTTGTTTTAAGGAAGCGAAAAAAAAACCGACTGATCACGATTTTATTATGTCTTTTTGTTATTGCAATTGCGACGGGTTTTGTATTGTATGCGATCCGTAATACAGTGAATTTTTTTCGAATGCCATCTGAAATTACAAGGGAAGATATTTTAACAGGTCGTCCTTTACGTTTAGGTGGTTTTGTTAAAAAAGGAACTGTTGAATACAGTGGGAAGATGCAAGTTACATTTTTTGTGACTGATGGTTTAAAACATGAAAAGGTTGTTTTTACTGGCATATTACCTGATCTTTTTCGTGAAGGACAAGGTGTTATTGTGGAGGGATATTTCAACAAACAAAGACTTTTTATAGGGACGCGTATTTTGGCAAAACATGATGAGATTTATATGTCTAGAGAAATGGCTGATCGTGTGAACAAGTGTCAGAATATGAAGAGGCAATTCGATTGTGCTAGTTGAATTGGGTCATCTTTTTTTAGCTGCAGCATTTGCAGTTAGTTTGTTGCAGGCATTCTTACCAACATTTGGTGTTTTACAGCAAAAGCGTTTATTGATGCAATTGGCTGTGCCGCTAGCATATGTCATTTTTATATTATTGCTCTTATCTTTTTTGATTATTGTTTACGCTTATATTGTATCTGATTTTTCTGTTCTTAATGTTGTTGAGAATTCTCATTCAGAAAAGCCAATGCTTTATAAAATCGTTGGTGTGTGGGGTAACCATGAAGGATCAATGTTATTATGGGTTTTGCTTTTAGGTTTTTTTAGTATATTGATTGCATTGTTTTCTCAACAATTACCAGAACAGTTTAAAGCATTAGTTTTAGGTTGCCAAAGTTGGATCACAAGTGCTTTTCTTTTGTTTATTCTTTTTATATCTAATCCATTTATACGTGTTAATCCACCGGTATTGCAGGGAAAAGATCTTAATCCTGTTTTACAGGATATTTCTTTAGTAATTCATCCCCCACTTCTTTATTTGGGCTATGTTGGTTTTGCGGTCTGTTTTTCTTTTTCAATAGCTGCATTGATTATAGGATATGTTGACAAGGTTTGGGCGTATTGGATACGGCCATGGGTTTTGCTTGCATGGATTTTTTTGACAGTTGGTATCATGGTTGGGTCTTATTGGGCTTATTATGAATTAGGTTGGGGTGGTTATTGGTTTTGGGATCCGGTTGAAAATGTTTCATTAATGCCTTGGCTTTCAGGAACTGCCCTTTTACATTCAGTGATTATTTTTGAAAAACGAAATTTATTGAAAAGCTGGACCTTATTTTTAGCTATTATTACTTTTTCTCTTTCTCTTATGGGAACTTTTCTCGTTCGTTCCGGTATTTTAATGTCTATTCATAGTTTTGCTGTTGATCCAGCACGTGGGAAGGCAATTCTTGCTATTTTGTTTTTTTTCACGGGAGGAGCTCTTCTTCTTTTTGCTATACGTATGCCTATTTTGAAAAAAAGGGGATTTTTTCATCCAATTTCGCGTGAGGGTTTTATTATTTTAAATAATTTGTTTCTCACAACAGCAACAGCAACAGTTTTAATTGGTACACTTTATCCTTATTTTTTTGAGGCATTAACGGGACAAAAAATCTCTGTAGGTCCTGTTTTTTTTAATCTTACATTTGGACCTTTAATGATGATACTCTTGTTATTTGTTCCATTCGGTCCGATGATAGCTTGGAAACGTGGTGATTTTTTTGCAGTTTTCGAACGATTGTGGTGTGTATTTGCATTGGCTTGTATAGCCTGTTTTATAACATTTTATCTAGATTCTTTACGTGATATTTTTGCAGCTTTAGGCGTTGGACTTGCAGTTTTTGTTTTTTTGGGTGGTTTAGCTGATCTTTGGGGCAAGAGTGGTTATCACAAGGTTCCTTTTTTGGTGCGGGCTAAGAGATTTTTTAGGTTACCATTGTCTGTTTTTGGTGCTGCGTTGGCACATATGGGATTAGGAGTTACGTTATTTGGCATTATCTGTGTTGCAACTTTTGGGCAAGAACGTATTTTAATTATGCAAATAAGAGATACGGTTACGATAGCTGGTAAGACTATTTGTTTTGATGAAGTTCGTAATATTGCAGGTTCGAATTACTCCGCAATACAATTTGGTTTTAAAATATATGAGGACAAAAATTTGATAAGTAATATAATAGCATCGAAGCGTTTTTATTCAAGTCAAAATATATCAACGACGGAAGTTGGTATTCAAAGTCATGGTTTTTCCCAATTTTATATTGCTCCTGGTCGTATAAATGATCAAGGGCTTGTTGTGCATATATGGTGGAAACCTTACGTGATATGTATTTGGTTTGGTGCGTTCATGATGGCAGTAGGGGGTGGCTTTTCTCTTTTAAGTCATTGGGTGCGTGTGGGTCGGTTGCGATGGATAACTTTTGGCTTTAAAAATATTGTAAAGGGATCAAGATGAGGAGGCTTTTCTTTTGGACTTTTACATTCTTTGTTCTTATTTTTTCTATGCAATTGGTGAGAGGAGTAGAGCCAGATGAGATTTTAATGGATTCAGTACTCGAAGCGCGTGCTCGTGATATTTCATCATATTTGCGTTGTCCAGTTTGTCAAAATCAATCAATTGATGATTCAGATACTTCATCAGCACGTGATTTACGTCTTTTGGTTCGTGAACGCTTGAAAGCAGGTGATAATGACCAGCAGGTTATTAATTTTCTTGTTGAGCGATATGGTGAATTTATTTTACTAACGCCGCCATTTAATAAAATGACGTGGCTTTTATGGTTATCTCCTCTGATAATAATTATTATTGGTCTAGGTTTCATTTTATTTCGAATAAGGTGGATAAGCAGAAAGACATTCATTACTTTTGATGCTAATGAATAGAAGCTGTTCATAATGTTTTTGAAATTAAAATGAATATTGTGTGGAGAAAAGAAGAGCAAGGAATTTAAACTAATAGTTTAGATTTATCATCATCTGAATGTTATTTATCATCGACTTTACAAAACTTTAATAATTTAGACAGAAAACGGTAAGATTTACTGTTTTATTGTCAATTTCAATATGAGAAAATATTACTGAATAGGAGCATAAAAAATGGTCAAATCAAATTTTCGTACGATGTTAACGACAGTAAGCTGTTCTGTATTTTTAGCAAGTACGATGTTTTTTAGTGGATCAAATTTTTGGGTGACAACTACCAATGCAAATCCTGTATTTGTTCCTTCAGTACAGCAACAAGGGTTTGCAGATGTTGTATCTAAAGTAAAGCCAGCTGTTGTTTCAGTGCAAGTGAAGAGTAATGCTAAGAAAGAAGAACGGTTCTTTAGTAATTTTTTTAGTAGTCCAGGGATTGATCAGTTGCCAGATCAACATCCTTTGAAAAGATTTTTTAAAGATTTTTATAATCATACTCTCCCTAATAATAAGCCTTTAAATCGTTCCCGTAAATTTCGTCCTATAGCCTTTGGATCTGGTTTTTTTATCTCCTCTGATGGTTATATTGTTACCAATCATCATGTAATTGCCGATGGAACGAGCTATTCTATTATTCTTGATGACGGTGCAGAACTTGAGGCAAAACTTATTGGAGCAGATCCCCGAACTGATCTTGCGGTATTAAAAGTAAATGATAAACGAAAGTTTCCATATGTTGATTTTGCAGATGATTCAACAATTCATGTTGGTGATTGGGTTGTTGCTGTTGGGAATCCATTTGGCCTTGGTGGGACTGTAACAGCAGGTATTGTTTCTGCGCGTGGACGTGATATTGGTGCTGGTGTTTATGATGATTTTATTCAGATTGATGCTGCTGTTAATCGTGGTAATTCTGGTGGTCCGACTTTTAATCTTAATGGACAGGTTGTTGGAATTAATACAGCAATTTTTTCCCCTTCTGGCGGGAATGTGGGAATTGCTTTTGCTATTCCTTCGGCAACAGCGAAACAGGTTGTGAAACAACTTATGGAAAAAGGTTCCGTTCGGCGGGGTTGGATAGGTGTTCAAATTCAGCCTGTGACGAAAGAAATTTCTGATTCAATTGGTTTAAAAGAAGCTAAAGGTGCTTTAATTACTGATCCGCTCAAAGGGCCAGCAGCAAAGGCCGGTATTAAAGCAGGTGATGTAATTATTGCGGTCAATGGCGAAAAAATTAATGATGCACGTGATCTAGCAAAGCGTATTGCAAACACTACACCTGGAGAAACTGTTACTTTAGGAATCTGGAGATCTGGTAAAGAGGAAAGTATCAAGGTTAAGCTTGATACAATGCCAGCAGATGAAGGGAAGAGAGAGACATCAAAATATTCAAGCGAGCACGGTAATTTGGATGAAACATTGGAAGATTACGGTTTGATTGTAGCTCCTTCTGATGATGGTGTGGGATTGGTTGTAACTGACGTGGATTCGGATGCAGATGCAGCTGATAGAGGTATACGCTCTGGCGATGTTATCGTAACGGTTAATAATAGATCTGTCAAAAAGGCGTCTGATATTATTGATGCAATCAAGGATGCAAAAAAACTAGGACGAAATGCAATATTATTGCAAGTGCGTACAAATGATCAAAATCGTTTTATTGCTCTTCCAATTCTAAAAAAATAACGTTTATGAAAAGTAGAACAGAAACTTGCTAAGGTTTCTGTTCCATTAATCATTTAATAAATAATGGAGGTGCGTTTTATGAAAATACTCATTATCGAAGATGATCGTGAGACAGGGCGTTATCTCGAGAAAGCGTTTTTGGAAGCAGGACATGCAGCTGATATTGCTTATGATGGAGATACTGGTTATACTTTGGCCGAAACAATAGATTATGACGTGATGGTTGTTGATCGCATGCTTCCGCATCGTGATGGTCTTTCCATTGTTGCTGGGCTACGCGCAAAAGGCAACGAAACACCAGTTCTTATTCTTTCTGCTTTAAGTCAGGTTGACGATCGTATAACCGGTTTACGTGCAGGGGGAGATGATTATCTAACGAAACCTTATGCTTTTTCTGAACTTCTTGCGCGTGTTGAAGTTTTGCAACGACGAAAAAATCCTAAAGAAGCAGAAACTGTTTATTGTGTTGGCGACCTTGAGCTTGATCGGTTAGCGCATATAGTAAAACGTGGTGAAAAAAATATTGTATTGCAACCACGTGAATTTCGTTTGCTTGAATATTTAATGCGATATTCTGGTCAGGTTGTCACTCGTACAATGCTTTTGGAAAATGTTTGGGATTACCATTTTGATCCACAAACAAATGTTATTGATGTTCATATATCTCGTTTAAGAGCAAAAATTGAAAAAGATTTTGATGTTCCACTTTTGCATACAGTGCGTGGGGCGGGGTATATGCTGAAGGCACCAGACAAAAAAATATGAACCGTTTAATTAACATGATGCGCACGACTGCGCTGAGGCTTTCTGCACTCTATATTTTGCTTTTTGGGCTGGTTGCAGCGGGACTTTCTCTTTATATGACAGCATTCGCTATTTCATTACTGACAGACCAAACGGAACAGGCTTTACGTGAAGAATTAAGGAACATTGAAAGCGCTTATAATTATGGTGGGCTACCTTTATTAATGCGTACTATTGATTATCGTTCACGACAACCAGGTGCTTTTCTTTATCTTGTCACTGATCCAACGGGTCGTGTTTTAACAGGCAATGTTGCTCATATTGAACCTGGTCTCCTTCAGCATGATGGCTTTCTTTCTCATTCTTTTTTATATTCACGTTTTGGAGAAAATGGTCAAATAAATGAACTAAATAAACACCGTGCTTTAGCGGTTATTATCGATTTGCCCAATGCTATGAAGCTTCTTGTTGGACGAGATTTGGATGAGCCAGAACGTTTTGTGACAGTTATTCGTAAAGCTGTTATGATTGCTCTTGCAGCGATGGTTGGAGGTGCTTTATTAATATGGTTTTTTATTGGTAGGCGGGCTTTGCAAAGGATTGATCATGTAACAGCTGCATCACAGCGTTTGATGAATGGTGATTTTAGTGGACGTTTACCTGTCTCTGGTGCGGGTGATGAGTTCGATCGATTGTCAGCTAATCTTAATGTTATGTTAGATCGTATTGAAGAATTAAACACTGGTTTGCGCCAGGTATCAGATAATATTGCTCATGATCTTAAGACGCCGCTAACACGTCTCAGAAATCGTGCTGAAGAAGCACTTTTGGGGAAGAAAACAGAGTTTGAATATCGACAGGTTCTCGATGATGTTATTGCTGAATCGGATTATCTCATTCGTACTTTTAGTGCTATTTTAATGATTTCACGTATTGAAGCAGGTAGTTTAATTGAGAATCTTGAGATAATAAATATAAAATTGATTCTTGAAGATGCTGTTGAATTTTATGAGCCCTTTGCTGAAGAAGCTAGTGTTTTGCTTCGATTGGGACATATTTTTGATAAAAAGCTCAAGCTGAATCGTGAACTTATCACACAATCAATTTTTAATCTTATTGATAATGCAATCAAATATGCATCTATAGGTGAAAAGAAGGCAGAGGTTTTTTTGTCAATGGAATGTGATGGCGAACGTTTGTTAGTTGTGGTTAGTGATAATGGTCCAGGAATTGCAGAAGATAAACGTGAAAAAGTAACAGAACGGTTTGTCCGTCTTGAAGAAAGTCGCACACAACCTGGTTTTGGTATTGGTTTGAGTATAGCAAAAGCTGTTATGAAACTTCATGGAGGCGAATTGTTACTTGAAAACGCAAATCCAGGATTGAGAGCTGTTTTGTTGTTTCCTTAATATTGTTGTTACCTTATCATTTTTTAAAATGAATATTGTTTTTTTTCTAATTTTGTAATGCAATAAAATGAAAATTAAAATGCTTTCTTGATGGAATGCAGATGAAAACAGCTTTTTTAAAAACACGGCTTGTCCCTTTACGTCCTCTTGATGAGAGTGGTTCACAATGGCTGAAAGATATTGAAGAACAAGCAAGGAAAGAAAATTTAGAACCATTGGTTTCCTATATTGTAAATGGAGGAGAGCAAGTTGATTTTATCAGTGCGGTCATGACTTTATCTCCTTTTTTGCGTGGAGTTTTGATCGCAAATCCCTCTTATCTCAGTCCTTTATTGACTGTTGATATAGAAACAAGATTGAGTGAAATTATAGAAGATATTGCTGCCACTGATAGAATTGAAATGATTCATGAAACTTCATTAATGGCGGCTTTAAGGCGCAAAAAAAGAGAAGCACATACTCTTATTGCTTTAGCTGATTTAGGTCGTGTTTTTAATTACAAGGTTTCTTGTGCGTGGCTAACACGTCTTGGTGAAGCAGCATTAGGTGCGGCTTTACGTTTTCTTTTGAGAGAGGCACATGATTGCGGAAAAATAGGTTTATCTAGCCGTGATACACCAGAGAAAGATTGTGGTTTAATTGTTTTAGGTATGGGAAAGTTTGGTGCTGAAGAACTTAATTACTCTTCTGATATTGATCTTATTATTTTAATTGATGAAATGTCACCTTATATTGGTAATCTGTATGAAAAAAGTATTGATATATTTTCAAAGATGGTGCGCCGATTAATCCGTATCATTCAAGAACGTACTGCTGAAGGATATGTTTTTCGGCTCGATTTGCGACTCCGACCGGATCCAGGTTCAACACCTTTGGCATTACCCGTTAGGACTGCTCTGCGTTATTATGAAGGGCGTGGTCAAAATTGGGAACGTGCAGCTATGATTAAAGCACGTCCAGTGGCAGGTGATATTAATGCAGGCTTTAGCTTTCTGAAAGAACTTTCTCCTTATATATGGCGAAAATATTTAGACTATGCAGCTATTGCTGATATTCATTCTATTAAACGCCAAATTCATGCCTGTAAAAATTATGGGCAAATTGCTGCTTATGGTCATAATATCAAGTTAGGACGAGGTGGTATTCGTGAGATTGAGTTTTTTGTGCAAACACAACAGTTAATTGCTGGAGGACGCTTACCTCAATTACGTGGGCGTGAAACAGTTAAGATGTTGGCAGAGCTTTGCAATCTTGGTTGGATCGGAGAGGAAATTAAAGATAGTCTTTTAAAAAGCTATGCTTTTTTACGTAATGTTGAACATCGTATTCAAATGCTTGCAGATGAACAAACGCATATTTTGCCAGAGGAAGTTTCTCGATTTACGAGCGTTGCATATTTGATGGGATATCAAGAGAGTAGCTGTTTTATTCGCGATTTATTAGAAACACTTCTGATAGTTGAAGAGCATTATGCTGCACTGTTTGAGCATGAGCAAGAACTTGGCTTGGAAATTGGCAATTTGGTTTTTACAGGTGAGGAAGATGATCCTGAAACACTTATTACATTAAATCGTTTAGGCTTTGAAAGGGCAAGCGATATTTGTCGTATTATGCGGACGTTGCATTGTGGGCGTTATAGGGCTACTCAATCTGCTGAGGCGCGTGAAAGATTAACAGAGCTTACACCAGCACTTTTAAAAGCTTTTGGTGCTACCAAAAGAGCAGATGAGGCAATGTTGCGTTTTGATAGTTTTTTGCAAGGTTTGCCTTCGGGGATACAGCTTTTTAGTTTATTACAATCTAATCCACCCCTTTTAGATATGTTGGTTTGTATTATGGGTGCTGCACCGCGGCTTGCGGAGATTATTACACGTACACCGCATGTTTTTGATGGGATGCTGGATCCAGCAATTTTTTCAGAATTGCCAACAAAGAATTACTTAGAAAATCGTCTGAAATATTTTCTTGAAGATGTAACTACTTATGAAGAAATTCTTGATCATTTAAGGATTTTTGCTGGTGAACAGCGTTTTTTGATTGGTATTCGACTTTTGAATGGTACAATTAAGGGAGATAGAGCAGGTTTTGCTTTTACTGCGCTTGCTGATCTCATGATTGCAAAAACGCTTACTGCTGTTCAAGAAGAATTTTTTCGCCACCATGGCCATATTAAAGGGGGACGTATTGGCATATTGGGTATGGGTAAGCTTGGAAGCTATGAATTAACTGCAGGATCGGATGTCGATCTTATTTTACTTTATGAGTATGATGAAGATATAGAAATGTCTGATGGAGAAAAGCCGCTCCATGTTTCTCAATATTATACGCGTCTAACACAGCGTTTTGTTTCTGCTTTATCTGCTTCTACAAATCAAGGAGTTCTTTATACTGTTGATTTAAGATTACGGCCATTAGGCAATAAGGGGCCTATAGCTGTTCCCTTCCAGGTTTTTACAAAATATCAGCGCCAGGAAGCTTGGATATGGGAACATCTTGCCTTAACCCGTGCGAGGGGTGTAGCCGGAGATACTGATTTTTTGCAAAAGTTAGAAAATGAAATACGGGCAATTATTGCACTTCCTTGTGATAAAAAGAGGGTTGCAAAAGAAGTGCGTGAAATGCGTGCTTTAATTGAAAAAGAAAAGCCACCGGCAAATCGATGGGATTTGAAAACTGTACCTGGTGGTATTATGGATATTGAATTTATTGCTCAATTTGCCCTTATAACTCATGTCATTGATTTTCAAATTGGAACGACTACAGCTGATATTCTTTCCCATCTACCACCAAAATTTCTAAGACAATCATTCATTTCTGATTTACATTACGCTTATTGTATTTATACGAATTTGAGTCAAATTATACGTCTTTGTTTAAATGATTCCCTTAATTCTGATGATATGCCACCTGGACTGAGCGATCTTTTGTTGCGCAGTATTGGTGAGCCTGATTTACCACGTGTCGAAAAATTAATTGAAGAAATAGGACAATCAGTACGTACAATTTTTACAAAAGTAATGGAAATTTAGATGTAATACTCTTAGTAGTTATAAATTAATTTTTGAGTATAAAAAAATTTAATGTATGTTAAAATAAATCGTGAATATTATAATACTATTTATTCTTTTCTTTGATTAATAAATCAGATAGACTCATCGGATATATAATCTTCCTCTTAAGCAATTATTCCCTTTTCTACTGACTAAAGGTAATTATTAATAAAACTGCTTATAATTTATTTCTATGTTCAATTCTCCAATATGCGCGTTTTGCATTTTATATGTAAAAATTGTATTTCAAAGAGAAATAATACTTCACGTATGATAAAAATTTATACAATATAAGATATAAGTAAGCTATGTAATAATTATATATTTTACAATAACTATGTTATTTATTTCATAAATTATAAAAGTCCATGCAAATGCTGAAAGAAGCAAATTTCTAGGTAGCTCTTCTGTCTCTATCATGGCACAAGAAAAACTGAAATTGTTAAGACTATGGATGTATGTGTTATGTGCATTCAAATTTTTTCAAAAGAAAATAAATTTATTATAGGAGGTAAGATAGAAAAAGTGAATGTTACCACATTATATGCTATCCCAGCATTTACATCTTTGATGATGTATGTTCAGTATATTAGGTACATTTATTATTTTAACATACAACGCTTATTATATGTAATTAAGTAGTATCATTATTTTCAGTGCTTTCTTTTCAATTATTACATCTTACATCCATATCTGTATTCGATAAGACTGAGGTGAGGTTTGACGCACCTTACTAAGGTAGAGAGAGTTTAATGTTTACAAGATGTTATTATAAGCTTCATTTCTAGGATTAGAATATTCTATAGACTATATCAGATTTTCATGTGAGAAAGGTTGGTTTCATTGAAATATTGAAATAAAGATCATTTTTTTATAGGTCCAGATTTAGTTTTTTAGGGAATTTCTTTGGATTTAACGATGTTACAAGATGTAGACATAATGAAAAGACCTAAAAATAAGAGCAGGCAGGATGCAGTTGTTGTGACGGTAAGAGAGACATCTATAGGAAGTCTTTTGGTAGCGAAATCTCATAAGGGTATTTGTTATATTGCTTTAGGCGATGAAATTGGGCAATTGTTACAGGAATTGAGGATGCGCTTTACCAATATAAAACAAAATATTAATAACAGTGTGTTGAATCAAGAAATGGCATGTATCATAGCAATGGTTGAAACTCCTAAGTTGATGAAACATCACAATTTGCCATTAGATATAAATGGTACAGCTTTTCAAAAAAAAATTTGGGCTGTATTATGTGAAATACAATGTGGCGAAACAGTTTCTTATGAAGAGTTAGCAAAAAGGATCGATATGCCAAAAGCATATCGTGCGGTTGCTAATGCATGCGCAAGTAATGAATTAGCGTTAGTAATCCCTTGCCATCGTGTAATACGGAAGAATAGTACTCTTTCTGGTTATCGTTGGGGCACTCAACGCAAACAAATTTTGCTACAACGTGAACAATATTAAAGATTTAATTTTGTTGAATTGGCATTGTAATCGTTACAATTGTGCCTTTGGCTTCTTTAGAAGTGATTTCAAGCTTCCCTTTATGTAATTCTAATAAAGAGCGAGATATAGCTAATCCAAGGCCTGAGCCAGGATGGGTTTTGGTAAATTGATTTTCAACTTGTTCAAAAGGCTTTCCAAGTTTTTTGATTGCTTCTTTGGGAATACCAACACCTGTGTCTTTAATACTAAAAATAAGGTTATTATTTTTCTGAAAAGCGCGGATATCAATGCTGCCGCCAGAAGGTGTAAATTTAACAGCATTAGAGATGAGATTAAGAAAAATTTGTTTCATAGCACGACAATCAACATCAGCATGAAGTTTTGGTTCAATATTTGTTGTAAGAGAAATCTTTTTTGCTTGTGCTTGTGGCGTTAGTGTACGAATTGTTTCGCTGATAATTGGCTCAAGGTTGATATTTTTACAGTCAAGAGTAAATCTGCCAGCTTCGATTTTTGACATATCAAGGATATCATTGATAAGAGTTAGAAGATGAGTTCCTGAATTATGAATATCATGCATATATTCTTTGTAGCGTTGCGAACCGAGAGGACCAAAGGTAGATTGCAACATGATTTCTGAAAAACCAAGAATAGCATTAAGAGGGGTACGCAATTCATGGGACATATTGGCTAAAAATTCTGATTTAGCTTTGTTAGCACTTTCAGCTTTCTCTTTTTCTTCTTGCAGGCTTTTGTTAAGTTTTTCAACTTCTGTAGCACGTTGTTGAGCATTGCCTCGGGCACGTTTCAGTTCTTGAATGAATGAAAAAAGACGCCTTTCGCTATCTTCAAATTTTTCTTGTTGTTGTTTAAGCTCAGAGATGTCAGTACCAATACAAACAAGTCCTCCATCTTGTGTGCGTCGCTCGTTAATTTTAAGCCAGTAGCCATCTGCAGTTTGGCGAATACTAGTTAAGTTACCAGCTTCATCCACTTTGAGGGGATATTCACTGATAGCAGGACGTGACATGGCTTCAACAGTTGCACGTTCGATTCCTGATTGTAGCATCTGTTTAGGGATAGCAGCATATTCACAAAATTTGCTGTTAGACATAACCAGACGGCCTGCTGAATCCCACAATACAAAAGATTCAGAAATATTTTCAATCGCATCACGGATACGAAGATCAGCTTGTGCAGTTTGTTCAGCAAATTGACGTTGTTCACTAATATCAAAAGAAATACCAACCAAATGAGGCTCTTCTTCATCAGTCACTTCGGCACGAATGCGCATCCATACATAATAACCTTCAGCGTGACGCATAGGGACATTAATGTCAATATGTTTTTTTGCGCCACTCATTAATTCTTGAGCGATCTCAAAAAAATTGGCATCTTTTGGGTCAATGATAGCAGTAATTTGAGAAATTGATAAGAGTGCATTTTGAGGTGCATAGCCAAGCATTTCGTACATTGCTCGTGACCAATAGACGCGTCCATTTGCCATATTCCAATCCCATAGTCCACAACGTCCGCGCATCATTGCCATATCAGTGCGATTTTGGATTTTTTCTGAAGTCAGATCTGTGTTACGTGCTCGTATGATTTGATTATAATAAGCATAGAGAAGAACTAGAATAATACTGGCTGTTCCTATCAATAAAGTTATATTTAATGAAAATTTTTTTTGCCATTCCATATAGATATTTTTTTTAGTTGCACTAATGAATACTCTGTATTGACTATTGTCTATTTGGCTGAATGAAGCAAGAGCAGGCTCTTTTCCTATTGTAATTTTTATAATTCCAGTATTTTTTTTGAGAGACCATAAATCGATATTTTCAGCAATAAAATCTTGTAAAGGTTTTTCTAAAATTATGTCTGAACTAGATGAGGCTAGAACATTTCTATTTTGATCAATGATAGCTATCGTAGGATTAATACTAGTGAAGTTGTGGTGATGAAAATTTATTAGAATATTTTGTAAATGATTAGGAGAAAGAACAGCTGCTTTTTTTTGCTGAGTGGAAGCCAATAAATCACGGTCAATTTTATTTACGATATAGGAAGATAAAAGAGAGAGTGTGGAGCGCGCATTTTTGTCGATTGTATGGCGCCAATTATACAGTGATGCAAAGCGTATTGTTGTTAGCACAATCAGAGATATAATAATGGCGAACGGAATAGAACGTCGTAACCAGGGTTCTATAAAGAGGAGTTTCTGATAAGTTGAATTAGAAATACGTGATATCCCTACCTTGCGATTTGAAGCGCTTGGTTTTGAATCAGAATGCGTTCTTGTGGCCGCGTTATACGCGTCCAATTTAGCCATTTATGGGATCCTTTAATCATGAATCATGAATAATGTAACTAGAAAACTGTTTTGGTACTCATAATAATTCAACAAGCTTAATGAATCAAAACAAGAGTCTTCTGTCTAGTCTTTTTTTTAAAAAAAGAATAATTTTATTCTTATGAATATAAATTATGAAAATTAAAAGAATTTTAATATCACCCATAAAGAGGTTAAAATCCTGTTTATGGGTTATTTGTTATAAGAGCTTCAGAAGAATGACAGTCGATTAATTGATAAAGGATATTATAATAATTTGATTATAAGTATTTTTATTTTAAGCAAGTGTACGATTGATGATATCTTTCACATCGCTTGATAATTTTGGTGCTGCTGCAATTGTTTTTAATGCAGATTCGAGTTTTTTCTGTCGAATAGGTTCCAATTGTCTCCAAGAGCGCATAATTGTTAATAGCCGTGAAGCAAGTTGTGAATTTTTGGGATCAATTTCTAAAATAGTTTGGCAAAGAAAATGATAAGATGCACCATCAGTCCTGTTAAAACCTGTCTGGTTACCAGAGGCAAAAGCGCCGATCAAAGCACGTACTCTATTAGGATTATCTTTTGAAAAAAGTCGATGTTTTGTGAGTTTTTGAACATAATCAAGTGTTGATGCTCCTGCAACCATTGCTTGAATTGAAAACCATTTATCCATGACCAAAGGATCGTGATGATATCGATTTTCAAAATCATTTAAAGCCTCCTGTGCTTGTTCGCTTTTGTTAAAGCGTTGTACTAAAATTGTTATGCTGGCAATGCGATCAGTCATATTATCAGACACTGCATATTGTGTAGCAGCACGCTTTGGATTAGCTTCGGCGATAGAGAGATAGTCTAATATAATATTGCGTAATGCTCTTTTCCCAGTTTGCTCAGCATTTGGTGAATAGGGTTCTTTTACCTGCATTTGTACATAGAATTCTTTTAAAAGTTCTTGGTGGGTGTGTGCAATAGAAGCTAAAAATTGATTACGTACATAGTAGATTCGATCTGGATCGATATTATTACCGATTGCATGTGCAAGTTCACTTTCGCTTGGTAAATTTAAACAAAATGCCCGAAATTCTGGTTCTAGGTTTGCATCTTTGATGATAATCTCAATCAGCTTTAATAAATTAGAGGGCATGGTTGCTTTTTCGAGTGTTTTGTCTTGAATTGCTCCAATAAGGGCTTGTGTTATGAGAGTATTCAATGACTGCCAACGATTGATTTGATTGCTATCATTTTGAGCAAGAAAAATCAGTTCGTTTTCATTAAATGGAGTTTGTAAAGTAATAGGAGCAGAAAAATCTCGCAGGAGTGATAAGACAGGTTTTTCACGCAGTCCTTTTAATTGAAAGGTTTGAGTTTCCTTAGATAGTAACATAACATCTGATTGAATAGTTGTATCAATTTCATAGTTGAGTGGTTTTCCCTCATGTCCTAATAGACCAAAGGCAATGGGAATAAGCATAGGTTTTTTGTTATTTTGTTGTGGTGTTGGTGGAATATGTTGTTTTGCATGAATTGTTAAAATACCATCATTATAATGGCTATCAATTTCTACATGAGGAGTGCCTGCCTGTTCATACCATAGCATAAATTGTGAGAAATCTTGATCCGCTACTTCAGCAAAACAAGCTATAAAATCTTCAATAGTACAAGCTTGTCCGTCATGGCGTTGAAAATAGAGGTCCATACCTTTACGAAAGAGTGAAGGGCCCAAGATAGTATGCACCATGCGTACTATTTCTGCTCCTTTTTCATAGATAGTTGTAGTATAAAAATTATTGATTTGACTATATTGACGAGGACGTACAGGATGAGCTAGAGGACCAGAATCTTCAGGAAATTGGTTGGCTTTCAACATTTTTATGTTTTCAATCCTTTGCAGGCTTTGTATATTTTGGTCTGCAGAAAATTCCTGATCACGGTAGACAGTTAATCCTTCTTTTAAACAAAGTTGAAACCAGTCACGACAGGTAATACGATTACCAGTCCAATTGTGGAAATATTCATGCGCAATGATGCGTTCAATATTTCTATAATCTTTGTCAGTTGCTGTTTCAGGATCTGCAAGGACATATTTATCATTAAAGATGTTGAGACCTTTGTTTTCCATTGCGCCCATATTGAAGTCAGAGACAGCAACAATATTGAAAACATCCAGATCGTATTCACGCCCGAAACACTGTTCATCCCAACGCATCGAACGTTTGAGGGCATCCATCGCATAAGTTGCTTGTTTAGTTTTACCTTTTTCCACATAGATACCAAGTTTGATATGCCGTCCAGAAGCAGTGATAAAATGATCTTCAAGTTGGTCAAGATTTCCACCAACTAAAGCAAAGAGATAAGATGGTTTTGGATAAGGGTCCTCCCAAATAGCAAAATGCCGATTATTCTCAAGGGTTCCTGTTTCAATTAGATTACCATTAGAAAGCAATATTGGGGTCGTTTGAGAATCTGCTTCAATTTTTACTGAATAGGTAGAAAGAATATCTGGACGATCATAAAAATAAGTAATGCGACGAAAGCCTTCTGCTTCGCATTGTGTGCAATAGACACCGTTTGAAAGATAAAGTCCCATAAGTTGACGGTTACTTTCGGGATTCAATTTTGTAACCAATTGTAATGTGAAAGGAGTCATGGGAGGAGCAGTAATTTCTAAGTTTGAAGGAGTGCTTTTATAAGCATTTTTGGCTAGTTCTTTGCCATTGATAGTAACAGAAACTAATGTCAGCTCATCACCGGAAAGTACGAGAGGTGTTAATTCTTTTATATTTTTACGAGGTTCAATAGACAATGTCGCTTTAACGACAGTTTTTGTTGGTTCCAGACAGAAATCAAGTTGTGTTTTAGGTATAGCATAGGGCGTTGGTTGATAATCTTCTAAACGATAAACAGGAATTGTTTCTTGTTTCATAATTGTTTTCCTTGCTATATTTTGGGAGTATAATTTATTGAAATGCTGCTTATTTTTTAAGAAAAGGCAGAATCTAAAAAATGACTAAAGATTATTTAAACGGTTTTTTACTTCTAAAAAGTCTATCCATGTGAGCTTTTTTTGACTAGGCGTTCGTAAAAGATAAGCAGGATGAAAGGTTGGCATAACGGGTATTTTAAGATTTTCATTTTCATAAGTAAGCCATTTCCCTCTTATTCGAATAATGCTACTCTGAACCCCTGTAAAAAATTGTGTAGCAGTGCCTCCTAGTGCTATAAGGATACGAGGTTTGGCTAGAAAAATTTGACGTTCAATAAAGGGACGACATAATGCAACTTCGCGTGGCGTTGGTGTGCGGTTTCCTGGTGGACGCCAGGGAATAGTATTTGCTATGTAAACATTTTGTCTTGTAAGACCAATTGATGCTAGTATTTTGTTGAGTAATATTCCTGCTTTTCCTACAAATGGAATTCCTTGTATATCTTCTTCTCGTCCTGGAGCTTCACCTATGAGCATCAGGGGACTTCCTGCTGTTCCATCCGAAAAACAAGTATTTTTAGCTGTTAGTTTTAATGAGCAGTCGTTAAAAGAGAGGAGAGCAGATTTCAACTCATCAAGTGTTTGGGCATTTTTTGCTATCTCTATAGCTGAAAGAGCAGGTTGTGTGTTATTGGGATTATAGGGTGGAAGAGCATACGGTTTTATGGTTGGTGATATTTGTTTATGATGGGGGGGATTGTATGCTTGATTTAATTGCGGTTCTAAAGGAGTAGTGGGTTGATTAAAGCGATCAATAGGAACATCAGTGAGCGCAGTATCAACTCCGCTTTCTTTATAGAAGTTGAGCAGATCTTCACTTAAGATTAAATCTTTTATTTTTTTTGACATTTCACTTTTTGCTTTTAGCTGATCCATAAATCAATAAACCAAGAAGAATTATTCTTCAAGATTTATAATATGTTTGTTGCTAATGGAAGTTCAGTATTTTCTCAGAAAATGGAATAGTATTAGATTTTAAAGATTCTTTTGACAATGCTTCAGAAGTAATGTGTAAGTGTAGGCTTTCGCATTTTTTATGGCTTCAATCATCGATTGTTTTAATGCTAGATGTGCAGCAATAGCACTTGAAAGGATACAACCTGTTCCACGCATTGTTCCTTTTAAACGCGGAGAGGAAATATTTATAACTTCAGTTTTGTCAATTAAGCTATCAGTTGCAAAATTACCTTCGATATGTCCGCCTTTTATTAGTATATGGCGTGGACCAAATGAAAGAAGTTTTTGTGCTTGTTGGATTGCTTCTTCATGATTAGAAGCCAAAGGGCTTTGGCTGAGAAGAGCGAGCTCTACCATATTAGGTGTTAAAAGATCAATATGAGGAAACAGTTTATTGAGCATAATATCTATGATTTTTTCTGTGGTAAGTTGCCCTCCTGATGAGGCTATAAGCACAGGATCAAGAACGGTTGGAATATGATGATAGTCTTTTAAGATATCACAGATCCCTTCTATAATCGCTTGGGTTCCTGTCATACCGATTTTGATTGCATGTATTGAATTATTTTTGAGGGCAACACGCATTTGTGCAGCAATAGTTTCTCTACTCATAGGTATAATTTCAGCAACATGATTGTTATCTTGCACGTTAACAGCTGTGATTGCTAAACTTGCTTTTGTTTGAAAATATGTTGCTGTTTCTATATCACGAACAATACCAGCTCCTCCTGTTGGGTCTGTACCTGCAACGATGAGTATAGAAGACACTAACGCCATGCTTGGGTCACCTTTATCCACTGTTGGACACGTTTTTCGGGTTTTTTATTTAAAATAATATCAGTTACAACAGCAGCGCTATTTGCTCCAACTTTTAAAACATCAATTGCTCGTTCTGGTGTTAAACCACCAATGCCTACTAAAGGCAAAGAATCAATTCGCTTTCTCCATTGTTTGATTTTTTCTAGTCCTTGTGGGGCCCATTTCATTTTTTTTAAAATTGTCGGATAAATAGGACCAAGTGCAATATATTCAGGAGAAATAGATAGACTTATATCGAGTTCATGTTCATCATGAGTGCTAAGACCAAATTTTATACCACTTTTACGGATTGCTGAAATATCAGTATTTTTTAAATCTTCTTGTCCAAGGTGAATAAAATCACATTTTTCATCGATTGCTATTTTCCAATAATCGTTAATGATTAATTGGGCTTTAAATTTATCACATATGTTCTTCGCTCGTTTTATATGTTGAATAATTGTTTCCGTATCTTTATCTTTTATGCGTAACTGTATCAGTTTAACTCCAAAGGGGATTAAACGTTCAACCCAATCAGCACTATCAACAATGAGATAAAATGGGTCAAGTTTCATGAAAATATTGCTTTGCCAATAACTGGTGTTGAAGGAACTGCTACATTGCGTGCTTCAAGTAATCCTGCTTTGTAACCCATACGTCCTGATGTAATAGCTTTAGAAAATGCTTCAGCCATTAATACAGGATCACCTGCTTTAGCAACAGCTGTATTGAGTAATACTGCATCATAGCCAAGTTCCATAGCAATGGTAGCATGCGATGGACGTCCAATACCGGCATCAATAACAAGAGTAAGATCAGGAAGATAAGCACGGATAGAGCGCAATCCATCAGTATCACGAGGACCTTTTGCAGATCCAATAGGGGCACACCAAGGCATAATGACACGGCAGCCAACTTCAAAGAGTTTTTCAGCAACAATAAGATCGTCCGTTGTATAAGCAAAAATTTGAAACCCTTCATTATTTAAAATTTGCGCTGTTTCGACTAAAGAAAAAACATTTGGCTGTAATGTATCCGGATTACCAATAACTTCAAGCTTAATCCAAGGCGTTTTAAAAAGATCTCGTGCTAATTGGGCTGTTGTTACAGCTTCCTTAACAGTATAACAGCCAGCAGTATTGGGAAGCACTGTTATATCAAGTTCTTTAAGAAACTGCCAAAATTGTCCACTTTGTTTTCCACCTGCAGTTTCTCGGCGTAATGAAACTGTTATAATTTCTGTACCAGATTTATGAATAGCTTTGCGAAGGATTTCTGGTGAGGGATATTGAGCCGTACCTAATAAAAGGCGAGAAGAGAATTCGCGTCCATAAAAATTCAACATCGTTTTAACCTCCTTGCATTGGGGTTAGAATTTCAATTCTATCTCCTTCATGCAAGACAAATTGACTTCGTTCATCAATAGAAACAACTTCACCATTAACAGCTGTTGCTAGCCAGTTGCCTTCATAACCTAACTCGTCAAGAATTAATTTCAGGTAGGTTACTTTTGTTTCAATTATTTCACCATTGACAGATATTTTCATGTTTTATTCCAACGCTAATTTTATCGCTTGTTTTGCCATTTCTGGAGATAAAAGGAAACCATGTCTATAAAAACCATTAATATAGATATAATTGTCATGTTTGTGAACATAAGGCAAATTATTAGGGTAGCATGGACGAACACCAACTCCAGATTCAATAATTTCTGCTTCGGCAAAAGCAGGATGCAGAGTATAAGCTGCATTAAGAAATTCCATCATTGATCTTGCGGAGATAGCACCACTAAAATCACTTTCAATCATTGTTGCTCCAATCATAAAGATATTATTTTGTCTGGGTACTACATAGATTGGAATACGTGGATGGAGGAGGCGAATTGGACGAGAAATTTTAATATCTGTGCTACGCACTAGAAGCATTTCACCACGAACTCCTCTTATATTTTTATCTTTGCCTAAACGTGCTGTCCCTGTTGCATCAATAATAATATTAAAATTCTCTTCGGATATTCCTATATCAACAAAACAAGCACCGTTTTTTATAAGAATCTCTTTTAAAGTGATCAGTGCTTTGCGAGGATCAAGGTGCGCTTCAGTTTCGTAAAAAAGTGCACGGTTAAAACGTCCAGAAAGATCAGGTTCAAGATTTGCTATTTCTGTATTATCTATGGTTTTATGATTATTTGTATGTGTTGAAAATCGTTCGAGCTCTGCTATATCTCGTGTAGGAGCAACGACCAAAGTACCTTTTTGTATTACAATTTCAGGAAGTATTTCACTCCACCATTGCATAGCTTGTACACCAAGATCTTCGACAATTTGCTTAGAACTTTCTTTTTCACAGTAAGGTGCTAACATGCCTCCTGCATACCAGCTTGCAGTTCCTATAGGAGAATGAAGAGGGGCAGATACAGTAACAGGAACACCCTTTTGTTGTAGCATAAAAGCAACTGTTAAACCGCCCACGCCTGCACCTTTGATAAGAATATTTTTCAACTGTTTGCTACCTCTTTTCTAGAAGGAGCATTTTCTATATAGAGATCACCATTTTTTTGATATTTTTCAGCCATAGCAATCATGCCTTCCTTTTTTCTTATTGTTGCTGCATCACGGATATCATGGGAAATACGCATTGAGCAGAATTTTGGTCCACACATAGAACAAAAATGCACTAATTTATGCGCCTCTTTAGGCATTGTTTCATCATGGAAAGCGCGTGCTGTATCTGGATCAAGAGAAAGATTAAATTGATCACGCCACCGAAAATCGAATCGTGCACGTGAAAGGGCATTATCGCGCAATTGTACTCCGGGCAAGCCTTTCGCAAGATCAGCAGCATGAGCTGCAATTTTATAAGTAATCACGCCAGTTTTTACATCATTTTTATCTGGTAGTCCTAGATGTTCTTTAGGTGTTACATAGCAAAGCATGGCAGTACCAAACCAACCAATCATAGCAGCACCAATTGCTGATGTGATATGATCATATCCGGGAGCAATGTCAGTTGTAAGAGGACCTAAAGTATAAAATGGTGCTTCATGGCAAAGGGTTAGTTGTTTTTCCATATTTTCTTTAATTTTATGCATTGGTACATGACCAGGTCCTTCGATCATAATTTGTACATCTTTTGCCCATGCAATTTTTGTTAGTTCTCCCAAAGTTTTAAGTTCGGCAAATTGGGCTTCATCGTTTGCATCCGCAAGAGAACCTGGACGCAATCCGTCTCCTAATGAAAGAGAGACATCATACATGCGTGCAATGTCACAAATTTCATCAAAATGTTCATACAGAAAATTTTCTTTATGGTGATGAAGGCACCACTTAGCAATAATAGAGCCACCTCGTGAAACAATACCTGTTATGCGGTTAATGGTTAAAGGTATGAATGGTAATCTTAATCCTGCATGAATAGTAAAATAATCAACACCCTGTTCTGCTTGCTCAATCAAGGTGTCACGAAAAATATCCCATGTTAAATTTTCGGCAATACCATGCACTTTTTCAAGCGCTTGATAGATCGGGACAGTTCCAATGGGAACAGGAGAGTTTCGAATAATCCATTCACGAATATTATGAATATTACGACCTGTTGAAAGATCCATAACTGTATCTGCGCCCCAACGAATGGCCCAAACCATCTTTTCAACTTCTTCTGCCATGGATGAAGTGACTGCCGAATTACCGATATTAGCATTGATTTTAACACGAAAATTACGCCCAATAATCATTGGTTCACATTCTGGATGATTGATATTTTGAGGAATAATAGCGCGTCCGCAGGCAATTTCATTACGAACAAATTCTGCAGTATACGTTTCTGGTATTGATGCACCGAATGTTTCACCCGACATTTTTTGTTGATCTTTTGCTACCAAACCTTCATTTTCACGTATAGCAACATATTCCATTTCTGCTGTAATAATACCTGCGCGTGCATAAGCCATTTGTGTGACTGCTTTACCATTTTTTGCGCGAAAAACGGGACGCATTTGTTCAAAAGTTGGTGCAAGGTTTTTATCATGAGTAAAACCATTATCTGCAGGTTTAATTAATCGGGCAGGATAAGATTCGATATCAGAACGCTCAGATAACCAAGGTGTGCTAATGGCAGGTAATCCTTTTGTAATATCAATAGTCGCATCTTCATCGGTGTAAGGACCTGAGGTATCATAAACCTTTAAAGTTTCTTCATGATTACTGTCTGTTAGTGAAATTTCACGTAATGGTACACGCACGTTAGGAAAGAGAAGGCTCTGTTGATAAATTTTGCGTGAAGCAGGGAAGGGATAAAAACTAATTGATGGAGTATTTTTTTGCACAAACTTTCTCCTTATAAATTCGTAGTGAAAAAACGCTTTGCAAGGTTATCAGGGATACGTTCAACTCAATAAATCAAGGATTCTTTAATAAGAGATTACGCACAATATCATTTTTTGTATCAATGCACATCTGACAAATGACAAAGTTCAGGAAATTTTATTTTGAGGAAGTCAATAAAAATATCTTTAGTAATCTGTATATGTACTCCACTCCCGGTCAGAGCATTTATTTGTGCAGTTATGATCAGCTGAAATGCTGATAATGTCAATTGCAAAGATATATTTTGAATAATTCTGGAATGTTTTTTTTAATGGGATCAAGACACTATTGTAAGTAACCAACCTATAATATTAAAAAAATAGCATAAGTAAAAATATATTCTTATGACTTAATTCATAAGCGATTTATTGATAGAAAAAATATAGCTCTATTACTATTAGAGCACTTAATAATATATGTAATGAAGTTATTATTTTATAGACAACTATCAATGAATTCAAGATTATAAGATATTTTGTGATTATGACAGATGTCGTCAAAAAAAACAAAGGAAACTAGTAACTTCAAGCTACCAGTTTCTATAAGCACAATTTTAAAGAGATTAGAATGAACGTTGGAAACGAATCATACTTTGCAAAGCACTTCTTCCATTCAACGCATTGTTGTAGCTTTTTATATTATTTTCTTTACTTTTAAAAGTACGGTCATCTTTCCAAGAAATATAAGTTATTTCAGGTGTAATAATAAATCCTGGAACCAGTTTATATGCAACATTAACGGATGTTGCGAAAGTTTTTATAGCGCTATAGGATACTTGAGCATTCAAATTTGCTTTTGGAGTGATTTTGTAAGTTGCACCACCCCATGCTGCCCACTTACCACCCCAATTTGCGTAGATGGTCGTATTTTGGCGCGACAATACATTATTAGTACCTACTGTATCTACTATATAGTAATCTAAGTTATTTTTATAACCTCCCATTGCCCAAAGATTCAAATTATTATTAACATTAAAATCTACACGTGCCTTACCAGCCCATTTTTTGTAGTAAGCATCATAAGCAATAACAGTTGAAACACCACCCCATTTTTGCATAAATTTCATGCCAAATAAGATATTAGGGTTGTAGTCTTTTGTTTGTTTACTGGGAAGATCAGTATCATCAACACGAACAATTTTGCTATCTTTATCGATATAATAGTAGTTGATATTCTCACCAGCACTTGTTTTAAGAGAAGGGCCTGAAGCGTTACCCAATTCGACTCCTATAATAGCTGAAAAACCGGAATCAGCATTAAAAGTGTAAGAAATAACATTAGTACGTATATCACCTGCTGGTGCTATGCTGTCATCATTCATAACTTTACCATAACCACCGGTCCAACTATTGAAGATTGTTTCGTCGAGACCTACACGAAAACCACCAAGTTCAATATAAGCAGCACGAAGTTGTCCACCAGAACTATCCTTTCCTTTACTCCATTGTGAACGAATTGCTGCGTATGAACGAAGTGTTCCTAATTCAGTTTCAGAAGCAGCTTGGAAAATAAGGGTTAAGCGTGAAGTTGTGCGATAAGTTTTTTGACTATTTGCTAAATCTGCATCGGTTTTCGCATCAATATTATCACCACCTGCAACATCAGCGCGGACATTACCAGAGACACGAATACACGTTTCTGTTCCAGGAATATAGAAATACCCTGAGCCGTATGCATCACAAGCACGTACATATTCTATAGGTTCTGGCTTTGCTGTAATGGCTGAAGCTGCTTGAGCTTCAAGAATTCCAGAAAGAACCAATGTAGAGCTTAAAAGGAAGGTTTTAATATTCATAAATGATCTCCAGTTGGGTTATTATAATGTGTATAATATGTCTGCTTAATAAAAAATACGAGGGAACTAAACACAACATTACATAATGTTAACTATACAAATCTTTATTTGGAGATACAAATATGAAATAATCTTGTTAAAAGTGATTCATACACTATTTAAGTTTTTGTGATAAAAAAGCAACATTCTTCCATTATTTTTTTGATCTAGTTAATTAGAACTAAAATTTCAGATATTTTTGAAAAAAATCGAAAATATCTTGAATTTTTTACTGATACTGTTTATGCAACCTTAGTTGGAGAGGTGGCCGAGTGGTCGAAGGCGCTCCCCTGCTAAGGGAGTAGAGCTCAAAAGGCTCTCGAGAGTTCGAATCTCTTCCTCTCCGCCATTTATAAACATAGTATATTTTTATGTTTTTTAAGCTTAAAACAGGTATAATTAAGATCTGAAAATAGGACTTTTGTTTCTATAAAGCGTTTTTTTTTAATTTCAACTTTCTTCATTTAATTTTTTTAAAGCTCTACTATAGAAAAAAGCCGTAAATGAAGTATCATTAATTTCATGGCTAAATGATGAGCTAATAAATTTGAGTGTAAAATGCCAAATTGCTCTACAGAATACAGAAATAGCTATAATAAAAAAACAATTTTATTTGAAAAAGTTTATTGGAAAGCTTTGACTTTCGGATTAAATCAAGCCTTTTCTCAGAAAAAGATGTTGTATTATATGTGTTATAAATGAGATGCTGTTTGTGGTAGTATGAAAGGAATGTTTTTTTTAGGTATTTCAGAAACCCTGAGCGAGCAATGATAAGCTTTACGCAGATTTTCTGTTGTTAAAACAGTGGAAGCATCTCCTTCACAATAAATTTTTCCTTGTTTTAATAATATCATTTTATCTGCATAATGAGCAGCAAGATTGAGATCATGTAGAACAGCAAGAACACCACCACCACAATGAGAAAAATTTTTTATAATATTCATGACAATAAGCTGATGTTGTATATCAAGGTTGGCAATAGGTTCATCTAATATTAGCCAACGAGCAACTCCATTATAAACGGGATCCCATATTTGGCAAAGTACACGAGCAAGTTGGACTCTAGCTTGTTCACCACCAGATAATTGATGATAATATCGGTTTCCATAGTCTGCTAAACCAACACGTTTTAAGGCTTTTTGGGGGAGGCTTTTTAATTGAGCTTCTGTGATGTTAACTTGGTTGATAGAAAGACCAAGTCTTACCACTTCATGAACCAAAAATGGAAATGCTAGTGTCGTTGATTGGGGCAAAACTGCACGTATCATTGCCATTTTATTAGCTTGTGTTTTTTTGATATCATGGCCATTCAGAGTCATTTTGCCATTATAAGGAATTTCTCCACTAAGTGCTTTTATAAAGGTACTTTTTCCAGATCCATTTGGACCAATAATGATAGTGAGAGCCCCACTTTTAGCTTGAAGATGAACATGATTAAGAATATATGTCTTCCCGCGTTGAATACAGATATTAATTGCCTCAATCATGAAAAATTTATCCCTCGTTGGTGTATAAGGATCCAAAGGAAAAAAGGCGCACCAAAAAGTGCTGTGACAATTCCAATGGGTAATTCTGCTGGAGCAATAATACAACGCGCAAAGGTATCAGAAAAAGTGAGTAATGTTGCTCCTAAGAGAGCAGAACAGGGAATGAGATAGCGGTGATCAGGACCAATAAGCAGACGTAAAATATGTGGAACAACAATACCAATAAAACCAATACCACCACTGACAGCAACTGCCCCTCCACACATGAGAGCGACAAGTAAAACAGCAATATTTTTAATCCGTTGAATATGAAAACCAATATGTTGAGCGATAGCTTCTCCCAGTGCGAGTGCATTAAGCGCATGTGATAAAAAGGGAGAAAAAAGCAGACCAATCCAAACAATAGGTAAGATAAGGCCAACTTTTAACCATGTGGCACCCGAAAGAGAACCAAGATTCCAAAAAGTAATATCACGCAATTGTTGATCATTGGCAGTAAAAATTAAACTTCCAACGATAGCGCTACTGAGAGCACTAAGAGCAATACCTGCAAGAAGCATTGTTGCAATAGAAGTAAAACTTTGTCGTGTTGCTATTACATAGAGAACTATTGTTGATAAAAGACCACCCAAAAATGCACCTATGACAATTTTGTAAGATTCCAGAAGAGGAATAAAAAAAGGTGGGAAGGAAATACCAATAACAATGGCTAATACAGCTCCGAGACTCGCACCTGCTGATACACCTACGATTCCAGGATCTGCAAGAGGATTACGAAAGAGTCCTTGCATAATAACGCCAGAAACAGCAAGAGTTGCACCAACCAATGAACTTAAGATAATACGGGGTAGTCTTATATCGATAAGTATAAGATAATCATATGTCTTACTACCTACTGAAAAATCTTGTGTAAGAATTACATGAATGAGATTAATGAGAGAAGCATTTGATGCACCACTGAATAGCGCGCTAAAAATACTGAAGATAAGGATCGCTATTAAACTTAATAGTGCAATTTTTCCTCGATTGGTGGGTTTTTCTTTCGTATTTTCTATTATTTCAGATATATGCGCTGTAGAAATATTCTCAACCATTTTCTCTCAACTTTTGCCATTTTGTTCTGTGCTATAAAGCATATTAATAAGTTCTTTTGATGCGTCTGCGGTGCGTGGACCAAAACCTAAAAAATACATGGCATCTATTTGTTTAATGGCATGATTTTGAGCTGCAGGTGTTCCTTGAATTGCTGGTATAGCTAAAATTGTATCAATTTTAGTTGAATTTCCACTGTGATTTACAAACAAGATGAAATCAGGATTTGATTTTAATAACGATTCATTATTTAAAAGTTTGTATCCTTTATAATCAGAAATGGCATTTATACCTCCTGAAAGTTTTATCATACTGTCAGCTGCAGTATCTGTTCCAGATACCATAACGCTTCCGTTTTGTACTGAAAAAATGAAAAGAACGCGTTTTGGGTTAGTTATTTTTGTTAAAAGTTTATCATTATTCATAAAATTACGGTTCAATTTTTCAATCAGTTCAGTTGCTTGAACTTCTCGATGTAGAGCTTTACCAACAAGGCGAATTTTTTCTATGACACTTTCACGAGAAAAGTTTTCTGGTATGATTACGAGAGGGATTGATGTTTTTTTGAGAACATCAATTGTTGAAGGAGGACCGCTTCCTTCAATAAGTAATATACCTTCTGGAGAAAGAGATAAAATACTTTCAGGTGAAAGATTACGCATATATCCAAGTTCAGGAAGTTTGAGTGCAGCTTGTGGATAGATACTTGTACTGTCACGGGCTACAAGTTGATCTTGAGCCCCTAATGCATAAACAGTTTCTGTAAGAGCGCCACCAACAGAAACAATTCGTGCATTTTCAGGAAAACTTGTTGTGGGTTCAGCAATTACTTGTCTAGAAAAACAAGTAAAGGAGAACAACAAACACAAAAGAAAAAGGCTTGATATTTTATGCAAAACAGGTATCAACATCTAAGTCTTATCCTTTAAGTAACCTTTATTTCTTGGTATAAAGGCAAATCATTCAATAGAGAACGCCAATTTTCACATTCTTTTTGACCTTCTTTTCGCATGCCAAAGAATTGAACAATCATTTCACCATTTTGATCAAAAACTTCAAGAGAACTGACATAACCCTCGCTTATAGGTTTACGAACATGCCATACTTTGTTAACGCCAGAAACAAGCATATGTAAATGAAATTTTTCATCGAGAATATTGAGCCAAGGTCCCATTTGTTTAATATTTTTAATTTGCCCACTGAAAATTTGGATGCAGCCTTTATTGCCAACAAAACACATAATTGGTATTTCTTGTTGAACGGCTTTGTTCAACATAATTTCAATAGATTCTAAACTTAATTCATCAGTAAACTCGTTTCCAGCGTGTTTTACAGCATCATGTCGACCAATTTTAAATTCGGCAGTAATTTCATGGAGCTGATGCACATCAGTCATTTTTCTCCAACGGTCACGAAATTTCTCAATATCCAAATTTTTTGTATCATATTGTATAGGTGCAGGAGTAGGAAGAATATCAAGAGCAGATGATTGATCTTCATGGAGCAATTTTTCAATAAGTGCATTCCATTGTTCTATATTTGTCATATCTTTAGAATAGACTTTAAAAATAGCGGTACCGTATTGATCAAAAAATTGTAGGCTCTTTGTAGGTTTTCCAAAAACCATCATTTCATATTCAAAACCAAATTCCCATTTTTTGGGGAAAATACGCAAATCAATTTCTCCAAATGTCATAGGGATATATTCATTCAGAATAATTTTTTCAAAACATCCTGTTTTTTCATGAACGGCATATTCATTGCGTGTTAATGCCATGACGGTTTCAACTTTAGGAGCATTTTCAAGGAGAATAGGAATGTCAACTTTTAATCTTTTTGCTTTCCCGATTGTACGATAAGCTGCGATGAATTCTGCTTCAGATATACCAATCGAAGTAGCAAAATCACGATTGCGCATATCTTTTTTTTCTTCACGCAGTTTAATAATCATTTCAGCTGTATAAGACATAGACTTTCCTTACTTTATTTAGAGTCAATTTTACTTCATCCTAAAAAACTACGCTGAGCCATTGTAAACAATGACCCAGCCTGCCAAATAAATAAATTGCTACTATTAATAATAAAAAAAATTGAATCTGATAAATTAAAAATATTTATAATCCTTTTCTCAATTTTTAGATTAGAATCAAGTAAGGATTAAAACGCAATAACATACCCTTTTCTCAATTATGATTTCCTCAATAGTTTAAAGACTTGACAGCAATAGTTAAAATTTTTGCACATACGATACCTTAAAGTTACGACCAGGCTGACTGAAATAATCTTTTGGTGGTAGTGGTTGACGTTTAGGTATAGGAGAAGGAGAAGGCAGATCAGTTGCATTCCAATATTTTTGGTCAAAAAGATTATAAATACCAGCTCTTATAACTGGACCTTTTTCACCGAAAGGTTTCCACCAACCCAATATATCAACTACACCATAACCTGGAACTTTAGCGTAATCAGAATCTCCTTCCACTTTATCACGCTTAGCAGCTAAAGTAAGTACAACATCTGTTCCCCAAATTTCTTTCTCATATCCTAATCCAAAAACTGTTTTAAAAGCTGGGATTGAGTTAAGATATTCATCTTTATCGAGATCTTTTCCTTCTACATAAGCAAGGGAAACATTACTGTAAAAACCATTCATCAAGGTGAAATGTGCTTTCGTTTCGACACCAGAAACACGCACATGTGCACGGTTTATATAATGTTTGCGAGCATATATAAATTCTTGTGAAGGCCCCTTATCTATAACATCAATAAAGTTCTTATATTCATTGGTGAAAACACTGAAAGAACCATTAAAATGCATATTTTTGTATTGTAAACCAATATCATATCCATTACTAGTTTCTGGTTTAAGATTAGGATTTCCAATCATATAATAAAAAGAAGGTTTGATAAAGGTTAAGTAAAGCTCCGAAACACTCGGCGCACGAAAAGCCTGTGCCCATTGAGTATAAAATAATACTTGATTATTAGCATCCCATTCCATCCGTATTTTGGGAGAAAAATGTGAGCTACTATTTTCTTTAGGCATTATTCTGGAACCTAATGCTTTTTCAAAAGCAGGTGTCTTTTGAGGGATATGTTTATACCAATCATAACGTATTCCAGGGATAAAACGAATATCATTGTTAGAAAAACCAATTTCGTCTTCGAAAGCCAAACCAAAACCGTGGCTATTTGTATCAGGTGCATCTGATTTGTTCGTACCTAGGAATACACATCCACGCTCATTTCCTCTTAAATGACAATTATCTTTACCCGATGCATATTGATGAAATTTAGAAGCAAAAACATTTGTAGCAAACTTTAACTTATGATTTACAGAACCAATATCAAGTTTTTTAAAACTATGAGCATTAAAGCCATAACCAGTATTGCGCATAAAGTTATCTCTTAAATAATCTCCTTTTGGTGCTTGTATACGATACCCATTTAAGGTGTGATTATTTGATTGTTTTTGCCAATAAAATTGCCCATGAAATGCATCAAAAGTAGCATCTCCATTGCCGTTATAATCATAGGAGACAGAAAAACGTTTACGGTGTGTGTGTTTCTCATTGTAAACAGATTTTGGCAAAAATATTTCAGTTGAAGTATTCAATGAATGAGTTTCTTTATTGTAAGCAAAGCGCTCTGCTGTAAAGCCAAGCCGATGATTATCATTAAGATATTGATGGACTTTAAAAAGCAAATTATTTTTATCAAAGTCAGCAGGATTTTCACGTGTGCGCTTATCTCCATAACTCTCTACAGTACCCATGTTTTTACGTTGATGACCTTCTGTACGAGAACCCTGAAAAAGCAATAAGATTTGATTCGCACGCACTGCAAAAGCTTGATCTACGTGCCAACTTTTATCAACAGAATTGTAGCTTCCTTTTGTAAGGGCACCCCAGTTTTTTTCTTTTGTGAGGAGGTCTTCAGGATTAAGAGTGCGCAATGCAATAATCCCACCTAGTGCACCAGAACCATGAATACTAGAATCCGAACCACGAACAATATCAATTGTAGAAAGTGAATTAAAGGTAAATGCGGAACTTCCACCTTTAATACCACGTACCCCATCATTAAGCCATGGAAGAGGAATACCATCCATCGTTGTTAAAACACGATTGGAATTTAGACCACGAATTATAAAACTATTATTATCTGTACTATAGTTTATAGAGGGATTAAGATGGTTGACATCGTAAATATCATTTATTTGTTTTTTATCAATATTTTGAACAGTTTCACGATCAGTCAAGACCGTCGCTTTATTCAAAGGATTTTCTATTTTTTTTTCAATTACAATTGGCTTAAGTTTAGTTATAAAATCCTTATCGTTGTTTTGTGCAAAAACAAATGAAGGCATGTAAACTGATAATAGCATAGATAAAGTTACATATCTTTTATAGACATTTCGTTTTATTCGCATAGTTCACCATAATTTTTCTTAAAAACACCCCCTCTATACCTAAATACTTTAAGTTATCACATGCTAAAACATTCGCCTTACTAATTACACAATCTGATTACATAATTAATGAGTCAAATATAATTGTGATTCATAATATCAACGCGATAATATTAAACATGATAAAAATCGTCAAGAAAAAAGTTGCGCTTTGAGGACAGCCTCTTTTAATAGAACTGGGCATCAACTATTTAGCTTAGAATGGTGGTGGAGGAGATTATGAAGGGTGCAAGTATTTGGCGGATATCAGCTCTTTGGATAGGTGCTTTTGGGGGTGCTCTTGCTTTACATATTGGAATAGGAGCGCAACTTTATTTTAAAAGTATTTATATGAATGATATTGTATTTCCACCGATGGTTATGCTGCTTGTTGAGCCAGAAATTATGCATCCTAATGTCAATGCAGATTCTGAGATATTAGAGCTTGGTGTTTTAAAGCAAGAAGAAATATTAAAGTCGGAGCTTAGTAAAGTTCACCCAGAGGAGCACGAGATTGCAGAAGAGCTTGAGTCTATCGTAGAAAAAAGTAATTTTACAGTGCTGAAACCTTTGGAAAAATCTTCTCCATCAAAAATAAATCGTAAAGTTTTTATACAAAAGCAATTATCAACACTAAATGTTACAGCGAAGAAAATTAATGTAAAAAAAGCGCACTCATTTACTGCGAGTAGGGATAATAATACAGCGTTGTTTGATAATGCGTTATCAGGACAGTGGTTAGCAAAGGTGCAAGCGCAATTAGAAAAACAAAAAAATTATATTGTGGGACAGCGTATTAGTAGTGTGCAGGGAGTCGTGCAGTTAGAATTTAAGGTGAGCGAGCAAGGCGATATTTTTGCGAGCCGTATTATGCTTTCTTCTGGTAATCAGGAACTTGATTGGTTGGCTATGATGACACTTAAACGTGTTGACATTTTTCCTCCACCACCACGTGAAATGGTGGATAAAACTATTAGGGTATCTTTGATCTTTAGCTAAATCCAAATAAAGAGAAAATTACTATACAAAATTAAACCTTAGTATTGTATCCAGGGTCTTTTCGGGGGGTAAGATCAAAGTTGATGCTGTTCGTAACTATGTTAAAGAACGAAAGTAACTGATTTCATAATAGTTCCTGTTAGATTTATAGAGATAATAAGCTTACAGCACTGCCAGTATTTTTGATTATACTACGTTATTAATTTATACTACGTTATTAATAATGTTCACATCTATAAATATCTACATAAGCTTTTATGGAAAAGATAAAGTTGTTTAGAACACCAAAGCTAGGGTTTATGATAAAATGAGGTTTGTAGCAAAGCTCGAGTTGATAAAAATTAAGTTTATAACAATGCCAAGATTTATGAAACTATGATTACTTTTAAAAAGTGTAAGTTACTCGATCAAAAAACTAATGAGCTTATTATCTTGTAATTTTTGTTAAGATTGAAAGATAAACTGAAATCTATGTGTATATTTTTTCACAATGGAAAGAGATAGAGGAGGTGAGTAAAGAAAAGGGAAGTAATTACTTTTGAAAGTAAAACTATTTTTCTGTGTACGAAAATAAGCAGTGCATTTATATAAAAAATTGAGGTGAACTATTTAATTGTTATGCAGCGTGATGATAATTTACTATAGGGCTTGCAGAAAATGGGTAGTGATGCAAAAATGGATGTATATTTTTTCATATTCGTGATTGTCAGATATGTTTAATGTACCATTTCAGCCAAATTTTTCATATGAATTGGATTTGCAAAAAAAAGGGTTCTTTTATATAGCAGGTGTTGATGAAGTTGGGCGTGGGCCTTTAGCTGGTCCTGTGGTAACAGCAGCAGTTGTTTTAGATAAAGACTGTATTCCTGAAGGCGTGAATGATTCAAAAAAACTCTCTAGCCAACAGCGTAATAAACTTTATTATGAAATTTTACAAAATGCATTGGCGATTTCGGTTGCTAGTATTTGTGCTCGGACGATTGATAAGTCTGATATTAGAAAAGCAACTTTAGAAGCAATGAGGCGTTGTATTTCAGGTCTTGCCATTTCAGCGCATTATGCATTGATTGATGGGCGTGATGTTCCTCCTAATCTGCCGTGTCCTGCAATTGCTTTGATTAAAGGTGATCAGTCTTCGGTTTCAATTGCGGCGGCATCTATTATTGCTAAAGTGATGCGTGATAGGATGATGCAATACGCTGGACAAGTTTATCAAAATTATGGTTTAGAGAAGCATGTAGGTTATGCAACGGCAGCACATCGTGCAGCTATCGATAAGTATGGACCTATTGTAAGATTACATCGTTATAGTTTTTCTCCTCTTAAAGAACGCTATAAGGATAGTATTTAATGATGATTCTACCACTTAATAGTGAGGCAATAAAGCAAGCAGTTACGATTCTTCAACAAGGGAAGTTGGTAGCTTTACCGACAGAAACTGTTTATGGATTAGCTGGTGATGCGACAGATGGAAAGGCAGTAGCTTCTATTTTTTCTACAAAAGGACGCCCACCATTTAATCCTCTTATTGTTCATGTAAGTGACATAGTTATGGCAGAATGTTATGTGGAAATTGATTTGCTTTCACGTCGATTAATGGAAGCATTTTGGCCAGGGCCCTTAACAGTGGTTCTGCCATTAAAGGTTCATCATAATATTCATCCTTTAACAACTGCTGGTCTTAATACGTTGGCTGTTCGCTTTCCAAGAGGTGGTTTTGCGGAAATTGTTCGGCATTTTGGCCGTCCTTTGGCTGCGCCTAGTGCTAATCAATCAGGAAAATTGAGTCCTACTTCAGCTACATCTGTATTTACGTCTTTAGGAACATCAGTTCCTTTAATTATTGATGGTGGAGATTCAAAAATAGGGCTTGAATCAACGATTATTAAGATTTGTGATGAAAATGTTTATATATTGCGTCCGGGAGGATTAGCTATTGAAGAAATTGAAAGAGTGGCAAAGAAGTCTGTAAAACGTTTGGATCAGCAAGTTGCAATTGAAGCTCCAGGGATGTTAAGGTCACATTATGCCCCTGATACTTCTGTACGTTTAAATGTAAAAAGGGTGGAAAGCGGTGAAGCACTTTTAGCATTTGGACCTAAACGTATTGAAGGTTTTGAAAATGCTATTGCTGTTCTAAATCTTAGTGAAACAGGTCGGTTAGAAGAAGCAGCATTCCATTTATTTCAATATATGCAGGAATTGGATTCACTTAAAGTAAAATGCATTGCAGTGGAACCTATCCCATTTTATGGATTGGGGGAAGCTATTAATGATCGTTTAACACGTGCTGCAGCTCCAAAAGGGAAATAAAAATGGAGCAAGATTTGATTGAGTCTTTTAGAAGTATTGTCGGTTCCGAGTATGCTATAACAGATCAGGCATTGATTACACCATATTTATTTGAAAATCGTCGACTTTTTCATGGAAAAACGCCATTACTTTTACGGCCATCTTCCACAAAAGAGGTATCATTGATTATGCATTTGGCTAGTCAAACGTGCACGCCGATTGTTCCTCAAGGAGGAAATACTGGTCTTGTAGGTGCTCAGCAGCCAGATGATAGTGGGCACAGTGTTATTTTATCTATGGAACGTTTGAATAAGATTCGATCATTGGATCTTAAGGGTAATTTTGCTTTAGTAGAGGCTGGAGTTGTTTTACAAACATTACAAAAAAAAGCTGATGAAATGAATCGTTTTTTTCCTCTTTCTTTGGCTTCTGAAGAATCTTGTCAGATAGGAGGAAACCTATCTTCTAATGCAGGAGGAACGGCGGTTTTAGCTTATGGTAATATGCGTGACCTTTGTCTTGGTTTAGAAGTCGTTTTACCTGATGGACGTATTTTGGATGATTTGCGATTTGTTAAGAAAGATAATAGCGGTTATAATCTGAAAGACCTTTTTATAGGTGCGGAAGGGACTTTGGGGGTTATTACCGCGGCAGTTTTGAAGCTTTTTCCAAAACCAGAAGGGCAAGAAGTTGCTCTTGTAGGCTTAGATAGTCCAGCGAAAGTTGTAGAGCTTTTGTCTCTTGCTCAATGCTATGGTGGGACATTGTTGACTGGTTTTGAGCTTATGGGGAAACTTAGTTTTCAAATGGCTTTAGATTATAAGATGTGTATCCGATCTCCTTTTGATCATGAGCATGAATGGTATGTTTTGATTAGTATGTCATCATCACGAAGTGGCAATGATGCATTATCAGCGTTGCATGTTATTTTAGAAATGGCTTTAAAGAATTTTATTATTGATGATGCAGTTGTTGCAAAATCATTAAAACAGCAAGATTTTTTTTGGCAATTGCGTGAAAGTATATCACCTGCACAGAAATTAGCAGGAGGATCTATTAAACATGATATTGCTGTACCTATTGCTTCCATTCCTGATTTTATTGCTGAGTCTGCCCTTATTGTTGAAGAAATGATTCCAGGTGCACGGGTAGTTTGTTTCGGGCATGTCGGTGATGGGAATCTTCATTATAATATTACACAGCCAATTGGAGCGGATACTGAAGCATTTTTAAAATTATGGCCGAAAATAACCCATCGTATTCATTGTTTAGCAATGCAATATCAGGGTACATTTTCTGCTGAACATGGAATTGGCCAACTTAAACGAGAAGAATTACGTAATTTTAAATCACCTGTTTCATTAGAAATTATGCAAGAGATTAAAAAAATATTTGATCCTTTAGGAATTATGAATCCTGGAAAAATATTATGATTCCAGAAGAATAAATATTTTTGTACATTCTTATTTAGAATTTAATAACCAAAAAGAAACTAAATTTTTTATATAACTTTGTTAATAATCCAATGAGGAAAATCTACTAGATTGTATGTTTTATTAAAAAAATTGGGAACAGTGTATATGGCTAATCAATGCTTTAATCAGGCAAAGGCGGTGCTTGAATTTCGACTAGATCCGTGCCATTTGCCACAAATGACGACATATTTTGTATCAAAAACGGGCAATCAGATAATTTGTTCGTTAAATGAACGTGGTGTTTTTTTAAAATTTGGTGCTTCCTCAAGTTTATCACGTTTGATCCCAGCTCACCATTTTAGGGGGATTGCAGCACGTATAGTAGATACTTTCTCAGGTGGGAAAGCGATAAAATTAGAGCTATTCCATGTAGATGAGGAGATTTGTATTCCACTTTTAGTTTCTAGAAAATTAAATAATGTTTTTCTGGATTGGCGATTATGGGCGCAGATTTACAATCTTCCTATGCTTATGATTGATGAATATAATAGCATTATCAAGGTTCAAGATCGTTCTGTTTTACATCAATTTTTTCACAGGGTATCATCTTATTCTGTACAGAAACGTTTTTTACTTCGTTGTAATGATTCATTAGGTTTACGTTTGGTGATTGATAATCAGACTGCGTTACAGTGAGGTATATGTTAATTTTTTTTATGTTGTGTGATCATGTGTATTGATTTCATTTGCGTTTTGCCTTTTTATCAATGATAATTAAATTCCTATCTAATAGAAATAGAAAAGAATTTTACATATTTGAAGCATTCAGAAAAAATGAAAATGCGTGTGCTTGTCTTCAAACTTGATAAAGAGAAGGCAATAGAAGCGCAAAAAGCACATGGCCGTCGTTATATCAGAAGATTGAGAACATTTTTAAATTTATTAATATTGTGGCTGATGTGTGTTTTTATTTATTGTGGTTTTCTCATCATGATTGAAGGCCAAAATTGGGCGCATTATTGGGGAAAGTCTTTTATCAAAACGGTTTGCATTTATGCTGCAATTATTTGTATTATTTGGGCATTGAATTATTATGTTTTAGTGACACATAAAGCGCATCGATTGGTGAAAAGTAATCAACAAATAGGCCTTAAACAAATATGGCAATGGGATGATCATGCGCTTGCGATTCGAAATTCTTATATACACGGTACTTATCCTTTTCGTTTGTTTTATGATTGGCATGAGTACCCAAATTTTATTGCACTTTACATTTCAGAGGAAAAATTTAATATTCTTCCTAAAGCTATTATGACTAAAGAACAATTAGCCGATTTACGCACTATTCTATCACGTGAAATTACGAGTCCTAGAAAAAAAATCAAGAAATCTAATTTTCCCGCATGATGGCGCGCCATCCAATATCACGGCGTACAAAACCTTGTGGCCAATCAATATAGTCGACTGCTTCATAAGCGCGTTTTTGAGCGAGCTTTATGGTTTTTCCTATTGCTGTTATATTTAAAACACGTCCGCTATTAGCAATTAATTCCCCATTGCGTAAGGCTGTACCAGCTTGAAAAACTTTTACATTAGGGAGAGAGTTTACTTTATCAATATTGCGAATCACACTGCCTTTTTGAGGAGAAACAGGATAGCCATTAGCGGCCATAACAACTGTTAAAGCAGTTTCTTCAGACCATTGAAGATTTTTCTTTTGAAGATTTCCTTGAGCAGCTGAAAGAAAAAGCGGAAGAATATCATCTTTTAGACGCATCATTAAAACTTGACATTCAGGATCACCGAATCGCACATTAAATTCAATTAATTGGGGACCTTTTTGTGTTATCATCAATCCAACGAAGAGAATACCTTTAAAATATATATCCATTTCAGCCATACCGCGTAGAGCTGGTATAACAATTTCTTTGAGAGTACGGTTAACCATTTCTTCTGTCATTATAGGAGCTGGTGAATAGGCACCCATGCCACCTGTATTAACTCCCGTGTCACCATCACCAACACGTTTATGATCTTGTGCAGATCCAAAGGGGATAGCTATTTTGCCATCACAAAGGCAAAAAAAACTTGCTTCTTCTCCTTCTAGAAAAGCTTCAACAACGACTTCTTTGCCTGCATCGCCGAATGTACCTTCAAAACAGGCATCAATTGCATCAAAGGCTTCTTCTATTGTCATAGCAACCACAACACCTTTACCGGCAGCTAAGCCATCAGCTTTAATAACTATAGGAATACCTTGTTGATGAATATAAGATTTAGCTTTCGAAGCATTATCGAATCGTTGATAGGGAGCTGTAGGAATGTTATTTCTATAACACAAGTCTTTTGTAAAACCTTTTGAGCCTTCTAGCTGAGTAGCTTTTTGATTCGGTCCGAATACACAAATATGAGCAGCATTAAGAGCATCTGTTATACCCGCCACTAATGGAGCTTCTGGACCGACAACTGCAAGATCAATGGCATTTTTTTTACAAAAATTAATGACACTACAATGATCATCAATGTCCAAATCGATATTTTCACCAAATTCCATTGTTGCAGGATTTCCAGGAGTACAATATAATTTCGTTAGCAGTGGTGACGCTGCTATTTTCCATGCTAAAGCATGTTCTCGTCCACCTGATCCTATAAGAAGAACGTTCATTACTTGCTCCTATCATAAAAGATGGTTAAATTGATTGTCTGTCATAAGAATGAAATGTTTCTATCGCAAGTATAAAAGTAAAATCATTTAATGAAAAAAAGTAAAGATATTTTGCATATTCAATCCTATGAAAAGCAGGGACGAGTTATAGATGCAGCTCCAAAACAGTGGGTTTACGATTTGCTTCCTTGTTCTTTATGGTTATATGCTCAATTAGCACGATGGGATAGGCCTATTGGGTGGAAGTTATTGATGTGGCCTTGTTTTTGGTCAACAACTATGGCTATTTTTTCTTGTGAAATGTCACAATTATCTCTTTTGTCGATTATCATTAATTGGGTTTGGTATCTTTTTTTATTTTTCCTAGGCTCCATAGCTATGCGGGGTGCTGGCTGTACATGGAATGATCTTGTTGATCAAGAAATTGATTCTCAAATAGAACGGACACGTTCTCGTCCATTGCCTACGGGGCAAGTAAGTCGGTTTCAAGCAAAAGTTTTCATATTAATACAATGTGTTATAGGTTTAGGTGTTTTATTGCAATTTAATGTATTTACCTTTTTTTTAGGTCTTTCATCATTGGTAGCAGTTGCACTTTATCCTTTTATGAAACGTATCACAAATTGGCCGCAATTCTTTTTAGGTATTGCATTTAATTGGGGAGCATTAATGGGATGGGCTGCTGTGCATGGGAGTTTAAGTTCGGCGCCAATAGTGCTTTATATAGGTTCAATTCTGTGGACGATAGGGTATGATACAATTTATGCTCACCAAGATAAAGACGATGATGTGATTGTTGGTGTTCGTTCTACAGCACTTCTCTTTGGGAAAAGAACTAAATATGCATTGGCAATTTTATATAGTGGTTTTGTAATATTAACCAGCTTAGCATTTTATTTGGCGCAAGTCCCCATTCTGAGTTTTTTAGGGATTTTTATTGCAGCTGTCCATATGTTTATACAAATTAAAGTTATTGATATCGACAATGGTTTACAATGTTTACAGCTTTTCAAGTCTAATTCGTTTGTTGGTTTTTTGATCTTTGCAGGTTTGATATGTGGAGGAATTTCGATGATATTATACTCTGTGATTTCGTGACATTATAGAAATATTAATATATAATGTTATTGAGACGGAAATTCATTATAATATAGAAGAAAACGTATTACTTTAAAGACTTGAAAATCATGGATAGAGTTTTTGCTTTTTCCAATTGTTTTGCTGAATAGAATCTCGTGTAAAGAGTAGGCGATCATGTAAACGAAATGGACGATCGCACCAGAATTCAATAGAAAAAGGGTTGACACAGAAACCAGACCAATAAGGTGGGCGTGGGATGTTTCCTACAGCATAGCGTGCAGTATATTCAGTGACTGCTTTTTCAAGAACAGAACGGTTTTCTAATATTTGAGATTGTTTAGATGCCCATGCACCAATTTGGCTTCCACGTGGACGTGATTGAAAATATGCATCTGCTTCTTCAGGACTGACTTTTTCAATGCTTCCTCTGATTCTAACTTGACGACGAAGTGATTTCCAGTGAAAGCCTAACGATGCTTTCATTGATGCTAAAATTTCTTGTCCTTTGCAACTTTCGTAGTTTGTATAGAAAGTAAATCCTTTAGGACTAAAATCTTTGAGAAGAACCATGCGAACATTAGGTAATCCTGTTACATCTACTGTTGCTAAAGCCATAGCATTGGGGTCGTTGATTTCGCTTATTATTGCTTCTTCAAGCCAGCGTGTAAAAAGTACGAAGGGTTCTTGTATTGGAACAAAATTATCATTTGTTTGTTTTGTGTTGTTCATAATGGACTTGTATCAATTAGCGTGAATGAAAGATTGTCTGGTTCGTTTTTTCTAATGATGATAAAAGGTTGTTCTTTTTTATTTTGAAAAATTAATAATATTACATGTTTTTATCATGATTTTTCAATGATGCTAATTTTAGTGTGGGCTGTAATACATTACATTGGATATAAAAAATATTTATTCCATATGGTATTTTCATTTCTTCATAAACATATAGATAAAGTAAAAATTACTTTAGATAGATTGATTCAAAAATAAAGATACTAACAATATACCGGTTGATATTAAAAAATGGCAAAGCTGGAAAGAGGACAATATGCGTGATCCCTATACGGTTCTAGGTGTGGCGCGCACTGCAAAACCGCAAGAGATTAAATCTGCATTCAGAAAATTAGCGAAGAAATATCACCCAGATCATAATATGGGTGATGCGAAAGCTAAAGAAAAGTTTGCTGAAGTGAATCAAGCCTATGAAATTATAGGAGATAAAGATAAAAAGATACAATTTGATCGCGGCGAAATTGATGCAGAAGGAAAACCGATTCATAAAACTTATAATGCTGGAGGACATTTTAGAGATGGACATAATCCTTTTTCGGGAGGCGCAAGAGGGGGCGATTTTGGTTTTTCAGGTGGTGTAGATTTTGATGCAAGCGATATTTTTCGTGATTTATTTGGAAGAGGGAGAAATTTTTCGAATTCTACACAATATAATCAGTCTCAACAAGGCGCCCATATTCGTACAAGTATTTCAGTAACCTTAGAGCAGATGGTTGGTGCAGAAAAGGTGGAAACAATTTTTCCTAATGGAAAAAAATTAAAAATTAAACTACCAACTTATATTGAGGACGGACAAACTATTCGTTTAAAAGGGCAGGGAGAAAAAGTACCATATGGGCGATCAGGAGATGCTTTGGTAACTGTTCAAATTCAGAAACATTCTCGTTTGCGGGTTGAAGGAAGGGCACTTCATCTTGATTTGCCAGTTCCTCTTAAACACGCTGTTTTGGGATCAAAAGAAGAAGTTCAGACATTAGAAGGGCGTGTTGTTGTAACAATTCCCGCATGGTCAAGTTCTGATCGTGTTTTACGGTTAAAAGGAAAAGGGCTTCATTTAAAAAACGGAGAAAGAGATGATCTTTATGTGCATGTTCGTATCATGTTACCAGAAGCAGACCCTGCATTAGAACAGTTTTTTCAAATGTAGAAAAGTTAAAATTTCTTATGATACAAAATATAGTTTTAATTTGATTTTTAACCAACTGCTTGAAGAAAAAGTTTACCTGTGCCATAGGCAAGTGAATAATATTAATTTCTAGTTGCGATGAGGCAATGCTAATGGCTAATAGTAATGATTTATTATGCGGTAAGCGTGGTCTAATTTTGGGGTTAGCCAATAATCGATCTATCGCTTGGGGGATAACTAAAGCAGCTAGTGCTGCAGGGGCAGAGCTTGCTTTTACCTATCAAGGTGAGGCACTGAAGAGGCGTGTTGAGCCTTTGGCCGAGGAAGTAAAAGGGATTGTTTGCGGTCATTGTGATGTGTCTGATAGTGCATCTATTGATTCAGTCTTTAGTGAAATAGAGAGAAGATGGGGTAAGCTTGATTTTTTAGTTCATGCTATTGGTTTTTCTAACAAAGATGAATTAAGTGGTCGTTATATTGATGTCAGCGAATCAAATTTTATGATGACAATGAATATTTCCGTTTATTCTTTGACAGCTCTTACGCAGCGTGCAGAAAAATTGATGCCAGATGGTGGTTCAATTTTAACACTGACTTATTATGGTGCTGAGAAAGTTGTGCCTAACTATAATGTGATGGGGGTTGCTAAGGCTGCTCTTGAGGCTAGCGTAAAATATTTAGCTGTAGATTTAGGACCGAAGAATATTCGTGTTAATGCCTTGTCAGCAGGTCCTATAAAAACATTGGCTGCTTCTGGTATTGGTGACTTTCGTTATATTCTTAAATGGAATGAGTATAATGCTCCTTTACGTCGTACAGTGACAATAGAAGAGGTCGGTGATTCCGCGCTATACTTTCTTTCGGATTTATCTCGTTCTGTTACGGGAGAGGTGCACCATGTGGATTCAGGGTATAATATTATAGGCATGAAGGCTGTTGATGCACCAGATATTTCTGTTGTTAAAGAGTAGGGTTTGCTTGATAAATTTTATTTTGTCAGAAACACTTTGACTAAAGTTGAAACGGTCAATAATAGCCTTGGTGAGATGATATAGCGTGTAGCTCAACGCACTATGGCTATGTGTATTTTTAAACTATAGTTGCGTGTATTTGAAGAAAAAATGGGACTGTTTCCATGTCGCATAATACATTTGGTCATTTGTTTCGTGTGACAACATGGGGTGAGAGTCATGGAGTTTCTGTTGGGTGTGTTATTGATGGTTGTCCTCGAGGGATTTCTTTCACTCTTGCAGAAATTCAAGCATATCTTGATAAACGTCGACCAGGACAGTCAAAATATACAACACGACGTCAAGAATTAGATCAAGTAGAGATCCTCTCAGGAGTTGTAACTCAAGGTGATAGTGCAACATTAGTAACAACAGGAACACCAGTTTCAATTCTTATCCGGAATACGAATCAACGATCAGAGGATTATGATGCAGTTGTTCATCATTATCGTCCAGGTCATGCAGATTTTACATATGATGTTAAATATGGAATTCGTGATTATCGTGGTGGTGGGCATGCTTCAGTGCGCGAAACAGTAGCACGTGTTGCGGCAGGTGCTTTTGCACGCAAAGTTGTTCCTGGTTTGATTGTACGGGGCGCTGTGATAGCGATTGGCCCTCATCATATTAATCGTAGTCGATGGAATTGGTCAGAGATTGATAATAATTCTTTTTTTACACCTGATGCTGAAGCAGCATGCGTTTTCGCTAAGTATATGGATAAATTACTTAAAGATGGATCGTCCGCTGGTGCTGTTGTTGAGATTATTGCAGAAAATGTTCCACCAGGGTTAGGAGCACCTATTTATGCAAAACTTGATCAAGACATTGCATCATTTTTAATGTCAATTAATGCAATTAAAGGTGTTGAAATTGGTGATGGTTTTGCTGCTGCTCTTTTGACAGGTAAAGAGAATGTAGATGAAATGCGAGTGGGAAGTGATGAAAAACCACTGTTTTATTTAATCATGCTGGAGGCATTATAGGTGGAATATCAAATGGACAACCGATTGTTGTTCGTTTTGCAGTTAAGCCCACATCATCGATCTTAGCCTCCTGTCATTCAATTGATGTTGATGGCAACAACGTAGATGTTATAACAAAGGGGCGCTATGATCGATGTGTTGGGATTCGTGCTGTTCCTGTTGGTGAAGCAATGGTTGCTTGTGCTATTGCTGATCATTATCTGAGGAATCGCGGTCAAGTTGGTTGTATAGGAAGGAAAAGCAATGGTTTATAATCAGAAAAAAGTTGTTTCTGCTATTCAGGCTTTTGAACGCGGTGAAATTGTTGTGGTTATGGATGACGATGATCGTGAAAATGAAGGCGATTTAATCGTTGCTGCTATCCATTGTACAGAAGAAAAAATGGCATTTATCATGCGCTATACATCGGGTATTATTTGTACGCCCTTACCAAAGGAGGAAGCACAACGATTGAATTTAACTCCTATGGTGTCAGATAATGATTCAATGTACTGTACTAAGTTTACTGTTACTGTTGATTTTAAATATGGAATAACAACAGGGATTTCAGCGCATGACCGTACATTAGCAGTGCGTAATCTTGCTAATCCAAATGCTAATGCTAATGATTTTGTGCGTCCGGGGCATATTTTTCCTTTAATTGCACATGAAGGTGGTGTTTTGATGCGGTCAGGACATACTGAGGCTGCAGTTGATTTATGTAAATTATCTGGTTTGCCACCGGTTGGTGTTATTGGTGAATTAGTCAATGATGATGGGAGTGTCAAACATGGAGATGAGGTTATAAAATTTGCACAGGATCATCAGTTGCATACCATAACAGTTGCTGATCTTATTGCTTATCGCCGGCGTAAAGAGACGCTAATAAAACATGTCGGAGAAATGCAAATTGAAACATCTGTAGGGCCAGCTGTGGTCCAAAGTTATCAACTTCCTTGGGAAACAGTTCAGCATGTTGCGATTGTTTTTGGTGATATCCGTGATGGTGAGGATATTCCGGTACGTTTGCACCGTGAAAACATTTTGAATGATGTTTTTGGTCGAGCGTCAAATATTGAAGTTATTATGCGTCGTATGATAGAAGAAGAGAAACGCGGTGTATTTGTTTATCTGCGAGGAGGTTCTGTTGGTGTTGGTTGTCAATCAGCTATTAATGATCAGGAAATAACAACAAAAGATTTAGAAAGTCATATTCAGGCGATTGAACGTGAAAAAGAGTGGCGCCAAATTGGTTTAGGAGCGCAAATTTTGAGACATTTAGGGATTAGTTCTGTTATTGTCTACGCTTCTAAAGAACGTCATTATGTTGGTTTAGAAGGTTTTGGAATTCGTATATCTAGAACAGATATAGATATATTGTGAGGATTACATGAAACAAGAAGAAAACAAAGGAGATATTGCTACGTTGAGTTTTGAGGAAGCACTTAAGCAACTTGAAGCGATCGTCGAAAATTTAGAACGTGGAGATGTTCCTTTAGAGCAATCGATTGATATTTATGAACGTGGTGAAGCTCTTAAAAATCATTGCGATAGATTACTAAAAGTAGCTGAAGCTAAAGTTGAAAAAATTCAACTTTCAGGTGAGGGGAAACCGGAAGGTGTAGAACCACTGGATCCTGAATGATATAAGTAATTTTTTTGTTTTATTAAGCGCAAGAAGTACAAAAAACTTATGTGAAACAGATTTTATTAATCTCATTTCTTAACATAAATGAGTCAAAAGGGTTTGTATGAATCCTCAAAACATATGCTTATAATTGTAATTATATCAATTAATTATCACTCATTGTTTTTATCAATATTGTTCTTTTTTCTTTATAATAAGTGATTGATAAAAACGTTATTATGATTATGCAGTGTATAGACTGTTATGATGAGAATTCTTTACACTTCATTGAATATTCACATACATGATGATATCTACATTATTATTTATTTTTTTATATTCTGTTCATACATAGCAATTTTTTATAAAGAACCAGCAATTGAAACACTTGTTAAGTTAAGGTATGGATTCTAAAAAGATATCAAAAGAACAAAATAACATAATTATTGCTCTATACTAAAAAAGGAGTTCTTTTTGTCTCGCCCATTAACGCCGTTACTTGATCTGATACATTTGCCACAAGATTTGCGGGCGTTACCTGAGTCTAATTTGCTACAGTTAGCTCATGAATTGCGCACTGAAACAATTGATACGGTTTCTGTAACGGGCGGTCATCTTGGGGCGGGTCTCGGTGTCATTGAACTCACTATTGCGCTACATTATGTTTTTAATACACCTGATGATAGGATTATTTGGGATGTAGGTCATCAAACCTATCCCCATAAAATTTTAACTGGTCGCAGAGATAGAATTCGCACATTGCGTCAAGAGGGTGGTCTATCAGGTTTTACAAAGCGTTCAGAAAGTGTGTATGATCCATTTGGTGCTGGCCATTCTTCTACTTCAATTTCAGCTGGTCTTGGTATGGCGATGGTTAGTGCATTGAAAGCTGAGGAAAGACGCAACATTATTTCTGTGATTGGTGATGGTGCTATATCTGCAGGTATGGCTTATGAAGCGATGAATAATGCTGGTGCTTTAGATGCACGCTTGATTGTTATCCTTAATGATAATGATATGTCTATTGCACCTCCTACTGGTGCTATGAGTGCTCATCTTGCACGATTGGTTTCCCGTCCATCTTATCGTAACTTACGTCAACGGATAAAGATTTTAAGCAAAAAATTACCAAAATTCTTTTTGGAGAAAGCACGTTATTCAGAAGAATTTGCGCGTAGTTTTTTTGTTGGGGGAACCTTATTTGATGAGCTTGGTTTTTACTATGTTGGACCGATAGATGGTCATAATTTTGGGCATTTGTTGCCTGTGTTGAAAAATGTTCGCGAATGTCCTGATGGTCCTGTTTTAGTGCATGTGGTAACGCATAAAGGCAAAGGATACGCACCTGCAGAAGCATCATCTGATAAATATCATGGTGTTAATCGTTTTGATGTCATTACAGGTAAACAAGTTAAAGCACAAAGTAACTCTCTTTCTTATACTAAAGTGTTCTCTAAAGCTTTAATAGAGGAGGCTACACATGATAATAAAATTGTTGGCATCACGGCAGCAATGCCAAATGGAACAGGACTTGACTTTTTTGCTGAAAAATTTCCAAAAAGGATGTTTGATGTTGGTATTGCTGAGCAGCATGCTGTAACTTTTGCTGCAGGTATTGCCAGTGAGGGATATAAACCCTTTGTTGCGATCTATTCTACTTTTTTACAGCGTGCTTATGATCAGATTATCCATGATGTATCGCTCCAAAAATTACCGGTGCGTTTTGCCATTGATAGAGCAGGCTTTGTTGGAGCAGATGGTGCAACGCACGCGGGGAGTTTTGATATTGTTTTTTTGGCAACTCTTCCTGATTTTGTGATTATGGCACCTTCTGATGAGGTTGAACTTATGCATATGGTGCGTACTGCGGCAGCTTATGATCAGGGACCCATTTCTTTTCGTTATCCGCGTGGTGAGGGTATTGGTATGGATTTGCCGCAGCGGGGTGAATTGCTTGAAATTGGGAAAGGGCGGGTTTTGTGTGAAGGAAGTAAGATCGCTCTGGTTTGTTTTGGAACACGATTGTCTGAAGTATTGGTCGCAGCTGACGAATTAGTGGTAGAAGGATTGTCTACGACTGTTGCAGATGCCCGGTTTGCGAAGCCTTTGGATAGGGATTTGATGCGTCGGTTAGCGCGGGAGCATGAGGTTTTAGTGACAATTGAAGAAGGAGCGATAGGTGGATTTGGAGCACACTTACTGCAGTTTTTGTCGCAAGAAGGGCTCTTAGAGCATGGTTTAAAAGTCCGTACCTTAAAGTTTCCTGATAAATATTTAAATCATGGTTTGCCAGATAAGGTTCTCTCACAAATTGGACTTGATGCGACAGGTATTATTAATACTGTTTTTAGTGCTTTAGGACGTAAACTTCGGCCTATATTGCGAACTCGAGTATAAAAAAGACTGGATATCCTTTTAATTGAAAAAAATTTGCAACTCATTCACGAGCATGTGATGCAGTTGCACGGAAAACAGTTAAAGTAGATAGAAAAATCGTTTTTAAAGCTGGAAAAATGATTTCTGATGATGGGATGATTATAGTTTCTGACTCTGTACAAAGTAAAGTTATGTATTTTGTGCAGCATTAAAACTTATTTATGCACTTGATATGTTCTCAGTAATAACAAATAAAATTACTGCAATTGATATTGATGCATCGACAGGTGAATTTACGTAAGTTCTTTTAGAACGAAGAGCCGTTTATGTTGGTCACAATCAATTTGATGCTCGTTTATTTGACAACAGTAATGTAATCTTATTAAAGGGCTTGAATGTTAGGTGTTTGAAATAGGAACATTTTAAGTGGTCATGAGATTGATCTTATTGTATTGGAGTCAGTGTGATTTCTCTTAAACTTGCATTACCATCTGTTTTGTCTTTAATCAGAAGAGTTCTCAATCGGTTTTATTGGTAAAACCTCAATTTGAAATTGGTCGAGCGGGTGTTGGTAAGAGAGAAATATTGAAAGATCCGTTAGTGGAAAAAAAACTGCTAAAGAGCTTTTTGATTGGTCGAATACTTAATAAGGATGGACTGCAAAAGGTTTGCTTCCTTCACCTATTACAGGTGGTGATAGTAATTTAGAATATTTGTTATTCGGAGAAAAAAGTGAGCAACGATGTTATAATTGACCATATTGGCGTGGACGGTCTTGGTATTGCCAAGACAGCATATGGTTCAATTTCTGTACCTTTTACTCTGCCTGGAGAGATTGTTAATGTTGCTCTTCATGGAAAATACGGTATACCTATTACTCTAAAAAAGAAATCAATAGAACGTGTTGATGCTGTTTGTCAACATTTTGAGGCATGTGGAGGATGCATGCTTCAGCATTGGCATTTTGATGCTTATCACCTTTGGAAGCGACAATTGGTTGTTGATGCGTTTAAAAAGTATGGCCTTGATGTTGTTATTTCTCCATTAATTCAATGTGGAAATTATACCCGTCGACGAGTTACTTTAACAGCATCTGTGATTCAAAAAAGTCATATTGTTGGTTTTAATCGTTATCGGTCTCATGATATTATAGCTATTAAAGAATGTCCGGTTACTCGTTCAGAGATTTTATCTAAACTGGATAATATCAGGGTGATATGTGCTCTTTTAAGAAATAACGCTAAACGGTTTCATGTGATAGTGACAGCTGTTGAAAACGGTTTTGATGTTGCTTTAATGGGCTGTGGTGTGCAAGACGAGTTTGTCTGTCAAAAAATGATACGTGCAGCTCTTTCATGTGGAATTACACGTTTATCTGTTGAAGGTGAAGTCTTAGTTGAACGAGAAAAACCATTGATTCATTTTGGAGATGTTTGTGTTGAATCTCCTATTGGTGGTTTTCTTCAAGCGACTTTTGAAGCGGAAACTATTATGGGTGATATTATTTTAACTCATTTAAAAAAAGCAAAAAATGCTGCTGATTTATTTGCAGGAGTAGGAACTTTTACTTTACGTATGGCTAAAAAGATGAATGTTCATGCAATAGAAAATGATGGAAAAGCATTAGCCAATCTGGATCAGGCAGCACGTATTGCTACCGGTTTAAAAACAGTGGTTTGTGAAAAACGTGACTTATTTCGTCGTCCACTTTCTGCAAAGGAGCTCGAATGCTTTGATAGCATTGTTTTTAATCCACCACGTTCTGGTGCAGAGAAACAGGTAAATGAATTGGCAAAAACAACAGTGGTACGTGTGGTGGCTATTTCTTGCAATCCTGTTACATTGGCTCGTGATTTATCTATTCTTGTTACTGGCGGTTATACAATAGAAAAAGTTGTACCAATTGATCAATTTTTATGGTCACCTCACATTGAAATTGTTGCAACTTTAAGCAAACGAAAAACGAAGACAAATTGGAAGCTTTAGTTAATACAATAAAAAGACTCTTTTGAATTTGAATAAGACTGAAAAATTTCCAGATTAAGTTTATCCAATTCATTCTATGAAACTGCTGTTCCACCAATTGTCATGTTATTAATTCGCAAATGAGGTTGTCCAACACCAACAGGAACGCTTTGTCCTGCTTTTCCGCACATTCCTACGCCATTATCAAGTTTGCTATCATTACCAATCATTGTGATACGTTTCATAGCATCTGGTCCATTACCAATAAGGGTCGCACCTCTGATTGGAGCTATGATTTTGCCATTTTCTACTCGATAAGCTTCGGTACAATCAAATACAAATTTTCCCGAAGTAATATCTACTTGTCCTCCACCAAACGAAACAGCATAGATACCATTTTTTAATGAGGATAAAATTTCTTCAGGTGTCTTATCTCCACCCAGCATTATTGTATTAGTCATTCGTGGTATTGGTGCATGTGCATATGATGCACGACGGCCATTCCCAGTTGGATTCATTCCCATAAGTCGGGCATTTAATCTATCTTGCATATAATTAACGAGTTTTCCATTTTCAATCAAAACATTACGATTTGATGGTGTTCCTTCATCATCGACTGTAAGTGAACCACGGCATTCAGGGATTGTACCATCATCAACAATGGTAACACCTTGTGCTGCAACTTGTTGGCCTAAAAGTCCAGAAAAAGCAGATGTCTTTTTACGGTTGAAATCTCCTTCTAAACCATGGCCAACAGCTTCATGAAGCATAACACCAGGCCATCCATTGCCTAATACAACATCAAATGTTCCTGCTGGTGCTTCTTCTGCTTCTAGATTGATTAAGGCTATTCGTAAAGCTTCATCAGCAGCTTTTTTCCAATTTTCTTCACAAATGAACTGGTCAAACATTTGTCTTCCACCACAGCCATAGGAGCCATTTTCGCGCCGATTACCATTGGCAGCGACCACTGATATAGAGAGCCGTACGAGAGGACGAATATCAAAAACAAGATGTCCATCAGCTCGTAAGATTTCGACATGCTGTAATGAGCCGGAAAGAGCAACAGTTACTTGATGCAATTTGTCGTTTTTTTCGCGTAAATATGCATCAATTTTTTGCAAAAGCGCACTTTTTTTTTCAAATGAGGGAGAAACAAGAGGACTTTCTGATTTATAAAGTCTTTTATTTGTCGGTTTAGGAGCTACACTATAAGGTCCCGCATGATTATTATAAGTTGCAGTTTTAGCTATTTCACTTGCACGTTTAAGTGCAGCAGCTGATAGTTCACCAGAGTGAGCATATCCAGTTGTTTCTCCAGCAACAACACGTAAACCAAACCCTATATCCTGATGAAATGAACCATTTTTAAGCTGTCCATTATCAAATAAAAGAACTTCACTTTCTGTATATTCAAGGTAAAGTTCACCATCATCGGCCTTATGAAGTGCTTTTTGTATAAGTGATTGCACTTTTGATGAAGAAATATCAAAACGGTCAATCAGCGATTGCATAGTAGTTATCCTATTTTATTAGTGTTTAGAGCTGAGAATTTGTTCATTTTATTTAGGAAACAAAAAGCAAAGGTATATTAGTAGTGAGTTATTTATTATGGTAAAGTCGCATAGGCATCTTTAAGGCCATTGAGATCAACCAAACCTCCAATTCCTTGCTCAGGAGTTGTAAAGATAATGTAAGTTGCTATTTTACCCTCTAAAAAGTGTTTTACTACATTCTCCTTAAGAAGCGCTTCAGCGACACAATTATCACCTGAGCAACGACGATAATCCATTTTTCCCACATCTTTATCATCAATTTTAATTATAATTCCAGATCGTAATTCAACGCGAATAGGAACAAAAACACGCATCAAAACTTCTTTGTTTTGAGGTAATTTGTAAAATGCTACACGGAAAGTAATATCACGACGCTTTTGTGCACGAACATCTTGTACAATTTCACATTGTACATTCGGTGTACCTGGTGGCAAAGAACAAATTTTCGTCCATGCACCATAAGTTTGTGGGGTAGGAACACTCTGCATATTGGACGTTTGTGCAATGACATAATTGGTAGTAACATTACAAAATATGCAAAAAATAAGAATGCTAAAAAAGTTTTTTTTGAGAAATTGATGAAGTGTCATAGAAGGCCCTATCCGAATCGATACCATATTATTGTGTATAGATTTTCATGAAAAGTAAAATTTTGAATTTTTTTTAAATATAATACAAAGTCAATATTTTTTCGAAAATATAAATTTATATGCACAGAACAGAAATAAAAATTTAAAAAGGATAGTATTCGATGGAAGTATAATCTTTTAGCGTTGCTATGCGATATTTGGTAGATTGTTTTTGTAGTACATTTCTTGAATACAATTGGAAAAATGTATTTTTGTTACAAACATTCCTAATCTGTATTGGGTATGGGGAAGATTAAGTGTATTATACATTCTTACTTAAAAACACTGTTAATTGGTTATTCCTATATTTTAGATAATGTTTGTTTGTGGATAACATAGATGAAAAAGGTCCTGTGACGGAATGTCTGTTTCAAGAGAATTACCGGCTAAAAATGGTAAATTAAGCTCAATAGCAGCTGATGTTTATAATTATGTTACATTAATGAAACCACGGGTTATGTCGCTTGTTGTGTTTACTGCTCTGGTTGGGTTAATTTTATCACCTAATGTTATGAGCCCATTACATGGTTTTTTAGCTATTTTGTGTGTAGCTCTAGGTGGTGGTGGTGCGGGAGCCCTTAATATGTGGTATGAGGCTGATATTGATGCGGTGATGAAACGTACCCAAAAGCGTCCTATTCCAACTGGTAAAATCAGTCGTAGAAAAGCATTTATTTTTGGCTTAGCTCTTTCTATGTTTTCAGTTTTGATTATGGGGATTTTCATTAATTGGTTTACAGCATTTTTTCTTTCTTTTACAATTTTCTTTTATGTTGTTATTTATACAATTTGGTTAAAGCGTGTAACATCTCAGAATATTGTGATTGGTGGTGCAGCAGGGGCTTTTCCACCAATGATTGGATGGGCAGCTGCAACAGGTACGGTGAGTTTTGAAAGCTTCCTCTTATTTTTAATCATTTTTATGTGGACTCCACCGCATTTTTGGTCTCTTTCTTTGTTCTCATCTTTTGATTATGACGCAGCAGGTATTCCTATGATGCCTAATGTACGGGGAGAGCAATCCACAAAAAATCAGATTTTAATTTATGCTATTATTATGGCGATATGCGCTATTGGTCCTTATATTATAGATTTTGCAGGTATTATCTATGGTATCTTTTCAACAATCTTAAGCACTATTTTCATTTATTTTTCTTATCGTTTATGGAAAGCTAAGAAAAATGACGAAACCGTCGTTATGGCGAAGAAAGTATTTTTCTTTTCACTATTTTATTTGTCTGCTATATTCGGCACTCTTTTGCTTGAATCCATCATTGGGCGTTTTATTATTCTGTAGTGTTTTTAAATAGATGAAAAAGTTCTATATTAATAGAATACCGTGATTGCATGCTAGAGATACCGCGTTTCTATTGGAGAAATCTAAAGTTCCTCGAAATATAATTTTTATCGATTTTAATTTCCAATTTTTGGAAAAATTATGGGTGATTTTTGTTGTTTTTTAACTGACAAGTAATGACTCATTTAAAAAATTCTAATAAATAAATTCAGTTATCAACAGTATAATGATTATTATTGTTAATAATTCTATTTTCTTTATTAATTTTATAAATTACGATCCCATTACTTACACAACAGCAAATTTATTATTCACAATATGCTTATAGAATACGCCAGGAATATTTGTAAGCTTAGAATTCCTTCTTTATAAAATACTTGCATTTTATTTATTTTTTATAATCTTCTTATACAAAGACAAGATTTGCAAGGCAAGGCCTATTAAATTATATCATAAAAAAACTTATTGTTCTGGAATGTGGGAAAAATAAAATATATTGATTTTTTAACTGTTAAAGATACTTTCTATTCAATTAAAAAATTTTTAGTGAGTACTTTTTTATCAAATGTTCTTTCACAGTGTGGCTTTTTGCGGCATAGCTTCAACACCTAAAACTTCTGGAATAAAATGCCGTAAAAGATTTTCAATACCATGTTTAAGGGTTGCTGTTGAGGAAGGGCACCCAGCACAAGCACCCCGCATGTTGAGGTAAACAATTCCGTTTTCAAAACCGCAAAAGGTAATATCACCCCCATCATTCGCTACAGCTGGGCGTATCCGCGTTTCAAGCAACTCTTTGATGACAACAACAATATCAGCATCTTTTTCATCAAAAAATTCTTTATCAAGCATATGGGCTTCCGTTTGTGTGATCACATTTGTGGTAATAACAGGATCATTGGAAAGAAAATGTTCCATAATTGTACCTAAAATTGCTGGTTTGAGATGTTGCCACTCTCCATCATTTTTGGTTATAGTAATGAAATCATAACCCAAAAAAACACTCTTTACATTTGGAATATTAAATAATTTGGCAGCAAGGGGAGAATTTTTAGCAGCTTCTTCGCGATTATAAAATTCCAAGACACCTTGAGGAAGGACAATACAGCCTGGTAAAAATTTGAGTGTTGTAGGGTTTGGTGTGCTTTCAGTTTGAATAAACATACATTATTCTTTCATTACTAAGATTTCAGAAGAAATTCATACAAAAGTACTGTTTTAGGCAACTACTTCAATTTCTTCTTCAGGGAGGTCACTTGGTATAATGGTAACGGGGATAGGAAAAGTACTTCCCCGATGAGCGATGGATTGGATAAGCGGTCCTGGTCGTTCTGTATGACAACTTGCAGCTAAAACAATGAGAGCGATATCCTGATCTTCATTAATCAGTTTGAAAATTTCATCAATTTTTTTTCCTTCACGCATAATTGTTTCTGCTTCAAGAGCTTGAGTAGTGCGCACATCATCAGCCATTTTTTCCAGAATTACACAAGCATGGGCTGTTGATTCGGTTCGCATAATTTTATCGACACCTAGAAAATGTTGAAATCCTGAGCTGTCAATAACAGAGAGTAAAATTAAGGTACCATTCGTGTTTTTAGCATGTTGCGCAGCAAAAATAACAGCGCGCCGACATTCTGGTGTTTCATCAATGATAACCAGAATTTTTCGTTTGTGATCTATTTCTTGACTTTTTCGCTTAGAGAGCATGTCATCTTATTTCTAATATTTACGGTTAAAATTTGACCATTTTGATTTATATATTGTGTACAAAACCGACAATTTCACGAATTTTTTTCATATTTTTTTCTGCTAAAAGACTTGAACGTTGTGCACCATCAAACAGAACAGAATCAATATAGGTTTTTTCTTGATAAAGACGACGTAATTCTTGTGTTATTGGTGCAAGTTTATGAACAATGATATCAGCTAAAGCTGATTTAAAAATTGAAAATTGTTTGCCTGAAAACTCTAAGAGTGCTTTTTCTTTGCTGATTTCAGCAAAAGCAGCATAAATACCCAATAAATTATTAATCTCTGGGCGTTTTTGTAAATCCGTTAATGTATCAGGAAGAGGAATAGAATCGGTTTTTGCTTTACGTATTTTTTGTACAATAAGATCAGCGTCATCGATCAAATTAATCCGTGAAAAATCAGAAGGATCTGATTTTGACATTTTTTTTGTGCCGTCACGTAAAGACATAATGCGCATAGCTGTATTTCTAAGGGCTTCTGGCATTGGAAAAAAAACTTGCTCACTTTGTTGACCATTTTGCATGGAGACACCAAAATTTAAATTTGCAATACGGTTAGCATAAATGTTGTTGAATTTTTGTGCGATATCACGTGTTAATTCAATATGTTGTGTTTGATCTTCTCCTACTGGAACGTGTGTCGCACGATAGACTAAAATATCAGCAGCCATCAAGCTTGGATAGGCAAAAAGTCCAAGGGATGTTTGTTCACGGTTTTTTCCTGCTTTATCTTTAAATTGAGTCATGCGTTGGAGCCAGCCAATACGGGCAATACAATTAAAGATCCATGCTAATTCCGCATGTTGAAAAACGCGTGATTGATTAAAAATAATCTGTTTTTGAGGGTCAATGCCAGCCGCTAAGAAGGCTGCTGTTACCATACGGGTGGACTCTGCCAAACTAAGTGAATCCGGATTAGTGGTCAGAGCATGCATATCGACAACACAATAGAGACACTTATAGGATGCTTGCAGATCTACCCACTGTTTGATGGCTCCAAGATAATTGCCAAGATGCAGATGACCGCTTGGTTGTACACCGGAAAAAACAAGGGGTGTGAAGGTGTCCATAGAAAAGGCCTTTCTTATGATATCATGTGCTTAATATGTTGTGGCGAAGCATATTTCTGAAAACAAGAGAAATATTAGAGGCGCTGTTTCACATTTTGACGTAAGAGCGATAAATAATTGGTTCCAAATAAAAGACAAATGATAAAATAAACCGATGTTGCAACAAAAATTAACCCTGCTAAGGTACTTGCACGGAGGAAAAATGAGGTCTGTGATGATAAAGTGACAGAGAAGAAACTAATAGAATAATACAAGGTTAGGGCCATGAAGAAAGATGCAATCATGAGAGATATTATCCGCTTTATCAGTTGTGCATCATATTTCCAATAGCCTCGTTTAAGAAGAACACTACAAAGCAATAGGATATTAAGCCAGCCGGCGGTGATTTCTGCGATGACGATACCTTGTGCTGACAACAATGAGAATAATATTAAGGATAGGCTGATATTGATAAAAACGCAAATGCCTGCAAAAATCATGGGTGTTTTTGTATCTTCGCGAGCAAAAAAGTTAGGAATAAAAACCTTTATGAGCACAAAAGCTGGAAGACCGATTCCATAAAGTTGCACCAATTGAGCAACACTATTTGTTGATCCGCTGGTAAATTGACCTCGTTCAAAGAGCAGACTGATAATGGGATTAGAGATCAAAAGAAAAGCAACTGATGCAGGAAGGGTTAAAAATAAAGAGAATTCAATTGCACGATTTTGCAATTCATTGGAGTCTCCATGTTTTTTGTTGCGTAGGGCTTTTGTTAACTCGGGGAGAAGAACCGTTGCAATTGCGATTCCAACTACTCCAAGTGGTAATTGGTAGAGACGATCAGCATAAACAAGAGAAGAGACAGCACCTGATTGACTAGAGGCAATATTGGTATTGATCAATAGATTGATTTGTGTAATCCCCCCTGTGATGGCAGCAGGGAAAGCTAAAATTAACAGTTGACGTACATTGGGACTAAAATGGGGTAAACGGAGGGAAATTTTCATTCCGCTTTTACGTAAAGCTATTGCCAGCAGAGTCAATTGAAGAAGACCTGCTGCTGTTACCCCCCAGGAAAGATTTAATCCAATATGCCACGCATCAAGTTGATAGATCCAAGCGTAGGCGAGTACACATATCAAGATAATATTTAAAAAGACAGGAGCAATGGCTGCAACAAAATAATGCTGAAGTGCATTAAGCATTCCCCCCATCATCGCTACCAACGACATGCAGGCTAAATAGGGGAACATGATAGCGGTAAAACGAATTGTTGCGTCAAATTTTGTAGCATCTTCCGTAAAACCTGGTGCAATCAGCGTGCGGACCAAGAAAGGCATACTCAATTCCATGATAATGGTCAAAAATAAGAGTAATGAAAACAAAACACCAAAGACTTCTTCTGCGAATTTGCATGCATTTTCTGTTCCATTTTTTGTGATTTTTTTAGAAAAAAGAGGAACAAAAGCTGCTTGAAAAGCTCCTTCAGCAAAAAAACGACGGAAGGTGTTGGGAAAACGAAAAGCAGCGTTAAACGCATCGGATACAGGACCTGTTCCAAGAGCCGCTGCCATGAGCATTTCACGGATAAAGCCAAAAAGACGGCTCGTGAGAGTTCCGGAAGCGACTGTTGCAAATTTTTTAATCAGGCTCATGAGGATATATCGGGTTTGTAATAAAGGGGAATATAAAAGCTATTCTCGATAATAAATATAATACGTATATAATATTAAAAGGGCATTCTATGACGATATTTGTTTTTCTGTCAATAAGAGCGAAGAGTGCACAGCTCACCTGTGTTATTATACTGTTTTTCTTTCACGAGTATAAATGGATCAATTATTTTTTAATAAAGGGAGCTGTATAGTTTTACAAAAAGAGAGTTATGTAAATCCTATATTTTCTGTTAACTTGATGCTCGTTCATAAAGAGAATTTCTTTTATGATCGATTAATTTCAAAGAGAGAAGAGATTGGAAAAAAGAAAATGAAATTCTGTATAAAATCACATTTCTCGCATTTCCTTCTAAAAAACTTGTTTAAAAGGTTCATAGTTTTCTTTGCAATCTTTGCGTATGGAACTTCTGCTTGAAGCAACTATCAAATTTTCTTGTAATCTGTGTGCTTTGTTAATACAAGACTGACTTTTTGATAGAAACTGTAACAGTTGTTTTCATCATCCATATAGGACCTAATTCCATCAGTTTTTTTATATTTATATATGATTTGAGAAAGATAAATTATTATCTTTATTAAAATTAAATAAATACAACAGAATTAAATATCATAATTTATCTAAAAAATATTGTTATATATATTAAATCAATATTAGTTCGTATTATATTACGAATTTATCTCATAGAAAGCATTTAACACTCTGTAATTTATTTAACTAGCTTGTTATAACTATCTTAATTGCTAATTTGTTGTTATATTTATAATAATTTCTGATCATCTTGCACAAAAGACATAAAAGAGTTCAAAAAATGAATATAAACAATTGAAAAAAAAAAGACGTGCTATGTAGAGGAGAGTTTGAAAATGCTCTTCTTTGGTCCTATGATATTGTTTCTAAATTTTTTAAAATATAGATAAATCAATATATTAAAAATAAAAGAATTCGCATATACCGATTGATATGTAAACATAAGAGGTAGCTTAAAAATAGCGAACACATCAGCAGGTGTATTATGAAAGAACTCACGCATATCGATACTCTGATAGGACAATATGATGCTGTTTTTTGTGATGTTTGGGGTGTTGTACACAATGGTGTGCAGATCTTTGAAACAGCAGTGCAAGCATTACAAAAAATTCGACAAATGGGAAAAAGTATTATTCTGTTAACGAATTCTCCTCGATCACAAGAAGGGGTTGCCATCCAATTACAAAGGATGCAAGTGGATATAGAGTGTTATGATGCAATTGTCACTTCAGGTGATGTGACACGTGATCTTATTCGCTCTGCACCACGTAAAGTTTTTTTCATTGGTCCACAACGTGATGTGGTTTTATTAGAAGGGTTATCCTGCGAATTGGTTGAAGAATGGGAAGCTTCTGCGATTGTTTGTAGTGGTTTTCTTGAAGATTTAGAGGCAATACCAGATGCTTATGAAGAGATGTTTCGTCGTTTGCAGGGAAGGAATTTACCTTTCATTTGTGCCAATCCTGATATTGTCGTTCATTTTGGAAATCAAGAAATTTGGTGTGCTGGCGCTTTGGCGCGCTTGTACGAAAAATTAGGAGGTGAAGTACGTATTGCTGGAAAGCCTCATGCTCCAATTTATGAGTGTGCCTTTAAAAAATTGCAGAAAATCCGCGGGGTAGTAGACAAAGATCGGATTCTTGCTATTGGTGATGGTCTTTTGACCGATGTTAAAGGGGCGATTCATTTCGGTCTTGATTCCCTTTATATTATGGGGGGAATTCACCATCATGACTATAGGCACAATGGTGTAGTGGATAAAGAAGCTTTGCATGCTTTTTTCGATCATTATGGTTATCAGCCAAATGCAATGATGTGGATGCTTCAGTAATGTCCGATTTCTTGCGTTTTCAGGAATATAATTTTCTTCCTTTAGCTTGGCGTGGTGGGGTACTTGCAATTGGTAATTTTGATGGTGTTCATCTTGGTCATCAAGCCGTTTTACAAAAAGCCCTTGATTTATCACGTGAAAAAAAGAGGCCAGCCCTTGTTTTAACGTTTGAACCACATCCAAAAAGTTTTTTTCAAGGTTCAGCTTCTGTTGATCGTTTAACACAAGCTGCTGAAAAAGCTGAAATTTTTAAAATTCTTGGTTTTCATGGAGTAATAGAGCAACCTTTTGATGAACAATTTTCTGCTCTTTCGGCCGATGAATTCATCACTGTAATTTTAAAACAAGCTTTTGATGTTTCTGTTGTGGTGACGGGGGACAATTTTCGTTTTGGCTGTCAAAAAAGTGGAAATTTGAACTTTCTTCGTCAAAAAGGTAAAGAATATGGTTTTGAAGTGGTGCAAATTCCTTGCTTATGTACTCGACAAAAAGAAACGATTTCATCAAGCTTTATTAGGAAACTCTTATTGAAAGGGCAAGTGTCACAAGTAGCTCATTTGCTAGGTTATCACTATCGGGTAAGTTCAAATGTTGTACAAGGTGAAAAGCTGGGGAGGCATTTGGGTTTTCCTACAGCCAATCAGTTTTTGCCTCCTCAGACGAGTTTGGCACATGGTGTTTATGCGGTACGATTTCGTCGTGCTAACGGTGCTTTACATGATGGTATTGCGAGTTTTGGACGTCGACCAACCGTTGTTGTTAATGGAGCACCAGTGCTGGAAACTTATTTATTTAATTTTGATGATGATCTTTATGGTGAAAATTGTACAGTTTCTTTTTTACAATTTTTACGAGGACAAAAAAAATTTGATGGGTTAGAACCTTTGATAACGCAAATGCAACACGATGAAAAAGAAGCACAAATGGTTTTGAAGACAAAGCAACCGCTTTCATTGCTAGATAGAGTATTGACTTTTAAAAATACACCTTAGAAATAATTTGCAAAGGAAAAAAGAGCAGAAAAAATGGTGCTTAAACTTACTATGAGCACGAGACTATATTCCAAAATATCATGGATAATATGGAGCTTTCGTTTATAGGTGGGCGAAACAAATATTTTAAGATCTGAGTTAATCATTGTTTATTTCTTTGCTGTTTGTGTAAGATATATTTCACAATGTTTAATTTTTATTCTTTCTAATTGATAAAGAAATGAAGAATGTGTTTAATGATCATGATGCATCAATTGTATTCTTTATCAGTGACAGGTTTGAAGAAGGAAAGAGGAGATTTTAAAAATAATTGATAATTTTAGTGCTTCTTTTTATATGATTGGAGGTCAATAGAGATATAATAGTCTTTATTTCATGAGTATGAGTTGTTGTTTGAAGAAAACGAAGTAAATAAAAAAAATTTCTTAATGGATTCAATTGCAAACCGCCATTTTAAAGATAATTTTTGTTCGTATATTAAATTTTCAATCTTTATCTGCATACTGGTACAAGATAATACTCAATTTATTATCACACCTTCATTTTTTTATTGAGATCACTTAAAAATGGAGTACAAAAACAAGAAAATATCAAAAAAGCCTATAGCTATTTATTGTGCTCCCACAACTAAAGCGATTACAATAGCAACATTAATACCAACAATCAGCGTCGAATAAAGCATAGTAGTTTTGATAATATCAGTCACCAAGTTCTCCTCTTCAAATTAATTTATGATTCACGTAATGTTACAGGATGTAATATATGCTGATATAAGCCACTCGGCAAGCTTAAAATAATTCTTTGTCTATTTAGAGTTTGATATATTTTGTGTTTATATCTTCGTTTTGATTTAGAAGAGTTGTGTAGTAAAACACCATTTTCGCACAAGCTTTGTTACTTATTTTACACAATGGGGTAATGAGTTAGGAGCAAAGATAAGCCGAAGAAAATTAACTGGATGTGCTTTGAAAATGAGCTAAAATGCTTTTCATTAAGGGTATTCAGTGTAATTGTATAAGGAGAAAAATGTGCAGCAGCATAGTCCAATTATCAATATCGCTCACCAAGATAAGTTTTCTGGTCGAGATGTTGCATTTGCAGCAGGAATTATCATTATTCTTACTGTTCTCTTTTTGCCAGTTCCTGCTTTTGTTTTGGATTTAGGGCTTTCTTTTTCTATTGCATTTTCTGTTTTGATTTTGATGGTTTCGTTATGGATCCAACGGCCTCTTGATTTTTCAGCCTTTCCAACAGTTTTGTTGATTGCAACCTTATTGCGCTTATCGCTTAATATTGCAACTACCCGCGTGATTTTGACCCATGGTGATGAAGGCTATAAAGCTGCAGGGCACGTGATTCAAGGTTTTTCACAATTTGTTATGGGTGGGGATTTTGTTATTGGTCTTGTTGTTTTTGCCATTTTAATTATTGTTAACTTTTTGGTGATCACCAAGGGTGCAACGCGTATTGCTGAAGTGGGAGCACGTTTTACACTGGATGCTATTCCAGGAAAGCAAATGGCTATTGATGCTGATCTTTCTTCAGGTCTTATTGATGAAAAAGAAGCGCAGCATCGCCGTCAGGAGCTTGAGGAAGAAAGTTCATTTTTCGGGGCAATGGATGGGGCATCGAAGTTTGTACGTGGTGATGCTATTGCTGGTCTTATTATTACGGCTGTTAATATTTTTGGTGGTATTGTTATTGGTGTAACCCGGCATGGGATGTCATTGTCTGGTGCAGCAGATGTTTTTACTAAGCTGTCTGTGGGGGATGGCCTTGTTACGCAAATACCAGCATTGATTGTTTCTTTGGCTGCTGGTCTTTTGGTTTCAAAAGGGGGAACCCGCGGTTCTGCTGAAAAAGCTGTTTTGGGGCAGCTTGGAGGATATCCTAAAGCTCTTTTTGTATCATCATTACTGTTATTGATGTTGGGATTGATGCCAGGTTTACCTTCTTTTCCTTTTTTGCTTTTATCTGCTCTGATGGCTTCGATTGGTTATTCTATTCCACGTCGTTTAAAAAGAGAAGCACTTGCAAAAGAAGCTTTGCATGAAAAAGAGAACCAGATAGCTCATCTGGAAGAAAGTCAATCAGTAAAAGCATCTCTTGAAATAGTGCAGGTTGAAATTGCTATGGGTAAGCAATTATCTCAACATTTATTGCCGAAAAAAGTTGAGTTAGCTAATCGTGTTGCAAAAATGCGCCGTAAATTTGCACAGGAGTATGGTTTTGTTATTCCTGAAATTCAGATATCCGATGATTATACAATTCCGGGAAAAAGCTATTGGATCAAATTGTATGGTACGGTTATCGCTTCTTACGAAATGCGTATCGGTGATGTTCTTATTATGCCAGGCAATAAGCCTATTCCCAATATTCCAGGTGAATATGTGTCTGAGCCGGCTTTTGGAATGCGTGCTTTTTCGACCTCAGAAACATTTCGTTCTGAACTAATTCGTGAAGGCTATATGGCAGTCGATAATCTTTCTGTGTTGTTAACGCACTTAAGTGAGGTTTTACGCAATAACTTAGCACAATTATTTTCTTATAAAGATATGCGTATTCTTCTTGAGCGTTTGGGGAGCGAATATCGTAAATTATTGGAAGAGATTTGTCCTGCACATCTTTCTTATTCAGGCTTACAATCGATTTTAAAACTTTTATTATCAGAACGTGTTTCTATCCGTAATCTTAATCTTATTCTTGAGGCGGTTGCTGAAATAGCACCTCATGTGCGGCGTTGTGAACTGATTGCTGAGCATGTGCGGTTGCGTATGTCACAACAGATTTGTGGTGATTTATCTGAAAATGGCATTTTGAATGTGTTGCGAATGGGAAGCCATTGGGATCTCGTTTTTCATAAGGCGTTAAAGCGTGATACAAAGGGTGACATTATTGAATTTGATATTAATCCAGTTGAACTTGAAAAGTTTGGGACGGATGCGACAACACTTATTCGACAACATATGGAAAAAGCAACGCGTTTTGCGCTGATCACATCTCCTGAAGCACGGCCGTATGTACGTATGATTATCGAACGTCTTTTTCCAACTTTGCCTGTACTTTCGCATGCAGAAATTGCTCGTGGGGTTGAAGTTAAAACATTGGGAACTATCTCTAAAGGGTAAGAGGTTTATGTCATTTTTTCTTCCCCTAACATCTTTTTCAATTGAGCAATCGGTGACTATTGCTTTGTTAATTTTTTCACGGGTAGGAACTTGTTTAATGTTGATGCCAGGAATTTCCAGTGTACGTATTCCTATGAGCTTACGTTTATTTATTGGCATTTCTTTTTCACTTGCTATTCTTCCTATGGTCACAGATTTCTTTAAGGTTTTCAGTGATAAATCGGATCTTGCACTGCTTATACGCGCTTTGTTTGCTGAAATGTTAATTGGTGCTACTTTTGGGGTAATTGCTCATGCTTATTTATGGGCTTTGCAATTTATGTCCTCAATTATTGGGATGTCGATAGGATTTTCCGGTCAACCTGGTCATAGTATTATTGATTCAACACCCGAGTCGCATGTTGCGAATATATTAGTTTTTGCGGCTATCATGCTTTTTTTTGCAAGCGATTTACATATCATCACCATTCGGGGTCTTTTGGCATCTTATGATATTGTACCTCTGGCTTTTATTCCAAATCCAGAAGCTGCTTTGACAGATTATCGTGAAGCTTTATCGCGTGCATTTTTAACTACATTATCGATAGCAGCACCTTTTATTATTTATGCAATTTTGATTAATATTGCGATCGGATTACTAAATAAATTAACGCCTACCATTCCAGTTTATTTTATTTCATTACCTTTTGTTATGTGTGGAGGCTTATTTTTACTTTATATTTTAATGCCAGAACTTTTACACTTGTTTAATTCTGAATTACATGATTGGCTTAAGAAAGGGCCTTAATGATACAAAAAAGCAAACGTTATAGAAGACTTCTAAAAGTACAAAGTCTTATTGAAGCACATCATACAGCTGAATTAGAACATATGAAGGGCCAGCTTTTTTCTTGTCAGGAAGAGACGCGTATGCTCTTTTCATTGATGGAAAAAGATTCGGCTTTCAATTTTTGGAATGCTCCTTTTTTAGCAAAGCGTTTGCATCATACTGCTAAATCTGAAGAGAAACTCCAAGGGCGAATTGTGCAGCAAAAACAAGTTGTGCGTGAAGCTTCTAGTCGTTCAAAAAAATTAGGGGATAAGTGTAAAAAAGTGCAATCAATAGAAAAAAGAAAACAATTTAATGATATGATAGAAGAGTATATTACAAATAAAACGCGCGGGATATCAGTTTGACGTAAGTTTGGGTATTTATATCATTAACTTAATTATAAGGATTTCTTCCTTTCTTTAAAAAGGGAGAGAAATCTTATAAGACAGAACTTGATTGCAAAGAAAAGCAAGAGCTAAATAAAAAGGGGAAATCTATGGCTATTCAGCTTCCTTCTGATATTGTGCTTGATGTTGCCCGTGCGGCAGATCCACTTGAATATCGGACTTCTGTTGATAAATTGTACTCTTTACAAAAAATTGCACGTACACAGGCGATTGAACGCGAAGGGAATAGTTTTGCTGATAGGATTGTGCAACAGACACACGTAAAACCACAATCTGTAGAAAGTAAGGAAACTGCAGTTTTTAGAGATTTTGAAGCTTTTGTGTTGCAAACTTTTGTTGAGAATATGTTTGCAACCGATATACAATCGATTTTTGGAAAGGGACAAGCAGGACAAATTTGGAAATCAATGATGGCTGAACAATTGGCTAAAGAATTTGCAATATCTGGTGGAATTGGCATTGCACAGATGTTGGTTTCTGATCAAATGAGGAAAGAAGCGGATTCATCATTGTCTGCGTTAGAAACAGATCAGGCATTGGATGCCAAAGATCATCATTTACTAGCCGATGCAGTTATTTATAAAAATGAACTAGATTTGACGCGTTAGCATCAAATAAAAATAAATCGATCATCTTTTAATAGGATGAGAATTGAATAATATTGTTAGAGGGGAATGAAAATGTCTGTAACACAATATGATGATGAAAATATTACATTGAAAACAAAAATTCTTAATAATAATCTTATTGGTCGTGATTGGGCAATGACTAAACTTACTGCTGCTATTAAGGGGCTGTCAGAAGTTGTTGACTATGAAAGCAATGTGCTGGAAAATCATGGTGTTCCAGATTATGAAGAAATTAATTTACGTAAAACACGTGGTTTACGTGATCTTAATAAATCAATGAACGATGTAAAACGTTATATGGATCAGGATATTGAAGCTGAGATACAACCCTTGTTAACGTCTTTACAAGACAAATTAAATCGTAATAGTGAACTCCTTCGTATTCATCTAGAAGCAGTAAGAGATTTATCTCGAATTATGCAAGTTGCTGCTCGCGCTGAAGAGACAGATGGAACTTATGATCCAGTTTTGGTTAATGCTGGGCGTTTTAAATGATTAGAATGATTGCAATGGGGTTGTGGGTTTGTTTGGTGGCGTTAGGTGCTTTAGTTTTTGGCCTTAGAATGAGTGCAGTTGACCCTAACAGTTCGGAAGAGACTGCTCCCATTCCTGTAGAGGTTGGTTCTAATAATACGGAAATCATGAGTGTTCCAGTTTTGGTTGATGGTGATGTGCAGGGGTATGTCATTGTGCAACTCACCTATGTAGTAGACAAAACAATTGAAAAAGAAATATCTATTCCAGTAGGAGTTTTGATTAATGATATTATTTTTCAGTATTTTTGGGGGAGCTATTCTGATGTACGTGCAATCGAAAAAGTGAAATTTCAGATGATCAAAAAACGGATTATTGATGATGTCAATCAGCGTTTTTCAAAAGTCGTCCTAAAAGATTTACTTGTTAAACAGTTTAATTATCTTTCAGTTGATAAAATACGTGGCATGAAAAATACACAGTAAAGATGTTTGTCAGTTTTTTAAAAGACTAATATAAAGAAATAAATTCCCAAAGGATTATATTTGGGGAATAATATTTTCTTAAGAAATCTCTTATCTGTTAATTGGTTTTTTTTTACTTATTTTTTAGTTTTTTATCAATTTTCATATTACTTTTAATGTTCTTCGTAATTATCAAATTTTATATCTCAAAACTAAAATTCATAAGATTCATAAAAAGAGGACTTATTATCACTGAAGAATCTATAATGAATCTGGAAATTATAGCAAGTGTACTTAATTTACTCTTTTTTATGAATAGTTATTCTTAATATATAAATACTGTTGAATAAGGTTTATAATTATAAAAGATCGATCATGTACCTATTGCCTATCCTATTACCTATTGTGGAAAGAATTTTCAATTTTTTCTCTTGTAAGAAACTTGCATTCTTCTCCATTAATTTGATCTGAGAGACAAATAACAGATATATCCTTCATATTGTTTATTGTATATTTTTTGCTGACAATAATAGTATGATTTGAAGTTTTCTTTTCTAAAGCATGCGTGATTGGATCACAAAAAACAGAATAGAATCAAAAAATTTTCAGCTTTACCTTATCGTTTGCTTTCAGATTTCAGGTTTATTTCTAAAATGCATAGTGTTTTAAGTTTATACTCATTTGTAAGGAGGAGAGAATTTTTTACGCATAATTTTTTCTCATTTTGTAAATAAACACTTTTATAGGTAAGCATAGCTTTGTCTTAATGCGCAAGTGGTTTTTGTATTCGTGCATTATTGAGCGCATTCATGAAAGCACTGGTATTGGTTTCTTCATCGGAAGGATTATCAAAAATACAATTATCCAGTTCAACTCCAAATTCTTCAGCAGACATGAGGATGCGGAAAAAAGCGTTGACCCCTTCATTAGAAAATTCCATGTGAAGTAGTATACTTGGTGTTGTATTCCAATCGAGTTCATAACTGGCATTTCGAGCAAAGCGCATTGTATGAGGATAAAAACGCAATTCCGTTGCGCTCTCAATAAGATCAGAAAGATAATTGAAACGCTCTGCGTGAATGCAAGCAATAAAATCACCCACGTCAATTAATCGTAGTTCTGGAATAAATTGTGCGACCTGTTTTGCTAGAGCCATTTCACGAATTTCAATTATATAATCTTTTTTCATCTTTTGACTTTATATATTATTGCTTAAATATTATTTATTAATTTTTTCTTTTAAAAAACTTATGCTTCTTTATTTTTAAATTTTAAGAAAGAAAGTTGATAGATTATTATTTTAATACTTTTTTTGATTGTTGATAAAGCGAATTAAAGCAGCAACACTTTCATATAATTCGGTTGGGATTGTTTGATCGATTTCAACTTGTTTGTACAGCGTTCTTGCTAAAGTAACATTTTCAAAAATGGGGATGTCATTTTTGATAGCAATTTCACGAATGTGTAATGCTAGAATATCCTGGCCTTTTGCAATCACAACTGGTGCGTAATCGAGCGGTGGTTTATAGCGCAAAGCAACAGAAAAATGGGTAGGGTTTGTTACAATGAGGGTTGCTGTAGGAACATTAGCGATCATTCGTCGGCGGGTACGGTCTCGTGCTAAGGAACGCATTCGTGCTTTGACCATAGGGTTCCCTTCAAGGTTTTTATGTTCTTCTTTAATTTCTTGTTTAGTCATGCGTAATTGTTGACGCCAGTGAAAACGTGACCATGCAAGATCTAAACCTACAAGAGCAACAACGGCTGCAGTAAAAGAGAGCGATAGGCTAATCAATTCTTTACGAATATATTCTGGTAAAGCTGATGCATCTGTTAAAAGTGCATTGATAAAAATTGTATTGCTTTTGAAAAATATCATATAAACAATTAAACTAACACCAATGAGCTTGGTGAGTGATTTTAAAAATTCAACCAATCCTGCTTTACTATAAATTCGTTTAAATCCATTGGCAGGAGAGACACGCGACCACTGCGGACGAATACGTTCTATGACAAATCTTGGTACATTCTGTACTGCTGATGCAACGATATTGAGTAGGGGAATAAGAATTAAGATAGGAGCTAAGGCTAGGCCTACGCTTCCACCTACCAGATAAATCAAATGTTTGATATCTTCTGCAGTGTTAATACGCCAAGATTCTGGACGCTCAAACCATTGGACTAAAAAAAATGTAAGTTTTGAAATAGCTGGAAAGGAGATAAAAATGCAAATGAGACTAAAGCTTACAAGTGAAGCAAAGATAGGTAATTCACGAGAAAAAGGAAGGTTTCCTTTTTCTTCTTCTTTCCGAATTTTATATTCGGTTGGTTCTTCTGTTTGGCTTTCTTTATCGGGTTTTTCATCTGACATGTTGATTCAGTGCGCCTTTAGGACGTTCCCTCTTCTCCTAAAAGATTAATTGTTCCTTGTTCTGATAGTTTAATGGCTGTTTGAGCAATACTACGACGCGCATTGATAATGGCTTCTTGTTGGATAGCTTCATTCTCTGTAGAAAGCTCTGTTTCTACCATGCGGCGTGTCCGTTGTGAAAGAGAATTTAAAATAAGTTCTTTCATGAGATTCTCTGCGCCATGCAAAGCTGTAATGATAGTATCGGCTGCAATTCCATCAAAAAGGAGCAATCGTGCCCGTTCTGTCAAACGTGGAATATCTTCGAAAACAAAAAGTTTGGCTTTGATTTTTTCTATATCTTCTGGATTTAGATTATCGAGATTTGCTAACATTTCGTCAATATCCGCTTTATCAAGCTCATTAAAAATGATGGCTACTTGACTGTGATGCGCTTTGTCTCCTTCATCATTATTCTTTAGAAGTATAGGTCGTAGCGCTTGATCAAGAAGCGTTTCTATTTCCGGTGAAACTGTGCGCAAATGTAATCTTCTGCGCGTAAGATCGCTACGCACAGACATTGTTTGTGCCATCAAAATTTTTGCTGCTATTTCAGAAGGAAGACGAGAAATAATATAGCTGATCACTTGTGGATGTTCTTGTACAAGATGTTTTTGTAAAACATCAATGTTTAATTTTTTGATGATATCCCAAATATTTTCTTGAGGTAGTGCTGGTGCTTTTGAAGGATCAAAAACTAACGCAGCTTCATCTTCTGGCAACGTTTCTTGTACCAAATTATCGAATTTTGCACCAGCCTCTGAAAAAGAGACTCCTTCTGCAAAAGCATCTTCGAACTGACGAACCAAAATTTCAAAATCAGCAAGAGAGATATTAGGTAAGGTATGTGCTTGCCCACTAAGACGGCGTAAATCATCTGGTGTAAAATGTTTTAAAAGACGTGCAGCGGCAGGTTTTCCTAAAGCAACAAGCAGCGCAGCAACCTTTTGTTGTCCAGAGAGTGTATCGATGATTGTAGAAGAACTCTCTGTATCAGAAGATATATTATCTGATACATCATTGATCTCTTCTGTAGTTTTTATTTGCTTTACCTGCGTCATATTTCTCTTTCATAATATTTGAAATCAGTTATTTATCAATAATTTCGGTAAGACTAATCCCAAAACGAGAAGGATCATCCTCTAGAACAATGACCTCACCGCGTGCGATAATACGACCGTTCACGACGATATCAATAGGATCTCCAATTTGTTTGTCAAGTGTAATAACTGCACCCCGTCCCAAATCCATTAAGGTTGCGACTGGCATAGTTGTTGAACCAAGGACCACTTGAACTTCAACAGGAATACTCATAATGAGTTCTTTATTACTGGATGTGTCACCTGTACTGTTTGATGCATTTTGAGCACCCAGACCTCCAATATTTGTTTTTCCTGCCGCTCCAGCTCCTAAACTTCCTGGCATTCCAGGTTTTGATCCAAGATTAGGAGCTGCTGTTCCTGATCGTGGTGCTCCAGCTCCCAAACCTCCTGGCATTCCAGGTTTTGGCGTTATACCTTCTCCAACTTTTGGAGTTGTGGGGTGAGGTACTGCTGTAGGATTGATTCCTTTAGGAGCTCCCGGTTTGTTTATGTCATTCGTCATTCTATCACCGTACTATTTTTCTATCTTAAAAGGTATTAAATTTTATTTTTTAAAGTTGTATTTTATTGTTAAGAGATGTCTTATGAATTTTACGTTGCACAAAAACAGGCAGGCCTTTAGGAATAATTGGTTGCCGGCGAAGAGCATGTGTTGCACCAGATGCTGCTGAAGGTCCATGAGCTTGTGCAGTTAAGATACCACGGAATTGATTGAAATCGCTTTTCAGTTGATCACGAACATTTTCCATATGGGAAATTGAACGATCAATATCGCGCCGAATACGTGTAGACTCAATCATACGCGCATCCATTTTCCGGTTTTCGTCTCGGAACTCTTGATGTTCTTCACGCAGAGTTAAAAGAGCTTGGTCAAGACAGGCTGTCCCGATTTGAACTTGCTTTGCGAGCTCGCGTCCCATCTGGATGGTGGCAGCGAGTTTGCGTGTTGTAATAATCAAAACACTTAATGAGACCAGAGCTAAAAGTGCACTTACGAAATTAAACATGAACCAACTCATCAATCATTTCCTCTTCTTCATCAATAGGATTTGTAACTCTGATAGAAAAACTTGTTCCAATTTTACCAAGGGAACATTTATAAAGTGATTTATTTCCACTGCGTAATCTGATTTGTTTTTCAGCATTGGCAGGAAGGGGTAAAACCTGACCTACTTTGAGAATAGATAGTTCATTTAAGGTCATTGATCCCTGTTGAATAAAAGCTTCAATACGCACACGCGATCGGCTGACTTCTTGTTTTAAACGTTTGGCCCAAAGAGGATCAGTCCGTTTTGCAGGAGAACGAAGTGCTCGTGTAACAGCTTCTTGGATAGGGCGATGGCAACTGCGTGGCATTAAAATATTTACCTTTGCCTCTACTTCACCGCATTTAACTCCGAGAGTGCAGGAAAACATTTGTGATTGATTAAATGTTTCCGCATTAAATTCTTGTGCTTTACATGTTTGCTTGAAAATTAAAAGTGATCCATCACCGACACCAAAGACACCATCTATTGCGTAGGCCAATAATTTTCCAAAAGTTTCACCAACTTTGCGTTCTGTTGGGCTAAAAGGACGTCCATTACGATTTGTTACTATGGGCTCTGAGGCACCAAAAAACACTTCTGTTACAAGTTCTATTAGTGTTGCATCAAGAACAAAAATAACATCATCTCCCCAGCAATCCGAATTAAAATAAATCAGAAGTGCTTCTGTTCCAATTGCTTGGGTAATCTGGTCGGCTTTGAGTGTATCAAGCGATTGTACATCTGTCGTAAATTTTAAAGATGTATAATTACCTAACCGCATACAAAGATTACTTGCTGCATCACGAAAGACATATTGAAATGACATAAGATCATCACTTGATAAGCCAGCAGCACGCAAAATATGTTGAGTCAGCACATCTTGTTTTTTATCTTCTTGCACTTTGTCTTTATTTGCTTGTTGTTCGATCGGTTCAGTCATATTTAGGCGGCCTCTTTTTCAGTACCTTGACCAGCGATTGCGTGTTGTTCCACAACATCGATTGTTGGACGGTCTTTTGCTGAAATAGTTTTTCGCCCGTATTCGAGTGCTATTTGTGGTATTGCACCGTTCATATAAGCCAACAATGTTTGTTTAACAACAATGTAAATACGTACTTTTTTGTTGCGTACTGTTTTGATTTTGGAGGCTATAGGACCAAAGATACCATAGGCAAAAAAAATGCCAGCAAAGGTTCCTACAAGGGCAGCTCCAATCAAGTGCCCTAATACTTCTGGTGGTTCACTAATGGCACCCATGGCTTTAACCACACCCAAAACAGCTGCTACAATTCCAAGAGCTGGAAGGGCATCAGCCATATTTTGCATCGCTTGATAGGGTTTTTGAGAATCATGTGAAATTGTATGAATTTCTTCATCCATTAAAGCTTCAATTTCAAAATGGCGTGTATTTCCCATTACGATAAGACGGCAATAGTCGCAAATAAAGTTAGTTAAAGATTCATCTTTTAAGATCAGAGGATATTGCTGAAACAGTGTGGATTCTTTCGGATTGTCGATATGACCTTCCATTTCAGAACGTGATTTTGAACGCATTTCGCGCATAAGAACATAGAGTAAACCCAACAGCGCTAAAAAATCCTTTTGTTTTGGAACAGCATCTTTCATCGCTTCTATTGTTGCTTTTAGCGTATCTTTAATAGCAGGAAAAGGGTTGGAAACAATAAATGTTCCAATAGCTGAACCTAAAATGATAACGAATTCCCATGGTTGTATCAAAACATCAAGATGACCTCCCATAGCAACATAACCACCAAGTATGCATCCAAAAATAATCACTAATCCTATAATAACACCCAAAGCCGTGAGCTCCTTATTTTCAATTTTTGTGGAAATGTAAATATTTATGCTTGCGTAAAACTTACCATTTTAAAGTTATAATTTTTATTATTAGCTTAATATTATAAGAATATTTGCTTAATGTTATAAAAAAGTGTTAAGATATATAATAACTTAAAAATAAAAAGTATTTAGTCTATTAACAGAGACTCGTTAAAATAGCACTTATTTAATAACAAAGTGATTTTATCATCAGTTTGGGACAAGTTTTATATTTTAAATGGAGGTTGGTATAGAGAGGGGTTTGCTATGATTAGCACATATACGAGTTACAGAAGTACAATTGATAATATGAAACAAACATTTGATCGGCTTTTTCAAAAGCCTCAGGTTAAACGTGAGACAGACTATTATGTTAAGCATATTATCGGTGTGAAGTCAGTTGATGATTTTTTGGCAAATGACAAAGTCTATAGTTATGCTATGAAAGCTTATGGCCTGGAAGATATGATTTTTGCTAAAGGCATGATTCGTAAGGTGCTTTCAGATCCTCAGTATGCTTCTCAATTAGTAGATAAGCGTTATCAGCAATTTGCAGAGGCGTTTAATTTCAGCAAATATGGTGAAAAAGCGACACAAAGAGAGAGCGCAAAAACAGTTACCGTGAATAAATACATGCAACAAACATTGGAAGTTGAAGCAGGCCAAGTCAATGAGGGGACACGTCTTGCTTTGTATTTCACTCGGACTGTCGGAGGAATGGTGAAGGACAATATTCTTAAAGAAAAAAATTGGGCTTATCAGATTCTTAGCGATAAAGCTTTGTCAGCTGTTGTTTTTAAGGCCTTCAATATTTCTGAAAATGTGCTTACATCGCCAATTGAATCGCAAAAGTCTTTGTTAGAATCGCGCATGTCACTTAAAGATTTACAAGATCCCAAGAAATTAGAACATCTCATTGCGAAGTTTTCTGCTATGTATGATGTTCAAAACCAAACAATGATTAATCCTGCTTTAATGATTTTGCAAGGGCCGAATATGGGCGGAGGATTAGCTTTTTCAAATGAAACAATAATGGTTTTACAATCTTTTAAACAGGGTGGTTTGTAGGAAAGCCATTGATAGAATTCAGGAAGGGAATAGGTCTATGCAAAATCCGATTTATGTGGGTGTTTCAGGCCAAATTGGTTTAGAACGACGGATGGAGACTATTGCGCAAAATATGGCGAATGTTAATACACCAGGTTTTCGCGCTGGTGGTATGAAGTTTGATACATTAATTTCTCCTGTTGCACATGAGCAGGGTGATCGTGTTTTTTTTACGAGTGCTGGCAAGGGATATATTTCGACCGACCGAGGTTCTTTGGTACAAACGGGTAATGCTCTTGATATTGCTGTAACAGGCGATTCCTATTTTTCTATGCAAGCATCTTTCGGGCAAGTTTATACCCGTGATGGCCGAATGATTATGACTCCGGAAGGGGGATTGGTTTCGGTAACAGGATTACCTTTTTTAGATGAGGGAGGGGCTCCAATTCAGCTTGATCCAGTGGGGGGGATACCGCGTATTGTATCTGATGGAAGTATTTATCAAGACAATTCCCTCGTTGGGAAAATTGGTTTATTTCAGTTTCAACCAGGCACCCAATTGCGCTATGGACCCAATTCTTCGGTGATCCCTGATAGAGCTGTTCTTCAATCAGAAGCAGGAAGCGGTGATGGTGTTATGCAGGGATATATTGAAAGTTCGAATGTGAATGGTGTGATAGAGATGACCCGTCTTATTGAGGTGAGTCGTGCTTTTGAACGTGTTGAGTCAATGCTTCGTCAGCAAGAAGAAATGCGTTCTAAATCTATTCAAGTTTTGAGCGGAAAAATATAAATATTTGATAACGGGAGTTTTGTATAATTTTTTATAAAGAGTGTGTGTAATGTTAGAGAGCCAAGATGATTCTATGCCAGAAGTTGTTTTACTTAATGCTACACCAACAACTGATTCAGCTATAGATTCTTCTTTTGCTGTTTCAAAGGATACTGATACCAATGCTGAAGGATCAGCTGATAAGGCAGATGTTTCTCTTAAAGAGATAGCAGATTCTGCTTCAGATTCAGATATTGAGATAATTGAGACAAATCCTTCTCCTACCGCTTTAAGCCGATTGTTTGATTTTGCAAGACGCAAAGACGATTATTATTCTCAACTTGTGAGTCAAGGTGGTATTATTAGCGATGTAGCAAGGGGAACATTGGTTGCACGTGGTTTATCGCAGTCTGTTTTGCTAGGGGATACAGTGTCTGTTGAATGCGAGACCCAGCTTCTACGGGGTGAAATTATTCGTGTTAATGAAGAAAGCGTTTTAATTAAACCTTATGATGAAACTATTGTTCCTGTTCTTTCTGCTTCTGTTTTTCCGAAAGGTCCTCTTTTTGTGGCTCCAGATCGCTCTTGGCGTGGACGGATTGTTAATGCTTTTGGTGAGGCCATTGATGGAAAGGGGATCTTATCTTCTGGTTCACAAAATATGGCGATTGAGACTTATGCGCCTCCAGCATTAAAACGTGCACGTGTGGGTGCAGGATTGCGTACGGGTGTTAAGGTCATTGATATTTTTACACCCCTTTGTTTTGGGCAGCGTGTTGGAATTTTTTCTGGCTCTGGGGTAGGGAAGTCGACTCTTTTATCTATGATGATGCAAGCTGATCATTTTGACACGGTGATTTTAGCGCTTACAGGGGAGCGTGGTCGTGAAGTACGTGATATGCTTGATGATACATTGCAAGATAAATTACATAAATTGGTTGGAGTGATTGCAACAGGTGATGAAAGCCCGATGATGCGGCATTTAGCTCCAATTATGGCCACAACAATTGCTGAATATTTTTCTTCTTTAGGGGATAATGTTTTGCTTGTTGTCGATTCTGTTACACGCTATGCATTGGCAGCTCGTGAAATTGCTATTTCTGCTCATGAACCGCCTGTTTCACGTGGATTTCCTCCACGAGTTTTTAGTGAATTACCCCGCTTATTGGAGCGTGCAGGTCCGGGCAGAGAAGGCAAAGGATCTATTACGGGTGTTTATGCAGTTTTAGTTGACGGTGATGATCATAATGATCCTATTTCTGATGCTATTCGCGGAATTTTGGATGGTCATATTGTTCTTGATCGCGCCATCGCTGCACAGGGACGATTTCCTGCTGTTGATATCCTTTCTTCTATTTCACGTTTGGCGTCTCATAGCTGGACACCTGAACAATGTACACTAGTTAAAAATTTGAAAGAAATGATTTTTCGCTACGAAGAAACACGTGATTTACGTGCTATGGGTGCTTACCGTCCAGGAACAGATCATGTTCTTGATCAAGCGGTTTTTTTAGTCCCCTCTATTTATGCTGCGATGAAGCAAAGTCCCGATGTGCCACTTATCAGTGATCCGTATGAAGAATTAGCTAAATTATTAAAAGCCAATAGCAGTTAATAGGGGAAAGAGATAGAATTCTTTTTTCAAGAGATTATATTTGTTGTGTACAGATTTGTGTATGGTTAGCATTTTTCCTTTTTGTGGCTTATGATTTATTTGTTCAGAGAAGTTTGAAGAAGTAGATTGTTCTAGGGAGTTTGATCAGTTGTCTATAAACTCAATAAATAAGAGTATGTTTGCAAAATTCTGTTTGAATCTGCTGATGGAAAAAGGAATGCCGTTTAAAAAGATCTTTTTCTGCCATTTATGATGAGCTTGTATAGGTTGCTCGAGTCAAGTCTTAACAAAAAAATGAGCGCTTTATTGCTTGATTGAGGTGTAAAAAAATCCTCTTAATAATGGCATAACAATGGTTGAGTATGATGCATATTTAGTTTGTCAAATCGGCAAATTAATTAGTTTATGTCAGTAATGTCTTGATTTTATGACTGGTAAAACAGAGTTTGGTATAGACATTATAGCTATGCTACAGCGTGGGGTATAATTTCATTTTCTTTTAAAATTTAAAAATGCGAAGGCAAGTCTCGCACAAGATTTCTTTCTTATGATGGTTTTAAGTAAAAGGGGTAAGAATTATGGATTCAGTTAATCTTTTTGAGATGGCAAATAAACAAGCAGATTGGTTATCTGTTCGTCAAAAGGCGATTGCAAGTAATGTCGCAAATGCGAATACACCTGGGTATAAAGCCCGTGATGTAGATGATTTTACAGCTGTTTTACAAAACAAAACGATTTCTATGGCTGTAACAAATGTTCATCATATGGATATGACTGAAAATGGTATGGAAGCGCACGTTATGCGTCCTGAAAATATTACGGAAATTACTCATTCAGGTAATGATGTTAATTTAGAAGAAGAAATGCGTAAAGGGGGGGATGTTAGTCGCGAAATATCCCTGAATACTGCTATTGTAAAAGCTTTTCATCGAATGACAATAGCAGCAGTTAAAGGAGGAGCTTAAAGATGTCTGACCGTCTTATTGCAGCAGAACAGATTGCTACAACCGGTTTAAGTGCACAATCAACGCGTTTGCGTATTATTGCTGAAAATTTAGCTAATGCCAATTCAACGGGAAAGTCAGCAGGCGCTCGACCTTATCAGCGCAAAACAGTGAGTTTTGAAGCGACGCTTAATCCTTATATTGATGCACAAGGTGTGCATGTTAAACGCATTAGCACTGATAAAGCCCCTTTTATTATGCGTTATGAGCCTGGCCATTTGGCTGCTGATAGCAACGGTTATGTGAAATATCCCAATGTGAATTCCATTATAGAAATGGCTGATATGCGTGAAGCAAATCGCTCATATGAAGCGAATTTGCAAGTAATTCGCCAAGCACGCGATTTGGTTTCACAAACGATTGATTTATTAAAAGGATAGTTGGTTTATCACTTTATTAATGCGTTTTAGTTTCAATTTTGTAGGAGCGTATAAAATGATTGAAGCACTTACTTCTGTTGCATCGCACAATGTTCTTAATTCATTAGGGAAAGAAAATATGCAAATGCATAGCCTTAATGGACAACAAATATCACCCGGTATGGTTGAAAGAGGAAACAAAGTCAGTTTTGATGAGGTTTTATCTGAGGTTGTGGAAGTTGTTGGCACGAAATTACAAACAGCAGAAAGTCTTTCCATAGGTAGAATCTCTGGAAGTGATGTTGGTGTGCGTGAAGTTGTGAATTCTGTGATGGAGGCTGAACGGTCTTTAAGTATAGCAATTGCTCTCCGTGATAAGCTTGTACAAGCTTATCTTGAAGTAAGTCGGATGCAAATTTAACATGAGCACAACAGAGCTTAGAAAGGTATAAGAAAAATTATGGTCATGAAATCACTGTCAATTGCAGCAACAGGTATGGCTGCTCAACAAACTAATCTTGACGTTATCGCTAATAATATGGCGAATATTAACACAACTGGTTTCAAGCGTGGGCGTGCAGAATTTGCAGACTTGATGTATGTTGCAGATCGTGCAGTTGGTATTCCTAATATGCTTAATCAAGCTATTATACCTGAAGGCGCAATGATTGGGATGGGTGTGCGTACTGCTGCTGTTCGTACAGTTAATACGCAAGGGGCTTTTGTGCAAACTGGTAATGCCTTGGATCTCGCTATTAACGGAAATGGTTGGTTTGAAATACAAGATCCTAATGGCAATGTTTTTTATACTCGTTCAGGTGCTTTTAATTTGAGTGAAACAGGGCAGATAATAACGTTGGATGGCAATTTAGTGCAGCCTGTTATTACCATTCCTATAGGGAGCAAAAATGTCACAGTCAGCCCTGATGGAACAGTTTATTATCAAACGGATGCAGATCCTAGCGCTGTGGAAGCGGGCCGACTTCGTTTAGTGAATTTTGTCAATGAGGTAGGTCTAGAGCCAATAGGAGATAATCTTTTCCGTGAGACACAAGCTTCTGGTGCACCGGTTCCAGGAGATCCGAAGGATGATGGATATGGCAGCATTATGCAAGCAATGCTTGAATCTTCTAATGTTGATCCAGTCAAAGAAATGACAGAGCTCATTGCAGCACAGCGTTCTTATGAAATGAATTCTAAAGTTATTCAAGCATCAGATGAAATGGCAGCGGTTATTTCTAAAAATCTGAGGTAAATGGTATGAAAAATCTTTCGCTTTTGCTTATAAGTTTTTTGCTCTCGTTTTTTTTATTAACAACAGCTTATGCTGATCGGATTGGTTTTCTTGTTCCTGATAAGTCAATTTATGCTGGTCAGCGTATAAGTGATATAGGTTTAAGTGAAAGGCATTTTTTTATTAAATCTGATGCAGCTTCCTTGTATGTTACGGATATGAAACAGATTCTTCACAAGGTAGCAAAACGTACTTTAACAGCAGGTCGGCCTATTGCTCTTTCTTCTTTGGGGGATCCGGTTTTAGTTGAACGTGGCCAGGCAACAAAGTTAATTTTCCAAACACATAATCTAAAAATTACAGCTCTAGGGGTTGTTTTACAATCAGGATCTTCTGGTGATGTCATTCGTGTTCGCAATTCCGATTCAGGACGTGTGGTTACAGGAACCGTTTTGCAAAATGGTGATGTGAGGGTAGGTTTTTAATGGTTATGCGTTTTCTTATTCGTTTTGTTTTTTCTTTTTTTGGGGTGGGTTTTTGGATTCTTTTTGCTTCAGCATTTGCAGATGAAAGCGGACAAAATACTGAACAATATAACTCTACAGCGGAAGCTGATGCTGCGTGGTTAGGGTCGGGTGGTAATCCTACACAAATGCATTATTCAGATTTGTCACGTTCAAGTGCAGTAGCACGGTTAAAAGATATTGCAGTTGTTCAGGGTGTTCGTTCTAATCAATTGGTAGGTTATGGTTTGGTGATTGGTTTGAATGGTACAGGTGACTCTTTACGAAATGCACCTTTTACAGAGCAATCTATGCGAGCTATGCTAGATAATTTGGGAATTAGCCCTCCTGCAGGTGCATCGCGTGCTAATAATATAGCTGCTGTTATTGTTACTGCTGAAATGATGCCCTTTGCAACTCCAGGGTCGCGGATTGATGTAACGGTTTCTTCATTAGGAGATGCAACATCTTTGCAAGGAGGAACATTAGTGATGACACCACTTCTTGGGGCGGATGGTAAAACCTATGCAGTAGCACAAGGCAATATGGTTATTTCCGGTTTTGGTGCCAAAGGGGTGGCAGAAAGTGTAACACAAGGCGTTCCTACATCGGGCCGTATTCCAAATGGTGCTCTTATAGAACGTAAGGTTGATGGCAATTTTAACCATAGTAACCAGATTATTATGGAATTACGGAATTCTGATTTTTCAACAGCAGTTCGTGTGTCTGATCTAATTAATATTTTTGCTAATAAGCGTTATAAACAACGGGTTGCTAGGGAACGTGATGCAAAAACTATTATTTTAAACAAACCACGCAATATTTCAATTACACGTTTTATTGCTGAAATTGAAGGATTACCTATTCCTACCGATGAAGTGGCACGTGTGGTTGTTGATGAACGTACAGGAACTGTCGTCATTGGTGAAAAAGTACGTGTTTCACGTGTTGCTATTTCACACGGTAGTTTAACAGTGCGGGTTACAGAGGAACCAAGTGTTTCACAGCCCAATCCTTTTAGTGAAACAGGCGATACAATTGTGGTTCCGAGAACATCAATTAATGTTGATCAATCGCCATCCAATATTGGTATTTTAAATGGCGTCGATTTAGATAATCTCGTTAAAGGATTAAATCAAATTGGTGTTAAACCAACAGCAATTATAGCAGTCCTACAGGCAATTAAAACCTCGGGTGCTCTTCACGCGGAGCTTGTTGTCCAATGATAAGATTACACTTTTATATTTTTTCTCTATTTATATTAATATTCATTGTTTTTCCAGTAGGGAGAGGATATGTAAAAAATTTACCTGTACCAAGTCCTGCGCCAGAGAAGATTTTTTCATCTGTAGAGAATGCAGAACAGGAATTAGTATCTGCTGAAGATCCTAAATTAAAAATTGAAACTGTATCTCATCCGTCAAATCAACCGAAGGAGACAACGGAGGCTGGTATAGAAACAAAAGCTCCTATTGTTTCATTAATAAAAGAAAAATCCGGAGGAAAATTTGGAGGGATATCTGGGACAAATACTGAAGAAGTAGAACGTTTTTGTAGCAATATTGGGAGCCAAGCTGCGGATGCTCGTTTTCAGTTACAGCATCGACAATTACAAGAATTGCGTGATCAAATTGGTGAACGTATAAAGATTTTAGAAGAAAAACAGAATGAATATAAAGTTTGGCTTGATAAACGCAATGAGTTTTTATCAATGGCAGAGAATTCTTTAGTTGAAATTATTAAGAAAATGCGTCCTGCTGCTGCAGCTGCTCAATTGGCTTTGATGAATGACCTCGTTGCAGCTTCGCTTGTACTTAAGCTAAGTCCTAAAGTATCGAGTGCTATTATGAATGAACTACCACCTGAAAAATCAGCTGAATTGACTCAGATATTAGTAAGCGCGCAACAAGTGTCGACAAAAAAGACACAAGCGCAATAGAAGTAAAGATAAAATAATGATGAAAATAAAGCAGATTAAAAATAAGAATAGCCACTCTTCTTTCTTGTGTTTAACAATTAGGTTCGCTCTCTTATCTATAACATTAGCCGGTTGTTCTTATAATGTGAAAGATTTTAATTCAGCACCAAATTTTTCACCAGTCCGTGCTAATTTAGGATATGCTTCTGGGAATGCAGTGAGCGTTTATCCACCAGCACCAAGTGAAAGTCAATATTCGCTTTATCGTTCAAGTGCTAATAGCTTTTATCGTGATCCTCGAGCAATGAAGCCGGGCGATGTATTGACTGTGCAAATTTTCATTAATGATCGTGCTAGTTTTAATAATAAAAGCGATTTAAAGCGTGATTCTGGTTCCAAATATACAATTGGAGCGGGATATTCATTTATGAATAAATTTGCTGGTAGTATTGAGGGTGAGTCATCGAGTCAATCTAAAGGGGATGCTAAGATAGAACGACAAGAAAATATTCGTTTGTCCATTGCGGCTATTGTAACAGATGTTTTGCCGAATGGTAATTTAGTCATTAATGGTTCACAGGAAGTTCGGGTTAATAATGAATTGCGTGTTCTCAATATTGCAGGATTGGTTCGTCCACGTGATATTTCAGGCAATAATATGATTGACTATGACAAAATTGCTGAAGCACGCATTTCATATGGAGGACGTGGACGTATGAGTGAAATACAACAACCTCCTTATGGTCAACAATTACTCAATCAGATTGCACCTTTTTAAGGAATGAGTATATAGGTTCTTTCTGATTTTGTTGTTCATTATCAAGAAATAGAAGATCATCAAAAGTAACTTTTATTACATTGTTTATGTGATGAGATTTATGTGACAAGGAATTTTTATGGCAGAAGAGCCGAAAAAAGAAGAAAGCATTGTGCAAAAAGAAAATAGCGTGAAAATCTTCCTGATTGTTGGACTTGTTTTGACATTAGTCGCTGCGATTTCTGGGTGGTTTTTAGGAGCATGGGTGAGTCGGGAAATGGTGCCAATTTCCAATAGTTCTAAAGAACCACCAGTAGTCAAAACTCCAGAGTATCTTGTTGCTGCAGATTCCCATGTTGTTATTTTACCTCCTATTTTGACCAATATTGCAATGCCGGAAAATGCCTGGATTCGAATGGAGGTTTCTTTAATTATTAAACCTAATGAGAATATTGAAGCTACTTTGACTGCTGACATATCAAATGATTTTTTGACGTTTTTGCGTCAAGTCACAATCGATCAAGTGAAAGGGCCATCGGGGTTAATGAATTTACGTGCTGATCTTTTAGATCGTGCTAGAATTCGTTCCGGTAATAAAGTAAGTAATATTTTGATTTCAAGTTTGGTAGTAGAACAATGAAGCGGCTTAGTGGTCTTGTATTGATGATATTGTTGTTAACGACAACAGGTGCTTTTGCTCAACGAGTAGGGACTGAAAATGTTAATAGTCTTGCTGGATTATTTTTTTCTCCTGGAGTGTCAATTAGTGGACGAATTGTTCAGCTTTTCGGTTTATTGACTGTTTTATCAGTGGCACCTGGTTTATTGATTATGGTGACCAGTTTTACCCGTTTTGCCATTGCTTTTTCGCTGTTGCGTACAGGTTTAGGATTACAAACGACACCTTCCAATCTTGTGATGATCTCATTAGCTTTGTTTATGTCCTTTTATGTAATGGCGCCGACATTTAATACAGCATGGGAGCAGGGTGTACAGCCTTTAGTAAATAACAAAATCAGTGAACAACAAGCGATAGAAAAAATTAGTCAACCCTTTCGAGAATTTATGATATCGCAGGTTCGTGAGAAAGATCTTGATTTATTTGTTGATCTTTCTGATTCTTCTCTTCAAGTCAAAACAGGTGCTGATGTTGATTTTCGAGTTTTAATTCCCGCTTTTATGATTTCTGAATTGCGTCGTGGATTTGAAATAGGCTTTCTCATTGTTCTTCCTTTTTTGGTGATAGATCTTGTTGTAGCCACGTTGACAATGTCAATGGGAATGATGATGCTGCCACCAACAGTTATTTCTCTACCGTTTAAAATTCTTTTTTTCGTATTAATCGATGGGTGGAATTTATTAGTTGGAAGCTTGATAAGATCTTTTTGAATATATTTTAAGATTATAACTTAATTTTGTTATATTTTTAATAAAAATCAGACTTCATAAAGTTATAATTTATTATTACAAGTATGATTTATTGCATGCGATTGTCTCATATATCTTGTTTTATTCTTTAGAGACACTATGACTATGGTAGCTGTTATATGTTAATAGCGTATATCCAAGAATAATATCATAATTTATAAATTTTTATTGAACATTTATCATTAAGTCTCTGGGACTAATCAGAGAAATGCTGTAGGCTATCAAACTAGCTGTATTCATTATTATTTAATCCAACATACTATACCGTTGACACTTCATAAATCTTTATATAGCTTTTTATTCTGACAAATATAAAAAGAGATCGCATTTGTTTCATAACAAATTCAGTTTCATTTGTGATTGTGCTCAAATAAAATGGTTGGTATAGCCTTAAATTTACAAGTTTAATGTTACTTTAGTAAGAAATTAACTATGTTATTTGCTTTGCTTTGCTCTTTTCAGAGGAAAAATTGATGTAAATAAGTAACACTTTTTGAAAATTTAATTCATTTTGAAACTAACAATCAACGAAAATTTTTAAGTTAATATACTTAAATTTCTTAGTTTATTAGGGTTTATTGCAAATTTTGCTATATTATGACACATAATCATCATAGTGATTAATAACTTTACATATATATTTTTATTTGTAAAAATCCTCTTTGAGTTTTTAAAAAAGGGTTTTTGTATATGAAATGGAAAATATTATGTACTGCTGTGGGATTTTTGAATTTCCCTTTAAATTTTAATTACATTCAAGCTGCAACTGTTACAGGCTCAAGCACTTTAACTTTTCAAAATTTAGAGAATAGGGTAGTGACTAGATCTCTTGAGGCTATGGTAAATGCAAGACATAAGATCACATCAGATTTGGTTGGAATTTACGCGGATGGTCAGGTTTTTAATGCTATGGGATATGATATAGGTGGAAAAGCACTGGCTGGCATAGTTTGCGATAATGGTTGTATGGTCAATATTAAAGATTCGACTGTGAATGTTTCTGGAATGAAAACTTATGGTATCATCCTCAAAAATACTAAACTTTTACAGACACAAAACAACAAAAGCAACATTATAACTAATAACCAGTATGTAAAGTATATAAATCATGTGAATATTTTTAATTCAAAATTTTTATCTCCGGAGACAGGTATTTATTCAAATGGACCAGGTGCTGTTACTCTTTATAATTCAGAGATTCGTTCTAATATTTTATTAGATGATCGATACGGGATGGATCCTTCCTATAAAGCTGTACCTACGATTTTGCTTGCAAAAAACTCCATTTTAGAGGGACGTGTAAGTAGTAAGGGAACAATATCTACTTTTATAGGTCTTCAAAACTCACAATGGATTATACCAACTGATTTGATTTGGGGGAAGAAAGTACGACCAGAATCCACTGTTAATGTGCTTAAACTTATCAATAGTTCTGTTATATTTGATAAAAAGGTCGATGGTGTTTATCAGACTTTACATGTAAAACCTGTAGAATCGGAGCAAACAAAAAGCGTGTCATCAATTGCTAGGCCTTCAAAATATATGGCAGTTGGTGATGCGAGGGTTTATTTCAATGTGGGCAGTGTAGATTCTGACAAACTTATAATTAAAACGGATGTAGTAGGTGTTACCACAGTTTATATTAATCACGTTAAAGATCCGGTACAAACTACAAGAGGGCGTAATACATCTATTGCTGCTTCACAGGAGGGAATTACACTTATTGAAGCTCCTGGGTCTATAAATGAAAATGCCTTCAAATTAGCGCATGGTTATATTACACTGAACGGTTTACCTTATAGGCATATCCTTAAAGCAATATCTGTACCTAGTAACGCTAAGACTGTAACTGAACCACCTACTAATTGGCATTTCAAATTGCAAAACACGTATCTTGATCCTCAATCACGAGTAAAAGCTCTTGTTCCGCAAATGGCAAGCTATTTAGTTATGCCTAACGCTTTATTCTCTTCTGGTATCTCTGATATTAATAATCAGAATAGAGTGTTGGCTGATATGCGAGAAAGATTAGTCTCAAGTAAAAAGAAGGGATCTCTCTTTTTATCCTCCTATGGCAACGTAGTAAACTTTTCATCTATCCGCAATCCGTTACAATATGGTTATGGTGCTGATATAGTGTATGCTGCTCTACAAACTGGTGTTGTGTTAGGTTCTTTTGAAAATGAAAATACCATTACACACTTCGGTCTGTTGGGAACCTATGGTAAAGTATCTTTTACTCCAAAAGATATGGAGGGCTCTGCGAAAAGTTCCCTTGATAAGTGGTCAGTTTCA
>NZ_JADC01000010.1 GCF_000518185.1 Bartonella clarridgeiae ATCC 51734
TGCACAGCATATTTAAAAATTTGCATTTTATCAGCTTCACGAACAAGTGTATCAAATCGAATACCCAATTCATGTTGAGCTGCGGCTACTTCATGATGATGTTTTTCAACATGTACGCCCATATCTTTTAGCGCAGTAAGCATTTCAGAACGCATATCTTGGCAAGAATCGATAGGAGGAACAGGAAAATAACCACCTCCCATACGTGGGCGATGACCAAGATTGCCCATTTCATATTCAGTATCATCATTTGATGGATTTTCACTTGAGTCGAGTTTAAAACCTGTATTGTAAGGATCAGTTTTGTAGCGCACGTCATCAAAGATAAAAAATTCTGCTTCTGGTCCTATATAGATTGTATCACCGATTCCTAAAGACTTCATATAAGCTTCAGCTCTTTTAGCAATAGAACGCGGATCTCTACGATAAAACTCTCCAGAAATAGGATCAAGTACATCACATAATATGATCAAAGTCGATTGAGCAAAAAAAGGATCAATATGAGCTGTTTCTGCATCTGGCATCAATACCATATCGGATTCATTGATTGTTTTCCATCCAGCAATTGAAGAACCATCAAACATAACACCATCGGTAAATGTATCTTCGCAAATTTCAGCAATATCCATTGTAACATGATGCAACTTGCCTTTTGGATCAGTAAAACGTAAATCGACAAAGCGTATATCATTATCTATAATTTGTTTAAGAATGTCTGAGGCGGTTGTCATATTCAATTTCCTTATTGGATTGAGGTAAATAGAAAAGATAAAAAACTTTATAGATCTTAAAGGGCATCAATGCCAGTTTCACCAGTCCGGATACGGATAACATCATCGATAGGTAAAACAAATATTTTTCCATCTCCTATATGTTTTGTCTGAGCTGCTTTACGGATTGCTTCAATTGCTTTCTCTAAGATTTCATCGGTAACAACAACTTCAACTTTTACTTTAGGTAAAAAATCAATAACATATTTAGCACCTCGATACAGTTCTGTCTGTTCTTTTTGGCAGCCAAAACCTTTCGCTTCTGTTATTGTGATACCTTGTAAACCAATTCCTTGAAGCGCTTCTTTTACTTCATCAAGCTTGAAAGGTTTTATGATGGCTTCAATTTTTTTCATACTCAAAATTATCTCCAACGATTTTATTTTATAAAATTTATATACCATATTTATGATAACGAGACGTGCCTGAAAGTAATTTCTTCACGAAAAAATAAAAAATAGTGCAATTTATATTTTTGTTAGAAAAACTGTATTGCATCATACAATGTAGCGCTATTTACTTTATAGGATAAAAAATATAAAATTTATAAAGAGTAATAATGGTATAAATTAAGGCATTATTTTTTTATTAGTGTTTTATTAAGCATTTGATAATTTTGTGACCTATTTAAGATTTTAGATTGTGCAAAGGTCGACGTAGTAAGAGCTCTTTTAGAAACTTTCCAGTATAAGAACAAGGGACATTAATGATTTCTTCAGGGCGACCAACAGCAACAATTTCACCACCATTATCTCCACCCTCTGGTCCTAGATCAATAATCCAGTCAGCTGTTTTTATGACTTCGAGATTATGTTCAATAACTGCAACTGTATTGCCTTGCTCGACGAGTTCATGGAGTACTTCAAGAAGTTTGGAAATATCGTGAAAATGTAAACCGGTTGTTGGTTCATCTAAGATGTAAAGTGTACGACCAGTTGTTTTGCGTGAAAGTTCTTTAGCAAGTTTTACGCGCTGGGCTTCACCACCAGAAAGTGTTGTAGCTTGTTGCCCGATTTTAATATAACCAAGACCGGCTTTAACAAGGATTCCTATTTTTTTATGAATAGTAGGGATAGCTTGGAAAAATTCTTCTGCTTTTTCGACTGTCATATCAAGTATATCAGCAATGGATTTTCCTTTAAATTTCACTTCAAGTGTTTCTCTATTATAGCGCTTCCCTTGGCATACGTCGCAAGTAACATAGACATCAGGTAAAAAATGCATTTCGATTTTGATAACACCATCTCCTTGACATGCTTCACAACGTCCTCCTTTAACATTGAATGAGAAACGTCCAGCTTGATAACCGCGAGCTTTTGATTCTGGGAGTTCTGCAAACCAGTCGCGAATCTGAGTAAAAATCCCAGTATAAGTTGCTGGATTAGAGCGTGGGGTACGTCCAATAGGTGATTGGTTAATATCAATTACCTTATCAAGAAATTCTAATCCTTCAATTTTATCATAGCTTGCTGGGGTTTGATGGCTTCCCATGATATGACGTGATGCGGCTTTGAAGATGGTTTCAATAAGAAATGTTGATTTTCCTCCGCCTGAAACGCCAGTTATGCAAGTAAAAGTTCCGAGAGGAATGCTAGCACTAATATTTTTCAGATTATTACCTCTGGCACCGATTACTTTAAGTATTTTTGATTCTGATATTTTACGTCGTTGAGCCGGAAAACTAACAGTCATTTTTCCTGAGAGATATTGACCTGTTAGTGAAGAGGGATTGTTCATAATTTCTTGTGGTGATCCTTGAGCTATGATTTTTCCACCATGAACGCCTGCAGCAGGGCCAATATCAACAACATAGTCTGCAGTGAGAATAGAATCTTCATCATGCTCAACAACGATAATTGTATTTCCAAGATCACGTAGATGACATAGCGTCTTTAAAAGGCGTTCATTATCACGTTGGTGTAAACCAATGGATGGTTCATCTAACACGTATAGAACACCTGTGAGACCAGAGCCAATCTGTGATGCTAAGCGAATACGCTGACTTTCTCCACCTGAAAGTGTGCTTGAATTTCGAGATAAGGTAAGATATTCGAGTCCCACACGGTTCAGAAATGCTAAGCGCTCACAGATTTCTTTTAAAATCCGTGTTGATATATTACGCTGTTTTTCATTGAGATATTGATGGATGTTTGAAAACCAATCACTTGCTTTTAAAATGGACAGTTCTGATATCTGTCCAATGTGCATTCCGTGAATTTTTATAGCGAGTGCTTCTGGTTTTAGACGGTAACCATTGCAGGCTGGGCAAGGCGAAGAAGACATATAAGGTTCAATTTCTTCATGAAAATGTGTAAAATCTGTTTCTTTCCATCGTCGCTCCATATTCGGAATAACACCTTCAAAAGCTTTTTTTGTAGTGTAAGATTGTGCACCATCTTTATAGAAAAAGGAAATCTCTTTTGTTTTTGTTCCGTATAAGATAGCGTGTTGTGCTTCATTTGAAAGCGTATACCATTTGTCTGTGAGTTTAAACTTATAAACTTTGCCCAATGCCTCTAAAGTTTGATGATAATAAGGTGAAGATGATTTGGACCAAGGAGCAATAGCTCCAGCTTTTAAAGTAAGATTTTCATTTGGTATGATTCTTACTGGATCAATTACTTTTTTTATACCAAGTCCACCACAAGCAGGACAAGCACCAAAAGGATTGTTGAATGAAAACAAACGTGGTTCAATTTCAGGAATTGAGAATCCAGATATAGGACAAGAAAATTTTTCTGAAAAAATGAGTCGTTTGTGCGTTTCATTTGTTGATTTATTGACAGATTCCTTTGCGGTTTCATTTTCTGTTAAAGGCTGATCTGTCATTTCAGCAATTACAAGCCCATCTGATAATTGTAAGCAGGTTTCTATACTGTCAGCTAGCCGAGAATTGATATCATTACGCACGATAATGCGGTCTACTACTATATCTATATCATGTTTATATTTTTTATTAAGAGGAGGTATATCAGCTATTTCATAGAATTTTCCATCAATTTTTGCACGTTGAAATCCTTTTTTTAAAAGTTCTGCTAATTCTTTTTTATATTCACCTTTTCTTCCTCTAACTAAAGGTGCCATAATAAAAATTCGAGTACCTTCTGGAAGAGACATAATTTGGTCAACTATTTGACTCACTGTTTGACTTTGAATAGGGAGACCCGTAACAGGTGAATAAGGAATACCAATACGAGCAAAAAGCAGGCGCATATAATCGTAGATTTCAGTGATAGTACCAACTGTTGAACGAGGGTTGCGGTTAGTTGTTTTTTGTTCAATAGAGATAGCAGGGGAAAGGCCATCTATTTGGTCAATGTCTGGTTTGTGCATCATTTCCAGAAACTGGCGTGCATAAGCGGAAAGGCTTTCAACATAACGACGTTGGCCTTCGGCATAAATTGTATCAAAAGCTAAAGATGATTTTCCTGAACCGGAGAGTCCCGTTATGACGATAAGTTTATCACGAGGGAGGTCAAGATCAATATTTTTGAGGTTATGTTCACGTGCGCCGCGAATAGAGATATATTTTTGAGGAGACATGTTAATCCTTGGCGTATATGACAAAAATTGAGTACTGAATGTGAAATAAGACTATTTCTTTTAAATTACAATGTGTTCAATCACTGTGAAGGGAGAATACAAGTTTTGGTAAATAGATAAAGAAGATAGCAGCTTTTTATTTTTTATGATGAAATAAACTATACGCTGTTGTTAGCTTTTGCTATAATGTGAATGGTTTAAAATTGTGGAGTTTATACAATGGCTGGGAGCCTTAATAAAGTTATTTTAATTGGTAATCTTGGTGCGGACCCTGAAATCCGCCGTTTGAATTCTGGTGATCAAGTAGCAAATTTACGTATTGCTACTTCAGAGAGCTGGCGTGATCGCAATACAAATGAACGTAAAGAGCGTACAGAATGGCACAATATCGTTATTTTTAATGAAAATCTGATTAAAGTTGTTGAGCAATATTTAAAAAAAGGGAGTAAAATTTATATTGAGGGTCAGTTGCAGACACGCAAATGGCAAGATCAAAGTGGTAATGATCGTTATACGACAGAGATTGTTTTACAAAGATACCGTGGTGAATTACAAATGCTTAATAGCCGTGAAATAGGAAGTGGAGAGCAAATATCTAGTGTAAATCAGTCAGGTGGTGGTTTCGATCAGAGAGATAATTTTGACCAGAAGAACAATCAATTAGAAGGGAATTTTTCACACCAACTGGATGATGATATTCCTTTTTGATAATCTTTATAAAAATGTTATTGTGATTATTAGCATTGTTCAAAGAGAGGGATTCAAAGAGAGGGATAATGAGATTCACCTTCTAAATAGTAGTATAATTAGCTTATTGTAGATGAAATGATTATAAGTGCTATTTTATTATTATGATGATGAATGATATTATAATTGGTCATGAAAATATTTGTTTGTTTTTCATTAAGATGATAGTTAAAGTGATGTAAAAGATATATTTGTGTGGTCATTTGTTCTAATTTTAATTTAGGAAAGCACACGCTGTCGTTTCATACACGATTTTTAATAAAAGCAAATAACATATTGAAAATTATCGTTAAATTTTTACTCTATTGTAGAGAGCTGAATTAGCATTTTGCAATTTTTTTCGATATAAAAGATCAAAATGATTCTTTTTTGAAAGTATTGAAGTTGTGACCGATCTTACTACACAATCAGAACATGACGTACTAACCGGTATTGAACCAGTTAGTATTATCGAAGAAATGCAACGCTCTTATCTCGATTATGCGATGAGCGTTATTGTATCGCGTGCATTACCTGATGTACGCGATGGTCTTAAGCCTGTTCATCGACGCATTCTTCATGCGATGAATGAAATGGGTCTTTCTTTTAATAAATCTTATCGTAAGTCGGCAGGTGTTGTTGGTGAAGTTATGGGGAAGTTTCATCCGCATGGTGATGCTTCAATTTATGATGCATTGGTGCGTATGGCACAGGATTTTTCATTACGAAATCCGCTAATTGATGGACAGGGAAATTTTGGTTCTGTTGATGGAGACCCTCCTGCGGCAATGCGTTATACAGAATGTCGTTTAGAAAAAATTGCGGAAGAACTTTTAGCTGATATCGATAAAGAGACAATTGATTTTCAGGATAATTACGATGGACGTGAGCGTGAGCCTGTGGTTTTACCGGCACGTTTTCCTAATCTTTTAGTCAATGGATCGGGCGGGATTGCTGTAGGAATGGCGACCAATATTCCGCCACATAATCTTGGTGAAGTCATTGATGGATGTATTGCTTTAATTGATAATCCTACCATAACGCTTGATGAAATAATTGAAATTATTCCTGGTCCGGATTTTCCTACTGGTGGTATTATTCTTGGTCGTTCAGGTATTCGTTCAGCTTATGAAACGGGACGTGGTTCAATTATTATGCGTGCTAAGGTTGATATTGAAGAAGTTCGCAATAACCGACAGGCGATTATTGTAAGCGAAATACCTTATCAGATTAATAAAGCAACGATGATTGAGAAGATAGCTGAATTGGTGCGTGATAAGCGCATCGAAGGAATCTCTGATCTACGTGATGAATCTGATCGTGATGGGTATCGGGTTGTTATTGAACTTAAGAGGGAAGCAGTTGCGGATATTGTTTTGAATCAACTGTACCATTATACGCCATTACAAACTTCTTTTGGTTGTAATATAGTTGCTTTGAATGGGGGAAAGCCTGAGCAAATGACGTTGCTTGATATGCTTCGTGCTTTTGTTTCTTTTCGCGAAGAGGTGGTAAGTCGGCGAACAAAATATCTTTTGCGTAAGGCACGTGAACGTGCGCATATTTTAGTTGGTCTTGCTATTGCTGTTGCAAATATTGATGAAATTATAGCGTTAATTCGTGAAGCACCTGATCCTCAGACGGCGCGTTTACAGTTAATGGAGCGGCGTTGGTTGGCTGCTGATGTAGCATTTTTAGTTAAGCTTATTGATGATCCTCGTCATATTATCCATGAGAATAACACATATAATTTATCTGAAGAACAAGCTAGAGCTATTCTGGAATTACGTTTACAAAGGCTCACTGCACTTGGACGTGATGAAATTGCTGATGAGTTGAATAAAATTGGGGTGGATATTACAGATTATCTTCATATTTTGGCATCACGTTTACGGATTATGGGTATTGTTAAGGATGAATTAAGCACTCTTCGTGAAGAATTTGCAGCTCCCCGACGCACTATCTTTGGTTTCGGTAATATTGAGATGGACAATGAAGATCTAATTGTGCCCGAGGATATGGTGGTAACGGTTAGCCATAGTGGTTATATTAAACGTGTACCTCTCAATACATATCGTGCTCAGCGTCGTGGAGGTAAAGGGCGTTCTGGTATGTCGACAAAGGACGAGGATTTTGTAACCCGTTTATTTGTGAGTAATACTCATACACCTGTTCTTTTCTTTTCATCACGTGGGATTGTTTATAAAGAAAAAGTTTGGCGTTTACCTATTGGTACACCGCAATCGCGTGGGCGCGCTTTAGTCAATATGCTTCCTTTACAGGAGGGGGAGCGTATAACAACAATTATGCCATTGCCAGAAGATGAAGCAAGTTGGAGTAAATTAGATGTCATGTTTGCAACAACGCGTGGAACAGTACGCCGCAATAAATTATCAGACTTTGTTCAGGTAAATCGTAATGGTAAAATTGCTATGAAACTTGATGAAGAAGGAGATGCAATTCTATCTGTAGAAACTTGTACAGAGCGTGATGACGTTGTTCTGACAACAGCCAATGGACAATGTATTCGTTTCCCAGTTATTGATGTTCGTGTTTTTGCGGGTCGTAATTCGGTAGGGGTACGTGGTATCAATATGGTTGATGGTGATAAGGTTATTTCTATGACTATCTTGGAGCATGTTGAGGCAACATCGGTTGAGCGTTCTGCTTATATTAAACGTGCAATTAATGAGCGACGTGCTGCTGGTGCTGATGCCGAAGATGTTGTAATTGTTGATGAGAATGGAGAGGGAACAGAAACAGAATTGACAGATGAGCGTTATGCAGAGCTTGCTGCTCGTGAGCAAATGCTTTTAACAGTTAGTGAGTTTGGATATGGAAAGCGATCTTCTTCTTATGAATTTCGTATTTCAGGGCGTGGTGGAAAAGGAATTCGTGCAACCGATCCAACTAAAACTGCTGAAATAGGCAAGTTAGTAGCAGCTTTTCCAGTAAAAGCGCAAGATCAAATCATGCTGGTTTCGGATGGAGGACAGCTTATTCGAATTCCCATTGAGGGTATTCGTATAGCTGGTCGCTCTACAAAGGGAGTAACAATTTTCAATACAGCAAAGGGTGAAAAAGTTGTATCGGTTGAGCGTATTTCCGATCCTGAAGATGATGCGAACCAATTAGATGATGATAGTGAAAAACATTCTGGTACGGTTGATGTTAGTTAAAATAAATAACTCTGGAAGTATCGGGAAAAATAGATGACAATTGCTCTTTATGCAGGATCTTTTGATCCTATTACAAATGGTCACCTTGATGTTTTGCGAAGTAGTTTAGTTTTCTCTGATAAAGTAGTGATGGCTATCGGTATGCAAGCTACGAAAAGGCCATTTTTTAGTTTTGAAGAGCGTGTTGCTTTAATTGCAGAAGTAAGAAAAGATTTATTGAATATAAGCTCTGATAGGTTACAAGTTATTTCATTTGATAATCTTCTCATTGATAAAGCACGTGAAATTGGTGCCTCATTTCTCATTCGTGGATTGCGTGATGGTACTGATTTTGATTATGAAATGCAGATAGCAGGAATGAATGAAATGATGGCTCCTGAGTTGCGAACAGTTTTTTTACCAGCAAGTATTGCTAGCCGTATGATAAGTTCCACATTGGTGCGTCAAATTGCCACTATGGGAGGGGATGTTACACCTTTTGTTCCTCAAAACGTAGCACGAGCTTTGTACTTAAAATTTAAATCTTAAAGGGAAGAATGATTGTGTTTTTTAGAATTTTTAATATTTTAACATGTATTTTTTGCTTTTTTTCATTTAATGCTGCTGCAGATGATCATAATATTCTTGTTTTATCTCTTAAAAATGGTGATGTGATTATTCAGCTGCGTCCAGATCTTGCACCAAAACATGTTGCGCAAATTAAGAAATTAACAGAAGAAGGTGCTTATAATAATGTTGTATTTCATCGTGTTATTCCTGGTTTTATGGCACAGACTGGTGATGTGAAATTTGGAAAAAAAGACAGTGTCGATTTTGATCTTAAAAATGTTGGTAAAGGTGGTTCAAACTATTCTAATTTACCAGCAGAGTTTTCAGAACAACCTTTTAAGCGAGGCACTGTCGGTATGGCTCGTTCACAAGATCTAAATTCAGCAAATTCTCAATTTTTCATTTGTTTTGATGATGCTACTTTTTTAAACGGTCAGTATACTGTTGTTGGAGAAGTTGTAAAAGGAATGGAAGTTGTTGATAAAATAAAAAAAGGAACTGCAGATAATAATGGATCTGTAAAAAATCCTGATGTTATTAATGCTGCCTATTTGAAAATTGATAAAAAATATGATTAAAGATAAAAACAAAGGAATAGCACTATGGTCGAGCTTAAAAATCCGGAAAATACTTTAATTCTTGAAACAACAAAAGGAAAAGTAATAATTGAACTTTTCGCTGATTTAGCTCCTGGTCATGTTGTACGTATCAAAGAGCTTGTGCGTGAAGGCGCCTATGATAATGTTGTTTTTCACCGTGTTATTGATGATTTCATGGCTCAAACTGGTGATGTTCAGTTTGGCAAAAAAGATGATGAAAAATTCAATTTATCACGTATTGGTATAGGTGGTTCAGATAAACCCGACTTAAAAGCAGAGTTTTCGAGTCTTCCTCATAAACGTGGTACAGTTTCTATGGCACGTAGCCAGAATCCAAATTCGGCTAATTCGCAATTTTTCATTTGTCTCGCAGATGCTCCTTGGCTTGATCGCCAATATTCCATATGGGGACAAGTGCTTGAAGGTATGGAAAATATTGATAAGATCAAGCGCGGTGAACCTGTTGTGGATCCAGATGCAATTATTAAAGCCACAATTGCTTCAGATATTCAATAATATAGGGATGCTATGCAATATTCTTTTGCATTTTTTTAATGATATGAAGAGCATATGTAAATAATAATATATTTTCATGTATAGAGAGTTTTTAATGTTGAGATTTCAAAATAAAAGATTGAACTAAAGATTTGCTTGTCTATGTGAAAATACATATTTCATAAAATTTTCATTTTTATAATTTTCTAGAAATTTTCGATTAAAAGAAAATACATTGGTTAGCATAATGAAATATTAGATATTTTTTTATTGCAATAAATAATCATTTTAATTTTGTTGATCTTTTAATAGCAGATTTTATTTATTTCCTTTAATTTTTTTGACTAATTTCAGTATTAGTGAATAAAAGCAATCTATAATTTATAACTGCGGTAAAAAGGCAATTGCTTTTATTTTAGTAGTGATATGAGTTTCTGAAATCAAAAAGATAAGAATGATGATAAAAGCATTTCACTATAAAAAAATTTCTCAAGATGGATATGCTCGACAAGGTGAGATTATAACGGGACGAGGACGTATTCGCACACCTGCGTTTATGCCAGTTGGGACGGCTGGAACCATTAAGGCTATGTATATGGACCAGTTGCGTGCTCTTGGGACAGATATTATTTTAGGTAATACTTATCATTTAATGTTACGACCAGGAGCTGAGCGTGTTGCACGTTTAGGAGGGTTACATGAATTTGCCCGTTGGCCTGAACCTATTTTAACGGATTCTGGTGGTTTTCAGGTTATGTCTCTTTCAGGGATATGTAAGATTACGGAACAGGGCGTGATTTTCCGCTCTCATATTAATGGGGCGCATTATGAAATGAGCCCAGAGCGTTCTATCGAAATCCAAGGGCTTCTTGATTCTGATATTCAAATGCAGCTTGATCAGTGTATTGCATTACCGACATCTGAGAGAGAAATGGAAGCTGCTATGGAACTTTCATTGCGTTGGGCACAGCGTTGTAAAAAAGTTTTTGGTGATCAACCAGAAAAAGCAATGTTTGGTATTGTTCAAGGTGGAGATAATATGAAATTGCGTGAACGCTCTGCTCAAGCATTGAAAGAAATGGATTTGAAAGGCTATGCCATTGGAGGGCTTGCGGTCGGTGAACCTCAGGATGTTATGACAACAGTATTAGATGTTACTTGTTCAATTTTGCCGCAAGATAAGCCACGCTATCTTATGGGGGTAGGAACGCCAGATGATATCTTAAAAAGTGTAGCTCGAGGGGTAGATATGTTTGATTGTGTTATGCCAACGCGTGCAGGCCGTCATGGCTTAGCTTTTACTCGTTTTGGTAAAATTAATTTGCGAAATGCACGTTATGCAGAAGATCCGAATCCTCTTGATCCACAATCACCTTGCTCTGCTGCACGAGATTATAGTTGTGCTTATTTGCATCATTTAGTTAAATCTGGTGAATCTCTTGGAGGTATGTTATTGACTTGGAATAACCTTTTTTATTATCAACAGCTAATGCAGGGTGTCCGTGACGCTATTAAAGCAGGGCGTTACGCTGACTTTTGTGCTGATGTTGCAACATTGTGGATGCAAGGAAGATAAGATAATTAGTAAAGAAAACTGTGCTAATAAAGTAAAGCGTTAAGATAGCTTTTTCAGTAAATGCAAAACTGCGCTATCTTAAAGGTAGCTAGTATGCGTATATTTATTTCTCTTTTATATGCAATATTGAACAAAAATTATTGCTCCGGTACGCACTACCTGATCCGGAGAGAAGCAGTTTATTTTCTGTTTCTGGTAACTATCTAAATCAACAATGTTAATTCTAAGTTAGTAAATCCTTAAAGAAGTATGGAAATATCTTTTTAAGATGTTTTGTGTTTATTTTTGTAAAATATCATAAAAGTAAAACATGTAAATTGTATATCTTTTATTTTAGAAATTACTTTTGATATTAAAAGCGTATTATTTCCTGGTTTTACAGCACATTTAATAGAATATAATAGAATTCAGTATATAAAAATAATAAGATGAAAATTTTCTATGGATAAAATTTTTGATGTCTTTCAGAATTGATTTTAAAATCCAGCATTTGGGCATTTTAGCTCTTGCAGTAGGAAGTTTTGCTATTGGTACTGCTGAGTTTGTTGCAATGGGGTTGCAACCGGAGATGGCGCATAGCTCACATGTTAGTATTTCCACAGCGGGACAATATATTTCTTCTTATGCTTTAGGAGTTGTGCTTGGAGCGCCTATTTTAGCTGTTGTAACAGCTAAGCTGTCATATAAGGCTGTTTTAATAGGATTGATGTTTTGTTATGCTTTGGCGAATATTGCTAGCACATTTTTTTCTGACTTTAACGTATTGGTGATATTGCGATTTATCAGCGGTTTTCCACATGGTATTTATTTCGGTATTGCGACTGTGGTTGCATCTTCAATGGTAGAAAAAAATGAACGCTCAAAAGCTGTTGGTAGTGTTATGCTTGGTTTGACAGTTGCAACAGTTATTGGAGCACCAAGTGCAACTTGGATCGGTCAATTTATTGGTTGGCAAATTGCATTTCTTCTTGTAGGTGCTATTTCTTTGGTGTGTTGTTTTCTTATTTGGAAATTTTTACCTTCTGTTTCTAACATTGCAAAAACAAGCATTTTTAATGAATTAAGTGCATTAAAGAAAAAGGAAGTGTGGTTCCTATTGGCTATGGTTTCGATTGGTGCATCAGGATTATTTTCTGTTTTTACTTATATTAAGTCCACATTGCTTTGTGTTTCTAATGTTTCTCTTAAGTGGGTACCATTTATTATGCCATTGATGGGATTGGGAATGGTTGTGGGTAATATTTTAGGGCCTAAATTTGCAATTAAGATTGGTTCTTCAGCAACGATATTTTTTGCTATGCTTTGGAGTGCATTGGTTTTTTTTCTTTTTTTCTTTTTATCATATACTCCACTAACAGCAGCATTAGGATGTTTTCTTATTGGGACTTCTTTTGCATCTATGCCCTCTATACAAGCAAAAATCATTGATGTTGCTATGCCTGCACAGATGTTGGGCAGTGCTTTAATGCAGTCCGCTTTTAATATTGCCAATGCTCTTGGAGCAGAATTTGGAGCGTGTATTTTGAAATTAGGATATAGTTATGAATATACAGCTATTCTTGGAGGTATTTTAACTTTGTGTGGATTATTGATTTTTTGTTTTTTATGGTACATGGAAAAATATAATCAACATTTTTCTGATGATCTGTAAAGTAGAGAGTTTTTTGAAGCTATTTTGTTTTTTTTATTCAATTTTTTCAATGTTTAAAATCTAATTAGAAATACATTGAGCCGTAAAAATAGTCAAAAACAATAAGTGATAAAGTATTTATTATCAAGTTATTAATAAATGCTATAAAGAGTTTTTATTTAAAAATCATCTTTAAGTATTTCTTCAAAATTAATAATGTATCAAAATTATTGATGATTTTTTCTAATTCGATGTTTAACACCATTGAAAATAATTGAACGAAAGTGTTGGATTTACTAGCATGTAGAGTATTTTATAATATTCACGTTCGTAGATACAACCTTGCTATCAATGACAACTTCAATAGAAAATAATACTACACAGATAATAACAGTATCTTTATATAAAAATACAGGGATTTTTATTAGAATGAATCATAAAAACGTTTATTCTTAAAGGATTCATATAAAAAACTCAAACCTTTCTATATTTAGAGGGCTTTGAGTTTGAAATGATATTAGTGAGTCATTTCTTTTTTTAGATTTTCATCAATTTTATCAAGAAATCCTGTTGTAGATAACCATTTTTTTTCGGGACCGATTAAAATAGCGAGATCTTTTGTCATAAAACCTTCTTCAACAGTGTTAATACAAACTCTTTCCAATGTAGTGGCAAAATTTTTTAATTTTTCATTATTATCAAGTTTGGCACGATGCGCTAGCCCACGTGTCCAAGCAAAAATCGAAGCAATAGAATTTGTTGATGTTTCTTCATTTTTTTGATGCTGACGGTAATGGCGAGTTACTGTACCATGTGCAGCTTCTGCTTCAACAGTTTTACCATCTGGTGTCATGAGAACAGAAGTCATCAGACCAAGAGAACCAAATCCTTGAGCAACGATATCTGATTGAACATCACCGTCATAATTTTTACATGCCCAAACATAACCACCTGACCATTTAAGTGCAGAAGCTACCATGTCATCGATGAGACGATGCTCATAATATAATTTACGATTTTCAAATTCGACTTTAAATTCTGCGTCAAATATTTCCTGAAAGATATCTTTAAAACGACCATCATAGGCTTTCAAAATAGTATTCTTTGTCGAAAGATAAACAGGAACATTACGTTGAAGTCCATAATGAAAGGATGCACGGGCAAAATCACGGATTGATTCATCAAGATTATACATTGCCATCGCAACTCCTGCACTTGGAGCATTAAAAACATCATGCTCGATAACCTGACCATCGTCGCTAACAAACTTAATACTTAATTTTCCTTTACTTGGAAATTTGAAATCAGTTGCTTTATATTGATCGCCAAAAGCATGACGTCCGACAATAATTGGTTTTGTCCAACCTGGAACGAGACGTGGAATATTTTTGCAGATAATAGGCTCACGAAAAATAACACCCCCTAAAATATTGCGAATTGTGCCATTTGGTGATTTCCACATTTTTGTTAAGTTGAATTCTTTAACGCGTGCTTCATCAGGAGTAATGGTTGCACATTTCACACCAACCCCATATTGTTTGATAGCATTAGCAGAATCAATAGTTATTTGATCATTGGTTGCTTCTCTATTTTCAATGGAAAGATCATAATATTTAAGATCAATATCGAGATAGGGATGAATGAGCTTATCTTTAATATATCTCCAGATAATACGAGTCATTTCATCGCCGTCGATTTCAACAATGGGATTTGTCACTTTAATCTTTGCCATTAGGAGTCCCTTTTTTATTTAAATAATATTTTCCTATAGCATTTTCAGACTCATGATGGAAATTAAAAAAAAATAGTAGAAGAATATTAAATTTCAATTAAGGAAAAGCTCTTTGCGTATATAACTAGGTTTTTATTTTAAATGTTTGTTCTTTTAATTCTTCGTTTTCATTTTGAAATTTTTTTTATCTGTGTTATGTTAATCACAATATAGAGTATTATTGGGGTGCTCCACTTGAATGGGGGGAAGGATGATTTCTATTGACTCATTTCGATTAAATCCAAGAATTGATGCATACCAAAACCATAGCTCACATAAAAAAAATTTCACTGAAATACTTCAGCATACTGTTCATGTGCCATCTGTGCACATTAGTAGTAAAAGTATTATTCATTCGGATTTGCATGGTACATTATCATATCTTCAAGAGTTTGCTGATAATAAGGATCGATTTACAACAGTCTTACCTTCTTTAATTGATGGTAGTCATTCTATTGCTTCATGGGGAAGTTTGATTGAAGTTGATGCTTCACAATTTCAAGGTTATGATGGTGTTCCAAATGATCGTTTTCAGGTTTATGTTCCCTTGATAATGCATGATAATCAATTGAAAGATTTTGTGTATTATTTAGCAAAAAAAGGGAAACTATTTGGCGGACCACAGGCTTTGTTTAAAGCTCTAGAAAATAATGCTGTTGAAATATATAACCAATCAGATGTAGAAAATCTTATTGGAAAATCAGTTGATTGGAAACAAGGTAATATGTTTGGTACAATGTGGGATCGTCGTATGATTGATGAGCAATCAATCCAACAATTTCAACAAGAAGGTAAGCAAATATTTACTGGAGCTATAGGATCTATTCGTTTTTCTATTGTTTATTAAATATCATCAGTAGATTATATGATTTTTAAGGATATTAGTTTTTTTGTATGAATAAGTAAAAAGATTTTTCTAATAATATTCAATTTTTTGAATTGAAGAGACACAATTTATTTATATCAAGTTCTTTGTTTATTAAATGATAAAAACTCACAAGATAACTGAGAGAGTGCATTAGCAAAACTAAAATTTTTAAATTTAGTTATTGTATAAGAAATAGCATAAATAACAGGAGCGAGAAGCACTATGTTTATCTTGCAAGATATGCTTAATCTGTCAGAAGAAGATCGGATCAAAGCCTTAAAATTCCAACCTTTACTTTACAAAGAGAGAAAAGATTTTGTGAATAAAGTCAAAGATTGTCTTATACCATGGGAGTATCAAGTACTTGCTTTATAAGCAACTTGCTAAAAGTATCGGCATATCAGAAAGTAGAGCATGGGAAGTTACAGAAATTAATAAGAAAGCTCAAGAAGTATGCCAGGTAACCAGAAACAGAGCTCATGAGTCGAAAACGATAAGTATAGCCTGTTAAAAATATAAGGCATTGCATCTTTTTATTCATCGGGAAAGCTGTTGGGGTAGAGTATTGATTTAAAATACTTGTATCTATCTCAATTTTAATAATTTAAGGTGTGATAATTCCTTAAAAACTGGATTTATAGTGTGTTATTAAAGAAAAATATAAAATTCTACTCCTTCACCTTTATTAGATTGTCCTTGTCTTAAAAAACAATAAAATCAATAGACTATGTAAACAGAAAAAGCAACTGGTACGCCCAAGGGGAATCGAACCCCTGTTTCCGCCGTGAAAGGGCGATGTCCTAACCGCTAGACGATGGGCGCAAACCAGTGATGAGGCTTATAGAGAGGATCTTTTTACTTCGCAAGTCCTATAAGTGATTTTTTTAAAAAAAAATGCATTTTGTTGAATTATTTTTGAGACATGCATAGGATTATATAATCCAGATCATTTTACAAAACTTCAAATGATATAATATCTTATAAAAATCGATAATAAATTTTGATACGTAACAATAGTAATATTTTTATTGTTTTCGATAAAAAAATAGATGAAGATAATCAAATCAGGGTTTTATAATATGCAAAATAATTTTAAGTATCGTTTTATTAGTTTTTTATTATTTATTGTAGGATTTATGTATAGTGAAAACGTTACTTGACATAAACAAAAAGATTTATTCAAAAAAAATCACTATTTGCATTTTTTAATAAAACCGAAGATTGCTATAGAATAATTTACTAAGGTGCAGCAATATACATTTATTGGTCAGTTAAAAAATGAATAAATTGCAGGTTATAGATTTATTTGATGTAGTTAAACTAGAAGAGGATAAGCATCGCGAAGCTAAGATAATGTATTATGTTGAGAAAAAAGGTGAGAAACGGTAATTAATTTTCTTCTTTAATATTCACTTTAAAGCAAATTCTATAAATTTTTTCATTTATTATTTTTATATTTAGACAGATGAAATATTTGCGAACTGCAGCATTATATCAAAGATTCTTGATTTAGTTAATGAGCATTAAGAGGAATTGAATTATAGTTTTTTCTTGTGAAAATCTTTCATCTTTGCAAAAGCTGTATTATTGATATTTAGGAATAAAATGCTAACGTCGTTTTATTAATACTAATCCAATAGGACTTTTATATGACCCAATTAACTCAGAAGATTTTAAATGGACTCGATCGTATTTTAACTCTTGAATTAGTGCGTGTGACTGAATATGCTGCTGTTGCAGCTGCACGTTGGCGAGGACGTGGTGATGAAAAAGCAGCTGATCAAGCTGCTGTGGATGCAATGCGTCGAGAACTTAATTGTTTACCTATTGATGGTACGGTTGTAATTGGTGAGGGGGAGCGTGATGAAGCTCCTATGCTTTATATTGGAGAGAAAGTAGGACTTCAAAATGGAGTAGCAGTTGACATTGCACTTGATCCACTTGAGGGAACGACTATTTGTGCTAAAAGTCTTGCTAATTCACTTGCCGTGATTGCGATTGCCCAAAAAGGGAATTTGCTTTACGCTCCTGATGTTTATATGGAAAAAATTGCCATTGGTCCTGGTTATCCAAAGGGGGTGGTTGATATAGATGCTAAGCCTGCTGAAAATATTTATGCTCTTGCAAAGGCTAAGGGAGTGGATGCTAATCAAATTACTGTCTGCATTATGGATCGGCCTCGTCATACAGAATTGATTAATGAAGTGCGCAGAACGGGTGCGTCAATTCGTTTAATTGGTGATGGAGATGTTGCTGCTGTTATTCATACAACCGATTCAGATGCAACAGGTATTGATATTTATATGGGTATTGGCGGCGCACCAGAAGGTGTATTAGCTGCAGCAGCTTTACGTTGTATCGGTGGGCAAATGCAAGGGCGCTTACTACTTAATACAGAAGAGCAAATTGCTCGTGCTGCTAAAATGGGTATTAATAATCCTAATAAGGTTTATACAATGGAAGAAATGGCCAAGAGCGATGTTTTGTTTGCTGCAACGGGTGTGACTGATGGCAATATACTATCTGGTGTTAAATTTACTCGTGATTATATTCAAACAGATAGCCTCATGATGTGTTCATATACTGGGACAATTCGGAATATTAAAACAAAACACAGAAATCAGTCAAAATTTAACTGATTTCTTTTTAGTAGTGTTGCAAAAAATAAGGATGCATTGCTCAGAGAAATATATCCTTATGAATTCTTGAATATGAATTTTAAAGATTCTTTGTTCTTCATATATACGCTATGATATCTGAACAGAGTGTACCCAGCCGTTTTTATCTTCTATATTTCCTTTTTGTATATCGACAAGTTGTGTGCGAAGTTTTTCTGTGATCTCACCACATATTTCGTTCCCAATGATACATTCTCCGCCTTTATATTTAATACGGCCGATTGCTGTTATAACAGCAGCAGTGCCGCATGCAAAAGCTTCTTTAAGGCGACTATTTTTCACATCTTCTTTAAGTGTTTCAAAAGAATAAGGGCGCTCTTCTATTGTTAAACCCATTTGCTGTGCTAACTTTAAAATGGAATGACGAGTTATTCCTGCAAGAATAGTGTCGTTAAGTGCAGGTGTTACAAGTGTATTATTAGTCATAATGAAGCAAATATTCATTCCCCCGAGCTCTTCAATCCACCTATGCTCCACCATATCAAGAAAGAGTACCTGACTACAATTATTTTTAATTGCATTGTTTTGCGCGATTAGACTTGCTGCGTAGTTCCCACCACATTTGGCAGTTCCTGTCCCACCAGGACCAGCACGACTGTAGTCTGTTTCAAGCCATACACTAACAGTTGTTGCTTGCCCTGTAAAATATGATTCAACTGGAGATGCTATGATACAAAAAATATATTCTCGAGAAGGATGAACTTTCAATAGGCTGTCATTGCCAAACATAAAAGGGCGTAAATAGAGGCTAGCATTCGGGTAATCAGAAACCCATTTTTGGTCAATTTTTACTAATTGGTTCACTGCATCCAAAAAGATGTCTTTTGGTAATTCAGGCATAACTAATCGTTTCGCTGATTCTACAAAACGCTGTGCATTGGCATCAGGGCGAAATAACAAAATACGTCCATCTTTTGCACGATATGCTTTTAAACCTTCAAAGATTCCCTGCGCATAATGTAAAATAACACTTGCTGGACTAATTTCTAAAGATTTATATTGAGAAATAACAGCATCATGCCAACCTTTATCTTCATTCCATTTAATAATAACCATATGGTCTGTAAAAAACTGACCAAAACCAGGGCTTTGCAAAATTTCTTCACGTTTTTTATCTGACAAAGGTGAGGGATGCTTTTCTATTTTAAACAGAAGTGGTGATTTAAGAGAGTCCATAAGTTAAACCTTCTGAAACAATGTCTTATTTCTATATTTTTTGGTAGGATAATAAAATGTTTCTATTATAGTATTATTATTGGCAATTTCTTCGTTTCAATATTTTCTTACAGGATTTAGATTGTAGCAACTATTGATGTTTTGTTATTAGAATTTTGATTATAATCCTTATCGAGGAGTTTGGAACCTTTATAAGCGAATATCGTTTTCTGAGATACTGTAAATGTTTTTATCATTGAATGATGATTAAAAAGTAAGGAAACTGAGAAAAAGGATTCGCTATGATTGAAAAAAACTATCCAGTACATGAGGAGCGGAAAGCTGAAGAACAAGGAAACTGTAAATGGTTCAGTTCAATTGGTAAAAGTATTTTTACTATTGTTCTTGCTCTCCTCATTATTTGGTTTATTGCAGGATTTTTAGGAGCTTTTTGGAACAAATCACAAAGACATATGCCTGACAATAATACAACAGGGGTAAATCAAACGACAACAAATCCAAAAAAAAATCCAACAGCACCTTCAATACCTTAAAAAGTAATATGATTTTATCATTTTGAGAACCAGATATCTTTATAATATAAAAAGGATACAATTGAGCACAAGTAAAGAAAACTAGACATCTTAAAAGATAATCTGATACGAACTGAATATATTGGGAATATAATATAATGACAGCTGTTTAGTTTGTCACTATATTTGTTAATTTGTAATAAAACAGCTTCCCCCGGATCGTCTGATATCTTCACAAAGGTTTATAGCTTCATCACGATTTTGTGTTTGAACTCGGACACGATAGTAAGTACCTTTCCCTGATATAAGAGCAGATTGAATATTTAATGGTCGGGAGCCGATAACAGACCCAAATTTAGATTTTATTTTTCTCAAAGAATTTTTTGCTAGTTCAGAAGTAGGTTGGGATGAAAGTTGTACATAGTACCTTTCTCCATTTTCCATTGTTGTTTGTCTTGAAGAATCTGAATGAGAAGAAATAGGCATTGGAGCCTTTGAATTCAACTGGGATGGTGAAGGAACAGGTATAAATAAATCTCGCGTTTTTTCTTTAATAGCAGAGACAGAATTACTTTCTGTGGTGACATGACCAATATCAGTTATAGGAGTATGTCTTGTTTTTCCGCGATCCGTGAAGTTATATTCTGCTTCATTGTTCTTTGTATCAGATGATTGTAAAGGAACAGATAGCTGCTTTTGAGATTGTTCAGGTATAACTTTATGAGATTGTTCAGGTATAACTTTATTAGTTATTTCAAATTGAGTAACAGGTTTTTCATCTGTATGGCTACTCGAAGCCAATATAATTTTACCATCTGATTTTACAACAACAGTCTTAACTTCTCGTGTCGGAATAATATGATTAAGGGCTGTAGTGATTGCATCTTCAACATAAGCCTCATTAAGAGGAGAAGATGCAGGGTTCTCAGGTACTTTCTTGTTTAATACTGTTAAATCTTCAGGTGTTTCAGAATTGTCAAAAAGAACTTTTTGTGTACTTTCTTGTTTTGTATTTTTTTCAGTTATCTGTTTGTAAACGTCTAAATTGTGAGTAATATTATTCTCAGACTCAGTTATTTCTGGTTTGACTTTAAAAGGCGTATTATCAGCACGAATAATATTTAGATCTTCATTTGTATCTGATAATATAAAAAAGTGAATATAGCTAACGAGACCAATTGTTGCTATAATAAGAAAAGCAAGGCTTTTAGCGAGAATTCTTCCGATAGTAAAGCTTTTTGAGGAAGGATTCGCTAACGTATTAGTGGATGTTTCATTTGCATACTCATATTCTGAATCCTTAGGAAAGGAAGAGGAATAAAGTTTTCTATTTTCAGTGGAAGAATAGTTGGTATTTTGTTCTTGAGTATTTATGTTTAAATCTGCCATCAGATTTTGCTTAGCAGGATAAAAAGATTCATTTTTTTGTATTTGAGAAAAGTTTTCCGTTATAGTATTACCTATGCTAAATACATCAGCAAACTCTTTCTCTAAACTATCATTAGGCCCATCATATTTGGGTTCTTCATATGAAACTGCTGAAACCATAACTGGTTCAGTTTTTTCTACTATCTCCTCTGCAAATTTATAGGTATCAACATTGGGAGGAGAATTATCGCTATGTGTGAGATTTTCTATAGAAACACTACCCATTTGTGCGTTATCAAAGGTTCCTAATGTGGGGGGGAAATTTAAATTGTTTTGGTTATATTGCTTTCTTTGTTCATTATTTTTAGAGATGTTTTGAGTATTATGGATATCATTTCTAGTATATTGAATTTGGGCATTATTATATACTGAAGTTTTTGCAATATTATTTTCTTGTTTTAAATTTTCTTTTTCATGAGCATGAATAATACATTTTTCTTGTGAAAAATCTTCTAAATTAACGAATTTATCAGTTTGTGACGAATTCATGGTGGATGCAATATTAGTTAATTCATTTATTGCAATGCTGTTTATATTTGAAGCTGCATTAGAAGATGAATGTAATATACGCGCATTCGTGGAAGAAATTGGTGTATCGGTACAATGATTTTCAAGAGAATTTTGTTGAGAGGCTGCTGCTTCATATGAATAGTTTACAGATGTCTTGTAAGTACTTTTCTGATAATTATACTCCGGCTGTATGCCATAAACATCTATTTGCTGTGCCTTCACTGGAAAAGGAGGATTGGCCTCTTTATGTAGAGCTGCAGTAGATATATTATTACTCCTTGGATCTACACCATCAGTAAAAGAATTTCTTGTTTGTGCATTAAAATTATTTTCTTCAGAGGAACTAATATTAACAGGCTCTGATCTATTTTGCATTGCCTGAGCATTCCGGATCGGTAATGGAGAAAGTGTGTTTAAAATTTTCTCTTCATTATTATTGATATGATCATTGTTATTGATATGAGGAGAATGTTCTACTTTAGAAAAAAAATTATTTTGATCTGAAAGATTTACAGCAAAATCTTTTAACATATTTATGTGGTTTTGGTTATTAGCATTTAATTGCGTGTTCGATTGTTCATTGTTATCAAATGGTAATTCGCCACCTAAATTATTTTCAGTGATGTCTTCCAAAAAAGGTAAATCAAATGAAGAATAATCTCCAGAAACTTGAGACACTGAATGTTCTGCTTTTAATGGAGATTGGGCATTTTGAGCATTCTTTTTTTCATTTTCTAGATTTGAATTGAAAATTTGCGTAAGCCTTTCCACAGGATCATAATGCTCATGATCTCGCTCGGTTTTCTCTAGATTTTTGCGATCATTATCGCTCATAGGTCTTCTCACATGACAATCTGTATCTTTTTATGTACATCTATTAATTCCGATTTTATTATGCACTAAACTAATTTACTGTATATTAAATTTAGGTCTTTATAAATTAAAGAATATACAAAAAATATTTTAAATTAAATACCCATTTTATATATTTATAGAACTTTTTCAACGCATTTCTGTTGGTGCTTTTACTCCAATAATTGTGAGTCCCGATGATAAAATATTAATAATAGCTTGAATCAAACCAAGTCTGGCTAATGATAGTTCTTTATTATCAGTTTTAATAAAACGTAAATTAGGATTATCATTGCCTTTATTCCAATGTCCATGGAAGTGTGATGCAAGATCATAAAGATAAAATGCTAATCGATGTGGTTCTTTATGAATGACGGCTTGTTCAATGATACGTGGATATTCCGCGAGTTTGCGTATTAATAATATTTCACTCTCATCTACTAATTGGTCAAGATGTGCGATCATTGTATCGTTTGAAAGATTTTCAGTAAGAAAGCTTTCTTGTGTTTGACGAAAGATTGAGTGACAACGTGCATTTGCATATTGTACATAAAAAATTGGATTATCTTTCGATTGTTCTGTCACTTTTGCAAAATCAAAATCAAGAGGTGCTTCACATTTACGATAAAGCATCATAAAGCGAACTGGATCATAGCCAACTTCTTCTACAACATCACGAAGAGTAACAAATGATCCAGCCCTTTTGGACATACGCACTGGTTGACCATCTCGAAAAAGCTTTACTAACTGACACAATAAAACGGTTAGTGTGGCTTTATTGCCAGAAATTGCTTTTGCTACAGCTTCTAATCGCTTTACATAACCAGTGTGATCTGCACCTAGAATATAAATCATTTCATCAAAGTGGCGATTAAATTTATCACGAAAATAAGCAACATCAGCGGCAAAATAAGTATAAGAACCATCTGATTTAATTAAGGCACGATCTTGGTCGTCACCAATATCAGTTGAACGAAATAAGGTTTGCTCGCGCGGTTCCCAATCTTCTATGTTTTGCCCTTTTGGTGGTGGTAATGTGCCCTTGTAGATATAACCACTTAAAGTAAGGTCATTAATTGTACTACGAATGGCTTGCGCATTATTTTCATAAAGTGTGCGTTCCGAGAAAAAGACATCATGATAAATATTAAGAGCAGCTAGATCTTTGCGGATAATTGCCATCATTGAATCGATTGCATGTTCTTTTACTATGGATAAAGCTTCTTCTTGATCTATGATTAATAATTTTTCACCAAATTTTTGAGCAAGTGATTGCCCTAATGGTATTAAATATTCACCTGGGTAAAGCCCTTCTGGAATTTCACTAATTGTTTGTCCAAGTGCTTCACGATAACGCAACATTACAGAGTGAGCGAGTATTTTTATTTGTTCACCAGCATCATTGATGTAATATTCTTTAGTAACTTCATGACCAGTAAATTGAAGCAAATTAGCAAGAACATCCCCAATAACAGCACCGCGGCAATGACCAACGTGCATGGGGCCAGTTGGATTTGCGGATACATATTCTATATTGACTTTTTTCCCTTGTCCTATTTCAGTTCGGCCATAGGATATCCCTTTTTCAATCATTGTCTTTAAGGTTTCTTGCCAAAATGATTGTGTGAATTTAATATTAATAAATCCAGGACCAGCTACATTAATATGATCAATGTAGTCAAAAGATTGATCATTATTTAGAAGTTCTATAATTTTTTCTGCAAGAGCACGTGGATTTAGTCCAACAGATTTAGCAAGTACCATAGCAGCATTTGTTGATAAATCGCCATGTAAAGAATCACGTGGCGGATCAGCAACGATTTTTGATAAATCTAAAATTTTTCCATTTTTTTCTTTTATATCAGATAATTCGATTAGTTTTTTAATTTTATTTTCGAAATTCTTAAAAACATTCATGTTCAAATTCCATGTTGTATTTGAAATTGTAAATCGAAATCATCTGTATGGTTAAATAATCGATAATATTCACGCAAGGCATAATGATCGGTCATACCTGATAAAAAATCAGCAATAAGCCGCGCTAATTTTTGATCGGTTAAATCAGTTATTTTAATGTACCAATTTTCAGGCAATAAGTTTGGATTTTTATAATAACAGTCGAATAATTTTCGCACAATGCGTTTTGCTGTACTGCGACGTGCAAGGATTTTATCGTGATAATAAAGATTTTGAAAGAGAAAATGCTTTAACTGTTTTTCTTGAATAGCCATTATTGGAGAAAAGGTAACAATAGTTTGCTTCGCTTGATAAATATCGTTTATACTCTTTGGTTTGATGAGTGCTAAATTTTTTTGTGATTGTTCAATAACATCTTCAACCATGATCGTTATTTGTCTACGTACCAATTCATATCCGTATAGAGTTTGGTCAAGTTTTGGATATTTTTTTTTGATATCTTTTAATAATGAAGCGGTCAAAGAAACTTGCTCAAACTGATTAATTGTTAAAAAGTGTGAACGTAGACCATCGTCGATATCGTGAGCGTTGTAAGCAATATCATCAGCAATAGCTGCACATTGCGCTTCTAATCCAGCAAAGCAATTAAGCTCAAGATTCTGTTGTGCATTATATTGCAAAATATCAATAGAAACATTTTTATTGCTAGAATGAGAACCTAAAAGAGGACCGTTATGCTTTACAAGTCCTTCAAGTGTTTCCCAGGTAAGGTTTAATCCATCAAAATCTGCATAGCGTTGTTCTAATTTTGTAACAATCCTTAGCGCTTGTGCGTTATGATCAAACCCGCCATAAGGTGCCATCGCTTCATTCAGAGCATCTTCTCCTGCATGGCCAAAAGGCGTATGCCCAAAATCATGAACAAGAGCAATAGCTTCTGCGAGATCTTCATCAAGGCTTAGTGCACGGGCTAATGTGCGGGCAATTTGAGAAACTTCGATTGAATGGGTAAGTCGTGTCCGATAATGATCACTTTCATCAGCAATAAAAACCTGAGTTTTATGTTTAAGACGTCTAAATGCATTGGAATGAATAATACGATCACGATCTCGTTGAAAAGGTGTACGTGTGGTGTTTTCTACCTCATAAAATAGTCTGCCACGGCTTTTTTGGGGGTTCGTGCTATATACAGCTCGAGATTGATAATTGTAATTGATATTGTTTATATCCATTGCAAGTTATCCATTCTCACTTTAAATTTAGAATCAGTCATTATTAACAAAATTCTATGTATTTTGGATACTCTTTCTTTACAATTGAGTTCATTAATTCAAGGATCTAGTAACTTATGAGTGTGAATATTTCAGATTTTGCTGCCAAACAAATTGCAAAGATACTTGCAGGACAACCCGGAAAAATAGCTTTACGTATTTCTGTTGAAGGGGGTGGATGTTCAGGATTTTCTTATAAATATGATTTGGTCTCTGAAAATAAAGAAGATGATTTTATTATTAAAAAAGATGGAGCGGTTGTATTTATTGATTCAATATCTCTTCCTTTCATGGAGGGAGCTGAAATTGATTTTGTTGATGATCTTATGGGGCAATCTTTTCAAATTCATAATCCTAATGCTAGGTCATCATGTGGTTGTGGCGTTAGCTTTTCAATTTAGAATAATTGCTTTTCTATATTACTTCTTGAAAAGATTATTGATTTGATCAACAATGTAAAAATGGGAATTTTTATAAAAAAATCATATCAGATTTTGTGGCTGATAATGGCGTGTGCCTTATTAATTTGGAGTAGTTTTACATTTTCTGAAGAAAGGGAATTTAGAAGGAATCAAGGAGAACAATCAGCTAATTCCATTATAGATTCTCATGATCATAAAAAGGAAAATTCATATCTTTCGCAGCTTATATTAAATGCCCAACTAACGAATAATAATGAAAATATTATGAGCGGGTTAGTATGGCGTGTTTATGCACCTATTTTAGGGAATGAAAATAAGTTACTCTTGGTTGCAATTTATGAGGGTGGTACTGCACGTTTTGATTTAAAACCAGGGAGCTATCTTATTCATGTTTCATTTGGTCATGCAAGCTCTGTGGAACATGTTAGCTTAGAAAATGGGCAACATCTTATTAAGAATTTTAATCTTGATGCTGGTGGTGTTGTTTTCAATAGTACATTATTTAATGGTACAATTAATGAAAAAGAATTGCGTTTTACTATATATGAAGATGAAAAAGAAAATGATGATACGGGTGTAATCCTAGCAAATGTTAAAGCACAATCAGTTGTGCGTTTAAAAGCTGGTCACTATCACGTTGTTTCTCATTATGGTTCTGTTAATGCCATTATACGCTCAGATATTCAAGTAGAGGCCGGTAAAATTACTGAAGTGACCCTTGAACATCAAGCTGCTCAAATTATCTTAAAGTTGGTACGTCAAGAAGGAGGAGAAGCATTAGCAGATACAAGTTGGTCTATTACTAATGATTCTGGTGATATCATTTATGAAACAGTTGGTTCTTATGTTTTGCTTGTGTTAGTAGAGGGTGATTATATTGCTATTGCTAAAAATAAAGACAAAATTTATCAAAAGGTTTTTTCGGTAATTTCTGGCCATGATAAAGATGTGAATGTTATAGCAAATTCAAAAAATATACAACAATTTAATGAATCAATGGATTGATTCATTATTTTGAACGTAAATTATAATTATAAAGGGGATATTTAAAGTTTTGGTTTTAGAGTTTTCGACATTTAGTGTATTTTTTGCTGGTGCATTGTCTTTTTTATCACCATGTGTTTTGCCATTAGTTCCTCCTTATTTGTGCTATATGGCAGGTGTTAGCATTGATGATTTTCAATCAGAAAAACAAACTAGAAAAGCATCTATACGTTTAGTACTTTTGTCTTCTGTTATTGCTTTCGTGCTTGGGTTTACAACTGTTTTTGTTGTATTGGGTGCAAGTGCAAGTACACTTGGTAAATTTATTGGTTACTATCGTGATTGGTTCGCTATTGCTTCTGGAATTATCATTATTATTTTTGGTTTAAATTTTTTAGGTGTTTTTAAAATTGGTTTTTTACTGCGTGAGGTACGTTTTCAAGCACGAAAAACACCTGCTGGACCTTTAGGAGCTTATATTATTGGTTTAGCTTTTGCATTTGGTTGGACACCATGTATTGGTCCAATTTTGGGGCCTATTATAACACTTGCAGGAACGAAAGAAACTGTAAGTGAAGGAGCTATACTTTTAGGAGTTTATGCATTAGGTCTTGGAGTGCCTTTTCTGTTAGCTGCTTTATTTTCAAGTAGTTTCATGGGTTTTTTACGGGCTTTTCGTATTCATTTAGGAAAAGTTGAAAAAATTATAGGTATTTTTCTGATTATTACAGGTATTTTATTTTTGACAGGTTCCATGCAAAACTTATCATTTTGGCTTTTAGAAAATTATCCTTTGTTGAGTAATATTGAAACTATTAGTTGGCATGATATTTTAAGTTTATTTGGACTTTTTCGTTAGTTTTATGTGCTTTTTATGGTTAGAAGTTGTCTTTCTATTGTTCTAGCAGCAGGTGAGGGGACGCGTATGAAATCGTCTCTTCCAAAGGTGCTTCATAAAGTAGCTGGGTTGCCACTTGTGTGTCACGTGATAAGACAAATAGAATTATTAGATTTTACACAATTAGCGGTGGTTGTAGGGGGTGGTGCAGAAGATGTTACTAAAGTTGTACAATCATTTGTAAAAAATGCGATGATTTTTGAACAAAAAGAGCGTTTAGGTACTGCTCATGCTGTTTTATCTGCTCGATTTGCTTTGCAACAAGAAGTGGATGATGTTCTCATTATTTTTGGAGATACTCCTTTAATTGAACAAGATACATTGGTCAAAATTCGTGAACAACTTGCGAAAGGAGCAGATGTTGTTGTCACTGGTTTTTATACTTCTAATCCAAAAGGTTATGGTCGTCTTCTCAAGAAAAATGGTAAGATTGTAGCGATTATAGAAGAAAAAGATGCAAGCGATGAAGAGAAAAAAATTTCTTTTTGTAATGGCGGAATAATGGCCATTAATGGGAAGTATGCTCTTTCTCTATTAGATAAAGTTGATAATGACAATTTGAAAAAAGAATATTATCTGACCGATATTGTTTCTATTGCAGCGTGTGAGGGTTTAAATGTTCAGGTTGTTGAAGTACCTTTTGATAATGTTGTAGGAATTAATAATTGTTTTGAGCTTTTTGAGGTTGATATTTTATGGCAAAAACGTAAAGCGCGTGATCTCATGTTATCTGGTGTTAGAATACTAAAACCAGAAAGTGTTTATTTTTCTTATGACACGGAAGTTGAAAAAGATGTTGTGATTGAGCCAAATGTCTATTTTGGACAGGGGGTAAAAGTGCGATCTGGTGCAGTTATTCATGCATTTAGCTATTTAGAAGGTGTTGTGATTGGTATGGATGCGCAGATTGGACCTTATGCACGTTTGCGGCCTGGAACAGAGTTAGAACGATCGGTTAAGATTGGAAATTTTTGCGAAATTAAGCATGCAAAAATAGGAGAGTTTTCCAAGATTAACCATTTGAGTTATATCGGTGATGCAGAAATTGGAATGCATACTAATATCGGAGCTGGTACGATTACTTGCAATTATGATGGTTTTAAAAAACATAAAATTGTGATTGGCGACAATGCTTTTATTGGTTCTAATTCAGCACTTGTTTCTCCTTTGATCATAGGGGAAAGAGCCTATATCGCTTCAGGAAGTGTTATCACTGAAAATATTCCCGCCGATAGTATGGCTTTAGGACGTGCCCGGCAGGTGATAAAAGAAGATCGTGCAAAAAAATTACGTGAGCGTTTATCAGCAAATAAACAAAAGAATTAATTGTTTTTATTTATCTCTCAGTTTTAATAGTAATTTAATAATTCTTTAGAGAGTTGTTCTTAGTTATGACCATGTCATATCAATTTATAATGGCCGCTTAAAATCTAGAATGAAGATCATTTAATTATTTTATAGTGTCTATTATAAATTTGTGATGTAAATTGGAGTTTTTTAATGTGTGGAATTATTGGAATTCTTGGAAATAAATCTGTTGCATCCCGTTTGATTGATGGTTTGAAGCGCCTTGAATATAGAGGGTATGATTCCTCTGGTTTAGCAACAGTGCATAATGAGCGTCTTCACCGTGTTCGTGCTGAAGGTAAATTGGTTCATTTAGAAGAAAAGTTAAGAAAAACACCTTTGGAAGGTAATTTAGGGATTGGTCATACCCGTTGGGCTACACATGGAAACGCAGTAGAGCGAAATGCTCATCCTCATATGACTGAGCGACTTGCGGTTGTTCATAATGGTATTATTGAAAATTTTTTAGAACTACAAAAGGAACTAGTTGAAGATGGTTATACCTTCGAAACAGAGACTGATACGGAAGTTATTGCCCATTTGATTACGCGCGAATTAAAAAATGGCCTTTCTCCACAGGAAGCGACATACACAGGTTGGAAAAGGTTACAGGGTGCTTTTGCTCTTGCTCTTATTTTTGAAGGTGAAGACAATCTTATGATTGCTGTTCGTTCCGGTCCACCGTTAGCGATTGGCTATGGCAGAGATGAATTTTTTGTAGGATCAGATGCAATTGCTTTAGCTCCATTTACAAATCGTATAAGCTATATGGAAGATGGAGATTATGCAGTTATCAAGCGTGAAGGAATAAAAATTTACGATACAGATAATCAGCTGGTAAAACGCCCTATTACAACATTATTTGAAGGATCTTTGCTGGTTTCTAAAGGTCATCACCGTCATTTTATGCGTAAAGAAATGTTTGAACAACCTGAAGTTGTTTCACATAATTTGACGCATTATCTTGATTTTAGAAAATACACTGTGCTTGAAAATTTGATTGATTGGAGCAATATTAACCGAATATTATTCGCTAGTTGTGGAACAGCTTATTATTCAACTTTAGTTGCGCGTTATTGGTTTGAAAATTTTGCTGCTTTAAGTATTGATAATGATGTAGCTTCTGAATTCCGTTATCGTGAACCACCTATAACATCTGCTGTGTTATCAGTGTTTGTTTCTCAGTCTGGTGAAACGGCTGATACGTTGGCATCCTTACGCTACTGCAGAAATCTTGGTATAAAAACAGCAACAGTTGTGAATGTTATGCAGTCAACTATGGCAAGAGAAGCTGATTTTGTTTTACCGACATTCGCAGGCCCAGAAATTGGTGTTGCTTCAACAAAAGCTTTTACTTGTCAATTATCCACCCTTGCTGTAATGGCGCTTAGTGCAGCTAAGCAGCGTGGATATCTTTCAAAAACAACAGAACAGCAATTAGTTCAGCAATTAGCAGAAGTACCTCGGATTTTAAATGAAGTTTTAAAACTGGATGAAAAAATTGAAGAATTATGTCGTAGTTTAGTAAATGCAAAAAGTGTACTCTATCTTGGGCGGGGTACTTCTTATCCAATTGCTTTAGAGGGAGCGCTCAAACTGAAAGAGCTTTCTTATGTTCATGCTGAAGGTTATGCTGCTGGTGAGTTAAAACATGGGCCAATTGCACTGATTGATGAAAAAATACCGGTTATTATTGTTGCACCTTATGATAGATGGTTTGAAAAAACATTCTCTAATATGCAAGAGGTAGCTGCTCGCAATGGCCGTATTATTTTAATAACGGATAAAAGGGGAGAAGCAGCAATTCATTTTAATTCTTCATCAACTATTATCTTACCAAATGTTCCAGAATTTATTGCTCCTATTATTTATGCTTTGCCTATTCAGTTAATCGCTTATCATACAGCTGTTTTGTTGGGAACGGATGTTGATCAACCACGTAATTTGGCAAAATCAGTGACTGTTGAGTAAAAAGTGATTTATTTAAAAGAACTATAAAAATTATAAAAGAGCATTTACAACAAATATATAAAAATATTTTTATTTTATCGGAATTATTTTTTAAATATATCATCAATAATAATTAGAATGCTTTTAATACCCTTCTTGAAGCTCATTAAGAGTATATTTATACTTATGAGTGTATCAGAATCTTTTCTAACAACTTACAACTGAGTTTTTGGTGATTTTATTGAAAAAATTATTTTAAAATTAACCTGCACGTATTAATTGAAGAGCATCATCGCGTCCAAAAAGATAAAGAAGCAAGCGTACAGCTTGTCCTTGTTCTGAAGAAAGATTAGGATCGCGTTTTAAAAATAAATGTGCATTCCTCTTTGCTATAAGTAAAAGATCACTATGTACTGCAAGGTTTGCTATATAGAATTCAGGCATACCAGATTGTCGTGTTCCTAAAAGTTCTCCTTCACCCCGTAAACGCAAATCCTCTTCAGCAATTTTAAAACCATCTTCTGTATTGCGCATGATGTTAAGACGTGCTTCAGCTGTTTTTGTGAGAGGGCTTTTGTATAGTAGAATACAGGAAGATTTTTTATTTCCTCGTCCAACACGTCCACGTAATTGGTGCAGTTGTGCAAGACCAAAATGTTCCGCATGTTCTATGACAATGATTGAAGCATCAGGAATATCGATTCCCACTTCAATGACTGTAGTTGCAACCAAAATGCATATATTTGCATTTTTAAAAGATGTAATTACTGCTTCTTTTTCATCAGTAGACATTTTACCATGTATCATACCGACATGAGCTCCAAACCGTTTTTGTAAGCTCGCAAAGCGATTTTCAATGGAAGTAAGCTCGAGAGTTGTGGATTCTTCCACAAGGGGACAGATCCAATAAATTTTTTCTTCTTTTTGTAACGCAGTAGCAATTCGTTCTATAAGTTCGTTGATCCGTTCTGAAGGAATTGTTGCGGTTGTAATGGGTTGACGTCCAATTGGTTTGTCTGTAATTTTTGATACGTCCATATCACCATAAGATGTTAGTACTAACGTACGTGGAATAGGGGTTGCTGTCATAACAAGCATGTCAGGTTTATTGCCTTTTGCTGTAAGGGTAAGACGTTGGTGTACACCAAAACGATGCTGCTCATCAATAATAGCTAGGGCAAGATTGTTATAGGTAACATTTTCTTGTATCAGAGCGTGGGTACCAATAATGATAGAAGTTTCTCCTGATAAAATAGCATCAAGGATATTTGCGCGCACCTTTCCTTTTTCTCGTCCAGTTAATAGAGCTGTTTTTAAACCGATTTTTTCAACAAGAGGAGTGATTGTAGCAAAGTGTTGTCGAGCAAGAACTTCTGTTGGAACCATTAAGGCTGATTGTCCTGCATTTTCAGCAATTTGAGCTATTGCCATCAGTGCAACTACAGTTTTTCCTGTTCCTACATCACCTTGAAGAAGCCTTAACATGGGTTCAGGTGAAGCTAGATCACTTTCAATATCTTTTATTGCTTTTATTTGTCCATTTGTAAGCTGGAAAGGCAGGACTTCAAGTAGTTTTTTAGTATAAGCACCTGTTGATGGGCGAGAAATCCCTGAAAGTGATTTAGTTTCTAAACGTACAAGACCAAGAGCTATTTGACTAGCGAAAAATTCATCATAGGCAAGGCGCTTACGCGCTGTACTTTCTAAACTGAGATCATCAGGATTTATAGGAGCATGAATACGGCGTAAAGCAACAGGAAAAGAAGAAAAATTGTGCTCTTTTTTTACACTTTCCTCTATCCATTCTGGTAAGGGAGGAATACATTCAAGAGCTTTTTGCATTGCGCGTCTTATTGTTTTTGTAGAGAGCCCGGCAGTAGAAGGATAGATCGGTTCAATGAATGGTATTTGATCTAATTGTTCATGGAAGGCTATATGATCAGGGTGAATCATTGAGAGCTGTCCTTTAAACCGTTCTACTTTACCTGATACGATTACTTTTTTTCCTTCTGGCAATTGCTTTTCTAGCCAAGGGCGTTGGGCATGAAAAAATATTAAGTTTATTGTACCTGTTTGATCGTGACCGATGACACGGTAAGGTGATCGGCTATAATTCGTTGGTGGTGTATGTTGATCGATAGTAATCTCAAGGGTAACAATACCTCCTTCTTGTGCGAAAGCAATACCGGGTCGTTTTCTGCGGTCTATAACAGAATGAGGCATCAATCGGAGAAGATCAATAAGAGTGGGTTCGCGTTGCGTAAAATTAATATTTAAAACTTTAGCAAGTAAAGAACATATTTTTATATTGACTCCCGCAAGGGTGCTAATAGAGGTAAAAAGGGGATTCAAAAGGCTTGGACGCATACGAAAATTTAGCTTTCTTTGTTTATTTTTTCTAGTGTTTAGAAAGAATTTTTTGAAGATAAATCACGCAGTAATAGTATATGATAAGTATTTGCGTTATTGTTTTCTTAAGACTTGGATCATGAAATTAAATAGTCTGATAATGAAGAAAATGAGAACATGATAAAAAGGTAATCAACATTAGTCATTTTATATGATACTCTATTTTAGTTTATATGAGTTTTTTATTATGACTATAGGCATTTTTTTGATAGTTATTTATGGATATCAATGAAATTATTATTACATCTTCTAGATATTCTAGAATGCCAGAATTGTAGCTTAGTATAAATCAAAAATCGTTTTTACAAGATAAAAATTGCAATTTGGCATCTATTTTAATAGGAAATAGTGCAAGTGTCAGGAAAAAAAAGAAAAACACTAGATAATAAAGATTCTCTCCCTCGCTTTATTCACTTGAGGGTGCATTCGGCTTATTCACTTCTTGAAGGTGCTTTAAAAATCAAACAAATCATTCAGCACGCAATTTCTGATCATATGCCTGCCATAGCTATCACGGATACAAATAATTTATTTGGTGCTTTAGAATTTTCACAATACTGTTTTGCTGATGGTATTCAACCTATTATTGGTTGTCAACTTGCTATTGATTTTGATGATGAAAATTGTAACTCGTCTTTAGCTAAATTGCGCCATCCTTCTGATTATTCTTCCATCGTATTATTTGCTGCTAGTGAAACAGGTTATGCGCATTTGGTTCGACTTGTTAGTAGAGCATATCTTGATAAGAATGATAATGATCTTCCTCACATTAAAGCTGATTTGCTCTTGACCCATCATGAAGGAATTATCGCTTTAACTGGTGGTCGAAGTGGTCCGATTAATTTGGCTTTGGCTGAAGATAGAAAAGAACGAGCTGTTGAGCGTTTAACTTATTTGAAAAAAATTTTTGGTGATCGTCTTTATGTTGAATTACAACGGCATGGTTCTTATGATCGGAAAGTGGAAGCAGTTCTCATTGAATTAGCTTACACCTATGAGATTCCTCTTGTTGCTACTAATGAAGCGTTTTTTCTCAATAAAGAAGGATATGCTGCTCATGATGCACTCATGGCGGTTGCAGAAGGACAAGTTGTTTCTGATCCAGATCGTAAACGTGTGACACCAGATCATTATTTAAAGTCGCAAGATGAAATGATTTCATTGTTTTCTGATCTTCCAGAAGCTTTGGAAAATAGCGTTGAAATTGCTTTACGCTGTCATGCTTATGCACCAATTAGAAAACCAATTTTGCCACGTTTTATAGAGCAATCTGCAGATACATCTTCTGTTTTAGAATCAGAAGCTAAAGAATTATTAAATCAAGCTGAAGCAGGTTTAAAAATGCGTCTTGAGACAATTGGCTTAGCAGAAGGCTATACAATTGCAGATTATGAGCAGCGGCTTAATTATGAAATTTCAATTATTACGCGGATGCAATTTTCTGGTTATTTTCTCATTGTTTCGGATTTTATCAAATGGGCAAAAGCTCACGATATTCCTGTCGGTCCAGGGCGTGGTTCTGGTGCTGGCTCGCTTGTTGCTTATGCGCTGACTATCACCGATGTTGATCCTTTGCGCTTTTCTCTTTTATTTGAACGTTTTCTTAATCCAGATCGTGTTTCTATGCCAGATTTTGATATCGATTTTTGTCAAGAACGACGCGAAGAGGTTATTCGTTATGTTCAAAAAAAATATGGCTGTGATCAAGTAGCGCAGATCATTACATTTGGTAAATTGCAAGCACGTGCAGTATTGCGTGATGTTGGTCGTGTTTTAGAAGTACCTTATCGTCAGGTAGACTATCTTACAAAATTAGTTCCTGCTACTCCCGGTAGTAATGTTGAGCTAGCACAAGCTATTATCGATGAACCAAAATTTGAAGAAGAAAAGAAAAAGGATCCTGTTATTGGGCGTATGTTGGATATAGCGCTTCAGCTAGAAGGACTCTATCGTCATGCCTCCACTCATGCTGCAGGGATTGTTATTGGTGATCGTCCATTATCAGAGCTTGTACCGATGTATCGTGATCCGCGCTCTGATATGCCTGTAACTCAATTTAACATGAAGTATGTTGAACAATCTGGACTGGTAAAATTTGATTTTTTAGGTTTAAAAACGCTTACTGTTTTAAAGATGGCTGTAGATTTTGTTGCACGGAAAGGTACAAAAGTAGATTTATCCCATATTCCCCTTAATGATGAAGTGACTTACGCTATGATGTCACGTGGTGAAACAGTTGGCGTGTTTCAAGTTGAAAGTGCTGGTATGCGTAAAGCGCTTATCGGAATGAAACCAGATTGCATTGAAGATATTATTGCACTTGTAGCCCTTTATCGTCCTGGTCCGATGGAGAATATTCCGACATATAATATACGCAAGCATAAAGAAGAAGAAATTACCTCTATTCATCCTAAAATAGATCATTTGGTTAAAGAAACGCAAGGTGTTATTGTTTATCAAGAACAGGTGATGCAGATTGCTCAGGTGCTTGCTGGTTATTCACTTGGAGAAGCAGACTTATTGCGTAGGGCTATGGGTAAAAAAATCCATAAGGAAATGCAAGAACAACGTACACGTTTTGTAAGTGGAGCTGTTGATGGTGGTATTGATAAGGATCAGGCTAATGTTATCTTTGATCTTTTAGCAAAATTTGCGGATTACGGTTTTAATAAGTCGCATGCTACTGCTTACGCAATCGTTTCTTATCATACAGCTTATATGAAAGCACACCATCCTGTAGAGTTTTTGGCTGCATCTATGACATATGATATGACAAATACAGATAAGCTAAATGATTTTTGGCGTGAGGCATTAAGACTAGGAATTGAGGTTATTGCGCCTTGTGTGCAAACATCACACCGCATTTTTGAAGTTGGTGAGAATTGTATTTATTATTCTCTTTCTGCCGTTAAAGGAGTCGGAGATGTGGTGGTTGATCATATTGTGGCTTGTCGTGGAGATAAGCCTTTTAAGGATTTAGAAGATTTCTGTGAACGTATTGATCCTCGTATTGTGAATAAGCGTGCTATGGAAAGTTTGATTTATGCTGGTGCTTTTGATTGTTTTAATGTTGCACGTGAAGTTCTATTGGCAAGCCTTGTAACTCTTAATGCACGTGCTCTTCGTATTCTTGATAACAATTCTAGTGGCCAAATTGATATATTTGGGATGATAGGTGGATTAAAAGAACCTTTGATTTTATCTCAAGCTTCTCCTTGGTCTCCCGCTGAGAAACTCCATTATGAATTTCAGGCAATAGGTTTTTACTTTTCTGCTCATCCTTTGAGCGAGTACCAAGATGTTCTTATTAAAAAACGTGTTCAGACTTGGAAAAATTTTGCTGCCTCAGTTAAAGGAGGAGCAACCGCTGCTAGGCTTGCTGGGACTATTGTAGCGAGAAAAATTCGCAAAACAAGATCTGGTAAGAAAATGGGGGTTATTCAGTTTTCTGATACGAGTGGGCAGTATGAAGCAGTTATATTTTCCGAAGGACTTTCTGTGTACGGAGATATGCTGGAGTCTGGAAAGTCTTTTATCATTACAGTTATTGCAGAGGATCGCTCTGAAGGAATTAGTTTACGTATTGAAACAATTGAATCTTTAGAAGAACAGGCACTGCGACATCATAAAATGATGCGTCTTTTCATAAAAACAACAGATATGCTTCCGCAAATTAAGCAGAATTTAGATTCTAAAGGTAATGGAGAGGTAGCGCTTATACTGATTCAAGAGGATGGACTTCGAGAAGTTGAGATAGCTCTCCCCAAAAAGTATAAAGTGGATTCACGCGTAGTCAATGCTATGAAAGCCCTTCCTGGTATTGTCGATGTCGAGTTGAGCTAAATTAATAGGATAACGATTATTTATTTAGAGCAAGTAAATATTACATTTATTTGGTATTTTGAGAGTTATATTTTGAGTTAGGTTGAAATATTAAAGTAAGCTGATATTGGGAAATTTATATTTGCAAAATGAATGCCTCTATTTGCTTTACAAATTTTATTATTGAAGTTCAAAATCTTTTTATATTTACGATAAAAATAGATTAATAATTTTAGTTACTTAAGCGATTTCTGGCTATAACTTTTATAAACTGTCTATTACATGCTTTCTAATATCATTTTTTGTCAGGTTCATGGCGTCATAAGTATATAGCCAATCAAGACGAGACATAATATTTTCTGCTGTATGGATTTTCATAAAAAAATTACGAGCAATTGCTATAGGCCCAGTTGCATGATAGACAAATCTATTAAAATCTCCACGTTTTTTTACAGCTGTAACGCGCGGTCTGCGTATTTTTTCATAAAGTTTAGTAGCTTCAATAAGTGAGAGATCACTTAGAGAGAGCACTTCTGCTAATGTGGCAGCGTCCTCTATTGCCATAGCAACACCTTGTGCTGCGAAGGGCAAAAATGCATGCGCACAATCACCTACAAATACTTGCTGTTGTAGACCTAAAAAACGATTATATTTCATTTGAAATAGTGGCCAATAGCTCCATTCATCAATATGATTCAAGACTTGAAGAATTTCGGGATTCCAATCATTAAAAAGAGATTTGAGTGTCTCTTTATTTCCTATTTGTTTCCATTTTTTTCCTGGATTTTTTCCATGAGTGATGGCTACAAAATTGAATTTTTTTGCTGACTGAATGGGATAGGCAATAAGATGATTTTTAGGCCCCATCCAAGCAGTAATTGTTTTTATATTTTGTAATAAAGAACGAAAATTTGGAGGGAGATTTTCAAATTCTCTTGTTGCTCGCCATGCGATAAAGTTGCTGAAACTAGCTTTTTCATGAAAGGGAGAAAACTGTCGTAATGTTGACCAAACGCCATCACATCCAATAAGAAGTGATGTTGAGTAAAATTGATATTGTTGCGTTCTAGTTTTTTCTTCTATTGTGATTGTTTTTATTTCAATATTATCGGTTGCAGATTGAGTAAATGATATGATGTTTTCTCCCATTTTGTATTTAATGAGAGGATTTTTAATAACAGCATTATATAAAACTTTCTGTAAATCAGCTCGATGAATTGTAATATAAGGAAATTTCCAACGTTTTTCAGATAAATGGATAAGGTCAACATGCAAATGCGTTTTCAAAGATACACCATCTTTTAATTCAAGGAAATGCGGTTTAATACCCAATTTAATAAGTTTATTAAGAACTCCCCAACGAGCAAGAATGCGTGTTGCATTTGGAGTAAGTTGAATACCAGAACCAATATTATCAAGCTGTTTACGCTTTTCAATAATAATACTTGCAATTCCTTTATGAGCAAGTGCTAAGGCAGAGCTTAATCCTGCAATGCCTGCTCCAATAATTATTGGAGATTGATTTTTCAGTTGTTTCATATCAAAAGAACAGAGAATATGTTATAAAGAATCTTGGAGATGATATGTACAGCCTGTAGGATTTGTCTGATCATGTGATAATGTATGATTATAGCGATAAAGTGTTGAGCAGTAAGGGCAAATTTTTTCATCAGCTGCTCCCATTTCAATAAAAATATGAGGATGATCAAATGGTTCTGTGGCGCCTATACACATAAACTCTTTTACACCAATTTCGATTATTTTATATCCATTGTCATTTTGGAAATACGGAATATTGTGATCAGCCATAGTGCATAAACTCCAGATAAATTATCCTGATAAGGGATAATTTAGATCATGTATTTTTTATTAGTTTGTAATATGACAAACTATAATGCAAGATGCTTTTTAAAACAATTTACAAATGAAGATGGTTTCAATTGTTTTAAAATATTCTATAAGTAATATAAGAGGACTGGTCATTTTTATGGTTGAGGCAAAATGCTTGAAGCTTTTTGTAGTTTATAAATTTGATAAAAATAGACCACATAAAAATTTCTCTCTATAAGAACAAGATTTTTTATTCTGTAAAATATAAAACCGCTTAACTGAATTATATGAAAAAAACGGTTATAGATCAAATTACTATGCGGGATATAACGATGGACAATCCAGCGCGGTTTGTTAATCGTGAATTTTCGTGGCTACAATTTAATAATCGTGTCTTAATGGAAGCTGCGAATTCGAAGAATCCTTTATTGGAACGGTTACAATTTCTTTCAATTTCAGCAACTAATCTTGATGAGTTTTTTATGGTTCGTGTTGCTGGCCTTGTTGCTCAAATTCGTGCTGGGATTACAGAACTTAGTGCGGATGGGCTTACACCGCAAGAACAACTTGATTTTGTATTAACTGAGATTACGTATTTGCAAGCTAGTCAGCAACAGGAATTATGCATTTTATGTTATGAGTTAAAACAAAATAATATTGAAATTGTTTATTCTGATAAGCTCTCAGAAGCTGAAAAATTATGGCTTGAAAGGGATTTTTTTAAAAAAATTTTCCCTGTTTTAAAACCTTTTTTTATTGGTGCTACGCATCCTTTTCCATTTATCCCTAATTTAGGTCTTTCTACTGTATTTCAATTATTACGGCGCGTTGATAAGCATTCTATAATGGTATTGTTGCGTGTGCCTAATGCTTTGAACCGTTTTATTCTTCTTCCCCAAGAGGGGAATAGTTTTCGTTTTATTTCATTTGAAGATCTTGTTTCCCTTTTTATTGATCGTTTATTCCCTGGTTATGAAGTTAATGGGGCTGGAATATTTAGAATTATCCGTGATAGCGATATTGAAGTAGAAGAAGAAGCAGAAGATCTTGTTCGTTTTTTTGAAACTGCGCTTAAAAAACGTCGTCGTGGAGAAGTTATTCGAATTGAATTTAATATGAAAATGCCTGAAGATTTACGCCAGTTTATAACGAATGCACTTAGAGTTCCTAATAATTGTGTTAGTATTATCAATGGTTTATTGGCATTGAATATGATCTCAGAAATTGTTTCTATTCCGCGCAATGATTTAAAATTTATTCCTCATAGCTCTCGTGTTCCTGAATTTATCTGTGAGCATGATGGTGATTGTTTTGCGGCTATTCGTGAAAGAGACATTATTATTCATCATCCTTATGAATCGTTTGATGTTGTTATACAATTTTTACGCCAGGCTGCTACTGATCCTGATGTGGTTGAAATCAAGCAAACTCTTTATCGCACATCAAATGACAGTCCGATTGTTAGTGCACTTATTGATGCTGCTGAAAGAGGTAAGTCGGTAACCGCTTTAGTAGAATTGAAAGCGCGTTTTGATGAAGAAGCTAATATTCGCTTGGCACGTGATCTCGAACGTGCTGGAGTTCAAGTGGTTTTTGGTTTTATTGGATTAAAAACGCATGCTAAAATGTCTTTAGTGATAAGACATGAAGAAAATTGTCGTCGTTTTTATGTTCATCTTGGAACTGGAAATTATCATCCAATAACCGCTCAAATGTATACTGATCTTTCTTTTTTTACGACCGATGATGACATTGGTCATGATGTCGGGTTGCTTTTTAATTATCTCACTGAATATGTACAGCCAAATGAATCAATGAAAATAGCTTTTTCACCATTAACATTACGCAATCGTATTCTTGAACATATCAAAGGAGAAATTACCAATGCGCAAAAAGGGCAGGTGGCTGCTATTTGGATGAAGGTAAACTCATTGGTTGATCCTGAAATTATTGATGCTTTATATTACGCTAGTCAAATGGGGGTACAGATTGATTTGGTTGTGCGTGGTATATGTTGTTTACGTCCTGGTATTCCAGGGATTTCAGATAATATTCGTGCAAAATCAATTGTAGGAAGATTTCTTGAGCATAGCCGTATTTTCTGTTTTGGTAATGGTGAGGATCTACCAAATGAAAATGCTATTGTTTATTTAGGATCAGCTGATATGATGCCTCGCAATCTTGATCATCGTGTTGAAATATTGGTTCCAGTTTTTAATAAAATAGTTCACCAACAAATTCTTTCACAAATTATGTTGGCTAATATTATTGATAACCAACAAAGCTTTAATGTATTGGCTGATGGAACATCAAAACGTATAATACCGCGAGAAGATGAAAAGCTATTTAATGCGCAGGAGTGTTTTATGAACAATATGATTTTTTCTGAGTATGAAAAGTTTTTTCAGACTTCTACTTCGCATTTGATTAAATTGCTTCAGCAGCAGATGAAAACACGTAAAGACTGAAATATCGAATGACATATATAAATGCTCAAGGTCGATTGAAGGGGCATAAACCCGTAGCAGTTATTGACATTGGTTCAAATTCTGTTCGACTTGTTGTTTATGAAGGCCTTGTACGTTCACCGACAGTTTTATTTAATGAAAAAGTTCTTTGTGGTCTTGGTCAAGGTGTTGCAAAGACTGGGATTTTAGAAGAAAAAGCAATTGAAATGGCCTTGCGAGCACTGAAACGATTTCGTGCTATTTGTCAGCAGGTTGGTGCAGATGAAATCTATACTTTAGCAACAGCGGCAGCACGAGAAGCGAAAAACGGGTCAGTTTTTATTCAAAACGCTGAAAACATTTTACAAAATCAAATATATGTTGTTTCAGGAAATGAAGAGGCTGTTTATTCAGCTTATGGAGTTATTTCTACCTTTTATCGACCAAATGGCATTTCTGGTGATCTTGGTGGTGGAAGTCTTGAACTTATTGATATTCATGATTTTAACGTAGGTAAAGGGATAACACTGCCATTAGGGAGTTTGCGACTGCAATATATATCAAATAATGATCTTGTTTTGGCAAAAAAAATTGTTCATGAGCAACTTTGTAAATCTTCTATTGTTACCCATAAAGATATAGCTCATTGTTTTTATGCTGTAGGAGGAACTTGGCGTAATCTTGCAAAATTATATATGGTAATCAAAAATTATCGATTGCCTGTTATGCATAGTTATGAGGTTGATGTGCAAGAAATGGAAGAATTTTTGCTTCTTGTCATCAACGGTAGCATTGATAAGATAAAAGAAATTTCAGCTATTTCAAAAAACCGTCATCAGCTTTTAGCGTATGGCGCGGTTGTTCTTATTGAACTGATCAAATGTATAGGTTTTAAAAAAATAATTTTTTCTGGAGCAGGAGTTCGCGAAGGTTTTCTTTATTCAAAATTACTAGAAGAAGATCGTATTTCTGATCCATTAATTGCGGCATGCTTAGAAATGGCTACCTTAAGGGCACGCTCACCAAAGCAAGCAAGTGAGCTCATTGATTTTACTACAAATGCGTTTGAGGCTTTTGGAATTTCAGAAACTGAAAATGCATGTCGTTATCGTAAAGCGGCTTGTCTTCTTTCTGATATCGGTTGGCGTATACATCCAGATTATCGAGGTAATGAAGCAGCCAATCAGATAGCGTTAGGATCTTATCCGGGAATTTCACATAAGGGGCGTATTTATGCTGCATTAGCTATTTTTTTCTGTAATACGGGCTTATCGCTTGATAAGAAAGCTCCTGAGATTCTCAAATTAGCTACTAGCGATATTGTTGAAAAAGCGAGAGTTCTTGGTGGCATTATGCGTATTGCTAATCTTTTTAGTCCTTCTACTGCAGGAATTTTGCCTAATTTATCTTGGCAAAAGAAGCGAGATAATATTGCATTGCGTATTCCAGTACGCTATGCTGATTTAATAGGCGAACGACCTTTGGAGCGTTTACAGCAATTATCAAAAATAACTAAACTTTCTTTAGCTTTTGAGGTTTTTTGATACTTTTGCAATATGAATCGCAACATGGATCATAAAATTTTATTATATTTCTTATATTTATAGATAAAGTTTTTTGATTCTTACTTCTCCATTATTAAGATAAAACGCTATCTGGCCTTTTAGCATTTGTTCTGCCTTCTGACCAAAAATTTCGTAACGCCAACCATTCATAGCAGGAATATTTTGTGTTGTAGTACCATTAGCAATTTTTTTTAAATCATTAGATGTCGCTATAATTTTAGGTGTGATATCATTTTCATTTGCAACAAGCTTTAATAATACTTTAAGAAGATCAATTTTAGCAGCTATTTTATCATCAATAGCACTGTGCTTAGGAAGATCTGGTAGCGTAGTAAGATCAACTTCTAAGCCTTCGTGTATAGCTTTAATTAATGTCTGTATAGTTGATGGGTAATTCCAGTTTTTTTTAATGCTACGCAAACACTTCAGAGCAACTTCATCTTTTGGTTGTTGGATTGCGATTTCAATAAGATACTCATCTTTCATGATACGGCGACGAGGAACGTTATATTTGCGTGCTTCATGTTCACGCCAAGCTGCTATTTTTTGCAATACGGCAAATTGACGTTTTTTTGTAATTTTTCCTTTCACTTTTTTCCACGCTTCATTTTCTGGTATATCATAGGTTGTTGGTGCTAAGAGGATCGCCATTTCATCATTCATCCAATGGGTACGCTTCTTTTTCTCTAACTGCTTTTTTAATGTGAGATAAACGTCTCTTAGATATGTAACATCGGCGAGTGCGTAGAGTAGTTGTTTTTCAGAAAGAGGGCGACAGCTCCAGTCTGTAAAACGAGATGATTTATCAAGATGATGTCCAGTGCAACGTTGTACAATTTGATCATAGGAGATAGAATCACCAAATCCACAGATTGATCCTGCTACTTGTGTATCAAAGAGAGGAGAGGGAATAACTCCGCCAAGATGATAAATAGTCTCGATATCTTGGCGGGCAGCGTGAAAAACTTTGACAACTTTTTTATCGATCATCAGATCAAAAAATGGTTGTAAATTAATATCTTGTGCCATTGGATCAATAAGTGTCGTAATATCTGGTGATGCAACTTGGATTAGGCATAACTGAGGCCAGAAAGTTGTTTCACGGATAAATTCAGTGTCTACTGTTACAAAATTAGAATTGCGCAAAGCGGCAATGGTAATTTCAAGATCTGTTGTTGTTGTAATAAGTTTCATTATTTTATTATAACTAAGTAGATTAAATTTGTCTTTTATTGTATTTTTTTTTGGGTCTTTGTCGTCATATCTTGACAAATGACTGCTAAAAAGCGTTTGTAACGTATATAAGATAAATTACAACCAAAGGAAAAAATATGCACCGTTATCGCAGTCATAATTGCGCTGCTCTTCGTAAATGCGATATAGGAAGGCAGGTTCGTCTCTCTGGATGGGTCCATCGTGTTCGTGACCATGGTGGAATTCTTTTTATTGATCTACGAGATCATTTTGGGATCACACAAATTGTTGTTGATCCTAATTCACCAGCTTTTACAATTATAGAAAAGGTGCGTTCTGAATGGGTCATTTGCGTAGATGGGGAAGTACGTGTTCGTGCTGACGAAGTTATTAATACAACTCTCTCAACGGGTGAAATTGAAATTTTTGCGAAAGAGGTTGAAATTCTTTCAAGATCTGATGAGCTTCCTTTACCAGTTTTTGGTGAGCCTGATTATCCGGAAGACATTCGATTGAAGTATCGTTTTCTTGATTTACGTCGAGAAACTATGCACAAAAATATAATGCGTCGTACTGAAATTATTGCTTCCATAAGGCGGCATATGCAAGATTGCGCTTTTACGGAATTTACTACACCAATTTTGACAGCTTCATCTCCAGAAGGAGCACGTGATTTTTTAGTTCCAAGCCGCATTCATCAAGGAAAGTTTTATGCATTACCTCAGGCACCTCAGCAGTATAAACAATTGCTAATGATGTCTGGTTTTGATCGTTATTTTCAAATAGCTCCGTGTTTTAGAGATGAAGATCCACGAGCAGATCGTCTTCCAGGTGAGTTTTACCAATTGGATATTGAAATGAGCTTTGTTGAGCAGGAAGATATTTTTGCAACGATGGAACCCATTATGCGTTCTATTTTTGAGGAATTTGCAGATGGAAAATCCGTGACGCAAAATTTTCCTCGTATTTCATACGATGAAGCAATGCAAAAGTATGGTTCAGATAAACCTGATTTGCGTAATCCAATTATTATGGAAGATGTTTCTCAACATTTTCGTGATTCTGATTTTAAGGTTTTTTCTCAGATTTTAACGAACGATAAGGATGCATGTGTTTGGGCTATTCCTGCTAAAACGGGTGGTAGCCGTGCTTTTTGTGATCGTATGAATGCATGGGCTCAGGGTGAGGGGCAACCAGGTCTTGGTTATATTTTTTGGCGTGAGGAAGATGGAAATTTTGAAGGAGCTGGTCCTATCGCTAAAAACATTGGTGAGCAAAGAACTGAAGCTATTCGTGTGCAACTTGGACTTGAAAATGGTGATGCTTGTTTTTTTACTGCAGGGAATCCAAAGAAATTTGCATCTTTTGCTGGTGCAGTACGTACCCGGATAGGAGAGGAATTAGATCTTATTGATCGAGGATGTTTTTCTTTTGCTTGGATTGTTGATTTCCCATTTTTTGAATGGAATGAAGACGAAAAGAAACTTGATTTTGCACATAATCCTTTTTCAATGCCTCAAGGTGGTAAAGATGCCCTTGATTCCGAGGATCCTCTCTCTCTTAAAGCTTTTCAGTATGATCTTGTTTGCAATGGTTATGAAATTGCATCAGGCGGAATCCGTAATCATTCACCAGAAATGATGCTTAAAATTTTCAATATTGCGGGTCTTTCTAAAGAGGTTGTAGAAGAGCGTTTTGGTGGTCTTTATCGTGCATTTCATTATGGTGCTCCACCACATGGTGGTATGGCAGCTGGTGTTGATCGCATTGTTATGCTTTTGCAAGGTGTAAAAAATTTACGTGAAGTTTCTTTATTTCCAATGAATCAGCAAGCACTTGATCTTTTGATGAGTGCTCCATCCGATGTATCTGCTGTGCAGTTATGTGATTTAGGAATTCGGATTGCTCCGACTGTCAAACATAGTTGATAGAAATTGATTATACTATTTACGTGTATAATTTCGAATAAAAATTATCTGTTTTTTTATGTTGGTATGTTGGCTAAAATTACGTAAATTACAAAATAAAGCTTTTACTAGATTAAAATTCAATCTAATTTCAAAACAAAACAGCTACATGCATGATATCTGATATAATCGAAAGAATTATCCGTTATGTTATGATTTTGTTATAGTATTTATAAAGTAACTTTTTAAAATCACACTGTTTATTTTATGTTCATATAGTTTTGAATAAAAGAGTTGATTATTAAGAAGATCATTTTTGAGTGGTTTTATAGAAGACTTGTTCCTTATTTTTAAAATTGCTACCTTATATTATGTCTGATGAAATGATTCGATCTTTTGATAAGGAGCATATTGAGCCAATAGAATTGCGATCTGCTTTGCAAGAGCGCTATTTAGCCTACGCACTTTCTACTATCACACACCGTGCTTTGCCTGATGTACGTGATGGATTAAAACCTGTTCATCGGCGTATTATTCACGCGATGCGCTTACTAAGGCTTAATCCTGGAAAAGCTTATACTAAGTGCGCGCGGATTGTGGGTGATGTAATGGGGAAATTGCATCCTCATGGTGATGTATCTATTTATGACGCATTAGTACGTTTAGCTCAGAGTTTTGCTGTTCGCTATCCATTAATTGATGGACAGGGTAATTTCGGTAATATTGATGGAGATAATGCTGCAGCCATGCGTTATACAGAAGCACGCATGACTGAAGTGGCAATATTGCTTCTTGAAGGAATTAATGAAAATGCTATTGATTTTCGTTTAACCTATAATGAAGAAGATGAAGAACCTATTGTTTTACCAGGAGCTTTTCCTAATCTTTTAGCTAATGGTTCATCAGGTATTGCTGTTGGTATGGCAACCTCTATCCCACCGCATAACGTTGCGGAACTCTGTGATGCCGCGTTATATTTGATTGCTAATCCTCATGCAGATCATAAAGATTTAAACCAATTTGTGCTTGGGCCTGATTTTCCAACAGGTGGTATTTTGGTTGAACCTAAAAAAAGTATTGAGGATTCTTATCGTACAGGGCGTGGATTATTTCGATTGCGTTCGCGTTGGCATCAAGAGGAAGGGAATCGAGGTTCTTATGTGATTGTTGTTACAGAAATTCCATATCAAATACAAAAATCACGCCTTATTGAAAAAACAGCAGAATTATTACTCGCGCGGCGGTTGCCAATGCTTGAAGATATTCATGATGAATCGGCAGAAGATATTCGGATTGTGCTTGTTCCAAAAAATCGCACAATTGATCCTGAACTATTGATGGAATCACTTTTTAAATTAACTGATTTCGAAGTAAGATTTCCTCTTAATCTCAATGTACTGACTTTAGGGAAAGTGCCTAATGTCCTTTCTTTACGTGAGAGTTTGCAGCAGTGGCTTCAACATCGTAAAGAGGTGCTTATTCGCCGTTCAAATTATCGACTTAATGAAATTGATTGTCGATTAGAAATTCTGCAGGGGTATCTTATTGCATATTTAAATCTTGATGAGTTGGTTCAAATCATTCGTGAAAATGATGAACCTAAAAAGGAACTGATTGTGTGCTTTAAATTAACGGAAAATCAGGCTGAATCTATTTTAAATATGCGGTTACGTTCTTTACGTAAACTTGAAGAATTTGAGATCCGTAAGGAGTTTGATTCTCTTAAGATTGAAAAAGAAAAATTACAGAATTTATTAGCTTCTAATATCAAGCAATGGAAAATCATTGCAGAGGAAATTACAAGAGTTCGTAAAAGTTTTGGTCCTGACACTTTCTTGGGGAAAAGACGTACAACATTTGAAGATGCACCAAGGCATGATGTGAATGATATTCATCAAGCGATGATTGAAAAAGAACCAGTGACTATTGTTATTTCTGAAAAAGGTTGGATGCGTGCTTTAAAGGGCCATTTGAACGACTATAAAACACTTTCTTTCAAAGAAGGAGATTGTTTGAAGCTGGCATTTCCAGCATTCACTACAGATAAAATTATAGTAATAAGTACTGGTGGAAAGTTTTTTACTATTAGTGCAAATACTTTGCCTGGAGGGAGAGGGCATGGCGAACCAATTCGTATTTTAGTAGATATGGATAAAGAGCATGATATTCTCACAGCTTTTGTATACAATATGGAGGGGAAAAGACTTTTAATTTCATCGTATGGAAATGGTTTTATTGTTTCTGAAATCGATATTATTGCTAATACACGAAAGGGAAAGCAAGTGATGAATATCAAGTCTCCTGATAGCTTAAAACTCTGTATTCCGGTAAAGGGCGATTACATTGCAGTAGTCGGAGAAAACCGAAAGATGCTTATTTTTTCTATTGAACAAATACCGGAAATGAGTCGTGGTAAGGGTGTCCGCTTACAACGTTATAAAGATGGTGGTGTTGTTGATGCCAAAACTTTTACTTTATCAGAAGGTTTAAGTTGGCAAGATACAGCTGAGCGCAGTTTTAATCGTCAGGCTGATGAACTTGTTGAGTGGATGGGAACACGCGCAGGAGCAGGACGTTTTGTTCCGAAAGGATTTCCAAAATCAGGTAAATTTTCCAGTTAGCATGATGTAGTTATTTGATTGCTTAGTTGATAAAAGTATCATAAAGAATTTAGGGTTATAGGGATTTTGTTGTAGGAAAAAAGCTTTATTTATGGCTAAATTGATTCAGAATTATAGTGCGTAAAAAGGCGTCCATTTTCAGCCCATAAAACGAGAAGAATAGCTATGATACTGAGAAAGAAAAATCCTGCTGAATTAGGAATTGTTGTTTCATCAAAGCGTTGTGCTATGAAAAAGCCAAGACCTGTACCGATGGATGTTTGAAGAAAACCAGATACAGAGGATGCAGTTCCAGCGATTTTTCCTAGAGGTTCAAGGGCAAGTGTATTGAAGTTAGCCATAATACCACCACATGTAAACATCAGCATACAATATAATAGCATAAAAAACGGAAAAGGTATAATGCCTCCTGTTAGAACTGATTCAACAAACCAAATGCATGAAATAACACAAAATAGTAAAAGCATAGTGTGAGAAATAAGTCGCATTCCAAGGCTTTGAACAAGACGAGAATTGAAGAACGATGATATAGCTTGAAATGCAGCACCAAGAGCAAAAGCAACAGGAAACCAAATGCCTAAATTATAGATTCCTTCATAAACTTGTTGTGATGTATTAATGGCAGTAAAAATACAGCCTAAAATAATGGAAGTTGCAAGTGTATAACAAAGTGTTGAGCGATTGGTAATGATAAGCCATAAGTTATTTTTTACGGAAGAAAAAGAAAGAGATCGTTGTGTATAAAGGGTTTCAGGTAAGCGTATTTGAATCCAAATCATTAATCCAAAACCAACAATTGCCATGAATATAAAAATTAATTGCCATTGTCCAAATAACAAAATAATTTGCCCTATTGCTGGTCCAATCATTGTTGCAATAAGAAAAATCATCATGACTATAGACATAACTTCTGCCATTTTTCGACCATCGTAGAGATCGCGTACAATGGACACTGTGAGTACACGCATAGCTGCTCCTCCAATACCTTGCATGACACGCAGAATAAGCAATATAGGCAAACTCGATGCAAATATACACCCAATTGCAGCAAATGAGTAGCAGGCAAGACCAATAAGAACAAGTTTATGTCGTCCATAACGATCACTTATTGGGCCAAAGAATATTTGTGTAACACCATAGCTGATAAGATAACAAGAGATGATATAATGCTGATCATTTTCGTTAGTAGCATGCAAACTGTTTAAAATATCAGACATAGCTGGAAGCATGATATCAATTGCTATCGAATTGATTGCCATAAGTGCTGCAATGACGATAACAAATTCTTTATATCCGATTTTTTTTCTAATTGCATCTATATGCCTTTGTTCGTCGGCAGAATATGACATATGTATCCTTAAAATAAAAATTTCGACTGAACAATATCTAATAAAAATCTGAATAAATTAGAGATATTTATGATTTCGTAAAAGCTATGTTTTTTTCTTTCAGTAGTTCTTGCAGCTCATTGTTTTGAAACATTTCTTTGACAATATCACAACCACCAATAAATTCACCTTTAATATAGAGTTGTGGAATTGTTGGCCAATTTGAATAATCTTTTATTCCTTGACGTAATTCGCTAGAAGTTAAAATATTAATGCCTTTATAATTTAACCCTAAATAGTCAAGAATCTGAACAACTTGTCCAGAAAACCCACATTGAGGAGAATTAGGTGTTCCTTTCATGAATAAAACAACTTCATTTGTTTTAATTTCATTATCAATAAAATCATGAACAGTAGTCATTATTCATTCCTCAACATTGCGGATTTCGAAAAATACACATTTACCCTAATATCATTTTTTAATCGTATTAACAGAGTGAATGCAAGAGAAAATTTTGAGATTATTTAGGAACACTTGTTTGCAGAGCTAAAGCATGGAGAATGTTTCCTATATTTCCTTTAAGAGCATCATAGACCATTTTGTGCTGTTGAACACGGTTTTTTCCTCGAAAGCTTTCTGAAATAATTTCAGCTGCGTAATGTTCGCCATCTCCAGCAAGATCACGAATTGTTATTTTTGCATCGGGAAGGCTTTCACGAATAAGGGTTTCAATTTCATCTGCACTCATTGCCATGGACATTCTCCTTGATTTGTTAATTTTTTATGAGAATTAATATAAATGAATATTATTTACTCTTGTCCATAAATTTTGGAAACCAGCTTTCATAAGCATGAGTAAGTTCAGTTATTGAAAGTGTTAATACATCTTTTATATCAAGCGCATCACCTTCGACTGTACCAAGCTCTATTAAAGAAATTGCGTTTTTTTGCGCAAGCATTTTAAGATTATCTATTATATTAGGTTTGACTGCTAAAAGATAACGTCCTTGGTCTTCGCCAAAAAGTTCAGCGTGATGTGGTGATTGATTGCTTAATTCTGCTTTGATTCCTTTATCTGCTTTAATGACCATTTCTGCAAGAGCAATGGCTAATCCTCCATCAGAAATGTCATGGGCGGCATGAACAAAACCGCGATGGATAACATTGCGAACAAATTCGCCATGCTTTTTTTCAAGGTATAAATCCACATAAGGTGGAGCACCTGCGTCAATATTCAAAATGTCATGCATATAAATTGATTGCCCTAGATGTGATCCGCAAGAGCCAACTAAAACAATAATATCTTCGTTTTGCATACCACTGATCGTAGCCATTTTTGACCAATCATCAAGGAGCCCCACACCAGCTATTGTAGGTGTAGGAAGAATTGCTTTTCCGTTAGTCTCATTATAAAAAGAGACATTTCCTGAAACGATTGGAAAGTCAAGTATTTTGCAAGCTTCACTTATGCCTTTGAGAGCTAAAACGAATTGCCCCATAATTTCAGGCTTTTCAGGATTGCCAAAATTGAGGTTATCTGTGGCAGCGAGTGGTGTTGCACCTGTAGTGCTTATATTGCGCCAGCATTCTGCAACGGCTTGCTTTCCTCCTTCATAGGGATCAGCTTCGCAATAACGAGGTATTACATCAGTAGAAAAAGCAAGAGCACGTTTATCATTACTGCTTACACGGATAACACCTGCGTCACCTCCTGGTCTAACAAGACTATTCCCTTGGATCAGCGTATCATATTGCTCGTAAACCCAACGCCGTGAACTTTGATTAGCAGAATTCAAAAGTGTAAGAAGTGCATTGCCAAGATTATCAACTTTTTTAACTTCTTTTACTTTTAGAATAGATTTTTTAAGGGGTTCTACCCAAGGACGATCGTAGACAGGTGCTTCATTGCCAAGTTCTTTTATTGGGAGATTTGCTACTTCTTTTCCTTTATGTAGTACACGGAAACGTAAATCATCAATAGTTTTTCCGATAACAGAGAAGTGAAGTCCCCACTTATGAAAAATTTCTGCTGCTTGTTTTTCTAGTTCTGGTTTAAGTACCATGAGCATACGTTCTTGGCTTTCAGAGAGCATCATTTCATAGGCTGTCATATTAGCTTCGCGAACTGGTACTTTATCAAGATTAAGTTCTATTCCTAGATCTCCTTTTGCACCCATTTCAACTGAGGAAGATGTTAGTCCTGCAGCCCCCATATCTTGAATAGCAATAACGGCTCCTAATGCCATTAATTCTAAACAAGCTTCAAGAAGGCATTTTTCAGTAAAAGGATCACCGACTTGAACAGTTGGACGTTTTTCATCAATTGTATTATCAAATTGAGTAGAAGCCATTGTTGCTCCACCGACACCGTCACGTCCTGTTTTAGCACCAAGATAAACAACAGGAAGTCCTACACCTTGTGCCTTGGAATAAAAAATTGAATCTATCTTTGCGATACCAGCTGCAAAAGCGTTAACAAGGATATTGCCATTGTAGCGTTTATCGAAATTAACTTCTCCACCAACAGTTGGTACGCCAACAGCATTACCATAACCACCAATTCCAGAAACAACACCAGAAACAAGATGACGTGTTCTAGGATGATCAGGAGAGCCAAACCGTAACGCATTCATTATCGCAATAGGGCGGGCACCCATCGTAAAGATATCTCGTAGAATGCCACCAACACCTGTTGCAGCGCCTTGATAAGGTTCAATATAAGAGGGATGATTATGACTTTCCATCTTAAAAACTACGCATTGACCATTCCCAATGTCAATAACACCCGCATTTTCTCCAGGACCTTGAATAACACATTTTCCTTTTGTTGGTAAGGTTTTAAGCCATTTTTTGGATGATTTATAAGAACAATGCTCATTCCACATAGCAGAAAAAATTCCAAGCTCTGTAAATGTTGGCTCTCTACCAATTAACTCAAGAATACGTTGATATTCATTGGTTTTTAAACCATGATTTGCAATTAATTCTGGTGTGATGGCAATATCATTGCGAAGGGTCATTAGTTTTTCATTCCGTTAAGTTAATCAAATTAGCATCTATTATTTTTAACTCAGTAATTTGGATTATTAGATTTTTCGTTTGTTGATAATAATCCTATTAAGAATTATAAGGTAATATTTTAATAAATTGCTTTTTGAGTGAATTAATAAAAATACAATTTTTTATTAAAATTTTATGAGATATTATTAAAGTGAAATATTAAATTAAGTAGAAATAAAATTCCGGAACTAAAGTGATTTTTCATTTTCAGATCAACAACAATGTGTATTTAGAATAATATGTTTTAATGGTGGACAAAAAAAATATAATTAACAAGCTTTATTTTATATAATTCTTGTTTGGTACAGGCAGTGAATGTAAGAATAGCTAAGGAGTCTATGAAATATTTTTTTATGATCATGAATTTGCTAATTCTAAAACACTTTGAAAAAGTAAACGGCCATCAGTACCGCCATGCGCTGTTTCAATAAGATTTTCAGGATGAGGCATCATACCAAGCACGTTACCAGTTTTATTGATAATGCCCGCTATATCATTTATTGAACCATTAGGGTTCTCACCTTTTACATAGCGGAAAACAATCTGCTTGTTATCTTCCATTTGTTTCAATGTGTCATTATCAACAAAGTAATTACCATCATGATGAGCAACAGGGCAGCGGATGATTTGTCCTTTTTTATAAAGTCGGGAAAACTTTGTTTCAGCATTGGTTACTTCAAGTTTTACTTCACGACAAACAAATTTCAATGAAGTATTACGCATTAGAACACCTGGCAATAATCCTGCTTCTAGCAAAATTTGAAAACCATTACATACCCCTATGATTGTTATACCCTTTTGTGCTTTTTCGCAAACAGCTTGCAAAACTGGTGTCCGTGCACCAATAGCACCGCATCTTAAATAATCACCATAGGAAAAACCACCAGGAATAACAATCATGTCCACATCCGGAATTGTTGTTTCTGTTTGCCAAATTTTAAATGGCTCAACACCTGTTATGTGGTACAAAGCCGCAATCATGTCCTGATCGCGATTTAACCCAGGTAATTGAATAATAGCAGTTTTCATGGTTGGTTTACTTAAAGAAGTTCTATTGTGTAATTTTCAATAACAGTATTTGCAAGCAATTGCTCACACATTTTTTCAAGCATTTGTTTTGCAGATTCAATAGGCATATCATCAAGGATAATGTCAAAGACTTTTCCTTGGCGAATAGATTTAATATTTGTAAAGGCTAAACTATTTAAAGCATTAGCTATTGCTTCTCCTTGCGGATCAAGGACGCTGCTTTTTAAAGTAACTGTCACACGTGCCTTCATTTTCTTTCCTATTGTCAAAATAACTTTGTTTTGAAGATTAATATTTTATATAAAGTAAGATGAGATTGAACTGTTTTGCTTTTTATTTGACTAAGACTGGACCACTGGGACGTGGAGGTTCGTTTTCGTTCATAATACCAAGGCGTCTTGCAACATCTTGATAGGCATCAATAAGTCCACCCATATCACGACGAAAACGATCTTTATCCAGTTTCTCTTGTGTTTGCATATCCCATAAACGAGAAGAATCAGGTGAAATTTCATCAGCGAGAACAACACGCATCATTTCACCTATCCATAAACGACCAAATTCCATTTTAAAATCAACTAATTGGATACCAACGCCTGTAAAAAGTCCAGAGAGAAAATCATTAATACGAAATGAAAGTTGCATAATATCTTCTACTTCTTGTGGGGTAGCCCACCCAAAGGCAACGATATGCTCTTCTGTTACCATTGGATCATCAAGAGCATCATTTTTATAATAAAACTCAATGATAGATTGTGGAAGAGCTGTTCCTTCCTCTAATCCTAAACGCTTAGAGAGGGAACCTGCAACGATGTTACGCACAACAATTTCTAGTGGAATAATTTCAACTGCTTTGATAAGTTGTTCGCGCATATTAATGCGTTTAATAAAATGTGTTGGGATGCCTAAACGACCAAGCTGAGTAAAAATATATTCTGAAATACGGTTGTTTAAGACTCCTTTTCCATCGATGATTTCATGTTTTTTTGCATTAAATGCAGTTGCATCATCTTTAAAAAATTGAATATAAGTCCCTGGTTCAGGCCCTTCATATAGAATTTTGGCCTTTCCTTCGTAAATGCGGTGGCGACGGTTCATCATATTTCTCTATTCGTTTAGAGGTATCAAATATTACTGTTAAGAAAAACATTATCCTAATTGGTAAGAATTCTCAATGATTGCTATAATATTTACTACAGTTTTTATTGTTTGAAGTATGTAAAAGAAAGATTATAATATTTTATAGTAACATAAAGTTATAATTTTCCTGAGATTATTATATTAACTCAGAGCTTTGCAAGGAAGTGAGAAAGAATTATGAGTCCTTCTGGCCAAGGCCCATGCCCCGATTCTACATTAATATGACCAGACTGTCCAGCATCAACGAAGAGTGCACCCCAGTCATGAGCAAGTTTTTCTGCTACTGAAAATTGGCAAAATTCATCGTTACGGCTAGCTACAACCACTGAAGGGAAAGGTAAGCTTTTACGATGATATGGACCGAATGTCATCAAGCGTTTAGGACGTATTTTTTCATTCTCTATATCCGGTGGAGCAACAAAGAAAGCACCACAAATTTTCTTTGCATGATGTGTAGTTGCATGAATAGTTGTTGGAATTCCTAACGAATGAGCTATAATAACAACAGGTTTATTAGCCTTTATAATAGCAGTTTCAACAGTATTAACCCACTCTTTACAAACAGGTTTTGACCATTGAGTTTGTTGTACGCGTTGGGCGGTAGATAATTTTTGTTCCCATCGTGTTTGCCAATGATCAGGACCAGATCCTTTATAGCCAGGGATAATCAGAATATCGAGTTGATTTGCTTTCATGAATTTTTTCTATCCAAAGACCCGTTTAAAAATTGTATCAACATGTTTGGTGTGATAAGAAAGATCAAATTTTTCATGAAGTTCTGCTTTACTTAAAACTTTTGAAACATCTTGATCATTTAGCAATTCTTCTAAAAAATCTTTCCCTTGTTCCCAAACTTTCATTGCGTTGCGTTGTACAATTCGATACGCATCTTCACGGCTAGTGCCAGCTTGTGTAAGTGCTAAAAGTACACGCTGTGAATGAACAAGGCCACAAAATTTGTTAAGATTTTTTTTCATATTTTCTGGATAAACAATTAAATTTTCAATTACAAATGTTAGACGAGTAAGAGCAAAATCGAGTGTAATGGTTGCATCAGGACCAATATAACGTTCAACAGATGAATGAGAAATATCACGTTCATGCCAAAGTGCTACATTTTCCATCGCAGGTACTACAAATGCGCGTACCATACGGGCCAATCCAGTTAAATTTTCTGTTAAAACCGGATTGCGTTTGTGAGGCATTGCCGATGAGCCTTTTTGCCCAGAAGAAAAATATTCTTCTACTTCAAGAACTTCTGTTCGTTGCAAATGGCGTATTTCTATAGCTAATCTTTCAATGGATGAAGCAATAATACCAAGTGTTGTAAAGAACATAGCATGGCGATCACGTGGTATAACCTGAGTAGAAATAGTTTCAATATGCATACCTAATGCTTTTGCTACATGTTTTTCAACACGTGGATCAATATTAGCGAAAGTTCCAACAGCTCCAGAGATAGCACAGGTAGAAATTTCTTCTCGTGCAGTAAGCAAACGTTTACGACAACGAGCAAATTCAGCGTATGCGAAAGCAAATTTAACTCCAAATGTCGTAGGTTCAGCATGAATACCATGACTGCGCCCAATAGTAATCGTTTCTTTATGTTCAAAAGCACGGTTTTTCAGTGCTTCAAGAAGGCAATCTATATCTTGTAGAAGAATATCAGTAGCGCGCATCAATTGAACATTGAGTGTTGTATCTAATATATCTGACGATGTCATACCCTGATGAATAAAACGAGATTCTGGTCCAATAAATTCAGCCAAATGAGTTAGGAATGCTATAACATCATGCTTAGTGATTGACTCAATTTCATTAATACGATTCACATCAAATTTGGCAATTGCACCTTTTTCCCAGATAGTTTTAGCTGCTTCTTTAGGAATAATACCAAGCTGAGCCATTGCATCACAAGCATGTGCTTCAATTTCAAACCAAATACGATATTTTGTTTCTGGTGACCATATTGCTACCATTTCAGGACGAGAATAACGTGTGATCATGATTTTTCCTTATTGTGAGAGGATTGCAGCTTGGCGTAATGCATTAATACGTGTTTTGTAAAGATTTTTGTTACCATTTTTATAAATTGCAGAGCCTGCTACAAATACATTTGCACCTGCTTTTGCAGTTTTTCCAATTGTATCAACGGTAATGCCACCATCAACTTCAAGATCAATAGGACGATTGGCAATCATATTTTTTACTCGTTTGATTTTATCTTCCATTTCCAGAATAAAACTTTGTCCACCAAACCCAGGGTTAACTGTCATGATAAGGATGAGATCTAATTGATCGAGTAAATATTCGAGTATATGTTCTGATGTGCTTGGATTCACTGCAATTCCGGCTTTTTTCCCCATTGCTTTGATTATTTGCAACGAACGATGAAGATGAGTACTTGATTCTGCATGAATGGTTATAATATCTGAACCAACTTTTGCAAAAGCTTCAATATAAGGATCTACGGGCGCTATCATAAGGTGAACGTCAAATACTGCTTTTGTTAGTGGACGTAGAGCTTTAACAACATCTGGTCCAAAGGTGATATTAGGGACAAAATGACCATCCATAATATCAAGATGAATCCAATCAGCACCAGCATCAATGACATCTGATAATTCTTGACCAAGTTTAGAAAAATCAGAAGCTAAGAGTGAAGGTGCAATAAGATGAGAACGGGACATTAAGATCTCCTTAGTTGATCTTTTTTAGCATGTAATTTTATATGATAAATATACATTTTCATTGTTCGTATATGATATTAAGAGAGTAATAGTGTATAATAAAAGAAAATATTGAAATATATTTTGAAATTTTAAACGCTGTATAAGTCAAAAATTATGTCTAAGCATAAAACACATTTAATATCTAAACCTCAATCAATAGCTCCTGTTTCATCTCAAGAGTATCGGGATACTATGAGTCATTTCGCAGGAGCTGTGCATATTGTAACAACCGATGGTATTAAGGGAAGACGTGGAGTGACAATTTCAGCTTGTTGTTCCTTATCAGATGATCCTCCAACACTTCTTGTCTGTTTAATGCGTTATAACTCTGAAAATAAGATATTTATGGAAAACGGAAATTTTTGTGTCAATAGTTTAACAGGAAAACATCGTTTATTAGCCGATGTCTTTTCTGGGCGCTGTGGTTTTACACAAATGGAACGCTTTGCTACAGCCCAATGGAGTGTTTTGCAAACCGGAGCTCCCAGTTTATCAGGCGCTTTGGCCTCACTTGACTGTAATTTGATTTGCTGGCAAGAATATGCAACGCACTATATTTTGATTGGTGAAGTTGTTGCAATAAATCGGAATCAAGAAAAAGATGCTTTATTGTATTTTAATCGTGATTATCATACCTTAGCTTTATCCTTGTAAGCATATTTTTTCAAATATTGAAAATTTTCATTAGTACATTTAGCATTTCAATTTAATGATTGACTTAATTTCCAGGGTAAAAAATCTTTTCTAACATTTAACGCTAAAGGATCAATCAAAAAAAGCATGATTATACTTATGTATTTAAAATATATTAATCACTGAAATATAAAAAAATATATATTTAAGATTCTTATTTTGATTAATATTAATCAATATATAAACTTAGCATACAATATTTGGAATTTTTAAAGAGTCGTCTTATGCAATATGTTTGCTTATAAAATCCGATTCTACGCTGGTGATATTCGATTCTACAACAATGCCTGTTGATCCACCAATAAGAAGAACTAAATGTTCTGTATTGTCTCGACGTATTAAAACGAAACGGTGTGTACGATCAATAGAGATTGCATCGCATATAGCTAATCGTGGCTGATGCTTACTGTTAGTTCTAAATTGTATTTTATTTAAGTTAGTTAAAAACTTAATAACTACAGCGATTGCTACAATTATAATTATGAGATACAAAAAATTGATCATCATTTGTGCCATTGGCACGCCTATATAGCCTGATAACCAACCTTTCATATATATCCCTCCTAAATATTAATAATAGACTTATTATTTTTCATTTATAATATTATACAAAAACTTAGACTTTAAAAGTTACATTATAAAACATAATATTTGTATATCAATAATTTATAGAGATAAATATAATATATTTATAATTACAAGCAGATTATAGCATAAATGTAAATTATAGAAACAACAAAGGCAATTTATGACATAAAAATAGTCATAATTGAGGTAGAAAATGGATAAAAGTTTTGAGAATATTAATAAATTATTGTCTACTTCTATACGCTGGGAAATTATAATTGGCAGTACTATTTTAACAATAGTTTTTTTATTTATTATTGGATTGATAGGCATTTCTTATCCACAAGGCTATTTTTATAAAGCTGCTTTGATATTTCTTTTGATTTTAGCTATTATAGGTATTATAGCGCTTTTTTCTTTAGGAACAGGTATTTTCGGATATAGCGCTAGCGCTATGCAATTGCATAAAGATTTAAATTTTAAGATCTTTAATGAGATGGATGATGTAATTATAGTCTCTGATTTATCTGGCTTTGTTTATTATTCAAATCAAAATTATCAAAAAATTTTCACTTATAGGCCTGAATCTTCTTGTTATGTAGTTATTGCTGATCTTCCAAATGCTGGCGCACTTTCATATCGTTTAAAAGCCGCAGCATTAGGTGGTTTCCCGGCTCAAGAAGTATTAAAAATTGATCAATCAATTTTTATCCATTCAAAAAAGAAAGGCTCTGTTTGGTACAATATTTCTATTCATCCTATTATGGTTAAGAGGGGAAAAAAGCTTTTATTTTGGCGTATCACAGATGTTTCTCACTTCCAGCAATACCAGTGTAATGAAACTTTTTTCTTGAATTCACAGGAAGCTATCAATCATTTAGATCAAGCTCCTATTGGATTTTTGTCTGTGAATGCACAAGGAATAATTATTTATTTGAATACTGTTTTTGCTAAATGGTTTTTAATCGATTTAGCGAATTTTACTGTTGGTCAATATAATTTTGATCAATTATTTCATTCCGTTGGAAATAATAGTACATGGAGTGATATTTGTTGGAACAATAATAAACATCAAAATTCAAATTGCACGATACCCTATACATTCTCTTTATATTCGATTTCAGAAACTGGCAATAAAAAAATATTTAATTGTTTTATGTATGCTTCTTCTCTTGTAAAGGATGAGGCTATTTATCGCATTATTATGGTGCCACAAAAAATAGAAAAGAGTGAAAATTGTAACCAATCAAAATTGCCAAGCATATTAACCGAATATTTTAATGCAAGTCCTTTTGCAATAGCAGTAGTCACTAAAAAAGGACAATTTGTGTACGTAAATAATGCTTTTTTGTTGCTCACGGGGAAATCTAGTAAAGCTGTTAGTCTTTATGATATTATATCTCATTGTGATCATGTACAGTTAGAGTTCTTACTTCAACAGATTATAACGAATAAAAATTATTCAGCTCCAATAGAAACAGTATTAGAAGGTGATAAAAAACGCTATTTGCGTCTTTATACTATGCCTGTAACATTATACCATGATAATGCATTGCAAGATTTGGTGATTGTATCTGGAATAGAAATAACAAAACAAAAAATGCTTGAAGATAAAATAATACAAAGCCAAAAAATGCAAGCTGTTGGGCAGTTAGCTGGTGGTATTGCTCATGATTTTAATAATGTTTTAACAGCAATTTTAATGTCATGTGATTTTCTTTTAAACACACATCGCAGTTCTGATCCAGCACATGCTGATCTTATCAATATCAAAAACAATGCTAATCGTGCTGCTGCACTTGTACAACAATTATTAGCTTTTTCCAGAAAGCAAACACTTCGACCTGAAAAAGTTGATTTTACAGAGTTTTTATCAGATATACGCAATCTTATTTTACCTCTTTTAGGGAATAATATTCAGTTAAAAATCATTCATGGAAGAGATTTGTGGGATGTTAAAGTTGACCAAACATCTTTTCAACGTGTTATTATGAATTTGGTTATCAATGCACGTGATGCCATGCTTGATGGAGGAATAGTAACAATTACAACAAATAATATTACAAAACAGCAAAGTGCAGAATTTAATTATGCTGGTTTTGTTGTTGGTGAATATGTACAGTTAACCATTTCAGATACAGGTACTGGTATATCTGCTGTTATACAAGAAAAAATGTTTGAACCATTTTTTACGACAAAAGAAGTTGGTAAAGGTACAGGTCTTGGCTTATCAATGGTTTATGGTATTGTCAAACAGACAGGGGGGTATATTTACTGTGATAGTCAAGAAGGAGAAGGAACAACATTTCATATTTTTCTACCACGTTATATTTCTGATACGAGGAGTGAGATTTCTCAACAGATTGAAAAAGTAAAAGTAGAAGAACAGGAAAAGAATACAGATCTGACAGGTTCTGCTACTGTTTTATTAGTTGAAGATGAAGATTCTGTAAGAATGAGTGGTGTGAGAGCTCTTCAAATGAGAGGATATACGGTTTTAGAGGCTGCAAGCGGATTGGAGGCACTTGCTATACTTGAAGAAAATAGAGGTGTTGTTGATATTATTGTTTCTGATGTAGTTATGCCAGAAATGGATGGACCTACTTTACTTATAGAAGCGCGCAAAAATTATCCTGATATAAAAATCATTTTTGTTTCTGGATATACAAAAGATGCTTTTACTAAAAATCTTCCAAAAGATGCTGTTTTTGGGTTTTTATCTAAACCATTCACACTTAAACAGTTAGCATTAGCAGTTAAAGAAACGCTGGCACAATAAAATAGAGTGTTTTATATTTTTAGCTTTTTTCTTAAGCTATAGAATTTCAATATTTTTTGAGTATTATTACTATCTAAATAGTCAAATATTTCAGTAACTATATTGTTAATTTTTTATTTCAAGCTACAACTTTAAATCAAATAAAAAAAGTATTTAAATAAATGCTGCATTTAAAATTCTTGATGAAAAATTTTGGTTTAAAACGACAAAAGCTGTTGCTTGTAATCGATTGCTTTATTATTTCCTTGAATAAATGCTTTTAAAGCTTCTGGATAGAGTTTATGTTCAGCTTTCAAAACTCTTTCTGTTAAACTTTCTACAGTATCATTAGGGTGTATTGGGACCGCAGCTTGAGCAAGAATCTTTCCTGCATCCATTTCTTCTGTAACAAGATGAACAGTGCAGCCAGTGATTTTAACTCCTGCTTCTAAAGCTTTTTCATGAGTATTTAAACCTTTAAATAAAGGAAGAAGAGAGGGATGAATATTAAGTATCCGTTGTTCATAAAGCTTGATAAAATATGATGAAATAAGTCGCATATAACCAGCAAAGCAGATCAGGTCTGGTTGATATTGAGATAAAATAGTAAGGATGGCTTCCTCATGTGTTTTTTTAGTTGAATAATTTTTGCGATCAACGATATGAATAGGTACATTATTATCACGTGCTTTTTTAATGCCTGCAGCATGAGGATTATCACAAATAACCGCAACGATTTTAGCAGGATATTCTTTTTGTTGGCTAGCCTTAATGAGTGAAGCCATATTAGATCCGTTGCCGGAAATAAAAACAATTATTTGCTTTTTCATAAATTAAGTTTACCTTTATAAGTAACTTTTTTATTGTGGCATTTTGTTAAAATACCAAGTGGAATAACAATTTCTCCTTGAGCCTCAAGTGCTTTCGTAACAGATTCAGCTGAATTCTGTGCTACAATAATAACTATTCCAATACCACAATTAAAGGTTCGAAGCATTTCTGTTTCTTGTATTTTACCTTGTTGGGCAATCCATGAGAATACTGGTGGAATAGGAATTGCAGAAAGATTAATTTCAGCGCAAAGAGAAAATGGAAGAACACGTGGAATATTTTCAGGAAAACCACCTCCTGTGATATGCGCAAGAGCTTTAATTTCTTTGTAATTTCGTATGACTGGCAGAAGTGATTTTACATAAATACGGGTTGGCGTTAGGAATGCTTCACCAAGAGTTATTTCAGGGTTAAAAGGAGCAGAGTAATTCCATTTTAAATCACTTTGTTTAATGATTTGTCTTATCAGAGAAAAACCATTTGAATGAACTCCAGATGAACTAAGACCTAAGATGGTATCTCCTTCTGCGAGGTTTTTTGAAGGTAACAATGAATTCCGTTCAGTAGCTCCTACAGCAAAACCTGCTAGGTCATAATCTCCTTTTGCATACATACCAGGCATTTCTGCAGTTTCCCCTCCGATAAGAGCAGCCCCTGCTTGTTGACATCCTGCTGCAATACCAGAAACAATTTCTGCTCCTTGTTCCGCATCTAGTTTTCCAGTTGCAAAATAATCTAGGAAAAAGAGCGGTTCCGCACCTTGTACAATTAAATCATTGACGCACATGGCTACGAGATCAATACCAACAGTATTATGAATACCTACTTCAATTGCAATTTTTAGTTTTGTACCTACGCCATCGTTAGTTGCTACGAGAATGGGATCTATAAAACCTGCTGCTTTTAAATCAAATAGACCACCAAAACCGCCAATTTTTGTATCTGCACCTATTCGTTTTGTTGAGTGTACATAGGGTCTAATTTTTTCTACCATTGTATTCCCCATGTCAATATCAACGCCACTTCCTGTGTAGGTAAGATTATTATTAGGTTTTTTGTTTATTAGGTCTTGATTGCTCATTGGAGCCTTTCTTATGGGAAATCAGATCTTTATATTTATACAATGCCATGATAAATTTATCTCTGCAAGAGTTATTGGATTTATTATCCAAAATACAATTATTATTCGTATTGTTTGCTTGACTCAAGCGGAAGAAGTTCCATAATCTTTGTAGAATAATTTTGGGGATATTTATTAAATAGAATATCAAGTAGTTAAAGGAACTCTTTACTGCCAATGAACAAGAAAATGAATAAAAAAAACAAATCCCATGATTATTATACGGCTTATGTACCTGCTTATGCACAAGCACCATTACCAGATAGTATGAAAAAGCAAATTTTTTTCTGGCTAGGTACATTGATTTTTTTTGTTATTTTTATGTTTATTTTTGGATCAATTTTATTTCCTTTTATAGCAGGAATTGTATTAGCTTACTTTCTTAATCCGATTGTTCAAGTATTTGAAAAAATTGGAATTCATCGTGTTTTTGGTACTGTGCTAATTACTTTATTTATTATTGTTATTTTTGTGGTTGCTTTAATAATTTTGATTCCTATTGTCAGTGGACAGATACAAAAATTTGTAAGCAACGGTTTACCAATTTATGTCAATCGCATTCAAAACTTTTTTATTGAGCATAATTTTGATTGGGTAAGGCGTTACTTTGATAGTGATCCAAATGAGTTACATACTAATATTAAAGCGCTTTTAGGGCAAAGCTCCGATTTTATTACATCTCTATTGAATTCGCTTTTAAAATCAGGAAAATCTATTGTTAATATTATCAGTCTATTTGTAGTAACACCAGTAGTGACGTTTTATATTTTATTAGATTGGCCACATATGGTTGAGGCAGTTGATTCTTGGATACCACGCAGTCATCTTACAACTGTCCGCAGTCTTTTTCATGAAATGGATAGAGCTGTCGCAGGTTTTGTACGTGGGCAAGGAACTGCTTGTTTAATTCTGGCGGGCTACTATGCTATTGGTTTAACTATTACAGGGCTGAATTTTGCTCTTTTAATTGGTATGTTTGTCGGTCTCATAAGCTTTATTCCTTATATTGGTACGATGATTGGTTTTGTACTATCTATCGGTGTTGCATGGGTTCAATTTTATCCTAATTATTGGGAATGGATTGTTATTGTAATGGCAGTTTTTTTTATTGGGCAATTTATTGAAGGTTATATTCTGCAACCAAAGCTTGTTGGTTCATCAGTTGGCCTTCATCCAGTTTGGTTGATGTTTGCACTTTTTGCATTTGGTTCATTATTTGGTTTTACCGGTATGCTTGTTGCTGTTCCTGCAGCTGCTATCGTTGGCGTTCTGGTTCGTTTTGCTCTTCATATTTATCTGAATTCCCAGATGTATGCACAAAATGAGAATTTGGAGTCAATAGAATGAATAAACGTGAAATGCAATTACCACTCGATTTTTCTTATAAATCAATTTTTCAATTTGATGATTTGGTGGTAACAGATAGCAATCGTATGGCTTTTCAGCTGATTAATCATTGGCCAAACTGGGTCCCGCCTATTGCGATCTTAATTGGAGATAAAGGATCTGGAAAGACGCACTTTTCTAGTGTATGGGCTCAAAAGGCTAATGCCTTAAATATTTTTTATGATGAAATTGATCAGTTTATCGTTGAAGCTTCTTCAGGTAAACCATTTTTAATTGAGAATATTGATTCAGGTGAGATCGATGAAATTGGTCTTTTCCATTTAATTAATATCATTAAACAAGCAAATCTCCATGTGAATCATGCTACTTTATTGATGACTGCAAGGACATTACCATCTGCATGGAACTTAAAATTGAATGATCTAAAAAGTCGTCTTAATTCAGTAATGTTAGTTGCATTGGAACAACCTGATGATGAATTATTAACAGCTATTGCTTTTAAACTGTTTTCTGATCGACAAATTACAGTTCATTCAGATATTATTTATTATCTTATAAACCGTTGTGAGCGTTCTCTATTCTCATTAAAGTGCATTATTGATTCTGTTGATCGATTAGCTTTGCAAAGAAAAAGTAAGGTAACACGTGCTATTATTACAGAGGTTATTAATATGGGAATTCAGTAAATACTATTTTTAGTATAATTCTGATATTTTAGTAGAATTAGCCATATCTGCATATTATTTAAGCACATGGGAAAAATGCAGCTTAGTTCTTAGCTATAATGTCTTTATTTAAGCAATGATTGCATTTTTTTTAGTATGGCCGTATTTTCTAATTCTTTTTAGAAATCATAATGGCTTTGGAATAATTGTTAGTTTTTCTTAAAATAAGATAGACTATTTTATATGTATTTCAGTATCAATATATGCATTTTAAATAAGTCATTAAAAATAAAGGAAAATAACTCCTTTAGATAAGAAGTTTTTGAATTTTTATTGTGCTTATGTTATTTTTTCTTATAATCATTATAATAGTAAAAATACTGCTATGATGAATTGTTGCAAAATTTTTTGAGAATCTAAGGATATTTCTATTCTGCCTGATTTGGATTTTTTTGTGAGGATATTTTTCATTTCTATAGTGTATAATTCGATAAGAGAATGTTTGAAAGAATTTTTACATATTTAAATAATAGAAAAATTTTAAAAAAATGTGTTTTGCTCTTGCACTTCTGCTATGAAAATTTTAGGGAAGATACATTAAAAATATAAATGACGGAGCGTAGCGCAGTCTGGTAGCGCACCTGATTTGGGATCAGGGGGTCGTAGGTTCGAATCCTATCGCTCCGACCATGTTTCTATTGATATAATGCCATAATCGAACAGTGTGGAGTAAAAGTTATCATTTTGGTATTAATTTAATTAAAGGAAAAAAGCTTTATGATTGCGCGTATTTATAGTCCAGCAAAGACACCAATGCAGTCAGGCAAAAGAAATACGGGTTTTTGGATTCTTCAATATGAACCAGTACAGACAAAAATGATTGAGCCTCTTATGGGGTATACAGCAACAGCTGATATAAATAGTCAAATAAAAATTCGGTTTAAAACAAAAGAAGAAGCAATAGCTTTTGCTGTAAAAAACGCTATCCCTTATCGTGTAGAAAATTTGCATAAGCCTTTACAACGCGCTATTTCTTATTCTGATAATTTTCATAATAGTCGGCAGCAACCTTGGACACATTGAACGAAAATATCGCTTTTATTAATATAATTCTTATTTGGTCCCGTAGCTCAGCTGGATAGAGCAACGGCCTTCTAAGCCGTAGGTCACAGGTTCGAATCCTGTCGGGATCGCCAAATTCCAATAAAATTAATAGCGGTGACTTTTCCTAAACGAACTTGAAAACATTGTGCGGTTCTTTGATACATGATTACACCGCCACTTGTTCTTGTTGCTCTGATCCATTGTGCCGGTCTTGAATATAATTCTTCTCTTCTTCGTAATCACAAACGATTTTTTCTTGTCACTTTTGTTTCTCTTCATTTTTTGCAAGAGATGCAGGGCTGTGTGCCCTTTTTGCAAAGAGAGATCTGTGAGGCGATTAACTTTAGCGAAGCCTAGAATCTTGTCCTCTTCTGTTTGTATTTCGTGCATGAGGTTTTGGATTTGCATTATGACCTCAGGAGAGACTAATTACCTTTATGGAGTGAATCCCTAATTGATGCGTTCAGCCTTATTTTCGTTATAAATGCCTACAAACCCAAAGGCATGGTGTATGCGGCATTGGTCACGACCTTATGCCGTAGCATGTGCGTAGGGTGTTTTTCCATAGGTCTGTTCCTTATCTGTATTCACTTAAGTATTAGGTGACTTCAATAGGGTACCGTGCACTCTTGAGACAGATGGAGCATTTCATTGCGATAATGTTTCCATTCTGATCGATTTGATCTTCAAAGGTCATACCGTCAAAATGTATTTATAAATTGCATTTCAAGTTATTTAGTTGCTTCTTTTCTATTTTAAACAAAAATTTCTAGGTTATTTTAATTTTATATGATTTAAATGTTATTTTCCTGGTGAAATGATATTAAAAGTTGATCTATAAGCTAGTCAAAAATTTTAATGTTTTAATCTCAAAAATAAACAATAATGCAATTATACAAACATTATAGTTTTCTGTTTCTAGAAGTTTAAAAAAGATTATATCACTTGTATAATGAATGATAAAAAAATGGCTTTCATTATGGTTTATTTAGCTTCTTCAAAGTTTACAGTTTTTTTATTATCTTATCTTAGCGATGATAGATTTTAGTATATAATAGCCTTTTTATATAGGAAGGGTAGGAGTTATACGAATGTTAAAGAAAGTCATGATCGTGGAAGATAACGAACTTAATATGAAATTATTTCGTGATCTTATAGAAGCGTGTGGTTATGAAACAGTTGAAACACGTAATGGCCTTATTGCATTAGATTTAGCTCGTTTTTCAAAGCCTTCTCTCATTCTTATGGATATTCAATTACCTGAAGTATCAGGAATTGATATTATTAAACAATTGAAAGAAGATGGAGAACTCAAATCTATCCCCATTATTGCTGTAACAGCTTTTGCTATGAAAGGAGATGAAGAACGAATTCGTGCGAGTGGATGTGAAGAATACATGTCAAAACCTATTTCTGTTCCTCATTTTATTACAATGGTAAAATCCTTTTTGGACTAAAATTTAATTTTTAAAAAATTAGCTAAATAGTTTTAATTATTTTTTTTAAATAAAAAAAATCCCCACTGAAAATGAGGATTTAATACATCATTATAAAAATTCAAATTAACGTTTTGAGAATTGGAAAGAACGCCGTGCTTTCGCTTTACCATATTTTTTACGTTCAACAACACGGCTATCACGTGTAAGAAACCCTCCTTTTTTCAAAATAGTACGGAGTGCTGGTTCGTAATAAGTTAAAGCTTTTGAGAGTCCATGTCTTACCGCACCTGCTTGACCAGAGAGACCACCTCCAGCGACGGTTGCTATAATATCAAATTGAGTGTCTCTTTTTGTTGCAACAATTGGTTGACGAAGAATCATTCTAAGAACAGGACGAGCAAAATATTTGTCAAATTCTTTATTGTTAATAATAATTTTTCCAGATCCTGGTTTGATCCATACACGAGCAACAGCATCTTTACGTTTTCCTGTTGCGTAAGCACGTCCTTGTGAGTCAAGTTTTTGCACATGAACGGGAGCAATCTTTTCATTAACTTCTGTAGTACCTGTTGCAGCGCCAAGTTCAGAGAGGGAATTGATTTCAGCCATATCAAGCAATCCTTTTATTTTTGCAATTTAAAGCACCTACATCAAGAATTTCAGGCTGTTGTGCTGCATGTGGATGTTCGCTACCAGCGTAAACACGTAAATTTTTCATTTGGCGACGACCAAGAGGACCGCGAGGGATCATACGCTCTACAGCCTTTTCGATAACTCGTTCAGGAAAACGCCCTTCAAGAATTTGGCGAGCTGTACGTTCTTTGATGCCACCAATATAACCAGTATGCCAATAATACTTTTTGTCGGTATATTTTTTTCCGGTAAGAGCCACTTTATCTGCGTTGATAACAATAACATTATCACCATCATCGACATGTGGAGTGAAAGTAGCCTTGTGTTTTCCACGTAAGCGGTTAGCAACGAGTGTGGCAAGACGACCCAAAACAAGGTTTTCTGCGTTAATAATAACCCATTTTTTCACCACTTCAGCTGGCTTTTGTGAAAAAGTTGCCATAAGAAGTATCCTTTATTTATATCCCTTTAAAATAAGGGCATTTTTTGTTGCTTAACGTTGTGTATTATTATCACAACAAATACGCTGCAAGTATGCTATTTATCTGATATAATGTCTGATGATTTGCGTCAAGAGAAAATAAAACTTATATAAGTGAGCTATTATGATAGCTTTATTTTGATGATTTTACTCATTTAAGACTTGATTGTATTTTTGCTAATTGTGGAGTATTACCAACAATAATGCGACGATCTCATTATTTACTTAATGTCGAATCCTCGGCTTGGGGTCAGGCTTGGGTTGATGCTCTTGATATAGAGAGGGTTAATAACGCTCGTGCTATTTCTCAAAAATTTGGTTTACCGGACCAACTCGCTCGCGTTCTTGCAGCAAGAGATGTCGATGAATCCGAAGCTATTACTTTTATTAATCCAACACTACGCGTTTTAATGCCTAATCCAAAAGATTTTATAGATATGCACTGTGCAGCAGAGCGTTTGGTTAAAGCTATTATAAACCGAGAGAAGATTGCTGTTTTTGGCGATTATGACGTTGATGGTGCTTGTTCAGCAGCCCTTTTAGCACGTTTTTTACATTATTTTGGCATAATAGTAAAAATTTATATTCCTGATCGTATTATTGAAGGCTATGGTCCAAATGAACAAGCAATGAAAGGATTGGTACAAGAAGGGGCTAGTCTAATTATTACGGTTGATTGTGGTGCGAATAGTCCGGATGCATTAAGAGCAGCTAAGTTTGCAGGTGCTGATGTTATTGTTTTAGATCATCATCAAATGGAAAATGTTCACGAAGAAGCTGTTGCCCTTGTTAATCCTAATCGTCCTGATGATTTGTCTGAGCAGGGACATTTATGTGCTGCTGGTGTTGTATTTATTACATTAATATGGGTTAATCGTTTATTGCGGGAGAAAAAGTGGGGAGGAGCACTTCCTGATCTTTTAAGTATGCTTGATCTTGTTGCATTGGCTACCATCTGCGATATAGTTCCATTAAAAGGTGTTAATCGTGCTTTTGTGGTTAAAGGGCTTCAGGTGGCACGTTCTATGCGTAATCCTGGAATAGCTGCTTTAGCAAAGGTTGCGCATATAGGAGAACCACTCAATAGTTTTCATTTGGGTTTTTTATTGGGGCCTAGAATTAATGCGGGGGGACGTATTGGAAATCAAGCCTTAGGAGCATATTTGCTCAGCTGTAATGATAGAGATGAAGCGGATAGAATAGCACAACAACTAGACCAACTTAATAAAGAACGTCAAGAAATGGAAATGATTCAATTAGCTCAAGCAGAAGTTTATATTGATTCTATTTATCAGGATGAAGCAATGCCGTCATCATTTGTGATTGCTCATAAAGAATGGCATCCAGGTATCATTGGTATTCTTGCAGCTCGTTTAAAAGAACGTTTTTTTTGTCCTGTTTTGGCAATAGCTTTAAAAGAAGACGGAAGTGGTATTGGATCGGGGCGTTCAATTAGTGGTATAGATTTGGGAGCACTTGTGCATGAAGCAGTCACATTAAATTTATTAGAAAAGGGTGGGGGACATAGTATGGCGGCGGGGTTTACAATTCAATCGACAAAAATCGAAGCTTTTCGTGAATGGCTAGAAGAAAAAGTGTCTTTAATGGTTTCACAATTACGTGCTGAGAAATCTCTTAGTATAGATGGTTTTCTTTCTGCTTCTGGCGCGAATAAAGATCTTTTTGATATGATTGAAAAGGCAGGTCCTTTTGGTTCAGGAAATGCAACACCTGTTTTTGTTTTTCCTTCTCATCGGTTAGTCAATTTATACGAAGTTGGAAAAGGCCATTTGCGCCTTATTATTTCTGATATTGAAGGCAAAAAATTAAAAGGAATCGCTTTTGGTGCTGTAGGAACATCGCTTGGTAAGTTTCTTTCTAAAAATATTGGTAAAAAAATCCATTTGGCTGGTAATCTTAGCTTAAATCATTGGAGAGGAAGCATAAGTCCACAATTACGTGTTATTGATGCAGCTGCATTGGCTTGATAGATGTATTTTAATATCAAATATCTAGATTATCTGCAAAAGTAGAATTTTCTTGTATAAATCGAAACCGTGCTTCTGGCTTAGTTCCCATTAAATTTTCTACTGTATTTTTTGTTTCTTGCATGTCAACTGAATCTATAACAATACGTAAAAGTGTGCGTTTTTGGGGATGCATAGTTGTTTCTTTAAGTTGTTCAGCGCGCATTTCTCCAAGGCCTTTAAAACGTCCAATTTCAATTTTAGCCTTTTCAGTAAATTCAGTTTTTAGCAATTCGTCTTTATGTATATCATCACGCGCATAAGCAACTTTTCCTCCTTGTGATATTCTATAAAGAGGAGGCACAGCGAGATATAAATGCCCTTGGCGAATAAGATCAGGCATCTCTTGAAAGAAAAAGGTAATTAAAAGTGATGCAATATGAGCACCGTCAACATCTGCATCTGTCATAATAATGATACGCTCGTATCTTAGATCATCTTCACGATATTTAGAACGCGTTCCACATCCTAGTGCGAGGATAAGATCACTGATTGTTTGGCTTGAACTCATTTTTTCACGTGCTGCACTAGCTACATTTAATATTTTTCCACGAAGGGGTAAAATTGCTTGATTAACTCTATTTCGTGCTTGTTTAGCAGAACCACCAGCAGAATCACCTTCAACAATAAATAATTCAGCTCCAGCAGCAGAGTTTTGGCTACAATCTGCTAATTTTCCAGGTAGTCGTAATTTACGTACAACAGTTTTTCGATTTATTTCTCTATCTTGGCGCCGTTTTACGCGTTCTTCAGCTCGTTCAATAACCCAATCAAGAAGTTTTGTCGCTTCTTGTGGAGAATTAGCGAGCCAATGATCAAAAGGGTCGCGTATTGCATTTTCAACAATACGTTGTGCTTCAATTGTAGCTAATCGATCTTTAGTTTGGCCAACAAACTCGGGCTCTCTGATGAAAACTGAGAGAATTGCAATCGCTGAGATCATCACATCATCAGAAGTAATGATGGCAGAACGTTTATTGCCTATTAATTCAGCATAAGCTTTTAAACCGCGTAAGAGAGCTTGTCGTAATCCTGCTTCATGTGTTCCACCTTCTCCAGTTGGAATAGTATTACAATAAGATTGTACGCAAGCATTGCCACCGTACCAAGCAATGGCCCATTCAACTGAACCATGATCACCATGTCGTTTTGTTTTGCCAGAAAAAACTTCAGATGTTACACGATATTCATTTTTCAATGAGGATAACAAATAGTCTTTTAATCCATCTGGAAAATGAAAAACAGCTTTTTCAGGAATAGCTTTTATACCTTCAAGCATTATAGGATCACAATTCCAGCGAATTTTTACTCCACCAAAAAGATAGGCTTTAGAGCGTGCCATCTTATAGATTTGGCCTGGTTCAAAAGCTACTTTTTCGCCAAAAATTTTACTGTCAGGATGAAAGCGAACGCGCGTACCACGACGGTTATAAACATCACCTAGATTTTCTAAACCAGATTGAGGAATACCGCGTGAAAAACGTTGGCGGTAAAGTTTGCGCTCTCGTGCTACTTCAACTTCCATATCATCAGAAAGAGCATTAACAACAGAAATACCTACTCCATGTAATCCACCAGAGGTTTGATAAGCTTTTCCATCAAATTTTGCGCCTGAATGAAGTTGTGTCATAATGACTTCAAGAGTAGATTTATCTGGCATTTGAGGATGATTTTCAACAGGGATTCCACGTCCATTATCCGTAACTGTTAAATAACCTTGCCTATCCAATGACACATCAATTAAATCAGCATAACCAGCAACAGCTTCATCCATTGCATTATCGATGATTTCAGAAAATAAATGATGAAGTGCTTTACTATCTGTTCCACCAATATACATCCCAGGTCGTAAACGTACAGGCTCTAAACCTTCGAGTACCCGAATAGATAAAGCGCTATATTCATCTTCTTCTGTATTATTTTTGGAAGAAGATACAGGAATTGCTCGAGACACTTCTTGGGAATTTAATGAAATTTGCTTATTTTTTTCTTTCGCTTCTATACGAGATTGAGCATTATTTAAAATACTAAAAAGATCTTTATTATTATCGTTCATAGTACTCAATCGTTTGTTTAAATTTAGATTGTATAAATAAACTTTTAATCAGAATTAAACTTTATGCCTGTTTTTTATTTAAAAATCAATGCACTTAGGAAATATCAATTGTTGGACCAAAAATTTGTTCAAAAGCTCGTTTCATAGCAATGTCAACATCATGCATTGTTACAGTTAAGCCTAGATCTAGTAAACTTGTTACACCGTGATTTGCAATTCCACAGGGAACAATTCCTGTATAGTGAGATAGATCAGGATCGATATTAATACAAATGCCATGAAAACTTACCCATCTACGCATACGAATACCAATAGCAGCAATTTTATCTTCAGTCAGTGTTCCATTTATTGTTAGTGGACGATCAGGTCGAATAACCCAAACACCGACGCGATCTTCACGACGTTCTCCTTTAACGTTAAATTGTAAAAGTGTTTGTATGATCCACTGTTCTAATGCACTAATAAAGGCACGTATATCTTGTTTTCGGCGTTTAAGATCAAGCATAATGTAAGCAACACGTTGTCCTGGACCATGATATGTAAATTCACCACCACGACCTGATTCATATACAGGAAGAGAATGAGGAGCTAATAGATCTTTTTGTTTAGCACTTGTACCAGCTGTATAAAGCGGAGGATGTTCAAGTAGCCAGACTTGTTCATGCGCGATTTTTGCGGAAATATTCTCTACGCGTTCTTGCATATAGCGTAATGCTTCAGGATACTCGACTAAGTTATCACTTATTTTCCACTCAACTGGTGAAGTATGACCAGTTGTTTTAAACTGATGTGATAAATGATTGCGATCAGTATATTTCATTTAGACGTCATCAAAAATATGTATGAAGTTATTTGGTTTTTTATCAGTAAAAATAATGACGTACGATATAGAGTTGTTGATTGAAATGAAAATGAAAAATTAAAGGTGTCGACATTTTTCTTTCAAAGTAGTTAAGAATGAGCCTTATTATTCTAAATTATTGTAGTCTAACAAAACCTTAAAATGATTAGAATTTTTATAATTAATAATTTAATTTATTATTTTTTATTATATTTTTGTTTTTAAATAACTATTTTTTATTACATAGAGATAATATTCAACATAGAAGCGATGAGGCGATCAATTTGTACTAAAGATATTTTACCATCTTCCTGATGCGCCACCACCACCTGATGAGCCCCCTCGACCTCTAAAACCACTACCACTTGAATGCCTTCTAAAGGTACCATTGGAGCGTCTACCATTAGCACTTAAATTGATAAACCAAAGAGTAAAAACGATTCCCATCCAGCGATATTTTTGTGGACCTACTTTTTTGCCAAAAATCATTGCTAAAATAGGTAAACCAATCACCGTAAAAAAGACTAAAAATATAACTGTATTAGCTATCATTTCTTCTATTTTTTCCTGTTTACGTTGTATTTCAACAGCTTTAGCCTTTTCTTTGATTCTGTAAGTAAAATCAGAATCATTTTCTATAATAATTCTGATAATTGCATTGATCGCTTCGATAATTCCTTGTTGATAATTTTTATTACGAAAATTAGGAAGAATAAAATTATTGATAATGACTGCAGAAACTGCATCCGTTAATTCTCCTTCTAAACCATAGCCTACTTCAATACGTACTTCACGTTCGTTTGGTGCAATGACAAGTAATACGCCATTATTAATCTTCTTTTGACCTAAGGCCCACTTTCGGAAAAGGGAATTACTATAGGTTTCAATATCAATTCCAGAAAGAGTAGGGACAGTTACAACGACAATTTGATCACCTGTTTTTTCTTCCAAAGCAGAGAGCTTTATCGTCAGATTTTCTATTGTTGCACGATCAAGTAAACGAGCTGTATCATTAATGTGACCAATTAAGTGGGGGAATGAGATTTGCGAGTAAACAACACTATTCAACGTAATAACTAAATATAGAAAACTTGTAAAAGCTAAAAAAAATAAAATAACGCTGCGTTGAATAGAATATCGAAATGATTTCATTTAATTAAAATTAACCTGCGGTGTTTGTTGAACATTACTATCAATAGTAAATGTTTGCATAGATTTTGCATCCCGAAACCACAACTTTGCCCAAATCATTGTTGGCATTGTTTTGAGTGCAGTATTATACACGCGTACTGCTTCAATATAATCACGGCGAGCAATAGAAATACGATTTTCAGTTCCCTCTAATTGTGATTGAAGAGCTAAAAAATTCTGATTTGTCTTAAGATCAGGATAATTTTCAACAATAGCCATCAGGCGTGAAAGTGCACTTGATAAATTTGCTTGATTACTGAGATATTGTTGCATAATGTCTGGGTTATTTAACATATCAGCATTAATGGTTGTTTGCGTTGCTTTTGAACGTGCCTCGATAACATCAGAAAGTACAGTTTTCTCGTGTGATGCATAACCTTTAACAGTTTCTACAAGATTAGGAACGAGATCTGCACGACGTTGATATTGATTTAGAACTTCACTCCACGCCGCATGGGCTTTTTCTTCATTTGTTGGTATTGCATTAAACCCACATCCACTTAAAAGCGGTATTAAAAACGCTAAAAAAATGATAACAAAAAATCGTTTTAGTATGTTTAATATAGGATAGATAGCTACAGTTTTTTGTGCAGTTAGTGCGTCTGACATAAAATATCTCCAAAAACTTATTCACAATAATATAGAAATATAGAGCGTATCTTATTATATGACAAAATATTTTAGATTTTGCAAATTTAGTCATTTATATTGATGAATTAGTTTATTATTTTCTAATAATTTGTTTAGTGGAAAGGCTATTATAAATTCTTTGATGCTTTGATGAGAATTAATGAATTTTTGCCACTTACTAATAATTGGAATTTGAATTAATTGTTAAAATTATTATATTTTCTCTCATCTAGAGCTAAATACATTATATGACTATTTTGATTAATTTTAATGGTTTCTGATTCTTATTTCTTATTCAAAATTTATAGTTTTGAATATTTGGCTCCTAATTTCATGTCCATTCTAATTAGTTTTTTTTAATGTCTGATTATGAATTAGATGCACTGATCTCTCTTTTTAAAGCTACATTTGAAACTTATTCCCACACCTTTATTATAATACCATGCCATAACTTAAAAAGGATCAATAAAATCAGTATCTTATGTGTTATATAGATGCATGGTGGGCGATGAGAGACTCGAACTCCCGACATCCTCGGTGTAAACGAGGCGCTCTACCAGCTGAGCTAATCGCCCGATGTAATAATTTACAATTGGATGTGCACTTTATTAAGGAAAAAAAAATTTAAACGCAAGAATAAAAGATATTATTTTTTAATGTTTTTTAGAGAATAGGAGAGTTTTTAATTTTTTCATTGTTTATTTGATTTTTTTAAAAAAAACGTTTCATTCTTCTTGACAGGAACGAATGAAAATCCTACACGACCGTTTATACCAATATTAATTGGTTTGAAGAAGTGCGCGGGTGTAGCTCAGTTGGTTAGAGTGCTGGCCTGTCACGCCGGAGGTCGCGGGTTCGAGCCCCGTCACTCGCGCCATTTCGAAATATTTTTAATTTTCTATGTCTATAGTATACGCTTTTTTCTTTGCAGGATGCTACTCAGTATGCTTAGAACTAATAATTATAGCATATTCTATAAAATTTTTAGCTGATATTTAATTTTTTTCTTTTTTCATATAGTTTTATGAGAATAAGGGCTTGCGTCTTTCTTTTCTCTGCGATACCTATAAGAAATGAGATGAATACTGCGCGGCATGCCCTAATCTGTAAGAGCGAAATTAGTGTTATAATTAATTATTGTATATTATATGTTGATCTAGACAATATTCGATGATTACGTTAATTCAAAACCTCATTAAGGTGGAAAAGGATTATGATTGATTTATTGAGCTCTTATTTACCGGTATTAATTTTCATTACTGTTTCGGCAATTATAGCTGGGGTTCTTTTAATCATACCTTATATTGTCGCCTATCGTGCTCCTGATCCTGAAAAATTATCAGCTTATGAATGTGGGTTTAACTCATTTGATGATGCTCGAATGAAGTTTGATGTTCGATTTTATCTAGTTTCTATTTTATTTATTATTTTTGATCTTGAGGTTGCTTTTCTTTTTCCTTGGGCTGTTTCATTTGCTTCAATAGGTATATTTGGTTTTTGGTCAATGATTTTATTTTTAGTAATCTTGACGATTGGGTTTATATATGAATGGAAGAAGGGAGCACTTGAATGGAATTAGGATTTAATAATTCAACGGTTGTTACTCCGAAACCGAAAGGAATCATTGATCCAAATACAGGTGAGTTAGTAGGCTCTAATGATAAATTTTTCAGTGATATTAATACTGAATTAGGAGACAAAGGCTTTTTGGTAACTTCGGCAGATGCTTTAATAACTTGGGCGCGCACAGGTTCATTGATGTGGATGAGTTTTGGTTTGGCCTGTTGTGCAGTTGAGATGATGCAATGCTCAATGCCTCATTATGACAACGAACGTTTTGGATATGCACCGCGCGCTTCACCGCGTCAATCTGATGTTATGGTAGTTGCTGGTACTCTAACAAATAAAATGGCACCTGCTTTACGTAAAGTTTATGATCAAATGCCTGAACCACGTTATGTGATTTCTATGGGGTCCTGTGCAAATGGTGGGGGATATTATCATTATTCTTATTCGGTTGTGCGTGGATGTGATCGTATAGTCCCAGTCGATATTTATGTTCCAGGATGTCCTCCTACAGCAGAAGCGTTGCTATATGGTATCTTGTTGTTGCAAAAAAAAATCCGTCGTACTGGATCTATAGAGCGATAGGGGCTTTATGATAATGAATGAGGTATTAATCGAGCTTTCTAATTATTTGAAAGATAAATTGGGAGATAAAATAGAAGAAAGTGTCTTTGCATTTGGAGAATTGACGATTGTATCGCGCCTTAATGCAATTATTGATGTTTTAATGTTTGTTCGTGATGATTCTCGTTGTCAATTTATCAATATTACAGATATTAGTGGTGTAGATTATCCTTCTCGTGAAAAACGTTTTGATGTGTCTTATCAGTTATTATCTCCACGACATAATTTACGTTTACGTATTAAAGTACGTACTGATGAAAATACTCCTATTGCTTCTGCTTGCTCCGTTTATCCTGGAGCTGAATGGTATGAGCGTGAAACCTACGATATGTATGGCATTTTATTTTCAGGACATCCAGATTTGCGGCGCATTTTGACGGATTATGGATTTGAAGGGCATCCTTTGCGCAAAGATTTTCCCGTGACAGGATTTGTAGAGTGTCGTTATGATAATGAAGCTAAACGCGTCATTTATGAGCCTGTTATTTTACGACAAGAGATGCGTAGCTTTGACTTTCTTTCACCTTGGGAAGGTAATGAATATGTTTTGCCATGTAATGAAAAGTCAGGAAGCAAAAAATAATATTAAGGCATTGAAGATGCGGTTAAAAATTATAGCTTTTGTAAAGTAATTGATAATTTTCAATAAGGATAGTGTATAGAAAGTTGTATATTGCATATGAATTATTTGCACATAATAAGGGATAAGGGGCTATTTTGTGTTTCGCATTATAATAACAATAATAACAGAATATTGTTCGTGTTCAATTTTTAAGAGTACATTGAGAAAAATAAGAGGTTGATAGTGGCTGAAGTCAATGTTCGGAATTTTAATATTAATTTTGGTCCACAACATCCTGCTGCGCATGGTGTTTTGCGTATGGTTTTAGAGTTGGATGGTGAGGTTGTTGAGCGTGTGGATCCACATATTGGATTGCTACACCGTGGCACAGAAAAATTAATGGAAACAAAAACTTATCTTCAGGCAGGTCCTTATCTTGATCGTTTAGATTATGTTGCTCCTATGAATCAGGAACATGCTTTTGTGCTTGCTATTGAAAAATTATTGGGTGTTGAGGTTCCTAAACGAGGGCAATTGATTCGTGTCCTATTTTCTGAAATTGGACGTATTCTTAATCATTTGCTTAACGTAACAACACAAGCAATGGATGTTGGTGCTTTAACACCACCACTTTGGGGTTTTGAACAACGCGAAAAATTGATGATTTTTTATGAACGTGCATGTGGTGCGCGTCTTCATGCAAATTATTTTCGTCCTGGTGGTGTACATCGAGATTTGCCAGAATCTTTAATCGAAGATATTGGTAATTTTATTGATCCATTTCTTATTGCTCTTGATAAACTTGATGCGCTTATAACACCCAATCGGATTTTTAAACAACGGAATGTAGATATTGGTGTGGTAAGTATTAATGAGGCTTGGGCTCGTGCTTTTTCTGGAGTAATGATACGTGGAGCTGGTGTTCCATGGGATTTGCGCAAAAGTCAACCTTATGAATGTTATGATGAAATGGAGTTTGATATCCCTGTAGGTAAAAATAGTGATTGTTATGATCGTTACCTCATTCGTATGGAAGAAATGCGTCAATCAACAAAAATCATGCGACAATGTGTGAACCGTTTACTTGGTTCTGAAAGAAATGGGCCGGTCTCGAGTTTAGATCGTAAGATTGTGCCCCCAAAACGCAGTGAAATGAAAAATTCAATGGAAGCGCTTATTCATCATTTTAAACTTTATACGGAAGGTTTTCATACTCCTTCTGGAGAAGTTTATGTTGCTGTAGAAGCTCCAAAAGGTGAATTTGGCGTTTATCTGGTTTCTGATGGAACAAATAAGCCTTATCGTGTTAAATTACGTGCTCCTGGTTTTGCTCATCTTCAAGCCATGGATTTTCTGACACGAGGCCATATGCTAGCAGATGCAACGGCTATTCTGGGTTCGATTGATATTGTTTTTGGGGAGATTGATCGTTAATGTCTGTACGCCGTCTTGCAGATGATATCCACCAACCAGCAGAATTTTCTTTTACAAAAGAGAATCAGGTGTGGGTGCAAAATACCATAAAGAAATATCCTATAGGGCGTGAGCAATCTGCTGTCATTCCCTTGTTAATGCGTGCTCAAGAGCAGGAAGGTTGGGTAACGCGTGCTGCGATTGAACATATCGCTGAGTTACTTTCGATGGCTTATATTCGTGTTTTAGAAATTGCAACTTTTTATACTCAATTTCAACTTAAGCCAGTTGGAACAAAGGCGCATATTCAAGTTTGTGGTACCACTCCTTGCATGCTACGTGGTTCTGGAGAATTGATCAAAGTTTGTCAGAAAAAAATTCATTATAAGCCTTTTATTACTAATCAAGATGGAACATTATCATGGGAAGAAGTAGAATGTCTTGGTGCTTGTGTTAATGCTCCAATGGTTATGATTTTTAAAGATACTTATGAGGATCTTACAGCTGAGCGTCTTGAAGAAATTATTGATGCATTTGAGGCAGGTAAAGGTTCTGATATAGCTGTAGGACCACAAAATAATCGTAAATCATCAGAGCCTATCAGTGGCTTAACTTCTTTAGTTGATGGAAATGAAAATAAAATAAAATCATTCAAGTCTTCAAGGAAAAAGAGTAATGAAGAAATGGAAGTTGGATGAATATTTCTTTAAATTAGGAAATATTAATTACTTATCGATTGTAAAAATATTTTAATATAAAATAAAAGTATTAAAAAATTGAATTAGGAAAATGCTAAAAATGCATTCAGTGATAGAAAAAAAGGTGGTGTATGCTCGCTGATAAGGATCGCATTTTCACCAATATTTATGGTTTTAAAGATAAATCGTTGAAAGGTGCGATGTTGCGTGGACATTGGGATAATACCAAAGCGATTATTGAAAAAGGCCGTGATTGGATTATTGATGAAATGAAGGCATCAGGCTTGCGTGGTCGTGGTGGTGCTGGTTTTCCTACTGGTATGAAATGGTCCTTTATGCCGAAACAAAGTGATGGTCGACCCCATTATTTGGTTGTAAATGCAGATGAGTCAGAACCAGGAACATGTAAAGACCGTGATATTTTAAGACATGATCCTCATACTTTGATTGAAGGATGTGTTATTGCTACTTTTGCAATGGGAGCAAATATTGCTTTTATTTATGTCCGTGGTGAATATATTCGTGAGCGTGAAGCGCTTCAGGTTGCAATTGATGAGTGTTATGAAGCAGGTTTGCTTGGCAAAAAGACTAAATATGGTCATGTTTGTGATATTATAGTTCATCATGGTGCTGGAGCTTATATTTGTGGTGAGGAGACAGCTCTTCTTGAGAGTCTTGAAGGAAAAAAAGGTCAACCTCGACTTAAACCTCCATTCCCTGCAAATATGGGAGTTTATGGTTGTCCAACAACCGTTAATAATGTAGAATCTATTGCAGTTGTTCCTACGATTTTGCGTCGAGGTGCTTCCTGGTTTTCATCGATTGGTCGTGCAAATAATGTTGGAACAAAATTGTTTATGATTTCTGGACATGTTAATGCACCTTGTACATTTGAAGAAGCTCTAGGTGTTTCTTTTCGTGAATTGATTGAAAAACATACAGGTGGTATTCGTGGTGGATGGGATAATCTTTTAGCAGTTATTCCAGGGGGTGCTTCTTGTCCGATTGTTCGTGGAGAAGATATGATAGATGCCATTATGGACTTTGATGGGATGCGGGATATTGGATCTTCTTTTGGTACGGGTGGTGCGATTGTCATGGATAAATCAACCGATATCATTAAGGCGATTTGGCGTATAGCAGCTTTTTTTAAACATGAAAGTTGTGGTCAATGTACACCATGTCGTGAAGGCACCGGGTGGATGATGCGTCTTTTGGGACGTATGGTTGAAGGAAGAGCGCAAAAACGCGAAATTGATCTTCTATTTGAAGTTTCTAAGCAAGTTGAAGGGCATACTATTTGTGCACTTGGGGATGCTGCAGCATGGCCCATACAAGGGTTAATACGTAATTTTCGTTCAGAAATTGAACAAAGAATTGATGATTATACGCGAAGTGCAATTCAAAGCAAAAATATTGCTTTGGAAACATTAAAATAAAGAGTTTAGTTAAAAAAAAATAATGAAATACAATTTAAATAGGTTATTCGCGAGCTGGATTGGTGATGATAAGTATTAAAGTTGATGGTAAAGAAATTGAAGTTCCTGACTACTACACATTGCTTCAAGCCGCTGAAGCTGCAGGTGCTGAGGTGCCACGTTTTTGTTTCCATGAAGCTCTATCAATTGCTGGAAATTGTCGTATGTGTTTGGTTGAGATCAAAGGTGGGCCTCCAAAACCACAGGCTTCTTGTGCTATGGGAGTTCGTGATTTACGATCAGGACCAAATGGTGAATTACCTGAAATATTTATTAACACGGAGATGGTCAAAAAAGCCCGTGAAGGCGTTATGGAATTTCTCCTCATTAACCATCCATTAGATTGTCCCGTATGTGATCAAGGTGGTGAATGTGATCTTCAAGATCAAGCAATGTTTTATGGACGTAATTTTTCTCGTTATACAGAAGATAAACGTGCTGTTGAAGATAAATATATTGGACCACTTGTAAAAACTGTTATGACACGATGCATTCATTGTACACGTTGTGTTCGTTTTACAACAGAGATTGCAGGTGTTTCGGATCTTGGCTTAATTGGCCGTGGTGAAGATGCTGAAATTACGACATATCTTGAAAAAGCTATAACATCCGAATTGCAGGGCAATATTATTGATCTTTGTCCAGTAGGTGCTTTAACTTCAAGGCCTTATGCATTTCGTGCTCGTCCATGGGAATTGGTTAAAACAGAGTCGATTGACGTAATGGATGCTCTTGGTAGTGCTATTCGCATTGACAGCCGAGGGCGTGAAGTTATGCGAATTGTGCCACGCATTAACAAAGATGTAAATGAAGAATGGATTTCTGATAAGACACGTTTTATTTGGGATGGATTACGCACTCAACGACTTGATAAACCTTATGTTCGAAAAGATGGAAAACTTCAGCCTGTAAGTTGGTCAGAGGCTTTTGAAAAAATTAAAATAGTTGTATCTGAGACTTCAGCAAAAAAAATTGGAGCAATTGCTGGAGATCTTGCATCTGTTGAAGAAATGTATGCACTTAAATCATTATTGCTTTCATTAGGTTCAAAGTTATTTGATTGTCGTCAAAGGGGTATGGTTTTATCCCCTGAACTAGGACGTTCGAGTTATATTTTTAATCCCACTATTGCAGGCATCGAATGTGCTGATGCATTGTTAATTGTAGGATCTAATCCACGTGCTGAAGCTGCTGTTTTAAATGCACGTATTTTAAAACGTCAACGAGTAGGAAGAATTCCAATTGCGTTAATCGGAGAGCAGGTCGATTTGCGCTATCCATATTCTTATCTTGGAGCTGGTACTGATGCCTTAAATATGCTTATCAGTGGAGAGAATATATTTTTTGATGTATTGAAAAAAGCTGAGAAGCCGCTTATTCTTATTGGGGAAGGTGCTATTTCAGGCAAGGAAGGTTTATCTATTTTAAAAAATCTTGCAAAATTAGCTGATCTTGTTGGTGCTCTTAGTGAAGAATGGAATGGATTTGGTATTCTTCATAATGCTGCATCAGCTGTTGGAGGACTAGATATTGGTTTCACTTCTAAATTGGGAACTAAAAATATTGTTAAAACCTGTGAGGTTTTATTTTTACTTGGTGCTGATGAAGTAGAATTAACCAATAACAAATCCTTTATCATTTATATTGGTAGCCATGGTGACAATGGTGCGCATGCTGCTGATGTGATTTTACCAGCATCTGCTTATACTGAAAAATCAGGGCTTTATGTTAATACAGAAGGTCGTGTTCAAATGACAAATCGAGCTGGTTTTGCTCCAGGTGAAGCAAAAGAAGATTGGGCTATTTTACGCGCTTTATCTGATGTTTTAAATAAAAAGCTTCCTTTTGATTCATTATCTCAATTGAGACAAAATTTATTTAATGATTTTCCACATCTTTGTGCTATTGATGATATAACACCTTCATATATAAGTGATCTTAAAGCTCTGGGTTCACAAATGATTGTTCTGAATCCACAAAAATTTACTTCTATGATTAAAGACTTTTATTTGACAAATCCAATAGCACGTGCTTCTGCAGTTATGGCAGAATGTTCGTCTCTTGCGAAAAGTCACACTACAGAGATTATGAAGTAAGGACAGAGAGGAAAAGGAACAATTATGTACGATTTCTTTATAATCTGGCTATTGCCATTATTGATTATAGTGGGCAAAACGCTTCTCCTTTTAGTTGTTCTTTTGGTTTTGATTGCTTATTTGCTTTATGCGGATAGGAAAATTTGGGCAGCTGTACAGTTACGACGTGGACCGAATGTCGTTGGTCCATGGGGCTTATTGCAGTCTTTTGCAGATTTAATTAAATTTGCTGTTAAGGAGCCTATTATCCCTGCAGGTGCTAACAAAGGTGTTTTTCTTCTTGCTCCGTTTGTTTCAGCAGCACTTGCATTATCAACATGGGCAGTTGTTCCGGTTAATGAAGGTTGGGAAATTGCAAGTATTAATGTTGGTTTATTATATATACTGGCTATTTCATCTCTTGAAGTTTATGGTGTTATTATGGGAGGATGGGCATCAAATTCAAAATATCCTTTTTTAGGAGCTCTTCGTTCAGCAGCACAAATGGTTTCTTATGAAGTTTCAATTGGTCTTGTTCTTGTTACAATTGTTTTAGTAAGTGGTTCATTAGATCTTACAACAATTGTTCTTGAACAAAATAAAGGTTTTGGAAAGAGTATTGGTTTACCATTCAGCAGTTTTCTTGATTGGAATTGGTTAATTCTTTTTCCAATGTTTATTATATTTTTTATTTCTGCACTGGCAGAAACAAACCGTCCCCCATTTGATTTGGTTGAAGCAGAATCTGAGCTTGTTGCTGGGCACATGGTTGAATATTCTTCAACCCCTTATATGCTTTTTTTTCTTGGAGAATATGTTGCTATCGTTTTAATGTGTGCATTGACAACTATTCTGTTCTTAGGTGGTTGGTTGCCTCCTTTTGATGTTTGGTGGCTTAATTGGGTTCCTGGTGTGATTTGGTTTGTTCTGAAAGTTTGCTTTGTATTTTTTGGATTTGCTATGGTTAAAGCATTTGTACCCCGTTATCGCTATGATCAGTTAATGCGTCTTGGTTGGAAAGTATTTCTTCCTATTTCATTGGCAATGGTTGTAATGACCGCTTCTGTTTTGCAATATACTGGTTTAGTTTAAGAGGAAATTTTATATGTCAAGTCTTATTCAAGCAGCAAAATCACTCCTTCTATTGGAATTCGTGAGTGCCTTTTTTCTGGCAATGCGTCAATTTTTTGCTCCAAAACCTACAATTAATTATCCCTATGAAAAAGGTTTTGTTTCTGCACGTTTTCGTGGTGAGCACGCTTTGCGTCGTTATCCGAATGGAGAAGAACGGTGTATTGCATGTAAATTATGTGAAGCAATTTGTCCTGCACAGGCTATTACAATTGAAGCAGGACCTCGGCGTAATGATGGCACACGTAGAACTATTCGTTATGATATTGACATGGTTAAATGTATCTATTGTGGTTTTTGTCAAGAAGCTTGTCCAGTTGATGCTATTGTGGAAGGACCTAATTTTGAATTTGCAACAGAAATGCGTGAAGAACTTTATTATGATAAAGAAAAACTTTTAAACAATGGAGATCGTTGGGAACGAGAAATTGCTCGTAATATATTAATAGATGCACCTTATCGTTAGGTGTATTATTAAATGGAGAAGTCGGATAATGTATCCGATAAGTGGTAATCTGGTATGAATTCTCATACCAATTGTTTAATTAATTGAGGGGAAGCCCATGCTAACAGGTCTAGCGGTGGCATTTTTCTATATTTTTGCTTTCATCATGCTTATAAGCGCGGTCATTGTTGTTTCTGCGCGTAATCCTGTTCATTCAGTATTATTTTTAATATTGGCATTTTTTAATGCTGCAGCTTTATTTTTACTCGCAGGAGCGGAATTTTTAGGACTTATCCTATTAGTTGTCTATGTTGGTGCTGTAGCAGTTTTATTCTTATTTGTAGTTATGATGCTTGATGTTGATTTCGCTGAATTGAAAAGCGGTGCACTAAAGTATGCTCCCATTGGTGCTTTTATTGGTGTTATTATCGCCATAGAGCTTATTTTTGTTTTTATTAATAACCGTTTTTCTCCAATTTCAGAAATTCATGTTACACAACCAACATCAGATTCAACACAGCGGACAAATACACAAGCACTAGGAGATATTCTTTATACAGATTATGTCTTCTATTTCGAAATTTCAGGGTTGATTTTATTGGTTGCGATGATTGGTGCTATTATTCTCACACTTCGTCACAGATCAGGTGTTAAACGACAGTCGGTTGCAGTTCAAGTTGCTAGAACAGCAGAAAATGCAATTGAAATAAAAAAAGTTGAATCAGGTAAAGGTATTTAGTGGAAAGATTATTATGTACATTGATATTGCTCATTATCTCACTGTTTCTGCATTGACATTTACAATTGGTATTCTTGGTATCTTTCTAAATAGAAAAAATGTGATTGTTATTCTTATGTCAATTGAGCTTATATTACTCTCAGTCAATCTCAATTTTGTTGCGTTTTCAGCTTTTCTTCATGATTTAGTTGGGCAGGTATTTTCTTTGTTTATTTTAACAGTAGCTGCTGCTGAAGCAGCAATTGGTTTAGCAATTCTTGTTGTTTTTTTTCGTAACCGCGGTTCTATTGCGGTTGAAGATGTTAATGTGATGAAGGGCTGATAAGTGTGATGTATTATATAATCGTCTTTCTTCCGCTTTTAGGCTTTTTAATTGCCGCAATAGGTGGAAAAACTTTAGCTCCTCGTGCCAGTGAGCTTATAACATCTAGCTTTATGGTAATTGTTGCTGGATTATCATGGATAGTTTTTTTGAGTATTATTTTTGGTAATGATTCAACAGTCGATATACCATTATTGCAATGGATAACTATTGGTAAACTAGCATTCAATTGGTCTTTGCATATTGATACATTGACAGCTGTCATGCTTGTTGTAGTAAATAGTGTTTCAGCATTAGTTCATATTTATTCAATTGGGTATATGCATCATGATCCTTCAAGACCTCGTTTTTTTGCTTATCTCTCTTTGTTTACATTTATGATGCTTATGTTGGTGACAGCTAATAATTTAATTCAAATGTTTTTTGGATGGGAAGGTGTTGGGCTCGTATCTTATTTGCTGATTGGTTTTTGGTTTCAGCGAGCTTCTGCTAATAAAGCAGCAATGAAAGCTTTTGTGGTTAATCGTGTTGGAGATTTTGGTTTTCTTTTAGGAATTTTTAATATTTTTGTTTTGTTTCAGTCAGTTAATTTTGTAGATATTTTTACAAAAGCTGCAGACAATAATTTTATAAAAGGTATGACTTTTTTAGAAGGCTATTTTGGTGGACAAACAGTAATTACTATTACATGCCTTCTTTTATTTGTCGGTGCTATGGGTAAATCAGCACAATTTCTTTTACACACATGGCTTCCTGATGCAATGGAGGGACCAACTCCAGTATCTGCTCTCATTCATGCAGCAACAATGGTAACAGCTGGTGTTTTTATGATTGCACGTATGTCACCAATTTTTGAACTTTCTCCGAATGCTTTAACAGTCATCATTATCATTGGGGCAACAACAGCATTTTTTGCTGCAACTGTGGGACTTGTACAAAATGATATCAAGCGCGTCATTGCTTATTCTACTTGTTCACAGCTTGGTTACATGTTTGTTGGGTTAGGAGTTGGGGCTTATGGAGCAGCTATTTTCCATCTCTTCACGCATGCTTTTTTTAAAGCCTTATTATTTCTTGGTGCGGGTTCTGTAATTCATGCTGTATCTGATGAGCAAGATATGCGAAAAATGGGTGGATTATATAAACATATAAAAACAACTTATTGGATGATGTTTATAGGAACCATTGCATTAACAGGTTTTGGAATTCCTGGAACTCTTTTTGGTGCTGCAGGCTTTTTTTCAAAAGATGCTATTATAGAATCTGCTTTTGCATCGCATAATATTGCTTCAGAATATGCTTTTTGGCTTCTTGTTGTATCTGCTTTATTAACGAGTTTTTACTCTTGGCGGCTTGTATTTATGACATTTCATGGTAAGACGCGAGCAACTGTTGATGTTATGCATCATGTGCATGAATCGGCTTCGGTTATGTTGGTTCCATTATTTGTTTTATCTATTGGAGCATTGTTTTCTGGTGTAATTTTCCAACCTTACTTTTTGGGTGACTTTTATGATTCTTTTTGGAAAGGTGCATTATTTACAGGAAGTCACAATCATATTCTTCATGAATTACACAATGTACCCAATTGGGTAAAGTGGTCACCATTTACAGCGATGATCCTTGGGTCCATTTTAGCTTATTTATTTTATATTTTAGTTCCTTCAATTCCTAAAAAAATTGCTGAATTTTTGCCTATATTATACCGATTTCTTTATAACAAATGGTATTTTGATGAAATTTATAATGTTTTGTTTGTTCGTTCTGCTTTGGGAATTGGTAACTTTTTTTGGAAAGTGGGTGACAATAAGATTATTGATGGTTTAGGTCCAAATGGTATTGCAGCACGTATTATTGATATCACTAATAAAGTTGTTCGAATACAAACAGGTTATCTTTATCATTATGCATTTACAATGCTGATTGGTGTAGCAGCACTGATTACATGGATGATGATCGGGAGCTTGAACTAATGACAGACTGGCCTATTCTTTCTACTGTTACATTTTTGCCACTTGTTGGTGTATTTCTGATTTTATTAATCAAGGACGATAGTGAAGAAGCAAAATGCAATATACGCAATGTGGCATTTTTTACGGCTATGTTTGTTTTTGTTATTTCTTTAGTTATTTGGGCAGGTTTTGATAATACAAACTCTGATTTTCAAATGGTTGAAAAATTCCATTGGTTAGGTGGTGATATTAGTTACCATATGGGTATTGATGGTATTTCTGTACTTTTTGTTGTTCTTTCAGCTTTTCTGTTACCTTTCTGTATTTTAGCAAGTTGGAACACTATTCAAGATAGATTAAAAGATTACATGATTGCTTTTCTTCTTCTAGAAGTCGCAATTATTGGAGTTTTTTGTGCTCTTGACGCGATCTTATTTTATATCTTTTTTGAAGGTAGCCTTATTCCAATGTTTATTATTATAGGTGTTTGGGGTGGAGCGCGTCGTGTTTACGCAAGTATGAAATTTTTCTTATATACTTTGCTTGGTTCAGTACTTATGCTGGTTGCCATTATGGCTATGTATTGGGAAGCAGGTACACTTGATATACCAACTTTGTTGACCCACCAGTTTACTACACATATGCAGATATGGTTATGGCTTGCATTTTTTGCTTCTTTTGCAGTTAAAATGCCAATGTGGCCAGTTCACACATGGTTACCTGATGCTCATGTAGAAGCACCAACAGCAGGCTCTGTTATTTTAGCTGGTATATTACTTAAATTGGGTGGTTATGGCTTTATTCGTTTTTCGTTACCAATGTTTCCTATTGCTTCAGCTGATTTTGCTCCTTTAGTTTTCACGTTATCGCTTATTTCAATTATTTATACATCGTTAGTTGCGCTTGTTCAAAATGACATAAAGAAACTTATCGCTTATTCATCAGTAGCGCATATGGGATACGTAATGATGGGCATTTTTTCTGCTAATGAACAAGGTATTCAAGGTGCTATTTATCAGATGCTATCGCATGGAATTATTTCAGCAGCTTTATTTCTCTGTGTTGGAGTGATTTATAATCGTCTGCATACGCGTGAAATTTCGGCATTTGGCGGTTTAGTAAATAACATGCCCAAATATGCTGTTGTCTTCTTGATTTTTACTATGGCAAATATTGGTTTACCTGGAAGTTCTGGATTTATAGGTGAATTTTTAACCCTAATAGGTGTTTTCCAAATTAATAAATTTATTGCTGTTTTTGCTACAACTGGTGTTGTTTTATCAGCGGCTTATGCACTTTATCTTTATCGGCGTATCATTTTTGGTTCTTTAGATAAAGAAAATTTGAAAGTTCTTCTTGATTTATCACCAAGAGAAAAATTCACCCTTTATCCAATGGTTATTCTTACAATATTTTTTGGTGTCTATCCAACACCGATTTTTAAAACAACAACGTCTGCAGTAAAAGCCTTGATCAACCAGCTGCACTAAATAAAAGATGAACGCTCATGCAAACTGAAATAATAGCTCAATTAGTGTTAATTTTTCCTGAGATTTTAATTGCATTGGGAGCGATATCACTGCTTTTAATCGGTGTTTATTCCGGTGTGCACTCATATTTAACTGTTACGGGGTTAACAATCGCTCTTCTTATTGCAACTATTGTTATCATGATAGTCTTTCCGAAAAGTGGTATTTTTTGCATAGATGCACTCATTATTGATTCTTTTAGCCGTTATATGAAAATCTTAACGCTTATCGGTGCATTATTTGCTCTTATTATGTCTGTTTCTTTTACCTGTACTCAAAAATTTGATATATTTGAGTTTCCAGTATTGGTTCTATTTGCAACCCTTGGCATGATGTTCATGATTTCAGCAGGTAATATGTTATCTCTTTATATGGGCTTAGAGCTACAATCTTTGTCTTTGTATGTTTTAGCTGCAATTAATCGCAATAATATTAAATCCTCTGAAGCTGGATTAAAATATTTTGTTCTAGGTGCATTATCTTCAGGATTACTTCTTTATGGTATTTCATTGCTTTATGGTTTTACCGGTCAAATTGGCTTCCATGAAATTGCATTAGCTTTAAAAGGTGAAACCTTACAGTTAGGCATTATTTTTGGAATTGTCTTTATTTTAGCTGGTTTGGCGTTCAAAATTTCTGCTGTTCCATTTCACATGTGGACTCCTGATGTCTACGAAGGTGCGCCAACACCTATTACAGCGTTTTTCGCTGGTGCTCCTAAAATTGCTGCAATGGCATTAACTATTCGTATAATTGTTGTTGCCTTTATTCCACTTAATAATTCTGATGATCTTATGCCTGCGTGGCAGCAAATTGTAATATTTATAGCGATTGCATCAATGATATTGGGTGCATTTGCTGCAATTGGTCAAAGTAATATTAAGCGTCTAATGGCTTATTCGTCGATTAGTCATATGGGGTATGCGCTTGTTGGGTTAGCTGCTGGAAATATGGTTGGGGTAAAAGGTGTTATCATTTATATGACTATTTATCTTGGTACGATACTTGGTTCATTTGCTTTTATTCTTGGCATGCGATCGCATGACGGAAATGTTGAAAATATTTATGATCTTGCAGGATTGGCAAAAAGCAATCCATTTATGGCTATTATTATGACAATCCAGCTTTTTTCTTTAGCAAGTATACCACCTATGGCAGGTTTTTTTGGTAAATGGTATACATTCTCTGCGGCTGTTCATGCAGGTCTTACTCCACTTGCTGTCGTTGGTGTATTGGCTTCTGTGGTTGGTGCTTTTTATTATTTACGTCTCATCAAAATCATGTGGTTTGATGATGCAAAATCTAGCTTTATTTCTTTATCGGGTGAACTTAAGTTTTGTCTTAGTCTTTCTGCATTGTTTATTTTATTTTACGTATTTTTTGGAATTTGGTTTTCTAAATTAGCAGAACAAGCAGCTGCAGCATTGTTTTAGTTGAACATGGTTTATGTGTTATCAGATTTTGCACAAAAACAAGGATATGATATTGAAGCATATGAAAGTGTTGACTCAACAAATCTTGTTGCACAGCAAAAAGCACATGCTGGTCATCATGGTTATCTTTGGATTGTTGCGAATGAGCAAACACAGGGAAGAGCCAGAAGAGGGAGAATATGGAGTAGTCCAAAAGGAAACCTTTATTCTAGCCTTTTATTAATTGACGATATTATTCACCAGACTGCTGCTCAACTTAGTTTTGTTGCTGGAGTGAGTATGGTAGAGGCTATAAAACAATTTATAAAAAATGAAAAACAAATTAATAACCTTGTTAGTTTGAAATGGCCGAACGATATTTTGCTTAAAGGAGCTAAAAGCTGTGGGATTTTGCTTGAGCTTTTTAAATTAACTTCACAAAAATATGCATTGGTTATTGGTATTGGTATGAATGTAGAACACCATTATGAAGATGCACCATATCCAACTTCAAGTATAAAAAATATTGGTTTGAATGTTGATAGAAAACAATTATTTACGGTTCTAACACAATATTTTGCTGAAAATTATCTTCTTTGGAAACAATCGAATGGATGTGACATAATTAGTAAAAAATGGCTTTTATATTGTTCTCATGTTGGGCAACATATTAAAGTAATCAACGATAAAAGGATCATTGAAGGTACTTTTGATGGTCTTGATTGTAATTTTAACTGTATTGTAAAACAAACAAATGGTCAGCAAACAATCATAACATCTGGAGATGTTCATTTTGGTTTAGGTTTTTCTGCTAATGCCGGTTGTAATTGACTTATAAAGTTTTATTTCAGCATGAGTTATCTTAATGATTTAGGAGACATCTATGACTGCTGCTAAAAAGAATGAATTGGTTTTTCTACCTTTAGGAGGAGTCGGAGAAATAGGAATGAATCTAGCTGCCTATGGATTTGGTCCTAAAGATTGTCGTGAATGGTTACTTGTTGATATGGGGGTTAGTTTTGCAGGTCCTGAATTACCTGGAGTAGATCTTATTTTGCCGGATATTCGTTTTTTAGAAAATGAAAGACATAATATATGTGGCCTTATTTTAACCCACGCTCATGAAGATCATTATGGTGCTGTTCTTGATTTATGGCCAAAGCTTAAAATTCCACTTTATTGCACTCGTTTTACAGCTGGATTGTTAGAGAGTAAAAGGCAATCAGATTCTGAACTTCATGAAATTCCAGTCAATATTTTTCAATCTGGCGATTGCTTTCAGGTTGGATCGTTTTCAATTGAAGCGATTGCTGTTAATCATTCAATTCCAGAAGCTGTTTCTTTAGCCATTACAACATCTTTAGGAAATGTCATTCACACTGGAGATTGGAAAATTGATCATACACCTTCACTTGGAGCTGTAACAAATGAAAAACGGTTTCGCGCTTTAGGAGATAAAGGTGTATTAGCCTTACTATGTGATTCAACTAATGCACTTCAAGATGGTATGTCGCCATCAGAAAAACAAGTTCAGGAAAGTCTTTCTGAAATTATTTTGCAAGCTAAAGGTCGAGTTGCTATTGCAACTTTTGCCTCTAATATTGGGCGTATACGCTCAATTGTTCTTGCTGCTATATCTGTTGGACGTCAAGTTCTATTAGTAGGGCGTTCTTTAAAGCGTAGTGTTATGGTAGCGCAAGAGCTTGGTTATATGGATGGTTTAGCACCATTTATAACAGAAGAAGATTATGGCCATACTCTGAGAAAAGATATTGTTTTGGTGGTAACTGGTAGTCAAGGTGAACCACGTGCTGCATTAGCAAAACTCTCGCGAAATGAAATAAAAAATATTGTTCTCTCTCCTGGTGATACAGTTATTTATTCGTCACGTAATATTCCAGGCAATGAAAAAGCTATTATTGATATACAAAATCGTTTTATTGATCAGGGTATTAATGTTATCACGAATCGTGATGCTCTCGTTCATGTTTCAGGCCATCCCCGTCGTTCAGAACTTTTGCAAATGTATGATTGGACAAAACCACAGATACTTGTTCCTGTACATGGTGAAGCAGTACATCTTACAGCTCAGTCAACTTTAGCACATCAAGTTGGCATAAAGACAGTCGCTAGGATTAAAAATGGTGACATATTTCGTCTTGCACCAGAACCAGCAGAAGTTACCGATCAAGTCCTTGTTGGTCGTATCTATAAAGATGGTTTTCTTCTTGGTGATGAAGACGAATTAGGTATTCGTGAACGTTGCAAACTAAGTTATGTTGGTCATGTTGCTGTTTCTCTTCATATGAATAGTAAGCATGATTTAATTGATGATATTGGACTTATCACATGTGGTCTCCCTAAAAGTAATGGGGCAGGGGAATTATTAGAAGATATTCTTTTAAATGTTATCGAAAATGCCATTAATGGTATTCCACGTATTAAGAGAAAAGATAATGAACTTGTCCGGAAAGCAGCAAGGCGTGCAGTAAGAGCATCTGTTAACAAGATTTGGGGGAAAAAGCCTATCTGTGTAGTTTTTTTACATCAATTAAAATAAAAAAGTATTTTAATATTCACTTATTATTTTTAATAAAAAGATAGAACATAATATTTTCAATATTATTATCGTCATATTTGCAAGCTTTCAGAATGTAGCTATAAATATAATTTTTAAAATTGCTGCACTTTGATAAGTTTAATTAGGAGTTGATAAATTTTAATGCGTCTTTCTCAATATTTTCTTCCTATTTTAAAAGAAAATCCTAAAGAAGCAGAAGTTGTTTCACATCGATTTATGTTGCGCGCTGGTATGGTGCGTCAACAAACATCAGGAATTTATTCTTGGTTACCATTAGGCAAAAAAGTTCTTGACAAGATTTGCAAGATTATTCGTGAAGAGCAAGAACGAGCTGGTGCTGTAGAAATATTGATGCCAACGATTCAATCTGCCGATCTTTGGCGTGAAAGTGGCCGTTATAATGATTATGGTCTTGAAATGTTGCGCATTAAAGACCGTCAAGACCGTGATTTACTCTATGGTCCAACCAATGAAGAGATGATAACAGATATTTTCCGTTCATATGTTCGTTCTTATAAAGATCTTCCACTTAATCTTTATCATATTCAATGGAAATTTCGTGATGAAATTCGTCCACGTTTTGGTGTAATGCGCGCACGCGAATTTTTGATGAAAGATGCTTATTCTTTTGATCTTGATTATGCGAGTGCAAAAACATCCTATAATCGTATGTTTGTTGCTTATTTACGTACCTTTTCTCGCATTGGCTTGAAAGCAATTCCTGTGCGTGCTGATACAGGTCCAATTGGTGGTGAACTTAGTCATGAATTTATCATTTTAGCTGAAACAGGTGAAAGTTCTATATTTTGTGACAAACGATTTCTTGAATTTACTGTTCCACCTATTTCAATTGATTTTACTGATAAGGATATTTTGGCTGACATTGTTAGGCAGTGGACATCTTTATACGCTGCAACGGAAGAAATGCACAATGAAGAGGAGTGGAGTAAAGTTTCTACCAATAATAAGCTTGCGGCGCGCGGTATTGAGGTAGGACATATTTTTCATTTTGGTACTAAATATTCTGCTCCAATGGGAGCAAAAGTTATGGGGCAAGATGGAAAAGAGCACTTGATCTCTATGGGATCTTATGGAATTGGACCTTCGCGTCTTGTGGCAGCGATCATTGAATCTTCTCATGATGAACATGGTATTATTTGGCCAAAGCCAATTACACCATTTGATTGTGGTATCATTAATATGAAACCAGATGATGAAAAATGTAGCTATATGTGTGAAACTCTTTATCAGCGACTTATACATGGCGGTTTTGATCCATTGTTAGATGACACGAATGAGCGTCCTGGATCAAAATTTGCAACAATGGATTTGATTGGTCTTCCAATACAAATGATTATTGGTCCTAAAAGTGCTGCACAAAATGAAGTTGAAATTAAAGACCGAAAAACAGATGCTAGAGAAATTTTAACGGTTGAAGCTGCACTCAACCGATTCTCTATAATGTGTTAGGCAATATTATGAATGTTTTGAGAAATAAAGGATTTTCATCTTATGAATGGATGATTGCTTTCCGTTATATGATTCCTAATAAAAAACATATGTTTACATCTATTGTTTCAATTATTTCTTTAATTGGAATTATGTTGGGAGTTTTTGCTTTAGTTGTTATTATGGCAGTCATGAATGGTTTTCGGACAGAGCTTCTTAGTCGTATTTTAGGGATGAATGGGCATCTTGTTGTGCAAACAATTGATTCCAATTTTACTGATTATAATACTCTTATTTCTTCTCTGGAATCTACCAAAGGTATAAAATTTGTTCTACCTATTATTGAAGGACAAGCTCTTGTTCAGGGTAATTTTGAAGGAGGAACTGGTGCTTTAGTTCGTGGTGTACGTCAAGAGGATTTAGAGAAGCTTAAAACAGTAGCTCAAAATATTATCTCAGGTACACTTGCTCAGTTTGATAAAGAAGAAGGTGTTGCAATTGGAAGTGGTTTGGCGGAAAAATTAGGTCTTACAGTCGGAAGTGATCTTCGCATCATTACACCAAATGGTGATGACACGCCCTTTGGAGTTACGCCACGTGTCAAAGCTTATAAAGTGGTTGCTATCTTTGAAGTTGGTATGTCAGAATATGATTCAATATTTATTTTTATGCCTCTTCATGAAGCACAGATTTTCTTTAATCTAGGGGAAAAAATTCAATCTCTAGAGTTATTTCTTAATGATCCTGATGCCATTGATCAAATAAAGCCGGTGATAGAAAAAGCAGTTAATCAACAAATTAATTTAATTGATTGGCGTATGCGGAATCAAGCTTTTTTTTCAGCCTTACAAGTTGAACGAAATGTTATGTTTTTTATTCTCTCTCTTATTATCCTTGTTGCTGTTTTGAATATCATTTCAGGATTGATAATGCTTGTAAAAGATAAAAGCTATGATATTGCAATTCTGCGCACAATGGGAGCAGATCAAAGTGCGATTATGCATATATTTATTATCACTGGTATGGTAATTGGACTTATTGGAACGATATTGGGTTTGATTTTAGGAATTATAGTTACTATCAATATTAATCATGTTCAGGATTTTATATCTTGGTTGTTTAATGTCGATGTTTTTAATCCTCAGCTTTATTTTTTAGCAAAATTGCCAGCACGGATTGAATGGGGGCAAACTGCTATGGTAGTTATGATGGCTTTGTTTTTATCCTTTCTTGCGACACTTATTCCGGCCTGGCGTGCTGCTAAATTAGATCCTGTACAAGCTTTGAGGTATGAATAATGTCTATTGTTTTAGAGCTTGTAGAGATTGAGAGATATTTTTTTGATAATGACAAACCTTTAGTTATTTTGGACAAAGTTAATTTTGTTCTAAAACGTGGAGAACTTGTAGCACTTGTAGCGCCGTCTGGTTCCGGAAAATCAACACTTCTTCATATTGCTGGATTATTGGAAAAACCAACATCTGGTGATATTTTATTGCGCGGTGTCTCTTGTGCAAAATGTTCTGATAATGAGCGGACAGCAATCAGACGAAATCATATTGGTTTTGTCTATCAATTTCACCATTTGCTTCCAGAATTTACAGCTTTAGAAAATGTTATGATTCCTCAAATGATCGCAGGATTGAAAAAATCAGTTGCGGGAAATCGTGCCCTTAAATTATTAACCTATCTTCGCGTTGCTCATCGCGCTAAACACCGTCCATCAGAATTATCAGGAGGTGAGCAACAACGTGTTGCGATTGCACGTGCTGTAGCAAATGCACCTTCTGTACTTTTAGCTGATGAGCCTACAGGAAATCTTGATCCTATAACTTCAGCTTATGTATTTCAAGCTTTATCATTACTTGTTCGCCAATCTGGTCTTGCGGCTCTTATTGCCACACACAATTATGGTTTAGCTAAACAGATGCACCGTCGAATTACACTTAAAGAAAAAAAAATTATTGAACTTCCTTAATATGAGATACAAAATTTATTCTAAAAAGAACACTATAGTATATGTTTATTTTCACCTATTAAGGAGATTTTTATGACAAATTTAGCCATTGATGAAAATCAATTGGATTCACGTCGTCGTCGATTGATTTTTCGTGCATGGCATCGAGGCATTCGTGAAATGGACTTGATTTTGGGCCAATATGTTGATGCACATATTGCTAAGATGAATGATCAGACAGTTTCTGAACTTGAATATATTATGTCTTTTGAAGATCGTGATTTATTAACATGGATTACAGGGGAAGTTTCTGTACCATATAAGGTAGATAGTCCACTTTTTCGCGACATTATAAATTATCGTTCTCGTATAAATTTTAATTAATTAAAATGGCTATATTAAAAAAAATTATTATTCCAAAAAATACGCATGGTTATATGATTTTTGATGGTGTTGTTGACGGATTTGAAGCTTTTGCACTTGCTAAATTAAGTGCAGAAATTGCTAAAGATAAACCACTTGTTTACATTGTCCGTGATGGAACAAAAATGGCTTATTTACAGCAAGCTTTAAATTTTATTAAACCTAATTTACCTGTTCTTCAGTTTCCGGCATGGGATTGTTTACCTTATGATCGCGTATCACCTGGGATAATTATTACTGCACGTCGGCTTTCAGCTTTGGCTCATATGTCAGACCTGCGTAAAAATCCACGTTCTGCAATTATACTAACAACAGCAAATACAATTATTCAAAAACTGCCACCTTGTGTAATGATTGATGAACAAATTATCCATGCGCGTGTTGGTCAATGCATGGATATGACACATTTGATTCATTATTTAGAACGTAATGGCTTTGAACGCGTTGCAACTGTACGTGATATTGGTGAATTTGCTGTAAGAGGAGGAATTATTGATATTTTTTCTCCTAGTTATACAGAGCCTCTGCGTCTTGATTTTTTTGGCCATACCTTAGAGGCAATTCGCGTATTTGATTCAGCTACACAACGAACAATAGCGAACAAAACAGAATTATTTTTGCAGCCAATGAGTGAAATTATCCTCACTCCTAAGTTCATCAGCCGATTTAAAAGCAATTATATTCGTGTTTTTGGTGTACCCAAAAAAAGTGATATGCTTTATGAAGCTGTTTCCCAAGGGAGGCGTTTTCCAGGTATGGAGCATTGGCTCCCATTTTTTTATGAAAATCTTAATAGCTTTTTTGATCATTGTGGTAATTTACCTGTTGTTTTTGAGCATCTGATAGAAGAAGTTCTCATTGAACGCCATCGCCTTATTGAAGATTATTATAGTGCTCGCAGAGAATGCGAAAGTAATCAAGAAAATGCTGTTTCTTACAATCCAATAGATCCTAATCTTCTTTATTGGACACCAGAACAAGTTTTAACATGTATAGAACAATCTGGTCAGCGTATTGATTTTACACCTTTTAATATTTCACAAACAGTTGAACAAACAGTTATTCATACGAATGTTACACAAGGCTATGATTTTATAAAAGAACGTAATGCTCTAGATAAAAATGTTTTTTCAAGTGTGGTTGATCATATTGCTTCATTACGATCTGCTGGAAAGAAAGTACTTTTGGCTTTTTGGAGTGAAGGATCTATGGATCGTTTACTGCAAGTTCTTGATGAACACGGGTTACAAAAAGTAGAAATTGCAAAATCCTTGCAAACTGTAAAAGCGACACCACGTGATCGTATCTTAGCTGCTGTTCTAATGATAGAACATGGCTTTGAAATTGGAGATTTTGTTATTATAGCAGAACAAGATATCCTTGGTGATCGACTAGTAAGATCACTAAAAAGGCGCAAGAATAAGGCGCATTTTATTTCTGAAATTACTTCATTAAATTCTGGTGATATCGTTGTACATGTTGATCACGGTATTGGACAGTTTATTGGTCTCAAAACTATTATGACAACTGGAATTTTACGTGATTGTTTAGAAATCAACTATGCTGGAGGCGATCGGCTATTTTTGCCCGTTGAAAATATTGAACTTTTATCTCGTTATGGATCAGAAAACACGAATGTAACATTGGATAAATTAGGGAGTGCTGGTTGGCAAACACGTAAAACACGTCTTAAAAAGCATTTGTTGAAAATTGCTGGTCAATTGATCTGTATAGCTGCAGAACGCGCTACGCGTTCTGCACCTGCTTTAACCCCACCAGTAGGGCTCTTTGATGAATTTGTTGCATGTTTTCCTTATGAGGAAACAGATGATCAAATGGATGCGATTGATGCTGTTTTAGATGATTTAGCATCAGGAAAACCAATGGATCGTTTAATCTGCGGTGATGTTGGTTTTGGCAAAACAGAAGTTGCTATTCGAAGTGCTTTTGTTACAGCATTAAATGGTTATCAAGTTGCTGTTGTTGTGCCAACAACTTTACTTTCACGACAACATTACAAAACCTTTATGTCACGTTTTGAAGGGTTACCGGTTAAGATTGCTCATTTGTCAAGGCTTGTAAAAACGAAAGAACTGGCACAAGTTAAAAAAGGTATTTCAGAGGGTACTATCGATATTGTTATTGGAACACATGCATTACTCAATGACTCAGTCAATTTTTCACGGTTAGGGCTTCTTATCATTGATGAAGAACAGCACTTCGGAGTAAAACATAAAGAGCGTCTAAAAAAGCTAAAAAGTGATATTCATGTTCTTACACTTTCAGCTACTCCTATACCAAGAACTTTAAGCCTTGCTTTATCAGGGTTACGTGAACTTTCATTAATCACGACTCCGCCTATTGATAGAATGGCTGTACGTACTTTTATTTCACCTTTTGATGTGATGGTTATACGCGAAACATTATTGCGCGAATATTATCGAGGTGGACAAAGCTTTTATGTTTGCCCTCGTATTTCTGATCTTTCTTATGTAGAAGAATATCTCAAAACGCATGTGCCTGAACTTAAATTTGTTATAGCACATGGACAAATGCCAGCTCGACAACTTGATGATATTATGAATGCATTTTATGATGGACAATATGACGTATTACTTTCAACTACCATCATTGAATCAGGTCTTGATATTCCGACAGCAAATACATTAATTGTGCATCGTGCTGAAATGTTTGGTCTTTCTGCACTCTACCAGTTACGTGGTAGAGTAGGGCGTTCAAAACAACGCGCTTATGCGCTTTTTACTTTTCCTTCTGGCAAAGTTTTAATTCCTGCAGCAGATCGTCGTCTTAAAGTTTTACAATCTCTTGATACATTGGGTGCAGGTTTTCAACTAGCTAGTCATGATATGGACATTCGAGGTTCAGGTAATTTATTGGGTGAAGAGCAATCAGGACATATTAAAGAAGTTGGTTTTGAACTCTACCAAAAAATGCTTGAAGAGGCAGTTGCTGAATTAAAAGATGACGAATATAACACGGATAATCAGTGGTCACCTCAAATTTCTCTCGGTACAACAGTGATTATACCAGAAAGTTTTGTTCCTGATTTATCATTACGTATGGGGCTTTATCATCGTTTGACAGAGCTTGATAATCTAGAAAAAATTGATGAATTTGGAGCTGAATTAATTGACCGCTTTGGTCCTTTACCACTCGAAGTTCAAAACCTACTTAAAGTCTTTTATATAAAAACATTATGTAGAAAAGCACATGTGGAAAAATTAGATGCTGGACCAAAGGGGATTGTTATACAGTTTCGTAATAATTACTTTGAAAGTGGTATTGCTCTTGTTCAGTGGATTGAGAAACAAGGCTCGATGGCAAAAATTCGGCCAGACCAAAGTATTGTTCTTATTCGTGATTGGACTACAATAAATGAAAGACTTGTTGGTGCTACAACTATTATGACACAGCTTGCAGAAATGGCAACAGAATGCGCCGCTTAATAATTGCGACAGATAACGTAATGGTTAAACAGTTATAAGAGTTTTATCTAACTTTTGTAAAGAAATTAGAATAATATGGCTACATTCCAAAATTACTAATTATAACTTTATGTAATATTTAAGCAAAATATGCTTATCTGAGTCTACTTTACTAAGGAATCTCTCACAGTCAATCCCTTTCTGATTTAACTCTTAGTAAAAAATCAAATATCTTATGCAAAAAAAGGAAATCATTGAAGAAAAAAATCTACTATGGTATTAATTTGAATGTAATTCGTAAAAAAGTCTGAAAATTCTCTTATACTTGTAGATGCTTTTGCTGAAGAAAAGAAGATCCGATTGAAATGAAGAAGCTTTCGGAGGATGATAAGATATTTCGTGATGAATAGCGATTGTAAGGTTACTCTTAGAAAACGATATCATAAAAAAAGAGTATGAATAGGAGAATGTAAAAAAAAACAAATTAAAGAACAAAACTGCGAATGACCAGTTAGAGTCTGAGTTGTGCAAAAAATTTGGTTGGAAAGAAGATTTTAGTTGGGTAAAAGACGCAATCGATTTAAATCTAGTATTAAGAATTGAATTAAAATTTATGTATAGCGGAAATACTTATTATTCTAAAATTATTCTAAAAAAACGTCATAGGAAAAGAAAATTTATTACATATAGTAATAATCTTGCACAGGAATAATCCAAAACACGTCTTTTTGTTCTGCAAGAATTACAAAGGATTATATAATATAATGTTTCCAAACAAATCGCATGCACTTTTATATAAAAAAATTTTTGAATAAATAAAATTTAAAACAATTTTTGTAACGGTTGTTTTCGTTTTTATTTTCCTTATTCTCGCCACCAAGTTTGAAGGCGAGAGCCATATAATGATGTATATGCAGGATGTTTAAGATATGACCACCTTGCTATAAACTGTTTAGGTAAATGATAAAGCGGTATATAATAACTGCCAGAAATCAGAATTCTATCCAAAGCACGCACTGCTGCAATGAACTCGGTATCTGAGCGTGCATCAAGTATTGCTGTTATCATAGCATCTATAGCGGGATCAGATGCTCCTGAAAAATTAAAACTTCCTTTCAAATTTCGAGAAACAGAAGCCCAACGATTTATTTGTTCATTACCTGGTGACAGAGAATTTTTTAATTTGCCAATAATCATATCATAATCAAATATCCCTAAGCGATTTTGATATTGGCTATCATCAACAGTTCTTATCTCAACATCAATACCAAGACGTGATAAAGTACTCTGAAATGCAAGAGCAACTTTTTCTTCTTCAAATGCTTGAGTCATAATCTCAAATTTAAAAGGCAAACCATCAGGTGTGATAGCTTTATTGTTTTTTCTGGTAAAGCCTGCTTCTTTTAGAAGTTTCCAAGCCTTTTGAGCAGACTGACGCTCCATACCTGATCCATCTGTTTTAGGAATATGCCAACGTCCATTCATTACTTCAGGAAGAACAGCACCAGGATAAGGCGCTAAAAGTTCTTTTTCCTTTTCACTTGCTGGTTTTCCAATAGATGAAAGAACAGATCCATCCCAATAGCCTTCTGTTCTAGTATAGATATCATTAAAAAGGTGATGGTTAACCCACTCAAAATCAAAAAGCATCGAAAGTGCTTGGCGTACTTTTCTATCTTTAAAAATAGAACGGCGTGTATTAAAAACAAAACCAATGAGATCGGCAGGTGTACCTTTCGAGAAATTTTCTTTTATAACCCGCCCTTCGCGAATAGCTGGAAAATTATAAGAAAGCTGCCAGCGACTTGGATTGGTTTCAATAAAAATATCAACAAGACCTTTTTTAAAAGCCTCAAAGTGTGCGGTATTATTGCGAAAATATTCTATTTGAATGGTATCAAAATTATTTAAGCCCTTATTAACAGGGAGATCCTTGCCCCAATAATTGGGATTACGTTTATAAATAATCCGCTCTCCTGGATCAACATGCTCAATAATATAGGGACCACTTCCCGGAATTTTAACTAAGCCGTTTTTTTCAAAATCATCAACATTAATAGCATGCTTTGGTAATACTGGCATTACACTCGCCAAAAGAAGCGGAAATTCACGATCTTTTGAATGTGGAAAACGCATTTTAATACCATGAGAACCAATTTTTTCGATAGACTCTATACGTTTCATATATCGATCAAAGGGTGGCCTTCCTTTATCTTTTAGCAATTTGACTGTAAATAAAACATCTTCAACTGTTATATACTTTCCATCTGAAAAACGAGCTTTTGGATTAAGAAAAAAGATAATTTCAGTACGTTCATCATTTAGCTCAACTTTTTCTGCAAGAAGACTGTATAGCGTAAAAGCTTCATCCCGAGAACGTACCATCATTGTTTCATAAACAAGACCAGAAAATTGCTCATCAGACAACAGACCTCGCGCAGTTGTTCTAAAGCTACGGATAACAAATGGATTTAATCCATTAAATGTCCCAACAACTCCATAGGTAATTTTTCCTTTTTTATTTGCATTAGGATCAGCATAAGGAAAATAGTCAAAATTATCTGATAATTTTGGTGTTCCGTGCATAGCGATACCATTCGCTATAGCACTACGACAACAAAGAAGAATTATAATTATAAAAGTCAAAAAAAATTTAAAATAACAAGAGCTATGACATAACATAGAATTTTATTTTCATCATAATCAAAGGTGATTCTTTAATTCTATTTCATAGATGAGGATATTTTATGAATCAATTTGAAAAAAAGCTAATAAGATAAAAAAATATGCTATGCATAATACAAAAGAGTTAATTATTTATTTAATGAGCTTTCTTTTTCTAGATTTTACTTTTTTCTTTGTGTTAAATTAAAAAGAATAAAAAAATACCATTCTGTAATTTAATTATACTTAATTGAAAATTATGTTTAATCTCCTATTTAGAAATTATTATATTTAGGAAATTATTCTAAAAGCGTATTGAAAGGATTAACTTAATCATGTCGCATAAAAATACTTACTTTTCTGTTTCAGTATTAGCTGGAGCTATTGCTTCTTTTCTTGTCATCCATACTCCAGCAAATGCACAGAGTTTATCTCAAGGGTGGTATAAAGTTTGCAATAAACAGCATGATGTTGATATTTGTAATACGATGAACACTGTTGTATCACATACCGGTCAGCCTTTGACAGCTATTAATTTAGTCGAAATAAAAGGCAAACAAAATGAAAAACGCATAGGTCTTCAAGTGCCTACGGGACGCTTGCTACCAGAAGGTGTTCATATTCAAATTGGGAATGATTTCTCTAAAAAGATTCCTTATGTTATTTGTAATGGAACGAGCTGTATTGCCAATGATGTTTTAGATGATAAACTAATTTCTGCTATGAAAGCTGGCTCAAAAATGGTTATAACCACTGTTAATTTCCGCGGTACAGCCAATCCTATAGAATTTTCTCTTAAAGGATTCACTACCGCGTATACAGGTCCTGGTATAGACGAAAAGGCATTCCAACAAGAACAAACAAAATTGCAACAAGCTATTCAATCAAAACAAAAAGAGATTGAAGATCGTATGAGAGCTGAACAAGAAAAAGCAAAGAAAACAGCAAATTAAAGAAAAGATTTGAAAAGTGTTTTAAAGGTATCTTTTGATATTTATTTGCTTAAATCGCTATAGAATATTATATAATTCTATAGCGATTCTTTATTATTTATTTTTTTGAGAAAAAACCTTTGCGTTTCCACCAACCAATACGCCCAGTTTTTTTATCAGTTTCAGTTTCTACCCCTGATGATGTCACAACAGGTTCAATAGGTGGTGCTATTGTAACTGGAGAAGTTTGTTCAACATTTTTTTCGATTACAGGTTCTTGTTCTGTTATTTCAGTCGTTTGAACAAATTTCTTAGTCTCTTCTTTTCTTCGTGCCCTTAGCGTTGATTTTTTTTGTTTATAGAAATCTCTTCATTCACTTCATTTGCGAATTCATTTATTGCTTTTATTTTAGGTTTTCGATTAGATTTGGTGACTAATTTTTCTTCAACAAATTCTTCTTGTTTTGGTGTTGTTATATTTTTATCCTTTACAAGGCTCCGTTTATTTTTTAAAGGCTCTGAAGACTTCACATTATGCTTTGTAGATTTAATAGCAACATGAGTTTTTATAATTTCATCTTGTTGTGTGCTGATTAAGTGCCTTTTATAACCACGAGTACCTTTATTAAACCCAACTGGTTCAGCAGCTGGAATATTATAATATTGGCGATATTCTGCTTTAATTTCTTCTAAAGCTTGCTTGGCAAAATCCCCAATAGGTTCTGCATAAGGGACACGAAACTGATAATTATTATCCTGATTACGCCGACCTCCGCGGCGTCCACGACGACGTCCACGACGACGAGTATCATCATCATTTTGAGTATTATCTTTATGAGCATCAGCAAGAATGCCATCGTTATTAGATTCAATTTTGTTGTTTTTACGCCGACGCCGTTTGTTATTTTCAACTGATGTTGTATCTTTAGTAGTTTTGCTTGTCATTAAGACAGTGTTTTTATCATTATCTTCGATAACCGTCGAAGTAAAAGAATTGCCCTTTGCTATTGAGCCTTTAGAAATAGCAAGATGTTGCGTTCCAATACTATCGTCCGCTTCAATATTAATACTAAGCCCAAAACGTGTTTCTAAATTAACAAGAATATTGCGTTTATGATTTAGTACATAAAGTGCTGTTGCTACGGATGTGCGTACAATAATATTATACTGTGAGTTGCGGAGAAGATACTCTTCAATTGAACGCATAACATGTAAAGCGATTGATGATTCAGAGCGTATATTTCCAGTTCCAGCGCAATGTGGGCAAGGTTGTGTAGTGCTTTCTAGAACAGATACACGAATACGTTGACGACTCATTTCCATAAGGCCAAAATGTGAAATATGACCAACCTGAATACGAGCGCGATCGTTCTTTAAACAATCTTTCAATTTTTTTTCTACAAGCTTAATATTACGGGTTTCTAGCATATCAATGAAATCAATCACAATTAAACCAGCGAGATCACGTAAACGTAATTGACGCGCTATTTCTTCTGCAGCTTCAAGATTGGTTTGTAATGCTGTTTTTTCAACAGAATGTTCTTTAGTAGAACGACCAGAGTTTACATCAATAGCAACGAGTGCTTCTGTTTGGTTAATGACAAGATAGCCTCCAGATTTTAAACTAACCTGCGGATGCAACATTTTATCAAGCTGAGTTTCGATATCATTATGCGCAAAAATAGGAATAGGATTACGATAGGGTTGAACAACTTTTGCGTGACTTGGCATAAGCATGCGCATAAAGTCTTTAGCTTCACGATATCCTTGATCACCTGCAACAAGAATTTCATTAATATCTTTACTATAAAGATCACGAATAGAACGCTTTATAAGATTACTTTCTTCATGAATTAAACAAGGAGCGGTTGATTTAAGTGTCAAGGCGCGAATAGTATCCCATAACCGCATGAGGTATTCATAATCACGTTTAATTTCAGCTTTTGTTCTATTTGCTCCAGCTGTTCGTAAAATAACTCCCATACCTTTTGGAACCGCTAATTCTTTTACAATTTCTTTAAGACGTTTGCGATCTTGTATATTGGTGATCTTCCGTGAAATACCACCCCCCCGAGCTGTATTGGGCATTAAAACAGAATAGCGACCGGCTAGTGACAAATAAGTCGTAAGTGCTGCACCTTTATTACCACGTTCCTCTTTGATGACTTGGATTAATAAAATTTGACGACGTTTAATTACTTCCTGAATTTTATATTGACACCCCTGTTTACGCCGATAGGTAGGTAATTCTTCAAGTGCATCTTCTGCTCCAACCATTTCGATGTCATCATTGGAAAAATCAGGTATTTCTTCGGCATCATCAGCTATAATTGTTTCAGATATGATATCATTTTCAATATCCGTTGCCATAAAACTATTGCTTTTATCTTTTTTTGTTTTCCTTAAGCTTTTTTTATTTTGGATTGTTTCCTCAATGGGATCATCCCCATAACTTTCGTTAATAACGGCCTTCTCTTCCTCAAGGAGAGCAAGACGATCGGCAACAGGAATTTGATAATAATCAGGGTGAATTTCTGCAAAGGTTAAAAAGCCATGACGGTTACCACCATACTCAACAAAAGCGGCTTGAAGTGATGGTTCTATACGCGTAATACGCGCTAAATAAATATTCCCTTTAAGTTGTTTTTTATGTTCTGACTCAAAGTCAAGTTCTTCAATTTTATTATCGTGAACGACGACAACACGTGTTTCTTCTGGATGAGAGGCATCGATAAGCATTTTGTTTGACATAAGTTAAAATCCTGAAGGCGACATGCATAACTTTATTCAAACCAACAGTACAACTATTTGCAAAAATAAAGGGCTGTCTGCCATAAAAAAAGGAGGCCGATGTAATAGAACAGACTCTTATACGCACACACATTATAGCATTTGCTACTATTGTTTCTGTCTGTTTTATGTGACTCATATTTTTAAGTCTCCGGCAAAACAATTTCGAAAACAGTTCAGATAACCGAACCAACGAATCTTAAATAACGCAATCCTACTTTATTAAGGAATAAAGACTTTTAAAAAGCCTAAATGCATAGTATGCGATAAACCTTTTAAAGACAACTTAACATGAATTATCAATAAATTTGTCAATATTAGATCGTTACATCGCCTAAGAATCTTAAAATATTCTTTTATGTTGATATTGTGCTTTTGGCAAGTAATAATATAAATTCTGGACAATACAGTACAATATAATCACTGCATTAATTTGATTTTTTTAACATTTATGGCTAAAAAATTCAGCATTTAATTGAAAAATATAACGTATACTTTTAAATTAATAACGAATATGAAAAAAGCATTTCACTAATGATTAAACGATTCTTTAACAAAAAGTCGAAAACTGATTATAGGAATGTTTTTTTACATTTTGCATGCTATTTATTATTTTTTTTAATGTTTCAGCCTCATATTCAAGCCGCTAATGCATTAAAACTTATTAATTTGCGAACCATTAATGATAACTCATCTACACGTATCATTGCAGTTTTTAATGCTGAACCAAATTTTCACTTACAGATTTTAGATACACCTACACGTTTAGTTATTAATTTACCCATAGTTGATTTTTCAATGCAGGATAAATCTCCAAATAACCAAAATATGTTGTCGGATATGCTATTGGATGTGCATTATGATTTTTCTGATATGCGAGCTTCACGCATTATTTTCACGAGTAAAAACACTTTTGCTGTAAAGAATAGTAGAGTGGAAAAATTAGACAATGGCTTATGGCAAATATTAATTGACATTACTCAATGCTCACAGAAAAATTTTAATGAAATATTGAAAAATCAACAACAAATCTATCATAATATAACAACACAAATAAATCCAAAGAGTCATTTTCGTGTTGTTCTTGATCCTGGTCATGGTGGAATTGATAGCGGTGCACGAGGTATTACTGGAATTTTAGAAAAAAATATAACACTTATCTTTGCTCGTGCATTACGGGATGAATTAGAAAAAGACTCTAATATTCATGTCATTTTAACGCGTGACTCTGATGAATTTTTAAGATTAAGCGAAAGAGTCAAAAAAACAAAAGATTTTGATGCTGATCTTTTTATATCTATCCATGCAGATAGTATTAACATTCATTCTTTTCGTGGAGCTACAGTATATACTCTTTCTGATAAAGCATCTGATGCGATTGCAAAATCTTTAGCTGATCATGAAAACAAAGTAGATCTTCTTTATGGATTAACAGCAGAAGAAATACCCGAAGTTACAGATATTTTAATTGATCTTACTCGACGTGAAACTCAGATATTCTCGATTAATTTCGCTGATCGCGTTATTTTAAACTTATCAAAGAGTAAAATCAATTTGATAAATAAACCTCATCGATACGCTGATTTTTTAGTTTTAAAAGCCTCAGATGTTCCTTCTATATTGATAGAAATAGGCTATTTATCTAATAAAGAGGATGAGAAATTATTAAATGATCCTCAATGGAGAAAGCGAATGGCTGTTGCTATTGCTGATTCCATTCGCCAATTTGCAGCAGACCGACAGAAAATTATGGAATCGCTTTAAATATATGGAGAAATAAAGTAAACGATATTAATCTTAGTATGAAAAATAAATAATAATCTTGTATTTGTCTCAATTCAGTGAAAATTACATCCTATCAGGGATAAATGGTAAATAAAGTATGTTCCTTCTGATCAATTCTAAAGAAAGCGATGCCTATTTCAATGATGATTTTTTTTAGATATTTTCTGAGTTTTTCTAGAGCTATTGGGTTTTGTGGAACTATGATGTGGGCTATAATGGCTCTTAGTCAAGCTAAAGGGATTCCTGATTATGAGGTTCTTTCGTTATATGAACCACCTGTGATGACACGTGTCCATGCTGCGAATGGTCGTCTTATGGCAGAATTTGCTACAAAACATCGTCTTTATTTATCAATCAAATCAATACCAAAAACTCTTAAAGAAGCTTTTATTTCAGCTGAAGATAAGAATTTTTATCATCATTTCGGTTTAGATCCTAAAGGGCTCTCTAGGGCCCTAATCAAAAATATTATGAATATTGGTTCTGGCCAACGTCCAGAAGGGGCTTCAACAATTACACAGCAGGTCGCTAAAAACTTCCTTTTAAGTTCAGATGCAACACTTGAACGTAAACTAAAAGAAGCTATCTTAGCAATGCGTATTGAGAAAACTTATTCAAAAGACCATATTCTTGAACTTTATCTCAATGAAATTTACCTTGGTCGTGGTACCTATGGTGTTGCAGCGGCTTCATTGGCCTATTTCAATAAGTCTGTGGGTGAACTTACTTTAGAAGAATGTGCCTATTTGGCTGCTCTTCCTAAAGGCCCAGCAAATTATGATCCATTCAAGTATACACAACGCGCTATTGATCGGAGGAATTGGGTTATAGATAGGATGATTGTAAATGGATACATAACATCAGAACAAGGTGAACAAGCTAAAAAAAAGCCTTTAGGAACAGTGATACGTGGTCGTGACAACTATGTTTTTGCTGCTGATTATTTTACTGAAGAAATACGCCGTCATTTAATAAATCTCTATGGATCTACAACCCTTTATGAAGGTGGACTTTCAGTTCGTACAACTCTCGATCCGAATTTGCAGCTTATTGCGCAGCGTTCTTTGAGAAATGGTTTAATGAAATTTGATCATTTGAAAGGATGGCGTGGAGCTTATAAACATATCAATATTCAAGATGATTGGTATACTGCGCTCAAAGGCATTACGGGACTCAGCGATTTACCTGAATGGCGCTTAGCAGTTGTTCTTTCTACTGATGGTAATACAGTAAAGATTGGTTTGCAGCCACAGCGTCAAAATTCAGTTTTACTGTCACAAAAAAAAGAAATTGCTATATTATCTCAATCTGAATCAAAATGGGCATTGAGTGTTATTGACAAAAATGGTCATCGGAAAACTGTTCAGAGTTTATCGAATGTCTTGCATGTTGGAGATGTTATTTTTGTTGAAAAAGTATCAAATAGTAATGATATTTATCGTTTGCAACAAATCCCCAAAATTGAAGGGGCGATTGTTGCTATGGAACCTCATACAGGACGTGTTCTTGCAATGGTAGGAGGATTTTCCTTTTCTGAATCTCAATTTAATCGTGCAACGCAAGCTTATCGCCAAACAGGTTCTGCTTTTAAGCCCTTTGTTTATGCCGCAGCGCTCGATAATGGATATACACCAGCATCAGTAATTTTAGATGGTCCCCTTGAGATACGTCAAATTAATGGGCAAATCTGGCGACCTAAAAATTATGGTGGTACATTTGCAGGACCTTCTACATTACGTTATGGAATTGAATACTCCCGTAATCTTATGACTGTGCGGCTTGCCAATGATATGGGTATGTCTCTTGTTTCTGAATATGCAGAGCGTTTCGGTCTTACAGATAAATTGCAACCTTATCTTCCCATGGCTTTAGGAGCTGGAGAAACGACACTTTTACGGATGGTAACAGCTTATTCAGTTATTGCTAATGGTGGACGTTCTATTAAACCTTCTCTTATAGATCGAATTCAAGATCGTTACGGAAGAACTATTTACCGTCATGATAATCGTCTATGTGCAAATTGTAATGTTCAATCGTGGGATAATCAAAGTGAACCGACATTAATTGATGAACGAGATCAAGTCCTTGACTCTATGACAGCTTATCAAATTATATCTATGATGGAGGGAGCTGTTCAGCGTGGTACAGCTGCACGTTTACGTTATCTTAATCGACATATCGCTGGTAAAACAGGTACAACCAATAATTCTAAAGATATATGGTTCATAGGATTTACACCTGATCTTGTGGTTGGTGTTTTTATGGGGTATGATCAGCCGGCTTCATTGGGATACAACGAGACAGGAAGTTCATTAGGGGTACCAGTTTTTGGTGAGTTTATACAAGCTGCTCTGCAAGGGAAACCAGATGTACCGTTTAAAATACCAGAAGATATGATTTTAATGCCAATTAATCGCAAAACAGGTATGCTCGCTCAAGCAGAAGATGATGACGTTATCATAGAAGCATTTAAACCAGGAACGGGCCCTGCTGATATATATCAAGTGATTGGTGGAACAGATTTTTTTCAAGAAGGGGTTCCAACAGTTACTACTTCTCCACAGGTCAATAAAGCTCTCCAAGATGGTGGCGGTGGATTATATTAATTGGAAAATAATTCTTTTAATATGATAGATAAACATGAATAATATTTGCCTTGTTATTCATAATTGAGATGGAATAAATAACTTTATAAAACTTATTAGAATGGAAAAATCCAAAGAATTATAATTTTAAAATATTAAAAATATAATGGCTAAGGTGTTAAATTATGCGAGCAGAAATAGAAACATTAGTCGATGAAATTCAGCAAGCAATTGGCTTGCTAAGGAGGCATCTTTAACTGGGATCAGTCACTAAAACGACTTGAGTATCTCAATCAAAAAGCAGAAGATCCATTGCTTTGGAATAATGCACAAAAAGCGCAAGATGTGATGCGTGAACGTCAAAATCTTGAAAATTCGATGAATAGCACTCAATTATTCACACAAACGCTTGAGGAATGTATCGAACTAATAGCAATGGGTGAAGAAGAAAATGATATGGGAATCATTGCTGAAGCTGAAAATACAATACTTCAACTTAAAAAGGAAATAGACAAGCGACGAATTGAGATGCTTCTTTCAGGAGAAGCAGATTCAAATGATACTTATTTAGAAATTCATGCTGGAGCAGGGGGAATAGAAAGCCAAGATTGGGCTTCTATGCTTTTGCGTATGTATAGTCGTTGGGCTGAACAGAATAAAATGAAAGTTGAAGTACTAGAAACTCATGATGGTGAAGAAGCAGGTATCAAATCAGCTACTCTTCTTATAAAAGGGCATAATGCTTATGGTTTATTAAAGACAGAATCAGGTGTTCATCGTTTAGTTCGTATTTCGCCATATGACTCAAATGCAAGACGACATACCTCTTTTGCAAGCATTTGGATATATCCAGTTGTTAATGAAAATATTGAAGTTGATCTGTCAGATGCAGATGTTCGTATTGATACGTATCGTGCATCAGGAGCTGGAGGGCAACATGTTAATACAACAGATTCAGCAGTACGTATTACGCATATAAAAACTGGTATTGTTGTTCAATGTCAAACGGAGCGCTCTCAACATAAAAATCGAGCAACAGCTTGGTCGATGTTACGTGCACGCCTTTATGAAGAGGAACTAAAAAAAAGAGAAGAAGAAACTAACGCAGTTGAGGCTTCTAAAACAGAAATTGGTTGGGGTCATCAAATTAGATCTTATGTTCTTCAACCCTATCAACTTGTCAAAGATTTGCGTACAGGAGTTGAAAATACTGACCCACAAACTGTACTGAATGGTGATCTAGATATATTTATAGAAGCAGCACTTGCCCAACGTGTTCAAGGAAAAAAACAAAAGCTTGAAGATATTAATTAATTATGTAGCATTACCGTACTGTACAGCCGCCGCACATAGCACATGCAGCTGCTAAAACATTTTCGGCGTGTCCAGATACGCTAACTTTACGCCATTCTTCAGCGATTTTTCCAGTTGAATCAATTAGAAAAGTACTCCGTTCGACACCCATGTATTTACGCCCATACATGCTTTTTTCAACCCAAACGCCGTAAGCATCAAGTGTAGTTTTTTCTTCATCTGAAACAAGGATAATATCAAGTTTGTGTTTTATTTTGAATTTATCATGTTTAGCAATATTATCTGGAGATATACCAATAATAGTGACCCCGATTTCATCAAATTTTTCTTTCAATCGGGTAAAATTAATCGCTTCATTTGTGCATCCAGTCGTGTCATCTTTTGGATAAAAATATAAGACAACTGGTTTTCCTTTAAAATCAGAAAGGCATAATTGACCTCCACCATCACGCGGTAAATTAAAATTAGGAGCGGTCTCACCCTTCATTGATCTTGTCATTGCATTATCTCTCTTTTTTATGTAAAATCATTTCACAAGATACGAATATATAGCAAAATAATTATTCAACTATATGATAAATTACTCAAAAAACTTTTCTCTATTATAATATGCTGGTGCCAATATAATCAGAAATGAATTAAAGAGTCTCACCCCAAAATATAATTTTTATTCATCAATTAAGCAATTATAACTGATTATATTGGCTTAATTAAAACATGTTTTTTCTTACCAAAAGACAGCTTAATTACTTCATTTGCATTGACATCTTTTTCAACAATAAAATACATCTCATCCTCAATAATTTGATCATTTATACGTACACCTCCACCTTGAACATATCGACGCGCTTCACTATTTGATTTAGCGAGTCCTGCCCGTACTAAAAGAGTAAGCAATCCAATACCTATTTTTAATTCTGTAGCATTTATTTCAATGCTTGGAAGATTTTCTCCAAATGTTTTTTCTTCAAAGGTTTTACGTGCAGTTTCTAACGCTTCATTTGCGAGAGCACGACCATGTAACATTGCTGTAACTTCTGTTGCAAGAATCTTTTTTGCTTCATTAATTTCAGTACTTTGTAATGCAGAAAGTTTGGCAATTTCAGTCATTGATAATGTAGTATAAAGCTTTAAAAATCGCGTAACATCAAGATCTTCTGTATTACGCCAATATTGCCAAAATTGATAAGGAGAAAGCATATCTGCATTGAGCCATATAGCACCATTTAGTGATTTACCCATTTTTGTACCAGAAGAAGCTGTAAGCAATGGAGAAGTTAACGCGTATAATTGCGGTGTTCCTAAGCGGTGTCCTAATTCAATACCATTTACAATATTACCCCACTGGTCGGAACCACCCATTTGTAACCGTAAGCCATAACGCTTATTAAGCTCTACAAAATCATAAGCTTGCAGAATCATATAATTGAATTCAAGAAATGATAAAGAGTATTCACGTTCGAGTCTAAGTCTAACAGAATCGAACGATAACATGCGATTAACTGAAAAATATTTTCCTACATCGCGTAAAAACTCTAGATAATTCAAATGGCATAGCCATTCAACATTATTCACAATACATGCATCAGTTTTTTTATCACCGAACGTCAAGTATTTGGTAAATATTTTTTCAATGCTCGTGATATTTTCAGCAATATCATTGTGTGTTAAAAGACGTCGAGCTTCATCTTTAAAGGATGGATCACCAATTAAACCTGTTCCACCACCCATTAATACAATAGGGCGATGACCAGTTTTTTGTAACCAATAAAGCATCATAATTTGAAGAAGACTTCCAGCATGTAGGCTCGAAGCTGTAGGGTCAAACCCAATATAAGCAGTTACAGTTTCCTTTGAAAAAAGATCATCTAAACCTTTTTTATCTGAAATTTGATTAATGAATCCCCGTTCATTCATAATATGCAAAAATTCAGATTTAAAAGCAAACATGGATCTCATTCCCTATAACTTTATGTTTGTTTATATATTATGCACTTCATGCAATTTTTTATCATCAAATGGCGCATAATCCACAAGAAACGAGAAATTTTAGCTAATATAATGATATATTGATAAAAAATGCATAATTCATTGCTCGCTTTTTATAAAAAAATCGAATATATCGCAATTATTTACAAACAATTACAATAATTAAAATTTATGATATTGCATTTAAAATCAATTTATAACCTTAACTGTAGGATATCAATGATATTAATTCGTTGAATAAATTATATATTTACCATACATCTCCTGTTTTTTAGTTTTTTTGATATCAAAATTAGTAAAAATCCAAACAAAAATTTCCCTTAAGATTTTATAAAAGATAAATAATGCATGATGTATTAAATGAAATACACAATACGTCTATTATATAACTCTGAAGGATGTAATGAGTACCGAGTTTTTTATTTTATGCATCAGACAATAAGTTTTAATATTACAAATTTTGGTAAAGAGCATTTAGTAAAGTTTATAAAAAGTAATTTTTCTTATACATAGATTATTGATTGAGAATTTAAAATAAATCTTCTATCTTTAACGATGGTAATAAGAGCAGCTTATTGATCAACAAGATATTAGTTAGTCATCTAAAATGTTGGAGAGTGCAGTGAATGTTGATGAAATCAAAAAACTTGATAGTTACTTTAAAACAAAATTTCAAAATTCATCTTTAAAAATAAAGGCACGGCCTAAAAAAGATGATTCTTGCGAAGTTTATATCGGAGATGAATTTTTAGGTATTATTTATCGCGATGAGGAGGAGGGTGAAATATCTTATAATTTTTCCATGGCCATATTAGATATCGACTTAGACAATTGATAAATTATTGTAATTAAATGAAATTTCTCTCTAATGAATTTTTATATAAGCTTTAACTCTTTAAAACTTGTATAGTTATTACGTGCGATAATAATGTGATCATGAATGGTAATTTCTAATGCGTTTGCAGCATCTTTTAATCTATATGTCATTGATATATCTGCTTTAGAAGGTGAAGCATTACCTGAAGGGTGGTTATGAATTAAGATCAATCCTGATGCAGATAATTCCAACGCTCGAGAAATAACTTCACGAGGGTAAACAGGGGTATGATCAATAGTTCCAGTTTGTTGTACTTCATCAGAAATCAAACCGTTCCTTTTGTCTAGAAATAACACACGAAATTGCTCGCGTGTTTCATGAGCCATTACAGCTTTGCAATAAGCCAATACTTTATCCCATGATGAAAAAATATCACGTTTATACAATTGTGCACGAGCAAGACGTCCTGCTACATCTGAAATAATTTTTAGATCGATAGCAGTAGCCGGACCACATCCTTCAATTTCTTGAAGTCGATGAATATCAGCTTTCAATACATCAGCTAACGAACCAAAACTCGCTAATAAGTTTTTAGCTATTGGTTTTATATCTGCTCGAAGGATAGTACGAGAAAGCAATAATTCAAGATATTCATAATCTTCAATTGCATTACCTTTCGTCTTTAAATAGCGTTTACGAAGACGCTCACGATGTCCTTGATAATGTTTATTTATCTTTGAATTTTTCTTTTTTAGCACTTGTGGCACTGGATGAGATGGAACACTTGATGTTAGTTCAAAGTGACTGTTTTTGGCGTTTCCATTTTTATTGGTTTTTTTTGCCATGATATTTCTACATTTATTTAAGCATGTGAATTTAAAGTATAAAAAATGTTTTTAGGAGATTGAGTGAATATTTCACACCCATCACTTGTTACACCAATTGTATGTTCGTATTGTGCCGTAAGAGAACGATCGCGAGTAACAGCAGTCCAACCATCAGATAAAACTTTAATTTGTGGTTTACCAAGATTAATCATAGGTTCAATAGTAAATATCATGCCTTGTTTAAGCTCTTCGCCTTCACCTGGTTTTCCATAGTGTAAAATATTTGGTGCATCATGAAAAAGTTGACCAATTCCATGTCCACAAAAATCTCTTACAACTGAGCAACGTTCAGATTCTGCATAATACTGAATAGCTGCACCAATATCACCTGTAGTTGCTCCGGGTTTTACTGCAGCAATTCCTCTCATGAGACTCTCATGAGTTATTTGTAATAAGCGTTCTGCAGCACGCTTAATTTTTCCAATGGGATACATACGGCTTGAATCTCCATGCCAACCATTAAGAATAAATGTCACGTCAACATTGACAATATCACCTTCTTGCAAAGATCTTTCATTTGGTATGCCATGACAAACAACATGATTAATCGATGTACAACATGAATGGCCATATCCGCGATAATTCAGATCAGCTGGCAAAGCACCTTGCTCAGCTCCAAAAACAAAAACAAAATCATCAATTTCTTGTGTTGTAATACCAGGCTTAATAATATCGTTAAGTGCATCGAGACACTCTGCTGCAATACGACCCACTTTACGCATTTGAGAAAAAGCGTAATCATCGAAAATACGGATTTGTCCATTAAATTTTAAGGAAGTTTTATTATATTCGATATAACTAACCATTTTTTCTATTTTCTATCTTTACTTGGTGAATCGGAAAAATACCCTCGACGCTTACGTGACATTTTATAGCATAAAATTCTACCCCCGATTTTAATGCTAAATCAAATTTACATCCATAAATGGGATCAAGGTCACGGCAAATTGTAAAAGCTGAACAGTCTGCTCGTTGAATTACATATAACATAGCTGCTCGTTTCCCTTGTTGCACAATTTTTATGAGCTCTTCAAGATGGCGTGCACCACGTTTCGTTATAGTATCTGGAAATTCTGCTAATCCCTTTTGGCGGATGAAATGAACATTTTTTACTTCTAAATAACATTCAGACAAATCGTTATTGCTTAAGAGAAAATCAATACGTGATTGCCCATAGCGTTGTTCGCTCAAGATTGTTTTATATTCACTAAATTCGGTCAATACCCCACCTTGAATTGCTTCCAAAGCAAGTTTATTTGCTAAGTTTGCATTAATGCCAACTAAGGTGTTGTCTGCTTCAACAATTTCTAATCGATACGGGTATTTCCGTTTTGAATCATCATGATATGAAAGCCAAACATTAGAATCAGAAGCTGTTAATCCAAGCATCGAACCAGTATTAGGAACAGAAACCGTAAAGATATATTGATCATTCTTTTTGACATCAGCAAGGAAGCGTTTATAACGACAAATAAGTTTTGCAGGATGAAGTTTAGAAACAAAAAACATACAGTCTTTATTAAAGTGCATGAGCTTGTAATTCAACTCAGATCATAATAATGTTATTTAGCACTTTAATAACGTCTTTGTAATTAAAATATTAATATTAGGTTATTTTTCTTCAAAAATTTATGTTGATTATCCAATCAATAAAATAGAATCAGTTGCAAAAATAAATCAGTTACGACCGCCCTCAAAGGTTATTTCATGAAATACTTACTTAAAAATTGGTGAAGTGAATGGCCGGAACAAACAGGAAATGTCAAAATGTAACGAATGGTCCAATTATTATTTTAGTTGAACCACAATTATCAGAAAATATTGGTATGGTAGCAAGAGCGATGGCCAATTTTGGTTTATCGAAGCTTCGACTTGTCAAACCACGAGAGATATTTCCAAATGAAAAAGTTAAGGCTACTGCCAGCAAAGCAGATCATATCATTAATGATACACTAATTTTTGATACATTACGCGATGCAATTGCAGATTTAAATTATGTTTACGCTACGACAGCACGTGAGAGATGCGGTTTTAAAACTGTTAAAAGTGCTGTAGAAGCAGCAAATATTTTGCGTTATTACGAGAATATTGGTCATAAGACAGGTATTTTATTTGGAAGAGAAAGGTGGGGATTAGAAAATAATGAAATTAGCCTCGCTGATGAGATTATTACTTTTCCAGTTAATCCTGCTTTCGCATCGCTTAATATAGCACAAGCAGTTTTGTTGATAGCTTACGAATGGATGAAATCAGGTTTGGAAGATTTAAATGATACAGCATTTCGTGCAGTAGAGCTAAAACCAGCTAATAAAGCGACACTTCATGGTTTCTTATCACAGTTGGAAGATGCTCTGGATGTTCGTGGATATTTTAGACCTCAAGAGCGTAAAAAAGTAATGGTTACAAATATACGTTCTGTTTTTACACGCGCAAATTTTAGCGAATCTGAAATTCAGCTCCTACGAGGAATTATATCTTCACTGGATCATTTTTCACCTAAATTTCCACGAGGTAGTGGAGCCCCCCTCGAAGGAGGTGATAGCAAAAAAATTAAAACAAATGTGAATACCTAATGAGTGAAAAACCTCTTCTTTTTTTTGATAGTGGTATTGGTGGACTAACGGTATTGAGAAAAGTACGCCTTTTTGTTCCTGAATACCAATTTATCTATATTGCCGATGATGCAGCATTTCCTTATGGTGTCTGGGAAGAAGAAATTTTAAGACGTCGTATTTTAAAGATTTTTGCATATCTTCTAAAACTTTATAATCCTGTTTTATGTGTGATTGCTTGCAACACAGCTTCTACACTAATAATAGAAGATTTACGGCAAGAATTTCCTAATATTTGTTTTGTAGGAACTGTACCTGCAATTAAATTAGCAGCTGAACAAACAAAATCTGGTATTATCTCAGTCTTAGCAACTCCTGGTACAGTTAAACGTGCATATACGCATGAATTAATTAATTCTTTTGCTGGTCAATGTCATGTGCAGCTTGTCGGAAGTGAAAAGCTCGCAGGATTTGCTGAAAATTATTTACGTGGATATCCTATCAATGAAGAAGAATTACGCCATGAAATTTTACCATGCTTTATTGAGAAAAATGGCAAATTAACTGATATTGTTGTTTTAGCCTGCACACATTATCCTTTTTTGATCAATTTATTTCGTGAACAAGCGTTATGGCCAGTTGATTGGATTGATCCGGCAAAAGCTGTAGCTAAACGCATAAGGTCTTTATTACCAATATTACCAATCAAAATGCAAAACAAGAATATGAAAAAACATAAAGATTTTGCTTTGTTTACGTCACAAAATATAAGTTCTTCAACTGAGTATTTATTGCAAAAGTTTCAGTTAAATATAATGAAGGGAGTTGACTTTAGATTCTAAGATAAGTAGAAATCATAGCAAGATTTTTGCAATAAAGATCATTAATTGACGTGTCCCGTGGATAATTTTGCAATTAGCGCATAGATTGTTCTGTCAGTTTTCTTTTTTGAAAACAGAGGAGGGTGCGTTTCCTTAAGATCTAATTTTTGATCTTATTTTTTTATTCAAAGGAAATGCGATGAGTAAACGTGAATCAACAAAGCATAAAATTGACCGCCGTATGGGAGAAAATATCTGGGGTCGTCCAAAATCTCCAGTTAATCGTCGTGAATATGGTCCTGGGCAGCATGGTCAACGCCGTAAAGGAAAACTCTCTGATTATGGAGTGCAGTTGCGCGCTAAGCAAAAGCTAAAAGGATTTTACGGTGATATTTCAGAAAAGCAATTTCGTAAAACTTATGAAGAGGCTGCTCGTCGTCGTGGCGATACGAGTGAAAATCTTATCGGTCTTTTAGAATCGCGTTTAGATGCTATTGTTTATCGTGCAAAGTTTGTGCCTACTATTTTTGCTTCTCGTCAATTTATTAATCATGGCCATGTTAATGTAAATGGTCGACGGACAAATATTCAATCATACCGTTGTAAACCAGGTGATGTGATTGAGGTTCGTGAAAAATCAAAGCAACTTGTTTTGGTTTTAGAGTCTATACAATTAGCTGAGCGTGATGTGCCTGAGTATATTGATGTAGATCATAACAAAATGAAAGCGACCTTTATTCGTATACCTGCTTTTACAGATGTTCCCTATGCTGTTCATATGGAACCTAATTTGGTTGTTGAGTTCTACTCTCGTTAAGCTTTGATACAGAGATCATTGTTTTAATTTTTTTATGTATTAGAGATTGTTATGCTATTTTGTATTTATTAGAAGTAGCAATTATCCCTGATAATAAATAAAGGTATCTATTTACTATTGCAGGACTAAGCCGTTGTAATATACAGAGTTATGATATTATAAATAAAACCTTAATCAAATTTTGTGTAATGGAAAAGAATAGGTATACAAGCGATCCTTTGGAAGAAAAGGCTGATGATTGTCATCCGATTTTCCGGGTTGCTCCTTCAACTGTACAATTTAATAAATTACGCAAACGGCTTTTGCGCCATATAAGGCAGGCATTAGATGATTTTTCTATGCTCTCTTCGGGAAAAAAATGGCTTATTGCTTTATCAGGTGGAAAAGACTCTTACGGTTTACTGGCACTTCTGCTTGATTTAAAATGGCGTGGCCTTTTACCTGTCGACATTTTAGCCTGTAATCTTAATCAAGGTCAACCAGGCTTTCCAGAGCATATTCTTCCTGATTTTTTAAATTATCATCAGATTCCATACCGTATTGAGTATCAAGATACTTATTCAATTGTTACAGATAAATTAACACAAACACAAACATATTGCTCACTTTGTTCTCGGTTACGACGTGGACATCTATACCGTATTGCACGTGAAGAGGAGTGTTCTGCTGTAATACTTGGACATCACCGTGATGATGTTTTAGAAACATTTTTTATGAATCTGTTCCATGGAGGCCGATTAGCAGCTATGCCTGGAAAACTGATAAATGACGAGGGAGATCTTTTTGTTTTGCGTCCTCTAGTCTATGCTGCTGAAAAAGATATGGAAAAATTTTCTCAAGCAATGCAATTCCCTATCGTTCCTTGTAATCTTTGCGGAAATCAGGATAGCCTACAGCGCAATGCAATGAAAAAAATGCTTGATGATATTGAAAGGAAAATGCCAGGACGCAAAGACACTATGATTCGTGCCTTGACAAATGTTCGTCCAAGTCATTTGCTTGATAAAAAACTTTTCTCTTTTAAGAATTTACTATAATTAAAAATAAATTTAAGCTTTTTAATATTTTCAAACTACAGTGCCATAAAGATCATAAGAATCTGATTGCTCAATTTTAACGGTAACAAATTCACCTATACGAAGTGATTTCCGAGATGATATATGGACAACACCATCTATTTCCGGAGAATCATATTTACTACGACCTTTAGCGATTTTACCTTGCGTTTCATCGATAAGAACTTGAAGTCTTTTTCCAATCTTTTTCTTTAAAAGATCTGCAGAAATTTTTTGTTGTTTTATCATAAAGCGATGCCAGCGATTCTCTTTTACTTCTTCTGGAATGTTTTCTAATCCAAGATCATTTGCTACAGCACCTTTTACTGCTTCATATTTAAAGCAGCCAGCGCGTTCAATTTTTGCTTCTTCTAACCACTCAAGAAGCATATTAAAATCTTCGTTGGTTTCTCCTGGAAAACCAACAATAAATGTTGAACGCAAAGTAAGATCTGGACAAATTTCTCGCCACTTTTCAATTCTACGGTTTGTTTTTTCGATATGAGCAGGACGTTTCATATTACGTAAAACCGTTGGTGATGCATGCTGAAAAGGAATATCTAAATAAGGAAGAATTTTTCCTGCAGCCATAAGCTCAACAGCTTGATCAATATGAGGATAGGGATATACATAGTGTATTCGCACCCAAATCCCCATCTCCCCTAGTTCGCGACAAAGATCTAAAAATTTTGTTTTGATAACGCGATTTTGCCAAATGCTTTCAGCGTATTTAATATCGATCCCATATGCACCGGTATCTTGTGAAATAACCAAAATTTCTTTTACACCTGCTTGTACAAGTTTTTCTGCTTCGCGAAGAACATCGCCTATAGGCTGTGAAGTAAGATTACCACGCAGAGTAGGGATGATACAAAAACTACATCGATTGGAACATCCTTCAGAAATTTTTAAATAAGCGTAATGGCGAGGTGTTAAACGAATACCTTGTGGAGGAACTAAATCTATAAAAGGATCATGAACTGGAGGGACTGCTGTATGAACTGCTTGTATAACACTTTCATAATCCTGTGGCCCAGTAATCGCTATTACATTAGGATATGCTTGAAGAATAACATTAGGCTCAGCACCTAGGCATCCAGTTACAATAACTTTTCCATTATTTTTGAGAGCCTCATCAATATTGGCTAATGATTCATTTCGAGCAGAATCAAGAAAACCACAGGTATTAACAATAACTAAATCAGCTCCTTGATGTTTATTTGAGATCTCATAACCTTCAGAACGAAGGCGTGTAATAATGCGCTCAGAATCTACAAGTGCTTTTGGGCAACCGAGAGAAACAAAACTAATACGAGGCACTACCATAATATTCCTGTAAATTTTTTAATGAAGATCTAATTTTATTCTTTATTTTTACTATAAAAGAAAATTAAATGTTTGAATGCTTTTCTTCATACATAAGAGTTTTTACAAAGTCATTTGGACTTTTTTTATATACTCTGTTGGCACGCATAACATAAAGCGAAAAAAAATACCATAAGATATCAAATAATTATTTTTTTTTAATATCGACGAATAAGTCCAACAAGCTTTCCTTGTATTTTTACACGCTCAGGTCCATATATACGTGTTTCATAATGAGGATTTGCAGCTTCTAATTCAATAGAAGCTCCTTTACGTCGATAACGTTTTAAAGTTGCTTCCTCTCTGTCAATTAATGCAACAATAATTTCACCTGGCATTGCTACATTTTGACATTTTATAATTACAGTATCTCTATCAAGAATTCCTGCTTCAATCATAGAGTCACCTCTAACTTCTAAAGCATAATGCTCGCCTAAACCAATCATACTTGATGGAAGAGAAAGTGTATTTGTTTGTTGTTGAATAGCAGAAATAGGCACACCAGAAGCGATACGCCCCATAATAGGAATAGTGATATTTTTTTTATCTTCGATAATAGAAATATTAACATTACTAGAATTTTTTGATATTTTTCTTTTATTTTTTTGTATTACACTTGGAAAAATTTTACGAGCTGGAGAAAGATTAAATGTTACCTTATCAGGGAGACGAACAACTTCTACTGCACGAGCACGATTGGGTAAACGACGTATAAAGCCCCGTTCTTCTAAAGCTGTAACAAGTCTATGAATACTAGATTTTGAAGCAAGTTCCAACGCATTTTTCATCTCATCAAAGGAAGGTGGAACACCAATTTCTTTCATATGACTGTGAATGAATAGGAGCAGCTCATATTGTTTACATGTTAGCATTCAACATTCCAATCAAAAAATCGAAAAAGAAACAAGTAGAAAACAAAACATATGTATTCCATAATTTTTCTACAATTTTTTGCAAAATAAAGCAAAACACTTTGCTTTATTTTTTGTTTTAAAAATGGAAAAGAGGAAAGAACAATTTATCTTTTTTTATATTGAAGAATATATATACTATAAATTAGAAATTTTTATCTATATGTTTAAAATATTTACTTATTTCCCAAGTATATAATTTTCTTTCTTAACAAGAGAATTGATTCGAATATTTTCAAATCAGATGTTTTATCCTTATTTTAACATTCTTTAGAAAAAATAGGGTGCTTTTTATAAATATAAACTCACCTATTTTAGGTTATTTTCTATTGATGAGATACATTTTCTTATTTATTGATTACGATGAACAATGAAGAGACAATAATTGATTATTATCTTTGTTTAAACATTTGATATTATCTATGCAAATGTATTTAATTTAATTTCCACTATCTATATAGTATTAAAAACTTATGCTTCTCTAATATAAGATTATAATTTCTCTTCTAAATACAATAAGAATGAAAAAAACTTTATGATGTGCAATGATAATTAAGACAAGCGAACTAAACAAAATTTTAATAGTATTTTTTTAATAAAGTGTTGACCAAATGAAAAGTCAATCGTATGTTCCATTCACTTTCCATAAGCAAGATTAGCTTATTTGGGAGCGCGTAGCTCAGCCGGTAGAGCAACTGACTTTTAATCAGTAGGTCCAGGGTTCGAATCCCTGCGCGCTCACCAGTGACCCTTTTCAATGTTCTCCGTATATAAATTTAGTGGAAAATCGCTAAGCCGATTCGTTAAATATATCTGTCCACTATTATTACTACTATTCTTAATTAAGAGCCGTTTATAAGTTATTCACATAAAATATATATAGTTTATTTCATAAACTGTATTGTAATAAAGTTAATAAAAATTTTATTTTTAAATAATTGATTTTGTTAAATTTTATTTGATTTTTTATCTTCATTAGATAGTTTTATTTTTTATAAAACATAACAAATATTTCTTTAACGTTGTATTAATCTCTTGATAAAAAGTAAATTTTGATAATACAGACTATGTCTGTAGAGATGAATATTTAAGTAATGCAATTTTATTTTTGGTACACGATATAAAAATGTAAAATAGAAATAAGCGGATTGATAAATGCTTCTAGATAGCAAAGAAAATTTTACCTCTATTATTAAATTAACGTTTCAATTTATTTTTATAATAGCTGCTACTCAATTATTGACAGCCTGTGCAAATCAAATAATACAATTTTCAGAAAAAAATTTTAATACAAAAAGTATTGATAATATCGATAATAATAAGATGTTTAAGAGAGTGGTACAGGCTAAAGCTGTTTCTGTGCCTGAAAAAATTTTAAATGAGCAGAACAAATCGAAAAACAAAGTTGCAAAACGAATTATTATTGGTAAGCCTTACCAAATAAAAGGAAAGCAGTACTATCCAAAAGCTGATCCAACCTATCAGCGTGTTGGGCAAGCATCCTGGTACGGTTCATATTTTCATGGACGCTTAACTGCAAATGGTGAAGTCTATAATATGAATCTTTTGACTGCAGCTCATCCTACTTTGCCGTTACCTAGCTACGCTCGTGTTACTAATTTAAAAAATGGATCTTCTATTATCGTTAGAGTGAATGATCGTGGTCCTTATATAAAGAATAGAATTATTGATTTATCAAAACAAGCTGCAACAATGCTTGGTTATTTAAATCAAGGCACGGCAGATGTTAAAGTGGAATATGTTGCTGAAGCACCTATTAATAATTATGATGGCGAATATTTAATGGCTTCTTATAAACCTGGAAATTATAGCCCATCCATGATAATGGCATTATCAGATACAACAGAAATAAAAAAAGATAATCGATTTTTCGTTTTTAATACGAATAATTATAATATGAATAGTCAAAAACAGCCAACTGAGACTACTTTAATACAATTGCCGCAAATTGGTCCAGTTTTGACTGAGAAACCTAGGTCATTTTATCAAATAGCTTCTATTAAAAATAACCCCAGTAAGCCAAATGGTATTTAAAGTGTTTTTCTAATTTAGAAGCGCTTTATTTAAAAAAAGAATAAATCTTTTCTTGTATAATAAATCGCTCTATGTTGATTCTTAAAGAGAGGGAGAATCAGCATGCATCGGTTATTGAGAGTTTTATTTTCCTTAATTTGGATATTGATATTCAATGAACAGGGGCAAGCAGAAAACTTTCAAACATCTGCATCACAATTACTGATATTTGATGATAATACAAGCACAATACTTTTTAAAAAACAGAGTGATGTGGCTTTTTTTCCTGCTTCATTAACAAAATTGATGACAGCTGAAATAGTCTTTCATCAACTTAAAAAAGGATTTTTAAATAAAGAACAAAAATTTAAAGTTAGTGAAAATGCTTGGCGAAAAGGAGGAGCACCTTCTGGTACAACGACCATGTTTGCAAAGGAAAAAACAGAAATTAGTGTTTTTGATCTTTTGCGCGGACTCGTTATTGTAAATGGAAATGATGCTGCCATTACTTTGGCTGAAGGAATAGCTGGTAATGAAGCTAATTTTGCAAAATTGATGAATAAAAGAGCTAAAACACTTGGATTATTAAACAGTCATTTTGTCAACGCAACAGGGTTTCCTGAAGAAGGACAATTTATAACACTAAATGATATGATAACATTAGCTCGCCATATTGCTCATGAATACCCTGATTATTATGCGCTTTATAGTGAACCTGACTTTACCTGGAATAAGATTACTCAACATAATAAAAATCCCCTTATTTCTCAAGTAACTGATGTAAAAATAGAGGGATTAGGTTTCGGCTATAGTGAAGAAACAGGTTTTTCAACTGTTATTTCTGCTTATAAAAATCAGCAACGTCTTTTTCTTGCAGTTAGTGGTTTGCAAAATAACAAAGAGCGTACAAAAGAAATAAAACGAATTCTTCAATGGAGTCTAACAAATTTTGATCTTAAAAAAATTTTTACAAAAGGAGAGATCGTTGGTTATGCTTCTGTTTATGGTGGAGTAAGAAATTCTGTCCCACTTGTTGTTCAGGAACCAATAAGTTTTATGCTTTCAAATAAAAAAACTCTTAATGATGTTAAAGCAATAATTCGATATCATGGCCCATTAAAAGCTCCTATCAATATAGGACAAAAAATTGGTATTATTCAAATTTTTGCAGATAAACAATTTCTTGTTGAAAAATCAATTTGGGCTGGAGCAAACATTCAAGAAGGAAATTTTTTTGTAAAAGTAAAAGATGCACTTTATGAAATAACACTTGGAAGGTTGCGAAAATATTTATGGAAATATCTATAATGCGTACAAAAATAAGGAATTAAGAGATTCAGAGATAAAGGTTCATACATGTCAGGCTATTTTATTACATTTGAAGGAGGGGAAGGTGCAGGAAAAACAACTCAAATTTCTTTGCTTGCCCAACATTTAGGTAGCAAAGGCTACGATGTTATTATAACACGAGAACCTGGAGGAACAGTAGGTGCAGAAGCAATACGTTATATTTTATTATCAGGTAGCGTAGCACAATATGGGCCATTTATTGAAACGGTTTTATTTACAGCAGCACGTGCTGATCATGTTGCTGAAATTATCAAGCCTTCTTTGCAAGCTGGAAAGATTGTTTTATGTGATCGATTTATTGATTCTACACGTGTTTATCAAGGAATAAATAATAAAGTGGATACACATATCCTTTCTATTTTAGAATATATTGGTATGAAAGGAATAAAACCTGATTTAACGTTTTTATTAGATATACCTGCAAAATTTGGGATAGAGCGTATAAATTTACGAAGAAAAAAAATTAATTATTTTGAAAAAGATGATTTGGATATCCAAGAACAAAGACGCCAAGCTTTTCTTGAATTAGCGAAACATGAACCACATAGATTTCAAGTTATTGATGGAACATGTGCAGTCGAAGTAATTGCAGATCAAATAAAAGATATCTGTCATCGGGTAATATTGGCTTCTCCATGAATGATGTAAATTTTTTACGTCAGTATGATGATATTGACGGCATTTTATCACCTTCACAAAATAATATCCTCATTGGCCATGAGAAAGTTCGTCATTTCTTAGCTCAAATGCTTAGAAAAGGGCGATTACATCATGCACTATTGTTTGAAGGAGAACGTGGAATAGGAAAAGCAACGTTAGCATTTCACTTTGCCTGGAATATTTTAAACTCTCAAAAAAATGAGTTTTTACAACCAAAACAAGATTCAGTTATATGGCGCCAAATTAAGCAGGGTAGCCACCCTAGTATTATACATGTCTCACATCGTTTTGATGCAAAAACAAAAAAGTTCAAAACAGGTATAACAGTTGATGATATCCGCGATATCAAGCATTTTTTAAATCAGACATCTCAAGATGAGTGGCGCATTGTCATTATTGATTCCGCAGATAATATGAATAGAAATGCTGCAAACGCAATTCTTAAAACACTTGAAGAGCCTCCAACAAAAACCTTATTCATTGTTATTTCACATTCTTTAGGAAAGTTGCTTCCAACAATTCGTTCACGTTGCCAAAAAATTTCTCTAAGACCTTTAAATGATGATGAAATGAAAAAAGCTATCTCACATGTTTTTTCCGATCAGATATTAACTGACCAGCAAAATATTGAAACAATCATTCAAAAATCTCAAGGTAGTCTTCGAAAAGCAGCTTTACTTCTTTGTCATGGTGGGCTTGAAATTGTTCAAACCATTAATAAGCTTTTGGAGCAATCTATTTGCAATCCAGTTATTGTGCATAATTTTGCTCAATCACTTTCGTCATCTGATTCAGATATACAATTTCAACAATTTTGCGATGAAATTCTTGATAGAATTCAAAAAAGAGCTATTATGTTGATAGAAAAGAGGGCTTTTGCTTTATCAAAAAAATATGCGCAAATATGGCAAAATATTTTTCAAGAAATAATAGAAGTGCAATCATTTAATCTTGATAAAAAGCAATTTATTATTAATCTTCTTTTTAAAACTCATAAGATTGTTCATGAAAATAAGCTTTTTCCGTGACAATGTTATGAACAAACGTTATGTCATTGTATACTTTGATTACATTTTAAAATGGGTATAATTATGCGTGACATATATTATATAACAACTCCAATTTTTTATCCTAATGGTACTCCGCATATTGGACATGCCTATAACGCAATTGTAAGCGATGCTTTAGCTCGTTTTCAAAGAGCCGATGGGAAGGATGTATTTTTTCTATCTGGTACAGATGAACATGGCCTAAAAATGCAACAAACAGCACAAATGTTAAACATAACACCTCAACAACTTGCAGACCGCAATAGTGCTGTTTTTCAGAAAATGCTGGAAATTCTTAATTGTTCTAATAACGATTTTATCCGCACAACGGAAAAACGACATCATCAAGCTTCTCAAGAGCTTTGGAAAAAAATGGAAGCCAAAGGTGATATTTACCTTGGCCGTTATACGGGTTGGTATTCAGTTAGTCAAGAAGCTTATTATGAAGAGAAAGATACTGAAATTGATGAAAAAGGAATCCGTCGTGAGAAAGAGTTAAACTCTCCGGTTGAATGGAATGAAGAAGAGAGTTATTTTTTCAGACTTTCACGTTATGAAAAAGCACTTCTTCAACATTATGAAAAATACCCTGATTCTATTGGCCCTAATGAACGACGTAATGAAATTATAAGTTTTATCAAATCAGGCCTAAAAGACCTTTCCATTTCACGAACAACCTTTGATTGGGGAGTTCGTGTTCCAGGAAATCCAAAGCATGTAATGTACGTCTGGGTTGATGCACTTACAAATTATCTTACTGCGATTGATTTTTTCGATGAAACTTCACAAAAACGCAATTTTTGGCCTGCAGATATTCATATTATTGGTAAAGACATTATTCGTTTCCACACAGTTTATTGGCCAGCATTTTTAATGTCTGTTGGAATTGAGTTACCTAAACGTATTTTTGCTCATGGTTTTTTACTTAACCGCGGTGTTAAAATGTCAAAGTCTATTGGAAACGTAGTTGATCCTTTTGAAATGGTTGATCGGTATGGTCTTGACCAAGTACGTTATTTTTTTCTTCGTGAAGTACCATTTGGACATGATGGTAATTACGATCATGATAGTTTTGTAAATCGTATCAACGCTGATCTTGCAAATGATCTTGGCAATTTAGCTCAACGCTCATTATCTATGATTCAAAAAAATTGTAATGCAAAAATTCCTACACCAGCTGCATTTCTAATTCAAGATGAACAGCTGCTAAAACAATCTCTTCAAGCACTTGAGATTGCACGCCAAACTATGTCACGTCAGGCTCCACATTTAGCACTTTCAGCTATTTTTTCAGTTGTAGCAGAGGCTAATCGTTATTTTGCTAATGAAGAACCTTGGAGATTGCATAAAAATAATCCAGAAAGATTTTTTACAGTTCTTTATATAACTTTAGAGATTTTGCGGCGGATAGGAATCATGCTTTTGCCTTTCATTCCACAATCAGCAACTAAACTTCTTGATAGTCTTGTAGTTGCTAAAGAAAATCGATTTTTGCACCATATCAGTGATTTAAAAATTAAAGAAGATACAGAGCTTCCATCACCAGTACCAATTTTCCCTCGTTATATTCCTAAAGAAAGCTGATATTAATAATGTTAATTGATACACATTGTCATCTTAATTTTGAGGATTTTCAAGATTTGAATGGAATTATTCAACGAGCTCTAGCTGCTAACGTTGAACGTATGATAACAATTTCAACGCATGTGCATAAGTTAGATAGGCTTTTAGAAATTACACAGACTTATGATCAAGTCTTTTGTTCTGTTGGAACTCATCCTAATTATGTACATGAAGAACAAAATATTAAAGCTGAAGATCTTATTCATTTATCAAGGCATCCTAAAATTGTTGCATTTGGTGAATCCGGACTTGATTATCATTACGATTATTCTTCACCTCAAGAGCAAAAGAAAAATTTTACAGAACATATTATCGCTTCTCAAGAAACACAATTGCCTCTTGTAATTCATTCACGCAGTGCTGATCTAGATATGGAGCAAATATTGCGTGAGAAAATAAAAGAAAAATCTTTTCCATTTATCCTTCATTGTTACTCATCTGGCATGCAACTTGCTCATGCTGGTATTGAACTTGGTGGTTATATATCTTTTTCAGGTATTCTCACTTTCAAAAATGCTCTTGAAATTCGTGAAATAGCAAAAATTGTTCCTCATAAGCGCTTATTGATTGAAACAGATGCTCCGTTTTTAGCACCTGTTCCTTATCGTGGTAAAACAAATGAGCCATCTTTTTTGTGTCACATAGCCACTGTTCTTGCTAAAACTATTAATTTAAGCATTGAAGAAACAGTACAAATAACAACACAAAATGCTTTTCGTTTATTTAGTAAAATGAAATAGAACAAAAAATGTCTGATCGATATCGTTTTACAATATTGGGCTGTGGTTCATCACCAGGAGTGCCGCGTCCTAATGGTGATTGGGGAGCCTGTGATCCAAATAATTCTAAAAATAGACGCTATAGAACTTCTTTATTAGTTGAACGAATTCATAAATCAGGAATGAAAACAACAGTCATTATTGATACTGGTCCAGATTTTCGTTCACAAATGATTAATGCACGTGTTAGTCACCTCAATGCCGCTATTTATACGCATTTCCATGCAGATCATACTCACGGTATTGATGATTTACGCAGCTACGCTCTTGCACAAAAATGTTTAATAGACATTTATGCAGATGCTTTTACGCTAAAACATCTTAATAAAGCTTTTGGTTATTGTTTTCAAACACAAAAGGGATCACATTATTCACCTATTTTAAAAGAAAATCTTATAGATGAGAAGAGTGAGTTTAAAGTCCAAGGGCAGGGTGGAGCTATTACTTTTAATACGCATTTACAGATTCATGGTGCTACTCGTTCTTTGGGTTTTCGTATTGGTAATGTTGCTTATTGCACAGATGTTAGTGAATTTCCTGAAAAAACACTATCAGGTCTTATGAATTTAGATGTTTTAATTATTGATTCTCTTCAATTTAAACCTCATCCAAGCCATTTCTCAGTTGATCAAGCATTATATTGGATAGAATATTTTAAGCCAAAACGAGCTATATTAACGCATATGGATAATTCACTTGATTACAATAATGTTGTAAATTATGTCCCAGCACATGTTGAACCAGCATATCAAGGACTTATCTTTGAAACAGATGTATTGATAAATAATTAAACGTAGATGTTTTATATAATAATCGCATAATATATATTATGGAACTTTTTAATTTAAGAGAATTATATTATTTTTTATAATTTTTTGTACCTAATTCTGGGAAAAATTGCATAACAACACCAATACAATAAATGTAAAAACCAGTAATTGAAATTCCAACTTTAATCCAACTTGGAACATTTAGCTGATAAAAAAATGCAGCTATACCAAAACAGCACCATATAAGAAAGATTGGAAAATTAAGCATACGTAATCGGATAACTCTCACTGGATGTATAAAATAAATGGGCAAAAAAGACAAAATTGCCGATAAAGAAATAATAATGAAAGCAATCCATTCTCCTGGTCTTACCACAAAAAGCATAAAAACCATCATATTCCAAACTACAGGAAATCCTTTAAAAAAATTTTCCTCAGTTTTCATTCCAGTATCTGCGTAGTAAATAGCTGATGAAATGACAATAATAGCACTTAATATAAATGATAATTTAGGATCCATAAAACCACTTTGATAAAGCGCAAAGGCCGGAACTAAAACATAAGTTACATAATCAATAATACTATCCAATATTTCACCAGACCATGTCGGAAGTATACATTTTATATCCAATTTACGTGCAATTGGCCCATCGATTCCATCAACAAAAAGAGCAAGTCCGAGCCAAAAAAACATAGCAACCCATTCTTTTTCAGATGCAGATATCAGAGAAAGAAATGCCAAGAATGAACCTGAGGCTGTTAGTAAGTGAACAGAAAAGGCTTTTGCTTGCGATACTGTTATTACTCTGGGATATAATCTATCCCTGTTAATTTTAATGTTAGGTTTCAAAGTTTTTCTATCCTAAATTTAGAGTTCTTATTTATTTTCTCAAACGCTGTTATTTTATGACTGATATCTAAAAAGAGTACAAGATATATGATTACTTTATTTATATCGTAATATTTATTTAGGTAATATAATAAGATATGACTTATTTGAAGATGTGTTATAATGAATTATTATCAAGAAAGCTTAGAACAATCGTGATATCCAAAAAAAATACGCATAAAAACATTGCTGTCATTGGTGCAGGTCAAATTGGCATGTTGGCAGCACTTAATCTTGCTCGTAAAGGCCATTCTGTATCTCTGATTGGTCCACATGCAAACGTAGATGAATTACGAACAACTACTATTATGATGCCTACAATCCATATGCTGCAAACACTCAATATTTGGAACACTATAAAACGTTATGCAGCAGCCTTATATTCAATTAGAATTATTGATATAACATCTCAGCTTGTACGAGCTCCTACCGTAAATTTTCACTCGACTGAAATTGGCGAAAAAGCTTTTGGTTATAATGTACCTAATTTAAAATTAAACGACGCTTTAATCAATGCTATTAAATGCACACCAAATATTATCAGGTTTTTTTCTTCAGCAAAATCCTTTGATCATCAAAAAGATCATATTTGCATTACTCTTGAAGATGATAAAGTTATTCAAACACCACTTATTGTTGCAGCTGATGGACGTCACTCTCCAACAAGAGCAGCCGCTGGAATTATTACCAAACAATGGAATTATCCACAAATAGCACTTGTGTCCAACTTTTTACATAATTTACCTCATCAAAATATATCAACTGAATTTTATACAAAAGACGGTCTTTTTACACAGGTTCCTTTACCAGGTAATAAATCTAGTCTTATATGGATTGTTACCCCCTCTCGCGCTGAAAAAATTTTGAATATGAAATTAGAAGCAATTGCAAAAATGATTGAAAATCAAATGCAATCCCTCCTTGGTGAAATAAAAATAGAAACTAAAATTCAAACATGGCCTCTTTTAGGTCTTATTCCTAATCTCTTCGCTGCTAAAAGAATAATTTTAGTCGGTGAAGCAGCCCATGTTTTCCCTCCCATTGGTGCACAGGGATTTAATCTAGGAATGCGTGATATTCAAACTTTAGTTGATCTTATACCCGATGAAATATCTGCTGCTGATTTCAAAAAAATCACGACGAATTATAATCAATATCGTAAATGTGATATATTTATTCGGAGTGGAACGGTTCATGCACTTAGCTATACTTTTCTCTCCAATCTGCTTCCTGTTCATATTTTACGCAGCGCCGGACTTGAATTGTTGCGTAATTGCTCACCATTACGTAATTTATTTATGCGAGAAGGAATGAATTATGGTTATGGCTTAAAAGCAATTGTGAGTATGTTTACAAAAAAATCACCTAATAATTAGGCTGAATGCTGAATAATGAGAAAAATAAATAATAGAAATTAAGAAGTTCTGGTTCTCAAAACAACCCAAACAAGGGCTAAGTATATAAGCATAATATTAAAAATAAAATAGCTAGGGAACTCGTTAAGAATAAAAGGGTTAAGTTAGTATGAAAGTAAATATTTGAAAGAATTATTTCAATCACAATGGTAACATAATGAGATTAAATAAATTTTTGAGATCAATTATTCTTTTTATAATGATTGTTTGTATCTCCCCTATAGTCATAGCAGCTGTACCAATAGAAGTTCATTATGATCCCTATTGTCAAACATCCAAGTATATTTCCTTTCAAAAAACCACCAAAGCAGGAAAAAACTCATTCACTGCTTCACAAATCAGAAATCGCCTTATGGAAAATGGTTTTAAAAATATTAAACGATTACGTTTAGATGATAAAGGTATTTGGCGTGCTTTAGTAGAATTTAAAAAGCGTTATTTTCTTATATCAGTTGATTATTCTGGAACAATTAATATTCAAAATGAAAGAAAAAAATATGATTAATTCGAAAACTTACAGCGATGTTAACTCAAGCAATTTTGCAAGAAATTCTTTGAAAAAGTTTTATCCTTATATTAAAGATTCGGCATTTATCGGAGCTCTCAATGGTAGCCTATCAGGAGCACTTGCAGCAATTCTTGCGAATTATGGTTATATCGCTCTTCCAGGATTTGGCCCAATTATCGCAATAGGTATAAGCGTAGCACTTCCTGCTGGCATGATAATTGGGATTACGATAGGATCAATCATAGGTATCATTATTAGTATTTTTTTCAGTTTTTTTTAAGTAATGTGTATACCTTGTAATAATTGATTTTTTTTAAGTTTTGTGATAAATAGAAAATTTTAATTACTTACATATAATACTTAGTAACGAAGCTGGAGTGCTGGAGCAGGAATATGGTAGTCATCAGAGATGAACATCAAAAATATATTCACCTCTTATAACTTTAAATTATAGCTCTTTTCTGATAATAGTAATATTATTTTATCGATAATTTTTATTCATTTTGACAAAAATATTAATTTAATTAAAACGCTTAAATTCAATTTTAGGTTATTGACCTTTTAAAAGAACCTTGTAAAAAGTATAATTGTATTTATTTTTGGAGGGGTGGTCGAGTGGTTTAAGGCACCGGTCTTGAAAACCGGCGTGCAGGGAGCTGTACCGTGGGTTCGAATCCCACCCCCTCCGCCATACATCAATAAAATCAATGAGTTACATATTGTAGCTTTTTGATGGTTCATTTTCGTATCAATAGCGAGGATCTTGGTATGTTTCATTCTTTGAGATGGCTCAATTTATAACAAGTTCTAATTCTTTAAGACCGATTGTTTTAGATGAGCAAAAACATCGTGTAGAGAGTTTCTATGGGGATTATCAGATCAAGAACCAAGAAACATAAAATGAGTACTCCCCTCCCCACTTCATATAATGAAACACTTATTTTCAAATTTTGGTAGGTCGTAGCTATCGTTTTTCTAGCTATGTTTCCACCCACACAAGCGCTCACCCTGTTTATTATGCTTTAAGATATCTCTTGCTAAATCAGAGCTGATTGCCTGAAGATCTTGCTGTTTTAGATAAATTGGCAACCAACCAACACAAGAAGCGTGCTTATTTATTTATCTCGTAACCAGAGAGAAAGCTCAGCACGCACATCAGCATCACTTTTCTTGTTAATTTCATTTTCTATTTTTTTGTTTTTGCTGCTCAACTCTTTTGCCGAAATAAAAAGCTCTTGTGACAGAGATCAAAAAAGCTGCTAAAGCCGCCACCGTTATCATCAAACGTCTTTTCATCCACAAAATCATAAGCGTTGTTCATGAAAGCGCTTAGCAATGAACATTTATGGTCTAAAGGGGCTTTGGCTCTTTTTTTGGGCTTGGTGGTTTATTAGCAGGCAATAGTTCCATCCAATGGGCTTAGCAACAATTATGGTTTTTTAGCTGCCTGTTGTGGGATAAGTTTTTGCGGAACCGTTTTATAAAATAATTTCGAGCCTTTCTAAAAGAAAGATAAAATCCTATTCCCGTACATTTATTTTATGTCCCTAACACCTTAAAAAAAGATAAGTAAAATCAAAGCACTAATTACATGAATTTAGGGATTCAAAATCCACCCCCTCCGCCATTAGTGTTTTTGTTTTTAAATGATATACCCAAAAGGAGAGAATCAATCAGATAAGCCCTTGCTCAATTGGTAGAGGTGATGTAGCACGTATAAACTGGGGTATTATTGCGGTATTATTAAATAATAAACCGTTCTTGTTATGTTATAAATCTAATTCTCTGTTTTAGTACCATCCGACAGCAATTTGTGCTTCTTCTGACATACATTCAGGTGTCCAAGGAGGATCAAATGTCATGATCACTTCAACACTTAGGACGCCTTCAACTGCGCTTACAGCATTTTCCACCCAGCCTGGCATCTCACCTGCAACAGGGCATCCAGGGGCTGTAAGTGTCATTTCAATTTTCACTGAACGATCATCTTCAATATCAATCCGATAAATCAATCCTAATTCATAAATATCAGCAGGTATTTCCGGATCGTAGACTGTTTTAAGAGCAGTAATAATATCACTTGTCAGACGATTAATTTCATCTTCTGGAATTACTGATAAACAAGATTTTTTCTCTTCACCTTCTATACCAACAGGTTCAGCCGAATGACATTTTTTAATTAATCTAACCATTAAAAAATATCCTTGCTCTTTCTAATGCTTCAACCAATTGATCGATATCTTCGCGATTACTATACATTGCTAATGATGCACGACAGATCGATGTCAACCCCAAATGTCGCAATAAAGGCTGTGCACAATGTGTTCCTGCACGTATAGCAACTCCCTGTCGATCAGCAAACATAGCAACATCATGTGCATGGATACCTTCAAGCTCAAAGGATATAATAGCACCTTTGTTAAGGGCACGTCCATAGATACGTAATGACTGGACTGATTCAAGGCTTTCATGAGCATAATTTAAAAGTGCCATTTCATGTGTATAAATAGCATCTCTATCCTTTTCTTTTATATAATCGATAGCTGCTGCTAACCCAATAGCCTCAACTATGGGAGGAGTGCCAGCTTCAAAACGATATGGAGGAGCATTATAATAAACCTTATCAAGTGTTACCTCCTCAAGCATTTGTCCTCCGCCCTGAAAAGGACGCATTTCTTCTAGCCGACATTTTTTACCATAAAGAACACCAATACCTGTAGGGCCATAAATTTTATGACCAGTAAAAACATACCAATCACAGTCAAGATCTTGCATATCAACTGTTAAATGTGCAGCTCCTTGAGAACCATCAACAAGAACAGGAATAGCATTTTGATGTGCTAACTTAACTATTTCTTTAATAGGAGACACGCTTCCCAATATATTGGACATATGTGTAATAGCAACAAGACGTGTTCTATCACTTAAAGCTCTTTGAAAATCTTCAATATGTAAAGCACCATCCTCATCAACTGGTACAAAAATAAGCTTCACACCTTTCTGTTCACGAATAAAATGCCAAGGAATAATATTTGAATGATGCTCCATAATAGTGAGAATAATTTCATCACCTTCATTTAATTTAGACATCCCCCAACCATAAGCTACAGTGTTAATAGCTTCTGTTGCGCCTTTCGTAAAGACAATTTCTTCGACTATTTGAGCGTTTAAAAAAGCCCGAACTGTTTCACGGGCATCTTCATAAAATTGTGTTGCTGTATTTGATAAAGAATGCATTCCTCGATGTACATTAGCATAATGATATCGATAAAAATTATCCATGACATTAAGAACTGATAGCGGTTTTTGAGCAGAAGCTCCGCTATCAAGATAAGCTAATCGCTTACCATAAATATTATTTTGCAAAATAGGAAAATCACATCGAATTTCTTCTACATTATAATTCAACGTTTTTACATTATTTTCCATTTTTTCTGCCTTAGACGTTCTTTTCTAACCATTTACTAATGATATTACTCAAAATAGTGTGGATGCTATCTTGCTTAATGTCATCTATTAATTCTGAGATAAATCCTTTTACCAAAAGTTCACAGGCAATTTTAAAAGAGATACCACGCGCCATTAGATAAAAAAGATGATCATAATTAATTTTAGTAACTGTTGCTCCATGGGAGCAAGCAACATCATCAGCAAAAATTTCTAGTTCAGGTTTTACATCAAATTCTGCATCATCTGAAATAATAAGACTATTGCAAGCCATACGAGCATCTGTTTCTTGCGCTTTTTGTGCAACACGTATTACCCCTTGAAAAGCACCATGTGCCTTATCTGTAACAACATTACGTACAATTTCTCTTGAAATTGATTTTTCTTCAACATGGCGAACTGTCATCGTAAGATCACTATGCGTTTTTCCAGATAATAAATTTATTGCTCGTAATTGAAAATTAGATTTTTTTCCCAACAACTCAATATCAATTTCTTGACGATTAAGTTGGCTACCTATATTAATTACATAAAGCTTTAATTCAGCATCTTCAGCAAGCAAAGCACGAAATTGGCCAAATTGGGTAGCATTGCTCCCCCTATCACGGATAAGAATCCATGTTACACTGCTATTAGCAGCGAGATTTAATGAAAATACTGAACTAACGAAAGTATCTTTATCATTGCCGATTTGGCGTTCAATAATTACAGCCTGACTATTTTTTCCAACTTTGATACGTGAAAAAGTATGTGACTGCCCTCCCATTTGAATATTTTGCAATTCAATCGGCGCATCCAATTTAGTATTGTCAGAAATATTGAAAAGCCAACCATCTGTAACGAAAGCTGTATTTAATTGTCCAATAAAATTTTCATCAGAAATAGTTGAATTTATTTCAGCGCTATTTTTATCAAATGCCGTTGCAAGATGTTCTACTTCAACACCTGCTATTTTACTTAGCGTAAGCGCTTTACCATTTTCAATAGAAAAAACAATATTTTCTGGAAGTAATGTATCAATCGACTGTTCACTGTTAAATTCTGAAAAATCACTCACAGATTTTAATAAAACGCGTAAATTAGTATAATGCCAATACTCCATTTTGCGCGAAGGAAGGCGCGTTTTTTGAAATAATTCAATAGCCTTCTTACGTATAACTTGAATTGTTTCATTACCCGGTAAATCATCAATACGTTGATTAAAATTATTGATAATATCTTCTTCAACTGCTATCAATTTTGGTTGTGAGTTTGTGCTCATATTCAATAACCTCAAACCTCAGGCAGTTTTACTGATAATATCAGCATACCCATTTTGTTCTAAATACAGTGCCAAAGATTTATCTCCACTTTTAATAATACGGCCTTTATAAAGAACATGCACTGTATCAGGCGTAATATAATCAAGAAGACGTTGATAATGAGTAATAACTAAAAATGAGCGTTCCTGATTACGAAGCTTATTAACACCATCTGCAACAATTTTTAAGGCGTCAATATCTAAGCCAGAATCGGTTTCATCTAAAATACAAAGCTTAGGTTCAAGCAAAATCATTTGAAGAATTTCAGTACGCTTTTTTTCTCCACCTGAAAAACCAACATTCAGTGAACGTTTAAGCATAGCCATATCTATTTCAAGGTCAGAAGCAATTTCTTTAACATACTGAATAAATTCAGAAATCTTAAGCTCTTTATCACCCCGAGCTTTACGTTGAGAATTTATTGCAACTTTTAAAAATTCCATTGTTGCAACACCAGGTATTTCCATTGGATATTGAAATGCCAAAAAAATACCGTACACTGCGCGCTCTGTTGGACTCATTTCTAAAATGGATTGTCCATTATAAAGAATATCACCTTCTGTTACTTCATAATCATCCCGACCAGAAAGCAAATAAGATAAAGTAGATTTTCCCGCTCCATTTTGCCCCATAATAGCAGCTACCTCACCATCTTGAATGGTTAAGTTTAAACCGGAAATGACTTCTGTATTAGTTCCAGCAATACGGGCGTGCAAACTCTTGATTTCTAACATAATTTAATCCTGTTGTTGCTGTATTTTATTTAATAAGCAATTTAGCCTACACTGCCTTCAAGGCTAATGCCGATTAGTTTCTGCGCTTCAACAGCAAATTCCATTGGTAATTGTTGAATAACTTCTTTTACAAACCCATTGACGATCAACGCAATTGCCTCTTCTTCAGGAATCCCCCGTTGCATAACATAAAAAATTTGATCATCAGAGATCTTTGATGTTGTTGCCTCATGTTCAAACTGAGCTGTTGCATTTTTTGCCTCAATATAGGGTACTGTATGGGCACTACAATCATTACCAATTAACAAACTATCGCATTGAGTAAAATTACGTGCATTTTTAGCTTTTTTATGTGCAGTAACTTGTCCACGATAAGTATTACTTGAAAAACCAGCAGAAATTCCCTTTGAGATAATACGACTTGATGTATTTTCTCCTAAATGAATCATTTTTGTACCGGAATCAATTTGTTGATGACCATTTGCAACAGCAATAGAATAAAATTCTCCACGTGAGTTATTACCCCGTAATAAACAAGATGGATATTTCCAAGTAATCGCAGAACCAGTTTCAATTTGTGTCCATGAAATTTTGGAATTATCTCCTCTACAATCTCCTCGTTTAGTTACAAAATTATAGATACCCCCCTTTCCTTCTTTATCACCAGGATACCAATTTTGTACCGTTGAATATTTAATTTCTGCATTTTTTAGAGAGATAAGCTCGACAACAGCAGCGTGTAATTGATTTTCATCACGCTGAGGTGCAGTACACCCTTCCAAATAAGAGACATATGAATTTTCATCTGCGATGATCAATGTTCGCTCAAATTGTCCTGTATTGCGTTCGTTAATCCTGAAATAGGCTGAAAGTTCCATAGGACAACGCACTCCTTTGGGAATATAAACAAACGAACCATCTGTAAAAACAGCAGCATTTAAGGCAGCGTAATAATTATCACCAGCTGGAACAACTGCTCCTAAATATTCCTGAATAAAAGCAGGATGTTCAATGATAGCCTCTGAAATAGAACAAAAAATGACGCCTGCACGTGCTAGTTCTTCTTTAAATGTTGTCACAATCGAAACAGAATCAAAGACTGCATCAACAGCTACTCGCCCTGATGCATAGATATTATCATCGGATGTAGAAAGATCTGTCTGTTTTTTTACCCCTGCTAAAATTTCCTGCTCTTTTAAGGGAATACCAAGTTTTTCATAAGTTGCCAATAATTCAGGATCAACCTCATCTAAAGATTTTGGTCCTGTATGATTTTTAGGAGCAGCGTAATAATAAAGTTCTTGAAAATTGATTTTTGGATATTTAATTCGTGCCCAATGAGGTATTTCCATTGTAGACCACCTATGAAAAGCTTGCAAACGCCATGTCAACATCCATTCAGGCTCACATTTTTTAGCAGAAATGAATCGGATAATATCCTCATTTAACCCTTTTGGAGCCTTGTCCATTTCAATATTAGTTTCAAAACCATATTTATATTGATCAACGTCTATTTCACGTACCTGGCGTATTGTTTCCTGCACTGCCGGCATCGGCTTTCTCCATTTTTTGTCGGTATCAAAAACCGGTGATCAAAGATAAGAACTTATTTTCTTCACAAAATTAAAACACGCGGTTTATATGGAAAATGGGAAAATTTCAATCAAGCTTACTCAATTTTTTTAGAATAGTGCTCAATTTCTTAAACAATTAACTCTGTTTTTTGTTATCTATAATTTGAGAAAAAATCAATAAAAAATCATCAATATCTTTAGAAGTTGTACAACGTCCTGTTGAAACACGGATCGCACCATTTAATACATGGTATCCCATTGCTTCCAAAACTTTGCTTTGTTTCACTTTTCCTGAAAAGCAAGCAGAACCTGATGATACAGAAAATCCTGCTAAATCAAAACTAATTTGCATTGTTTCAGCTTTTATACCTTGTACAGTAAAATAAGTAGTATTTGGCAAACGTTGAACATCTTTGCCAAAAATTGTAACATCATGACTAATTTTTTTTAAACCATCTTCCAATCTGTTACGTAAATAGATTAATTGTTTTATTTCTTCTTGAGTAAAAGAATCCGCCATTGCTGCTCCAAAAGAAGCAATAAGTGGTAAAGCTTCTGTTCCTCCACGGTATCCTTTTTCTTGTCCACCAGCAGTAATAAGAGGACAAGGCATGAGAAGATTGCTACATGAAACAAATGCGCCAATTCCTTTAGGCCCTCCAATTTTATGGCCTGATAGTATAAAAAAATCACCTCCAAAATGATTAATATCAATGAGATGTTTATCTATATATTGGACTAAATCAACAATGAGAATACCTCCAGCATCCCGAACAATAGCAGCTATTTCTTGAATATTTTGAATAACACCAGTTTCACCATTTGCAGCTTGAATAGCGATAAGAGGTAGACCTTTTGCTTTATCATGAGCCATTAATAAGGATTTTAACTTATCCTGCTGGATCAGGCCATGCTGATCAACGTCAATTACGCTAATCAATTCTTTAGAAAAACGTCCCCCTTCTGCAATAGATGGATGTTCACTCGCACCGATATAAAGATGAGAAAATTGGACTTCAGAACGTCCCATATGATAAAATGGTGTTAACAGAGTCATTGCTGCTTCACTTGCACCAGATGTAAATACAACATGATCCGGATTTGCCTTGAGTCTATCAGCAATTTGCCTACGAGATTTCTGTAAAAGCGCTTTAGCAGCGCGTCCTTCTGCATGAACAGATGACGGATTACCGAATATCTCTAAAGATTCTAATAATGCCGTTCGCGCCATTTTTGTGAGCGGTGTTGTTGCATTATGATCAAGATAGCGGCGTTTTACAGCCATTTTAAATCCTAATTATCTATCCTACAAATTGATTAAAAAAAATAATGCAATTTTCTTGAAAAACACATTTAAAAAAGGATATCTATCGATTAATTAAAGAAAATACCCAAAGAAGGTGGATTTTATTGTAAAAGTCGACCAAGGTCAATGAAAACATTCATAGCGTTTTAAGGAGCATTTAATGCCAGAAATCATTTTTAATGGTCCCGCAGGTCGTCTTGAAGGACGTTATCAACCTTCTCAACAAAAAAATGCTCCAATTGCAATTGTCCTGCATCCTCATCCTCAATTCGGTGGAACAATGAATAATAAAATTGTTTATGATTTATTTTACATGTTTCAACAACGTGGTTTTACTACACTGCGTTTCAATTTTCGTGGTATTGGCCGAAGTCAAGGAGAATTTGATTATGGGACGGGAGAACTTTCAGATGCCGCCGCTGCCCTTGACTGGGTACAAACACAGCATCCTAATTCTAAAAATTGTTGGGTAGCTGGCTATTCGTTTGGTGCTTGGATTGGAATGCAACTTCTAATGCGCAGACCTGAAATTGAGAGCTTTATATCTGTTGCTCCGCAACCGAATATTTACGACTTTTCATTTCTTGCTCCTTGTCCTTCATCTGGCTTAATAATTCATGGTGACATCGACAAAGTTGCACCCTCGAAAGATGTTCAGAATCTTGTAGATAAGCTAAAAATGCAAAAAGGTATTACTATAACACAAGAAATCCTAAAAGGAGCAAATCACTTTTTCAGTGGATGTAATAAAGAACTTATAGAACGATGTGCACAATATTTAGATTGTCATATTGAAAGGGATTTATCAACTCTTTCCTCGCGTGAAATACCTGCACTTTTAAAATAATAAAATTACTAAATAAACAAAGTGAACTGAATTTTGAAGCATTATCTACAACAAATAAAAAGAGCGCTTATTTTTTGAAAATAGTAAAGCGGAATTAAATAAAGATGATAAATTTAGGTATTGCTATCTATCCTTGAGACTTTACACTTTCAACGTATCTAAGAAGATCATAGCAAAGCTCATTATCTTAGTCCATCAAATAAGTGTTTTTTATGGACTCATAACATAAATCTAAAATCTTACAAATAACTTCAATAAACAAAATGAAAATCTTAGTTTTTGTAGAAACTGTCCACAATGGCTAGAGTAAAATCCTAAAAACAGAAAACTCGCATACAAAAAGTACAAATGAAAACGCAAATCTATAAAAGTATTGCGTATTGTACCCCTACTTTCTCTTGTTGTGTTATCTTAAAGATAATAATGGGCCCTTTATTTATATCTTTAAAGCCTTTTAAACAATAGGATGACGAGCAAGAAAATCAATAACACCTTTTTTATAGACTTTATCTCCAACAGCAAGCATATGATCACGACCAGGAATTTGTAACGCCTCGCCACGTGGTAACAAAGCTGCTAATGGTTCAGCCTCACCACTAATTTCATCCAATGAACCAACTGCAACAAGTGCAGGTTGTTTAATTTCACGTACTTCAGACTCTGTTAATTCCTGCTTTGATGTCATGATACAAACAGCAAGAGCATGTCTATCACTTTTAGTTTGATCTACAAATTTGCGAAACATCAAACCACGCGGATTGGTAATAGTTGAAATATCTTCTGCCAGAAGAGCCTGGGCAACAGGCTCCCAATCACCTGCCCCTGTTACCATACCAATTCCTAAACCACCAAAAACAACACTATGGACATATGTTGGATATAAAAAAGCCATAAATGCACTAATCCGAGCTCCCATAGAATATCCCATAACATGAGCTTTGGATAACCCTAAATGTTGGAGCAACTTAACCGCATCACTAGCCATAGCTTGAGGCGTATAACATAAAGGATCATAACTCTTATCCGAATCACCATGACCACGATTATCAAAAGCAATAACACGATAACCTGCTTCAACAAGGCTACGAAACCAACCTGTTGCACACCAATTAACACGTGCAGAAGATCCAAAACCATGAATCAATAAAATAGGAGTACCCTGCCCTTCTTCACGGTAAGCAAAACGAAAACTATCGTGTTCAAAAAAATGAATCTCTTCTACTGTCATGTTTTATTACTTTCATATTTCTCATAAATACAGGATGTATCACAATTGTCTCTTCCTTATCTTTTTATCTGCAACCCCACCAGCATTAAGCTCAATAGCAAAAGCTGCAAAGCCATCCACATTAAACATTTCTTGTTTATCTTCTGATATATCTTTATCTGCTAGCATATTATTGAGAAAATTCCTAAATAACATTGAACGATTGCAAGGAAAATGAGTACGATACATCAAACCAGCACTTGCTTGAACTTTGGAAAACGTAATCTCTACCTCATAAAAATTATATTCTGTTTTGTATTGATTATTAGATAAGCGGAATTAATAGGAATCTTTATAGGTTTTCCTGCCATATTCTGACTCCGCATGATTATTAATTCGTTTAAATATTTTTAAAAATAAAGCATAAAGCTTTAAAAACAGAAACACAATTCCTACCTTGTGATACCAGAAATTTAATTTGTAACAAATGGAAGCGCTATATCAGGATAAATTTCTGCTGTCATCAAACCTTTTTCTCCCTTACCAAAACGCACAAGAACAACCTGACCAGAACGGAGTTCTGCTAAACCAAAACGACGTAATGTTTCCATATGAATGAAAATATCCTCTGTTCCCTGCCCTCGGCTAAGGAAGCCAAACCCTTTTTCACGATTAAACCACTTAACAATTGCACGCTCTAAACCACTTTCAGGGATTACTACAACATGTGTACGCGCTGGAATTTCTGAAGGATGAGTAGCTGATGAACAATCAATAGACTTAACTTGGATACACTTTAATCCTCTCTCAGTTTGTTTTACAACACAAACAACTTTAGCTCCTTCTAAAGCTGTTTGAAAACCATCTCGCCGCATCACGGTCACATGCAATAATATATCAGGAAGATCCGAAAAATCAGGAACAATAAACCCATAGCCCTTACTGCCATCAAACCATTTAATGACACCACTAATTTCAATAATTTCACCACAAACACTGAGATTATCTTCGGCTAGAGAATAATCTTTTAATGTATCCTTACTTGTCATAACCAAACGTGATCCTGTAGGTTTGAATTCTACAAATTGATTCTTCTGCGTAAGTAGACATTGTAGTTACATCAACAAGCAAGACCTAAGATAAGATTTCCCCATATTGTCGCATCTACTTTGTAATGTCAGCTCATAAATCATAAAATTTCATCCAAAAAGTTTATACACATCACGCATAATAAAAAAATGATAATTTAAAGACTTTTCGTGCACACTTCGTACACACTGATCAATTTTATAGATGTATAACTTGCATAACAATAAAGTTCAAGATAATGTCTAAAGTTTATGATAAAATTATAATTGAAAATAAGGAAAAGTGCGCAATGCAACTGAGGAAAATCCTTACAGTAGCTTTTATGACAATGGCATTTCTAACAAATGCCTCTGCGAAAGATCCTATTAAAATTGGTGTTTATCTTCCATTAACGGGACAAAATGCGTTTGGAGGACAACTTGAACTTAAAGGTATACAGATAGCACATAAAAAAACTCCAGAAATACTAGGACGCAAAGTTGAGCTAATTGTTGTTGATAATAAATCTGATAAAGTAGAAGCAGCCAATGCTGTCGTACGTTTAACTGCTCATGACAAAGTTAATGGAATCATCGGAACTTATGGCTCTTCATTGTCATTAGCAGGTGGAGAAGTATCTGAAAAAGCAAAAACACCTACTATCGCAACTTCATCAACAAATTTATTCGTTACACAAGGTAAAAAATATTATTTTCGTGCATGTTTCACTGACTCCTATCAAGGTATAGGTGCTGCAACTTATGCAGCTGAAACTTTACATGCAAAAAAAGCAGCTATCTTAAAAGATATATCTAGCGACTATGCAATTGGTCTTGCACGTTATTTTATCAGTTCATTTAAAAAATTGGGTGGTGAAGTTATTTCAAACTTAAATTATAATTCTGGAGATCAAGATTTCTCAGCCGCTCTTACACAAATTATAGCACAAGAACCTGATATCTTATTCATCCCATCTTATTTTTCTGAAGGCGCCATAATTATGAAGCAAGCACGTGAATTGGGGGCAAAATTCCGCATTATGGGTGGTGATGCTATGGACAATCCAGAAACTATTGCAATTGCAGGACAAGCTGCGGAAGGATTCTTGCACACGACACTTCCTTACGATGAGGCTACACCAAATATGTCAAAAACCGCACAAGAATTTACAAATGAATGGAAAACTGCTTATCCCAATAAACAACCAAATATCAATTCAATTTTGGGATACACAGCATATACAATGTTTATGCAAGCTATTAAAAATGCTGGCAGTGCTGATCGTGAGGAAATTACAGCTGAACTTAGCAAATTAAAAGATTTTCAAACCCCTTTTGGAACTATGTCCATAGATGAAAATCATAACCCTCAAGTTTCTATTGGTGTAATTGAAATAAAAAATGGAAAACGTATTTATTTACACGAAATACAGTCTACAGACTTAAAAAAAACAATTCAAAATAATAACTTACTCAATTGAATTATAAGACTAGTTAATATATTCCGAAACTAGATCATTTAGAGCCATCATATTTCATATAATATATAAGGTAATATATAAGGAACAAGAGATGAGCACTGAAATGTTCATTCAATATTTCTTTAATGCGCTAGCATTAGGATCACTTTATGGGCTTATTGCAATTGGTTATACCATGGTTTATGGTATTCTAAGGTTAATTAATTTTGCTCACGGTGATCTCTTGATGCTGGGGGCGTATTTTTTTTCTTTTGCCACAATTAGCTTTATGCCTACATGGACTGCTATCTTACTTATATTGTTCGCAGTCTTAATTTATTATTCCCTATTTATCGGATTTAAAAAACAACAAAAAGTTTATTGGATTTCTATCTTTTTTATTCTTGTTTCAGGACTTATTTATTATTCACAAATTGCTCCGCAAGATTTTAAACCCATTTGGATTCTAGCCATTTGTTTTTCCATTTCTATTACAAGCGCAGTAGGAATTTTTATTGATCAGTTAGCTTATAAACCTTTGCGTGATGCTCCACGTATTTCGGTGCTTATCGGTGCGATTGGAATTTCCTTTCTTATTGAAAGCCTTGCAATCATGTTTTTTAGCAGCGTTCCAAAAACCGTAAAACAACCAGATTTTCTTGTAACGCCAATCTTATGGTCTTTAGGAGAAGATTCAAATAGCATCATTCGAATTGCTCCCATGTCTCTCATCGTTCCTATTGTTTCATTTATTCTTGTTATCGTTTTGTTATGGATTATCAATAAAACAAAACCTGGTCTTGCTATGCGTGCAATATCATACGATATTGAAACTACTTGTTTAATGGGTGTTTCTGTTAATAAGATTATTGCATTTACATTTTGTATAGGTTCTGCATTAGGTGCCATAGCAGGCATTATGTGGTCTTTACGTTATCCTCAAATTCATCCTTATATGGGTTTGCTTCCTGGATTAAAAGCTTTTATTGCTGCCGTTATTGGAGGTATTGGATCAATTCCAGGAGCAATGCTGGGAGGTTTACTATTAGGATTTATTGAAATTATGGTCGTTGCCTTCTCTTCAACTTTATCTGGATATCGGGATGCTTTTGCTTTTATCCTTTTGATTCTTATCTTACTAGTAATGCCAACTGGTTTAATGGGTAAGAAAAATCAGGAGAAAATTTAATGGTAAAATCATTAAGCATTTTTCTATCATTGGTTAGCATTATAATTTTTATTAGTTTTTTATTTTACGCTGATAACCATTTTAACGACTACACACTGCGTATTATTAATCTTATCGCTATCAATGCGATATTAGCAATTTCACTCAATTTGATTTATGGATTTACAGGCATGTTTTCTCTTGGACATGCTGGTTTTATGGCAATTGGCGCTTATGTATGTGCAATTTTTCTTCTCTCTCCTGAACAAAAAGAGATGATGTGGATTTTAGAACCGATAGCTGAACCATTGAAAAATTTGCAATTATCGTTTTTCTTTTCAGTTGTTATAAGTGGTCTATCTGCTGCAATTATAGGTTTGCTAATCGCTTTCCCTGTTTTGCGCCTTGGTGGTGATTATCTTGGAATTGCGACATTGGGCTTTGCGGAAATTATTCGTGTTCTCATTATCAATGCTACACCTTTTACAAATGGTTCATTAGGAATCAAAGGAATACCTCAATGTGCTACATTATGGTGGAATTATGGTTGGTTAGCATTTACAATAATTTTTATTATTCTTTTATTACAAAGCAATACAGGTAATGTATTACGTGCTATTCGCGATGATGAAATCGCTGCGAAAACAATGGGAGTAAATGCTTTTTTTTATCGCTGTTTTTCCTTTACGATTGGTGCATTTTTTGCAGGTGTTGGCGGTGCACTAACCGCCGCTCTTATTTCAACCATTGATCCTAAAATGTTTAATTTTATCCTAACTTTTAATATTTTGATGATTGTTGTGGCTGGCGGTCTTGGTTCTATTACAGGTAGCGTTATAAGCAGCATTATTATTACAATCATGCTTGAGTCGCTTCGTATTGTTGAAAATCCATTAAACTTAGGCTTTATATATATTCCCGGAATACCAGGCTTACGGATGGTTATTTTTTCACTTATATTGTTAGTAATTATCTTATACTGGCGGAAAGGATTATTAGGCCAACGTGAATTTTCATGGAATTGGATTTGCAATTTTTTAATGAGGAGAAGTCTTTTTAATAACGAGAACGAGAGAAAACCATGAATGATACGATCCTCTCACTCAATAATCTTACAATGCATTTCGGTGGTTTAATTGCTGTAAACAACGTTAATATGGCCATTAAACGAGGAACAATTACTGGATTAATTGGTCCAAATGGCGCTGGAAAAACTACAATTTTTAATATGATTTCTGGCTTTTACACACCAACAAATGGACAAATTCTGTTAAATAATCAAAAGATTTGTGGCCTTCCATCTTATACTATTTGCAAACGCCATATTGCACGAACGTTTCAAAATATTCGCCTCTTTTCAGGATTAACAGTCTTACAAAACATCATGGTAGGTGCTCATATCCGACAAAAACAACCATGGTTTTCTGCTGCGTTATTATTACCAAACGCACTTAAAGAACAAAAACAAATTCGTAAAAATTCAATGGAGCTTCTTGAGCGACTTCAGCTCGACCATCTCGCTAATCAAAAAGCAATCACTTTACCTTATGGTGCACAACGACGTTTAGAAATTGCTCGAGCTCTAGCAACAAAACCAAAACTTCTGCTTCTTGATGAACCTGTAGCAGGTATGAATCCACAAGAGAGCGATAAATTAAGACAATTTATAGAAAAAGTCAAAAAAGAATTTGATCTTACAATCCTTCTGATTGAACATGATATGAAAGTTGTTATGAAACTTTGTCAATATATTTTTGTATTAGAATATGGCCATTGTATCGCTAATGGCACACCAGATGAAGTGCGCAATAACCCTAGAGTTATTGAAGCTTACCTTGGCGGAGATATATATGAATATTCTTGAAATAAAAAATCTTCATGTTCATTATGGTGCTATTAAAGCTATTCAAAACCTTTCTATGTCTATAAAAAAAGGCAGCATAGTTACTCTAATTGGAGCTAATGGAGCAGGAAAAAGCAGCACTATACACTCTATTGTAGGTCTTAACCGATCGATTCACGGAGAAATTATATATAAAGGTGAATCCATCATAGGAAAACAGCCAGAAGAAATTTTGCGACTGGGTATTGCATTAACCCCTGAAGGAAGGCGTATTATACCCCACTTTACTGTTTTAGAGAATCTTCAGCTAGGAGCTTATATCTGTAATGATAAAGCTACAATCACTCGCAATATCGAGTGGATATTTGATTTATTTCCACGCTTGCGTGAAAGATCGACGCAACTAAGTGGTACAATGTCAGGTGGTGAGCAGCAAATGTTAGCTGTAGGTCGTACTCTTATGAGTAATCCTGATATGATTATATTAGATGAACCATCTCTTGGCTTAGCACCACTTCTTGTAAAAGAAATTTTTTCGATTATTAAAAAAATCAATGATATGGGAAAAACTGTTCTTCTTATTGAACAGAATGCATTTGCAGCACTTTCTATTGCTAATTATGCCTATATTTTAGAAGTAGGAAAAATTTTATTCCACGGTAAAGGCAAAGCTATGCTTTCCGATCCACGTGTCAAAGATGCATATCTCGGCAATTAAAAAATTACAATGCAAAAATTGATATTATATTGATCTGAAAAACTCTTATCTCTTATTTCAATAGAAACGTAATCATCTCATCCAATTTGTCATAAAAAACGAAATCGGGATACTTAGTATCTTATTTTACCTAAATTATTTAACTTTACTGACTATGCAATCAACTACAAACTTTCTTTTCGTCCATAAATTATTTAAATTTTTTCAAATGAAGAAAATGAATATACTTAAATTAGATTTCTATTTGTTTTCTGCATTAGTTTAACCAAAGTAGTTTAATTATAAAGATAGAGATTATTACATTGATTAAGTATGTTAATGTAGACAAAAAAATAGCGTTAAATAACATAAGCACTCTAATCTTGAATATCACAACTAATCTATAAACAATTTATACTGAGACAATTTGCCTCTGTTGAGCATAAGATTCTGAGCTGAAATAAGATATATGCATTATACAAAAATACAAAAGAGAACGCTAACTTCTTATCTTATATCATCATAAACAATACCGTATCTATAAATATCATAAACTTTTATGAAATGAATCCATTTCTTTAAAGATATTTTTATAGTCTAGTAGCTTTCTAACCAGGGATTCTAGCTTTGTTATTACAAAATGATAAGCACCTCACCATAAGCAACATCAGAAAAATTTTAGTGCATATAATTATTGCTCATCATAAGTATTTTTTGCCTTATAATACTGATCTTGTGTAATTTTATCTTACAAATAATCAGCAAAACCAGATTCTATACTCAATCCATAATGCTTACAGCATATGAAGGGTCACATCTCATTTTAATCATTTTTTTCATGCGATATTGGTATTGATAGAAATACCAAAATCAAAAATACAAAGATATACTGGTATTTGAGGTTAAAGAAAAAAGCAAAAAATGCAATGGATGTCTTTCAAGAGTAAAAAGAACTTCTGGATATTGAAATGTGTGCTAAATATCATATGTCAGCGTACAATAAATCCTAATCACCTTTCTTTATGCTATTACGTAAACTCTTAGTGTTATAGTTGATTATCATTTTCATTTGCAAATGCAATGCGGTCATCAATTTAATTCACTTTTGTAAAATATCAAAAAACCTCTACGATAAAGTGATCTTTACGTAAAAATTTAAATTGGCTTCTGATATAAAATACTTCTTACTTTTTAGGTATTTCATAATAACTGTTGTTCTACTTTCATATTTTAAACTGACTTATCGAAAGATGGATTTGATTATTGATCGTGCATTATGTTTATTTTTAAAATACAGCTTTTTATAACACAACATTTAAATAAAGTTGCATCATTCATTAATGCTAAACTGTTAAATTTTTTGTTTTTATGGCCACCATTTTTCAGCATTTAGTATTCCTGCTGCCTGTTCTATAATATACGCTATTTTTAAAATAACTTCCTCAGAAAAAGACCTACCTATCAATTGTAATCCTAAAGGCAAACCATTTAATGATAAACCCGCAGGGACAGAAATTCCAGGTAAGCCAGCCATATTAACTGGCACAGTAAAAATATCATTTAGATACATGGCTATTGTATCATTCTTTATTTTTTCATCCGCAATACTAAAGGCAGAAGTCGGTGTTGTAGGGGTTAGAATAGCATCGATACCAAGATCAAAACAATGATCGAAATCACGTTTAATTAATGTTCGTACTCTCTGAGCTTTAAGATAATAAGCATCATAATACCCTGCTGAAAGAACGTAAGTTCCAATTAGAATACGCCGCTTAACCTCATCACCAAAACCAGCTGAACGGGTATTTTCATACATTTCAATAACATCTTTTCCTGATACGCGAAGTCCAAAACGAACACCATCATAGCGAGCTAAATTAGAAGATGCTTCTGCAGGAGCTACAATATAGTAAGCAGGCAAAGAATACTTTGTATGAGGCAATGAAATATTGATGATTTCTGCTCCTGCCTCTTTTAACCAATTGATTCCTTTTTGCCAAAGATCGACAATCTCATCAGACATTCCTTCAATGTAATATTCTTTTGGGATACCAATTTTCATTCCTTTGATTGATTGACCAAGATAGTTTTCATAATCAAGTACCGGTAAATCAACTGAAGTTGAATCTTTATCATCAAAAGAAGCCATTGATTTTAACATAATTGCACAATCACGAACATCTCGTCCAACAGGACCTGCCTGATCAAGTGACGAAGCATAAGCTATCATTCCCCAACGCGAACATCGTCCATAAGTTGGTTTTATTCCTACAGTACCAGTAAAAGCTGCTGGCTGACGTATTGATCCTCCGGTATCGGTTGCTGTTGCTCCCGCACAAAGACGAGCTGCAACAGCAGCAGCAGAACCTCCTGAAGAACCACCAGGAACAAGTTTTTCATCTGATTCTTTTTTTCGCCATGGATTAATAGTTGGGCCATAACACGATGTTTCATTGGATGACCCCATAGCAAACTCATCCATATTCAGCTTGCCCAACATAACTGCGCCATCTTTCCATAAATTAGCAGTTACAGTTGATTCATATTTCGGTTTAAAACCATCAAGAATATATGAACAAGCCTGAGTGTGTATGTCTTGCGTCGCAAAGAGATCCTTAATCCCCAATGGAATACCTTCTAAAATGCCAGCCTCCCCTTTAGCCAAGCGAATATCTGATTCAGCTGCCATTTTTCTTGCTTGTTCTGCAGTTACTGCTACATAAGCGTTCAGAATTGGATTAGCCAATTCAATCGCTTTCAAATAAGCCTCTGTCAATTCAACTGCTTTCAGATCTCCCTTTTTTAAAGCATCACGGGCTTGTGCAATTGTTAAGGTTGTTAAATCAGTCATGTTGATTCTCGAATTTTTAAAATGTAAAAAATTATTCGACTACTTTTGGAACAAGAAAAAAATTTTCTTCTGCTAAAGGCGCGTTTGCTATAATATCTGTGGCCTTATTACCGTCCGTTACTTTATCCTCACGTCTTCTTAAAGCCATCGGAATTACTGATGTTAATAGTTCAACTCCATTAACATCAATTTCATTAAGTTGTTTTACAAAATCTAAAACGGTATTAAACTCCTCTGTTATACGCTCAACTTCATCATTATGGATAGCAATACGTGCTAACTTTGCTACCCGCTTGACTGTTTTACTATCAACAGACATATTACGCCTTTCTATTTGATTTACTCTAACATTATTAACCTATTCATTTCTTGGCTATACAAGTCTATACCTATAAGCGCAAGAATATTGGTATTTACTCCAAAATTTTGTTATAGTAACTAACCTAAAATATTAAGCTATCCCAAGCATATAAACATGGCCATTATCAACATAAATGAAGTTACTACACATCTTTTACTTGGGCAAACAATAGCAAGCTTAGATTTGGGTACAAAAACAATTGGAATTGCTATTTCTGATATTAGCTTAACATTTTCAAATCCACGACCTGTTATTCATAGAAAAAAATTTACATTAGATGCTCTCACACTTGTAAAAGTTTTTAACAATGAAAATGTAGGAGCTATTGTTATTGGCTTACCCATTAATATGGATGGAAGCAATGGTCCACGTGTTCAAGCAACAAAAACTTTTGTCAGTAATATGGCAATGTATACAAAAATTCCATTTGTTTTTTGGGATGAGCGATTATCAACAACTGCTGCAGAACGCTACCTTTTAGAAATAGATATGTCGCGCTCTAAGAGAAAATCACGTATTGATTCAGCTGCTGCTGCTTTCATTTTACAAGGTGCTCTCGATAGAATTCAGACTCTGCCATCAAACAGTAGGATAGAGAACATCCAATAATTGTGCTGGATTATATCGCGCAATCAACATGCCATAAGATGATCTCCATTGTCCTCCAAGGCGACTTTCCATATAAGCGTTCACAACATGCTCCACCTCTGTATAACGTAATGCTGCACTAGCAGATGCATATGCCATTTGCTCAACAAAAAACCTACCAGCTCCCTCATTTGTCGATGCCATATTCACAGCGGATTTAATAATTTCAATCGCTCGTGGACCAGCTGGTCCAATATCTGCTGAAATTTTCTCTAATAATTGCTGAAATAATCCAGGTGCTTTATCCCCTATAAGAATTGCATCCTTTACCAATTGATTAACACCACTATTTTTAACTATTCGTGCAGGACTATCACGCAATATTTGTAACAACGGATTATTATCCATAAAACTTTCTATGCCAACCTGTGCAATAATTTCACCGACAATCGGAATAACTAATTGACTGACATGACAAGCGACAATAGGTGTCATAATGCGTGCAAAGGCTGCCTCAGAACGATTACTTGCAGCGTTATCAAACGCTCGTGCTAAACGCATAACCAATGCTTGTGAAGCAGCTATATCAAGTGCAATATCAGCAAAAATACGCTCTGTTAATGGTGGAAAAGGCTGATTTAACATTTTCTGCCGAAGAAAATTTATACTAAACTGAAGTGCAGCCCGCAGAACACCTGCTGATATTATAGCTTGATCGAAACGCATCATGGTTTCGATATCCTTGATGACCTTAGCCCCTTCTCCGATATTACCCAAAAGCCAACCACAACAATCTCGGAATTCTACAACTCCCTCTGGAGCTGAATATTCTCCAGACCGCTGAATTAAATAACGAACTAATATAATACCATTTAATAAGCCATTTTCTTGCATGCGTGGAACTAAAAAGCAGCTTAAAAGGCCATCTATCTCGGCGCTAACAATATATCCATCAGCCATTGGATTAATAACTTGTGTTTTTATAATATTTAAACGATATAAGTCACGCCCCATTTTTTCATCAAAAGAAATTCTCTGAACAGCTGGAACGTTCAAAGCATATTTTTCACTTTCCTCAATGTTATCAAAAGCATAGGTCAGTGAAGCTCCTTTTTTATTATCAATAGCCTTAGAAGACAAATCATATTGGCGTGATAAAAGCATATCTTTCCATTTTTTAAATAACTCAACATCGCCAATTAACACTGCAATAGCGGCACTCGCTACAATGATTTCATTCAAATGTCCCGTTTCTAAACCAGCCAATAGAGCCAAACGAATAGCACGTGCCTGATAACGCACTCCATTTTCTGAAGTTGTATTTTCCCAAAGTGAAGCAACTAAACCTGCTTGTCTAGAATATCGTTGCAGAGTATGATAAGAAGGGTGAATATCTAATTCTTCTTTTGGTTGTCCCCATCCATTGTTATAGCGCAATGTCGGCCGATAGCTATTTGCTAAACGAGCAAGATCCCAAGCTTCATCACTCGCCACAAAGGCCCCTATTTCCTCAAAACTTGCTAATAAGGAGGTAGGCAAAGTAGATGCAATACGAAACATAAGCGTATCACTAAGAAATGCATTTTTTCGGTGAATATTCTGCGTGGATACAACACTCATATAGTATATTCCTATTATTAGAATCACTCACATCATAGACTATTTGTCTTTTTACGGCTAAAAACATTTATTATATTTAAACAAATGCTTGTTTAATCTTTTTAGAGATCTATAGAAATGCTATGATTCATAATACTGTTTTTCCAATTTTTCCCCACCGACATCTTTTAGGTATTAAAAACCTTAGTGTACAAGATCTTAACATATTACTTGATCGCGCAGATGAGAATGTCCTCTTTTCCCAAAAAATTGATAAAAAAAAATCTATCTTACATGGGCGTACTCAAATTAATCTCTTCTTTGAAGCCTCTACAAGAACTCAATCTTCATTTGAATTAGCTGGAAAACGACTAGGAGCAGACGTGATGAATATAGCTATTAGCAATTCATCCGTTAAAAAAGGAGAAACATTAATCGATACAGCGACAACTCTTAATGCAATGAAGCCTGATATACTAATCATTCGCCATAGCTGTGCTGGAACTGCAGCCCTTTTAGCACAAAAAGTTGATTGTTGCGTAGTTAATGCAGGTGATGGAGCACATGAACACCCAACACAGGCTTTATTAGACGCACTAACCATTAGAAGAATAAAAGGTCATATTGAAGGATTAACTGTTGCAATTTGTGGCGATATCTTACATTCACGCGTTGCACGTTCTAATATTATCAGCCTTAATGCTTTAGGAGCTCGCATTCGTGTTGTTGCTCCATCAACACTTCTACCTACTCAAATCTCAAATATGAGCGTTGAAGTATTTAATACAATGAAGGAAGGTCTTAAAGGTGCCGATGTTATAATGATGCTGCGCTTACAGCGCGAGCGTATGAGGAGTGCTTTCATTCCTTCCATTCATGAATATTTCCATTATTTTGGTTTGCACAAAGAAAACTTAGCATATGCTAAAAATGATTGTATTATCATGCATCCTGGCCCAATAAACCGTGGTGTAGAAATTGCTTCTGATATAGCAGATAGTGCACAAAGTGTGATTCATACACAAGTGGAATTGGGTATTGCTGTGCGCATGGCTGTCATGGAATCTTTATTAGATTTGCGCCATAATTGGAGTAAAGAAAAGAAATGACAAGACCTATAGTTTTTCAAAACGCCCGTATTGTTGATCCTTCACGCGCAATTGATGAAATTGGTACAGTTATCATTAAGAATGGGTTGATTGTAACCGCTGGAAAAGAAGCTCTAAATCAAGGGATACCAGAAGGAGCAGAAATCATTGATGCACAAGATAAAGCTATTCTCCCTGGACTTGTTGATGCTCAAGTCTTTGTCGGTGAACCGGGAATTGAACACCGTGAAATGATCTCTTCAGCAAGCCAATCTGCAGCAGCCGGTGGTATCACCTCGTTTCTTATGATGCCCGATACACGGACAATAATTGATAATGTAGCTCTTATCAAATTTATTACATGCACAGCACATGAAACATCATTGGTTAATATTCATCCAGTTGCTGCTATCACTCAAGGTCTGAAAGGGCAAGAAATCACTGAATTTGGTTTATTGAAAGATGCAGGAGCTATTGCCTTTAGTGAAGGAAAAAAAACACTTCAAAACTCAGCTGTTATGCGGCGCGCAATGACTTATGCACGCGATTTTGATGTCGCATTGATCCACGAAACACAAGACCATGATCTTACTGATCAAGGCGTTATGAATGAAGGTTTATTAGCAAGTTGGCTGGGTTTTTTGGGAATTCCTCGTGAAGCAGAAGTGATTCCACTAGAAAGAGACTTACGGCTAGCTGTTCTGACACAAACGCGCTACCATGCAGCACAAATATCAACAGCTATGTCTGCTGACGCTGTTCGTTTAGCAAAACAGCATAGTGAAAAAATTTCAGTTGGCGTATCCATTAATCATTTATCCTTGAATGAAAATGATATTGGTGAATATCGCACTTTTTTCCGCTTAATGCCCCCATTACGTGCAGAAGAAGATCGTATAGCAATGATTAAAGCAATAAAAGATGGGACATTGGATATTATTACTTCTTCACATGATCCTCAAGGGATTGATACAAAATGTTTACCATTCCAAGAAGCTGAAACAGGTGCTATTGGCATGGAAACTTTATTAAGTGCAGCTTTACGCCTTTATCACAATGAAACTGTACCTCTTTTACGATTAGCTGAACTTTTATCAACAGCACCTGCAAAACTATTTGGTCTTAATGCTGGAACACTGATGAAAGGTGCTCATGCAGATCTTATTTTAGTTGATTTGGAAGAGCCATGGGTCTTATCCCTAGATATGCTGCATTCACGTTCAAAAAATACTCCCTTCGAAAATGCTCATTTTCAAGGACGTGTTCTCCAAACCTTTGTAAAAGGACAATCAGTATTTAAAATTAATCGACAAAGCAAACGAGATTATTGATGAGTGAAGTAGAAACACTTTTTCAATTCAATACGTGGGTTATTTTCCTGATATCCTATATGATTGGTTCTATACCATTTGGACTACTTTTTACAAAGTTTGCTAAACTTGGTGATATAAGAGCAATTGGTTCTGGAAATATTGGAGCAACAAATGTTTTACGAACAGGAAATAAAAAAATCGCAGCTCTTACCCTTTTGTGTGATACGTTAAAAGGAACTTTTGTTATCTGGATAACAAAACTCCTAATCCATACTATAGAAATTGCTCTTCTAGCTGGATTTTTAGCTTTCTTAGGACATATTTTTTCTATATGGCTCAAATTCAAAGGAGGTAAAGGTGTTGCAACTTATTTAGGTATATGCATAGGCTTTTATTGGTTAGCAGCTCTTATTTTTACTATGGTTTGGATAGGAGCTTTTGTATTGACGCGCTATTCTTCATTTTCTGCACTTGTCACTGTTATTATTACTCCAATTTTTGTTTATTATTATTCCTCTTCCCTCTATGTTGCTTGCATAATAACAACAATGAGCATACTTGTTATTATAAAACATCATACTAATATTCGTAGATTATTAGCAGGGGAAGAAAACAAAGTTGGTACCACAAATAGGAACAAATAAAGGAATCTTACTTACTGATCAGCAACGGTTAAATTGGTTGCGATTATTACGCAGCGAAAATATTGGAGCAGTTACTTTTCGCAATTTGATTGACCATTATAAAACAGCAGAAAATGCCCTTGCTATACTTCCTAAGCTTAGTAAAAAGGGAGGGCTTCCTAAATCTATTCGAATCGCAACATTAGATGATGCCGAAAAAGAGATGCAACAAGCTGAAAAACAAGGTATTCGGTTTGTCGGTATCGGAGAACCAGATTACCCACCATTTCTCAAAGTAGTGGAAGCATCGCCCCCACTTATTGCTATAAAAGGTAATTGTTCTATTTTTCAGAAACCATCTGTTGGGATTGTTGGTTCTCGAAATGCTTCTGCAGTTGGTAAAAAATTAACTGATCAGTTTGCTCATTTTATTGGTAATGCTGGTTTTACAATTATTTCTGGGCTTGCACGTGGAATTGATAGCATTGCTCATCAAGCGAGCTTGTTGACAGGCACAGTTGCAGTTATGGCTGGTGGCATCGATCACATTTATCCCCCCGAAAATAAAAAGCTCTATGATGATATTCTTGCTAATGGTGGAGCAATTATTAGTGAAATGCCTATTGGTTGGAAAGCACGTGCTATCGATTTTTCAAGAAGAAATCGTATTATTGCAGGTCTATCACTTGGTCTTTTAGTGGTAGAAGCAGCCATGCGATCAGGCTCTTTAATTACAGCACGTCAAGCTGTTGAAATAGGGCGATTAATCTTCGCTATTCCCGGTTCTCCAATTGATCCAAGAGCAATTGGCACAAATAATCTTATCAAAGAAGGTGCTTTGCTGGTCACACATCCTTCTGACATTATAGAAACACTCACACCATTAACCTCGGATACTATCAATCCACAACTCAGCTTTTTTGAAGAATCATGTTCAATTCAACTTCTACAAGAAAAAGCTCGTTCACCTAAGAGAATAACTAATGAAACTCCTTTAATTAGAGATGATATAGAACGCGCAGCTGTCCTTGCAGCTCTATCAAGCACTCCAATTGATTTAGATACACTCAGCATTTATTCAGGTGTTCCCTTACAAAAACTCTACCTCTTGTTAATTGAACTCGATCTTGCTGGAAAGCTTATTCGGCACTCTGGCGGTTATGTATCATTGTCGAGTTTGGATCTTCCCCAAGAGCCTCAGCATTATTAATAATACTTTGCCCCTCTTCAGCCACCATATCCAAAAGCAATGCTAAAAGTGGACTATGAGCTTGACGTGCCATCTGACTCATTTGTTTTGACATATCTGTAATATAGTGGATAATCTTTAAATGATTTATAAACATAATCTTTTATCCTTGAGCATTCTCCCCACCTCTCAATAGACGTTATCTTAGTATTTTGCCGTATGCTTTTTATATTAGCTGTGGCAAATAAGTTATACGATTTCTTTTATAAGATGTATTTTTAATAATAACAATCAAAAGTTGTAATAATATATTTTTTTTATGTGCTCTTGACCAATTGTCATTAGCTATTCATTTGAAAGGAGTTTATAAAGAAAATTTTGTTTCAACATTCGGATAAAATTATGAACATTGTTATCGTTGAATCTCCAGCAAAAGCAAAGACAATCAATAAGTATCTTGGATCTCAATACAAAGTCATAGCATCTTTTGGGCATGTACGTGATTTATCTGCAAAAGATGGCTCTGTTCTTCCTGATAAAGATTTTGCTATGAAATGGGATATCGATACTGCTTCTGCAAAACGTTTAAACGAAATAGCAAAGGCAGTCAAAGAAGCCGATAGTCTTATCTTAGCAACAGATCCTGATCGTGAGGGAGAAGCTATTTCATGGCATATTCTTGATATTCTAAAACAAAAAAAAGTTTTAAATAATAAACCTATTAAACGAGTTGTTTTTAATGCAATCACAAAAAAGTCCGTTCTTGCTGCCATGAAAAATCCCCGCGATATTGATATATCGCTTGTAGATGCCTATCTTGCGCGTCGAGCTCTTGACTATCTGGTTGGTTTTACTCTCTCACCTGTTTTATGGCGCAAACTACCCGGTGCCCGTTCCGCTGGTCGCGTCCAATCGGTTGCCCTACGTATTATTTGCAATCGTGAATCAGAGATAGAGCAATTCATTAAAGAAGATTACTGGTCAATTACAACGTACTTAAAAACACTTCAGGATAACATTTTTTATGCACGATTAACAGAATTTAACCATAAAAAACTTGGTAAGCTTGATATTCGATCCCAAGAACAAGCAGATCAAATTTTCTTTATGTTGGAAAAAGCAAATTATCGCACATTAAGTATTGAAGCAAAGCCTATAAAAAAGAATCCTTCTCCACCATTTACAACATCTACGTTACAACAAGCTGCTTCTTCAAAATTAGGTTTTTCAGCTTCTCGCACAATGCAAGTTGCCCAAAAACTTTATGAAGGTGTTGAAATCAATGGTGAAACAGCAGGGCTTATCACTTATATGCGTACTGATGGAGTACAAATGGCTTCAGAAGCTATTGATGCAGCACGAAAAGCGATTATTGATTCTTTTGGAAACCACTATGTTCCTGAAAAACCGCGTTTTTATTCAACAAAAGCTAAGAATGCACAAGAAGCACATGAGGCTATTCGTCCTACAGATTTTAAACGTCATCCTAATCAAATATGCAATGTTCTTGATAGTGATCAAGCAAAGCTCTATGAATTAATATGGAAACGTGCTATTGCTAGCCAAATGCGTTCTGCTGAAATTGAACGTACAACTGTTGAAATTGAGGCATTTCAAGAAGAAAACCACGCTAATCTACGTGCAATAGGTTCTGTTATTCATTTTGATGGCTTCATTTCTGCTTATACGGATCCAAAAGAAGAAGAAAATAGTGAGGAAGATGAATCAACACGTCTTCCGCAGATTAATATTGGAGAATCACTTAAAAAAGAAAAAGTTGAATTGACGCAACATACTACAGAACCACCTCCTCGTTATTCCGAATCTGCATTAATTAAAAAGCTTGAAGAATTGGGAATTGGCAGACCTTCAACTTATGCATCTACATTGAGCACACTTTGTGATCGTGGGTATATCATAACTGATAAACGCAAACTTATTCCCGATGTTAAAGGACGTATCGTTACAGCCTTTCTTGAAAATTTTTTTAACCGCTATGTAGAATATGGTTTTACAGCAAATCTTGAAGAAAAATTAGATCTTATATCGGATGGAAAGCTTTCCTGGAAAGATGTTTTACACGATTTTTGGGATGAATTTAATGCATCTATTACTAGTATCCAAGAACTACGTATAATGAATGTTCTTGATGTTTTAAACGTAACGTTAGCCCCTCTCGCCTTCCCCACACGTGAAGACGGAAGCGATTGCCGCTCTTGCCCCCTTTGTATAAATGGCCAATTGTCACTAAAATTAGGGCGCTACGGCGCATTCGTTGGCTGTTCTAATTATCCTGAATGTAAATATACATGTCAATTGGGAACAGATACAAAAGAGAAAAGTAAAGTTGTGCACAATGATGAACCTATTATGCTTGGTATCGATCCTGAAACAGGAAAAGATATTTCCCTTCGTAATGGCCGTTTCGGTCCATATATTCAACTTGGCGAAGATAAAAAAAGTAAGCGTGCAAGTTTACCTAAAGGATGGCAAATAGAAAATATCAATTTTGATAAAGCCTTAGCTTTATTATCTCTACCTCGTGAAGTTGGAACTCATCCTGAAACAGGAAAAATAATTACAGCTGCAATTGGACGGTATGGTCCCTATCTTGCTCATGATGGAAAATATGCAAACCTTTTTAGTATAGATGAAGTCTTTGATATTGGCATTAATCGCGCTATTACAATACTTGCTGAGAAAAAAAACAATGAAACAAACCGACGTAGAATATTACCTACTGTGCTAACAACACTAGGAGATCACCCAGAAGGTGGAACAATTACCATACGTGATGGGCGTTACGGTCCATATGTTAACTGGAATAAAATCAATGCTACCTTACCAAGGGATAAAGATCCAACTACAGTAACGCTTTCAGAAGCATTAGAACTTATATCAGCTAAAGCATCGACTAAAAAAACAGGACAAAAAGCCACTTCAAAAAAGAAGCTAACACCCAAAAAAGCTTCACCCCGCAAAGAGAAGGCATAAATTTTGGCTAAAGGCGAGAAAAAAACAAAATATTTTCAATTATCTAATATTAAGCGGCTACCTAATAAATCAGAAATTCTGTCCTTTATCACTAATAATCCTAGCCAATCAAGTAAACAAAAAATTGCTAAAGCTTTTAACTTAAACAGTGATTCTCATATGTGGTTAAAAGATATATTGCGTGATTTAAAAGATAATAATGTAATACCAAAAAAACATAAAAATTTAATTATCAAAAAGGCATTACCATCAATTACTTTGGTTAAAATTAATGCACTTGATAAAGGCGGTAGTTTTATTGCAGAACTTCTTGAATGGCCAAATGATCCAAAGCCCAATATTCTGATATCTCATTCTCATCGCACAAAAAGAGCAAGCATTGGTATTGGAGACCATGTTCTTGTAAAAATTTTTCGAAACAAAGTTTTTCAAAATTACCCATATACAGGACGAATCATCCGCAAGATTGATAAGAAAAAAAGAAACATGCTTGGTATAGTGAGAAAATTAGAAAATGGAAAATGGCAGCTTGACCCAATAGAACGTAAAAATAATGAACTTATTATTGATATGTCTACGAACATAGATATAAAAGCTGGTGATCTTGTCGAAGTTGAAATTAAAGACATTACTGACTACAGACTCAAACATGCAAAAATAAAAAATATTTTAGGACACATTGATAATGAAACAGAGCTTTCAATGATTGCTCTTATATCGAAAGAAATTCCTTATATTTTTCCTTCAGATGTCCTTGCACAAGCCGAAAATGTAAAACCTGATAATACAATTAATCGTGAAGATTGGCGACAATTATCCTTTATTACAATTGATCCCCCAGATGCAAAAGACCATGATGACGCAGTTTATGCAATAAAAGATGAAAGTCCTATCAATAGCGGAGGCTGGATTATCAATGTCGCGATCGCAGATGTTTCTTGCTATATAAAAGCAGGAAGTATTCTAGACCAGGAAGCATTAAAACGAGGAAACTCTGTTTATTTTCCTGATCGTGTTGTGCCAATGCTACCAGAACGTATTTCTAATGATCTATGCTCATTGCATGAAGGAAAAGATAGGCCTGCGCTAGCTGTTCGTATGATTTTTGATGCGAATGGAAACAAACGTAAACATAGTTTCCATCGTATTATAATGCGTACAGCAGCCAAATTATCCTATCAAGAAGTACAATGTGCAATTGAAGGAGATATGAATAAGAAAACAGCTCCCCTACTTGAAAACATTTTACAACCATTATGGGATGCTTATTGCTGCCTTAAAATTGCGCGCAATCGCCGACAACCATTAGAATTAGAAGTACCAGAAAAAAAGATTATTCTTGATCAAAATGGATACATTAAAGATGTTATGATTTTATCTCACCTAGAGGCACATCGCTTAATTGAAGAATTCATGATACAAGCTAATGTTGCGGCTGCTGAAACATTAAAAGAATATCATCAACCTCTCATTTATCGTATTCATGATAAGCCATCTCTTGCAAAACAGGAAATGCTCCGGAACTTTCTTCAAAGTCTAGGAATGTCACTTGCTAAAGAAGCTGAACTTACATCAGCACAGCTTAATAACATCCTTATAAAAGCTATGAATACAGAACAACAGGAATTAGTAAATCAGGTTATCTTACGCTCGCAATCTCAAGCTGAATATAATTCTGAAAATATAGGCCACTTTGGCTTGAATCTAGACAACTATACACATTTTACCTCACCAATTCGCCGTTACGCTGATTTAATTATTCACCGAGCACTTATAAAAGCTCTGCAATTAGGTAATGATGCACTTACAGATGAACAAGAGCAAAATCTTGCAAAAATTGCCATTCAGATTTCTTTACAAGAACGCCGTGCAATAATGGCAGAACGAGAAACTGTTGATCGGTTTGTTGCACATTATTTAGCTAATAAAATCGGACATTCATTTGGAGCCCGTATTTCAGGAGTTACAAAAGCAGGTCTTTTTATCGTACTTGATAAATTAAACGCAGATGGTTTTGTGCCTATTTCTACACTTAAAAGTGATTATTACTATTTTGACGAATTACAGCAGGCCCTTATAGGAAAACATAGTCGTAAATGTTATCAACTTGGTGATGTAGTGGAAGTAAAAATTTTAGAAGCACAGCCTTTTGCTGGCGCTTTATGTTTTGAAATGTTAACAAAACCTCGTCTGATAACTTTTTTACCTATTTCCTACAAAAAAAATAAATCTATAGTGAAGAAACGAAATTATTTTTCTGATAAAAGAAGATAACAATAAATAAAAGATCAAAAAATTAAAATTATATCTCTATACTCGAATATTAAAATCTATAATAAATCCACAACAATATTTATTTTTAAAAACTAATTGATTTTTTAATACATCTGTATAAATTAGTTTAAGCTTATTACTCTCATAAATTGATTTGCAAATTATTACACTAACAGTAATTTAAGAAAAATCTTTATTTTTTAGCATCTTTTCAAAATAAGATATAATTAAAAAGCATTATTAAAAAACATATATGGCTAATACTTCTGAAGTAAGGAATTATTAAAAAACTCTTGTCATTGTATTTATTGTATTATTATTTGATGCATACTTTTTATTTGCTTAGCTATATGTAATAGATTGATATGATTCTCTCTTTCTTTATTGATTAAAAACTCAAAAAAACTCTTATATTGAATATATTACAAAATATGCAACATATAGATCTATCTACCTTTTATCATCTAAAAATCTACACAATTATCACGCAGACTATGTGCTACGTTGTAAATACTACTTTTTCTAAATTACAATTTTCTTTTTCTATTTCCAACTAAATTTGTCACTAATCATAAATCATAAGGTCTGAACATAAAACTACAATTTATAATTAAACTCCCCTCATGATGAATAAAACCTTCAAATTTCCAAATAATTCCTTTCGTGCAATTATTGCCGCGATTATGACCATTGGTACTGTCGGTGTAGCCTTAGGAATGGGAACACAACTTATTTCGTTGCTAATGACTGAAAAAGGGTTTTCAAACAGTATCATCGGTTATAGTGGAGGAATCGGTGGGATCGCAACAATTATTGCAGCTACTTTAACTGCTCGGATCGCCTTATATCTTGGTGTTGTCGAATCAATGTTGCTTATGATGATTATTGGTTCTCTAAGCTTTTTAGGATTCTATTTCTTCGAATCGATATGGATTTGGTTTATTTTGCGATTTACACTGCATTTCTCTATGACAATTATATTTATTCTATCAGAGTTTTGGATCAATAATACTTCTCCCCCTCAAAGGCGCAGTTTGATAATTTCTATATATGCTATTACTTTAGGTCTAGGATTTATTTTAGGCCCAATGCTGTTAGAAAAAATAGGAACACAAGATTTTATACCCTTTGGTACTGGTTGTCTTCTTATTATAATTGCTATCATTCCCCTTCTTTCTGCCTGGAAATTAAGTCCAAAATTTCAGAGTAAGGAAAATACGGCATTTTTTTCACATATTTTGCGTGTTCCCACCTCAACAATGGCAGCACTTATTTATGGTGCTATCCAAATGGGAACGCTAACACTTATAACACCTTTTATCTTATCAATTGGATATAATAAAAACGAGGCCATACATTTTATGGAAATTCTTGCTCTTGGTAATATCATGCTTTTAATTCCTATCAGCCTCATAAGTGATTATCTAAAAGATAAGCGCTATTCTCTTATGGGCTGCGCCATTTTAGGACTGATTGGAACTCTCATTATACCACGGATAGCAGAACATCAATTGATTTTGATGATTGATCTTTTCTTCCTTGGTGGTATACCTGCAGGTCTTTATACAATTGGGCTTGCACAACTCGGTGAATGCCTTAAAGAACAAGAGCTTGCTGCAGCTAATTCTGCTTTTATTTTTTGCTATGGCATTGGTATACTTATTGGACCCGCCATTATTGGTCAAATAATGGATATCTTTGAACCATTTGGTTTTTCTTTAGCAATCGCCTGTTTTTTTAGCTTATATATCATTTTAGTGCTTATCCAACTAATGAGAAAATCAAACAACTCTTGACTTTTTGTAGAACATCCGTAGTGTCATACGTGAAATGTAATTGCATCAAAAACAAAACTTTGATAGCGGAGTAGTACTATCTTCACTATAACGGGACTCTTATTATGGCTAAGGCAGCAACCATTAAGATTAAACTTTTGTCGACAGCAGATACTGGTTTTTTCTATGTAACAAAGAAAAATAGCCGCACAATGACAGACAAAATGAGTAAACGCAAATATGACCCAATTGTCAAAAAGCATGTTGAGTTTAAAGAAACAAAAATTAAATAATTAACTTTTCGTTTAAATTATTTAAATTGGAAATACTATCAATAGAAATGCAGAGTATAGTGCAGTGTCTTTTTGTAATTTAAAGATTATTTGTAAAAATGCTTTTATTGTTAATCTTTAATATAAAAATATAAAAAGAGCATCTAAAATCATAATCTTCTAACTGCAGCTTTAATATACTGCATGAAGAGTATTTATCTTTATTAAAATAACTTTATTAAAAGATGTATCTAGTTCTTCATCGAATTAATTACTTTTCTGTCGAAAATTTAACATTTATTTTTTGCGAAATCATTCATTGCTTATACTAATAATAAAGAGCGATATATTATAAGTGCGTTTTAACAAAAGTTATAAACTATTCTTTATTGATATAAATCTAAATGCTCATAAATAATTATATTATCTTACCATCATTAGTATAAATGCTGATTTAAAATATTATAAATCTATTCTTAATCCTTTTAAAAATTAATATAAATCAATAATCTACAATACTTCAGTATAGAATAATGGAAAAGAAGCAATCGAATTTATTTACTTATAAAAAAGATAAAGCAGTTTATAAAAAAACTTCTAATTTATAAGTAAGACTTGATAAATATCGCAATCAATAAATAATTATTGTCGAAAAAGAAGGTCTTAAACTTCTCGCTGACTGTGCATTTTCCAATATCAATCATTTACTACGTGCCAGTCATCTAAAACAATTAGTAAATATTCTTTCAGATCCTGAAGCTATCGATAATAATAAATTTGTCACTTATGACCTTTTAAAAAAGGCAAATATATCTTCAAGTAGTATCCTTCCCATGTGCCAAGATACTGGAACAGCAATTATCATGAGTAAAAAATCGTATACGGATTGATGGAAATGGATATTAATCCTTTTCAGAAGTAATTTTAAGCACCTATACACACAAAAATTTGCGCTATTCGGAAATTATTCCTCTTTCTATGTTCTATGTTGATGAAAAAAAAATACACAAAACAATCCACTTACTTAAATTGATATTTATGGCTCAAGGAGAAAACTTATATAAGTTTTTTATGGTTAAAGAAGGTGGATCTGCAAATAAGAACCTTTCTCTACCCAATGCACTCCATCTCATCACATAATCGTTTAACTCATTTTCTACAAGACAAAATTCATACACTAGAAACAGTAGCCTGCCTTCCTACAGGTTATTTTATAGGTAGGAACCTTTGCAGAAATGAATTTAAAAACAGCTAAGCGTGCTTCTGCTCACTATCTTGATTGACTTCCTAATCAAGGCTCGCAAGAAAGACATGCTTTCTGTGACTTTGCAATGGAAAAAAATTCATAAGATAACCCAGAAAATCGGAATAGGAGCACAATTTGGTAGAAAATATTTTTGTCATGATGTTCGTTTATTTGTCTTCCGCGCCATAGTACTTCTCTAACAATTTCTTTAAGAATATCTTGTTCTGTAGATCACCAAGCACTTGGCAAAATCACTAAAGATGGTATCTTTCTTGAACAACTTGAAAGAGACCCAGTACAATTGACAGAGCATGTTGTTAAAATTGACCTACATCAACACCTATAGATAAAATCTTAAAGGAATCAGGAAAACACCTTGTTAAAACAAAGGTTTCTCTTACTGGTCCAATTATTGTTGTCCGCGAATGGCACACGCAAAAATTCATCAGTATTTAGAACGAGCTAAACCTATACCGGATTTTTTTAAAATCATCCTATTTAACTGGTCCAGCAAAAACGCCAAACGCCAGAAGAATGTCGTCTGGCTCATTTGGCCCTATAACAGTTGGACAAATGGATTTTTTCGTTGATCAATTTCAATCACTGAAAGGATCTATGATAATGCTCAGAAAAAGTGTAACTGTTCAGGAATAGTTCGCGATTCTTGTGCGAAACAGAGTGATTTTATCTCGGTTCAATTAGTGGTTCAGAAGCCAATCTGGCACAAAACTGCATTAAAAAATTGATATCGTAGAATACCCAGAATTAGTAGGCATGGAGACCATATGGTGAATTGAAGTTAAAGATTTTCCTGCGTTTATCGTTATTGATAATAAAAGCAATGATCTCTTTCAAGAATTCAATTTAAGCTAGTTAAAAGTCATAGTACATTAAACCACTCGCTTTTTTTAAAAAGAAGTAAAATTCCCATAACTTTTTTATAATGCTGAAATTGATATCTTTTTTATCTTTTAATTGAATAAGGAAATAAGCTCTTTGTGTTTCTGGGAAAATATTTCTATAATATCTTTATATCATTCTCATAAAAATATTTTTTATTAATTTAATAATTTAAGCTATAATATTTTTTGAGAATGTCTTTTTATTACTGGTTACAAAAAATAATAAATTCCGAGCTATTTTTAATAAAAAACCGCTATAAAATATAAATTATCTCCAAATACTCAACATAATTTAATCTGATATCACACACTATTTCGCCATCATTAGCACTAAAATGTATTTATTTATATATAAACTACAATAAATGCTTTTTAAAATGAGAAAGTTAGTACAAATTAACGATTATTATCCTAACTAATGACATATTATACTGTTATATTTTTTAATTCATGAAAATAAATACATCTCCTTCTAATCCGAGTAGTTTTAGTAAAAAATTTATTACTTTCAATGTTATTATAATAATTATTGTTCTTATCAATGGAACAATTTATTCGAAATGTACCGCAACACAAATTCCAAACATAATTTCTGTTCCCCCAAAATCTATAAAAGGTAACGCATTGATCATTGATGGTGATTCAATTAAGATTTCTGACGTCATAATTCGACTTTCAGGAATCGATGCTCCTGAACTCAATCAATTTTGCGGTATAAAAAAAGAACGCTATGCATGCGGCTTCCAAGCCAAAAAAAACTTAGAAAAGCTTATAGATAATCAATCTGTTACGTGTCATTGGTCTAAAAAAGACAAATATCACCGTATTCTTGCTATATGTGGAACAAAACAAGTTAATAATATTAACGCAGCAATGGTGCGTAGTGGTTGGGCTATAAGTTTTTACAGCTATCATAAAGAAGAACAAGAAGCCAAAAAACAAAAAAAAGGAATATGGCGGTCCAGTTTTCAAAAACCACAAGAATGGCGTAAAGTTCACTCTCCGGTAAAAAAGTAAAGTAATCTCTTTTCTACATAATAATATCTTTCTAATTTCTTATTTATCATGAACAAACAACAATGTGATCATATTATCAAATTAGAAAAAGACATTCATTCTTGTCGTGTTTGTATCAAACATCCACATTATCTTCCTCCCCTTCCCCATGAACCAAGGCCTATCGTTTATTTATCCAATACTGCTTCTATTGCAATTGCGGGGCAAGCACCAGGATTACGTGTCCATGAAAGCTTTATCCCGTTTAACGATCGTTCTGGCATAAGATTACGTAATTGGCTTGGGGTAACAAACGATGAATTTTACAATAGATCCCTATTTGCTATTGTTCCTATGGGATTTTGCTTTCCTGGTTATGACCAAAACAAATCTGATTTGCCACCAAGAAGTGAATGTCGAGAAATATGGCATGAAAAAGTATTTCAAGCTATGCCACAAATAAAACTTGTCCTTGCTATTGGAAGTTATGCGCAAAAATGGCATATTGCAAACCTAAAACATAAGACTGTCTCGGCAACCGTCAGTGATTGGAAAAACATCCTATCCACACGTCAACCCCGAGGATATAATGTCATGCCTTTGCCCCATCCATCATGGCGAAATACTTTTTGGTTACAAAAACACCCATGGTTTAATGATGAACTTATTTTACATCTTCGCTGTTTGGTACGTAAATTCTTATAAGTTTATGTTGTATCAATTTTTTATCAAACTAGCTGAACTTATATAAAGTTTACAGCCCTACATGAACAATATCAGACTATAGATGTCAAATATAATGATAACTTTTGCTATAAAGCTGAATCCACTATGTATGACAGAAGAATTCTTTATCTAACGTGTTGTAATACCTGATGACTCTCTGAAATTGTTAATCAAAACCCTCTTTAGCCAAGATATCGTTATTATGACTAACTAAAATAAAAGATTGGTAATAAGAGATATTCATTTCTCAAAAATATAATATCAAATATCTCCTTTATGTAAAAAATAAATGATTTTAGAGAACTCAGTCCTGTATGTTGATAAAGTTTTTATTTTCTACCAAATTTATATTCTTAAAGCTTTCCTTAATATTTATGATCATATTATTATTTTTTTAAACACTAAATCCTTCTACTCATGAGTTCCCATTTGCGCGTGAACTAAAACAGCTGCTTTAACAACACCAGCTGCTATAGCTGCACCTGTTCCTTCACCAAGACACATTTCCAAATCCAAAAGTGGTTTTTTCCCAATTTTTTCTAAAAGTTTACGATGAGCTACTTCAGAAGAAATATGTCCAACAAGTGTATGATCAAGAGCTCTTGGATTTATTTTATAAAGCACTGCTGCTGCAGCTGTTGCTACAAATCCATCCAAAATAACTGGAATTTTTTCCATTCTTGCAGCTAAAATAGCCCCTACCATAGCAGCAATCTCACGTCCTCCTAAACGGCGCATAATTTCAAAAGGATCATTAAAATAATTCTTGTGTAAAGAGATCGCTGTGTTTATTGCTATGACCTTACGCTGATAAAATTCTCCCACAGCCCCCATACCAGATCCTACCCATTCCTCAGCTTCTCCACCAAACAAAGCTAAACATAAAGCTGAAGCTATAGTCGTATTACCGATTCCCATTTCCCCAACACACAAGAGGTCTGTTCCTCCGGCAATTGATTCCATTCCAAATGCCATTGTTGCGGCTGCACTACGCTCGTCCATTGCTGCGTCTTTGGTAATATTCATTGTTGGATATTCCAGTGCCAAATCATATATTTTCAACCCCAGATCATAAGCTACACAAATCTGATTGATAGCAGCACAACCTGTTGTAAAATTTTGTACCATCTGTTGTGTCATAGATTGCGGAAATGGTGTAACACCTTCATCAGTAACACCATGATTGCCAGAAAAAACAGCAACTAAAGGTTTCGTTATAATTGGCTTTTCTTCACCTCTCCATCCCGCATACCAAACTGCAATATCTTCTAATTTTCCTAGTGCTCCCGGTGTTTTCACTAATTGTGCCTGCCGTTTTTTTGCTAAAGTTATCATAAATTCATCAGCAACAGGTAAATTTATTAATAAAGCACGAAAATCATCAAATGGCCTAGCAATCATGAAAATACCTTTTCGAATCTGCAATATATAATTAAAACTTTATTTTATAGACAGGATATAAATAATTTATTGTCTTTTTTCATACTACAAATGTACGATGCGTTACTTAATAAGCATCTATGATAATAATGTAGCGAATGTTGAAAATCTCTTTAAAGACAAAATATTAAAATGATATCTAGCTTTACATAATTATTGCAGTAAACTTTCATATCTTTTTTTTAATTTTTAACAGAGTTTAACTACCATAGATAAAAATATTAATTTTATTCCTTCCTTTAGGTTACTGCAATTTTTAAATAATTATCCATAAATAGCAATTTATTTATTATATAATATTAATATAAAATTTAAAATTTTCATAAAATGATCTTAACTGATAGCAGAAAAAGCTTCTTTTAAAATATGTACATTGGCATCTCTTCTTGTTGCATTATGTGATAATATTTGTCGCCATCGACGCGCACCATCACGCCCTTGAAATAAACCAATCATATGACGTGTCACATGAGAAAGACGCCCTCCTGATGCGATATGTTTTGCAGTATAATCGCACATAGCGTTAATAAGATCACAATCACTAAGATTATACCCCGATTCACCATATATTTCAGAATCAATAAGGCATAACAAAACGGGATTATTATAAACTTGCCGTCCAACCATAACAGCATCACATGATCTTAAGTGCTCTTTTATTTCACTAATTGATCTTATCCCACCATTTAATCCAATGAAATTATTTTCATATTTATGTTTTAAATTATAAACCCTTTTATAATTAAGTGGTGGAATATCACGGTTTTCCTTTGGACTTAATCCTTTTAACCAAGCTTTACGTGCATGTACCCATAACCCATCACAGCCAGCATTCCATACACGATCAGCCAAAAAATCTAAAGCCAATTCTTCATCCTGATCATCTACACCAATGCGACATTTAACAGTCACAGCTATAGTAACAGCTCGTTTCATGGCTTCTACAGCCTGCGCTACAATATCAGGATACAACATTAAACAAGCACCAAATATACCTGCCTGAACACGATCTGATGGACAACCAACATTTAAGTTAATCTCATCATAACCAAAATCTTCAGCAATGCGTGCAGCTTCTGCCAATTTTTTTGGATCTGATCCTCCTAATTGTAATGCAATTGGATGTTCTTCATTACTAAAAGCCAATAATCTTTCACGGACACCGTGAATAACAGTATCAGCTATGAACATTTCAGTGTAAAGTAGTGCCTTCTTCGTCAAAAGACGATAAAAAAATCTACAATGCCGATCTGTCCAGCCCAACATTGGTGCTACTGCAAATTTTACCAATGATGGAGAATGATAAAATGTCACAGGAGCATTACTCATACATCTTTATTATTATCCTATTAAGCAAACAAATAACCTTTTCTTCCTGTCCGCATACAGATATTTTATTCTCTCTACTTCTGAGAAAATAAAAATAAATTCTACATTTTATAAATCTTTTAGTCGTCTAAAATTTTTCCAACAACTAATAAAAAGGTGTATACAATATACAAATCTTAATTCGATTATCTCCTTTTTTCTTTTTTAAAGATAATTTTTGAATTTATACATATTCGCATTTCTACTTTGTCTAATTAATCAGATAATATATCTAAATAGTAAAATCCAATGTTTATACCTCAGCATATTTGATAAAATATATAATATTAAAAAAACACCTTTTAATTTATAAGATTTTGTAAATAAAAATTGAGAATACTATTTTTTTAATAGAATTTCTCTAACTTTTTGAAAAATATTTATAAGTGAATACATCTAATAATGTAATAATACGATAAAAAATTATAATTATATAAAATATATAATTTTTTATTTTTGATTGATTAAATAGGTGGAGTAGAAGACTTTGAAAAGCCATAAGATTATACAAAACAAAGATTCGAAAACTATAAACTCCTAGACTACTGATTAACAAAGGGCTTGCACGTTTAAAACCAAATAAAAAAATTTTACCGCTCTCTTTCTTTCAACACATATAGACAAAGAATTTCATAAACAAGGATGTTCTCCTGTTAAAGCTCTCAAAAAAAGCCAAAAACTAGAATTTACACAGAGATAAATTTTAGAGAAAAAAAACTACTGTTTTTAAAAAAAAATAGCACAAAAATACTGCTATTTACACCAAAACAAAATAGATCAAATTTGAGCACAATTGTATAAGTAGTAAAAAGCAGAAAAGTAAAGAAAAAACCGTCAATATAAAGAAAAAAATATATATTTCAATATGTTAAAGAAAAATGGTGCCCCCAGAGAGACTCGAACTCCCGACCCCCTGATTACAAATCAGGTGCTCTACCAACTGAGCTATAAGGGCATATTATATTGGGAATAGCATAAACTCACAAAAAGGCAAATAAAAAATTATGGATTGTGGTTTATATATTTAAAATTTAAAGACATGTATATCCAAACCAAATTAATTGGATTTTTTATTGATAAATATATCTTTATTGATGACAAGCTTATCTATTGTTCTTTTAAATGCATTTAATAAATCCATTTAAAATCGAAAAATTTCTAATATAACAATTAATATTACAAATTCACTATTTATCTACCGTTTATAAATCGGAAGAGACTGATTTATCAGAAAGATATTTTTCTAACCAATGGATATCATAATCACCATTGGCAATATCTTGATTATCAATCAGATCGCAAAATAAAGGTAATGTAGTTTTGATGCCATCAACCACAAATTCACTTAAAGCACGCCGTAAACGCATCATACATTCCAAACGTGTACGCCCGTGAACAATTAGTTTTCCGATTAAGCTATCATAATAAGGAGGAATATGATAACCTGAATAAGCACCTGAATCAACACGAACTCCCCCCCCCCCAGGTGTATGAAAATGGGTAATAAGCCCTGGAGATGGTGTAAAATTAATTGGATCTTCAGCATTAATACGGCATTCAATAGCGTGCCCAGAAAAATGGATATCTTTTTGTGCAACTGAAAGACCTAAACCAGATGCAATGTGAATTTGTTCATGAACTAAATCTATACCTGTAATTGCCTCAGTTACAGGATGCTCAACTTGTAAACGGGTATTCATCTCAATAAAATAAAATTCACCATTTTCGTAAAGAAACTCAACGGTACCTACTCCACGATATCCAAGTTTTGCACAAGCATTTGCAACAACATTACCAATTTTTTTTCGCTCGGTTTCATTAAGTGCAGGTGAATTCGCTTCTTCCCATACTTTTTGGTGGCGCCGTTGAAGTGAACAATCACGTTCTCCTAAGTGTATAGCGTTACCAGCTCCATCACCTATAACCTGAATTTCAATATGACGTGGTTTTTCTAGATATTTTTCAATATAAACCGCATCATCATTAAAAGCAGCACTAGCTTCTGAACGTGCTGTTTTGAAAGCTATTAAAAGTTTCCGCTCAGAATGAACAACTTTCATACCACATCCGCCACCACCTGCAGAAGCTTTAATAATAACTGGGTAGCCAATTTCATTAGCAATGCGTAGAGCTTCTTCTTCTTCAGCTATAGCTTCATTCGAACCTGGCACAATGGGAATACCGAGCTTTTTAACAGTTTTTTTAGCTTCTATTTTATCACCCATGGTACGAATATGCGCAGCTGTTGGACCTATAAATGTAATATTATGGGACTCCAATATATCTGCAAATTTTGCATTTTCAGAAAGAAATCCATAGCCTGGATGAACAGCATCTGCTCCTGTAATTTCACAGGCAGAAATAATTTGATAAATATTTAAATAAGAATCGCGAGATTGGGGAGGACCAATACACACACTTTCATCAGCAAGGCGAACATGCATAGCATCAGCATCAGCAGTTGAATGAACAGCTACAGTTTTAATTCCAAGTTCTTTACACGCTCGCAAAATGCGAAGAGCAATTTCTCCTCGATTGGCAATGAGGATTTTTTGAATCATAACTGTCCCTCTGCTTTATTCAACTATAATAAGTGGTTCATCAAACTCAACTGGTTGACCATCTTTAACCAAAATAGCAGTCACAGTACCTGAATGCGGTGACGGAATTTGATTCATTGTTTTCATTGCTTCAATAATCAGTAGGGTTTGACCTTTAGAAACATTTTGCCCTACCTTTACAAAAGGTTGCGCCCCAGGTGCAGGCGCAAGATATGCTGTGCCAACCATTGGAGATGCTATCTCATTTTTCGATTTTTCTTTTTTTGTAAAAGCTACAGTTGTTGGAATTGAAGAAGGAACTACTGCAGCAGAAGAAACAGGCGCATAAACTGTTTGCTCAGAATTAGTGTTTTGGCGCGCTACACAAATGCGCAATCCACCTTGTTCAACTTCAATATTGGTCAGATTCGTGTCATTCAAAATTTCAGCAAGGTCGCGGATAATTGCCATATCAATGCCAGTATATTTATTAGCATCCATTTTTTTCATTGCCATTTTATTCCTAACTCCTTGACCGGTAAAGATTACTAGTACTTATTATTCCTATGACTAAAAATTTCTAATGAAATTTTTTCTAATATTGTTGTTCACATTGCAATTAAATTAATCTGCTACACAAATCCATATTTATAAATCTGTTAAAAAAAGAAAAATAAGGAATTAACATATTTATGTATCTCTTAATAATCTGATCAAAAAGAGAATTTTATTGCGTATCTTCTATTGCTGCTTGCAAAATATTTTTTTCCACAGCTCCAATTAACACTTTATCTCCAATGATATAAGCAGGGGTACCAGTGATATTCAATGCAGAAGCAATTCGAATATTCTCTTGAAAAAGTTTCTGTAATTTCGAATCTTGTATTGCATTGCGTAATTCTTTTTCATTTGCTCCTAACAAAACTGCTATTTTTATAGCCTTATCTTCATTTGAACGACCTTGACTCATTAAGAGTTTTTTATGAAATTGAAGATACTTTTCTGGAAATTTTTTTCTAAAAATTTGGGAAATAATATGTGTTGCTACAGAATCAGGCCCTAAAATTGGTAAATCTTTTATAACTATCCTTAGATCTGTGTATTCTTGCATTAAGCTTATTAAATCTAAATATGAACGTTTACAATGCTTACAATTGTAATCAAAAAATTCAACGAGTACTATTTTGCCATTTGGGTTTCCCAAAATGGCATCATGAGGGGATTGAAAAATTTCTTTTTCCAACGATTTAATGATTGCAGTTTGTTTTTCAGCTTCTTTTTGACGACGTTGCTCAAATTTTTCTTGAAGGATAAATTGCATTTCAATCATAATTTCTGGATTATTAAGTAGATAGTCTCTTATAATCTGTCGAATATAATTATCATTGATGTTTTTTGTGCTTTTCTCGCTAAGCTTAGATAAAAAATTAGAATCTTCTAAAAGTTCTATTTTAAGATTCTCTATAATCAGATGATCTGACGTTTGGTCTTTTGTTTGCGCATTTGATAAAAATGAATACATAAAAACACTCAATATGATTATTATTAAAATTTTCTTTACGAATAGCACTTTTGAATATCGAGTTTGATTAATCATTTATCTGTCTTTGTATTTAGCTGAAGTATTTATAAACTTATATGATAAATTATCATGTTTATGCAATAAACCATTTAATTGTAATATGTAATTTAGCAAATTATGGAGATAATCTGTTTCCTATGATTAATGTATAAAATACTTTACTTGATGCAGAACGCTTGTCTTGATTGTGCAGATGTTTTCATAATTGAACAAAATAGAGCAAAATAAACCTAATATGAAAGAAAAACAATGAAAGCCACAACACATTATGATCTATTTATCATTGGTGGTGGAATAAATGGATGTGGGGTAGCCAGAGATGCAGCTGGTCGTGGATTTAGCGTTGGATTAGCTGAAATGAATGATCTTGCATCGGGTACATCAAGTGCGTCAACAAAGCTCATTCATGGTGGTCTTCGTTATCTTGAACACTATGAATTTAGATTAGTTCGTAAAGCATTGAAGGAACGCGAAATTATTTGGCGTATGGCTCCGCACATTGTGCATCCTTTGCGCTTTATCTTACCTTATCATAAAAAATTACGGTCTTCTTGGATATTACGCTTCGGACTTTTTATTTATGATTATCTTGGTGGCTGGAATCAAATATTTCAGCGTACCAAAATGATTGATTTATCAAAAAATTTTGGCACCTTTTTTAAAGAAAATTATCGTAAGGGTTTTGAATATTCTGATGCAATAGTAGATGATGCTCGTTTGGTTATTGCTAATGCACGAGACGCAAAAAAATGGGGCGCTGATATAAAAGTACGAACAGAAGTTCTATCCTTAAAAATAGAAGAGAAAAAATGGTTTATTACTCTTCATGATAAGTTAAATGATAAAAAATATTGTGTTACAGCTTCTTATATTGCAAATATGGTTGGTCCCTGGATCAATCAGGTTTTAGCAAATGTTTTAAATTCTAAAGAGCTTCCGCCTATGCGACTTGTTAAGGGTTCGCATATTTTGGTTCCTAAACTTGATATTCATAATCGCGCTTATATTTTGCAAAATAGTGATAACCGTATCATTTTCGCCATTCCATATCAGGAAAAGTTTACACTAATCGGAACAACAGATTGTGATTATCAAGGTGATCCTGCTAGTGTATCTATTAGTGATGAAGAAATTGATTATATTTGCGCAATAGCAAATGAATATTTCAGAAAGCCGATATTGCGTGAGAGCATTATATGGACTTATTCCGGTGTTCGTCCTCTTTATGATGATGGTTCTTCAATAGCTCAAGACATAACACGTGATTATGTTTTAAAAGAAATTGGGATAGAAGATAAACCAAAAATTCTTAATCTATATGGTGGAAAAATTACGACTTATCGCATATTGGCTGAAGATGTGATGAAATTTATTGAAAAAGCGCTTGGTTCTAAAAAAGGGCCATGGACACTGAATTCTGTACTCCCTGGAGGTGATTTTCCATATAATAGATTAGATATAATTGAAAACAGAATTGCTGTTTTACTTCCAGATTTAGATGCTTTTACTTGCCGTAGGCTTGCTCGATCCTATGGCTCAGAGACATTTACAATATTTGCAAATGGTAATGTAGATAAAGGAAAATATTTTGGACATGGGCTTTATGAAATAGAAGTGAAATGGCTAATGGAAAAAGAATGGGCAAAGACATGTGAAGATATATTATGGCGCCGTTCAAAACTTGGCCTTTTTTTTAATAAACAGGAAACTGATTCCCTTACCGCCTATATAGAAGATAAAAGAGGAAGAGAATAGAGAATGTTTTTCATAGAGTATATAAAATTTTGTATCTGAATTTTAATCGGTTTGTAAAATTTTTTATAACTAATTGTCCTTATCATAGATCCTGCCCAAATAAACTATATTAATTAGACAAATATCAGCATAGATGACACAAACTGACCAGATTTCAGAGTGTTGATTTTCATTCAAAATACCGCCTATTCAAAAACATATTTAGATGAAGCCACATATCACTCTCTGCAGCGTAAACATCATCACTTCGTTTTCCTACATAGAGTATTTGATATATTTTAGATACCAGTTCTACAAACATAAAAGCACTGTCCTTAACAAAAAGCTTTTAAATAGATCCCTCCTTAAATCTTAATTATTGGTTTCTATTTGGCTTGTTTTTTCTTGAATTGGTTACACTAATTCTTCTATTATATCTACCTCAGTGTTGTATCTATTGCATTTATTAATTCTTAAAAGGACACGTCTTCCTATCTCTTTAATACACACTTTGTTACAGTCTATTTCAAGCCATTAACCAAACAAAGTTGAATAATAAATTGATTATAAACACGATTACAAATTATAAATAAGGAATTATTTTCAGTAATCTTCATCAAATTACTAGACACAGATTTTAATAATAAATTTTAAGAAATTTTGTATCCTGCAATATAAACAACAGAAGCATTATCTTTGGTTATTATAATTTATTAAACGAAAAATTCCCGAATTAAATACAGTTAAATCAGTGTAGCAATTATTTTTTTTCAATTTTCTCCTATAAAATACATATACCATAAGAAGAACAACTCTCTGAAATCTCTAAACTTTCAACATTAATATGCATTGCATTTATACTAAGATAATGGTAATCTTAAACAGATTTTTTACTACAATTCTCTGACTTTAATTATATTTTAATAATTAGAGAGAATGTATTTGTAATTTGAATATAAAATTCTTAAATTACTTCTATCACAGTAAGTATTTCTTTCTGCCTATTTTTCCTATTAAGTTTTTGTATACTACTCAATTCTTTTATTAAAAGAAAGTAAACCAAAAATTTCACAGTGCAAAAAATCAAAAATTTTTATTGTAAAACAACATTATTGTAATAATAAAAATTCTAAATTTATAATATATTCTAATACAGAATATATATAATAACAATTATTCTTAAATTATAATAAATAAAAATATTTAAATAATTACATAAAATTTCATGATTTATTATTAATATGTTTTTAATAATAATTTTAATGACATATAATAATAATTATGATAAAATTAAAGCAGTTTTAAAAATAGAGGGGGGGTTTTTTTATGTATAAAATTGATTATAATAGCTACCGTAACGTAAAAGGCTTTAATAGTCGAGTTCGTTTTCTAGTAATGCATTACACTGCAGCTAACTTTAAATCATCTGTTACAACTCTTACAGGACCTTCAGTCAGCGCCCACTATCTTGTTCCTGATCCTTCAGAAAAAACATATATTGAAGCAGGTTTTAAAGATATGCATATTTTTAATCTAGTTGATGAAAATGAACGTGCATGGCATGCTGGTGTTAGTTCATGGGCTGGACGTAGCAATCTAAATGATACAGCTATTGGAATTGAAATCATCAATCTAGCAAGCAATAATAACGGGCAATTGATATTTCCACCTTTTCATCCAAAGCAAGTTGATGCAATTAAAGAACTTGCATTCAATATTCTTCAACGTTACCCGAGTATTACACCAACTAATGTTGTTGGCCATAATGATATTTCTCCTGGAAGAAAAGTCGATCCAGGTGCAGCTTTTCCATGGAAAGAACTTTATGATGCAGGTATAGGGGCATGGTATGATGTGGCTAAAAAGGATAATTATGAAAAAGAATTTTCTAAAAATCCTTCATCCTTTGAAAAAGCAAAAAAAGAAGTCGTTTCTAAACTAAAAAAATATGGATACGATACTTCGGGTGCGGATACTGGAAATGGATATAAAAATTTGATTATGGCGTTTCAGCTTCATTTTCGTCAAAATAATTATAATGGAGTTTTAGATATTGAAACGGCAGCAATTATTTATGCATTAGTTGAAAAATACTTTCCGTCAAAATAATTTAGCTCGATTTTAATTAAAATATGCAAAATTATTATAGAAGTAATTTTCTACCTTTATAAAGGCACAAGCTATACTAACTAAAGTTTAAAATATTTCATGCATTTTTTTGAGTAATAAAATTTATTACAGCTAAAATCTAGAATAAATAAGAGGTAAAAGTTTCCTCCGAATCCTTTTACCTCTAAAAGAGTAGAAAATTTCATCTAATTTTAGAGTAAATCCTCCAAAAGGGGAAAAAAGTCTATAAAATTATTAATATACAAGTACAAGATTCATTCGGATTGTATTATCAGGTTAAATTAAAATTTTTGCCATATTTATGATTTCATTTAGAATTGAATAAATTTTTTCTTCAGACTTTTATGACTAAAAAATTAAACAAAGCCATCTACAAATAATTAAAAGTACTCCTATTTCCCATTAGATTTCCCACAAAATTATTTTCTCAAAAATATTAACTCTTACGCTAGTTTTGTTATCGACTTTTAACAATAAGCAATAGAAGCTAAGTCTTTACCTCTTTCAGTTTGGCATTATCAATTTAATCAACTTATAATTAATATTATCAAGAATCAATTTATAATGCATTTCAACTTTTATTTTGAATTCAGTATTATTTCTCAAAGAGATGTGGGTTTTCAAAAGCAAGATTTTGACGCGCTTTTTGTAATCGTTGAATAATTTCATCAATTTTGGACGAAGAATAAGACGATTCTTGATTATCAGTTAATGAATGTTGTCTCCCCTCACCTTCATAAAAACACTGAATTTGTGATTGGAGAGTTCGTATTTCTTGAAATAAAAGGCGACTAGTTTCTCTAAAACTATTATTAAGTGAAAAAATTTGATCGGAAATTGACATTAAAATTTGTTTTAAAAAATGCTCATTTTCTTGACGTTTACGATATTCTAAAACAAGAGCATAACTTATTTCATCTAACTGCTGTTTAGTAACATCAATTTTATGTAATAAATCTGGCGCTCCGCCTATATTGTCTTTTCTTACTTTTAAAAGCATAGCATGAATATTTAATAGTCTAACTGCAGAATAAGACAAATAATCAACTAACGTAAGTGTATTAGTATAGTGTTTTTTTTTAACCATCATAAAGCTACCTAATGATTAATTGTATAGATTTATCCCACTATTCATTTTTAGTCCTATAGAACCATTCTAAAGAAAATGCTAAAAAATCTCTTTTCTAATTTATTTATATCCAATTATTATATTTGTTTTTTTTTATATTTAATGATTGGTTAATGGAGATAAGAGGTGCATAGGTGTATAAAGGATAAAATCGGTGGTTTTCTTTAAAATATTGCTACCATCAGAAAGAATCGCTTGACTAGGTGATAATTCTGTTCCTTGCATAATTGTTGAAGCTAAAGATCCCTCTCGAGATAGAGCCATTAATGTTGGTGAAGATGCAAATACATTATGCGTCCCGCCATCAACATTAGATAAATCAAGAATAGCTATTCCATTCTTCCACAACATTTCAATATTTGAGCCATCTCCTACACGAGGGTGTCCACCTGTAAGCTTTCTTGAAACAGCAAGCGCTTTATCTTTACGAGATACCAAAATAGCTGTTGGTTGAGGTAATTGTTTAATATCATTAAGTTGACGTTCAAATACATCAAGATCAATATCCGGCGCTGCCATTAAAAAACTTGTAATGCGATGAATTAGCTTGTATTTTCCTTGTAATGCTAGAGTTCTAAATGCTTCCATCGTAACAAGATTGCCCATAGAATGCGCAATAATTGAGACGTGATCAGCATTTGTTTCACTGATAGTTATCAGAAGTTCTATCAATCCATCACGTGCAAAATTGGCGCTATCACGATCATAAATATAAAGAGGTATTGCACCAGCCGAAGGCCATGAATAGTGTACATTAACAACATTCAAAGAATAATCGTAAGCAAATTGAGCTGTACGAAACGTACCGTCTGCAAAATTATTATTGTAACCATGAATAAAAAGGAAAATTTCTTTTTTTCCTTTTGGCTTTTTTGCTAACGCAATATTTAATTGCTGTTTAAACTGCTCCTTATTCTCATATTTTTGCAAAGCGACTGCTGCAAAATATTTATCATGACTCGGTTTATAAGCATTTGTCTCAACTACACCTTTAACATGTTTTTGAGGAATTCCTACATCAACGCGGTTGTAGTGTACTTTATTTGACCGTTCTGCTCCATAAGGCTGAGAATAATTATCCTGCATCATACGACTTGTAGCAACATACACTGGGATAATAGCTTTCGGAGGAATTGGTTTTTCAACTTTTCGTTGTACAGCAACCATAGACGGTGTTGCATGTATTCCATGCCAAAGTACAGCACGCGACCCATCACATGCAACTAATAAAGTAATGCAAATAAAAAATACTAAATATTTAAAAAACACAACACTTTTCACTACGATACTACCCAATCTTATTAAATTAAAAAAGAGCTCATATTTCGTACCTATAGTAATAACAGAAGATACAGTTTCTAACGATCTGCAATAAAGTAATTATAATAAGACATTATAATAAAAAATGCACAGAATTCGCACACTAATGCCCACTCTTATCTGTACCTTAACATCAATCACAAAAAACACAAATGGTGCGGTCGAGAAGACTCGAACTTCCACGAGTTGCCCCACAGCGACCTCAACGCTGCGCGTCTACCAATTCCGCCACGACCGCACAAGGTAGAAACATCACTCTCCGCATTTAACAAATCATACAGTAAGGTACAAGTTTATTTTTGTATTCTTATAACTTATTTTATTTCACGCTACTTCATGTTTAATAACATAAATTCTTAAAATGCACATCTTACCATAATTAGCGTATCAATGACATAAAACTAGCTTGTGCCACTTGATCACTTTGATAATATCCATGAAAACTTGTTGTAATTGTCGTAGTTCCTTGCTTTCGTATCCCTCTCATATTCATACACATATGCTCAGCCTCAACTACTACAGCAACACCATGAGGCTTTAGATGTGTTTCCAGAGCATCAACTATTTGTGCCGTCATGGTTTCTTGTGTTTGTAAACGACGAGAAAAAGCATCTACAACACGTGCAATTTTTGAAAGTCCAACAACTTTTTTATCAGGAAGATAAGCGATATGAGCTTTACCAATAATTGGAAGCATATGATGTTCACAATGTGAATAAAAAGAGATATTCTTCATTATAACTGGTTCATTATACCCTGAAACTTCCTCAAAAACTGTACCTAAAATTTCTTCAACTGATTCGTTATAACCAGTAAAAAGTTCACGATACGCTTTAGCAACACGACTTGGAGTATTTAACAGCCCTTCTCGATTTGGATTTTCTCCTATCCATAACAGCAATGTATGAATTGCCATCTCTATTTCTTCAACACTAGGCTTTTTTTGCTCAGAGAGAAATGAATTAGTTGCTCCTTCTTCAATCACATCACGCATTAAAAAAACTCCAACTTATTATGTATAAAATGTTTATTATATATCTATTTTTATAATTTTTATATAAACGAGTTAAAAACTTAAACAGCAATAACTTTTAAAAGTTTAGATAATAGCTTATGATTGAAAATGTCTACAGTAATAAAATAATTGAACATGCTGCACATATAAGCAAAATTGGCCGTCTTAATAATCCGGATGCAACATCAAAAAAATGTGCACGCTTTTGTGGATCGACTGTTACCGTAGACCTAAAAATAGAAAATAGCACTATAACAGATTTTGCCCATGAAATATGCGCATGTGTACTTGGACAAGCTTCATCTTCTATTCTTGCACATCATATTATTGGCCAAAAAACACAAGACCTTAAAATATTACATGAAATTATTCAGCATATGTTAACAAAAAATGGCCCTCCCCCTTCAGCTCCATTTGAAGCATTTGCTTGCCTACAGCCTATTAAAGACTATAAAACACGCCATGGATCAGTAATGCTTACTTTTGATGCAGTCATAGATTGTATTAAACAAATTGAAGAAAAAATGAATGGCTAAACAACACGTAAAAACAAAAAAAACGTACACAAGAAATTACACAGGACCTTGGCAGAAAACACCTGGACGATTACTTGGTATTGGACTAATACGTTTCTACCAAATAATGCTGTCTAACTTTATAGGCAATCAGTGTCGTCACAGACCAACTTGTTCAGAATATACCTATGAAGCGATTGCGCGCCATGGTCTATGGGCAGGTGCATGGATGGGATTTTTTCGTCTTATCCGTTGTTGTCCCTTTGGAACAAATGGCTTTGATCCAGTACCTACCTCTATTGAGAATTCCTATAAGCCTTGGCATTATTGGAAAATTTCTATCAAACGTAATAAATAATTCTTTCTTTTTTAATGCATTATGCATAAAAAGAATTGATAGGAAATTAGCCTATTAGTTTTAATTGATTGTTGCTAAATGTTCACGAAACCATCCGCAATCGTTAGCGGAATTGGATTAAAAAGGTTCTTTATGTCTTGCTCTATTTCTCTTTCTTTTCCTGATGGCTCAAAACGCGATTACCCAACCGAAATAACTGGTTTAGAATTAGCCAAATCTATTTCTAATTTCCTCGCAAAAAAAGCAGTTGCCTATAGTCTTGATGGAGTTCTTAGAGATCTCTCAGACCCATTAGGACAATCTGGACAAGTAGAAATCATTACTCGCGATGATCCACGTGCACTTGAATTGATACGCCATGATTGCGCACATGTTTTAGCTGAAGCAGTACAAGAGCTTTTTCCTGAAACGCAAGTTACAATTGGTCCAGTTATTGAAAACGGTTTTTATTATGATTTTGCACGTAAACAACCTTTTACATTAGATGACCTCACTATCATTGAAAAAAAAATGCGTGAAATTATTCAACGCAATAAACCTTTTAGAAAAGAAATTTGGTCTCGTGAAAAAGCTAAGAAGATTTTTTCTGAAAAAAATGAACTCTATAAAATCGAGCTTATTGATGCTATCCCCGATGATCAAGATTTGAAAGTCTATTATCAAGGCGACTGGTTTGATCTTTGCCGTGGTCCACATATGCAATCTACTGGCCAAATTGGTAATGCATTTAAATTGATGAAAGTTGCAGGTGCTTATTGGCGTGGTGATGCTAATAATCCTATGTTAACGAGAATTTATGGTACAGCATTTACTAATGAAAATGACTTAAAAGTCTATCTTCATATGCTAGAAGAGACTGAAAAACGGGATCATCGCCGCTTAGGACGTGAAATGGATTTATTTCATTTTCAAGAGGAAGGTCCAGGAATGATTTTTTGGCACCCAAAAGGCTGGAAAATGTTCCAAAATTTGATCAGTTACATGCGTCGTCGTCTCGATGATCATAAATATGCCGAAGTTCAGGCACCACAAGTTCTTGATAAATCACTTTGGGAAGTGTCAGGTCACTGGAGATGGTACAAAGAAAATATGTTCAAAACAATTCCAGCAGCTGATGATTGGAATAATGAATATATTTATGCTCTTAAACCAATGAATTGTCCTGGCCATGTGCAGATCTTTAAACATGGTTTAAAATCTTATCGTGATTTGCCCATTAGACTGGCTGAATTTGGCCTTGTTCATCGTTATGAGCCCTCAGGTTCTTTACATGGTCTTATGCGGGCACGTAGCTTTACACAAGATGACGCACATATTTTTTGCACTGAAGAACAATTAGCTGATGAATGTCTCAGTATCAATGATTTGATTTTATCAACCTATGCCGATTTTGGTTTTGAAGAAATCAGCCTTAAGCTCTCAACACGCCCAGAAAAACGTGTTGGCTCAGATGAATTGTGGGACCATGCTGAAAATATCATGACATCTGTTCTTAAAACTATTGAGAAAAAATCTTCAGGACGTGTTAGAATAAGTATTCTTCCTGGTGAGGGCGCATTTTATGGACCAAAATTTGAATATACACTGAAAGATGCTATTGGCCGAGAATGGCAATGCGGAACAACGCAAGTAGACTTTAATTTACCTGAGCGCTTTGGAGCATTCTATATTGATAAGGATTCAGAAAAACGCCAGCCTGTTATGATCCATCGAGCTATTTTTGGATCAATGGAGCGTTTTCTCGGTATATTAATCGAAAACTTTTCTGGTCATATGCCGTTTTGGCTTGCGCCTCAACAGATTGCTGTGGCAACGATTACATCCGATGCGAATGATTATGCGAAAAAAATAACAGCAAAACTCAAAGCTATTGGTCTTTCAGTGATATTGGATTCCCGCAATGAGAAAATTAACTACAAAATACGTGAACACTCTTTACAAAAAATTCCTGTAATTTTGGTGTGTGGCAAACGCGAAGCTGAAACAAATAGTGTCAATATGCGCCGCTTAGGAAGTGTAGAACAAAGCCTTTTATCTCTAGAAGAAGTGATTAAACAACTGCTAGATGAAGCGATACCACCAGATTTACGCCGTTTAACCAACAACTGATATCATAAAAAAATACTACAAACCAATAGTAGATTATAATTATCGAGCTTTGTCAAGAATGCGCTTACACTCAATTAACTCAAATAGTACTTCCTGCAACAATACTTTATCAGTTTTATCTCGATGATTATTAATAGCGCCAACCGACGCTTCCCCTTCACTCTTCATAAACCCCAAAAGCCCAAACGCTGTCTTTTTTGATTTAGCCGAAATAGATTTGGATTCCTGTTCTACACATTTTTTTTCTATTACAATATTCATAGCATCAAGATCACCATTACCAAATGCAACAACAAAAGAAGAACCCTTCTCTTTTAAAATACGTTGTACACCTTTTATAGTATAACCTTGTCCGTAAAGTAATTGTTTGATACCATTGAGTAAATCAATATCATTAGGGCGATAATAACGACGCCCACCCCCACGTTTCAATGGTTTAATCTGACCAAACCGCGTTTCCCAAAATCTTAATACATGCTGCGGAATCCCCAACAAATCAGCCACTTCACTAATTGTGCGAAAAGCATCGGGGCTTTTATCCATTTTATAATACCTCACCTAAAATTATATCAATGATTTTATGGTTATTGATCATAATATGAAATCATATTCATGAATCTTCAATAAGGAATTCTCAGCTTAAAATATAAAAGAAAAGAGTCTAATAAATATAAAATTCTTTAACAAAAAAACAAACATCTTAATACTGCTTATTTGTACAAAATTATTTTTTCTTTGCACGATGTGTATCTAAAATTCTTTTCTTAAGCACATTTGCAGCCTTAAATGTTACTACACGCCGTGGTGGGATGGATGCTTCAACACCTGTTTTTGGATTTCGTCCAATTCGTTCACTTTTATTACGAACTTGAAAAGTTGCAAAAGAAGATAATTTAACCATTTCACCTTTGACAAGTGAATTGCAAATTTCATTCAAGACTAACTCAACTAAATCGGCTGATTCAGTGTGTGACAAGCCCACCTTTCTACAAACAGCGCCAGCCAAGTCTGCACGTGTTACTGTCTTACTTGTCATTATCATCACCTATTTAAATATTAAAAATTATAAAGAAATTTATACGTTTTATTTAAATATGGTCAAGTGGCTATAATTTACCAACGGATAAGAATCGCACCCCATGTAAAACCTCCACCCATAGCCTCTAGCATAATAAGATCTCCTTTTTTAATTCTTCCATCTTGAACAGCAGTTGCTAAAGCTAGCGGTACCGATGCTGCAGATGTATTACCATGCTGATCGATGGTAATAATAATCCGGTCTTTCGCGATTCCTAACTTTTTAGCTGATGCTTCAATAATACGTTTATTAGCTTGATGAGGCACAAACCAATCTAATTGAGAAGGCTTCATCTCAACAGCTGCAAAACAATTATCAACGACATCAGTTATCATACCAACTGCATGTTTAAAAACCTCCCGTCCTTCCATACGTAGGTAACCTGTTGTTTGTGTTGTTGAAGGACCACCATCAACGTACAACTTATCAGCATATTCACCATCAGAACGCAATTTAGCAGATAATATACCATAATCAGCAGAAGTACCTTCAAATTCTTGCGCTTCTAAAATAGCTGCACCTGAACCATCACCAAATAAAACACATGTTGTACGATCTTGCCAATCTAAAATTCGAGAAAATGTGTCAGATCCAATCACTAAAATTCTCTTAGCTGCTCCACAGCGCAGATAAGCGTCTCCTGTTACCAACGCAAAAATAAAACCAGAGCAAACAGCTTGAATATCAAAGGCAAAACCATGTCTCATTCCCAAAGCTCGCTGAATTTCAACAGCAGAAGCAGGAAAAGTACGGTTAGGTGTTGAAGTTGCTAGAATAATACAATCAATATCTTTTACTGTCATACCAGTATTTGCTAGAGCTGCTTGTGCAGCTTTTATTCCTAAAGAAACGGTAGTTTCATTATCATCAGCAATATGACGTTGACGAATTCCTGTGCGTTGAACAATCCACGAATCAGATGTTTCAACCAATTCCGCAATCTCATCATTCGATAAGCTTTTTTTTGGTAAGGCACTTCCTACACCACAAATAACTGATCGAATCATGTCACCTTAACCTTCTCCTGAAATTTCTCCTCTATATTGCAAATACCTATCATACCATCTCCATATTCATCACAGCTTTACCCTCATCATCCAAAAGCGATGCTTTACTCTCATGAAAAAGCAATAAATCCGTGGCTATTTCTTTTAAGAGTCCATTACTCACCATTTCATAACCAACGCGAATAGCAGCAGCAAAACCGTTAGCAGTAGCACCACCATGACTTTTTATAACAATACCATTTAAGCCTAAAAGAACACCACCATTAACCCTATCTGGATCCATTTTATGTTTCAATTTACGAAAAGCACTTCGCGACACAAGGTAACCAAAATATGAAAAAATAGAACTACGCATAGTAATATTTAAGGTTTCCGCTATCTGTCGTGCAGTTCCTTCTGCAACTTTTAAAGCAATATTACCGGAAAATCCCTCAGTGACAACAACGTCAATGGTTCCTTTTCCAATATCATTTCCTTCGATAAATCCTTTATATTCTAAACCATCTAATTGCACTTTACGTAATATTATTCCTGCTTTCTTTATTTCATCCAAGCCTTTAACTGCTTCGACTCCCACATTTAACAACGCAACGCTTGGTTTTTCAATATGATATAAAACCCTGAACATTCCAGCACCCATAACTGCTAAATCAACCAATTGACTAGCAGATGCACCAATTGTTGCACCAACATCTAAAACAATACTCTCACCACGAAGAGTTGGCCAAATACCGGCGATACCAGGACGTTCAGCTTCTGCCATCATTTTTAAACAAAAATAAGACATTGCCATAAGTGCACCAGTATTACCAGCAGAAACACAAGCATCAGCCTTGCCATTTTTTACAGCCTCAATCGCATGCCACATTGATGATTTACCACGCCCAGTACGAAGTGCTTGGCTTGGTTTTTCATCCATACGCGTATAACTTTCTGTAGGATAAAAGCATGATGCTGCAACCAAATGAGGGTATTTTTTTAAAATCGGTTCAACAACTTCACCTACCCCATAAAATAAAAAATGGATATTTGGCAAATATTTCTGAGCAATTGCAGCCCCCGCAAGAGTAACTTCTGGACCATAATCACCACCCATTACATCCACAGAAATTTTAATCACGCTTTCTTATCCTATATCTTTAATTTACGTCGCAACTGTTTGCTATCAAACAATTATAAAAATTACCGCTATAACTTCTTCGTAGAAAAGACTGTTTTTATACCAGCATACAATAAACAATTTCTTTTTATATGTTTACAATCACTTCCATTTTTTCAAAACAGAAAAGGGTGACGAATTTTGTTCAACTTTTTTTAAATTTTCAATCATATCTAAATTAACCCCTTCTTTGCGTGGATAATGATTAATTGATAATTCTAAAAATTCTTCCATGACTGCACCAATATCAATCTTATCACCATAAAACACTTCTGGTATATCTGCTCCCTCCACATCTAAAAATAATTCACCTGTATCCTCTGATATTTTAGGTTTAACCAAATTTGAATCTTCAGGAACAAAAACAATATTAATATTCTCAAGAATAATATCTTCCAATGGTTCTAATGTAATAACACATGATTGTATTATACGTGCTTGTAATAAACCTTTTACACGTACTCCACGCTTTTTCCATGGTAAAATATAAAATTCTCCTTCAAAAAATTTTACATCAACTAAATTATGATTCTTAGCCAATTGTGCACATTCATGCTGATCTGCACAAATATGAACTTTTATTCCTTTTATAGGTAATGAGCGTACTGATACTAGATAAGTTAAAGCAAATTCCATTTGAGAAATACTTGAAACAGCCATTAGAAACTCCAAAAATAAATAGAGCATATTATACCCTATCTTCTATTTGACCAGATTATATTTTATGAAATTTCTTCTTTTCTAAAGAAACTCTATATGGCATTATAATAAAGTAAATTAGTGTAAGATATGGTGAATGATATTAAATCAAAAATTTAAGAAAGACTTGAGATTACCTTTTCATCATATATTTTAAGTGTAAAATGGAGATATCATTGTTTCAAATACCCCACATAACAAACTTAACTAAACGTAAATTATTGATTGGCCTCTCAATAGTAAGTGCAATGGGAATTGCAGGGTGTAATTCAATTAGTTCTTTAAACTCAAGTCAGATATATAATTCTCTCAATTCAAGTCAAATATATCAAGAAGGTTATATTCTTGACAAAAATGCCCTTGATTCTGTTTCTGTTGGTTCAAGTCAAGAGCAAGTTCTTTTAGCTTTAGGATCTCCTTCTCTGAAAACACATTACGATAATGAGGTTTTCTATTATATTTCACAAACTAGATACCGAAAAATGCGGTTTATGAAAACTAAAATTACCGATCGTAAAGTTTTGGCTATTTATTTTAACAAAGATCGTCAAGTTATAAAAATAGCAAATTATGGTCTACAGGATGGGAAAATTTTCGACTTTATCACATACACGACACCAACCGGTGGTAATGATCAACCATTTTTGCTTCAGCTCATCAAAGGTGCTCCAGATCCTAATAATGATCCAGTTGTTAACCATTAGTTTTCTAAGAATATTTAACAAAATCCCGATATTAAAGGGATTTTATCATAATTTAGCGACCAATTTCCTTTGCTATATTGTCAAGAACTGCATTTACAAGCCTCGGTTCATCACTTTCAAAAAAAGCTTTTGCTATATCGACATATTCATTTATAATAACAGCGACAGGTACATCTTTACGGTTTATTAACTCCCACAAACCTGCGCGTAAAATTGCCCGTAATGTAGAATCAAGCCGTGAAAGCGCCCATTCTTCAGAAAGTTTTTGATGAAGCATAGGATCAAGTTGTTTTTGATCTTTTACAACACCAACAATAATAGAGCAAAACCATTGAAAATCAGCATCAAGATACTGATCACCATCAATATTTTTTCCTAAACGATAAGCTTCATATTCAGCTATTATTTCTATAACGCCAGTGCCAATTATATCCATTTGATAAAGTGCTTGCACAGCAGCGAGCCTTGCTGCTCCTCGTTTATTAGCTAAACGTAGAGAATCTTTGCTTTTTATATAAGCCATATTTAATGATTATCTCCAAACTTTTTCTTTAGAGCAATCATACATAAAGCGGCTTGAGCGGCAAAACCACCTTTATTTTTTTCATCGTCTCTCACACGATCCCATGCTTGAAATTCATCTTCAACGGTCAAAATGCCATTGCCAATAACCAATTGTTGATAAATAGTTAAATCCATCAATGCTCGACAAGAATTATCAGCCACAATTTCAAAATGATATGTTTCCCCCCGAATAACACAACCAAGCGCTACATAACCATCATAGCATATTTCATTATTTTTTTCAGCAATGACTATCGCACCAGGAATTTCTAAAGCTCCTGGAACAGTTACAATATCGTAACTCACTTCAGCTTTTTTCAAAACACTAACCGCACCTGCAAGAAGAGAGTCAGAAATTTTATCATAAAAACGCGCTTCAACAATCAAAATACGCAATTTTTTATGTGTGTTTTTTGTCATACGGCTCCTACCAGAAAAATTAATAAAGAAACTTTAAATTACACAATCTCAAGTTTAAGAAAAAATATAATAATTTTCCAGCTATCCATTTTTCATTTTAAAGTCTGAAAGTCTAGCTACATAACGAGCCAATTGATCAACTTCTAAATTCACCTGATCTCCAACCTCAGCTTGTCCCCATATTGTCATCTCAAGCGTATGACGGATAATAAGGACATCAAAAATATTATTTTCAACATAATTAACAGTTAATGATGTCCCATTAAGTGCAATAGAACCCTTTTCTGCAATAAAGGGAGCTAATTGCATTGGGACTTGTAAATGAAAACGAGTCGCATCACCTTCATTTTTTTTCTCAATAATCTCGGCTAGACCATCGATATGGCCGAAAACCAGATGTCCCCCTATTTCGTCACCAAGCCGTAACGAACGCTCTAAATTAACAAAAGTTCCTTTTGTCCATTGTGTAAGATTAGTCAAACATAGTGCCTCTTCCCATGCCTCAACAGCAAACCAATGAGTAGCTGTAGATTTGAGTGCACGCTCAACAATTGTCAAACAAATACCTGAACAAGCAATTGATGCGCCTATTTTTAAACTCTCCACATCATAATGAGTAGAAATATTTAAACGTATTCCCTGTTTTAAAGGTTGAATATCTTCAATACAACCAATATCGGTTATGATCCCTGTGAACATAGTATCTTACGCCTCCATTTGTACAAACGGTCATTTCCCAGCATTCTCATTTCAATTTTATTAAACTCTGAAAGATAAGATTCAAAATGGGGAGCTTCAATTCGATCTTTCCCTAAAATAATCGGTGCATAAAAACATATCAACCGGTCTACACAACTAGCATTTAAAAATATTTCTCCTGTCTTTGCTCCCCCCTCAAGTAAAACACTATTGATTTTACGCTGATAAAGTAACCTTAAAATAGCAAGAGGCGGTATCAAATTATTGTTAGCCTCCACTGAACATACAGTTACACCATATTGTTCTAAAGCTATTTTCTTTCTTTTTTTCGAAAGAACTGTACCACAAATCACCCATGTGGGGATATTCGCTGCTGTTTGCACAACTTTTGCATCAAGAGGAATACGTAAATTTTTATCCAAAATAACGCGTATAGGTGAACGCATTTCAAGTCCTGGTAAACGACAATCTAATTTTGGATCATCTGCTAATATAGTACCAATACCAACCATAATAACATCATTTTGAGCACGCAGAATGTGAGTTTGTGAATGAGAAATTTCTCCACTAATCTTTAAATTACTTTGCCCTTTTTTGCCCACACCATTATCTGCAGAAATAGCCATTTTTAAAGTGACTTCACAACGCTGCAATTTCTTTACACATAAATAAGCACTTAATGTTTCAAAAGCCTCTTCAGCCAAAACTCCTTCAACAACCTCAATACCCGCTGAACGTAAAAGAGCAATACCACGACCATACACCCGTTGATCAGGATCAGGAAGAGCAATGACAACTCGAGCAATACCTGCATCTATTAGTGCATTAACACATGGTGGAGTTTTTCCATAATGTGAACATGGCTCCAAAGTGATATAGGCAGTCGCACCATAGGCCAAAGGACCAGCCATAAGTAAAGCTTGCACTTCAGCATGAGGTCTTCCCTGAACAGCAGTCACACCATAACCAACAATAGATGCGTCTGTTTCATTATTTTTTACAATTAATGCACCAACAGAAGGATTTTTACCCGTAAGATTAATATGACGTTCTGCTAAGCGAATAGCAGCAGCCATAAATCGTTTATCTTGTGCTTCTCTACTCATCAAAAAAAGATTCTATATCCGTTGCACCTTTTGATAATTCATCTATCACATTATGAAAATCACTCGCATTACGGAAATCACGATATACAGAAGCAAAACGAATATAAGCAATATCATCAATACCTTTTAAAGATTCCATCACAAGATGACCAATTTTTTCTGAAGGAATCTCAGGCTCTCCTAAACTCTCAAGCTGGCGCACAATACCGGAAATCGCCTGCTCAATATGCTCAGGATCAATATTACGTTTACGTACAGCTATATTAACCGACCGCATTAATTTATCACGATCGAACAACTCACACCGACCACTTTTTTTGAGAACAAAAAGTTCACGCAGCTGAACACGTTCAAAAGTTGTAAAACGACCACCACAAACAGAACATACACGTCGACGACGAATGACTGTTGCCTCTTCCGTAGGACGTGAATCTTTAACCTGTGTATCTTCACATTGGCAATAAGGGCAACGCATCTTTTCTACACCTCAACAAGAACTCAAAAAGAATAAAAAAGAAATTTACTTGTCATATCATTTACCTTCTTTTTGACAGCTCTTTCAACTGAAGTATTGTCTCCATCGCTTCGTGCCAAGCTAAGACCATCAAGAACCTCTGCAATAAAATTTCCAATTTGAGTAAACTCACTTTCTGCAAAACCACGCGTTGTTGCGGCAGGAGTACCCAAACGAATCCCTGAAGTTATCGATGGCTTCTCGTGATCAAAAGGAATACTATTTTTGTTGCAAATAATATTAGCGCACCCCAAAGCTCGTTCTGCACCCTTTCCTGTTATATTTTTAGAACGCAAATCTACTAAAAATAAATGATTGTCCGTACCACCAGAAACAATATTAAAACCATTATTTTTTAAGCTTTCTGCTAAAGTTTTAGCATTAACAACCACATTAGCAATATAATCTTTGAAAGCAGGTTGCAAAGCTTCTCCCAATGCAACAGCCTTAGCTGCAATGACATGCATTAAAGGACCACCTTGAAGACCAGGAAAAACTGCCATGTTAATTTTTTTGGCTAAGGCTTCATCATTCGTTAATATCATACCACCACGGGGACCGCGCAATGATTTATGCGTTGTAGTAGTCACAACATGAGCATATGGTACAGGCGAAGGGTGAGCACCACCAGCAACTAAACCTGCAATATGAGCCATATCAACCATCAAATATGCTCCAATTTCATCTGCAATTTCACGGAACCTTTTCCAATTCCATATGCGTGAATAGGCTGTTCCACCTGCTAAAATAAGCTTTGGTTTATGCTCTTTTGCCAAACGTTCTATTTCCTCCATATCCAGAAGCTGATCTTCTTGACGCACACCATAAGAAACAACATTAAACCATTTGCCTGACATATTAACGGGTGAGCCATGGGTGAGATGACCACCAGAATTCAAATCCAGCCCCATAAATGTATCACCAGGCTGAAGCAAAGCTAAAAATACGGCCTGATTCATTTGGCTACCAGAATTAGGTTGCACATTTACAAAAGCTGCACCAAAAAGCTTTTTTGCTCGCTCAATTGCTAATTCTTCAATCAAATCAACAAAATGACAACCACCATAATAACGCTTTCCTGGATAACCTTCTGCATATTTATTGGTCAAAATCGATCCCTGAGCTTCAAGAACCGCCCTTGAAACAATATTTTCTGAAGCGATCAATTCAATCTCATAACGCTGACGTCCAAGCTCACCACTAATTGCATTAAACACCGCAGAATCAGCAACTTCTAAACTATCATTAAAAAAACACTTACGCAGATCATTTGCTTGCTTGGTCATAAAACATGTCCTAACATTAGAAATTAAAATAATAGAAGGTAACACAGCAAATTTTATAGACAAAATCTTTTGAAAAATTTAAATTCAAAAACCGTAAATACAGCAAGAATTCAACCTATGCTTTTGTTATTTTAATCAATAAATCCTATCTTCACAAAAATAAATGACGCACAAAATTACATGTTAAAATTTATATACGTAATTTTTTATTATACTCTTTATCAAACAGGAAAAATAATAAGCTGTAGTTCTAACAAAAAAATTGAATTCAAGGATAATAAATGGCAACAAAAATTTTTATTGACGGTGAACACGGAACAACCGGACTACAAATACAAAAGCGACTGGCAAAACGTTCTGATTTAGAGTTACTGTCTATTCCTCATGAAGATCGGCATAAGCTTGATTCTCGACAAGACTATCTTAATCAAGCCGACATTGTTATTTTATGTCTTCCAGATAAAGCTGCACGGGAAACAATTAACCTACTTAAAAATAAAAAAAAAATTAGAATTATTGACAGCTCAACAGCACACCGTACTGCCCCAGATTGGGTCTACGGCTTTCCTGAAATGACAGCAGGACAAAAAAAACGTATCCAAGAAGCACGCTACGTTGCAAATCCTGGATGTTATCCAACTGGTGCAATTAGTTTGATTCGACCATTACGTGAAGCAGGTTTAATAGATTCTGATTACCCAATATCAATTAACGCTATATCTGGTTATACAGGTGGTGGTAAACAATTAATTGCTCAAATGGAAAATCAATCCCGAAAAGACTCTCTGAAAGAAAACTATTTTATTTATGGTTTGAATCTTAATCATAAACATATTCCAGAAATCAAAATTCACGGACAGATCAGCCAAACACCCGTTTTTGTACCAAGTGTTGGTCGTTTTCCTCAAGGAATGATTGTTAATATTCCTCTACATCGTAATTTATTCACAAAATCAGCTAGCTGTTCTAATCTTCGTGAAATTCTTCATATCCATTACAATGAACAAAATGCAATATCCGTTGCATCAAAAGAAGAAACCGAAACACTAACCAAACTAGATCCAGAATCCTTAGCACATAAAGACAGTATGAAACTTTTTGTTTTTGGCAATGAAAATGAAGGTATTTTCAATCTTTGTTCTATATTAGATAATCTGGGAAAAGGAGCATCTGCATCCGCTGTTCAAAATCTTGATTTAATGCTCTCAGAAAGGTAAAATTTTTTTTAAAGTCAAATTCTTATTTAAGAGCAAGATATGCTCCTTTTGTGGCGCGCCAATGAGCAACTGAAAAGCACAATACTACTAACGCAATACTTTGATGAATAAGCCCCCAACTAATTGGCACTTCATTTAATAATGTAACAATACCCAAAAATGCCTGAGCAACTATGATAATAAATAATAAAAATGCACGACGAGCATGCATTGAGTGGGGATTTTTTTTATTTACATACAAAACATGAAAAATCGCTATAATAAATAAAAAATAAGCAAAAAAACGATGTATAAATTGCACTGTCAAAGGATTTTCAAACAAACTGAGCCAAACTGGGTTATAATTCAGTAATCCATCAGGTACAATCTGTCCATCTATCAATGGCCATGTATTATAAACCTTACCTGCATGGAGACCGGCAACTAAAGCACCAAAATAAATCTCAATTAAAATGCAAAAAACAAACCAACCTGCAAAACGTTGTACTGATTGATCTGCTGGTTGCTCTGAATATTCTGTAAGACCTCGAGATAAATAAGTAACAAAAATAATAACAAAACATGCCGTTATTAGGTGAAGTGCTAAACGATATTGGCTAACGCTTGTCAAATTGCTTTGACCCAAACCAGAAGCCACCATCCACCATCCAATAACACCTTGAATAGCAATAAGAACTGGTACAGCCATAAGCTGAAGAAAAATATTTTTTTCAATGCGTTTAGTCGCCCAAAACCAAATTAAACCCAACAAAGCTACAAGGCCAACCAAACGGCCAAGAAAACGGTGCCCCCATTCCCACCAAAAAATCACTTTAAATGCATTTAAAGTCATATCACGATTGAGCACCTTATACTGCGCTATCTGTTGATACTTCAAGAACTCTTCCTGCCATTGTTCTATACTAATTGGAGGAATTACACCATAAATTGGCTTCCATTCAGTTATCGATAATCCAGACCCTGTTAAACGGGTAGCACCACCTATTAAGACAATTGCTAAACAAAGCAATAAAACAGCATAAAGCCATATCTGAATCTGTTTTCGATTTTGTTTCTGCAGCGGTGTCAAAGCTATATTGTTCAATCTTTTTATTGTCACTTCTGATTGTCTCCAATTCATCTACAACTGCAATTTTCCAAAATTTAAACATTAAGTTTTAGTCATTTCAACACATTAATACATTAATGTTCTATAAAAAAACAAAGCCTTGCTATAAAATATAATTATTACTATTCTTTCATATTACAATTATGAGTTTACATGATAAACAACCTTTGGAAATCTATATACCATTTTTGCCATCCAATTATGTTTATCAAATGGAACACTGCAAACATAATAGTTTGTTGATTCTGCAATTTTCTCAAGTTCATATTCAGGTTCGACAGTCATTTCTAAAATAATAAAATCATAATCTTTTTTAAATTCTTCCAATATAACAGGGATAATATTTGAAAATTTTTTTGCACACTTAGCACTTGTTAATCCCCGCGGCAAAATATCAATCCCCGTATCATAATCATGATAAATAACATCGTGCAATTGCGCACTTCCTGTTAAGACATCGCTCAATCCTCGACGTGGGCCAATCACTTTTTCTATTTGTTGCCCAGAAATATCTACCAGCAAGATCATTTTTTGTTCTTTGATAAGATGAAGAGATAATTTTGCTGCCATTTGTGCTGCTTCTGGTCCAATTATTGAAACAACTGTGGAAACACGCGATTTCAGGAAAACTAATAATTCCTCTATTGTAATCAAAGTTTCTTCGTTTCTTCTTACCTTGAATAAGGAAATACTATCATTGCTTTTAAAACTTTCTTTCTCCGATTGAACTTTTTGAACTCCAGAATATTTTTGCAATAATAGCGCTCCCCCCAAAGCGATTAAGCTTGCAAATATAGCAACAAAAATATTTCTGCTATAAAAATCCATAAAAGAAATTGGAGTTACTTCTATTGGAGCTATCATATGAATCTTTATATTCTGTAATGAAGGAGCATCCATATTTATCTGCTGATTTTGTCCCTCTATCACTATTTTATCTTCTAATTCATTTAATATCTGATTTAAGGACTGAGATTGATCCTCCACAAAAGTGCTAATTTTCCCTCTTAATTGTGTTTCAAAACTCTCTGCGATAATCGCATCTGAATGAATTTGATCAACAATCTGAGAAATTTTACTTTCTAACTGAGCAGAAAGTTCCTTTGTTTCTGCAATCATCGCTTTGATTTGAGGATGCTCCCAACCTAACTGAACAGCCATATGAGCTTTTTGTGTATTCAAGAGATTAAGTTTAGCCTCAAGAGCAATAATAGCCAAATTATTTGTGATAAATGATAAAGATAATAGAGATTGTCCCTGTTGACGCATCATTTTAATAGTTGAATTCAAACTTTTTAAACGAATACGTCTCAAAATTGTATCCGTTAATTGTGCATAAAGACTATTAAACTCAGCCTGTTTTGCTTCATGATGAATGGTGGAAGCAATAGATGAACGAAATGTCTGTAAGATATGAAAAAGTGTGCTTTTATCATATTGCTTCTCTCGCTTAATGATTTTCTCAGAAAAGTTAGAAAACCAGGTTTCTAAGCCTTGTCGAGCATCTTCAACAGTTTTTGCTTCAAAAGAAAGATTAATAAGGTCACCTTTGCGTAACAATTGAATATTTTTATAAAAATCTTTCACATATACATCATAAGGAATTGCCTTATCAGAATTTGAATAATTTACAATAACAGGTTGCGAGAACAGTAATGCGATAATATTATTTTGTTTATTAATCGATAATGGTATCCCACTAGAATCCGATAACATAAATGTTAATGTTGCTTGGTAGGGCTTCGGACAAATAAAATAATATAATAAAATCAACAATACACAGTGTATCGCTAATAACAAAGCGGTTAAAGCTTTTCGCGGCATTATGCGTGCTAACAATCTTTTATCGCACTTAAGATTCATTTTTATTTTAACCAGAAAAATACATTACACCGTTTTATTAAGAGAAAGTAGTAACTATCCCCTTAACTAAAACTTATATTATTGAGAAATAAGAAAATATAAGAATAAAAAATTTTTTATTTAGGATAACTTTAATACATATTTTATTTTATATAATTTAATCGTTTTTTTGCTTCGGCAGTAAGTACTGCTTTAACAGTAACAGAACCATCATCATTGCTTTTCTGCTCTATCTGACCAGAATTTTTATAGAACCAATCAATAATTCTCATTTCGTTAGGCTTTAAAATAAACTCAACACTCTGCATATCCCCAAAAATTTTCTTTTCAATAAGTGCTAACAGCTGTTTCAAGCCTTTACCAGTAAGGGCTGACATCATCAATGCAGGATTTAATAATTTTTTTGAGTTGGTCTGCAAAATGCCTAATGCATGTTGATCCAATACATCAATCTTATTCCAAATTTCCACAATATGATCCATGTCATTAATATCAACACCAAGACTTGAAAGTATTTTTAAAACATCTTGGGCATGAGCGTAATGATCAGGATCCGATACATCTCTTACATGAAGAATTAAATCAGCTTCAATAACTTCTTCAAGGGTTGCTCTAAAAGCCGCAATTAAATGTGTTGGTAAATTAGATATGAAACCCACAGTATCAGATAAAAGAACTTTTTGTCCATGAGGAAGAACAATTTTACGTAAAGTTGGATCAAGAGTTGCAAACAGCATATCCTCTGCCAACACATTAGAATCACTTAAATGGTTAAAAAGTGTTGATTTTCCTGCATTTGTATATCCCACCAAAGCAATAACAGGATAAGGTATCTTTTTTCTTTTAGCTCTATGAAGAGCACGTGTTTTAACAACGGTTTCTAATTCGCGACGGATACGAATGATTTTATTTTGCAAAAGACGTCTATCTGCTTCAATTTGAGTTTCACCAGGACCACCTAAAAAACCACTACCACCACGTTGCCTCTCTAAATGTGTCCAACTCCGCACAAGTCTACTTTTTTGGTAAGATAAATGCGCCAATTCTACCTGTAGCACTCCTTCCTTTGTTCGCGCCCGATCACCAAAAATTTCAAGAATCAAAGCTGTCCTATCAATAACCTTACAATTCCATAATTTTTCCAAATTACGTTGCTGTACTGGTGTTAAAAAATGATCTACAATCGCAAGCGTAATATGATGCTCACTTATATAATGAGCAAATTTATTCACCTTACCTATCCTAAACAAAGTTGAAGAACATGGGGTGGTAATATTGACAATTTCATAATGAATAACATTCAACTTAATAGCGCACGCTAATCCTAACGCTTCTTTTACCCGAGAATCTACCGAACGTTCATGTGAAGTTTTTTGCCTCTTATATTTGTAGGAATAAATCGGTAAAAAAATAACAACACGCATCCGCTCCCCAATCTGTGAAATAAATTTTCCAGACTTCTCATTTTTACCTATCATGATAACTTAAATATTATAAAAAAGGATAACAGATATACAATGCCGTAGGTTGTTTATTTATCATCTTCATTTTCAAAAAACTGTAAAGATTGTCCCGGCATAATTGTAGAAACAGCATGTTTATAGACTAACTGCGTATGCCCATCACGGCATAGAAGGATAGAAAAATTATCAAATGATGTGACAATACCTGTCAGTTTAACACCATTCACAAGAAAAATTGTAATAGAAATCTTTTGCTTGCGAACTGTATTCAAAAACATATCTTGCAGGTGTTGTGATCGTTCTGCCATTATTTTTACACCTTTGTTGCGAAACACATAAATATCTATTACAATATTTATTAAGCATATATCGACTGAAAGTACCAACTTGTCAATGTATCCGTACTAAAAATTTCGCAAAATATTGCTTAATAATTGAGAAGAATATAATATTTTATGAGTCATGAGCATAAAAATCAGCGACATAAGATATCAAGTGTAATAACTTTAGATATCAAGTGTAATAACTTTTCAGGACTTACTTTGCATTAATAAATATATTTTGAAATTCACCTTTTATTTCTTGATAAAAATAGTAAATATATGATATTGCTTATTAAAAGAAATAATAACTATGCTTTTTTTATAATGAATAAATGATTAGTCTATTCTAATTTAGAAAGATAGTAATTTGATAAAGTAATTGTATTCAAGTGCGTTTCAAATGCAATTATTTAATATGTTTCCTTTTTATATAAAAAGGCAGAACAGAATAATGTGATTCACCAATTGATCACCAATATAAACATTACATATTGCATATCCATATCTCCTCACATTTTGCAATGATCCCTAGAACATTATATTAATATTTAACTACAACTTCTATTAAATTTTTTCCCATTGGATACACTAAACTCGTAATATTTTCCTGTAACTTGATTTATATATAGAAATTTTGTGATAATCATAATTTTCTATTATATTGTTTTTAATATATTTTTTGCTATTTTTGAGCACATAACAAAAATTGCGTTAACTTTATATTGATAAGTTTTTAAATTTTTCTTTAAATGTATTCCTTTCTAAACAATTAACGGTTAGTATATGGAGTTATCTGGATAAGGGCGTATTCCTTTTCCATCTGTAAGAGTATGAGGCGAGTATGGCACGCAGAACCAAATTGCAAACATTTGAAATTGAAGTAGAAGAAGCCCTTGAAAAGGCAATGAACTTTGACTTTAATAACGCAAATAACACAGAGATTGAAAAAATAATATCAAATGACTCCGAAAATCTAATTAATGTAGATGATTTGATTCAAAAAATTGCTACTTCAGAAGAAGAAATTCTTTCTGAAAATGAAGCTTCAGCTATTACCTCTAATATTCATGACAATGCTGTTGTTGATGAATCAGTTGTTGAATTGCTTTTTGGTCAAAAACCCATCCATGAACTTTCAGGTGGAACCGTACGTGATACATTATTACCTACTCAACCTCTCCCTGCTAATGATGATATAACAGTTCCTTTCAATTTCAGATCACTAAAACAAAATGCTGTTTCTCGAATTTATTGGAGTACAACAGCTCTCAGCGCTTTATGGGCAACAGGAGGTGCTTTTATTGCTCATAAACTAGCTCCTTCTGGACTAAACTCTTTAGCAAATATCATTAACTTTGTTACATCTCCCCTTGGATTAGCTGTAGCAGCAGGTACTACAATTCCTATCCTTATGTCTTGGGGTTTTGCTCAACTGATAAAACGTTCAAATGAATTGCATAATATTGCCGTTCTCATGACAAATGCCGCACAACGCCTTAGCGAACCCCAGAACATTTCTGAAAAGCAAGCTATTGCTATAGGTCAAACCATTCGTAAAGAAGTGGCTGCAATGAATGAAGGAATCGAACGCACCCTCGGTCGTGCTGTTGAACTCGAAGCCATTATCCAAAGCGAAGTTCATAATCTTGAACGAGCCTATTCTGAAAATGAAACACGTATTTATACCTTAATTAAGGAATTAAATAATGAACGCACAGCGATTTTAAATCATGCTGATCGCGTACAAACAGTAATAAAAGGAACACAAGAGCAACTAAGTGATGAATTTGACTTAGTTACTTCTAAAATTGCAACCAATGTTGAACAGCTTGCGCAAACTCTTTCTCAAACTTTACAAAAACAAGGGGAAGATCTTATTAAAAAGCTTTCTTGTGCAGGCGACGGGGTAACAAACCAGCTCTTTGAAAAATTTAATGAAACGACGATACAAGTTCAGCAGAAAAATACAGAATTTTTTCATGTATTAGGAAAAACCTTTGATACTTTTGCAGAGCGTTTTGATAATAATGAAAAACAATTAGAAAAAACCTTCAATGAAACAGCCGTTAAAGCTGAAACGCACATTGCCAAGCTTGCAACATGTATACAAACTGCAACAGATCAAACTTTATCTAATATTGATGAGAAATTTAGAACATTGGATGAAGCGATTATTGACCGTAATAATCAATCATTAAAAGATTTCAATGAAAAAATTATGCAACTTGATCAACAGGCATATAAACTCTCTTCTAAATTTGATAATATAACCTCAGAAGCAATTGAAGCGTTTGGAAATCGTCTGGTAAATGTTGACTTATCTCTTAAAGAACACAGTGATACTATTATCGAATCCTTTATTGCACGTAGTAAAGAATTAGAAAATAATGCCGAAAAGCTTGGCGGCTTTCTGGAAGCTCATGCTTCTCAAATCAATGTAAATCTTAAAGAAATAACTACTGATATTGCCAATGTATTTACAAATGGACATGATCACATTCTTTCTGCCGTTAATGAAAGCAAAAAAGTCCTGCAAGAAGAAATCAAAAATGTTGATAATGCAATTATCGATATTATAGATGAGCGCTCACAAGACTTCAAAGCACAAATCGCCGGTCAAAGAGATATAATAGCAAGTATGCTTGACAACGAAAAAAATAAAATGGCTGACACATTAAAAGATCAAATTGACGTATTAACAAAAAATGTTTCAGACGTTGAAAAAATGTTGAGTCAGAATATTCAAGTTGTTGATCAACATGCTAAAGATCATGCTGCCGACATAGTTCAATGTACAGAAAAACTACAAGAAGTCATCACACAAAGCTGCGAAATAACTAAAAATGCTCTAGAAGAACAAACTAAAAATATTGATATACGTGCCGATGCTCTTCGTGATTCCTTAGCTATCAATAGTTTTTCTCTTAATGAAGTTCTTGCAGATCAAGCACGCACGCTCGATCAACGTATGGAAACAATCCATAATCTCATCGCTAAAAGCGATATACACATTGATATGGCATTAAAACAACAAGTAGACTTGGTCGAAAATGCAATTATTAATAATAACAAAGCCATTACAGAAACTGTTCAAAACCATATGAAAAATCTTGAGGGACATACTGATCTCCTTAAGAATACTCTCTCTCAATCAAATGATGTATTCCTTGATACTCTTCAGACACGTGTAGGATTATTCGACGAAAATTTGGAAAGCCGTGCACGTCAAGTTTTTGAACGTGCAGCCACATTGGAAGAAACATTATCTGAAAAACTCGAGAAAGTATGTGAAACTATTGACATGCAAACATCCACTTTTGAGGAACGATCCGATAACTTAAAAACATCTATCGTCCTTAATAATGAACATAGTCAAGCAGTCCAAGAAGCGCTAGAAGAGAGCGTGGGTAATATACGTATCTCATTAGAAAATTCTGTTAATACAGTCACAGATAGCGTACAAGAAAAGTTCATAAACATTTCTGAAAAATTAGCATCAATAATGGCTAATGAAACAGAAAAATCAGAAGCTTCTCTTGTTGCTGCTGGTAATCAATTTATTTCATCTTTTGCTGATGTTGCTGTAAAAGCGACAAATATTATTTCGGAATCTAGCAACCGTATTGTGTCAAATGTTGAACAAACAGTTCATGAAACTAGTGAAAAGGTCATTTCTGCCTTGACTGAACAGACAGCTCATACTGCAGAGGCTTTCGCAACAGCAAGTAACAATGCGCAAACATTGATTAATGAAACAGTTCACGCTTCAACAGAAGCAATTGATCAATTACTCAGCGAACGTTCGAATATTCTTCATCAATCTATGTTAGATTTTGAAAATAATTTAAGTCATCAACTAGCTGATGTAAGCAATCGCTTAGAAGAGGCAAAAAACCAAACATCCACTACAATTTCAGGACATATGGAGCAATTAACAGAATTAACGGATTATTTGAATCAAGCTGCATACAATACAACTGAATCGATTGGTAATCTAACACAGCAAATTGGTGAACAGCTTTCTCTTTCAACACAAGAAGCTGAACAAAAAATTTACGCACAAAATGAATCCTTAGTGAATACTCTTGCACAAAAGAATTCCGAAACTATTCAAACCATGGCCACTGTGCAAGAAGATCTTATCAACAATGTTTCAGCTGTCCTTGAACAATTGAACCATTCAATTTATAATATTCATGAAAATAGTAACATGTTGATATCAACGGTTCAAAGTCTTGATGGTCAGCTTAATGAAACTGCAAGTAATTTCTTCCATAATACCAATCAAGTAGCAGAATACTTGTCAACATCAAATCAAGTGCTCAATAACAATGTAGAGACTTTGCAAGGGCTTTCTCAAAATACATTTGAGCAAATTAGCTATATAACAAATAATTTTGGCGAACATGCTAAAACGCTTTCTGAAGCTATTCGCGTTCTTGAACAATCAGAAAACACCCTTAATATAACACTCCAAGAAAAACAGAATGCTCTTTCTGTATTAAGCAATGCTCTTGTTTCAAAATCTGATGAAGTTAATCAGCTTATCAAACATTACGAAAATGTTCTTAGCTTAATATTTGAGCGTGCTGATAAAGATACACGCAACTCTACAGATTCACTGAAACAAACACTTCATGAATTAATTAATGAGGCCTCAACACGTTTTTCAGAAGCTGCAGAAAATATACGCTTCTCAGCCAATGAAATTCGTTTAGAGCTTTCAAAAATTAATAATGATATTGATGAAAGTGTTCAAAAATTACCAGAAAAAGCAAAAGAAACAACACAGACAATTCGACATGCCTTAAGTGAACAAATTACAGTACTAAAAGACTTGACGAGTGTTATGCAAAATACTGAAAAAGACCAATTAGTACCAAAAACCCCTGCGTTGTTAAAACCAAATAATGCAGCTCCCGAAGTCAATAAAAAGATAATACCACCACAACCTATTGCACAACCAGAACAACACAACACAAAACAAAAAAAATGGGTATCAGACCTTTTAGAAAGAGCTTCACGTGAAGAAAATAACAATTCTGCTTCTTCACCAGAACAAGAAAAATCTGATTCTATAAATGGATCTCTTGACTCATTAGTAAGTGATATTGTTCAAACCATTAATCACACTGCTGCTGTCGAGTTATGGAATCGTTATAAACGTGGACAAAAAAATATCGTAATTGAACATCTGTATACACCGAACGGAAAACTAATATTTGAAACAATTAGAAAAAAATATTTAAATGATGTAAACTTTAAAGATTCAATTAATCAATATATTTCAGACTTTGAAAAATTATTACGTGATATATCTCGCAGTTCTGGAGATATCCGTTTGGCCCGACAATATCTTACATCAGACACTGGAAAAATTTATACTATGCTTGCTCATGCAAGTGGACGAATTCAATAAAATAAAAAGAAAGATGAAAAAGTTTCTCTTTTTTACCTTTTTCTCTTTCTAATTTTTCTATTGTACATAATTACAATATACCTTACTGCAAGTGTAATCTATTCAAATTGATAAACATCATAGAATTTTTGTAAGAAGGACAAAAACAATATTGCCAATATTAATGAATTTATTAATCAATACACCCTAACAAATTGGTTTAGCAATCCGGAAAAATTGGCCTACACTTGCACTTTGATATGAAAAGAAATCAGGGTCTGTAGTGGATAAAACTGATTATAAATAGCAACGCTTATATAAATATATTAACTTGGATATCATCAAAATGTCTAAAAAACAAAATAGCAATGTTTGTTTACAACAAACTGAACTTGAAAGCGCAGCACTTTTTTATCACCAACATCCAAAACCTGGAAAGCTAGAGATACAAGCAACAAAGCCCCTTGGTAATCAACGTGATCTAGCACTTGCTTATTCTCCGGGTGTTGCTGCACCGTGTCTTGCAATTCATGATGATCCGAAACTTGCAGCTCAATATACTTCTCGTTCTAACTTAGTAGCTGTTATATCAAATGGGACTGCCGTTCTTGGTTTAGGAAATATTGGCCCACTTGCTTCCAAACCGGTTATGGAAGGAAAAGCTGTTTTATTTAAAAAATTTGCAAATATTGATGTCTTTGATATTGAACTTGATGCACCTGATATCACAAAAATGGTAGAAACTGTATCTGCATTAGAACCAACATTTGGTGGAATCAATCTTGAAGACATTAAAGCTCCGGAATGCTTTGAAATTGAAGAGCAACTTCGTGCTAAAATGAATATTCCAGTTTTCCATGATGACCAACATGGAACTGCTATTATCACTTGTGCAGCGGTATTAAACGCTTTAAGTCTTGCTGACAAAAAAATTGAAAATGCAAAAATAGTTTCTTCAGGTGCGGGTGCAGCTGCCTTGGCATGTATTAACCTTTTGGTGCGTCTTGGAGCAAAAGTTGAAAATATTTGGCTTAGCGACTTAGATGGTGTCGTGTATGAAGGCCGCGAAACACTTATGGATCGCTGGAAAATTAAATACGCACAAAAAACTGATGCGCGAACCCTAGCCGACATCATTGATAATGCAGATATCTTTTTAGGTCTTTCAGCAGCTGGTGTTTTAAAACCTGAATATTTAAAAAAAATGGCTTCCAAGCCTTTAATTCTAGCACTTGCCAATCCAACCCCAGAAATTATGCCAGAAGAAGCCAACGCAGTGCGCCCCGACGCAATGATCTGCACAGGACGTTCTGATTACCCTAATCAAGTTAATAATGTTCTTTGTTTTCCTTATATCTTCCGTGGTGCATTAGATGTTGGTGCAACTGCAATCAATGAAGAAATGAAAATAGCTGCAGTTCATGCAATTGCAGCCCTCGCCCGTGAAGAATCTTCAGACGTTGCAGCATGTGCATATTCAAAAGCACCCCCTAATTTTGGACCAGAATACCTCATTCCCTCGCCTTTCGATCCGCGTTTAATACTACGCATTGCCCCTGCTGTTGCCAAAGCAGCAATGAAATCAGGTGTCGCAGTACGACCCATTGAAGATATGGAAGCCTATTATGACATCCTTAATCGTTTTGTATTCCGTTCTGGTCTTACAATGAAACCTGTTTTTGCAGCAGCAAAAACAGCAAAGTGTAAACGTGTAATCTACGCTGACGGTGAAGACGAACGTGTTCTTCGTGCCGCACAAATTGTTCTTGAAGAACAAACAGCCATTCCTCTCCTTATTGGTCGTCCACATGTAGTAGAGACAAGATTAAAACGCTTTGGTTTAAAAATTCGTCCTGGCATAGATTTTGAAATCACAAATCCAGAAAATGATCCACGTTTTCGTGATTATGTTAATTTATTTCTGCATTATACGGGCAGACGCGGTGTTTCACCTGAAGTTGCGAAAACAATCGTAAGAACATCAACTACAGCTATCGCAGCTCTTGCAGTTATGCGTGGTGAAGCTGATGCAATGATTTGTGGTTTAGAAGGGCGTTTTGAACGTAATCTTCAATTAATTGAACAAATCATTGGACTTGACCCAAATGTTAATCATTTTTCTGCGGTCAGTCTCCTTATCTCTACACGTGGTACTCTCTTTCTAACAGATACTTACGTTAATGAAGATCCTTCTGCAGAAGAAATAGCAGAAATGACAATCCTAGCAGCACAAGAAATTGAAGCATTTGGTATAAAACCAAAAGCAGCTTTATTATCACATTCAAATTTTGGGTCCAAAAATACAGTAAGTGCGCGCAAAATGCGTCGTGCTACCGAAATCCTTGCTGAATTATATCCAAATTTGGAAGCAGATGGGGAAATGCATGGTGACGCCGCACTTTCCAAGATTCTTCGTGATCGTGTTTTCCCTGCTTCACGCCTTACGAGCGAAGCTAATTTGCTGGTCTTTCCAACACTTGATGCAGCTAATATCACGCTTAATATCGCCAAAAATTTAACAAATGCACTTCATGTAGGCCCTATTTTGATTGGAGCTGCACGTCCTGCACATATTCTAACACCTTCAGTAACTTCACGAGGTGTTGTCAATATGACAGCTCTCGCAGTTCTTGCTGCAAATAGAAAAAATCTCGCAATAAAAAAAATGAAGACAAAAAATCCTCATGTAAATAAAACCTAAAAATTTCTTATAGAAACATTTAATAAGTTAGAACTTAATTTATTGCAAATTCATTTTCAATATCGAAAAGACAGTTGTATATTGGATTAAGTCTTTTTTTTTAAGGTAAAAAAGGCTAGATAGAATCGTAACTAAAGTCTTTTTATAAAGCTAATAATATAATAAGGAATCATACATTGTCTTCTACTTTTGACAAAGTCGCTGATATTATTGCAGAAATCAGTGAAATTGATCGCAGCACGATTACATCTGAAAGCCATACAATTGACGATTTAGGAATTGATAGTCTTGATTTTCTTGATATTGTTTTTGCCATTGATAAAGCCTTTGGAATTAAAATCCCGTTAGAACAGTGGACTCAAGAAATCAATGAGGGTTCAATCGCAACTGAAGAGTACTTTGTTCTTAAAAACCTTTGCACAAAAATTGATGAACTCGTTGCTTTAAAACAAGCTGACTAATTTTTTCGCTATGCAGAATCATACTGTATTCATTACTGGTATAGGTCTTATAAGCTCTTTAGGTGAAGGAGTTTTTCATCATTGGAATCAATTAAATAATCCCACAATCAAACCGAACCTTGATTGTACAACTTTTGCACCTTATGCTGTTCATCAATTAACAGAAATCGATTGGAACCTGCAAATCCCAAAACGAAGTGACCAACGGCAAATGGGAATATGGCAGCGCCTTGGTACTTATGCAGCTGGTCTTGCTCTTGATGATGCAGGAATGAAAAATGATCAACAGTTAACATCAACAATGGATATGATTGTTGCAGCTAGTGGAGGAGAACGTGACATCACTGTCGATACACAAATTCTTGCGAAAGCACGTAAAACAACTCACTATGAGTCTATGTTAAATTTAGCCCTTTCGACTGAACTTCGGCCAACTTTATTTTTAGCGCAACTATCAAATCTTCTAGCTGGAAATATTTCAATTGTTCATAAAATAACTGGATCTTCTCGTACCTTTATGGGTGAAGAAGGAAGTGGACTTTCTGCTATTCAAATTGCTGCAGCACGTATTCGCTCAGGACAAAGTACACACGTGCTGGTAGGAAGCTCCTATAATGCGCAAAGCTATGATATGCTGTTAGCTCATGAGCTTGGAGGCCTCTTAACACGTGGTAAATGGACACCAGTTTGGTCCCGTAAGAATTGCCCTGGTGGTGGATTAATTACTGGTTCTGGTGGCGTTTTTCTCGTTCTTGAAAATGGTGAACAAGCAAAAAAGCGTAATGCGCGCGTTTATGCTGAAATTAGTCAAATCATTACCAATCAAACAAACAGAACAAAAAATTCTCTTACAGATACAATTACTACAATGTTAAAAACAGTAAAGGCTGAATTTTCCTTTACAATTTCAGCTGCCTCAGGTTGTCATGATGTAACAAAAGCAGAACAAAGTGCTCTTAACGATGCTAAGATATTTTATCGCGGTATTACAACATTATTTGGTTATATGCGAGAAGCGCAATTTCCTTTAGCACTTGCATTAGCAGCTATTGCTGTTAGAAAAAAACGTAGCTTTCCACCTCTGAGTTCTCATGAAAAGCCATTTTCTGAAGAAATACGTGAAGCATTTATCACAGCAATTGGTATAAAAAGAGCTGAAGGCATAGTGCACCTCACTGCTGCTTAAAGAAAGTTTCTATGATGAAATATAATGATCATCTCGGACGTCCACTTGTAGCAATCACTGGAACAGGAGTTGTAACATCACTGGGACAAGGAAAACAGGAAAATTGGAAAAAACTAATTAATGGTGTTAGTGGTGTTCATAAAATAACACGTTTTCCTGTTGAAGGATTAAATACACGTATTGCAGGAACTATTGATTTTCTTGAAGAAAGTACAATCGGTGCTGTAGCTCTTTCCGAAAAACTAGCGCATCTTGCTGCAGAAGAGGCTTTAGAACAAGCAAAACTTGATAAAGAAGATTTTAATGGACCATTGTTTTTGGCTGCTCCCCCAGTTGAACTTGAATGGAAAGCGCGCTTCGCTCTTGATAAAGAAGTTATATCCAGTCATGAACCCACCTATGCACATCTTCTTGAAGTTTGTAGCCAAAAACCTCATCATGCGCTTTTTGAAACTACCCAATTTGGGACAATTGCAGAGAAAATTCAAGAAAAATTTGGAACAAAGGGGCTTCCCATTACGCTTTCAACCGCTTGCGCATCTGGTGCAACAGCTATCCAGTTAGGTGTTGAATCAATTCGACGAGGTGAAACAGATCGTGCACTCACAATTGCCACGGATGGTTCGGTTTCAGCAGAATCCCTGATCCGTTTTTCACTATTATCTGCTCTTTCCACCCAAAATGACCCAGCAGAAAAAGCAGCAAAACCATTTAGCCGCGATCGAGATGGTTTTGTGATGGCAGAAGGATCAGGCGCTCTTGTCCTTGAGTCTGTTCAAAGTGCTTTAGCTCGTAACGTAGAAATTCTAGGAATTTTGGCAGGCTGTGGAGAAACAGCAGATGATTTTCATCGCACACGTTCAAAACCCGATGCATCACCTGCAATTGAAGCAGTCCGTAAAGCCTTAGCCGACGGAAAAATAACTATTAATGAGATTGATTACATCAACGCACATGGAACCTCTACGCCCGAAAATGAAAAGATGGAATATCTAGCATTATCAACAGTTTTTGGTGACATTTTAGAGCATATCCCAGTCTCTTCTAATAAATCAATGATTGGCCATACATTAACTGCCGCAGGTGCTATAGAAGCTATTTTCTCACTTCTAACCATCCAAACAGGAATACTTCCCCCCACAATTAATTACAATGATCCCGATCCTGCAATTCCTTTAGATGTTGTTCCTAATCATAGCCGTAAAGCCTGCATAAATACAATTTTATCGAACTCATTCGGTTTTGGAGGCCAAAATACTAGTCTTGTTATTACTGCGTATAAAGGATAATCTTTTATAATTGATCTTAAAACTATCAATCTTTATAGACATTCAAAGAGAATAATGATGCGTGCACTGCAATTAATCAATGAGCGCCAGCTTAAAATTACTGATATTACTCCACCACCACCGCCAAATCCTGGTGAAGTCACAGTACGTATAAAGGCTGTTGCTCTTAACCATATTGATGTATGGGGATGGCGCGGTATGGCCTTTGCGAAAAGAAAAATGCCACTTGTTATAGGTGCTGAAGCTTCTGGCGAAATTGTTCAATTAGGAGATGGTATTGAAAACTTGCAACTTGGGCAACTCGTCTCAATTTATGGAGCACATACTTGTGGCCTATGCCAAGCCTGCTGCGAAGGACGTGATAATTTTTGCAATCATGTAAAAGGTGTATATGGTTTTCATCTCGATGGATTTGCTTGTGAACTTGTCAATCTGCCAGCACGCCTATTAGTGTCAACACCTCCAGAATGTGATGAAATAAAAGCAGCTGTTGCCCCTATTACCTTTGGCACTGTGGAGCACATGCTGTTTGATAACGCGAAATTACAAGTTGGAGAAACAATTCTAATACATGCTGGTGGTTCTGGTATTGGATCGGCAGCTATTCAAATTGCAAAAAACATGGGATGTACAGTTATCACCACAGTAGGTTCAGACAATAAAATTGAAAAAGCACAATCTCTAGGAGCAGATCACGTTATTAATTACCGTAAAGAACGTTTTGAAGGTATTGTTCGTAAATTAACTCAAAAAAAAGGTGTTGATGTTGTTTTTGAGCATGTAGGTGCTGATACATGGGCCGGTTCTATGCTAAGCATGAAACGCGGAGCACGTTTGGTAACTTGTGGTTCTACTTCTGGTGTTTCAACATCTATGAATTTAATGCAGTTGTTTCAGCAACAACTGAAAATATTTGGTTCTTTTGGTTGTCGTATGGAAAATATGACAAATGCCATGCATAAAATGGCGCAAGGAATTGTGTATCCTGTTATTGATACAATTATAGACTTCGATAAAATTAATATAGCTTTAAAACGCATGGAAAGTCGTGATGTTTTTGGAAAAATTATCCTGAAAATCAATTAATTATGATAAAGTATTATATTAAGTTTTTAATGTATCGTTTTAAAATTATTATAAAAAATTATTTTAATTTTCTGTGGACATACCTATTAATCGGTTTTCTAGCTATTTTACGACATCTTCCTGCTAATATTGGTTTTTCTTTTTTTTCCTGGTTAGCAAAAACATTTGGTCCTCTTGTACCCCGTCATAAAATTGCGCTTGCCAATCTTAAAGCAGCATATCCAGAAAAAACAGAACAAGAATTGTGCACAATTGCAATAGAAATGTGGGAAAATATGGGGCGACTTCTAGCCGAATATATTTTTCTTGATAAAATTTTTGATTTCGATCCCAATGCTGATAAGCCAGGATTGGTTGAAGTCAACGGCATTGAAATATTTCAACGATTAAAAAATGAAAAAAAACCACATATTTTTTTCACAGCCCACACTGGAAATTTTGAGCTTCTTCCTATATGCGCTCAAAGTTTTGATCTTAAAGTCACAGTATTATTTAGACCACCCAACAATCCCTATATTGCCAAACAAATTCTTAAAGCTCGCAGAACCTCTATGGGACATCTTGTACCATCCAAAGCTGGTGCAGTTTGGGCACTAGCAGCTAAATTAGCAAAAGGTGAAAACACCGGCGTCCTTGTCGACCAAAAGTTTCGTCGAGGTATTCCTGGAACATTTTTCAACCGACCAGTTAAAACAAATCCTTTAATTATAAAGCTCGCTCGACAATATAATTGCGATATTTATCCAGCACGTTGTATCCGACTAGCTGGAGGACGCTATCGTTTAGATTTATATGAGCGTATAGACCTACCACTTGATGAAAAAAATGAAGTTAATATAATCGCTTCCACACAAAAATTAAACGATATTGTTGAAGCTTGGGTACGTGAATATCCTGGACAATGGATGTGGTTTCATAAACGCTGGGATTTATAATTATATCATATAGAAAAAGACGTTAAGTGCTAGACACCAAAAGATATCAACGACCTTATTACCATTGTAGCGGCATTATGAAACCGTGATAATGGTTGCACTTGAAATATAAAACAAACTTTTGAATCTATTATACCTTATATGCTTGAAGAAACTTACGAAGTTATTGATGCCATTGAACGAGGCAATCGAATGAATCTTTGTGAAGAACTCGGCAATCTTCTTTTACAGGTAGTATATCACCCCATGATCGCTAAAGAAGAAAGAAGTTTTACTTTTGAAGATGTTGTTTATGCAATTACTGCAAAAATGCTTCGACGCCATCCCCATGTTTTTGGAAATACAGAGAAAAAAGCCGTGGTTTTGTAGAAGGAATGTGGGAACATATCAAGAAAATAGAGAAAGCTGAACAGAAAAAACAACATGGAGAAAATATATCAGATAATGTACTAACAAGTTATCTTGCACAAGTAAAATCAGCCCAACCAGCTGATCAAGAGAGAGGCACTCGCGTTACAAAAAACAGCTGCTACAGTTGGTTTTAAATGGTATAAGAGTGATCAAATTTTTGAGAAAATCAAAGAAGAACTTAATGAGCTAAAAGAAGCAATAAAAATCGAAAAAAATTCAGATATAGAAATAAAATTCGGTGATCTTTATTTCACGATATTGAATCTTGCACATCACTTGAATATTGATCCACAAAAAGCACTTAAAAAAACTAATATAAAATTTCGGCATCGCTTTGTGGATATTGAGGAAAATTTATCAGTTCAGTCTAAAATGCTGACCGATGTATCTCTACAATCTCTACAGGAGATAAAAGATCTTTGGAATAAAGCCAAAAATAAACAATAAGAAAAAGTTATTTATAACAACTTAATGAATATCACTAAAAATATCGTGTAAATAACTGTTATTTAATTCAATTCGTCTTGTATGTTTCATTTATCTGATTTTGTGAAACAGGACGAATCTCTACCGATTCACCACACCCACAAGCTGAAACTTGATTAGGGTTATTAAATACAAAACCTGAACGAAGCGTTGTGACCTCATAATCCATCTGCGTTCCTAATAAAAATAATACTGCATCGCGTGCAATAAAAACACGAGCACCGTCAACTTCAACAACATCGGCATCATGCATTTCTTCTGTTACAAGAGCTATTGTATACTCCATACCCGCACAGCCACCTTTCTTGATACCAACAAGAATACCATGTGCATTTTTTGTTTCCATAATAACCTTAATGCGATCTATGGCAGATTCTGTTAAACTTATTATTGAAAAATGACTCATTGTTTACTCTTCTTTATTAAATAGGGATTTTAGCTGCAATAATATTATTTTTGATATTTAAAATGAGCAAATAAAATTATGTACATATCTCTTCAGATTTTTATGGCTACTTATTAAACAGTCGAGAAGTGTTTTTTTAATATTTTAAATAAAAAATCTTCGTTCTGTTCAATCTATCACTATATCAATATAATTGATCTATCCTCAAAAGATTCTCAGCATAAAAAAGAGACCTCCGTCCTCCTCCACTCATGGAGCAGTTAAAAATAAATTCATTTGAAACTATAAAAAACCTATCCATTCGCTTTCCATTATACATAAACTGATCAATTAAGCTATGCATATAACAATTACTAAAATCAATAAACAAACAAGAAGTTTGGTGATCGAATTACTTATCTCGAGTGAATCATAAACACCGAATTACAAAATCTTTCTCTCATCATCTTAGTGCTTCTTTCTTGTGACAAAAGAGTACTTTGATAAATTTGATTTTGTTTTTTCTCTTGCCTTTAAAGAAACAGTCGTTTAGTCGTGCTGGATGGTTCGGAGCGTAGCGCAGCCTGGTAGCGCACTTGACTGGGGGTCAAGGGGTCGTGGGTTCAAATCCCGCCGCTCCGACCATCTCTCAAAATAGGAAGAATGATGCTTTCTTAAAGAGAAAACTTCTCCAATTCTCATATGTAATTTTTGAAAAATCTATTCTACTTTTTCAATTATTCATGACCGTTTTTTACATAAAGAATTTTCAGACTTTCCCTTCAATAAAATATAAAAAAACGCGAGATCTTTATCCCGCGTTACTCAAATAACTTAGAAAATTATAATTATTCTTTTGCATTAAGCTCTAAGTTTTCTGTACATGCACTATGATTATTGCTATTTTTAATAACAGATGGTGTTGCTTGTACAACTATCTTCCTTGGCTTCAATTCAGCTGGCACTTCTCTTTTAAGTTGAATATGAAGAAGGCCATCACTCAATTCTGCTCCAATAACTTTAACATGATCAGCTAAATGAAAACGCCGCTCAAAAGCACGTGAAGCGATTCCTCGATAAAGAAACTCACGTCCTGCACCTTCATTTTCAGGCATTTTCTCACCCTTAATGGTTAGCTGATTACAATGCATTTCAATATCGATTTCATTCTGTGAAAAACCAGCAACAGCCATAGAAATTCTATAAGAATCCTCACCTAAACGCTCAATATTATATGGTGGATAAGAAGAAATATCATCCAGTTGTGTCTTGGAATCAAACCAATTAAGAAGATGGTCAAAACCTACTGTTGAACGATAAAACGGCGAAAAATCTACTTGACGCATAAGCTTGCCCTCCTTTAGAGCGACTATAATTGATCCTTCAAGTCTCCAAATGGCAGACATATTTGCAGACCAACAGTCCCATCATGGCGACTGTAATGTTTATTTGGGAACAAATCTTTTTTATTTCAACTCTTTTGCACTTTAATTTGCAAAAACACGTATAAATAAAATAACTGTTTTTTAACTATTCATCAGCATTACAAGTAACAGAAACTTTTTTATCTTGCATCAATTTATGCATATACATCAATAAAGGATGCCAATTGAAAACACCTTTTGATTCTACAGCCTCGAATTCTCCTCTCTCTAATATGCATAGTAGTAGCTATTTAAAAATAGCCAACGATCGTGAGATTCGATTTGCAATAACAAATTCTGCAACAAAAAAAGCTAAAGGAACTGTTGTTATTCTTGAAAATTATGCAGATGCTATAGAAGAATATTTTTTACCAATGAATGAAATCTCCCAACGCGGTTTTTATACCACGATATTTGATTGGTTTGGTCGAGAGGAAAATCAACCTAATAAACAAAAATGGAATCGGCATAATTATTTCGATATTAACAATTATATTAATAATTTATCAGAATTTCTTAAAAATTTTGTTTATCTAAATTGTCCTCCACCTTACTATATGCTTACTTATGGTATGGGAGGGTTAATAGCACTTAACGGATTAAGCCTTATCAATCACCAATTCAACAGAATGCTTTGCGTTTCTCCCCTTTTTGCTCCATTAGGTAATAAAACAAATAGTTTTCAACATAAATTAACACAATTTTTTTCCGATATAGGTTTTGGTTTCTTACCTGTTAAAAGTGAAAAAAAATTAAAACAGGCAAATACGCAATCTAATCTTCTTTTCAATCGACCAACATCTCGATGGATGTCCTCAACACTCAATGCAATCAGCGCAATGAAAACAAATATACTTCATGGAAATTTACAAATTCCAACACTGTTTATCCTTGCTAATCAAAATAATATTGTGAATAATATTGAAGTGCGACGATTATGTCGATCAACGCGTTTGACAGACAGTATCACAATTATAGGAGCTGAACTCGATACGATAATGCGTAAAGAAAACTATCGTAAACAGTTTTGGGCTGCATTTGATGCCTTTATTCATAGCAATTATCAATAAATACACAATCCTCACACTATGAAAACATTACTCTACCTATAAACTTTCGATATAAAAAATAATAGAATAATCTTCTAATTTTTTAATATCAGCAGCTCCTAAAACTGACATAATCATGAAATTGATATAATCGATCTGATTAGGATCAGAAGAAGTGAAAAGAAACAAAGTCTGCACTTAAGTGAACCTAAAACACTCAAATGTTTGATTTCTGACCAAAATTATGTGCATTATGAATTCAAAAATTAAAAATAATATAGCCAAGAAATTAACCATTTCGCCATTCATTTTTATTATAAGCATTTTATAGCTTTTCCTATAAATGCTCTACATTGTATAGATCAATATGATAAATTCTGATAAATAAAGCAACTGGACATAATGATGAAACGAATCTTGCTTGCAGAAGATGATAATGATATGCGTCGCTTTTTAGTAAAAGCACTTGAACGTGCCGGCTATGAAGTTACCGATTTCGATAATGGCGTTAGCGCATATGAATGTCTACAAGAAGAGCCATTTTCTCTTCTACTTACTGATATTGTGATGCCAGAAATGGATGGAATTGAGTTAGCACGACGCGCTACTGAAATTGATCCTGATTTACGAGTAATGTTCATTACAGGCTTTGCGGCAGTCGCGTTAAATCCAAATCACGATGCCCCTCCTGATGCTAAAGTACTTTCTAAACCGTTTCATTTACGTGAATTGGTTAGTGAAATTGAAAAAATACTTATAGCTGCTTGAAAAAAATACCCTTTTAAATTATTGGTATTTTATTATAAAAATTCAATCAAGCATTAACGTTTATAGTTTATATGTGTATGCTACTATTATAAAATGGGCGTGTAGCTCAGCGGGAGAGCACTACGTTGACATCGTAGGGGTCACAGGTTCAATCCCTGTCACGCCCACCGGTTTTACTTCTGCAACAGATAATATACTGGTTTTACTAATCTCTTTTAAAGTCTGGGAATAAGGCCTTATATTTTATCTCTAAAATGTATCGTAAATCAATATCTTTTTTCAAATTGTTTTTCGGTTTTTATAAACTCTTTAAATCTTTGTGACTTGATCTTTTGGACAAAATTCTTTTTCAAATTCAATACTGATCCAACAATTAAATCAAAAGAAATTATTGTACCTTTAATTATCAAAATCGAGATAGACCAAGTATTTTAAATGAATATTCTCACAAACAGTTCACACATAAATATAAAAAGAAGATGCAAGACATTACATTTTTAACAAGCTATAATACCCATCTTTCTCGACTTATTTAGTTCCATGTCCTCTATTCGCTGACACCTAAATATCTTGCTCTGCTTGGCTAAGTATTTCTACCGCTTATTCGTAATTATTAATTTTTTAAAGAGATCAAAATCATCTTTAAGATTATATTCTTTCTCTAAACCTCTAAGCAATCATTCAAAGTTCCACAACATGTTCCCAAAACACGTTCCACAATACTTTCATCATGTTTATCGAGGTTCTAAATTTATGAATCATGTTTAGATCCCTATCGAACATTTTTGGTTTTCCAGAGATACATTCTGATAAACCCTCGATTTTTTTCGACTCATTTGAACAGAGTTATTTTTTACACTTTTTGCGACAATTTCTTTTTTAGACTTGGAATTAGGAATTGAGTTTTTTTATGTATTTTCTCTAATTTTAATCAGAATTAATAAATATTATTTATATTTTCAAAAATAAAAATATTTAATTTTAATATATTCTATTTATTATTATAAATATATTTTTCATTGGATTAATATATGTATTTTATATTCGAAAATATGATTATTATTAAATAATTTATTTTAATTAATAAATAAATTTTTTATCTAAAATAATTTTAGATACAATACAACTAAGTGCATCTCGATGCCATTAAATAATAAACATGATACTATTTTAACATAAAAAAAATCTAAATATTTTATCTTTACATAAATTTATGCTCTCGAAACGCCAGCTTCGCATAATTAGTATTACCTTAAACGGAAATTAATCAAAAATATTCATTTATAGAAAAAAAGAAAGAAATTAACCAAAAAGGAACTTTAGCAATCTGTTTAGAGAAGCTTATAATGCTGCAGAAATTAAAAATCAGCTATAATAAGAGCAGAAAACTCAGGTGCAATGATATTACAACTCAAAGTAATCTTTGGATAGACAAAAGATAAAATGTAAGCTCTTTACACAAAGAGTATTAATCGAAAATTGCTATTGGAAGCAATAAAAACACGCCCACTAGAAGCTTTTATATATCATAAATTATTGTTTTTTTGATTAAAAAAGAATATTTAGAATCAAAATTAAAACGTAGAATTAAATTTATATATAATCCATCACGTTTTTCCATCTCTATTTCTTCAATTGATTTTTTAAAGCTTTCTGTATCTCTTTATAAAAAAAGAAGCAATCATTACTGTAAATATAAAAATATTTTTTCGATGCAATAGACAAAAATGAATATGAAATTCTTAGAAAAAATATTAGTTTCTCTTCTTTAAAAATCATATTACGCAATGGTTTTTTTATACTCGGAAGCATCTTTTCTCAACTATAAACCATTATATAAATTGTACTTGTTCTTGATTTTAAGCTTTCTTTCCCTTTTGATAAATATTGCTTTTCTTGAAATTATAAAATTTAAGTGCATAAAAACAAATAACAAGCGAAAAAAGCCAAATAATACCTATAATCAACACTGGCCTTGTATTATTAAAAAACCATAACAAAACAAAAATAAAAACCATAAACACAGTAGCAAAAATTGATCCTATTGGCCAAAATGGTATTGGGAATTTTAAATCACGGTGTTCTTCTGCAGACATTTTAAGCCGCATAAAAATTTGTGAAAGCAAAATCATCATCCAAACAAAAACTGTCGCAAATGTCGCCATTGCCGCAATGAGAAAAAAAAGCCGATTATGGTAATAATAATTAAGAATAACACCAAAAAGAAATACGCCAAATATGAGTAAAATAATAAAAATCGGTATACCGTTTTTTGATAAATATTGGAATTTTTTAAATGCATAACCTTCTTGCGATAAACCATATATCATGCGGACCGCACTATACATTTCACTATTAATTGCAGAAACCACAGCTGTAATAACAACAATATTAAGAATATGAGCTGCTGACGAAATACCAAACCTTTCAAAAATTGTAACAAAAGGGCTACTAATAAGGCGAATTTCATGCCAAGGATAAAGCGACATTAAAACTGCTAAAGTCATAACATAAAAGAGCAAAATTCGAATTGGAATAGAATTAATTGCCTTTGAGATTGTTTTATTAGGATCATGTACTTCCATTGCCGCCATTCCAATAATTTCTACACCACCAAAAGAAAAAACAACAACACTAAAGCAAGCTAAAAAACCAAACAAACCATTTGGAAATACTCCACCATTTTGCCATAAATTATGAATCCCAATAGTAGAAAACGTATTTGTATTCCAATTAAAAAAAATAATTGCTATGCCTGAAATAATTATAGTGATAATGGCGATAATTTTTACGGAAGAAAGCCAAAATTCTAGCTCACCATATACCTTCACTGCTGCTAGGTTAATACATGTAATGATGAGGGTAATACTCAATGTCCATATCCAAGAAGCAACATCAGGATACCAAAAACTCATATAAGTTGCAAAAGCTGTAATATCAGCTAAACCAACAAGCACTACCTCAAAAACATATGTCCACCCTGTTAAAAAACCAGCTAATGGCGATATATAATTTGTAGCATAACGAGCAAAAGAACCAGACAGTGGATTATGAATAATCATCTCACCCAAAGCACGCATAACTATAAAAATAGCTAAGCCAGCAATACAATAAGCAATTAAAACACTTGGGCCAGCAAGATTAATCGCCTGTGCAGATCCATAAAAAAGCCCTGTGCCAATCGCAGAACCAAGAGCTAAAAATATAACCTGACGCTGATTTATACCCCGTTTAAGTTCATTTGTTGTCATTTCTATTCTTCTTCAAATATCATCCCAGCCTTTACAGAAGCGAAATTCGCAGATTAATAAAAACCGAAGCCGATTGAAATGTGAAAAAACTCTAAAAGATCTGAAGAATTTGAATTTTTATTTTCATAAAAAAATACAATTCATAGCCGCTAAGATGCATAATTTCATTTTTTTGTATGTTGATACAACATATAGCGTTTACAACAAAAAAACTGCATTCTTCCTTCCCCTTCAGCTTTGAGGAAATATCGGTAACAGGGTAATTGTGTTATGATAACATACACAATACTCCCACTTAAAACACTTAAAGTAAGCGGTTTCTCAATTTATCAAAAAAAAATCTGATGAGCAAGCATTATAAAAAACGAATCTCTAGCCTCTCTCTTCATAACTGCTTGATCGCAGCTTTAAATTAATTGCTTATTGCCAATGATGGAAAAATTGTTTCTGGTAAAACCGACAACAAGTATCCTTCACTCACAAATGCACGTGCCTTCTCAAGATCTAAAGCCATATAGCGATCTTCCTCTAGAATCTTAATATGTGCACGTAAGTGCTTTATAACAGATTGTAATAAGGGACTCGTTTTAAAAGGAGTACGATATTCAATTCCTTGTACTGCAACAAGTGTTTCGATACCAATAATAGTAAAAAGATTTTCACTCATTACCAACAACCGACGAGCACCATGACAAGCCATTGAAACATGATCTTCTTGATTTGCTGAAGTTGGTGTCGAATCAACCGAAGCAGGATGTACCATTTGTTTATTTTCAGACATTAAAGCAGCAGCTGTCACCTCAGCAATCATAAAGCCAGAATTAAGTCCTGCATTTTGAGCTAAAAAAGCTGGAAGTCCGTAAGAAATTGCTGGATCAACCATAAGAGCAATACGTCTTTGAGAAATTGATCCTATTTCACATAAAGAAAGAGCAATCTGATCAGCAGCAAATGCTACAGGTTCAGCATGAAAATTTCCACCTGATACAACATCACCATTCCTTAAAATTAATGGATTATCTGTAACTGCATTTGCTTCAACAATTAGTGTTTTTGCAGCTGCAGTCAGAATATCAAAACATGCACCCATAACTTGTGGTTGGCAACGTATACAATAAGGATCCTGGACACGATTATCTTCACACAAATGTGCTTCCCGAATTTCTGAATCTTCTAAAAGCTTTTCTAGTGTCTGTGACACAACAATTTGCCCATAATGGCCACGTAGAATATGAATATCAGGGTGAAATGGTGTTGTTGAACCCATGACAGCATCTGTTGTTAATGCACCTGAAAGAAGTCCACCACATAATGCTCGATAACTATGGAAAAGACCTGCAAGAGCAAGCGCTGTTGATGTTTGAGTACCATTGATCAGAGCTAAACCTTCTTTTGCCTCTAAAACAATGGGGGATAATCCTGCTTTTTTCAAAGCAGCTTTCCCACTCATACGAATATTTTGAAAAAACGCTTCTCCCTCTCCTATCATAACAGCAGCCATATGAGCAAGCGGAGCAAGATCACCTGATGCACCGACTGATCCTTTTTCAGGAATGACAGGAATAACTCTATTTGCAAGCATCTTCTCTAGCAAATGGACCAATTCTAGACGAACACCAGAAGCACCTCGTCCTAGCGCAATAAGCTTCAAGGTCATCATTAATCGTACAACATTTTCAGGTAGAGGCGCTCCTACTCCACAACAATGTGATAAAATAAGATTTCTTTGTAAAATGGTCACATCATTTATATCAATTTTAATTGAGGCTAATTTGCCAAATCCAGTATTAATTCCATAAACTGGTTCACTGCCAGCAGCAATTTCAGCAATAAGAGCTGCTCCTTTTTTTATAGTTAGATGTGTGTCATGATGAAGCTTGCTCGTTTTACCATCCCAATAAACAGATTCAAGTTCATTCAAAGTAACTTTACCTGGATTCAATATAATAGTCATAATCTTCTTTCTTAATTTAAAATAGCTTTTATAAGAAGTATGAAATAGAGTGAAAATTTGGTGCACCCGACAGAATTCGAATCTGTGACCTCTGCCTTCGGAGGGCAGCGCTCTATCCAACTGAGCTACGGGTGCTTAAAGATGATGATTAAGATCAATTATACTCGTTTAACCGATCATGCTCTTAGCTTCAATAATGAATTACTCCTTTCAAAAAATTAATAAATAATATATGTTTATCCTTGATGGAATTATATTATTTTTAATGCTATTTTGCATAAATATCCCTCTGTTTAATAAATTACTTTTCATACAAAATTCTTCTTTTTACCAAAACAACCGTTATATAAAATTTTTAAATTCTAAAAAATTTAAAAAAAATAAGTCGTGAATATCAGGGCAACTCTTAAATGACTAAACTACCAAGCCGCTTTCATTTCATTTCTGCCGAAACTGAAGAAGCTATCAAAGCCACCAATAAATTAATTTCCACTTATGGTCACTCTTCTCTTGAAAAAGCCGATGTCATTGTTGCACTTGGTGGTGACGGAACAATGTTGCAAACAGTACGGGATGTCATGAATACCGGAAAACCTATTTACGGTATGAATCGAGGTTCAGTAGGATTTCTGATGAATGAGTTTCATGAAAAAAAATTACCAACCCGTATTGCTGCTGCACATAAAAAAGAAATCCACCCCTTACGCATGATCGCAAATGCACAACCCCAAAGACACATCGAAGCACTCGCAATTAATGAAGTATCCTTATTTCGTCAATCATATCAGGCCGCTAAAATTCGTATCAGCATTGATAATCAAGTCCGCATGGAAGAATTAATTTGCGACGGTATTCTTGTCGCCACGCCAGCAGGTTCTACCGCATATAACTTATCAGCACAAGGACCTATTCTACCTCTTATGGCACCTCTTATGACTCTTACTCCCGTTAGCCCTTTTCGTCCTCGGGGCTGGCGTGGAGCCTTACTTCCAAATACAGCCACAGTGTGCCTTGATATGCTTGAATATGACAAACGTCCTGTTAATGCAACCGCTGATAACGTTGAAGTGAAATCTGTTTATTCAGTTACTATTTCATCAGCAACAGAAATAACAGCCTCTATCCTTTTTGATCCCGACCATTCGTGGGATGAACGCATCTTATCAGAACAATTTCGTTATTAATTTTTTTATCATTCTTTTTGCAGATATATAGTGGTTACAGTTGACTTTTTTTTAAATGCACCTTAACCCATTTTCAAGAGGATGGAATGTTTACTTGGCCAATATCCTGAATAGTCAGGTTAAAATTGCAGAGTAATCAGCAAAAAGAAAGAATGATACTACCTTTGGACAGTTTCGATAATTTAGGCCTTTCAAAAAAGGTTATTAAAGCTATAAAATCAGTGGGATATACGACCCCAACGCCTATTCAAAGTGCGACAATTCCTCATATTCTTCAAAAAAAAGATGTTTTAGGAATTGCTCAAACAGGTACTGGTAAAACAGCTTCATTCGTCCTCCCCATGCTTACGTTACTTGAAAAAGGTCGTGCAAGAGCAAGAATTCCGCGTACCCTCATATTAGAACCGACTCGAGAACTTGCTGCCCAAGTTAAAGAAAATTATGATAAATATGGTATTCATCATAATTTAAATGTTGCACTGTTAATTGGTGGCGTTTCTTTTGAGCACCAAGATCGCAAACTTGAACGAGGTGCTGATATTTTGATAGCAACACCAGGACGTCTGTTGGATCATTTTGAGCGTGGTAAATTACTCCTGGTAGGTGTTGAAATTCTAGTCATCGATGAAGCTGATCGTATGCTAGATATGGGTTTTATCCCTAACATTGAACGTATTTGCAAATTGACTCCTTTTACACGTCAAACTTTGTTCTTTTCAGCAACAATGGCACCAGAAATTACACAATTAACAAAGAAATTTTTACATTCTCCCATATATGTTGAAATTACAAAAACGTTTTCAACGGCTAAAACAATCACACAACGACTTGTTAAATCTGGAAGTAAACCATGGGATAAAAGAGCTATTTTAAGAGAACTTATTCACAAGGAAGGTGACGAACTTAAAAACGCTATCATTTTTTGTAATCGAAAAAAAGATATTTCTGAACTTTTCCGATCTCTTGTTAAACATAATTTCAGTGTAGGCGCGCTTCATGGTGATATGGACCAACATTCACGTACAAACACATTAGCTAATTTTAAAGACAATAAACTTACACTTCTTGTTGCTTCTGATGTTGCTGCTCGTGGACTTGATATCCCAGCAGTCAGTCATGTTTTCAATTATGATGTGCCTACACATGCAGAAGATTATATTCATCGTATCGGTCGCACAGGGCGCGCAAAACGTAATGGTAAAGCTTTTACAATCGTCACAAAAGCTGACGAAAAATATATCAATGCCATTGAAGAAATAAGCAAAGAAAAAATTGAATGGCTCAATGGTGATCTTTCTACTTTAATAGCTCATGATGAAACAAACGATACTATTTCAAAAGCAAAACCCACAAAATCACGACAGAAAACTGCTCAAAAAGAGCATAAAACTCAAACGAAAAAAATGCTAAAAAAACAAAAATCATCAAACCAACGTCATGAAAAAAATAAAAATTCTATTCCAATCGGATTTGGTAATGATATTCCAGCATTTATGCTTATAAAAAATCAAACTTAAGCTATATAGTTCGGTTACTGAGAAATAACAATAGCTAAGCACTAAGCACTCTAATAGGCTTAGAGTTTTCCATTACCCACAGTGGTCAATCTTTTTATTATCTTTTCGCGCCCTAAAAGTGGCAAAAACTTCCCCATTTCAGGTCCATGCGTTATCCCCGTGAGAGCTTGACGCAACGGCATAAATAAAGCTTTTCCTTTACGACCCGTTTTTTCTTGCAATGCCGTTGTCCAAATTTTCCAGCTTTCATCACTCAATATCCCCTCAGGTAACAAATGAACAGACTGTTGTGCATAAGCATGATCTTCAGGCGAAGTTATATCAAAGTTCTCATCAGTATGAATAATTTTCCACCATAGGACTGCATCACTGACCTTAGTAATATTGTTTTTTACCGTATTCCAAAAATGTTCTGCTTGTTCTCCATAAATAGAAAATCTTTCAAGTCGTGTTTTGATTTCTTCATAAGTCAATTCATGAACAAAATGACTGTTCAGTACAAGAAGATCATTAACATCAAATTTTGCTGCGGATTTTGATGTATCTTGGAGATCAAAATGCTTTAAAAGAGCAGCTTGATTAGGATATGCTTGTACATTTCGCGATGTCCCAATTAACACTGCAAGACACTGGACAGCCATAGATTCAAAGCCATCTTCACGCAAAGAACGAATGGAAAGATCACTATTCCTTTTTGAAAGCCCTTCTCCTGAAGCCGTCGTTAATAAATTAATATGACCAAAAATTGGAGGCACTGCATTGAGAGCCTCGAAAAGAGCAATCTGCGCACCAGTATTGGCAATGTGATCACCTCCACGAATAATATGCGTAATAGCCATATCTATATCATCAACTACAGAAGGCAGAGTATAAAGATAACTCCCATCTTCGCGAATTAAGACAGGATCTGACATAGAAGCTAAATCAATCGTCTGCCTACCTTTTACGATATCATCCCAATGAATTTCGGTTCGTTTAGTTTGAAATGGATTATTTTCAAAATTAGGCAAAAGAAAACGCCAATGAGGCCTACGACCCTGATTCTCAAAGGCTTTTTTATCTTCTAATGTCAATTTTAATGCATCACGATTATAAACAGGAGGTAATTTACGTGAAAGTTGTATTTTGCGACGCCGATCCAATTCTTCCGCTGTTTCATAACAGGGGTAAAGAAGACCAAGTTGTTTTAAAATTCCTGCAACTTCATTATATCGATTAAATCGTTTAGACTGATAATAAACTTCATCCGGTTGAATACTAAGCCATTCGAGATCAACCATAAGAGCGTCAATGTATTTTTGTTTCGAGCGCTCAAAATCTGTATCATCATAACGTAGAATAAATTTACCATTACACGCCTTCGCGTACAACCAATTAAATAATGCAATACGAGTATTGCCTATATGAATATAACCTGTTGGAGATGGGGCAAAACGAACTTTTATCATCAAAAAATGCTCAACTTTTATCGCGAAAATGATTGGTAATAGGATAACGACGGTCGCGTCCGAAATTTTTATAACTAATTTTTACACCAGGTGCAGATTGTCGCCTTTTATACTCAGCCAAATAAAGCAAATGTTCAACTTTCTCAACTGTTTGCCGTGAATGTCCACGTTTAACAATATCAGAAACACTCATGTCATCTTCTATAAGAGATTGCAAGATATCATCTAAAATAGGATAAGGAGGAAGAAAATCCTCATCTTTTTGATTTTCTCGAAGTTCTGCAGAAGGTTCTTTTTCTATAATATTAGATGGAATAATAATTCCTTTTGGTCCCAATAAATTCTGTAAGTGATTTTTATTACGCCACTCAGCTAATTTATAAACTTGCATTTTATAAATATCTTTAATAGGATTAAAACCACCATTCATATCGCCATAAAGCGTCGCATATCCAACTGCCATTTCCGATTTATTGCCTGTTGTTATTACCATCGAACCAAATTTATTTGAAAGAGTCATTAAAACACTCCCGCGTATACGACTTTGAAGATTTTCCTCTGTAACATCAGTTTGCAACCCTGAAAAAATAGGAGCCATTACGCTCAAAAAACTCTCAACAGGTTTTAAAATAGGTATCATCTCATAACGACAACCTAAAAGATGAGCACAATCTTTAGCATCCTTCAATGATTCCTGCGATGTATAATAATAAGGCATCATCACAGCACAAACCCTTTCAGCTCCAAGGGCATCGACCGCAATTGCAGCACAAAGTGCTGAATCAATTCCTCCTGAAAAGCCAAGAATAACATCTTTAAAACGGTTTTTATTGACATAATCCTTTAAACCTAAAACACAGGCATAGTAATCAGCAGCTAACCCATCTAAAAGTTCTTCATTTGGACCAGAAATACATTGCCACCCGATAGATTTTCGTCGCCAATGACTCAAAGCAATATGACTTTCGAAATGCTTCATTTGAAATGCTATTTGACCTTGTTCATCAAGTGCAAAAGAACCTCCATCAAATACTAATTCATCTTGGCCCCCAACTTGATTGGCATAAATAATTGGTACACATGATTGCACAGCTTGTGCACGAACAATGTCTAAACGTTTTTGTGTTTTATTACGGTGATAAGGAGAACCATTAGGAACGAGAATAATTTCAGCTCCTTTATGGCTAAGCTCAGCACAAATAGAAGGATCGTTCCAAATATCTTCACAAATCACAACCCCTAATGTCATGCCACGATAAACTATAGGTTCAGGACGCGGACCAGGTGAAAATACACGTTTTTCATCAAATTCACAATAATTAGGTAAATCACACTTAAAGCGTTCCGCAATCACCTGTCCATCATTGAGAAGCATAATACCATTATAAATGCTGTTATCACGTTTTAACGGAACACCAATAATAATTCCTGGCCCCTCTTTCGTTAGCTGTGCTAATTTTTTAACGGCATCTTCACATGCTTTTGTAAAAGCAGATTTAAGAACAAGATCTTCAGGGGGATAAGCACTTATAAAAAGCTCAGTCAACAAAATAAGATCAGCACCCTGTTCGCAAGCTTTTTGATATGTTATTTCTGCAAGAGTGAAATTTCCCTCTATATCACCAATAATGGGATTCAATTGGGCAATTACAATCCGCAAATCATCTTTTATAAGTTTTTGTGTCATTGTATCAATTTAGCGTGACCACAAATCAGTTTCAATCATCAAAACATTTTTTATCAAAAGTACTTAATTCGATAAAAATTGGAAATAAATAACATGATATGATTGTTATCTAAATCTTCATTCCAACAGTTAACGAATCAGCATTCACGACTCTTTTTCAGGAGTTCAGCCACAAAAAAAGCTAATTCAAGCGATTGATTCGCATTCAACCTTGGATCACAATGAGTCTGATAGCGATCAGAAAGATCTTCTTCTGAAATAGCGTTCGCACCGCCCGTGCATTCAGTTACATTGCATCCTGTCATTTCAATATGAATGCCACCTGGATAAGTGCCTTCTTCCTGATGGACTGAGAAAAAATTCTTGACTTCCTTTAAAACATGATCAAAGGACGTGTTTATAACTATTAGCAGTAATCGTATTGCCATGCATTGGATCACAAGACCAAATAATACTACGATTCTCACGTTTAACCGCACGAATTAATCTAGGAAGATAATCCCAAACTCTATTATAACCAAAACGAACAATGAGGGTAAGTCGACCCGGCTCATTTGTAGGATTGAGAATATCAATCAATTTCAAAAGCTCATCAGGATTAATAGAAGGACCATATTTCAATCCGATAGGATTTTTAATACCACGGCAATATTCTACATGCGCATGATCAAGCTGGCGTGTACGATCACCAATCCATAACATATGGCCAGATGCCGTATACCAATCGCTAGAGGTTGAATCAATTCGTGTCAAAGCCTCTTCATAACCGAGCAAAAGCGCCTGGTGGCTTGTATAAAAAGATATTTTAGATAATAGGGAACTCGTTTTAGCTGTAATTCCTATTAAATACATAAAATCGATTGCTTCAGAAATACGCTTTGCTAATAGCTCATAACACTCACCTTGTGGACTATTAGAAATAAAATCTAACATCGATTTATGGACATTTTCTAAACTAACATACCCGCCCCGTGAAAAAGCACGCAATAAATTAAGTGTCGCCGCCGACTGACGATAAACCATAGACATTCGCTTTGGATCAGGAATACGAGCAGTTTTACTAAATTCAATCCCATTAATGATATCCCCTCTATAAGATGGCAATTCCTCACCATCTTTTCTTTCCATATCAGAAGAGCGTGGTTTTGCAAACTGACTAGCAATATGACTAATTTTAACAACTGGCTTAAAGCTGCCAAAAGTTAAAATGATTGCCATTTGCAAAAATACATGAAAAAAATCGCCGATATGATCAACCTTATGCTCAACAAAACTTTCTGCACAATCCCCCTGCAATAAAAAAGCCTGACCTTCTGCAACTGCTGCTAATTCATTCTTCAAACTGCGCACTTCATCAGCAAAAACCAAAGGAGGATATTGACGCAGTTCTTTTTCAACTTCCGCTAATACAGATTTATCTGGATAAGTTGGAACTTGTTTAATTGGTTTTTTTCTCCAAGATTCAGGTGCCCATTTTTTCGTTATCGCATTCTCTCTAAAACCTAATAATCAGCCTACAACATGCAAAGCTTTGTAATTCTCTATAACACCCACTATTTAACTTTCTAATTTCTTTCCATTTTCATATATATAACTCGGTTTATACATCGTTACCAACTCTTCTGCTGCTGTTGGATGAATTGCCATAGTTTCATCAAATATATCTTTCGTCAGCTTTCCTTTTAGCGCTATTCCAACAAGTTGTGCCATTTCACCAGCCCCCTCTCCCAAAATATGCGCACCAATAACAATACGGCTCTCACCATCAACAATCAGTTTCATAAACATCTTTTCTGAATTACCAGAAAGGGTATTACGCAAAGAACGAAATTGTGTACGATAAATTTCAACACGTTTATAACAACGGATGGCATATTCCTCTGAAAGACCAACAGTTCCAATCTCTGGCTGCGAAAAAACAGCTGTCGCAATTAAATTATAATCCGGTACAGTTGGAGTGTCCTCAAAAGCAGTTTTAATAAAACACATTGCTTCATGGATAGCAACAGGTGTTAACTGAATATGACCTGTTACATCACCAACAGCCCAAATGTGAGGTATATTTGTTGTCATTTTTTCATCAACAATAATAGCACCATCTTCATTAAGTTTAACACCTGCTTTCTGAAGTTCTAAGCCTTTTGTATTTGGCACACGCCCCGTAGCCAACATAACTTGATCAGTGCTAATAATCTGTCCATTTGATAAAATAACGTTATACTGATTATTTTTGGCTTCAACCTGAGCAATTGTAGCACCATAGATAATAGAAATTCCCTTTTCAATCATCGCATCGCTTAATAACCGACGTAAATCATCATCAAAATTACGAAGGACTAAATCACCACGATGAATCAATATTGTTTTCACACCCAATTCGTGAAAAATACCAGCAAATTCAAGACCAATATAACCGCCACCAACAATAACTATTGACTTTGGTAATTTCTCAAGATCAAAAATCTCATTAGAGGTAAGACACAACTCATTGCCTTTTATTGCGGAATTTGGAGCAATCGTTGCCCCTGTTGCAATCAAAATCTTTTCTGCCTTTACACGCTCGCCTGTTGCAGAAAGCTCTAATGTATGATCATCAATAAAAATAGCGCGACTCTTATAAATTTGAACATTGTTATTTTTTAATCCCCGACAATAAAGCTCCTCTAACCTCAATATTTCTTTATTTTTCGCTTCAATCAATTTTTCCCAATTAAAAACTGGATCAACATATTTCCACCCAAAACCAATACTATCCTTAAATTCTTGCGCATATTGCGACGCATAAACAAACAATTTTTTAGGAACACAACCGCGAATAACACAAGTGCCCCCTATACGATGTTCTTCTGCTATAGCTACACGCTTACCAAGCTGCGCAGCAAGACGGGCAGCACGTACTCCACCCGAGCCACCCCCAATAACGAACAAATCAAAAAACATTACAAGCCATCCCTTCCCGTACATCTTTACTGTATAGGTATCGCTCCTTATCATCAAATGAAAGTTTCTTCTTTGTCATAAAAAATATTTTTTGTACAAAGAGAATATTTTCAGAGTGCTTTTTTTCTTTAAAAATAGCAATTTAATTTCTGCTTTTTAAATAAAAACTGCTTATAACTCTTATGAAATCAATGAATTATTATGTTGGAGATTTTGAAGAAGTAGGCACCGTAGGAATAATAGAATTATTTAAATTGAGTGTTTGGGATATCTCTTGTTCTACATTTTTTATAAGATCTTCTACTATGGTAGAACACCATGAATCAAATACAGAATAAGCGTCGCGTGCAATAGTTGGAACTTCTGTCAAAAACTTTTTACCGACATCAGAAATATAAAATGCTGCAATTTTATCAAGTTCTTCCTGACTAAAATGCTTTGCATATAAATAAGCAATTTCTTTTTCTAAATCAGCCCGTCGTTTAGCCAAAGCAAGCGCCTGTTTATCAACAATCTCAGAAATATCTTTTTCTAGGTTCGGGTCATCACCTATTAATTTATCTTTAAGGTCACGTACTGCCATTGGCAAAAAACTATCAAATTGATCAGTTGCATGAATCGCGCTAATCATCTTTTTGGCTGAAATTAAATGTTTATCACTCACATCTTGTGCATAAGTTATTCCAATATTCATAATCAAAATAGCAACTGTACTAAGCGATCTTATAAACTTCTGAAAAAAAAATGTTGTTCTCATTATAATGATGACTCCATAAATATTGTAGTTCAAATTTATTATTTTATTTAAATTTTTTAATAATTCTTCAATTATCATCCGATTCTAGAACCTTTATTGTACCATCTGCCATCGCTATAATTGCACGAGAAGCAACCCCTAAAAAAAGACCATGCTCAACAACCCCAGGAATCCCTAACAACGCATCTGATAATACCTTTGGATCCACAATAGATCCTAAAAAAGCATCAAAAATAAAATGACCCCCGTCAGTTTCAAACGGAATATCTTCATTCATACGCAACTTAATTTTTCCTGAAAGACCTAACTCTTTAACTACCTTTTCAATCGCTTTGCATGTAATGTTCATACCAAATGGATTAACTTCTATCGGCACCCCAGAAGCACCAAGCGTCTTCACCATCTTTGTTTCATCAGCAATAACTAGCATCTCACGAGATGCAGATGCTACAATTTTTTCATGCAACAGTGCTCCACCTCCTCCTTTGATCAAAGTCATCTTAGGACCAATTTCATCAGCTCCATCGATACAAAAGTCAAGTTCAGATACTTTTTCTAAATTAGTGACAGGCACTCCAAATTGACGACATAACCACTCAGAATAATATGAAGTAGCAACACCAGTTATCCTTAAGCCATCTGCAATCTTCTCACCAAGAAGACGAATAAATTCATTTACTGTAGAGCCAGTACCTATACCAAGACGCATATCATCTTGCACAAACTCAAGAGCTTTAGCGGCAGCCATTTTTTTTAATTTTTGGATATCCATGAATCACTTTCCTTGTATATCAATAAGCAATATTCATTATGAATTATAAAAAAACGATTTATTGCTTCAATCAACTATAAATTTATTCGTCACCTTTTAGCTAAAATACTAGTTAATATAAAATAATATTCACATAGAATATAGTAATTAACTATTGCATATTTCTTATATACTCAAATTCGTTTTTAATAAAAAACTTAGTTATGTATAATAATTAAGTGTCTGAAAATAAAAAAAATTTATAAACTTATAAATTAGATATATACCAAAAAAATATCTATTTAAAAAAAAATGATTGTTAACTATTGATTCTTTCTGATTAATTTATAAATTAGTGAGATGACATAGTAAAATGTGGTGGTTATTTTCCTCATGTTATTAAATCCTTTATTTTCAAGGAAAGAAAGGGTATGACCCGCATAAAGGAAATGTGTAAAGTATCATTTCCTATGTTAGTTTTATCTAGTACTAAAAACAAAATAGGACAATAGAATACTATGAAAGGTCATCCGCAAATTATCGAACAGCTCAATAAAGCTCTTTCTCTTGAGCTTAGTGCTGTTAACCAATATTTAGTGCATTCTTCTCTCATAGAAAACTGGGGTTATACTAAATTAGCCAGAATAGAACACAAAGAATCTATAGAAGAAATGGAACATGTAGATAAACTCGTTAAACGTATTACTTTTCTTGAAGGACATCCTAATCTTCAAGCTTATACGCCATTACGTATTGGAAAAAACCTCAAGGATATTTTAGAATGTGATCTTGCTAGTGAATATGAAGCTCGAGAATTTTATTTAAAATCACGTGAAATTTGTGCTAAACTTTCCGATCATATTTCAAAGAAATTATTTGATGAATTGCTTGAAGATGAAGAAAATCATATTGATTTTCTTGAAACCCAGCTTCAACTTTTTAACACAATGGGAGAAGAAAAATATAGTCAGCTTAATGCAAGTTCTGCTGAGTGTGAATGTTAGAAAGCCATTGACTTATCCGTGAAAGAGGTTTTACAAATTTGTATAGAGGCTATAAATTAAAATTAGTTAGCCTTTATAAATTTTCTGTGAATATTCCATGGTCTATAAAAGCCTGCAGAGGACCAAAAAGTATTTTTATTTTTAGTTAGTATAACACTTCCTCGTGACAATAATTGTTGAGGTGTAAATGTTATTGCATTTATTGCATTGCATGTTTGATTACTTGTTGTAAATTTTCTAATTATAATATCTGCTTTTACACAGTGATCTGTTTCTCTATATAAGATAGCAATTTTAAATCCATTTTCTAATAAAGTTGTACAGATATTATCATCACAAATGAATTGTCCATTGAGAGATGGACCAACCTTTGTTGGTTTAATGGTCTTATTTATGCGAAACGATTTTTCCCATATAGATGTTGTAAATTTAGAAGGATGATAACGATCAATATATAATATATCGTTATTGAGAACACCGACAATTTTCATATTATCTGCTATGATTAATTGTACAGGTGACTGCATCATACAAACTAAAATACCTCCCAAAATAAAGAAACTAAAAAAGAATCTGATAGCTGTTTTTAAAAAAGTGAGTCCAACTAAGCCTATACTTAATAAAATCAATGCAGATAACGGGATAAATCCAGGATTTAAAACAGGAGAAATAGCTTTTACAGCATAAGCAATTTTTATCATAAGACTCGTACCAAATCCCATAATCTTTAATGGCAACCATTCAAGTCCGAAAAACATTGCAAATGCTGAAATCAGACCAAATGGAATGATGAAAATTGATACAATAGGCAAAGCTAAAGTATTGCTGATAACGCCCAAAAGAGCCACATTAGAAAAATGATAAGCCGCGTAAATCCCACTTGCAAAACCGGCTATCAATGAAGACATACAGGTTAAAACAATGGATAAAAAGACAAAACGAAATATCTTACCTTTAATATAAGAAGATACTGTGTTTCCTTTATAAGAAAAACGTCCATCACTCCACCAGCAAAAAGAAGCAATTAGAGCTGCGGTTGCAGAAAATGACATTTGAAAGCTAGGCCCTAATATTTCATGCGGACTAACAGCCATGGTTATTAAACCAGCAATAGCAAAATTACGCATTGTCATAGCAGAACGATTACACAATATAGCAATCAACATAACGGCAACCATCAAAAAGCTTCTTTGTGCAGCAATATTTGCACCAGATAATACCAAGTAAAAAGCTGTAACTATTAATGCAGCAATGGCTGCAAATTTCTTAGCTGAGTAATAAGATGAAAAAACTGGAAAAAACGCAAAAAAGCTCCGTACAATAATAAAAACCATACCACTCAGTAAAGCCATATGTAGACCTGATATTGACAAAATATGTGCCAATCCAGCTATACGTAATGCTTCATTAGTATTATTTGAAATACCTCCTCTCTGTCCTGTTATTAAAGCAGCAGAAACTCTCCCCTCTTCTCCATTAACCACTTTAATAATTTTTTGAGTCATTTGCATTCGTAAATTTTCAATTTTCTGTAAAATTCTTCCTAGCATCGTATTAGGTTGAAAAACCAATATCTTTGTCGGTTTCCCTAAATAAAATCCCTGAGCACCAATTCTTTTAAAATAATTATGAAAACTAAAATCATAACTTCCTGGACGTATTGCTCCAGATAAAGCACGAAGCTTTACTTTTCCATATAAGCCATCGCCAGGAGCTAACCCATATGGCAAAGACTTTGCTACTAAATACGCCCGATTTAGTTTATAGTGTAAAGTAGGTTTTTCGGTCCTCAAAACATCTATTTTTAAACGAAATCCCCCTTTTTCTATAGAATTAATAGAAACAATTCGTCCTGTTAATATGGTAACAACATCCCTACTCAACATTGGTGTAGACATATGCCATGTTTCTATTTTTGCTGCCAAAGCGCCCAATACAATACAAAATAAAAATCCAGTTATAATCCATATTTTCCGATAACACGGTAAAACATATAACAAGCCAATGAATATAATGATCAATACAACAAATTGTTTCCAACTTGGTTCTTGCTCTAAACTGAAATAAAAAATAATGCCTGTAGAAAAAAATACCAAAACTAATAAGAATAGCAGTCCAAAAGAAACCTCCTTGTTTATGCAAACAATCAGCCACTTCCAGAAAAAAACTACTTTTTCCTTTAAAAAAGCAAATAAAGAAGCCTCTTTCCCATTATAGGTAGCATTACTTGCAACATCAATAACAGGCCGATCGCCCTTCTGTATTAAAACAAGACTTTTTCTCTGTAATAAAAGACTTCTTGATAGATCATCTTCAACTTTATTTTGATCTAACATCCGCAAATCCCCACTTTACTTGCAACGCGGCTATTGCACACCCTACTACCTATGCTAACATAGTTCTTCAATAAAGTTATCATAAATAATATCTCAATTAGAGGATAATATCTGTGTCTGTTATCACCCGTTTCGCACCATCACCTACAGGCTTCCTTCATATTGGTAGCGCTCGTACCGCACTTTTTAACTGGCTTTATGCTAAACATACCGGAGGCAAGATGCTTTTACGTATTGAAGATACAGACCGAGAACGTTCAACAGAAGCTGCAGTTAAAGCTATCATAGAGGGTTTATACTGGATGGGACTTAACTATGATGGAGATCCTATTTCGCAATTCAAACGAGCAGAGCGTCACCGCCAGATCGCTGAACAACTAGTAAAAAATGGCAAAGCTTATTATTGCTATGCTACACCTGAAGAATTAGCTGAAATGCGCGAAAGTGCCTGTGCAAAGGGTCTTCCACCACGTTATGATGGGCGCTGGCGTGATCGTGACATTTCTGAAGCCCCCAAAGGAATCAAACCTGTCATTCGGATTAAAGCTCCACAAGATGGCGAAACAATTTTGCACGATCGTGTTCAAGGTGATATTCGATTTCCTAATAAAGATTTAGACGACTTTATCATTCTGCGTTCTGATGGTTCTCCAACATACATGCATGCTGTTGTTGTTGATGATCATGATATGGGGATAACACATATCATTCGCGGTAATGATCATCTTACGAATGCAGCTCGCCAAGCTATTATATTCAATGCAATGGGATGGGATATCCCTATTATGGCACATATTCCGCTCATCCATGGTGAAAACGGTGCAAAATTATCAAAGCGGCATGGTGCACTAGGTATTGATGCCTATCGAAAAATGGGATATCTCCCCGCTGCCTTGCTCAATTACCTTGTTCGTCTAGGTTGGAGCCATGGTAATGACGAGATCATTTCAATAGAAGATATGATTGCCTGGTTTGATATTGATGATATCAATAAAAGTGCTGCTCGTTTTGATTTCAAAAAACTAGACGCCATCAACGGACACTATATGCGTTTAAGCAATGATCAAAATCTTTTTGATGCCGCTCTTAGTATTTTACCGGAAAATGCAAATGAATTAAAAATAACTAAACAACTTGATCAAAAACGCCGTGCTCAATTTCTAGCTGCAATACCAAATCTGAAAGAACGTTCAAAAACATTGCTTGAACTTATTAATGATGCGTCATTTATCTTTGCACAACGACCGTTACCTCTCGATGAACAAGCAAAAACACTCTTAGATGAAAATAGTCAAACTATTTTAAAAGGAATTTATCCTACCTTAATATCGTGCCAAAATTGGGATAAAAAAACTTTGGATGAAATCATTCGACATTATGCACAAACACAAAAACTTAAATTTGGAACTGTTGTTCAGCCACTTCGAGCTGCTCTCACAGGACACGTAACATCACCAGGAATTTTTGATATGCTTGTCTTATTAGGAAGAGAAGAATCTCTTAACCGCATCAATGACCAAATTATTCGAACTGCATATCAATGAGATATATAAAGCTATAAAATATTTAAAGTATAATTCTCTTAATGAAATATAAAATTGTTTTTTAACTTAAAAAATTAAAATAAATAATATTTCATATTGTCTAAACAAAATTTTAGAGTCAATTTATTCTCAACATAGGTAGGAAAAGCTTTAACTATAAATTGCCATAGCTAATAAAACAGCATATCAATTTAAAAAAGCACTGAAAGGAAATATTTAATGTCCGAAAATAAAGCATATATGACTGTAAATGATAAAAAAATAGAATTAGCTGTACGTAAAGGCACCATTGGCCCTGATGTCATCGAGATTGCGTCTCTCTATAAACAAACAGATACCTTTACTTATGATCCTGGCTTTACCTCAACTGCTTCTTGTGAATCAAAAATTACTTATATCGACGGTGACAAGGGGATCTTGCTTTATCGTGGTTATTCTATTGACCAGCTCGCTGAAAAAGGAGACTTTCTGGAAAGCTGCTATCTTTTGCTCTATGGTGAACTACCAAACAAACAAGAAAAAATTGATTTTGACCACCGTATTATGCAGCACACGATGGTACATGAACAATTTGCAAGATTTTTCCATGGTTTTCGTCGTGATTCTCATCCTATGGCTGTTATGGTTGCTTGCCTTGGAGCTATGTCTGCATTCTATCACGATTCCATTGACATCACAGATTCCCAACAAAGAATGATTGCTTCCATTCGTCTTATTTCCAAAGTACCAACTCTCGCTGCAATGGCATATAAATATAGCATTGGGCAACCATTTGTTTATCCACGTAATGATCTCAGTTACGCCGCAAATTTCCTTCATATGTGCTTTTCTGTTCCTTGCGAAGAATATAAAATTAACCCAGTGCTTGCTCGAGCTATGGACCGAATTTTTACCCTTCATGCAGACCATGAACAAAATGCATCTACATCAACTGTACGTCTTGCTGGTTCATCAGGAGCTAATCCATTTGCATGTATAGCAGCGGGTGTAGCATGCCTTTGGGGACCAGCGCATGGTGGTGCTAATGAAACATGTCTAAAAATGCTGCAAGAAATAGGCACTGTTCAAAAAATTCCTGAGTTTATTGCACGCGCAAAAGACAAAAATGATCGTTTCCGTCTTATGGGTTTTGGTCATCGTGTCTATAAAAATTATGATCCACGTGCGAAAATTATGCAACAAACTTGCCATGAAGTCTTAAAAGAACTCAATATCCAAGATGATCCACTTCTTGATATCGCTATGGAACTTGAAAAAATTGCTTTGAATGATGAATACTTTATTGAAAAAAAGCTTTATCCTAATGTTGATTTCTATTCTGGTATTACATTAAAAGCCTTAGGCTTCCCGACTGAAATGTTTACTGTTCTCTTTGCATTAGCACGCAGTGTTGGCTGGGTTGCACAATGGAAAGAAATGATTGAAGATCCAGCACAAAAAATTGGCCGTCCACGCCAACTTTATACAGGTCCTGCAGCACGCGAATATATCCCGATAAACAACCGTACAAATTCAAAAAAATAAAAAATTAATAAATAAAGCCTTAATTTATTGAGGCTTTATTTTTTGGTATTTCCTCCAACTTACCACTTTCATTTTTATTAAGATTAGCATATTGATTTTTCTATTTTTAAAAACATAAAATATCATATTAGGACTTAAATAAGCTCTTTATATCCCATCTAACTCTTACTCAGCCACTGCTTAAATTGCGAGCCAATATGCTGGCGGTATTTATAAGACATTTAGTGTCAATAACAAACAAAAAAAGTAATACAAGCCACTTCAAACCATGATAAGTTGTAATAACCTTATTAAAAAATTATCGTTTCGCTCGCAAATTTACTCTATCATCGCTTTTTTTGTCGATATCTCACTACTCACAAAATTATCTACCGTATTTTCTCTGCTTTACATGTTTCTTGCTAAATTCGAGCTGACGATACCAAAAGCATGCTGTCTAGATATAATAGTGCTCAGTCATTCTCAGGATATTAAATTATAGCATAATTAATTTAAACAGATTGAATAATTTAAAATAATTCTTGTATAAAGATGACGAAAATACAATTCATATTTTACTCACTATAAACTTTTTTTCTTGTGTATATGCTATACACTCCTAAAAATCATGATAAAGGCTTCTTATGATTACAACAAAAATAACACCAGTAAATTTTTGTATTTGTCTTAATAATCTTACAGATTATAAAATATGTAATAATTTTTTAAAATATGTAATAACGTAGTATCTTTTTGTGCACCTCATAGGAGAGGATAATGAAATTATTGGCAATAGCCCTCATAATAAGTGCAACATTATTTGCCCAATTAGTTAATGCTAAAACGTTGAAAATTGCAACTGAAGGCTCCTATCCGCCATTCAGTTATATTGACTCAAATAATAAACTCCATGGTTTTGACATTGATATAACTTATGCACTTTGCAAAAAAATGAAAGTTGAATGCGTTATCACCCTTCAAGATTTTGATGGAATTATTCTCGGTCTTCTTGCCCAAAAATATGATGCTATTATCGCATCCCTATCCCCTACGCAAGAACGACTAAAAAAAATTGACTTCACAGATGCTTATTACAACACAGAATTAGCTGCAATTGTTCCTAAAGATTCAAAAATTAAAGAAATCTCAGTGGAAGCATTTAAAGGAAAAAATCTTGGTGTACAATCAAATACGACACAAGCTATATATGCAGAAAATCATTATGCATCTAAAGGAGTTAACATTAAACTTTATCCCACATCAAAAGAAGTAACACGTGATCTATTAAGCAAACGCCTTGATATTGTTATTCTTGATAAATTACAAATATTAGACTGGTTTAAAAATAAAGGAAAGGGCTGTTGCCGTTTTTTAGGAAGCATTGAAGGAACTCAACTTCCTATTGCAATTGCTATACGTAAAAACAATGATATTCTTAAAAACCAGTTCAATGAAGCCATAAAAGCAATCCGTGCTGACGGAACACATGATGAAATTACTAAAAAATATTTTTCAATTGATATTTATTAAATATAAAATTAATTACAAATTGAGCAGATGAGTTATATTTTCAGCAAATAACTACTAAAATCTTTATTAGGAGAATGGAGATGATTGACAATTTATCATTGCTATCATTTAGCAATGGTGGGTGGAGTATGGTAATACTTTCAAGTGCAGGAATGACATTGTCGTTAGCTTTGTGCTGTATAATTGTAGGACTTCCTTTAGGACTTCTGAACGCAATAATGATTCAATCCAATATCAAGATAGTTAAAGCTATAGCAACTTTATTTTCATCAGTATTTCGTGGATTACCAGAACTTTTAACATTGTTTCTTGTCTATTATGGCTTACAAAACTTTATTCAAGCTATATTCGATTTCTTAAATATTGAAATAATATTTAGTATTAATGCCTTTATTGCTGGTGTTCTTGCTTTTAGTATGGTTTTTGCAGCTTTTTCCTGTGAAGTTTGGCTTGGAGCATTTAGGATTTTTGATAAAAGCCAATATGAAGCAGCTCAAGTTCTAGGTCTCTCATGTTCAACAACATTTTTTCGGATTGTTTTTCCTCAACTTATTCGCAATGCCTTACCAGGACTTTCTAACAATTGGCTCACTCTGTTGAAAGATACATCCCTTGTTTCAACTATTTCACTTCTTGATCTCATGCGACAAACTAATTTAGCTGCTGCAGCAACTAATGAACCTATTCTGTTTTATCTTTTAGCATGCTTAATTTATCTATTATTTTCAGCAGTTTCTTCCACAATCTTACGTTATCTAGAAACATGCACAGAAGTAGGATAAAAAAGGTACTGATCTAATGATTCCTGAATGGCTCTATTTTATTTTAAATCCCTTACTTTTAAGCCGTTATAGCCTAAAATTGATTGATGGTTTTATTGTTACTTTGAAACTTGTTTCTATTTCTTGTTCAATGGGCCTTCTCCTTGGTATATTGATTACATTTATACGTTTATCAAATAATAAGATCTTACAATATTTAGCACGTGCTTATATCTACTTTTTTCGCAGTTCCCCCTTATTGGCACAGCTCTTTCTCTTTTACTATGGGCTTGGATCATTGAACAATTTCTGGGAACAAATTGGTTTATGGTGGTTTTTTCAAAATGCATGGTATTGCTGTCTTTTTATTTTTTCGCTTAATTCTGCTGCCTATCAAGCTGAAATCTTTAGAGGAAGCTTGCTAGCAGTAGCAACCGAACAACGAGAAGCATCAAAAGCTTTAGGACTGAGTCGTTCTATAACATTTTTCAAAATTATTCTTCCGCAAGCAATGGTAACAGCATTACGCCCTTTAGGAAACGAATTTATTTTAATGACTAAATCTAGTACTATTGCTTCACTTGTAACTGTATATGATTTAATGGGTACAACTAAACTCATCTACTCACGCACTTTTGATTTCCAAGTTTACATTTGGGTTGCTATTATTTATCTTATTATCGTTGAGCTTATTCATCGTTTTATTATTCTAATTGAACACTATCTAACCCGATATTTACGGTAGATAAAAAATAATTATAAAGCCTTTCACCCAATCAAGATGTTAAATGAATTGATTTATTTATCAATGAGAAAATAAAAAATGAATCTGGAAAATAAAAATAATAACCCTGTTGACAATGCGAAAAGCCTTATTATCTCTATTCGCCATCTAAATAAATGGTATGGAAACTTTCAGGTATTACATAATATCAATTTAGATGTAGAAACTGGCGAACGTATTGTTATTTGTGGCCCTTCAGGATCAGGAAAATCAACTTTAATTCGTTGTGTTAATCAACTAGAGCAAGCACAAGAGGGTTCAATCTGGATCCATAATGTTGATATTAATAACGCTCCCATACAACAACAAAAAGGTATTCTACGCACAATAGGAATGCTTTTTCAGAACTTTAATTTATTTCCTCATATGACCGTCATAGAAAATTGTATTTTAGCACCCATAACAGTCCACAAACTTTCCAAACAACAAGCAACAGAAAAAGCAATCTATTATCTTACACAAGTTGGTGTTGAAAAGCACTGTAATAAGTACCCCTTACAACTATCTGGAGGACAAAAACAACGCGTGGCTATAGCACGCGCTCTTTGTATGGAACCCAAAATAATGCTTTTCGATGAACCAACATCAGCACTTGATCCAGAAAGTGTTGGAGAAGTTTTAGAGGTTATGACTCAACTAGCAAATACTGGAATAACAATGCTTTGCGTTACCCATGAAATGGGTTTTGCTCGCAAAGTTTCAGAAAGAATACTCTTTTTAGAAAATGGAAAAATTATCGAAGACACAACATCAAGCACATTTTTTACTAATCCTAAAAGCCAACGTGCTCGCGATTTCCTGGCCAAAATCAAACATTAACCATAAACATTATGGTATCAACAATTTTAAATTTCCTGATTTTTTCTCAAGAAAGCTTATCACCGTTTGAGCAGCAATGACTCCTGATGATACCCCTGTTTTCATCTTCTTCTCTATTATATCAAAAGAACAAAATTGTGCACGTCGTAATAAATGGTTGTACAAAAGTTGTTCTATCTGCCTTGCTAACATGCCAGGTCGTAAAAACTCATTAAAATATTCTGAAACAACAGGCTTATCGGCAATAATATTCGGAAGAGCAGAACTCCATAGTAATATTTTTGGAAAAAAAAATAATTTAGAAAAATAATCAAGTTTATAACAAAGTACCATTGGAATTCTTGCCAGTGCTAATTCAAGTGAAACTGTTCCTAACGCCGCAAGCGCAACATCAGCCTCTGCAAAAGCAGACCATTTTGCATCTTCACCAACAACAATCTCAACATCATTTTTCCAATCTTTTGTTAAAAGACGAATTTCATTTATTAAATGTGGTAAAGTTGGTAAAATAACACGTAAATGAGGAATGCGTTGTTTAGCAATTTCTATTGCTTTTCCAAAAATAGGCATCAAATTGCGTATCTCTAAATTCCGTGACCCTGGTAAAACAACAACTGTAGGCTGCAATATTTGTTCATTACGTAAACGTTTTTTTTTCGATTGAACAGCTAAAAGCGGGGAGTAGGTTAAAAGACGATGCCCAACATAGGTTGTAGCTGGTCCCCCCAAATCTTTCATAATCTTTTCTTCAAAAGGAAAAATTGCCAATACATGATCAATAAATTTGCACATAATTTTAGCACGTTCCGGCCGCCATGCCCAAACAGTTGGCGCAACATATTGAATAATGGGAATAGAAGGTGCCAAAATACGTACTCTTTTTGCAACACGATGAGTAAAATCAGGACTATCAATAATAATTAAACAATCAGGTTGTTCCCGTGCAATGAACTTAGACAAATTACAAATATGCATCAATAATAATGGCAGTTTCTTTAAAACTGTTCCTAAACCTATTAAAGTAATATCATTAAAATTAAAAAAGCTTTTTAAACCTAATGATTCTAAATGTCTGCCTCCAACACCAATCAAATGAATATTGCACCTTGTCTGTCTGTATAAAGAAGAAATTAAATCTGCTCCAAGTAAATCACCAGATTCTTCACCTGCAATAACAGCAATTTTTAAAGAACCATTATTCATTGTCCGTTGTCCTAAATGTTTCTATAAACAAAGAATGTTTGTTAGCTTCTTCTATCGTTTTTTCTAAAGATAATATCAAACTTTTCTTTGCTTCCACTGCAATGCCAGACAATCCACTTTTGGCAACATTAATTACTGTTGTAGGTCCAATTGACGGCAAATCCACTCGATAATCTTGTTGTGGCTTTGCACATTTCACAAGAACACCACCTTGCGGTAAATGCTGTCTTTCCCGTATTTCTTGGACTCGCTTTAACATATTATCAGTTCCCTTTGAATCCTCTACTGCAACCACTCGGCCATCAATAGCCACAGCTGCTTGTCCAATATCTAATCGACCTAAAAGCCTTGCTGCTTCAATCGCCAAAAGAATATCAGCACTCTGCTTAGGAGTAGCAGATTGCAACGTTAAATTACATTCTATTGGAGCAAGTAAATCTGGCACAACTTCATGAGCACCAACAACACAAAAACCGCGATCTTCAACAACACGTATAAAGGCTTTTAATAACGTATCATCTCCACTTCTCAATGCCTTAAATAACTTTGATAAAGCCGATAAAGTCGTCCAATCGGGCCGCAATTGTAAAAGAGACGGACGTTTTTTCACACCACCTGCCAAAATAACATTGTGAATTTCAGTTGCTTTTAAAACTTTAAATAGTCGTGCCAACTCCACAATTGACAGTTCACAATGTTGATAACTATAAAGTGCTACATCGGCTTCACCACGCAAAAGAACAATAAAAGGATTTTGTCCACGTTTTTCAAGTTCTTGAGCGACTACAATAGGTAAAACACCGTTTCCAGCAATGATGGCAGTTCTACCGGAAAGAAAACTTCTAGGCACTCTTAGTCCTTATTTGAATTTATCATGTCATCTTCAAATTTAGGTGTACAATAAAAACGTTTTCCTTTTTCTTGAATAAAATTAATTACATCGACTACAGATTGCGAAGTAGAATAAGAAGAAAAGACATCATTGACACGTTCTTTAAACGGTTTATTACGATCAAAAAGCATAGAAACTGCATGACGTAAAGCATGAATCTCTTTACGCGCAAGACCAGCGCGCTTCATACCAATAATATTTAAACCAGCAAGCTTTGCTTGTACACCAACAGCCGTTCCATAAGGAATCAAATCTCCAACCAATGCAGATACACCACCAATAAATGCATGATGTCCAATACGAACAAACTGATGAACAGCAGCACCACCACCAATAATAGCATAATCGCCAACTGTAACATGACCGCCAATCATTGCATTATTTGCAAATGTTACGTGATTTCCTACACAACAATCATGTGCGACATGAGCATAAGAAAAGAATTGACAATTATCACCAACAATTGTTGTCATTGAGCTTGAATCCGAGCCTCTATGCATCGTGACACCTTCACGAATCATACAGTTTTTACCAATAGAAAGAGTTGTATGCCCCCCCTTATGTTTATTATTTTGTGGATCTGCACCCAAAACTGCGTGAGGAAATACTTTACTATCCGCACCTAACACTGTTTCACCCATTATTACAACATGACTCATTAGATGACATCCATCACCAATAACAGCTTTTGAACTAATATGACAAAACGGCCCTATTGATACGTCTTTACCAAGTTCTGCACCTTTTTCTACAAAAGCAGTTGGATGGATTTTTGTATCAGACATTCCTAAATTCCTATTATATCATTTGCCTTGATTCAACAATCATTGCAGAAACTTCTGCTTCAGCAACGCGAACATCTTCTACTTTTGCAATACATAAAAAACGTCTAATATTCGACCGCTTCTTTAATAGCTGTACATAGATCTTTAGTTGATCACCAGGTATAACCGGTTTACGAAACTTCGCATTATCAACAGTCATAAGATAAACTAGACCTAATTTCTGATCATTTAAATTTAAAAGTGAAATTGCTCCTGCTGTTTGCGCCATAGCTTCTAAAATCAAAACACCAGGCATAACTGGCTTTTCAGGAAAATGTCCGATAAAATGTGGTTCATTAATTGTTATATTTTTAATACCTATAGCTCTTTGATCACCATCAATTTCAACTATACGATCGATCAATAAAAATGGATAACGATGTGGTAATATCGATAGCAATTTATCAATATCGATAGCCTCTAAACTTTTAGTATCTTTAGTATCGGTCATATCATCGTTTCTCCCTTTTTAATTTCCCGATACTACGCAATGCTGCTACTTCGCGAAACCACTGTTTAAATGGTCGTGCTGGACTACCACCCCACTTTTCCCCATCTGGAATATCATTCATAACACCACTCCCAGCAGCAATCTGAACACCTTCACCTATTGTGATATGATCTGCAATCCCAACACTTCCTCCAAGCTGGGACATATCTCCTACAGATGTGCTTCCAGCAATTCCACATTGAGCAGCAATTAGACAATAACGACCAATCTTCACATTATGAGCGATCTGCACCAAATTATCAATTTTGCTACCCTCACCAATAATTGTATCATCAAATGTACCGCGATCAATCGTTGTGTTTGCACCAATTTCTACACCGTCTTGAATGATCACACGACCAAGATGTGGAATTTTTTCAACGCAAATAGCGCTTCTAACATAACCAAAACCATCTTGCCCAATACAAACACCAGGATAAATATAAACTCTATCGCCTATTAAAGAATACTGAACCGTTACCTTAGGAGCAATATAGCAATCACGTCCAATACGACAATTTTCTCCAATAACAGCTGTTGACGAAATAAGAGTACCTGAACCAATTTCAACATTTCTACCAATAACAGCTCCCGCCTCAACACACACATCATCTTCAAGCTTAGCACTTGAATGAATATGAGCATGCGGTGAAATTTCCCTTTGACCAAACCAAGGTGTTGGCTTAACAGAAGTAGGAAATAAAATACGTCCCACTTGAGCAAAATCACGTTGCGGTGTAGATGTCACCAAAATTGCAATAGATTCAGGCACTTTAAAAACAATGTCACTCGTACAAAAAACAGCAACCGCAGAACTTCCTAATAGAGCATCAGAAAACTTTCGATTCTCTATAAAAACAAGAGAGCCCTCTCCAGCACTCTCAACAGAAGAAAGAGTATTTATAACTGTATTAGAAAATTCTGGATTAAGAAGCTTTGCACCCGTCAACTTTACTACGTCAGCAACCGTCAACCGCCGAGACGGCGTAAAAAAAAATGTATCCGCCATCAAAACACTTTCTCTCCCAGTCTAATGTAATTTCCCTTAAAGTTTACCCTCCTGGAAAAAATCCAAATTAGAATTTGGTAGAAATACCAAAGTTCAGATTTTGCACATTATCCCCTTCTTGCTTAGTTAGTGGCCAAGCATAATCAAAACGAAGCGGACCAAATGGAGATTCCCACATTAAACTAATACCTGCAGATGTACGCCATGAACTATGAGTATTTGTAACCGGCGTTTCATCTTTCAAAACAGGCTTATAATTATTGCCATAAAGTGTTGCAGCATCTAAAAATACAGCACCACGGAATCCTAAACTATCAGGAACAATAGGTATAGGAAACTGCACTTCAGCAGTTCCATTCATATATGTTGTACCACCTAAGAAATACATTTCACCGCGCTGAGAAATTTGACGCGGCCCTATTCCGTTATATTTGAAACCTCGAATCATATCATTGTTGCTTTTAAACATATCAAAAATCCGAAGACCATCGTCGTTTATTCCATATATATAACCAGCGCCGATAGAAAACAAACCCACAATGTCCATTCGATCAGAGAGTGTCTTATACACCATCGCCTTACCGGTTGTCTTAAGGAATTGCGCATTTCCACCAAGCCCTGCATATTCCTGAAGAAGCCGTGCATATATACCATCATGTGGATTCTTCATATCATCGATAGAATTATAAGTTACACCATAACTAATAGATGAACGATGCCAGGGACTATTCTTAGCAGCCTGAACAATCGCACCAGAATATTTTCTGTACAATTCTTGTATGACTTCATCATCGGTCAAGTCATATTTTTCACCAAAATCATATTCTTCCTGCACATAAGAATAAGCTAAATTAGCAGATAATTGATCATTAATTGGCAACCCAAATCGAAGCGAACCACCTGTTTGCCGCACATCATATGCTTTATCAGCACGATAAGTACTGCGGAAAATATCAAGACCAGCAGATGAACGGTAACCTAAGAAATGAGGATCAACAAATGACAAATTATAATTACGGGACTTTTCTTGACCAGCTCCTACCCCCAAACGTACATATTGACCACGTCCCCCAAGGTTACGTTCAGTGACAGATACTTCAAGAGACATACCTGGACTTGTACCACCTGTTGTATATCCTCCAGAGAAAGAAAGATCTCCTGTCGGAATTTCTACTACATCTACAACCAATGTAACCTGGTCAGATTGATCCGTTGGAACCATTGAAATATTAACTGCTTTAAAAAAGCCTAGAGATTCTAATCGACGTTTTGCACGTTGCACCAGTGTTTGATTGTAAGCATCACCTTCATTTAAATCAAGTTCACGCCGAATAACATAATCACGCGTCTTTTCATTACCGCGTATTTCAATTCGTTGAACATATACTCGAGGACCTTGCTCAATGTTGTAAACAATCGAAATTGTGTGATTCTTAAAATTACGGTCTCCTCTCGGATCAACCTTAGCAAAGGCATACCCAGAATCAGCAACCTTGTTGTTAATAAGTGCCACAGATTGCTCAACATATTCCGCATTATAAACATCACCTGTACGGGTTTTAATTACCTGTTTCAGAGACTGACTATCAACCCCATCAATATCGCTTTCAACCCGAATATCACCAATTTTATAGCACGCTCCCTCATCAAGAATGAAATGAATTTTATAAGCATTACTGCTTTCATCATAAACCGCCTTAGATGAAACAACGCGAAAATCAGCATAACCACGATTATAATAAAAACGGCGAAGAGCCTCTTCATCAGCAGCTAGACGATCCTCTGTATAAACATCACCCTTCATCAATAATGAGAATATTCCTGAAGACTTTGTGAAAATCACATCACGCAAACGACGCACCCCAAATGTTTTATTCCCTTGAAAAGTAATGTCGGCAATCTTCGTTCTTGGGCCTTCAACAATATTGAAAACCACATTCACACGTCCTTTGCCTAAATTAATAGTTTTAACCGTTATAGAAACATTATTGCGACCAACACTCTTATAAGCTTCACGAATTACTTTTATGTCAGCTGTAAGTTTATCAGAACTAAAAGTTTCATTTTGCTTCAGAGTAATAAAACGTTTCAGATCAGGATCTTTGAATGTTTTATTCCCTTGAAATAGTACCTGATTAACAACCTCGTATTCTTTAACAGCTACAACAAGCTTATTGCCTACCTGATTTATTTTAACATCATAAAATAAGCCCAGTTCAAAAAGACGTTTTACTTCAGCATCAATATCAACTTCAGAAAAATCTCTTCCGGCTTTAATTTTCATGTTATCTCTAATGGTCTGAGTACCCACATACTTATTACCACGAATTTCAATAGAATGAACAATTGATGCCTGTGTTTCCTCAACAATTGCAATTGACATAACAGCTGCTACTGGAGCAACTGCAACCATAGCTAACACCAATACAGATGCTGCATTTAAAAGTCTTGAATTCGCGGTCATAAGCTTCTTCACCTTAATACTCTGTTATTCCTAAACACATACCTAACAAGCTAAGTTACAATAACTTCTTATTAGGAACCACTTTATGCACTTATTACTATTTATAGCCCATTCTGCTACAATATTCTGTGGATATAGTAAACAACCTCTTAAATTTTACTATTATTTAATTTGTAAAATATTTCCCACAATTAATAGCCAAACCAACAAACATAATCATTAAATAGCGCAAAAATCATAAACATGATGATAATAAAAAATCCTACGCGAAAAAAAAATTCCTGAATTTTAGCTGGAACTGGCTTACCAATCATAGCTTCAGTAATATAAAGCAATAAATGTCCACCATCAAGCGGTGGAAGTGGAAAAAGATTAATAAAACCAATACAAACTGAAAAAAAAGCTGTAAAATACAACATAGAGGTAAAACCTGCTTCACTAATCTTCCAAGCAATCTTAAAAGTTTTAGAAGGACCATTTAATTGGCAATGATCTCCTTGTCCACCTATTAAGCGGCTAAAAAAAGAAATTGTTCGGGTAATAATCCATGTTGCACACTTTAATGACTCTTCTATTGATTCTACCCAATTATAATAAATGTGTTTTTTATAAGCTTGATCTAAACGTTCAGGATTATTTCGTTCAACAGGAGCTCTCACACCAATCATGCCACTCCGGATTTGATTGCCAAATCCATCATCTCGTTTGATTACTTTAGGCGTAATCACTACCTTTAAAACTTGTCCCATACGCTCTATTTTAAATTCTATAGGATCTCCACCATGCAAAGTTACATAAGCTATTAAATCTTCAAAACTTTCAATCCGTTTACCATCCATTTCAACAAAACGATCGCCTGGTATCAAACCTGCTTGAATAGCAGGAGAATCTTTTTCTACATAGCCAACAACGGGTTCAACAACTACACGACCATAAAAAAAGAAAAAAAATGTTAAAACAACAATAGCAAAAAGGCCATTAAATAAAGGACCTGCAAAAACAGTCACCGCTCTTTTCCAAGCATGAGCTCCCATAAATGAACCATGTATCAATGAAGATGATTTTGACGATGGTATTATTCCATCACCATCTTCAACAAATTTTACATATCCCCCTAATAAAAACAGCCCTAAACGCCACTGTGTTCCCCGTTTATCTTTATAATTCAGCAACTTTGGTCCAAATCCAATTGAAAAAACAGATGCTTTAATACCACACCATCGTCCAATAAGATAATGTCCTATCTCATGTACAAAAACGATAACTACAATGGCGAAAAAAACATTTAAGCCTCTTAAAAATAGATCACTTGCATTAAGTATATGATTTAAAAATTCCAAAATATCCTCTCTCAATACAATCGTATAGAAAAGACTAAAGGTGTATTCATATCAAACATAAACGAGCCAATTATATAAAAAAGCAAAGTAGCACAAATTAACCCATCCATACGATCCATAAATCCCCCATGCCCAGGTAATAAAAAACCAGAATCTTTAATAGAAAATCGCCTTTTTAACCATGATTGTCCTAAATCACCTATCTGTGAAATAACGGATAAAATTAAAGCAATTAAGAATACAAAATAATCCAATGCACTGACACCAAAAACATAAACAATGACCACTATCCCACTAGAAAACCCCGCGAGCGTACCAACAATCGCACCCGCCCATGTTTTATTAGGGGAAAATCGTGGCGCTAATTTGGGACCACCAAACGCACGACCACTAAAATATGCAGCAATATCTGTAGTCCACACTATTGCAAATAAAAAAATCACTCCCCAAAAACCTAACAGATCATAGCCTCGTAAAAAAGACAGAGCAACTACTGGAAAAGACGCGTATACAAATCCTCCAGAAATCCAACCAACATTCCTAATAGATGTAAAGGCTAATAAGACTGCTAAAGCCATTACAACACAAAAAATTAATGGAGCAGATGTACTGAAAACCAAAAAAGAACCAAAAACAAAATAAAAAATACCAGCTAATATTTTTTGTAAGACATTCCACTTCTCTTCAGTGATATTAATCCACTCATAAAGGATAAAACCACCAATACCCCACGTAAATAAAAAAAATAAAATTCCGCCACACCATGTTAAATATAAAGCAATAGTACCAAAAACAATAGCTGTCAGAATGCGAGATATAAGATTAGACAAAATAATCTCCAAACAATAATAAAGAAGCATAAGGTTAAGAAACAATACTCCAAATTTGCTATATAATATTTTATATTCGTACTTTTTCTAAGTTTTGTTAGTAATTATAATAAAATTCGGATACAAAAAATGGCACTCACAAAACCAATAATCATTGATATATAACTTCAGAAGTTTACTTATTAAAACCCAATAAAAAAATACAGTTCAAAATATGTTGCCCACCGTAAAAAGAAATTAGAAAACTACTATTCATCACTTATGCAAATAATTGAAACTGAAATTGATATTCTGTTCATATAAAGATGTTTTAACTATCATAATCATAATAACCTGCTCAAAAATGAAGATATTATCAAAAAAAAATTATGCAAAACAAACAATACTCACTCTTCTCATCTATAAAATGACAATATAACTAAGAATATGATATTTTTCTTCAATGATAAAAAAAATCTAAACTTGCATAATTTCAGTTTCTTTTAAAACTAAAATTTTATCAATTTCAGCTACGGTTTCATCCGTAAGCTTCTGGACTTTCTCAGACAAGCTACGCGCTTCATCTTGTCCAATTTCTCCTTCTTTTTCTAACTTCTTTAAATTATCCATACCATCACGACGAACATGGCGAGCAGAAATACGAGCTTGTTCTGCATATTGATGCGCAATTTTTACTAATTCTTTTCGGCGTTCTTCATTTAATTCAGGTAAAGGAATACGCAAATTCATACCCTCAGTAATAGGATTTAAACCAAGACCAGAATCACGAATAGCACGTTCAACGACTCCTATCATCGTTTTATCCCATACAGATACTGAAAGCATCCGTGATTCCGGAACAGAAATATTGGCAACTTGATTTATAGGAACAACAGAACCATAAGCCTCAACCGTCAAGTGTTCCAACAAACTAGCTGATGCTCGCCCAGTCCGCAAACTACCTAACTCGTGTCTAAAAGAAGAGATAGCACCTTCCATGCGACGTTTTAGATCATCCATAATTAGTGTTATATCCATATGTCTGTTTCCCTTCATTGTATCTTGATAATCACCTTTATTATGATACTATTGTAAATCGTCCCTCTCCATTCAATACCTTAGCCAAACCACCTTTTTCATGAATGGAATATACAATAATGGGTACATTATTTTCACGCGCTAAAGTGACAGCTGTTGTATCCATAACAGACAACCCCAACTGCAAAATCTCAACATGCGTTAACTGATCAAAACGCTTAGCCATAGGATCTATTTTAGGATCTGCAGAATAAATGCCATCTACTTGTGTTCCTTTCAATAGTACATCTGCTCCTATTTCTGCTGCACGCAACGTAGCAGCAGAATCAGTGGTAAAAAACGGATTACCTGTACCACCAGCAAAAATAACAACTTTTCCTTGATTCATATAGCTTATTGCTTTGCGCTGGGAAAAACTTTCACAAATTTGTGGCATAGCAACTGCCGATAACACAACCGCTCCAATGTTCAATTTTGTCAATGATGTCCGTAATGCTAAAGAATTAATAGCGGTTGCAAGCATTCCCATATGATCACCAGTCACACGGTCGCCGCCACGTGAAGCAACAGCAACCCCACGAAAAATATTACCCCCACCTATAACAATAGCAACTTCTACACCCATTGCTCGCACTTCAGAGATATCAGTAGCAATACGATCTGCAACTGAAACATCAATGCCGAAACTTTGTCCTCCCATAAGTGCTTCACCAGACACTTTCAATAAAACACGTTTATATCGAAGAGCTAATGTCATTTATAATCTCCCAAAAAGCATTTGTACTTTTTGTCTTCGATACACTAAGGGTATTAACTTGTAACGTGATACCCGGTATGATACTTTTTTAAATAGTTATATTCCATTTATATAAATTTATATCAACGCTATTAAATGTGCTATAACTATAATTGTAAATTTCTATCAAAATTCGTAAAAATAACTAGCTCTTTGCTACAGCCGCAACCTCTGCAGCAAAATCGGACTCTTCTTTCGCTACACCCTCACCCAATGCAAAACGAATAAAACCAGTGATTTCTGCTGGTGCACCAATAGACTTTTCAGCATCTTTCAAAGCAGCTTCAACAGTAATATCAGGATTCATAACAAAAGATTGAGAAAGTAAAACAACTTCTTCATAAAATTTGCGCATGCGCCCTTCTACCATTTTTTCAATAATATTTTCAGGCTTTCCAGATTGACGTGCCTGATCTAAAAAAATCGATTTTTCCCGCTCAACAGCACCAGCATTAACATCTTTTGCCGTTAAAGCTAATGGATTAGTTGCAGCAATATGCATAGCAACTTGACGACCAAAAGCAGCAGCAGCTTCTTTATTTCCGGAAGTCTCAACAGCGACTAAAACACCAAGTTTACCAAGACCATCCGCAACAGCATTATGTATATAAGTGGCAACAACACCATCCTTAACAGATAATTTAGCTGAACGACGAAACGTCATATTCTCGCCGATTGTACCAATTGCATCCTTAATAACTGTCTCTACAGTCTCTTTAGAACCTGGATAAATAGATTCAGAAACAGACTCGACGTCCCCCATTGTATCTAAAGCAGCAGTTGCTACATTCCGCACTATCTCTTGAAATGCACCGTTACGAGCAACAAAATCTGTTTCAGAGTTAACTTCAACCAAAACAGCACTTAAACCTTTTGATATAACACCAATTAATCCCTCAGCTGCTGTACGGCCAGCCTTTTTATCTGCTTTAGCTATTCCTTTTTTACGCAACCAATCAACCGCAGCCTCCATATCACCATTGGTTTCCGCCAAAGCTGCTTTACAATCCATCATACCAGCGCCTGATAATTCTCGAAGTTCTTTCACTTGTGCAGCAGTAATGCTCATATTTTCCTCTTTGTTCTATAATAACGAAAGCGCACATAAAAAAAACTCCTCTGCACGCTCAAAACCTTTCCTACAGAAAAACAAATGCCTTAACAGAAGTTTTCAAATTATTCTTCAGCAACAGCAACTGAGTCTTCCAAAACAGGCTCTACAGGCACATCAACCTGGGCTCCTAGATCAACTCCCATCGTACCTTGCTGACGAGCAATTCCATCAAGAGCCGCACGCGCAATAAGATCACAATAAAAAGAAACTGCACGCGAAGCATCATCATTACCTGGAATTGGATAATCAATATTATCCGGATCGCAGTTAGTATCAATAATAGCAACGACCGGAATACCTAAACGCTTCGCTTCTTGGATAGCAATATTCTCCTTATTTGTATCAATGATAAACATAAGATCTGGGACAGATCCCATATCTTTAATACCACCAAGTGCACGGTTAAGTTTTTCACGATCACGTTCAAGTTTCAAACGTTCCTTTTTAGTAAAGCCCTGCACATCAGAAGCAAGAGTTTTATCCAATTTACGTAAACGATGTATCGAATTAGAAACTGTTTTCCAGTTTGTCAGCATACCACCAAGCCAACGAGCATTAACATAGTATTGTGCAGAACGATTAGCTGCATCAGCGATAATATCAGATGCCTGTCGCTTAGTGCCAACGAATAGAACACGCCCTCCACGCGCAACCGTATCCGAAACAGCCTTAAGCGCCTGATGTAAAAGCGGAACAGTCTGAGAGAGATCAATAATATGAATATTACTACGCTGACCATAAATATAGGAGGCCATTTTTGGATTCCAGCGATGAGTCTGGTGGCCAAAATGCACCCCTGCTTCTAAAAGCTGGCGCATAGTAAAGTCTGGTAATGCCATAATTTTATCCTTTCCGGTTTGACCTCCGCGAAAAAAGTAAGCAAGCCTACTACCGGTGGACATTTGCTAGAATCGTTTTGCAAACACCCAAAAATCCGCGTGTGGAATGAGATGACCATACTAACATTTGATTTTTTTTCAAGTCATTTTCTGCACATCATTTAATGTTTGCAATTATTCAGATTGTTTTTCGTATCGAGAAATTGAAGACTCTTCAATTTTGAACGTATTGAAAAATTTCCATAATCTATAAAAACATTACTCATCACACCATTTTCGTATAGATTAAAACTCGCACGATAAATAGGTAAACCGTCTTTATTTTTCGTATCATCAAAACGAGAAACTATGACGGGCCAATAGCCACTGTTATTTATTTTTTTCAATTCCTCTATCTCGGAATCAGATATCGATGTCTTCTTTTCCCCAATAACAACACTTTCTTTTACTACTCTATCTGCATCATTCTCCCCGTCAAATAGAGTTGCGTGATAAAAATGATGGCCAGCTTTTGCTTGTCGAATAATATTTTTCAGTAGTGTAATTGGAAAATCAGCTTTCGCAAGCTTATACACATTTTCTTTTGGCTTCTTTAATTTAACTAAAATTTCATCTTTAGTACGCTCAGCAATCCCTTCGGTGTTATTTACAATATTTTGCCCAATTGTATTTTTTATATTAAAGTGGAATCTATTTCCATCATCTGTTTCATAAACTTTTATCTCCTGGCTCATTAAACGAACCTGCATATCTTCATTATAAATGCGATTAATAAAACTGACACGTGTTGTATATCCCTGACATGCAGAACCCGTGAGTTCATGAACCATGCGCCCAGAGATTCCAACAATCGTCATTTTAGGAGAAACATTATCCAATTGAAAATCATAAACTCCTCGATGAGGAACCAAAAAAATAGCTCCTTCAGCTCTTACAGAATACAAAAAAATAATATAAAAACCTATTGTAAACAAAAACCTAATCATTCTTAACTTTCAGTTTTATATTGATCAAATAATCAAAGACACGAAAGATTTACACCTTGTAATTAATGAAAGAATTTCCATTAAATTAAAAAATTACGATAATATATCATACATAATTATAGGATTAAAATATGGCCGAATCAATTAAAAATCGTCTCGAAAAATTCGACATTATCATTCCTGAAGCGTCACAACCTATTGCAAATTATATAACAGTATCACAAAATGGTAACCAACTTTTTGTCTCTGGTCAGCTACCACTTTTTAATGGAAAACCAGTAGCAATTGGAAAAGTTGGTACAACTGTTAACATCGAACAAGCTCAAAAATCAGCACAAGTATGTGCTATCAATATTCTTGCACAAATAAAAAAAGTCCTTGGTGATTTAAATAAAATAAAAAAAGTGATTAAAATCACTGTCTTTGTGGCAGCAGATCCTAACTTTACTGATATTTCTCTTGTTGCTAACGGAGCTTCTGATTTATTCGTAAATATTCTTGGTGAAGCTGGAAAACACGCCCGCTCTGCTATTGGGGTTACTGCTCTTCCTATGAATGTTCCAGTAGAAGTTGAAGCTATTATAGAAATCTAGTTTCTTAAATAATGCTAAAATAAAGAAAAATTAATTCATATTCTATAAGTCTTCACATTCTTTTGTTTTAAGATCTAAACATTACAATCAATGTTCTTTCTAGATTAGTTATGCTATAAAAGGAAATGATTCATGCGACAAGTTTATGATAATAATAATATTTTTGCTCAATTAATTCGTAATGAAATTCCATCTGTTCGAGTCTATGAAAATAAAGATGTTATTGCATTTATGGATATCATGCCTCAAGCACAAGGTCATACACTAGTCATTCCTCGAAAAAGTTGTAGAAATTTATTGGATGCAGATCCTGAAATATTATTTCCAGTTATTAAAGCCGTTCAAAAAATTGCCAAGGCAGTAAAAAAAGCTTTTGAAGCAGATGGAGTAACAATTATGCAATTTAACGAAGCAGCCAGTAAACAAACAGTTTACCATCTTCATTTCCATATTATACCCCGTATGGAAGGAGTAGAGCTCAATGCTCATAATGATATAGTAGTATCTACAGAAATACTTGAAGAAAATGCAAAAAAAATTCGAGCAGCTCTTTAAAGTACCTTTAAATTATAGAATTTTTTCTAATACATTTTTTTACAGAAATAGAAGTGTTATGGATTTTCCTTACCTTTCAGGAAATAAATATTACTAGAAAATGAAATTTTAGCTGCAGCTTTCTTTTTTCCATCTAATTTAGATGTAATGATCGGGACTATACTGTCATTTCGCAATTTACCGAATAGAATTTTATCAGCTATGGCAGAATTAGTTATTTTAAAGTTAACTTCCAGATCAATCAATCGTGCCTTAAGCCAAAAATTGACTGATGATTAATTGGAATAAAGTTCAAATAGAATAACAGTGTATCTAACCGATTATGAAATTCCAGTACAGATAACCGATTAATTGCTTCTATATTATCATCATTGCGATATACTTTATAAATCCAATAGCTGATTTTATCACATCTGAGGTATCAACGTTAGCTATCATGATTAAAATACTACAGCAATCAATTTTCTTACCATTATGGTCTGTTAATTTACCATAATCCATCACCTACAATAAAATATTTAAACACCTTTGGATGAAACTTCTCAATCTCACCCAACAATATTATCATCACAACCGCGTAAGAATTCTGAGTAAAAACATCTGTAAAAAGATCACAAGAATATGATATAGTTTAAACCTTTAAGATTTTAATATAACGTCATGTATAATAGCAACATTATGCTTATTTATCCCTAATTTTTGCCTTTTTTATCATGTATATAATATAAGATAGGAGGTTGATATTTTATTTTTTCACCATTATAATTTTGCCTCCCTATCGTAATTGCATGCTCGTTATAAAGTTCGAATTATAACTATTGTAATACGGTTGCACATAGCATAAAAGCTCTCCTTTACGATTAGATTCTTTATACTCAGATTAAATTGGGTGTAAAAACTCATAAAATGATGCTTATAAATAAATTAGTAATATCATTCGTCTAAATTATACAAAACAAACTAAAATAAAAAAGATATTAATGAAAATTTGCTAGTATAAATAGGATATTATATAAGTGTATATTAATTGGCGAAAAATTGCGCGTTGCTATAAAAAAGTAGTAATTCCTCTTATTGTTTTAGTTATTTCTTACTCTTGGGCATTAGCCACTCCTAAAGAGGCTCATCCGGATAAATATGCAGCTATAGTTATAGATGCAAATACAGGAAAGACATTATTTCAAGCTAATGCAACTCTGAAGCGTTATCCTGCTTCTTTAACAAAAATGATGACGCTATACATGATCTTTGAGGCTATGAAAAACCGTCGTATAACACCAAATACGCCCATTCCTATTTCTAATTATGCAGCAACACGACCACCGACAAAAATGGGTATTAAGGCAGGACAAACAATTTCTGTAGAATCTGCTGCAAAAGCCCTTATTACAAAGTCAGCAAATGATGTAGCTACTGCTATTGGTGAATATCTTGGTGGAAGTGAACAAAAATTTGCTCAAATGATGACAGTAAAAGCACGCAAACTTGGTATGAAAAATACTCGTTTCGCTAATGCTTCAGGTCTCCCAGACACACGTAATTATTCTACAGCACAAGACATGGCTACTTTAGCATTAGCCTTACGCAAGCATTTTCCAGAACAATATAAATTATTTAAAATGACACATTTTAGGTTTCGTGGACAGACAATTAATAGCCACAATACATTAATCAAAACAATAAAAGGTATTGATGGAATTAAAACAGGCTATACACAAATGTCGGGTTCTAATTTAGCAACATCAATGCGTATCGATGGACGTTCTATTGTTGCTGTCGTTATGGGAGGAAAATCATCTACCACACGTGACATTCATATGGCTAGCTTATTGAAACAATATTTACCAAAAGCAAGTCGCACAAAAACTGATGAACATTTGGTAGCTACAACCCACTATAAACTACCCACCGGATCTGCAACACCTATACCGATTATAAAAAACAATTTAATCAATTCTGATGACGAAATTTCTACCCTTTTAACAGCACTGGCAGAACAGCCTAACAATTCCAATACAGCTATAGCCGCTGTAAACCAAGTCATTATACCAATTCCTAATCCTCACAAAACTGAAACTATCAAGGTGAATAAAATTATTTCTGCTTCTTTATCTAAAAACAGTGGATGGGCTGTTCAAATTGGCTCTCTTCCTAATGAAGAACAAGCCAAGACTCTGCTTTCAAAAGCAAAGAGCATTGCCCGTTCCACTTTAAAACATACATCTCCCCATATGCAGCTTTTTGAAAAAGATGGGCATCATTATTATCGTGCTCGATTTATTGGATTTCTATCAAAAAAAGCCGCACTTAATACTTGTGTTACTTTGAAGAAAGCAAATTTTAACTGCTATACTGTAGCTTATTAAAAAATTTTTAAATTCTACGTTAAGGATAGTACTATGAAACATAATGCTACTACCCCATCTGAAAAAGAAAAACTATTAAAGCAACCATCTCTTCTTTCATTACGATCTCTTCACGAAGCTGCAACGAAACTTGCTAATTTAAAGCATAACTCAACTACATTAAGCACTCATTCTCTTGTAAGCCTTCTCCTTTGCCAGACGACTCGAAATCGCCGTTTAGCAATGCCTTCTGTACGCATTCACTTACGTGTTGCAAGCCGAACCGGCAATGTACCTGTTAAACTCCGCCTAGGAGCAACAAATAGATAACCTGTAGTTAAATTCCGCAAAAGTTATTTTACAAAATAATATTCATTTATTATCCATGATTTTAAAAATTTAAATAATAAATCCTTGTCTTAAAAGCCGTAAAGATTACGCTATGAGTTCTCATTTATGCAAATGATATTGTTACTGTCAATTTTTAAGCAACATTATTCTTAAAAGAAAAGTTAAAATATTATATCTCATTGGATTTTTAACACCAAACAAATTAAATTAAACTTTTCACTATAAAAAAGAAAATCCCTATTAGAGACTAGCAATAACATTTAATACTGTTAAATTGCTCAATAAAAAACTCTTTTTCAATAATGTATTACTGTTTAGGTAAGCATACGCATATTATTGATATTATTGAACTTCTTTACCAAATTAATGCTATCTTTATACACTAGGTGTGTTTAACAAGATAAAACATTAAGCGCAAGACCACCTTGGCTTGTTTCTTTATAACGTTCACTCATATCATGTCCTGTCTGACGCATTGTTTCAATACAAGTATCGAGAGAAACAAAATGTCTTCCATTGCCATGTAAAGCAAGAGAAGAAGCTGTTACAGCTTTAACAGCACCCATTGCATTACGTTCAATACAAGGAATCTGCACAAGACCAGCAACTGGATCACATGTCATACCTAAATGATGCTCAAGAGCAATTTCAGCTGCATTTTCAATTTGCGCTGGCGTACCACCCAATGCAGCTGTTAATCCCGCTGCAGCCATAGCAGATGCTGTTCCAATTTCACCCTGACAACCGACCTCAGCACCAGAGATAGAGGCATTATGTTTAATGATACCACCTATAGCTGCGGCCGTTAACAAAAAATTATGTATTCCTTCTCTATCTGAACCATCATGAAATTGAGTATAATAGCGTAAAACAGCCGATACAACACCAGCTGCACCATTTGTCGGTGCAGTAACAATACGACCACCAGCCGCATTCTCCTCATTCACTGCCATAGCGTATACAGAAAGCCAATCATTTGCTAAAAGTGGTTGATTGGAATTTTTTTTCTGATCCTCCAACAGCTTATCATGAAGCTTTTTAGCTCGTCTTGAGACACGCAATTGACCTGGTAATTCACCCTCCTGTAAAAGCCCTCTATCAATACAATTTATCATGGCACAAAAAATCTCATCAAGCGCAGTATTAAAGGCAGTATGCTCCATTTTTGTTTCTTCATTTATACGCTTCATTTCAGCAATTGATAAACCTGAAGTTCTTGCCATCGATAACATTTTATCAGCAGAATCAAAAGGATATGGCACCTGTGATGTTTTTAATTTTGTATTATATTCTACACGATTTAGTTCATCCTCAGTCACAACAAAACCACCACCAACAGAATAATAAATCTGCCGTAAAAGAACATTCTTTTCGGCATTAAGTCCTTCAAAGGCAAGACCATTAGCATGCCCAGGTAAAGTCTTTTTTCTTTCAAAAATAAGATCACTTTCTAGATCAAACTGATAAACAGGATGGCCTTCTGGTTGCACTTTTTTTTCACGTCTAACTTGTTCGAAAAGCAATCCTATACGATCAGGATCAACAGTAGAGGCCTTTTCACCTAAAAGCCCTAATACAACAGCCCTATCGGTAGCGTGACCAATTCCTGTAAAAGCTAATGAACCATGAAGATAAACACGAATATGAGAAATCTTAAGATGAGATAGCTGAGAAAAATTCCTTGCAATAATCTCTTGCAAAAACCTATTAGCAGCTAACATTGGACCCATTGTGTGAGAACTAGAGGGACCAATGCCAATTTTAAAAATTTCAAAGACAGATAAAAACACTACTCACCTCAAAATCAAATGCAGATCTTGAGTACATGTTTTTTCATTATTCTTATTCTCATTAAAATTAAATTGTAAAGTAAACTAAAAAAATAACAGCCATAAACATGAACGTAGCACGTCTTGCTACCATCCAACAGCCTTTTTCTATAGCATTTTCCATATCTAATCCTTAAGGAATAAACGATAACCCAAAATAATTATATATTCTTAATATGTGAAATATAGTAAAATAAGTGTTAACACGCAACATTAAAATAAAATGCAAAATTAGAAATCCCATGAAATATTTTGTATCATGCCTTAGGCCTTTCAAATTTTATACTCAAACGAATAAAAAATACCTAATTAGCATGATTGAACAAAACGCACAAAATTTTTGATCGGTTCACGCTCAGTCTCAAAATTATTCTCTGGAGCATTCGCATCACGATAACCAAGGGCCATACCGCAAATAATACGCTGTTCAGGAGACACTGACAAAAGTGCACACAATTGCTTATGGTAATCAGCAAATGCAGCTTGGGGACACGTATCTAACCCAAAGCCACGTGCAACTAGCATAATCGTTTGCATAAACATACCTAAATCAAGCCAACTACCAATCTCCATATCTTGATCCATTGTGAACAAAAGCCCAACAGGTGCACCAAAAAATGAAAAATTCCGCGCTTGTTGACGAATCATCTTTTCTTGCTCACCTTTTTGAATACCAAGACTTTTATAAAGATCCAAACCAACTTTTCTACGTCGAGAAATATAAGGCTCACGCCATTTACGTGGATAATATTGGTATTCACGCTCCCCTTTTATACCCGATAATATAAGTTGTGAAAGTTCTTCTCCTACTTTCTGCAATGCATCGCTTGTTAAAACAATCACTTTCCAAGGTTGAAGATTTGTTCCAGATGGAGCCCGCGCCCCAAATTTTAATATTTCCTCGATTATTTCTTGCTCAACAGGTTGATCAGTAAAGGCTCGAATTGATTTTCGTGACAGAACGGATTGAAAAATATTAACAGTAGAATCCTTCATTGTTCTTACTTTCTCTTATATGAAATACAATTTAAATGTCGCTTTTCTTTTATTTAGTGAAACAAAATGAAAAATTCTTACACTTCCTTAATTCAGTATTTCCAGTCAATTGGATAAGGTAAATTTGTTAGTTACCTGCTCTACCCGCTAACCTTATTTCATATTTTTGTCTAACTTGTTATAACTTTCTTTCACAACACGTTATACAAAAAATATAATAAAATCAATAAATTATATATTTTTAAAATCATTTTCAGAAATCATACTTTAATGCATGTTTCAATTTCATGTCCTTTATAAAAACTCGCCACGTGTTAAAGGAACAAACAATGATGCAGATATCATAATGTACATAAATATTCAATAAAGTATAAAATAGCTTACATTATAACAATAACAGCACATAAATCGCATAACATGCTCTTATGACAACATCATAAAAAAACTCATCAAGATTACAGTAAGTTAAAACTATCAATAAAACCAGTGATATGTAATTTTGGAGATCTTAGCTTATTTAACAACTGGCTTGTTAATTGCAAAAATACGATTTTTTAGAAAAAAATTTATAACAACATAGAAATTGAATAAAGATTCAAGCACACTGCAAAACATATCGTATCAAATTAAAAAGAAATATGACATCTCTTTAGTACTTATTATTTACTTTGTTCTGCATAAAATTGTGCTATAAAGCATGATGACTGAATTTAATAACCAATATAATCTCTATAACTTCTCATAAGTTTTTATCTCCTTATAAAAATGCTATAATACGTAGTATAGATAGTAATTCTAATATATGGTTTCCCTGTTTAAATAACAGATAATTTTGAATACATCTCTACTGTGATTAACAGTTTAATTGCCTCACACTTATTGTAGCAATATATGTTATTTTATTATTGAAAATATGTAAAACTCATCCACGCTAAATTTGATGTTAGTTACCTTAAGATCAAAAGAGAAGATAACTATTTACAGCAGTTCTGATTATTAAAATAAAGTAGCTAAAATCACTCAGCTCAATTTTGAGTTTAGTATTACTCAATCTAAGTTTCGATTTAGTGCTTTTTAGCTTTAAACTTAATTTTCTTTTACATCAATTAAGTATCACTAAAATGAACACTCTAAATTTGAAAACACTAAGCTACTCAGGAATTATTTTTACATTCACCAATTGTAGCGAGCATTAAAACGTTAAAATGTAATCTTTTTAAATAGGATTCTATTAAAATTTTAGTCAAACTTATAAAACTTAGATTAATGATTAACTCCTAACTCAGCCAAACTCTCAAAAAAAATCTCTTCGATACGTTCTAAATCATGCAATAAATCATCAATATCGCGCCGCATCTGTTGCAAATCAGCGCGTTTTTTATTAACATCCGCAATTAATTCTTTAAGTCTTTTTTCATTATTAGGCGGTTTCCTATCCATTGCTAATATATTAGATATCTCAGATAAAGAAAAATTAACCCTTCTAGCCTGTAATATTTGCTTTAATTTATAACGATCCGTTTGTGTATACAATCGCTTATACCCACGCCGAAAAGGTATAAGTAATCCTTTTTCTTCATAATAACGCAAAGTCCGAGCAGTTATTGAAAATTCTCGCATTAAATCATTAATTGAATAATATCCCTGCATTCTAATATTCTGCTTAATAAATAAACTATATTGTTACCCAATACGTTTTATACCAAATTTTGTTAGTATTTTTCTTATTGCTTTATTTTTAAAGATGAAAAATATGATTTTTTTCAACAAGATAAGTACTATATATAAAATTAATTACCTGTTGAATTATTTTAGAAGAACTGCTTACTATTTTTTTGTATTAACTTTGTAATTTTTAAAGAAAATATAAATTGAAACAAACTTTGCTAAAAAATCATATCTTCTTATCAGATAATCTAACTTCTTCATCTTATTTCTTGGAGGATAATAATCGACTCCATCTATTTTATAGATCTTTCAATTTTAAATACACCAAAATAAATTTTCTCTCCATTATATAAAGATTGAAAGCTTATAATAAAGTGCTGATATTATAATAAAAAATCTTATTTACATAAAAATTTCTTAAATCTACAATCATTTTATAAAATTTATAAAAATACACTTATCAGAAAAATACGCTATTTCTGAGTTTTAAAGTTCAATAAAAACGCCTAATTTTATTCAAACGTCTCATATCATTTTTTAACATATATTAAATCATTCAGCAGCACTAGTTGTCATATTTGTTAACATAGCTTTCGCGGTTTCGCCATCACTGGATTTGCGGCGCTCATTCACAATCAGATCATCACGAACGGTAGCAATACGACGAATTTGGGCAATCGTACTACCTGTACCTGCAGGTATAAGCCGACCAACAATAACATTTTCCTTAAGCCCTTGCAGAGTATCAATTTTTCCAGAAACTGCTGCTTCAGTGAGCACACGCGTTGTTTCCTGAAATGACGCTGCTGAAATAAAAGAGGGTGTCTGAAGAGATGCTTTTGTAATTCCAAGAAGTATAGGATTACCTACTGCAGGTCTTTTACCTTCGGCAATCAGATTATCATTGATTTCATCTAATTCAATGCGATCAACATGATCACCTGAAATATAACCAGAATCACCAGATTCCGTAATTTCAACCTTTTGCAACATCTGTCGAACAATCACTTCAATATGCTTATCATTGATCAAAACACCCTGCAAACGATAAACTTCCTGAATCTCATTAACAAGATAAGATGCTAAAGCTTCAACACCTTTAATAGCTAAAATATCATGAGGTGCTGGATTACCATCAAGGATATAATCACCTTTTTCAATCTGATCACCTTCTTGCAAATGAAATAATTTACCTTTCGGAATTAAATATTCTACTGGTTCAAAGGATTCATCATGTGGTTCAATGATAATACGGCGCTTATTTTTGTAACCACGACCAAACCGAACTGTACCACTAATTTCAGCAATAATAGCATGATCTTTTGGACGACGTGCTTCAAAGAGCTCAGCGACACGTGGCAAACCACCCGTAATATCTTTAGTTTTAGCACTTTCCATTGGCAAGCGTGCAATAACATCACCTGCCTTAACATAGGAACCAGGTTCAACAGAGAGAATCGTCTCTATCGACATCATATAACGAGCCTCACCCCCTTTATACAATTTGGCAATAGTTTCACCCTTCTCATCTGTATGAATGATAATTGCTGGTTTTAGTTCAGCACCACGTGGATTAGCACGCCAATCAATAACCAAACGCTTAGTAATACCTGTAGATTCATCAGCTGTTTCAGTAACTGACAAGCCATCAACCATATCTTCGAAACCTATATAACCATCAACTTCAGTCAAAATTGGCCGTGTATAAGGATCCCACTCTGCTATACGCTGTCCACATTTTACAACATCACCATCATCAACGAAGATGCGTGCACCATAACTAATGCGATGCACAACACGCTCTTTACCAGACTCATCCTTAATCAGAATAGCCATATTGCGCCCCATAACCACCAAATGGCCCTCAGAATTTCGAACTACATTGCGGTTACGAATTTCTATCGTACCCTCATAAGACGCTTCGAAATAAGATGAGTCAACGACCTGTGCTGTTCCACCTAAGTGGAAAGTACGCATCGTAAGCTGAGTTCCTGGTTCACCAATTGATTGAGCTGCAATAACACCAACTGCTTCCCCTTGATTAACTAATGTTCCACGTGCTAAATCACGACCATAGCACTTAGCGCAAACACCAAGACGCGTCTCACAGGTCAAAGCAGAACGTATTTGAACAGACTGAATTCCTGCTTCTTCAATCTTAGCAACATCAGATTCTTCGATCATTGCATCACCCTCAAGGATAACCTCACCAGAAATCGGATGCAAAATATCAATAAGCGCTGTACGACCAAGAATTCTCTGACCAAGAGAAGCAACAATTTGTCCTGAATCAACAATCGGCTGCATAGTAAGACCTTTTACAGTACCACAATCAACCGCTGAAATAATAGCATCTTGTGCAACATCAACAAGACGCCGCGTCAGATAACCAGAGTTAGCAGTCTTTAATGCAGTATCAGCAAGTCCTTTACGTGCACCATGAGTTGAATTGAAGTACTCATTAACAGTTAAACCTTCTTTAAAATTAGAAATAATAGGTGTTTCAATAATTTCACCTGACGGTTTTGCCATCAACCCACGCATTCCAGCCAATTGTCTCATCTGACTAGCAGAACCACGCGCACCAGAATGCGACATCATATAAATTGAATTCATCTGCCGTTTACGACCTGTTTTAGAATCAAATTCAACTGCCTGAATACGCTTCATCATCTCATCGGCAACACGATCGGTACATTTACCCCAAGCATCAACAACTTTGTTATATTTCTCACTTTGGGTAATTAAACCATCACTATATTGTTGCTCATACTCCTTAGCAAGAGCTTCCGTTTCTGCTACTAGACGAGACTTACTATCAGGAATAACCATATCGTCTTTACCAAATGAAATTCCAGCACGACAAGCATGCGAAAAACCAAGCTGCATGATACGATCACAGAAAATCACCGTTTCTTTCTGCCCACAGTGTCTATAAACTTGGTCAATCATTTTAGAAATGTTCTTTTTAGTCATTTCCTGATTAACAATATCAAACGAAATATTCGGATTTTTTGGTAAAAGCTCACCAATAATTAAACGACCAGGCGTTGTATTGTAGAGTTTGGAAACAACCTCACCATCCTTATTGATACCTTTAAAACGGCCTTTAATTTTTGTATGCAAAGTTACAACTTTGTTTTCCAAAGCGTGATGCAACTCACCCATATCTGCAAAAGCCATCCCTTCACCCGGCTCTTTTTCAGAAACAATGGAAAGGTAGTAAAGACCAAGAACCATATCCTGTGATGGAACAATAATCGGCGCACCATTAGCTGGGTGAAGAATATTATTGGTTGACATCATCAAAACACGAGCTTCAAGCTGTGCTTCAAGAGAAAGAGGAACGTGAACAGCCATCTGATCACCGTCAAAATCCGCATTAAAAGCTGTACACACTAACGGATGAAGTTGTATGGCTTTCCCTTCAATCAAGATAGGTTCAAAAGCCTGAATTCCTAAACGGTGAAGCGTTGGTGCACGATTCAGCAAAACAGGATGTTCACGAATAACCTCATCTAAGATGTCCCAAACTTCGGGATGTTCCTTTTCAACAAGCCTCTTGGCCTGTTTGACAGTAGATGAATAACCCTTTGCATCAAGTCGTGCATAAATAAAAGGCTTAAATAATTCGAGAGCCATTTTTTTCGGAAGACCACATTGATGTAATTTCAATTCAGGACCTGTCACGATAACAGAGCGACCTGAATAATCAACACGCTTCCCAAGTAGATTCTGACGGAAACGTCCTTGCTTACCTTTTAGCATATCTGAAAGCGATTTTAATGGACGCTTATTTGCCCCAGTAATCACACGTCCACGACGACCATTATCAAATAATGCATCAACAGCTTCTTGTACCATACGTTTTTCATTGCGGACAATAATTCCAGGAGCACGCAGCTCAATTAATCGTTTTAAACGGTTGTTACGGTTGATAACACGTCGATAGAGATCATTCAAATCTGATGTTGCAAAACGACCACCATCTAATGGAACCAATGGACGTAAATCAGGTGGAATGACTGGAATAGTTTTCATAATCATCCACTCTGGTTTATTGCCAGATTCAAGGAAATTTTCAACGATCTTAAGTCGTTTAATCAGTTTTTTCTGTTTTAATTCTGAAGTTGTTTCAGCTAATTCAGCACGCAAATCATTTGCAATTTTATCTAACTCCATCCCAGCAAGAAGCTCATAAATAGCCTCTGCACCAATCATAGCTGAAAATTGGTCTTCCCCAAATTCATCAACAGCAAGCATATATTCTTCTTCAGAAAGAAGCTGATGTAACTTAAGAGATGTCAATCCTGGTTCTGTGACAATATAATTCTCAAAATAAAGAACTCTTTCGATATCTTTTAAAGTCAAATCTAAAAGAGTAGAAATACGACCAGGTAATGACTTAAGGAACCAAATATGAACTACTGGAGCCGCAAGCTCAATATGCCCCATACGTTCACGACGTACCCGTGAAAGAGTGACTTCTACGCCACATTTCTCACAGATAATACCTTTATATTTCATACGTTTATATTTTCCACATAAACATTCATAATCTTTAATAGGGCCAAATATACGTGCACAAAAAAGACCATCACGCTCTGGCTTAAATGTCCGGTAGTTGATGGTCTCTGGCTTTTTAATTTCACCGTATGACCAAGACAGAATCTTCTCAGGACTCGCAATTGAAATACGAATAGAGTCGAATGTCTGCACTAGTGCTTGAGGATTGAAAAGATTCATGACCTCGTGGTTCATGCTGTTCTCCTTCAAAGATTCTTAAAACCAGCCAAAACAGCTTTTTTTGTTAAAGCTTTATTTAAGGCCTGTTTTCATTTTTAAAATATTTTTCTATCTAATAGAAATTTCTCTGTTATGTCATAACTTTATAAAAAATCAGAGCGCACCATTTTAATATGCTCGCTCAAAAATTAATCTTCTGAATCAGACAGTGTTTGTTGCCCAATAAGTTCACATGCATCATCAAGCTCTACATTAAGACCAAGAGAGCGCATTTCTTTAACCAATACATTAAAGCTCTCAGGGATACCTGCCTCAAATGTGTCGTCACCACGAACAACTGCTTCATAAACTTTTGTTCGACCCGCCACATCATCTGATTTAACCGTCAACATCTCTTGCAAAGTATATGCAGCACCATATGCTTCAAGTGCCCAAACTTCCATTTCACCAAAACGCTGACCACCAAATTGAGCTTTACCCCCTAACGGCTGCTGCGTAACAAGTGAATAAGGCCCAATTGAACGCGCGTGTATCTTATCATCCACAAGATGGTGCAATTTAAGCATATAGATATATCCTACAGTCACTGGACGATCAAAGGGCTCTCCAGTGCGGCCATCATAAAGCGTAACTTGCCCTGAACTATCTAAGCCTGCATCTTCCAACATCATATTGATATCAGCTTCATGGGCTCCATCAAAAACAGGTGTCGCAATCGAAACACCTTTTTTCATCTGAAGCGCTAACTTAAAAATACTTTCATTATCATAGTGGCGAACTGGTTCATTGCGTTCATCATCAGGAATAAGATTTTCAATACGCTGACGCAAAGGCAATATATCTCCGCTCTCCTGATAAAGTTCTATTAAATCACCAATTTTCTTACCCATGCCTGCGCACGCCCAACCAAGGTGTGTTTCAAGAATTTGACCAACATTCATACGACTAGGCACACCCAAAGGATTCAAAACAATATCTGCATGCGTTCCATCTTCAAGAAATGGCATATCTTCTACTGGAAGAATACGTGACACAACACCTTTATTACCGTGACGTCCTGCCATTTTATCCCCTGGTTGGATTTTGCGCTTCACTGCAACAAAAACCTTCACAATTTTCATAACACCAGGAGGCATTTCATCGCCTCTTTGAACTTTCTCAACCTTATCCATAAAGCGACATTGCAATGCTTTTTTTGACTCATCATACTGCTTATGCAAAGCTTCAATTTCACTCTGAATCTTCTCATCCTCAATAACGAATTGCCACCACTGATACCGAGGATACTGCTCCATTATTGTACTATCAAGGGTCTTCCCTTTGGAAAATCCTTTTGGACCTTCTATCGCAATTTTACCTGTTAATATATCCGCAAGACGTGCATAAACACTCCGATCGAGAATTGATTGCTCATCATCACGATCTTTAGCCAAACGTTCAATTTCTTCACGTTCAATTGCCATTGCACGTTCATCTTTTTCTACACCATGACGGTTAAAAACACGAACTTCTACAACAGTACCAAAAGTTCCAGGAGGCATTCGCATAGAAGTATCACGAACATCTGAAGCTTTTTCACCAAAAATCGCGCGTAAAAGTTTTTCTTCCGGCGTCATTGGACTTTCACCTTTTGGCGTAATCTTACCAACTAAAATATCACCAGGATGGACTTCAGCACCAATATACACAATACCAGCTTCATCAAGATTCCTTAATGCCTCTTCTGCAACATTAGGAATATCTCGGGTAATTTCTTCTGGCCCAAGCTTTGTATCACGTGCAGCAACCTCAAACTCTTCAATATGAATCGAAGTAAATACATCATCAGCAACAATACGCTCAGAAAGTAAAATAGAATCCTCATAATTGTAACCATTCCAGGGCATAAATGCTACAAGAACATTCCTTCCAAGAGCTAAATCACCAAGGTCTGTAGATGAACCGTCAGCAATAATATCACCTTTTTCTATCCGATCTCCTACGTGTACGAGAGGACGCTGATTAATACAGGTAGATTGATTGGAACGCTGAAATTTCTGTAAACGGTAGATATCAACACCAGATTTTGAAGGATCTAAATCCTCTGTTGCACGAATAACAATACGCATTGCATCAACTTGATCAACAATACCACCACGTTTCGCACCAATAGCGGCACCTGAATCACAAGCAACTATTGCTTCCATACCTGTACCAACAAGTGGCGCTTCTGCGCGTAAAAGCGGAACTGCTTGACGCTGCATATTGGATCCCATCAGAGCACGGTTTGCATCATCATTTTCCAAAAATGGAATAAGTGCAGCAGCTACAGAAACCAACTGTTTTGGTGAAACGTCCATCAAATCTATATGATCACGTGGTGCCATTAAAACTTCACCAGCATGACGACAGACAACAAATTCTTCTGTAAAACGTCCTTCTACATCTAATGAAGAGTTAGCCTGAGCTACATAATGTTTTGATTCCTCCATAGCAGAAAGATAAATAACTTCTTTTGTCACTCTACCATCAACAATTTTGCGATATGGACTTTCAATAAAACCATACTTATTAACCCGAGCAAATGTCGCTAAGGAATTAATCAAACCAATATTTGGCCCTTCCGGCGTTTCAATCGGACAAATACGACCATAATGTGTAGGATGCACATCACGCACTTCAAAACCTGCACGCTCACGGGTTAAACCACCTGGACCAAGAGCAGAAAGACGACGTTTATGAGTGATCTCTGACAATGGATTGGTTTGATCCATAAATTGCGACAATTGTGAAGATCCAAAAAACTCACGAACTGCAGCTGCAGCTGGCTTTGCATTAATCAAATCTTGTGGCATAATTGTATCAATTTCAACTAACGACATACGTTCTTTTATTGCACGCTCCATACGAAGCAAACCAATCCGGTATTGATTTTCCATCAATTCCCCAACTGACCGCACACGACGATTGCCAAGATTATCAATATCATCAATTTCACCACGACCATCACGCAATTCAACTAACATCTTAACAACAGCAATAATATCTTCTTGACGCAAAATGCGAACCGTATCCGGACAATCAAGCCCCATACGCAAATTCATCTTGACACGCCCAACAGCTGAGAGATCATAACGCTCTGGATCAAAAAATAATGAATGGAACATAGCCTCCGCTGTATTAATTGTCGGCGGCTCACCTGGACGCATTACTCGATAAATATCAAATAAAGCATCCTGTCGACTTTCATTTTTATCCATCTTTAAAGTATTACGAATGTATGCACCAACATTCATATGATCAATATCAAGAATATTAATTTGATCAGCACCAACATCAGACAAAATTTTTAATGCTTTTTCGTCAATTTCATCACCAGCTTCAAGATAAATTTCACCTGTTTGATAATTCACGATATCTTCTGCAAGATAGGATCCCAACAAATCATCTTCACTAATTTCAATCGCTTTCAGACCTTTTTCTTCCAAAAGCCTTGCAGTACGAACCGTGAGCTTTTTACCAGCCTCTGCGACAACTTCACCGCTATCCGCATCAACAAGATCAGAAATCAGTTTCATTCCCTTAAAACGATCAACTGAATAGGGAATACGCCAACCATTCTTAGCGCATTCATAAGTAACTTTATTATAAAATGTCGATAAAATATCTGATGCATCCATACCCAACGCCATTAAAAGACTGGTCACTGGAATCTTGCGTCGCCGATCAATACGAGCATAGACAATATCTTTAGCATCAAACTCAATATCAAGCCAAGAACCACGATAAGGTATCACACGAGCTGCAAAAAGAAACTTACCTGATGAATGAGTTTTTCCTTTATCATGATCAAAAAAGACACCCGGAGAGCGATGCATCTGCGAAACAATAACACGCTCTGTACCATTAATGACAAACGTACCATTGTGTGTCATTAAAGGCATATCGCCCATATAAACACCTTGCTCTTTAATGTCTTTAATATCTTTCGAACCAGTATCTTCATCAACATCAAAGACAATTAAACGCAGTATCACCTTTAATGGTGCTGCATATGTCAAATCACGCTGACGACATTCTTCCACATCAAATTTAGGTGAATCAAACTCGTAACGAACAAATTCAAGCATAGCTGTACCGGAAAAATCCGAAATAGGAAATACCGACTTAAAAACAGCCTGCAAACCTTCATCTAAACGCCCGCCCTCAGGTTCCTCAATCATAAGAAATTGATCATATGAAGCTTTCTGAACTTCAATAAGATTTGGCATTTCTGCTACTTCAGGAATCTTACCAAAAAACTTGCGCACACGCCTACGACCATTAAATTGAGACATCATCGCTAAAGTCTGAGCCATTGTCGATCCTCGATCTTTACTACTCAAGGTAGACTAAACCTTGATAGCTTCATGTCATCAGCCTGCATATACAGACCAGTTCACTTAATACCCTTAAAATGAGTATCACTTAAATTTCATATGCCTAACCAACCAGTCTATCTATTTATTAGGCATTAGGCCCTTTACAAACACCTCACACTTCCTTACAGTTAACTGATCTGTAAGGAAAAGGATTTCCTTAATCAAGCTCTTTTTCTAGGGCAAGAGACTGGCATACATAAAAGTTTACCAATAAAATAAATTATTTAAGCTCAACCTTAGCACCAGCAGCTTCAAGTTGGGTTTTAATTTTTTCTGCTTCGTCTTTAGAAATACCTTCCTTAATAGGTTTAGGCGCTCCTTCAACTAAATCCTTTGCTTCTTTAAGTCCAAGCCCTGTAAGAGCACGAACTTCTTTAATAACATTAATTTTTTGAGCACCACCATCAGTAAGAATAACATCAAATTCTGTCTTCTCTTCGGCAGCTGGAGCAGCAGCACTAACAGCAGCAACAGCTACAGGAGCAGCAGCAGAAACACCCCATTTTTCTTCAAGTAATTTCGAAAGTTCTGCAGCTTCCAAAACAGTAAGGTTAGAAAGATCTTCTACGATCTTAGCCAGATCAGCCATTTTAAAATTCCTTCACTTAAAAGATTTGAATTATTGTTTAGAATTTATCCAAAAAAACAGAAAAACATCAAGAACCTCTATAAATTTGGATCACAAAAAACAGCCTTAAGCTGCTCTATCCTCCTCGGGCATATGCACCAACAACACGCGCAACCTGACCAGCAGGTGCATTAACAATCTGAGCAATACGGGTCGCAGGAGTAGAAACCATACCCAAAATTTTTGCCCGTAATTCGTTCAATGAAGGCAATGAAGCCAAAGACTTCATAGCATCAACACTTAAACTTGTTGCACCCATTGAACCACCAAGGATAACAAATTTATCATTGGTTTTTGCAAAATCAACAGCAACTCTCGATGCCGTAATTGGATCTTCTGAATAAACAATAAGTGTTTGTCCAGTGAACAAATCCATCATTGCTTCAGATTCTGTACCCTGAAGAGCGATTTTAGCAAGACGGTTTTTGGCGACTTTAATAGCACCACCTGCTTCATTCATTTTCGAACGAAGATCGTTCATTTGTGAAACAGTCAAACCGGAATAATGCGCAACAACAACAGAACCGGACTCTTGAAAAGTCTTGTTAAGCCATGCAACAAATTTGCTTTTTTCCGCTTTATTCACTGTCTTTCTCCATTTAACAGGCTTATAAAAACAAACCTGTTGGTTACCTTTGATAGCATGAAATTCTTCTATGCTAACGACGAGGATCCTGCCCCCTTCTTCACGCATAAACGATCAAAGGCAATCTTGGCTCAAACCTTCTAAGTTTATAACTTCAAAGTTCTCACCCCAGTCTCATGTAGGTTTTGTTCAATTAAGACACCCCAAAAGGCATCACCTACAATCTCGGACAGGACATTCCGAAATTTCTCCCGGTATGACCCGAGCTCAATAAAGCTCAGATAACTGGATGCCGACTAAAATCGACAACCAAAAATATAATCTCAGCCATCAGAATACAACAAAATCACAATCTGTTCATACTGACTCTGAACGAATTGTTGCAGGATCAACTTTTATTCCAATACCCATTGTTGAAGAAACTGCAACCCGCTTAATATATTCACCCTTTGCACCTTGTGGCTTAGCTTTAACAACTGCACTTGCAAAAGCTTTAACATTTTCTACTATTTTCTCAACCCCCAAAGAAGCTTTACCAATACCGGCATGCACAATACCAGATTTTTCAACACGAAATTCAACAGCACCACCTTTAGAAGCCTTAATAGCACTAATAACATCAAGCGTTACAGTACCAACTTTTGGGTTTGGCATCAAACTTCGCGGACCAAGAATTTTACCAAGACGACCAACAAGAGGCATCATATCTGGCGTTGCAATACACCTATCAAAATTAATCGTCCCTCTATTAATAGTTTCAAATAAATCCTCAGCACCCACAATATCCGCACCCGCTGCTTTAGCCTCTTCAGCCTTAGCACCACGTGCAAAAACAGCAACACGAACATTCCGCCCTGTTTCATTAGGCAAATGAGCAACACCACGAACCATCTGATCAGCATGACGAGGATCAACACCCAAGTTCATTGAGATCTCAATTGTTTCATCAAATTTAGCAACCGCGCGCTCTTTGACCATTGAAACAGCATCCGTTAAAGCGTAAAGCTTATTAAAATCAATGCCTTCGCGAATTTTCTGTATTCTCTTTGCTACCTTTACCATAATATTAGCCTAACACCTCTAAGCCCATAGAGCGAGCAGAACCTTCAACCATACGCATTGCTGCCTCAATATCATTTGCGTTAAGATCTTTCATTTTTGCCTCTGCAATCGAACGAATCTTATCACGAGGAATAGTCCCCACAGATACCTTACCAGGTTCTTTCGAACCACTTTTCAAATTTGCTGCCTTTTTCAAAAAAAAGGACACTGGAGGCGTCTTCAATGAAAACGTAAAAGATTTATCCTGATAATAAGTAACAATAACTGGAATCGGTGCACCTTTTTCCATTTCCTGCGTAGCTGCATTAAACGCTTTACAAAATTCCATAATGTTAATACCACGCTGTCCGAGAGCAGGACCAATCGGAGGTGATGGAGTAGCCGCTCCCGCAGGAATCTGTAATTTCAACTGACCTACACTTTTTTTTGCCATAATAATCTGCCTCTAATTTAGACTGGTAAATTGGCCATTTATTAAACCAAAAACCTACTGCAGTTTGATGGTTCGGATCATAAAGCCGGCAAAAGCTATAAATTGCCTTCCATCTTAACATATTTTAAAAGTGACTAAAAATCACTTTCAGCTTAATCAAAGCTTTTCAACCTGATCAAACTCTAAATCAACAGGCGTAGGACGCCCAAAAATTAACACTTCAACCTTAAGACGAGAGCGCTCCTCTTCCACCTCTTGAACAATACCATTAAAAGAAACAAAAGGCCCATCTGCTACTCGAACTTGCTCGCCAACTTCAAATGACATAGAAGACTTTGGAGCTTCAACCCCCTCCTTAACTTGTTTCAGAATTTGCTCAACTTCGCAATCAGAAATAGGAACAGGACGTGCATCTGAACCTAAAAAACCTGTCACTTTAGGAGTATTCTTAATGAGATGATAGACTTCATCTGTCAACTCAGCACAAACAAGAACATAACCGGGAAAGAATTTGCGTTCAGAATCAACCTTACGACCACGACGAATTTCAACAACACGTTCAATCGGAACAAAAATCTTTTTAAATAAATGATCAAGTCCTTTCTGCTTCGCTTCTTTATCAATAGCCTCCGCCACCTTCTTTTCAAAGTTCGAATATGCTTGAACAATATACCAACGAGCAGCCACAGTCACACTTCCTTGCATTATCAACTAAAAAGATACTTTAGGAGATCAATACCTTGCCATACGCCAAAATTCACAGCCTGATCCACAACAAAAAAGAAAACCGAAGCTAACGCCGTCAACACTAATACTATAATAGTAGAAACTACTGTCTCACGACGCGTAGGCCACTTCACTTTAGCTGTTTCTGCACGAACTTGCTTCAAAAAGGTAATAAGATTGATTCTAGATGCCATTAGTCACACTATATTCTTTCTAATCTTATTGCAAACCACACAATAAAAAAATATCATAAAAATGCAAAATCACCGCCATCCTTACGCAACCCCATCATTTTCCATTCAATACAGTTTCATGTACAAAAAAACAAGCCCTATACAAAAAAAAGAAAATAAATGTAACTAATCTATCCTCTCACTAATTATGACTCAAACTACAATCACATGGCAGGGGCAGCAGGACTTGAACCCGCGACCTGCGGTTTTGGAGACCGCCGCTCTACCAACTGAGCTATACCCCTAACCTTTGAGGAAAATACCTCAAATACACCCTAAGCAATTTATTTCATTTATTCAATGATTTTAGATACGATACCAGCCCCAACGGTACGGCCACCTTCTCGAATTGCAAAACGGAGCTTCTCCTCCATTGCAATCGGCACAATCAAAGAAACATCCATAGCGACATTATCACCTGGCATAACCATTTCTGTGCCCTCAGGCAACGTAACTATACCGGTGACATCTGTCGTACGAAAATAAAATTGCGGACGATAATTCGTGAAAAACGGTGTGTGACGACCACCTTCATCTTTCGTTAAAATATAGGCCTCAGCTTTAAACTTAGTATGCGGCGTAACAGAACCAGGCTTTGCCAACACCTGACCACGCTCAATCCCTTCACGATCAACACCACGAAGCAAAGCTCCAATATTATCACCAGCCTGACCTTGATCCAAAAGCTTACGAAACATTTCAACCCCGGTGACTGTCGTCTTAGACGTAGGACGAATACCGATAATCTCTATTTCTTCACCAACTTTAATAACACCACGCTCAACACGACCTGTAACAACCGTACCACGACCAGATATGGAAAATACATCTTCAATAGGCATCAAAAACGGTTGATCAACTGGACGTTCAGGTGTCGGTATATACTTATCAACTTCACTCATCAAAAGACGAACGGAATCTTCCCCTATACTCTTATTAGAATCCTCAAGGGCTGCTAAAGCTGACCCTTTAACTATGGGAATATCATCCCCAGGAAAATCATATTTCGATAAAAGTTCTCGAACCTCAAGTTCAACAAGCTCTAAAAGCTCTGCATCATCAACCTGATCAACTTTATTTAGAAAAACAACAATCGCTGGAACACCAACCTGACGTGCCAACAAAATATGCTCCCGAGTCTGAGGCATAGGACCATCCGCTGCAGAAACAACCAATATAGCTCCATCCATTTGCGCAGCCCCTGTAATCATGTTCTTAACATAATCCGCATGACCAGGACAATCAACATGGGCATAGTGACGACTCTCCGTTTCATACTCAACATGCGCAGTAGATATCGTTATACCACGAGCACGCTCCTCAGGGGCTGCATCAATTTGATCATATGCTTTAAATTCACCAAAATACTTCGTAATCGCTGCTGTCAATGAAGTCTTCCCATGATCAACGTGACCAATCGTACCTATATTAACATGCGGCTTCGTACGTTCAAATTTGCTCTTTGCCATT
>NZ_JADC01000011.1 GCF_000518185.1 Bartonella clarridgeiae ATCC 51734
ATAAAACTATATCCGCTTGTTTTGTAAAAAGGCTTTTGTTACGATACAGATTTGATTTATCTTTTGGAAATCTGCTGCTATGTCTTATTCTTCAAGCACTCCCCCTCTGACCTCTCAGAAAGATGCCTTTTCTCACCTTATACAAAAGCTCCCTTTACGAATTCAACGCCTTGTCCATGGACAAGGACTTGACCTTCCCCATTATGCAACAGTGGGTTCTGCAGGCCTTGACCTACGTGCTGCTCTTTCCCCAGAAGAAACTGTGAATCTCGCTCCAGGACAGCGAATTCTAATACCAACTGGTTTTATCTTTCATCTTCTTCCAGGCTATGAAGCACAAATCCGTCCACGGTCTGGCCTTGCTTTAAAGCATGGTATTACCTGCCTGAATACTCCTGGAACAATTGATAGTGATTACCGTGGTGAAGTTAAAGTTCTTCTGATCAATTTGGGGCAAGAAAATTTCCCCATTCACCGTGGGATGCGCATCGCACAAACGGTAATCGCCCCAGTTATCCAGGTTGATGTGTGTGAATTTGACCCCGATCAAGAAGATTCCCTTTCTGTTTCTTCTCAAAACGCTCCAAGTTCTCGCGGCACGGGAGGTTTTGGCTCAACAGGACAAGAATGATTCAATCACTCACCCTTCTTTTAGGGCAACAATATTTCTTCCACACGCCCAGAAACAAGCCGACGTACCTCATCACACTCCAGCCACAAGTTCCACACATCTTTGGCCATATCATACCCTAGAATATGTTTAGTCATCATCGTCGATAAAATCGCTTACCCTATTATCGTGAGAAATTGCTGCTTTGTGGAGTCCTACAAGACCAATTTTAGTATATCCAGCCATTCGAACTTGATTGAGTAGATCCACGACAGCTCCATAATCGATTTCGCTATCTGCCCGAATTAAAATCTTTGTCTCGAAATTACGTTGTGTTTGCTGCAATAACAGATCAACAAACTCTGTTTTGTTCGTTTGATTTTTTCCAATATAAAGAGTGTAATCTTTTTGTAAGGTAATATAGAGAGGTTTATCTGTTTGAGCAGCGATAGGAGTTTGAGTGAGAGTAGGTAGCTGAACGGGCAAAACCGACGTCGCCAAAGGTGCAGCAACCATAAAAACAATCAACAATACCAATATTACATCAATAAAAGGTGTTACATTGATCTCGCTATAGAGGCTCTCTTCATTGGTTTCCCAATTATCATAATGATCTGTTTTCATGGCTAATCTGATAGTTTTTATCCTGTTGTTGTCTATCGAATTCACGACTTACAAGCCTTTCAATCGCCGCTGCGATATCTGCTAAATCATTTCGATATCCATTAAGAACCCGTATAAAGCTATTATAGATAATAACAGCGGGGATTGCCACAAAAAGCCCAATAGCTGTTGCCAGCAAAGCTTCAGCGATTCCGGGTGCAACAACATCCAATCGTGTTGTTTGGGATTTTGCGATTCCAATAAAGGAATTCATAATCCCCCAAACGGTTGCAAAAAGGCCAACGAAGGGCGCCACAGAACCAATTGTCGCGAGAATAGCAGTTCCGCAAGCGATACGGCGCATTGCAGCCAACAAGCAGCGTGATAAAAGCGAATGCACGCGTTCTTTCACTCCATTTATACTGATACTTCCACAAGAAAAGATATCATAGGAAAAGGCTTCACATTGATTGTTGTTAGAATCATCGGATTTCACAAGTTGTGATGACAGACGTATTTCTTTCAGTGTTTCTTCCAGCAAAAAAACAGCAGTTCCTTTAATTTCTTTAAAGCTGGCAGCCAATCCTGCAAGTGTCTGAGCACTTTTTGTTAATTGAAGGGCGTGCCGTGCTTTGTATTTTGCGACAGTGAGTTCAACAATTTTAACAAAAGCAATGGTCCAAGAGAGGAGAGAAGTCAACAATAAGAATATAATGACAGCTTTCACAACCCAATCAGCAGCCATAAACATTGAAAAAGGAGAGAAGTCATGCATTGATACTGTAACAGTATCATTTTCTAAAGGAACTGTATGAGATGTCATTTTATATTTACAACCTTTATATTTAAATTTTCTATTTTCCCCCTTTATATTTCTTGACTATTCTTCATATCGCCTTTTTAAAAGGTATAAATTTGAAAAGAACAATTCATTAATTGCTTATACTTATGATTAATTTTTTTCATCATCAAGAAGATTTTTCCGGATATTGTTTATATTTCTTTTTTCTGCCTCATAAAGAAAATCTCGCATTATCAAAACCGATTGCATCAGTCCATTCATCGCAGAATATCTTTTTCTTGAAGAGTATTTCTCTGTAAGATTTCTCTTAAAAAAACCATCTCCCCCATTTTCCCCTTAGAATTATCCCTAGAAATATTATCATTCAATAGATCAGGGAACCAAGAAGGATTTTATAACGTTACAAAATCATGACTATTTAAAAAACCTTTATTTCAGTCAAATGATATCAATAATATGTATAATATAGGTCAATAGAAAGAATAATGACTATGGCAAATAATAAAACGAACAACAAAACAGAAACAGAAACAGAAAAAAACTTAAAAAAACAGTTGGAGCAATTACGCAATGAAGTTACAAGCATCACCTCAACTCTGAGTGACTTTAGTTCCAACAAAATGAACGAAGCGAAAAACAAAGCCGAACAATTTTACAGTTCAGCAAAAGAAAATGGTGAAGAACTCTTATTGCAAGCAAAAAGCAAATATAATAATTTAGAAAAAACTCTCAACCAACAGGTTCGTGATAATCCTGGTAAAGCTATTCTGATTGCGACAGGCATTGGTTTTATTCTTTCTCACTTGTTGCGTCGTTAACCAATGTATAAAGTGATCGCACCCCTTTTAAGCCATCTTGTTGGTGGAGGAATTCAAAATACTGTCAAGAAAATCCAGATCCAAACATTTTGCTATGGGATTATTGGAATTGCATTATTTATAGCCCTCATTCTTTTATGCGTCATAGGCTTTTTTGCATTATGTTTGGTGATGTCCCCTCTTGCAGCAGCGAGTATACTATTTTTTATTTGGCTTTTTGTCGCAGGTCTCAGCGCTGTTCTTTGTAAATTTTTAAAATCATACCACCATCAAGATCATCAGAAACAATGGGAAAAGAATCGTCATGAGCTTATAACAACTTCAGCCCTTTCCAGCCTTGCACTGTTGAACAAACATTTTCCTCTTGTTAAATTAGGCGGACCTATTCTCGGGTTTGTAACTTATTTTCTTTGGAAAAAAAATAAAAAAGACCATCCTTAAAATAGGGGTGTATCCTCCTACCCCCTAAACTGTTTGCTCTTCACCCAAGACTCTCTTCGAGGAAAACCCTCTTTTTCCGCCTCTTATCTTATAGAGATCTCCCCCACCTCTCATATAAATTTATAGAATCACGCACAAGACTTTACCGCGAATAAACACTACAAAGTGCACCGTTTTCTCAAAAGTTTTCAACTCTTTTAGTGCTGTCATGCTGCACAAGGACATCACTAATCTCTGCAACAATCTCTTCAATTACTTTTTGATCATCACCTTCAACCATTATTCGAATTAATGGCTCAGTTCCAGAAGGACGAATAACTAACCGTCCTTCTTTTCCTAAACGTTTCTGTGCATGATCGATCGCAGTTTTGACCTTAGATTTCTGCAATATATTTTTATCTTTAATCGCTATATTTTTCAAAACTTGTGGCACAACTTCAAAACGCTGACATAAGTAACTCATAGAGTACTGATTTTCCTGCATACAAGCGAGAATTTGCAAGGCAGCCACCAATCCATCACCGGTTGTTCCAAAATCACTTAAGACAATATGCCCAGAGGACTCCCCACCCACATTGTATCCTTTTTGCCGCATAGCATCCACAACGTAACGATCCCCCACATTTGTGCGAATGAGATCCAACCCTTTGCTGTTTAAAAAACGCTCAAGCCCAAGGTTTGACATAATAGTTGTGACAACCCCCTTGCTTCGTAAGCGTTCTGTCTTATACCAATGCTCAGCAATAACAGCAATGATTTGATCCCCATCGATGGTTTGGGCTTTTTCATCAACCATGAGCACCCGATCACCATCACCATCAAGAGCAATACCGACATCGGCACGCACTTCATGCACCTTTCTTTTTAAAGATGTGAGATCAGTTGATCCGCATTTCTGGTTAATATTAAGACCCATCGGCTCATTATTGATCGCAAAAACTTCTGCTCCTAATTCCCATAATGCGCGTGGCGCTGCTTTATAAGTAGCGCCATTGGCACAGTCCACCACGATACGCAAAGAATCCAAACGCACATCACGTGGCAAAGTTCGTTTGGCATATTCGATATAGCGATAAATATCCCCTTCCACACGTTTAGCACGACCGATTTCAGCAGGTTCTGCTAAAGAATGTGAAAGATCCGTCTCGATTAATTGTTCAATTTTGTTTTCTATTTCATCAGAAAGTTTAAAGCCATCGGGACCAAAAAGTTTAATACCATTGTCATAAAAGGGATTATGAGAAGCGGAAATCATCACACCCAAATCAGCACGTAATGAACGACATAACATAGCCACAGCAGGGGTTGGAACAGGTCCTAATAAGAAAGCATCCATTCCAGCAGCAGTTAGTCCTGAAACCAAAGCATTTTCCAGCATATAACCAGATAAACGTGTATCTTTCCCAATGACCACACGATGTGACTGTTCTTTTGTGCGAAATAAAACCCCTACTGCCATTCCTATTTTCATGGCAAAATCTGGTGTCATAGGAAAAAAATTGGCTCTCCCTCGAATTCCATCTGTACCGAAATATTTCCGTGCCATTTTTTTTCCTTTTCATATTACATATATTTTTCTTGCAGCTCGTGCATACTGCCGCATACTGCAATTTTTTATGTTTTTATTGCTTTTTTTAAAAATAAGAGGAAAATCTCTTATCAAGCAAACTCTTTCCCATCTTATGAGGATAGAGGATCATCAACAGTCTAGCCCCTCAAGAGTTCCATGCTCTCCGTGAACATTTTTATCTCTAGAAAATCAATTTTCTTTCCAGCCTTTTTTGTACCACCTTTGCTAGGTCCTTTTTTGCATCAGCTTTTTTCTAACCGATTTCTTAAACCCAACCTCGCGCCTTTTGTTCTCCTTAATCAATATCCTTGCTGCCTTTATAATACCCTAAAGGGTTTTAGCAGACCTTTGTGATTATGATGCACGTGGCTTTCATTATGATGTATTTTGGTTAAACATCATCAGCAGAAGTTTGTTTTTTCTTTTGTTTAGAAGCACTAAACCTTTCTGCAGTTTTTTCTTTATTTGCAGAGACATTCCCTGTTTGAGCTTTATCAGATTTATTTGTCTCAGCTTTATTTTTTTTGCTCCGCGATTTCTTTTCAGTATCATTAGATTCCAGTTTGTAATTCTCTTTAAAATCGACGGTATCTTGTCTTCCTTTTTTCCCTATTTTAGGAACAACGGAAGTTCGTGGATTGTCATTTTCACTTCTTAATGTCCGTGCAGGAGCCTTTCCTTTGATGATATCCTTAATCTCTGCTCCTGTTAATGTTTCATATTCTAACAAGCCTTGAGCAAGGGCCCACCACTGTTTCTTTTTTTCTTTCAAAATTTTTGTAGCAGTTTTATAGGCATTATCAATCAGCTTACGCACTTCAGCATCGATCATACGAGCTGTTTCTTCAGAGATATTTTGTGTTCTTGCTACCGAGTGACCTAAAAAGACCTCATCTTGATTATCGCCATAAGCGACATTTCCGAGAATATCGGAAAATCCCCATCGTGTAATCATTGCGCGAGCTAATTTTGTTGCTTGTTCAATATCAGACGCTGCTCCAGAGGTGATATTTTCTTTTCCAAATTTCAATTCTTCGGCGACTCTTCCTCCCATCATGATAGCCAAACGTGAAATCATCCACCGATAACTCATAGAATAGCGATCTCCTTCTGGCAACTGCATAACCATACCAAGAGCTCTTCCCCTCGGCACGATTGTTGCTTTATGGACAGGGTCAGCAACTGGAACGCTCAAAGCCACAATAGCATGTCCTGCTTCGTGATAGGCTGTAAGTTCTTTTTCCTCTTGTGTCATAGCGGTTGAACGACGTTCAGCTCCCATCATCACCTTATCTTTGGCGTCTTCGAACTCTTTCATTGTAACCACTCTTTTATTGCGGCTTGCAGCCATTAAAGCGGCTTCATTGACGAGGTTCATCAGATCAGCTCCAGAAAATCCTGGTGTTCCCCTTGCCAATATTTTCAGATCGACATTAGGAGCCAATGGCACATTCCGCACATGAACTTTTAAAATTTGCTCTCGTCCAGATACATCCGGATTTGGGACAACCACTTGTCGATCGAAACGTCCAGGCCTTAACAAAGCGGGATCAAGCACATCGGGACGATTTGTTGCAGCAATTAAAATAATGCTTTCATTGGGTTCAAATCCATCCATTTCAACCAGCAGCTGATTTAATGTTTGTTCGCGTTCATCATTTCCGCCACCCAATCCTGCACCACGATGACGCCCTACAGCATCAATTTCATCGATAAAGATAATACAAGGTGCGTTTTTTTTCGCTTGTTCGAACATATCACGAACACGACTTGCTCCAACCCCGACAAACATTTCCACAAAATCGGACCCTGAAATGGTAAAAAAGGGCACATTGGCTTCCCCTGCCACAGAACGTGCGAGCAAAGTTTTCCCTGTTCCTGGAGGTCCTACAAGCAGAACACCGCGTGGGATACGCCCACCCAAGCGCTGAAATTTTTGTGGTTCTCGCAAGAAATCAACAATTTCTTGTAAATCCTGCTTTGCCTCTTCAACACCGGCAACATCTTGAAAGGTGACCCTTCCATGTGCTTCTGTCAGCAATTTTGCTTTTGATTTCCCAAAGCCCATGGCACCGCGTGATCCATTTTGCATTTGTCGCATAAAGAAAATCCACGCCCCAACGATAATAATAACGGGAAGCAATGAAAATAATAAATTAAGAAAGATATTATTTCCGGAGCTTTCAGGAATAGCTTTAACATTGACTTTTTTGTTTTCCAATTTTTGCACCAATCCTGGATCTCTTGGTGCATAAGTTGAAATCACCCTCTGATCTGTAGTTTTCCCTACTAATTTTTGTCCTTGAATGGTTACGGCTTTAAGCTCACCATTCTCAACTTTCTGTAAAAACTCAGAATAGGATATTTCGCTATTTCCAGCACGCTGACTGTCTCCATTAAAAAGAGAAAATAACGCAATCAAAACGAAGGCAATGATCCCCCAAATCAAGAGGGAGCGATAATTGGAATTCATATTCAGCTCATTTATTTAAATAGAGATTCTTAAAAGTCGCATTCAACATATAATCTTGTTTCTCCCTTGCCAAGATATAAGAACTATTTATTATCTTTTAAAATGATTTTTCTTCATTTTTTTCCTTAAATCTTAAAATTTTCTACTCAATTTAAAATTTTCTACTCAATATTGAAGAAAGATCCTACAACATTGGCAATAGCGGCATCTTCTCGTGGCAACAACCAATTAAATGGTGCCATAATGCGTTTCATTATAATATTGCGTTGATAACAAAAATGATGTGTCAACTCTGGAATATCAACCCCTTTTTCATTAGAAATCATCACTAAGGATTGCAAAGACGGAAAATGTGGGGTTTCGACCTCACCTTTTCCTTGATCAAGATAATTTTTTAGATGGGTCAAATCCGCAGGCCTCACTCGTATAGCTTTTGTATCATAATTGCTAATTTGGTAGCGTCGATCCCATACAAAGGTTTCTCCTGGAGCGATGATTGCCTCTTGAATATGGCGTGTTTCACGCCACATAGCAATTCCTTTTTTGCTGGTCTCAATTACTGCTCCTGCTAAAGTAAAACGCTTTTTTTCTGGCTCTTGCAAACATAATTTCTGGTTTAGAGCAACCAATTTTTGAGAAGAGAGTAAATAAGAACTTCCCCCCATTAAAACAACGAAAAGCCCAACGACAAAAGGGAAAGCATGATGTTGGTGTAAAAAGACAGGAGGTTTTCCAATAAAACAGCGCCCATGCTCCACAGCGATGTCCAAAGCTAAGATTAAATCTGCAACCTTTTGCGCTTGCATCCGACGTTTTAATGCCGCTTTATTAACCTTTTTAGCGATTTCAGAAAGATTTTTTTGACGAAGAAAATGGCGCACGCGCACACGTTCAAACCTTAAATCCTCATTTGTTGGATCATCAATCCATGTTGATCCCTGAAAAGATAAATAAGCACGAAGCGTTTGACGCCTAACCCCAAGTAACGGCCGAATCAAGCGCACTTGACCATGCAACAATGCCTCCCTTGGAATACAAGATAAACCACGCTCATATCCTTCCTCTGCCTTTTTTATCGATATTTCTTGGTCATTTTCTTTCAATATCTCGGTTATTCCATTCTCAGAGCTTCTCTCTTTCAATGACTTCTCCAAAGTTTCTGATTGAGCACCCTCTGTTTTTTTTTGACTGCGTTGAACACGCATTTGATAGGTTTCAGCCTGATCATTCAGTGTATGTCCTGTCATAATCAGTGTTGCACCGTGTTTTTGGGCTTCTTTGAAAAGTAAATCATATCGCGCAATCCGGGCTTTTTCGCTTATTTTTGTTTCTGGTTTTTTTCCTTCCCACCGCACAATAATATGTTTGATCTGATAAGCGTGGCAAATTTTTGCAACACTTTCCGCTTCATGCGCTGATTCCTCGCGCAATTGATGATCAATTGTCACAACAATCACTTCTGGAGCAATAGGCAGTATTTTTAAATGCTCTTGCACTAAAAACAATAAAGCTAACGAATCGCTCCCTCCAGAAACTGCTAAGATCAATTTCTGACAATCAGAAAAGTCAGTTTTTTTAAAAAGATTTTTTGCTAATTTAACGGACACTGAAAATAACTTCACTCCTCTTCAAAGAAGCTTTAAAGCACTGACAAAATATTTCCAATATTTGAACCCGTTGTAACTAATCTCCAAATTACTCAAAACTTTGCTCTTTTACCAATAGTCACAACAAATTTGACGCACAAGGCATGATAAATAAAATAATGCTCTTTTTCTTGCTGAAAAAAGGTTATCTCTTTTCTCTTTTGTAATGCTCAAATGTATTCTGATACTTTGTACTTTAAATTAACATTTTTATTTTGAATAAGAGTACTCAATCTTTTTCCATTTGACGGAAACATGAGAAAAAGAAGCGCTGACAAAAATAGGAAAAAGAGGAGCACTTTTTTGAGAATTTTGTATAGAAGAAAGTAATATAAAGCACCTACAAGGGGAGAAAAACTATCTTGTCTTTCGTTACCCTTTGTTCTTCCTCTACATTTTATTTCTTCTTCACCTCTTATTCCTTATCGATACTTTATCTTTCTTTTATTAAAGTGTTCACAGGTCCTTTTCAGACCTTTACGCTTCATGCCTTTTAATTATTCCCCATTGTATTAACAACCAAAACGGCACGCCGATTTTGGTTCCAACAAGAGATATCATCACAGAGAGCTACGGGTCTTTCTTTTCCGTAAGAAATCGTTTTCATCCGCTGGGAAGAAACGCCCAAAGAAATGAGATGATCACGAACTGCAACAGCACGGCGTTGTCCAAGAGCTAAATTGTATTCGCGCGTTCCACGTTCATCGGCATGACCTTCAATTGTAACGAAATAATGCGGATAACGGAGTAACCATTCTGCTTGACGAGCTAAAATATATTCGGCATCCAATTCAATAGAAGAAGAATTCAAACTAAAGAAAACACGATCTCCGACATTGACTGTAAAGTCTTGTGATGAACCTGCCTGTACATTATTCAACCCAGAACCATTTAGAGAGGAATTCATACGATTTGTCGCATCAATATTTTTTTTGCCACAACCAACCAAAGCTAACAATACACAAAAGACCACCACAAGTGGATAACGAATAATGTTTCTAAGAGAGTTCATAAACTTGTTCTCCTTATTTTCGGCATCATCATGAATCATGCCTTATTTTTAATATTCTTTCCGAAAATAAAATCTTAATTTCTTTTATTTTCTCTTTGTTTATCCCCCGGTATCTCTTTTTCAATGGATCTTCGCCTCATTTCACTTTTAAGTATCGCTCTCTCTCTCAACTTATCTAAGATTTTTGTTCTCGCCTCTACCGCTCTGCGAATTTTTATTCCTCCTCCTGAGATTTTTTTTGAAGAGCATTGAGGTTAGCAAACACAGTATCAGCATCGAGATTTTTTTCGAAAGTTTTTTCAAACTCCATCTTATCGAAATTGACATTTTCTGTTACCGATGTAGGGAGGAGAGTCTGATCCCCTTCTACAGAAAGAGGAAGATTTTTTGCTGCTCGTTGCAATTCAAAATCTAAATCAATTTGCGAACAGAGCCCCAACCCTACAGGATCGAGAGGAACCAAATTATTACTGTTCCAATGTGTTCTATGACGAATTTGTTCAATAGTACTCTTTGTTGTCCCAATCAATCGTGCGATTTGCACATCTTTTAATTCAGGATGGTTCAGCACTAACCATAAGATACCATTTGGACGATCTTGCCGTCGAGACAAAGGAATATAGCGTGCACCTTTGCGTTTAGTTTGAGGAATCCTCACTTTTGATTCAGATATTTTTAAGCGTGCATTTGCATCTGCTTCGACACGTGCAATCTCGCTACGTGTTAACTGCCCCGAACTAATAGGATTCAGTCCTCTAATTCCTTGTGCTGCTTCACCATCAGCAATTGCTTTGACTTCCAACACATGCAATTGACAAAACTCCGCAATCTGATCAAAAGAAAGCGCTGTATTATCCACTAACCACACAGCTGTTGCTTTGGGCATCAAAAGTTGTGTTGACATATTTATTATATCCTTTTATCGGCCTCTTTTTGAGGCAAGTTACTGCCCATTTTGGAACTTTGGAGTGCTATGATTTTCCATCATAGAGGATTTTATTCACTCCTTCCAACAATAAGTTACGTATTACCATGAAATAATGATCTTTATAACCTGATTTTTGACCCACGACAAGAGATCTCTCTTATAGTGTGTGACGAGAATGTCTTTACCTTTGAGGAGAATTTTCTTATAAAGATTTTCTTCATTTGCTTTATCCTTTTTTACGGTACCTTTGTCCCACGAAAAAGGAGCGTTTGATCACCCAAACAAAAAGGTAAGCCATGGCAGGGCATTCACAATTTAAAAATATTATGCATCGCAAAGGACGTCAAGATGCAATGCGTTCGAAAATATTCTCCAAACTTGCACGTGAAATTACGGTTGCAGCCAAACAGGGCTCTCCTGATCCGACAATGAATCCGCGTTTAAGACTCGCGGTTCAAAATGCAAAAGCACAATCAATGCCGAAAGATAATATTGAACGAGCGATTAAAAAAGCCTCAGGTGGTGATGTCGAAAACTACGATGAAGTACGCTATGAAGGATATGGCCCTGGTGGGGTAGCCGTTATTGTTGAAGCCTTAACCGATAATCGAAATCGTACTGCTTCAAATGTCCGTGCTGCTTTTACAAAATCAGGAGGCGCTTTAGGGGAAACAGGTTCCGTTAGTTTTATGTTTAATCGCATTGGTGAGATTATCTATAAATCTGAAGCTGGCACTCCTGACACCATTATGGACGCAGCAATTGAAGCAGGCGCTGAAGATGTACAATCTGAAGAAATGGGCCATCATATTTTTTGTGCCTTTGAAGATATTGGTGAGGTTTCAAAAATCCTTGAAACTACACTTGGCGAAGCAGAATCGATCAAAACCATTTGGAAAGCGATAACCTTAGCACCAATTGATGAAGAAAAAGCGCTTTCTGTTTTACGTCTGATTGCAACCTTAGAAGAAGATGATGATGTGCAGAACGTTTATGCCAATTTTGATGTAAGTGATGAAATTTTAGCAAAATTGTCAGCTTAATTCTTTATTTACAGAAAGAGGAAAAACACAAAAAGAAATTTTGCTATTAAGACGGAAGCTTGTTTGATCTCTTCATTAATATTAATTAAAGAGCCTTTAATTTAATATCCTGAAAACGGCATTATTTTTTAACATCCGTTTTTTACAGGTTTTTATAGGCATCACTTTTATTCGATTGAGCCTCTTTTTTATTTTTGAATTTCTTCAAAGATTTTCTTTAAAGATCCTCTATGCTTTTTTATCATAGAGCTTACGAACTTTCCATCATAGCCGCGCAACCTTGTTGACCAAGAATTAAATACCTACTCTTCTTTTCAAACAAGACCTGGACTTTCAAACAGAATCCGAATTCTCAAATAGGAGCTTTTGAAGGGTGAATATATTTTTATGATTTGAAATTTTAAAACCCAAGACCACCAAAGCGATTCTTAAACTTAGAAACGCGTCCACCACGATCGACCAATGTCTGCGACCCTCCAGTCCATGCTGGATGGCTTTTTGGATCAATATCCAAATTAAGGGTATCCCCTTCTTTCCCCCATGTTGAACGCGTCACATATCGGGTTCCATCAGTCATTACAACGTTAATCATGTGGTAATCAGGGTGAATATTGGGTTTCATACGACAAACTTTCTGTTTTCACGCAACGAAATAGCACCTTATAATTTTTATATATTTTTTAAGTGCGCTCTCTTTGTCTTTTTGTTACAATCGCTAAATTAAAATTTCAATAGCTGAGTGTGCATCAAAAAACAAGTATTCAAAATCAAAATGCTTGAATCTATGAAAATTTTATCATCAACTCAATAAAGACGCAAAACCCCATGAAATTCCTGAACCTCTCAGAAAAATCCAAAAAGCCTTTCGAAGCGAAACATTCTTTTTCTTCATTTTCCAGTTTTATTCCTTATATAAAGCGTTACAATTGCCTTATAATTTGCGCTTTTCTGTCTTTATTGGTTGCAGCTTGCGTCACTCTTGCTTTGCCTGTTGCTATTCGTCAAATGCTTGATCATGGTTTTTCCGATTCAAGCCACGGCAAGATTAATTTTTATTTTGGTATTTTATTTGTATTAGCCTTTATGCTTGCTCTAGCTTCAGCCATCCGTTACTATTGTGTCATAACATTGGGTGAACGATTCATTGCTGATTTACGGCGTGATGTTTTTCACCATATTCTGCAGCTTTCTCCTGATTTTTTTGATCATTCCCATTCAGGTGAAATTGTTTCACGTCTTTTAACGGATACAACCCAAATAAAATTAGCTGTAGGATCAACAGCCTCTACAGCATTGCGTCATCTTATTGTTGTGATTGGAGCCATTGTGATGATGGTTATCACAAACACAAAACTGTCATTATTGGTTTTGTTTTCCATTCCTCTTATTGCTATTCCCTTGATTATTTTTGGACGCAAAGTGCGCACACGCACACGTACAACACAAGACCGCCTAGCAGAAGCCAATGCTTTAGCCTCTGAACAAGTAAGCGCCATTCGCACGGTCCAAGCTTTTACTGCTGAACAAGATATTTCTACACGTTTTTCAACACTCATTGAACGTGTTTTTCAAACAGCCCGCACTTCTGTGATTCTTCGTTCGTGTTTCACTGGCTTTGCGATTTTTCTCGTTTTTAGTAGCGTTGTCGCAATTTTGTGGATTGGATCACAGGATGTTTTGCGTGACACCATGACAGGGGGAACTCTCGGCCAATTTGTTCTTTATGCGGTTTTTGCAGCAACAACTTTTGCGCAATTATCGGAAATTGGTGCAGAATTAGTGCAAGCAGCGGGAGCAGCAGAACGTCTTGCTGAATTATTGCAAAAGAAACCCACCATTACAACGCCTGCATCTCCTTTATCACGTTCTCTTCCCATTCAAGGATCTCTTATTTTTGATCGAGTTCATTTCACCTACCCTTCCAGACCAGAAAAAAAAATTTTGCGCGATTTATCCTTTTCTATCAAAGCAGGAGAAACCGTTGCCTTCGTTGGCCCTTCGGGTGCAGGAAAAAGTACTCTTTTTTCCCTTATTCTTCGTTTTTATGATCCTACAAGTGGTCACATTCAGTTTGATGGCATTGACATTAACCGTCTTTCCCTTCATGATTTACGTTCTTCGATTTCCTACGTTCCTCAAGAAATCGATATTTTTGAAGGAACAGTTCGCGAAAATATAGCCTTTGGTGCTCACAATCCTCATCAAGAACAAATCATCGCTGCAGCCCAAGCCGCTAATGCATCTGAATTTATTGACTCCTTACCAGAGGGTTTTGAAACTCAAGTAGGAGAAGGGGGCATCATGCTTTCAGGGGGACAAAAACAGCGCATTGGTCTTGCGCGAGCGATCTTGAGAAATGCTCCTCTCCTGTTGTTAGATGAAGCAACATCAGCTTTAGATGCAACGAATGAAAAGCTGGTGCAAAAAGCTTTAGAAGGCCTCATGAAAAATCGCACAACCCTGGTCATTGCTCATCGTTTAGCAACGGTGTTAAAAGCAGATCGTATTCTTGTAATAGATCAAGGCTCTATTGTTGAAGAAGGAACCCATACACAACTCATTGAGCAAAATGGAATTTATGCGCGTTTAGCTAAACTCCAATTTTCACCTGAACAAACCTCACAAAAAATTGAACCAAATGGACCTCATAAAAATAAAAAAAGAAGATCCTCGAAAAAATAAGCCTAAAGCCTCAAAAACGTGAAGAATATGGAACTATTGATTTTCGCTTCCCAGTCAAACACCTTGATCGAAAATTAAATGAAGAAAGCAAACCACTTGTATCCCTTTCACCAAGAACTTACTTTTACAAGAGCCTTACTTCTGTTTTCTCTGTACACAACTGTCTTCCTCCAGAAAAATCCACGTTTTAAATCAAACTTCTTTTTTGAGAATTTTTTTTAATTCAGCATGAATAACCTCATTACCAGCAACGATATTTTTTTTCCCAAAAATATCCTGTTCTCCATCTTTATCGCTTATAAATCCGCCTGCTTCACGAACCATCAAGAGTCCAGCAGCCATATCCCAAATTTGGAGATTATCTTCCCAAAAACCATCAACCCTTCCAGCAGCCACATAAGCTAAATCAAGAGAAGCAGCTCCAAAACGGCGAATGCCAGAAACCTCAGCCATTACATTACGTAATTCCACCAAATAGTTTTCATGATTTGGGCGCCCCAAATGAGGTAATCCTGTAGCAATGATGCAATGTTCCAATTTGCGCCGTACTGCCACACGACAACGCCGATCATTGAGGAAAGCCCCACACCCCCGTTCAGCAGTAAAGAGCTCATCAAGAATAGGATTATAAATAACACCTGCAACGATCTGTCCTTGACGTTCTAAGGCGATCGAAACAGCAAAAAAAGGAAGACCATGCAAAAAATTTATTGTTCCATCCAGAGGGTCAACAATAAAACGATGTTGCGAATCTTCTCCGATGATTTCCTGAGACTCTTCCATCAGAAACCCAAATTTGGGTCGTGCTTTGCTCAACTCATTAAAAATAATTTTCTCAGCTTTGCAATCTGCTTGACTTACATAATCGGCAGGCCCTTTTAAAGACACTTGTAGATTTTGAACTTCACCATAATCACGCACCAAAGAACGGCCTGCTTTTATAGCGGCCTGCACCATAATATGCATGATTGCAGAATGAGCCATCTTTTTAACCTTTTATTTTTTCTTACCCCTTTTCACTTGCACGACGCAAATAAATCAACTCATTGGTATCCACGACAATCCGCTCGCCTGAATTAATGAAAGGAGGAACAAGAATGCGAATTCCATTTTCAAGAATGGCAGGTTTATAAGAAGAGGTGACTGTTTGCCCTTTGATTGCCGGATCAGCTTCAGAAATGGTTACAGTAACTTGATCAGGCAAAGATACCCCAATTGGTTTTTCTTGATAGAGCTCAACAGTCACAGTCATGCCATCTTTTAAGAAAGCAGCACGATCACCCACGAAATCTTTTTGCAATTCGAGCTGTTCATAGGAAAGTGAATCCATAAAAACCAAAACATCCCCTTGCTGATAAAGGAAAGTAAAATCTTTTTGTTCAAGTCGTACTCTCTCAACAGTTTCAGCGGCACGAAATCGTTCATTCAGCTTTGTTCCATCGATCACATTTTTCATTTCAACCTGATTAAATGCGCCCCCTTTTCCTGGTTTAACGGCATTACATTTCACAACTGCCCATAAACCTCCTTGATGTTCAATCACATTTCCAGGTCGAATTTCATTTCCATTAATTTTCATTATTCATCTCCAATTTTACTTTTGCAGAGGAGACCTCTTATTTTATTTTTTGCAAAAAACTGTTGCATTATTAATTCATTCAGTATTTTACAAAATCATAAAACTTTAGGTTATTTGGTTTAAAGACTGTCGGACTGTGTTTCCCGTCAAAACAGCCTTTTTTAAAGTCTATGAACCAGTTTTCTTGCTTGCAGCATTGCTTTCTGAACCTGAGACTGATCCATTTCCTTGATCATAGTTTCAAGATCGGGAATATTTGCTTTTTGGCTTTTTGCAATCAAATACCATGCAGCAGCCATAATAGGATCCCCAGTTGTTCCAATTCCATCGCGATAAAGTCTTGCTAAATTAACCTGTGCGATCACAATATTTTTATTTGCATTGTCCAAAAGAAAATCAAAAGCACGTTGAAAATCTGTTTCTCCCCCACGTCCTTGCAGTAACCATTGTGCCAAAATAACTTGAGCCATTAAATGTTTATTTTGCGCTGCCACTTCTAACAATTTGCGTGCATTATCATCATTTTTTGGTATTGTTAGAGTTCCTACAGAAAGAATTTTTGCGGCAGCGAAAGCTGCTTCAGAATCCCCCAGAGAAGCTCCTTTTAAGAACCATACTAGAGCCCGCTCTATGCTTTCATTTTCTTGATTTTTTACATCAACTTTCTCGGATTCTTTCTTTTCACGCAATGCTTTATAAAGGAGGATTTGCCCAGAATAAAAATAAGCTTCTCTGATCCCAGCATCCATTGCTTTTCGAATAAATTTTTCCGCAAGATCTACATTTTTTTCAGTGAAGGTTCCATCAAATAACATCAACCCATAGCGGAGCTGTGCTTGTGGTTCACCTTGTTTTGCAGCGCGTTCAAACCACGAAATAGCTTGTTTACCATCGATAGACGTCACATATCCTTCCATATACATTCGCCCTACCAAGGTTTGAGCAATTGGATCATTTTGCTTGGCCCGCGCAAGTGCTGCACGAAAAGCTTTTCCATAAAGGCCTTGGACATAATAATCATAGGCCTCATCATATTGCCCTGCTTCTAAGGGCGATACAATTTGTTGAGTTTTTTGAGTATTTTCCGCATTCTGAGAGATATCTACAATCTGCTCTCCCTGTTGAGCCTGCGTAGAACTTACAAGAGCCATTACAAACCCAATTGTTCCTAGAATGAATATCCCGTAAAATTTACTCATGACTTTCACCTCTCCGTACGTAGAGGGACGTTTTGACATTTTTCTTTCATCATATCAAGCACCCCAAAAGGATCATCATGCATAAAAATCATTTCTTCCACGGCAATAAACTCACAATTGGTTTCCAAAGCTTCATCAAAAAACGCGTATTCACTCCCCGTTTGAATAATGGCAGGAGTTTGCATAATCTCCGCCCACCATTGTGCCAACTGAATATTTCGAGGGTGTGGACGGGGGTTTTTATCAGCACCTAATTTTCCGAACAGGAGGTAATCAATTCCTGCTTCAGCAACGACCATCGCAGAGTGACGATTCTGCAAATTTCCACAACCGATTATTTTCTGTTCTTTTTTCAAATTTTCGACACTCTTTTGGATATTCAAGTCGCCTTCTACATGCAACCCATCGGCTTTGACCCGACCAACGACGCGGCTTTGCTCAGCAATAATCAGAGCTGCACCATTGTGCTGAATATCATGAACATATCTCTGCGCACTCTTTTGCAAATGCTCTTCTCCCATTTTTTCCCCTTGCAAATCATACAAAATAACACAAGCAAAAGATTGCGTTTGCAAAATCTGACGAAATAAAACAGGATTGAATGTACGACGCACATCCACTGTTAGAATCAACTGAGGAAAAAGACATTGTACAATCGGCTTATTTTTTTGTTTTGTCATCCTTCATCTTTCAACATGGCACTACACGCAACATGGCACTACACGACTCAAAATTTAAAAATCATTCTATGGTCATGCTCTTTTAACAACAGACCATTTTTTGATATCTTAAGGGCTCTTTCATGACATGCTCCAACACTTCTTCTCATCATAGTCCTCATACTCCCCGTGACACACGGATTGATGTTTGTCGTTCTTTAGCGCTGTTGACAATTTTCATCAACCATATTCCTGGTACATTCTATGAGCATCTCACTCATAAGAATTTTGGTTTTTCTGATTCAGCAGAAATATTTGTACTTCTTTCAGGGATTTCACTTGGAATTAGTTTTCACACGCGTTGGTATAGACTGTCTTTTTCTTCTCTGAGTGGCAAACTTTGGCAGAAAGCTTTCCGTCTTTATAAGGCCTATCTCTTCACCAATTTTATTACCTTAGGTCTTTTTTGGGGAGCTTTTTCCCTCTGGAATTTAGAGCAATTCACCTCTATGAATAATGTAGGATTGTTTTTTACAAAGCCCTTTCTTACATTTTTGAGTATTTTGAGCTTTGGTCACCAACTTGGTTATAATAACATTCTTTCTCTTTACATTGTTTTAATGATTTTTGCCCCTTTTGCGCTTTATTTGAGCTGTCGACACAAAGGGCTTCTTCTTTTCATCTCCTTCATTCTTTATTTTCTGTGTGGTCTTTACAGAATTGCTCCTCCTTCTTATCCTCTTCAAGGACAGTGGTTTTTGAATCCTCTTTCATGGCAATTTCTCTTTGTGATTGGCTTCACAACTACTCTCTTTCTCAAAGAAGGAAAACCGATTCCCTTTTGCCGTCCTTTATTGGCATTTTCCGTCATCTATCTTGTTTTTTCCCTATTATGGGTACGTTTAAACTGGTGGGAAAGTTTTAGTTCGCTTCATTGGTCTTCCCCCTTGATTGATTTCAATAAAACTTTTTTAAGCCTCCCCCGTTTGTTGCATATTCTTTCCTTATCTTTTTTGATATTTTGTCTTCCTTGTCTTCATCAGAAGTTTTGTGTTTCAACACACCATCCTTTAGCGATTTTAGGGAAACAAAGCTTACCGGTTTTTGTAACCGGTACTCTTTTTGCGATGTGTGGACAGATTTTAAAAACGGCGATGAGCAGTAGCTTTATGTCGGATACTCTTTTGATCATAAGTGGTATCAGCCTTCAATTTGTTATTGCTTATTATTATGAAAACAAAAGTGCGCGTCACACTTCATTGTAAAAAACTTAGAAAGCCTTCTACTCCAATCCCATTAACCTTAGCGTAAAAACGACATTGCACAATAATTCTAAAAAAGGTATTTATTATCCTTCGGAGGCATTTTAAAAAAGAAATTTCCTATATTTTTTGAATGTTCCCAAGATTGTTTTAGTTCTGGAGTATACTGGTTTGAGCGTACATGAACGTCCACAAAATCAACCCATTGTCATGATTGAACATGATGCTTTTGAAACGGTGTTTGATCGTCTTTATGAAGAAACAATGGTTTTGATTGAAGAGACAGCGGCTTATATTGATACAGAAGGCCGTTTAGCTGCCCGTGACCTTTCAATAGAGCTTTCTGAAATTTATGGTAAAGAAGCCATGTACTTAAGTACGCGTTTGATGCAAATTGCTTCTCAGCTTTTGTTAATTCGTGCAGAGCGCGAAGGAGAAATGTCGCCAGAACAAATTCAAAAAGAGATTGCAAAAGTTTCTCTTTATACCCCATCACTTGAATCAAAATCTGCAGAGTGGAAAGAATTACCAGAAGTTTTTCGCCACTTTGTAAAGCGTTCGCTCCGATTAGAAAAAAGAATGCGGCATATGAACTACGATAAAAAACACGCTTTACATACTTTATCCAAGAACAATCCAGTAAACAAACAGATTCAATTACTTAAAACGGCTTTTCAGCGCCTTTAAGTATTTTCACTGCTTAATTTATCTATTCGACCTTCTCCCTCCATTTTTTCTTCATAAAAGCCTTTAAGCATTTTTTTCAAAAAAAAAGGAAACAGTTTTTTCCTTTTTTAATTTGTATTTTAATCTTTTTTTCAAATAATTTTAGACTTTATATGTTCTTCTTTTGTTCTATTAGCTGAATTGATCTATTAAAACACTAAAAAATCAAATAAACTAAATTTTATGGTAGAAACGATTCGCATTATAGGTATTGATCCTGGACTCCGTCATACCGGATGGGGAGTTATTGACCTATGTGGCAATCATCTCCATTTTGTGGCAGCAGGAACGCTCCACTCTAAGCCGCAGAATAATCTTGCTTCTAGATTATGCCAGCTTTATGAAGGACTTTCAAAAGTTGTACATGAATTTATGCCCCATGAAGCAGCTGTTGAACATGTTTTTGTCAATAAAGATGCTGCCGCCACTTTAAAACTTGGTCAAGCCCGTGCTATTGCACTGCTGGTTCCTGCTCAAAAAGGTCTTCCCATTTCCGAATATGCTCCTAATAAAGTCAAAAAGTCAGTCATTGGCGTTGGACATGGAGAAAAGGAACAAATTCACATGATGGTGAAAATTCTTCTTCCTCGAGCTGAATTTGATAGCAGTGATGCAGCAGATGCCCTTGCCCTTGCAATTTGCCATAGCACTCACCGCACGAGTACCTCCTACCGTTTAAAGGCGAGTGCATGATTGGAAAACTCAAAGACATTTTTAAACATATTTTTAATGATCACAATTGGCGCACTAAATTTGAAAACAATAATGCAGTAAATGCCCTTATCCTTGCAATTTCTCATAGCACTCACCGCACAAGTATCTCCTATTTTTTAAAGGCGAGCGCATGATTGGAAAACTCAAAGGCATTCTTGAACATATTTTTGATGATCACATTATTCTCGATGTACAGGGTGTTGGATATATTATTTTTATCCCTAACCGTCTTCATTCTTCTTTACCAGCCATAGGTGAAAGTCTTAGCTTGTTTATCGAAACCCATGTGCGTGAAGAGGCGATTCGCCTTTTTGGCTTTACAACTAAGTCTGAGAAAGAGTGGTTTTGTCTTTTACAAAATGTTCCAGGTGTTGGTGCAAAAGTTGCCTTAGCGCTTTTAGGAACCTTATCGATCAATGACCTCAGCCAAGCGATTACCCTCAACGATATTGCAATGATCAGTCGTGCCCCAGGTGTTGGCAAGAAAGTCAGTGAAAGAATTGTAAGCGAGCTCAAAAACAAAGCTCTTCTCTCTAAAGAAAACAACAAGAGTTTTGCTTTTTCTTCTTCGAGTCTCCCTTCAGAAGAGAAGCATCAACCGACCAACGATGCCCTTTTAGCTTTAATCAAACTTGGTTTTGATCATGATCAAGCAGCGACAGCTGTAACTTCAGCCCTTTCTTCTCTTAAAGGAGAAACGGTTTCGTCAGCACTCCTTGTTCGCCATAGCCTAAAACTTCTTTCCTCACAAAATCAAGGTAACAATGCATAATGCATAAAGATGATCCTCAGCGCCTTCTTGGTGCCATTCCCCTTCCTAACGATCCGGATCGTTCCTTAAGACCGCAAACTCTGGATGATTTTATTGGTCAAGAAGCCGCCCGTGCAAATTTAAAAATCTTTATTGAAGCAGCGCGAACAAGGCATGAAGCTTTGGATCATGTTTTATTTGTTGGACCTCCTGGTTTAGGAAAAACAACACTCTCGCAAATTATGGCGAAGGAATTAGGAGTTAATTTTCGTTCGACATCAGGGCCAGTGATTGCCAAAGCGGGTGATTTAGCTGCTCTTTTAACCAATTTGGAAGAACGGGATGTTCTTTTTATTGATGAAATTCATCGTTTAAATCCGGCTATTGAAGAGATTTTGTATCCGGCCATGGAAGATTATCAGCTTGATCTCATTATTGGGGAAGGCCCTGCAGCCCGTTCAGTCAAAATTGACTTAGCCAAATTCACCTTAGTTGCGGCAACAACGCGTCTAGGCTTATTGACCACCCCCTTACGGGATCGTTTTGGCATTCCTATTCGGTTAAACTTTTATACCATCGATGAATTAGAACATATTGTCCAGCGCAACGCTCGTCTTTTTTCTGTCCAGATCAATGATGATGGTGCCCATGAGATTGCACGCCGTTCTCGTGGAACTCCGCGAATTGTAGGACGTCTTTTACGACGTGTGTGTGATTTTGCTTTAGTCAAAAAAGCTGAAAAAATTGATCGTGCACTTGCTGATGAAGCCCTTTCACGTCTTGAAGTCGATCATCTTGGTCTTGATTCTTTGGATCGCCGTTATCTTATTCTCATTGCTCAAACTTTTTTAGGGGGCCCGGTTGGTATTGAAACGATTGCTGCAGCTCTTTCAGAGCCACGTGATGCAATTGAAGATATTATTGAGCCTTATTTGCTCCAACAAGGTTTCATTCAACGAACAGCGCGTGGGCGGATTTTGACAGAAAAAGCCTGGACACATTTAGGGCTTTGCTCCCCCACGAAGACAGAGTCAATAAAAAAGGCTTCTCTACCGATTGATACCGACTCTCAAAAATCTTTTCAGCCCTCTTTTTGGGAGAAAGAAAATGACTAAAGCTTCGCTCTTTGATCACCCTCACTCTCCTTATTTTCATAATCTTCAAGCACGAATTTATGTAGCTGATACGGATTTTTCTGGTGTTGTTTATCATGCACGTTACCTTGAGTTTTTAGAACGGGGACGCTCAGAATTTTTGCGTGATATGGGTTTTAAAAACAATGAATTAATCTCGGATAACCAAGGTGAGAAATTATTTTTCGTTGTACGTCATATGGATATTACCTTTTCCAAATCGGCCATTCTTGATGATCTTTTAACCATAAAAACATACCTACGATGTGTTCAAGGGGCACGCTTTTTCATGGATCAGGTTATTTTGCGCAATGGAACTCTCTTGATTAAAGCGCAAGTTGAAATTGCCGTCATCAATCAAGAAGGAAAACCGCGCCGTTTGCCCAAGAATCTCTTCTCTCCTTCCTTCTTAAAAACTGTTATTGGAAAAGAATAAAATACTTTTGAGTGAGATTAAAGCGCAAGTTGAAATTGCTGTCATCAAATTAAGAAGGAAAACCGCACCATTTATTTACCCAAGAATCTCTTCTCTCCTTCCTTTTAAAAAGTGCTATTGGATCAGCATTGTTTAAAGAATAAAATGCTCTTGAAAGAGATTTTTGAACATTTTTTGTCAAAAAATTTAACTTTGTTTCGCCAAATTTAGAAACTATAAAACAATATGCTGTAATGGGCTGTAAATTAATGAATCTTTCATTGAAGAGGTTAAAAGGCCATGGCACAAGTCGTAGAATTTGCAAGTCCAGAAACAATAGGAATATTGAACTTATTTATGCAAGCCAATTGGATTGTAAAGGTTGTTATGATTGGATTGGTATTCGCTTCCATATGGAGCTGGGCTATTATTCTTGATAAACTCATTTCTTATCGGCACATACGGCGTAATATCCATCATTTTGAGCGTGATTTTTGGTCAGGGCAGCCTTTGGAAGATCTTTACGCCACCTACAATAGTCAACGCAGCGACAGTATATCGGTCGTTTTCCTTGCTGCAATGACGGAATGGAAGAAATCACTCTCAAAAGGATCGCACACACCCTTAAGCCTTCAGACGAGAATTGATAAGGCAATGGATCTGGCCTTAGGACGTGAAAGTGTAAAAATAGAATCACGATTAGGCTTTTTAGCAACTCTTGGATCAGCCGGTCCCTTTATTGGACTATTTGGAACAGTTGTTGGAATTATGAATTCGTTTCTTTCTATTTCAGCTTCTCAAAACACATCGCTAGCGATTGTCGCTCCAGGCATTGCGGAAGCACTTTTAGCCACTGCAATTGGTTTGTTTGCAGCCATTCCTGCTGTTATTGCTTATAACAAATTGATAAGTGAAAGTGCACAAATTATAGCGAAAATAGAAAATTTTTCTGATGAATTTTCGACGATTTTGTCACGACGAATTGATGAAACAACCTCTACCAACTCATCCTTATAAAGAGGTGCACTATGGGATTATCTGTTCCTTCTTCTACTCAGAAAGGTATACGTAGACAGCGCCGTTCGCGCACCCCTTTAATGAGTGAGATTAACGTCACGCCTTTTGTGGATGTTATCTTAGTTTTGCTGATTATTTTCATGGTGTCAGCTCCCCTTTTGGTAAACGGTGTTCCTCTTGATCTCCCTCATAGCCAAGCGGGCCCTGTGCAGACGGAAAGCACCACCCCCTTAACGGTTTCCCTTGATGCCCAAGGGCGTTTAGCCATCAATCAAAACTATTATGACACAGAAGAAGCTCTGATTGCGCACCTCAAAGCCCTATTAGCCGAAGATCCTACACAGAAGAATAAACGTATTTTTGTCCGTGCTGCCAAAACTGTTGAATATCAACAAGTTCTGCAACTTTTGGCTCATATTCAAAAGGCAGGTTTTTCGCAAGTTGCTTTAGCGAGTTTAGGACAATAAATTCTCCATAAACTGTTGCTTCATGCATCTCAGGACTCTTTGCAATCATGAAAAAAAACAGCAAGGCATACAAATGGAAAAAGGCTCTCATCACAGCATGCAGAAAAGTTTGGTTTTATCATTTGCGCTGCATTTCATTCTTTTTAGCTCGGGGATGATGCACTTCACGCCCTCTTCTTCTTTCATGCAACAGCCCCTAGAAATGGCTCCGATTACTTTGTCTTCTTTTGACCAAGATCTTGCTTTCCAAGAAGGCTCATCAAACGCTCCCCCTCTTGAAAACTCTGCCCCTAAACCGACGACAAAACCTCAAGAAAAAGAAGATGCGCGTTATTTTGGTGAAGGAACAATAGATAATCAATCCCCATTTCAACCAAAAGAACAATTGCAACATATGGATACAATACCTTCTTTTTTTGGACAACAAGACGCATCAGAAATATTTGAATCATCTTTGAAAACGCAGGAATTGATAAAAACAGAAACAGAAGCCTTACTCCACACAGTTCCAGAATTCATGAAGAATGAAACAAAAACACCACCACAAGAATCAGAATTAAAAGAACAAACAGTTCCTCCAACAGCTTTAGAACAAATAAAGTCAGAAGATCCTATTAAGAAAATGTTAGAAGAACTTGCTCAGAAGAATCCTAACGAGTCGATATCAACAATTACACCTCTAGACAATATTCCTCTGCCCTCTTTCAAACCGAAAACAAAAACGGTCGACCCCTCTCATTTTCAAAAAGAAAAAAAATCTCCCTCCAAAAGAGAGCAAACGATTGAAGATATTTTGGCAATGGAAGAAACACACCTTATCAATCGCGCACGCACCCAAGGGGGTGGTGCAAAACGTTCTAGCGAACGGGAAGCTTTAGGCACGCAAAAAAATATCGGTGATTCAGCAAAAAAAGCGCAAACACTCGTTAATCTTGTAGGGTCCTGTATTCAAAAAAAGCTTAAACTTGTTGCTATTGGAGGTAATTTGAATAACCGCCCTGTTGTACGTTTACAATTTTATTTAAATAACCACGGATACGTGATAGGCGAACCAAAAATTGATCCCCTTAGAGGTGAAGAAAGTCAGCTCACCATCATGACACAACAAGTTTATGCAGCTGTTTTTTCATGCCAGCCCTATGAAAATCTCCCTCGTGATCAATATAATTTATGGGGACAAGGTTTTGATTTTAATGTTGATCCTTTTCAAGAAACAGCACCATGAAACAACATTTTTTCTCTCAAATAAAGGATAAATAACCACATGACTGTGATAAAAGGTATAATTTCTTCCTGTTTTTTTTTCATCGTGTATTTATGGTTTTGCGGTTTTTCATCTGCATATGCACAGCTGAAAGGCACAATTGCAAATGCTGATTTTAACCCTATTCCCATTGCCATTGCAGATTTTGTTTCTCACGATTCATTAGGCGTAAAAATTGCTGCTGTCGTTGCAGCAGATTTGGAAAGATCAGGACTTTTTTTACCCCTACAGAAATCTTCTTTCCCTGAAATATCTCCTAATCCCGACAAACAACCAAACTTTTCTGATTGGAAAAAAATAAACACTCAAGGATTAGTGACAGGAAAAGTTTATAGAGAAGCAGATGGAAGGCTTAAAGTTGATTTTCGTTTATGGGATGTCTTAGGAAATCGACAAATCAAAGGGCAACGCTTTTATACAGCAACGGAACGCTGGCGTCGTGTTGCGCATATGATTTCAGATGAGATCTATAGCAAAATGACAGGTGAAAAGGGCTATTTTGACACCCGCATTGTATTCATCGATGAAACAGGCCCCCATGATGCGCGTATCAAACGTTTAACGATTATGGATCAAGATGGAGCAAATTTGACCTATCTCTCTGATGGAAGTGAACTTGTCCTTACTCCGCGCTTTTCTCCGAAGCGACAAGAAATTACTTATATGGCTTATGGTAAGAACAAAACGCCTCATGTTTATCTTCAACAAATGGAAGTAGGACAAAGGGAATTGATCGGAACTTTTGACAATATGACCATTGCCCCTCGTTTCTCTCCTGATGGACAAAAGGTCATTATGAGTTTGTTGCAAAATAATGGAAGTGCCAATTTATATACGATGGATTTACGCACACGGAAGATGACTCGTTTAACCACAACCAAAGCTATTGATACATCAGCCTCTTATTCACCAGATGGCAATAAAATTGTTTTTTCCTCTGATCGTGATGGAAAACCACAAATTTATACGATGAACGTAGATGGCAGTGATCTCCAGCGCATTTCTTCCAATGAAGGGAGCTATTCCACCCCTATTTGGTCTCCACGTGGGGATTATATTGCATTCACAAAACAATTTCAGGGTCAATTCTCCATTGGCGTGATGTATCCTGATGGAAAAGGAGAGCGGATTTTAACAACAGGTTTCCATAATGAAGGTCCTACATGGGCACCTAATGGCAGAGTCCTGATGTTCTTTCGTAAAAATCCAGGAGCAGGTGCAAAAATCTATACAATTGATATCACCGGACGCAATGAACGCCTCTTGCCTACCCCCAATGATGCCTCTGATCCGGCATGGTCTCCTCTGCTCAATACACAATAAAAATAAAGAGAGGAAGAAAAAAAAGACACACCCCCCCACCTGCCCTGCGCTCACCTTTTAAAGACTCAAAGCCACTTTTTGGTCTGCAACTTACTCTAATTTCACGAACTGAATTAGTGTTCTTTCGGTCATATGAATCCCACTGATCGATACTGTCCAGATCATGAAGAACGTTATTTGCTAAATAATCAATTTTTTGAGGAGAAGAAGAAAAAGCTTTTAAGACCTCTTCTATGTCCATCATTTTCGTCATAATAGACAGGAATAATAGGAGAGGACGTAAAATCTGTTCTTTTTTATCTTTTATTTATTTTTAACTTATGCACAAAACTGTTCTTGTTCTTTTGTCCACTGTCCTAAAGCAGCAAGATGATTCATTCGTGCACGATGATAAAAAGCCTTTTGTGCCGCAGCAATTTGTTCGGATTTTCCACCCCATACCTTCAAAGCTGCAGCTTGTAACGCACGTCCATAAGAAAAAGTCAATTTCCAAGGCAGGATACCCAAAGCATTCATAGCAGACAAATGTGCTGTTGCTTCTTCATCGGATTGCCCTCCAGAAAGGAAAGTAATTCCTGGAACAGCAGCAGGAACGGTTTGCTTAAGAACGCGAACTGTCTTTTCAGCCACTTCATCAACGGAAGCTTTGCGCGCATCTTTGCCATCAATAACCATATTGGGTTTTAAAATCATACCTTCCAAAATAACACGTGCTTGAAATAATTCTTCAAAGACTGTTTTTAAAACTGTTTGTGTCACTTCAAAACACCGCGCAATTGAGTGCTGACGCGATTGACCATCCATTAAAACTTCAGGTTCCACAATTGGTACAAGACCAGCTTCCTGACATAAAGCAGCATAACGTGCCAAAGCTTGAGCATTCTGATTGATTGCACCTTTTGTTGGCAAAGAATGTGAATCAATTGCAAGCACCGCACGCCACTTGGCAAAACGCGCACCCAAAGCATAATAATCCTTCAATCGCTCACGCAGACCATCCAATCCTTCTGTAATCATCTCCTGGGGGAAAGCAGGCAAAGGCTTGGCACCTGTATCCACTTTAATGCCTGGTACAGCACCAGTATTATGAATAAGATCTGTTAACATTTGCCCTGTTGATGCTTTTTGACGAATAGTTTCATCAAATAAAATCACACCAGAGATAGCTGTTTCCATCGCTTCTTTTGCTGAAAACAGCATTTCACGATAAGCTCGACGATTGTCTTCGGTAGATTCTACACCAATGGTTTCGAACCGTTTTCCAATTGTTGCTGTACTTTCATCTGCTGCTAAAATGCCTTTTCCCGGACGAACCAGAGATAATGCAATATCTTCAAGACGCTCATTCATATAAAGCTCCTCTTTTTTTCTCTCACGTTCTAAAAATCAATGACTGTCAGCACACTTGCCTAAGTCATCAGATGCCTTTTCCTTCACACTTGCTGAAGAGCGAAAATCCCAGGAAGGCTTTTTCCTTCCATCCATTCTAAAAACGCCCCACCTGCAGTTGAAAGATAGGTAAAATCATTGGCAACACCTGCATGATTTAACGCAAAAACTGTATCTCCTCCTCCAGCAATGGATACCAATTGCCTCCGTTGACTGCGCTCTGCGACATACCGTGCGACCGTCACCGTTCCCTGGTCAAAGGGCGACATTTCAAAAACACCAAGCGGACCATTCCAAACAAGGGTTTTTGCCTTATCAATTGCCGCTTGAATATGTGCAATAGAACGGGGACCAATATCCAAAATCATCCCTTTTTCAGGGATTTCTTCAAGAGCATAACATTGATGCGGTGTTTCTTTTTCAAAATGAAATCCAACTACAACATCCAAAGGTAAAAGAAGCTTACAATGGCTCTGATATGCTTTTTCAATGATTTCTTTTATTGTTCCCATTAGCGTTTCTTCACATAATGATTTACCAACAGAAACACCTTGTGCTGCTAGAAAACTATTAGCCATACCACCACCAATAACCAAATAGTCGACCTTTTCAACCAAATGATTGAGAACAAAAAGCTTACTAGAAACCTTTGCTCCCCCGACGACTGCCACTACCGGATGCGTTGGATGATCGAGTCCCTTTTTTAAGGCCTGCAATTCGCGTTGTAATGCTCTCCCTGCATAAGAAGGTAACAGATGCGTAATCCCTTCTATTGAAGCATGAGCACGATGAGAAACAGAAAAAGCATCATTTACATAAAGATCCCCATTTTGCGCTAAAGCTTTAGCAAAAGAATGCTCATTTTTTTCTTCTCCCGAGTAAAACCGTACATTCTCCAGCAGAAGAATTTCCCCATCCTGCACTTTGTTCACTGCTTTCTGTGCTGCATCCCCTATACAATCATTTGCAAAAAAAATGGGCTTCTTTATGATTTTTTCGAGTGTCTCAACGACAGGACGCACTGTAAATTCCGGAACCACTTGCCCCTTGGGACGACCACAATGAGATAGAATAATAACCTTAGCCCCACGCTTTTGAAGCTCGACAAGTGTGTCTTTATGGCACTCAATCCGCGTTTCATCACACACTTTACCCTTTAACATTGGAACATTAAAATCCACTCGCACCAGCACGCGTTTTCCTGTTACATCAACATCATCGAGTGTCCGAAATTCCATAACTGTTTTCTCTTTTTCTTTATCCTTCAAGCCCTCTTCTTCCCTTCAACGTGCACTTCTTTTGTCTCACTATCCTTTAGCTCTTGGTATTCAACCTTCACAATATTCTTTTATTTTTTATCATTCTGTTTTCTCTAAAACAATTTTTTCTGATGCCCTTTTAAAAAACACTCGCTTCCTTTTCTTTCTCCACAAAATCCTCTTTTTGCTTTGTAATAAGAAAGGCTAAAGCTCTTTTTTACAATGTTTTAGCAAAAGCTACAGCAGTATCACTCATCCGGTTTGAAAAACCCCACTCATTGTCGTACCAAACCAAAACACGACACAGTTTCCCATCAATCACTTTGGTTTGATCATTTTGGAAAATTGCTGAATGTGGATCGTGATTAAAGTCACTGCTTACAAGCTTTTCCTCTGTATAATTCAAAATTCCTTTCAGAGACCCTTGAGCAGCTATACGAATGGCTGCATTAATTTCTTCAACAGTCGTTGAACGCTTAGCAGTAAATGTTAAATCAACAACAGAAACATTCGGTGTTGGAACCCGAAGCGACACCCCATCTAACAAACCATTTAATTCTGGCAAAACCAACCCCACTGCTTTAGCTGCTCCTGTTGACGTGGGAATCATAGAAAGAGCCGCAGCACGGGCACGATAAAGATCCTTATGCATTGTATCTAAAACAGGTTGATCTCCGGTATAGGAATGAATCGTTGTCATAAACCCTTTTTCTATCCCAATTGCCTGGTGGAGCACTTGTGCAACGGGAGCCAAGCAATTCGTTGTACAGGAAGCATTAGAGACAACACGATGTTCTTTGCTCAATAACTGATGATTAACTCCGTATACCACGGTTAAATCAGCTCCTTCAGAAGGTGCAGAAACCAAAACGCGCTTTGCCCCTGCTTCCAAATGAAGACATGCTTTATCACGCGCTGTAAAAAGCCCGGTACATTCAAGAACAATATCGATATCTAAAGACTTCCACGGCAATTGTGTCGGATCACGTTCAGCAATAACTTTAATCGCACCACAGCCAACATCCAAAGTATCTCTCACGACCTTAACAGGAGTGGGAAAACGCCCATGGACTGAATCGTAGCGCAACAAGTGAGCATTTGTCTCTACTGATCCCAAATCATTAAGAGCCACAACTTGAATATCTTGGCGCTTCTTTTCAACGATAGCCCGTAAAATATTACGTCCAATCCGCCCAAATCCATTAATTGCAACGCGAACACCCATGTTATTTTTCCTTATTAGTCTTTTCAAGCTTTTCTTTAACAATCGCCACCACAGCCTCACATGTAATGCCGAAATGCCTATAGAGAGCATCACTTGGTCCACTTACCCCAAATCCCTCCATTCCAACAAATACTCCATCGCAGCCAATAAAACGCTCCCACCCTTGCTGAATAGCTGCTTCAACGGCAATTTTAATTGGTGCCTCACCAATTAATGCCTTTTGATATGCAGCAGATTGTTGTGCAAATAATTCAAAACAAGGAACAGAAACTACCCGTGTTGGAATTCCACTTTTCTCTAAAATAGAGTGCGCCTTCACAACCACTTCCACCTCTGAACCGGAAGCAAAAAGTGTCACTTTAGCATCATCACTGGCTGTTAATAATTCATATGCACCAAACATACAGAGATTTTCTTTTGTATATTCTTGACGCATAAGAGGTAAATTTTGTCGGCTTAAAGCCAAAGTAGAAGGTGTTTTTTTTGTTTTTAAGGCTAATTGCCAACATTCGAGTGTTTCGACAGCATCGGCTGGTCGGAAAACAAAATGATTAGGGAGCGCGCGTAATGTCGCTAAATGCTCTATCGGCTGATGGGTGGGCCCATCTTCCCCTAGACCAATTGAATCATGAGTCATCACATAAATAACCCGCAATCCCATAAGGGATGATAGACGCATCGCAGGACGCATATAATCTGAAAAACATAAAAAGGTTCCACCATAAGGTATGAAACCTCCATAAAGTGCAAGACCATTCATCACTGCACTCATAGCATGTTCGCGAATTCCATAATGTAGGTAGCGGCCTGAAAAATCATTTGCAGAAATGATTTTCATCTGACTCGTTTTTGTATTATTGGATCCCGTGAGATCGGCAGAACCACCAATAGTTTCCTGAACGGCTTCATTGATAACTTCTAGAGTCATTTCAGAAGCTTTACGGGTTGCAACAGCAGGACGATCAACAGCTAATTTTTGTTTATAGGTATCAACAACATCTTCAAAATTTCCGATTAGATCACCCCGCATCAACCGATCAAACTCAGCCCGCTCTACAACAGATAAAGCAAGTAACTTCTCTTCCCATTTCTTCCGTTTTTTTGCAGCATTCAGTCCAGCCAAACGCCAGCTATCGAGAATATCAGCTGGAATAACGAACGGTTCTTCTCCCCACCCCAAAGCTTTACGGGTTGCGTCAATTTCTTCTGCCCCCAAAGGAGATCCATGAACTTTATTGGTTCCCCCTTTATTAGGGGATCCAAAACCAATTGTTGTTTTACAGGCAATCAACGTTGGTTTATCAGAAGCTTGTGCAGCTTCGATAGCCCGCACTAAAGCAGCTTGGTTGTGTCCATTCACTTTAATGGTATTCCAGCCAGATGCTTTAAAACGGGCTATTTGATCTGTACTATCGGTTAATGAAATAGCCCCATCGATTGAAATATCGTTATCATCCCAAAACACAATCAGCTTATTGAGTTTTAAATGTCCTGCTAGGGTTATTGCTTCTTGAGAGATCCCTTCCATTAAACACCCATCCCCCACAAGAGCATAAGTATAATGGTCAATTAACTTTCCAAAACGCGCGTTGAGTAAGCGCTCTCCCAGAGCCATTCCTACAGCATTGGCGAGCCCTTGTCCAAGAGGTCCAGTTGTTGTTTCAACCCCAGCAACATGTCCATACTCTGGATGACCAGCGATTTTAGACCCTATTTGGCGAAAATTGCGCAAATCGTCAAGAGAGACATCTTCATAGCCAGAAAGATACAATAAAGCATAGAGCAACATCGACCCATGGCCCGCGGATAAGACAAAGCGATCGCGGTTAGGCCAACGCGGATTCTTGGGATCATAGGCTAAAAATTTTGTATAAAGAACAGTAACAATATCTGCTGCTCCCATTGGTAAACCAGGGTGACCAGAATTAGCTCTTTCAATTGCATCAATAGCAAGAAAACGAATGGCATGAGCCATCTGATTTTGTTTTTCGTTATTTGTCATGAATGATAGACCATTTTTTGTAAAATTTACTCTTAATTTTAATCATTCCTGCTGTCCTTATATCGTTGATCACTAAAATACGCATATATTCTGCACATATAGTTCATATAAACAAAAATATTATCCTTATCTACGCCTTATGCACAACCACACTTCTGCCTATAATGTCAAATAATCCAGCTTTTAATTCACATCAATCTTCTGCCTTGCTTGCTAAAATAGCTTATATCTTTAAAATACAAAACAAATGCAAAAAAGAATATAAGTGATTCGTTTTTGCATAAAGGATTATGAAGGAATACACTCATTATGAACCAAGAGACTGCTATTTTACCACAAGCTCTAAAACAATTGGAAAAAGCACTCAGAAATTTAGAAATCGCTGTTATCAATCATAATGCTCTTATTGACAAAAAAAACGAATGGGAAGAAGAAATTCAACGAATGAATGCTGATCGTAGTCGTCTGGCTCAAGAACTTGATAAAGCCGAAGCGCACACAGAACGATTGGCCTTAGTCAACAAAGATGTTTCCAAACGACTCATTAAAGCTATGGAAACAATTCGTATTGTAGTTGACCGATAAAGGTTTAAGCAGATGGAAACCGTTTCAGTCACTATTGATGGTAAAGTTTATCGTATGGCTTGCGATGCAGGGCAAGAAGAGTATCTCATTCACCTTGCTGCTAAATTGGATCAATATATTGTACATCTGAAAAAAAAATTTGGTGAAATTGGTGACCAGCGTCTTTCCCTTATGGCTGGTATTATGATTATGGATGAAATGGAAGAAATAAAGCGAGAAAACAAAAAATTACAAGAAAGTTATACAGCTCTTCTCCAACAAAATGATAAAAGAGATCGCATGATGGGTCAAGTTGTAACAGAAACAACAAAACGAATTGAAAAGATTACCCAGCAATTACTCAAAGAAAATGAAGATAATACTGTTCTGCAGGAATCAGAAATAAAGACAAATTTGTCTTAATCCCTAAAAGATTTTCATTTTCTCTGACAACGTACTTTACGATGATGATTTTGGAAGTCGAAACGTTGGAACAGGAACGAATTTAGATACAGAATTAGGCTCAGCAGGAGGTACGGGCGTAGGTGCAGATATAGCCTTAGGTACAGAGGTGCGTGAAAACGCAGGTGCGAGCGTGGATACAGATTTAGATACAGAAGTACGCGGAAGTGCTGTTGAATCGGGCAATACAGGTTTATCTGTCAACTGTACCATCCAATTGGTTTGATCACCGGTATCAATTTCTTCAAACTTAGCTTTTTGAAACCCTCTCACAAAACAATTATGAATCCCTTCAATTGTAAATTGACTATCTCGCACACACATCATAACTGTCCCTACTCCACTCCCCTTTTTCCGAGTATTTTCGACATATAAATAATAAAATCGTGATGCAAGGGGACCATCGATTAAGGTTTTACACTCTGTTGTTGGAACAATCCACCACCCTTCACTAACCCAGTTTGAGACCGTACGATAGCCAATAGCAATACCAACAGACTCTTGCGTTGTATTACAAACCCGAAAATCAGCTTTTGCATATTCAAATGCAGAGAACAAAATAAGAACATTTAGGAACAAAATTCTAAGCTCTTTTAGCATAATTCTTGCTCCTTATATTGTTTTGTAAACCCATAAGTTCGATTTCCCAAGGCAAGCATTTAAAAGAAAATATTGATTTTTTCTTTTATCTTTTTTTAAAACCATAGAACCCTACATACCGCTTCCCATATCTTTTCCAATTCTTGATATCTTTTTGTCAATAAGACAGATTATTTATACAAAAAATTTAAAGTCAATGTGTAAAAAAAAACGTAAAGCTTGACTCTTTACCCATTCTTAAGGCATCCCCAATAATGCCTTACTATAAAAAGCTAAAAAACAATATTATATATTCGGAGAGAATACGATGAGCGATGTGATTGATACCACACAAGCTATATCCGTCAATCAATTGCGTAGTTTTATCGAACGGATTGAACGGTTAGAAGAAGAAAAAAAAACCATTTCTGATGATATTAAAGATGTATATACAGAACTTAAAAGCTCTGGTTTTGATAGTAAAGCAGTCCGCAGCATTATAAGACTCCGTAAGAAAGAAGATCATGAACGGATTGAAGAAGAAGCAACTATCCAACTTTATAAAAACGCCTTGGGAATGACTTAATTTATGGTGCGCTCTTTCTCTATTTCTTCACGTAAAAGTTCAAGTTCTAACCATTCTTCTTCTTTTTGTGCACAGAGTTTTTTATTTTCTTCCAGAGTTATAGATAAATTTTCAAAATGATTTTTATCACAACAATAAAGCGCTGGATTAGAGAGAGAGTCTTCAATTTCCTTGATTTTATTCTGCAAAGTAGCAATCTGCTCTGGTAATTTTTCCAAAGCATATGTTTGCTTATAGGATAATTTACGTGATGCTGTCCCTGTACGCGACGATGTTTGTTTTGTCTGCACGCGTGTTATTGGTTTTTGCGACTCTTTACGTAAAGAAAGTGCAGCTTTTTTTACCTGCACTTCCATATCACTATACCCCCCAGCATATACAATCCAATGTCCATCTCCTTGAGGTGCTAATATATGAGTCACCGTCCGATCTAAAAAATCTCTATCGTGACTTACTAGCAAAACTGTTCCAGGAAAATCAGCAATAAATTCTTGCAAAAGGTCAAGCGTTTCCATATCAAGATCATTGGTAGGTTCATCTAAAATTAAAAAATTCGCAGGCTGAGATAAAAGACGTGCCAATATTAAACGGGCTCTTTCTCCACCTGACAATTCTTTCAATGGTGTATGCGCTTGTTCTGGTAAAAACAAAAAATCTTTCATATAAGAAACAACATGTTTCTCCTTCCCATTAATCAAAAGAGTATCGCCTCTGCCTCCCGTTAAATAATGGGCTAATGTTTCCTCTTCATTGACAGTGCGCTGTTGATCAAGCAGAGCCATTGATAGATTATATCCCCGCTTTATGATTCCATGATCTGCAGCCTCCTGCCCTATCAAAACAGAAAGCAGTGTTGTTTTTCCAATACCATTTCGACCAACCAAGCCTACTCTATCCCCCCGTTGAAGACGCCACGAAAAATCCTTGATAATGATACGATCGCCATAAGACTTTGAAATCTTTTTAGCTTCCAACACAAGTTGCCCAGATTGCTGATTTTTAGATGCCTCAAACGACGCATTTCCTAGCGGTCCTTTATAAGTCTGAGAACGCTGACGCAATTCCTTTAACGCTCCCAAACGCCTTACATTGCGCTTGCGCCGTGCAGTGACTCCATAACGTAACCATTGTTCTTCTCGTTCAATCTGGCGCTTCAATTTATATTGATCACGCGCTTCCTCCTCGAGCACTTTATCTCGCCACCTCTCAAACTCAGAAAAAGGCTTTTCAACCCTTTTAGCTGTGCCTCTATCGATCCAAACCGTTGAACGCGTTACTGTTTCCAAAAATCTCCGATCATGCGAAACAACTACAATCGCCGATCGTAAAGAACACAACATCCCCTCCAGCCATTCAATCATTGGTAAATCAAGATGATTGGTTGGTTCATCCAATAACAAAATATCTGGTTGCATTGCAATTGCTTGTAATAATGAAAGGCGTCGCTTTTCTCCTCCAGAAAGCGTTTCTGCTTTTTCTGTGCCCGAAAAACCGAAATTTCCCAAAAGATTTTTCACCCATTGTCTATCATGAGTACCACTTAAACCAGCTCGTAGATAAGCATTAACATCATCAAATGCTGAAAAATCAGGGTTTTGCGAGACATAATGCAACGTCGCCCGAGGGTGGCGAAAAATTTCACCTCCACTCGGTTCTAATAATCCAGCAGCAATTTTTAAGAATGTTGATTTTCCACACCCATTACGGCCCACAAGGGCTATACGCTCACCCTTACCAACAGATAAACTTACCTGGTTGAGTAAGGGATGTCCTCCAAAAGTTAAGAAAATACGATCAAACTGCAGAAGTGGGATAGCCATTCAAATCATATTAATTATATTTAATGACAAGGAGCCTGATAAAGTTTCCCTTTTTTATCAGTATAAGTGCATAATTGTGGTTTCTGAGAAGCACAAGGTGCTTTATACACACGGCCTTTTCCATCACTGTAAGTGCATAAGGTAGACTGTTGAATCACCCTTTTTTGATTTTTTCTTTGCACTGCTGTAACACCTGTCACAGTTCCTGCAATAGCGCCAACAGCTGCACCTGTTACTGCTGATCCAGGCGTTCCACCACCAAGTGCTGAACCTGCTAAAGCACCCAATGCAGCACCACCAACACCATATTCTGTAATTTTTCTTTCAGAAACCGTACAGGCTGTTGAACTCAAACCAACAACTGCAATAACTGCCATTGTCAAAACCGGTTTTAACATATTAGACCCTTTCTCTACTTAAAGACTAAAATCACGTCATACCATTTATTAGTCTCCCTGCTCTTTCTAATCTTGTTTCTTCGTTTCTATACTATAAATCTATACATACAAAGAACTTGATGGAACAGGTACAGACGCTAATAATATAGCTTTACCAGAACACAAATAACAACAAAAAGTTCCAGAAATACGGTTAGAGAGTGTTAAAGAAGACCCAAAAGGGATATTTTTGTTTAACAATGGCCATTTAACCCCTGACATTGTTAAGCCCTTTAAATCAGAAAATCCAATAATACTAAACAAGCATCCATCCGGTAAATCACAAGAAAAAGATGACAAATCAGAAGAAAAGGATTGTGGCAAAATCGGCCATCCCTCTTCACGACCACTGGTCAATAAAACTGAAACGCCTTTCTCTGCCAGAGAAATTGCTTGGGTCATATGAGACAAAGCATGATCACTTCTTTCTCCTCCAAAAGCACCACATAAAATAAGCCGTTGAGCACCTTTTTGCAAAGCAAACTCACAAGCCAATGCGCTATCGGTTGCATCTTTATCAGAAGGAAAAAACTCCTGTGAAATATGACCATATTTCTGCAATAAGTCCTGATTAGAAGAATCAAAATCTCCTAACCATAATTCAGGCATAATACACAACGCCTCAGCATGACGTATCCCACCATCAGCAGCAATCACGCGACTATTATGAATTTGGTTGCGCAAACGTTGAGTAACGCAAATATCTCCATTTAACAATATTGTAAATGTTTTCATGCCATACATATTATGCCTTTTATTTTATAAAGCGCCTTTTGATATATTATCACTATAGATTATAATTATGGAGACACCTAAAGGATCTCTATAAAATTCTTACGTATAAAATGCACACAAAAGTTTAAAGCTAAAATAATAAGAAAATGAGAAACGCAAATGATTCGAGGGTTCAGATTTTTTCAAAAAAACTTCTTTTCTTACCGCAAAATCTACAGAATATCTCTCGTAGGCCTCTTGCTTTTCCTTGTAGCATGCCAAACAGAATTTAAATGGAATGATCGCTTCCATGCTTCAGACTTTCCTGTAATGCCTACTGATACCAGCAACAATAATGTTTATGCCACATTGGGTGCTGCACAACATCCTCGCATCTTACAAACCTATGGCAATGAATATAATAATCCAAAACTTGAGCGTATGTTAGCAAAAATTGTTGGCAAACTTATTGCCGTCTCACACAATCCCAATCAAACTTATCACGTCACAATTTTAAACTCAGCCCATGTGAATGCATTTGCTTTACCAGGTGGTTATATTTATGTGACCCGCGGAATGCTGGCACTGGCTAATGACTCTTCAGAAGTTGCAGCTGTCTTAGCCCATGAAATAGCCCATATCACAGCCAATCATGGTATTTTACGCTTACAAAAAAAAGTAGAATTAAATCATACGCCCCGCACTTCTTCTCATGTTGGATTATCCTCTAAAGAAAAATTGGATAACACTTTACAAAATCAACAAACCCTAGCTCAATTTTCAAGGAATCAGGAACTTGAAGCTGATGCTATCGGAATTGAAATGCTCAATCGTGCTGGATATGATCCATTTGCTTCTCCACGTTTTCTGCAATCAATGGAAGCCTATAGAGCTTTTCGCAATATTTCAGAAGCTACCAACGATTCATTAGATTTTTTAGCAAACCATCCGACAACTCCACAGCGGATCCGTTTTGCTATCAATAAAGCCCGTACAATCAGCAAAACTAGTCCTGATAATAATACTAAAAATACCGATCGCGATACTTTTCTTAATGGCATCGATAACATGATTTTCGGAGGCAGCCCTGAAACAGGATATATACGAGAAAACAAATTTGTTCATCCTAAATGGGGCGTCACTTTTTCCATCCCAACCAATTTTACAACAATAGACAATTCTTCTCAGGCGTTCATTGCAAGCAGTCCAGAAAAAATTGCAATTCGTTTTGACGCTGTCCCCTTTCCTCTCAACATGTCTGCAAGCGATTACTTGAAAAGCGGCTGGGTTGCTGGACTTGACATGTCCTCTGTCCATCCCATAACAATTCAAGGTTTACCTGCAGCTCATGCCTATGCGATTAATAAACAATGGCAATTTGATGTGGTTGTTATTCCCATAAAGAATCGCATCTTCCGCTTTTTAACGGCTGCTCCTCATCATTCCAAAAATTTTGAGGCTATCGCCCAAAATATGACGCAAAGTTTTCACCTCCTTTCCCCTCAAGAATTGAGAAAGCTACCTCCTTTAAAGATCCGTATCATCCGTGTTCAAGAGAAAGACACGATTTTAAACCTTTCATATAAAATGCAAGATACGCCATACAAAGAAAAACTCTTTCGGCTGATTAATGGGCTTTCACCCACGCAAACTCTTCTTGAAGGATCACGTGTTAAAATCATTTCTGAATAAATGCAGAGTGATATTTTTCTACCTCCTGACTAAACGATATAATTTTGATTTTTTTCAAAGAATATATTTATACTTGATAAACCTCTGCTGGATTTACTGTTAATAGAGCACAACGAAGTTTTTGCAAAGCCCGCGCTTCAATTTGGCGTACACGTTCTTTTGAAATTCCCAATTTTTGGCCTAGCACTTCTAAGGTTGCCCCCTCTTCATTTAAGCGACGAAAACGGATAATTTCCAGTTCTCGTTCATTAAGAATTTTTAAAGCTTCATAAAGCCACTTTGTCCGCCGTTGCCCATCAATTGCTTGCTCAATCACAGCATCGGGAAGAGGATGATCATCCACTAAAGAATCCATTTTAGCAATTGGATTTTCACCATTCTCAGAAACAGAAAGACTTAATGAATTATCCGCTGCAGAAAAACGGAAATCCATTTTTTCAACATCACTTACCGAAACCCCAAGTTTTTCAGAAATGGTGCGAAAAATTTCTTGTTTGGTTAAAGTACTATCATCTTGTGCTAATTTAGCGCGCAAACGCCGAAGATTAAAAAAGAGTGCTTTTTGCGAAGAACTCGTTCCTCCCCGCACAATTGACCAATTGCGTAAAATATAATCTTGAATAGAAGCCCTTATCCACCAAGTTGCATAGGTCGAAAAACGCACTTCACGATCAGGATCAAAACGCGCAGCAGCTTCTAAGAGCCCGACATATCCTTCTTGAACTAAGTCCCCTAAAGGCATTTTAAAACGTTTAAAACGACTAGCAATTGAAATTACCAAACGCATATGAGCTGCTGCAATTTGGTGCATAGCATTATCATCACGTTTATCTTTCCATCGCAGTGCTAAATCATGCTCCTTTTTTCGTTCAAGATACGGTGCTTGCATTGCAGAACGCATCATATCAGGTCCCAGACTTTTATCAGCATCGTTATAGTTTTTACTGCTTTTATACACAGCGTGTGAATGACTACTCATAATAATCCCTTGCGATTAAAATTATTTTTAAGTTGTTTTGACAACGGCATCATTGTTTTTTCCAAAAAACGTTAAAGTTGTTTTATTTTTATTTAAACTACTTTAACGTGTATTTTTACAATCGCAATTGTTTTTTTTATTTTGACTCCAAAACTTATTATCAAAAGACAAAAATTTATTTCTTTATGCATAAGGTTTTTACATAGAAAATGCTTGCAAATGCTTGTTTCTAAAAGCGCAATCAAATAAAAAGAAAAAAATCAAAAAGAACAAATAAAATAGAAATTATTGTCTTTTATTATTCACTTTACTATGAAATAAAGGAGAAACTTTAGCGTAAAACCCCCCTAAATACAATCAAAAGTTGTATATTGCATCCATGAGAAAAACTCAAAGATAAAGATAAAGAAAATATCCAAGATTAAAACCTTCAAAAAGACGACAAGAACGCATTGAAGCAAACGCAATAAACGTGCTAAAGAAAGATTGCAAAATAGTATTATCAAAAATAACCTTTTACCCCATAAAACTCTAAGAAAGAAAATGATCATGGAGAGCGAAATTATTCAAAAGGATGATGTTCTTATTGAAAAAAGTGGCAGTGGTAAATTTGAGGGATTTCGTTTTTATATCAGTAAAAACAACACAGATGCAGATAAAACAACTGATGAACAAAATATCGATAACGAAAGTTTAATTATCGCTTTTACCAAACGTGCAACACGTTTTTGTGCTGCTGCTAATGGAGATTTCACCCTTAGTTCTGACGGAATTATTCGCTGGATTGGTCAACCCGTCGGACAACTGATCGCAACAACAGACATTTTAAAACCCAAAGCTCTTCTCTTAGCAGACGCGCAATTAACAGGCGAAGCACGTGACCAAGTGATAGCGCGATTAGAGCGTTTTGTAACTTTTCATTTTGAAACAACCTTAAAACCTCTCCTAGATATACGCAATACTGATAGTCTGACAGTTTCAACAGCTGACCTTGCTTCGCAACTTTTCAATTCTTTAGGCATTTTACCCCGCCGTAGTGTAGCCAAAATAGTTAAAAACCTTGATCAAGAGGAACGGGGAAATCTCCGAAAGCTTGGTATTCGCTTTGGTGCTTTTAATATCTATGTTATGGGAATGCTCAAACCAGCACCAGTTCAAGCGCTCACGCTGCTTTGGCGCCTTCAAAATAAAGACAGTGATCAAACAGGTTTAAATGAAATATTAGCTGCTTTGAACAGCGGACGAACTTCATTTGTTGTTGATCCGACTTATAATCCAACATTTTATCGTTTAGCAGGTTACCAAGTCCTAGGGAAACGTGCTGTACGTATTGATATTTTAGAACGTCTTGCTAACCTTATTCGCCCAACATTACATTGGAAACCAGGATTAGAACCAAAACCAGATGGTGCCTATGATGGTAAAAGTTTTTTTGTGACTCCAGCGATGATGTCTACCCTTGGTGCCAATGAAACTGATATGGAAGAAATTCTTAAAGGACTTGGTTATCAGTCCCATTGTTATGATAGTTCTGTGCTTACAAAAAATCTTGTAGACAAACACTCTTCCAATAGTACCCCGATAACAACGGACCTTTTTCCTGAAGCAGAATGCGTTGGTGATCTCTGGAAAACGATACAAGAATCCAGCACACTTCAAACAGAAATAAAAACCATTTCTCCTCTTAAACAACACCCCTGTGTCATAGATTATTTACCAAAAGCTGAGCCTGTTGGTGATTTTGCCAAACACATGCAAAACACAACAGAAAATAAAACCGTTTTATTGTGGCGTTATCATTATCAACAGACACACCATCACCGAAACCGTAACAGCTCTAAACAAAAGTGGCAAGAAAAGTACAAAAAAACTTCCACACAAATAGGCAATACACGGCATGACGCCTCTCACGAAAGATTTTTAAAAGCTCAACATTCATATAAATACAATAAAAAGAAAACTGTTTCCGTACAGAACAAATCACCGCGAACACAAAATCATGATCCTAATTCACCTTTTGCAAAATTAGCTGTGCTTCGTGATCAACTTAAAAATGATAAGGATGCACATTTATAAATAACCGTTTTTTAAAGATCATTAAAATGGAAAATGGAGTTTGGTCTTGGCCTATATTGTAACTGACAATTGCATTCAGTGCAAATACACTGATTGCGTTGAAGTTTGTCCTGTTGACTGTTTTTATGAAGGCGAGAATATGCTTGTCATTCATCCTGACGAATGCATCGATTGTGGTGTCTGCGAGCCAGAATGCCCAGCTGAAGCCATTAAACCAGATACTGAACCAGGATTAGAAAAATGGTTGGAACTCAATTTAAACTATGCAAATAAATGGCCTAATTTAATGACAAAAAAAGATCCACTTCCCCAAGCAAAAGAAATGGATGGCGTTCCTGATAAATTAGAAAAGTATTTTTCAGAAAATCCAGGAAGTGGTAAATAATACCTAATCCAATAAACACCAGATCTCTCTAAAAGTTTAAATCATTTGACGTCCACATAAAATTCTTAAGAGAAATTATTGATTCTTTTGATTTTTTATGTTAACAAAGTTTTAACATAGCCATTTTGCTAAGTATTTTTTTTGCTTTTTTTTTACTAAAGTATCTTTTGCTTGGTTTTAAAGCACTTAGCTTCAGCGCTTGGTTCAAAAACATTTAGCTTTAAAGCGTTTAATCTGTTTGCCAATATCATTATTGTTGGCCACAAAGGGAGTAAATTAAAATATGGCATCCCCGCGAAACACCTCTTCCAGTGCTAAAGATTTTTTAACCTCTGAATATATTGTCTACCCTACCCATGGAGTAGGCCAAATTATGGCGATTGAAGAACAAGAAGTTGCAGGACATAAATTAAAACTTTTTGTAATCCATTTTGCTAAAGATAAAATGGATGTAAAGGTGCCTATTGCAAAGGCTCTTTCTATCGGAATGCGCAAATTATCTACGGTTGATTCTGTAAATCGTGCTTTTAAAATTCTTCAAGGAAGAGCACGAATTAAACGCACTATGTGGTCACGACGGGCTCAAGAATATGATACTAAAATCAATTCAGGAGATATAATTTCTATTGCTGAAGTGATTCGCGATCTCTTCCGCTCAGATCTACAACCAGAACAATCTTATTCAGAACGTCAACTCTATGCTATTGCTCTCGACCGAATGGCCCGTGAAATTGCTGTTGTCAATAGTCTTACCGAAACAGAAGCAATAAATTTGATAGAGAAACACCTCACTAAGAAATCAAAAAGTGAATTTAAAAGTGAAATTGATGAAGGGAATAACGCTGTTTATGCTGTGTAATCCATCACAAGATTTTGCATTATAATAGAATAAACCGAAAGAAAGTTAGTTTTTAATTATCAATGAGTCTGCTCCTTAATCTCTAATCTTATAGACTTTAGGAAAAGTATTTTCTTGATTGGAAGCCGAAGCACTTTTTACGACAATCAGTTTCACTCCATATGCACTGCTCTTTCCAAAGAACAGAGCTATAGTTTGAATATGTAAGTACAACAAAAACCTCTTCTCATCAAAAATGATCAACTGTATAAGATTGTGGAAAAGCGCTTTTGCTTATTTAATCGAAGTTACAGCATTGGCAATGAGCTTGATCATTGGTATCTAGTAGACAGTTTACTCTTTAGCAGGCAAAACTGAACGGCCACGATACATACCGGTTTTCAAGTCAATATGATGAGGGCGACGCAACTCACCAGAACTTTTATCTTCAATATAAGTGGGTGCTTTAAGGGCATTAGCCGAACGGCGCATACCTCGTTTTGACGGAGAGGTTTTTCGTTTAGGTACAGCCATAAAAGGATACTCCACATTAATCACTCCAGAAGCACTCATGCTAAGAATGACAACTTCTGTGAACAATAGAATAAAATTTTGTTTCTCTATACACTGATTAAAGCCTTTTGACTAGGCTTTCATATAATTTTTTGTTTTTCTTTTCAATAATTCTAAATATCTTTCAATGAATACAGCGCGTATAAGCACGTGAAAAACGAATTCGTTTTTCAATAAGACGGGTTAAAGTTATAAAATTATCAGTTGGTTGACATGGATTGCGCCAATAAGGATTGGGTAAACTTGCCACAAGAGCTGCAGCCTGCTGCAAAGTTAAATGTCGTGCAGATTTCTGAAAATAATAAAAAGCCGCAGCTTCTATTCCATAAATTCCCGGCCCCCATTCTGCAATATTCAAATAGATTTCTATAATCCGTTTTTTTGATAAGATTAAATCAGCTATAATAGAATAAGGAATTTCAATAATCTTGCGAATATAAGATCGATTAGACCATAAAAAAAGATTTTTGATCATTTGCATATTGATTGTTGATCCTCCTCGAAAAGGTTTTGAATCAGTTTTTAAGATATCGATCAACATAGCCCAATCAACACCAGAATGACGACAAAATTGGCCATCTTCAGACATAATAACTCCCGACGACACTGAAAAAGCAATATCAGATAGCGTAACCCATTTACGCTCATATCTCTTATTACTTACCCAATCACGTATCATTAAAATAGAAACAGGGTGCACAAAATCCAAACGATAAATCAACAACAAAACAATTGGACACAAAAATAAAAACACAAAAAGACTGATCACATAATGCATGACTCTCATCGCCACTTTTCCCCCTTTTCCCCTTTTTTCAAAAAATTTAAGAGCATGAAAATAACCGTTTTATTCTTTATTTTTCTATCATAAAAAGAACCTCATCATTTTGCAAAGAAGAAAGGAAGAAATGATGCATGAATTCACGACCCTTCTTGCAAAACATGCGTACAATGTTGAAAAACGACTCGATACACTTCTAAGTCATAAAGCCCAAAATGGTGAAATTACCCGACCTGAAATTCTTATCAATGCCATGCGTCACGGTGTTTTAAATGGTGGCAAGCGCCTACGCCCTTTCTTGGTTATCCAAAGTGCTGCTATTTTTGATATCCCTTCTGAACACTCTCTTGATATTGGCGTGGCATTGGAATGTCTTCACTGTTATTCACTCATCCACGACGATCTTCCTGCTCTAGATAATGATACACTCCGACGCGGCAAACCCACTGTTCACGTAGCTTTTGATGAAGCCACCGCAATTTTAGCAGGCAATGCTCTTCTCACTTTTGCCTTTGAAATCATTGCCCATAAAGAAGCCTATTCTTTTTCTCCAAAAACGAAAATTGATCTGATCACAGCTCTCACACAAGCTGCAGGTCTTGGTGGCATGATTGGTGGACAAATGCTCGATCTAGAAGCTGAAAAAAAACCACAAGATGAGAGTGCAACAATCACTCTACAACAGATGAAAACAGCTGCTCTTATGCGTTTTGCCTGTCAAGCAGGTGCAATTATGGGGCAAGCCTCCAAAACATTGACCGATAAACTTGCCTCCTTTGGTACACAGATTGGCTTGGCTTTTCAATTGACCGATGACCTTCTTGACCTGGTTTCTCAAACAAAAATTCTTGGAAAAACTGCAGGAAAAGATCAAACAGCCAACAAAGCAACACTGGTTAACCTTTATGGTCTTGACGAATCTCAAAAAAAACGAAATGAACTCATTACAAAAGCGGAAGAGCTTCTACTCCCTTTTGGAGCTAAAGCCATCCCACTTAAACAAGCAGCACACTTTATTGCAACACGTAAAAATTAAAACTCACCACCTCTTTTACATCATAAATAAAAGCAGGTAGAACGACATAATCTTTTTGTGTCAATTATGTCCCAAAACGTGTGTGAATATATTCACCCAAAATTGCTTCAAATTCTTCAGCAATATAAGGACCGCGCAAAGTCTTCACTTTTTTGCCGTCAATAAAAACAGGAGCTGCTGGATTTTCTCCCACCCCAGGTAATGAAATTCCGATATCGGCATGTTTTGATTCTCCTGGTCCATTGACAATACACCCCATGACAGCAACTTTTAAGCCTTCAACACCCGGATATTTATCGCGCCAAACCGGCATATTTTTGCATAAATCAGCTTCGATTTTTTGTGCCAATTGTTGAAAAACCGTCGAAGTTGTCCGACCACATCCTGGACACGCAGCAACCACAGGAACAAATTGCCGAAACCCCATAACTTGTAAAAGTTCTTGACAAACTTTTACTTCTCGTGTTCGATCACCACCTGGCTCAGGTGTTAATGAAATACGAATTGTATCACCAATTCCTTGCTGCAATAAAATCCCCAAAGCCACAGAGGAAGCAATAATTCCCTTTGTCCCCATACCCGCCTCTGTCAACCCCAAATGAAGAGCATAATTACACCGTTTTGCCAACATGGTATAAACAGCAATGAGATCTTGTACATCGCTCATTTTAACAGAGAGAATAATGTACTCCCGTCCTAAACCAGTTTCTTCAGCCAAAAGAGCCGAATGAAGTGCCGATTGAACCACAGCTTCCCGAATAACCTCAGTAACAGACAAAGGTTTTTCCTGCCGAGCATTTTCATCCATAAGCCGTGTCAACAACACCTGATCCAGTGATCCCCAATTCACCCCAATCCGTATAGGTTTACGATAATGGCACGCCATCTGAATAATTTGAATAAACTGCTGATCTTTTTTTGCACCAAAACCGACATTGCCAGGATTAATGCGATATTTTGCAAGCGCTTCTGCACACGCAGGATGCTCAGCCAAAAGTGTGTGACCAATATAATGAAAATCCCCTACCAATGGCACAAAAATACCTAATCGTTCCAACCGTTCTCGTATCCTTGGAACAGCTGCCGCTGCTTCATGCCGATCAACAGTTACTCGAACCAATTGCGATCCTGCACGCCAAAGAGCGGCAACTTGAGAAACTGTTGCATCAACATCAGCTGTATCGGTATTCGTCATAGACTGAATAACAATCGGATTCTCACCTCCAACTATAACATCACCCACCGCAACGGCAACAGACCGATGACGTTCTAAAGGTTTAGATAAATAACGCGCTGCGTTCATCAGCTCCTCAAATTTGCAAAACCGGAGTTTATTTATTTTTATGGTAATATCCAATATAGCACAATTCGAAAAAATGAATTGATCAGAAAATTTTCTTAAGGTCTCTCTTTTTAAACACCAAGAACGGATGTTCAACAGAGGTTAAGAAGGAATGAAAAATGCAACTTTTCAATTTTCAAACCGTTATACCAAATTCCACAAACAATTCTATCTTGCATACTTGCATGAATATTAAAAATTAAGAAGGATTAAATCAATGTATATATTTCAGAGCCCTTGCAGAAAAAATGATAAAATCAAAAAACGCATTGCGCAATTAAAAGAGGAGCTCACAACAATCAACCGTCAACACTTTCAAAGTCATCCTTTTGAGAATATCTCCAACATACTGAACAAATGGAAACTAAAAGGACACCAAGCTCTTTACCACATTAACGCCCATGCCAAAGAACTGAAAAAGAAGGCAAAAGAAAATCCTAAAACAGCCCTCTTATTAGCTACTGGACTCGTTTTAACCAGCTATTGCTTGATGCGCAAAAACTAATGGCATACGGATGCCATTTTTTCAATGGATCATCTTTTTCACCACCCACTAAGAAACGAGCACTCTTGTTATATATCTTGAATAAGAATTCTCCATCATTCTTTAAAATCATAAGAATGAAAGAACAAACCAAACAAAATCCTCTAAGCTAAAAATCCACTTAAAAAGAAAAAAGCAAATATTTCAATCTCTAGAATGATATGGTGCTGTATCAACATAGGTCACCACTGACATTCCGGGAATAAGTTGCTCAATTCCCTCTTGCCCTGGATCTATGGCAATACGAACAGAAATGCGTTGCGCAATTTTGATAAAATTACCAATTGCAGTCTCTGTCCCTAATAATGAAAATTCTGACCCTGTTGCAGGAGCAAAACCTACCAAACGTCCTGTTAATTTTTGATTATTTAAAGCATCAACAGAAAAAACAACAGGCTGTCCAATACGCATATCAGAAATTTGTGTTTCCTTATTGTTTCCTTATAATGAGCAATAATCCAAATATCATCAGGAATAATAGTAACCAACCGCATACCAGGCACTACATATTGCCCTACTTGTACTCCAACCGATCCAATATATCCCACAGTAGGAGAGATAATTTTAGTATGGGCTAGATTCAGCTCAGCTACTTCAACACCCGCCTTTGCTCTTGCAATATCTGATTGCAAACCTTGTTGTTCAAAATCTAATTGCTTGTGCAACTGACTCTTTGTTTCAAATGTCATTGATAAATGTGGAAAAGTAGAAGATAATGGTAAAGTTTCCTGAGCATTTAAAGCCTAGAATGAGACAATCCATTTTTAGATAATTTTTGCAAATGAACCATTTCAGTCCTTATCTTATTAATTTCCTTTTGCAAAAGTTGAATTTGTAACAAAACGCTTGCGAGTTTTGCTTTTTTTTGCTTCAAGAATTGCTCGCGCCTACGCCAACTGGTACTGGAAAAGGGTATCATCCAGTTCAAATAAAACCATTCCCTTTTCAACCCTTTGATAATCTTGAACATAAATTCGTGTCACCACACCAGAAATTTGCGGACTTATCAGGGTGATATTTCCCTTAATCGAGGCATTATCCGTTTTTTGAAGGGTGCTTACAAATGGTGGTAATTGCCAAGACCATAAAATCAATACAATGCCCATTATACCTGACAAGAATGCAACAATTGTTGATTTTGATCGCAAGACTTTGATCATCCCTTTTTACCCACCCTTACTGATCATACTTTACTTTTGAAAGCATCACGAAATTATCATAAAGAATATGATTTATAAAATATTTTGATAAGAAAAATAATAAAAACAACCATTGCTATATAAAAATAAAGCCGAAAAACATCATCATAAGCCAAAACATTTGCTGTCAATTTCAACTGATCCGTTAAGCTTAATACCGTTTTCCCATCCTCCAAACTATGAGATATTAAAGCACTATAAGGAAAGGATAAGTTGCTTATCTCATTGAAAACAAATGAACCCGTAGATGTAATTTCTTGCATTAAATACTCAAAATGATGACGCGCGAAAAAAAATTGCAAACTGCCAAAAGAGCTGCACTCATGAACCCTCCCGTGACTTGTGCCAATAAAAAAATCACAATAAAACTTAAAACATAATTGGGGCCTTGTGCACTTGCTTTAACAAAGCCACTACATAAAGCAGGAGGCAAAAAAAGAGCATAACCAAAACTGATCAACCCTTGACTCATAATCATATCTACTGGACGGGTTAATAGACTCACATAACTGTCTAAATAAGATCCCAATGCTAAATAGCTCAAAGATAAAAGATAAAAATAATCTTCACGATCCGTTCGTAAAAAAAAGACACAAACGCCACCCCCTAAAAGTGTGCCAAAAGCAACTGCTAGATACATAAGGGTCATATCACGATCCAACAAACCAAAAAGATTAAAGAAGTCTGCAGCTAAAGTTGATTGCTCCAATAAAAGAATTCGAAACACCAACAAAACCAAAACAACCTCGATCATTTCTTTGCTGAAAAGCCAACGTAAATCAACCAATGGAGTTGCTCTATTCAGCTCAATTATAATGGCAATTATCAAAGAAAAAATCCCAAATGCAAGCCCCCAACCAATCCATAGCGTTTCAGTCCACCAATACCACTTGCCAACAGACATTATGATGGCATTTAAACCAAGCCCAAGCGCGATCAAACTATAACTCAACCAATCTAGCTTTTGAATCACCTTGCTGCGAACAACCGGTGTGAGTGGCAGAGAAAAAATACATCATAAACCGATCAACACAAGACTCATCTCCATCGCTGAAAGACTAGAAAATCCGCCTTTCTCGAGGAGACTTGGTGAAATCAAACGGGATAAAGGAACAGCTAAAGCCGCATTCATATAATTTAAACTGAGACCAATAGTAAATTTCTTTGCCGGAGCAAAAGCCTCTATCATATAGAGAAATGCTAAATAAAGTCATTGGTGCAGCAGCAATACTAGCGAAAAAACGAATAATCAAGGCTGAGTGCAAATCCGTAACAAATAAATGCAAAATACACACCAAAAAAAATCCAAGGATCGATAATTCAGCAAAATTTCGTAGGCCAAATTGATAACGAATCTTGATCAACATGATTGCAATACTTACATTGGGTGCCATATAAGGCACCGACCAACCATATAGTTTCAATAAGCGTTGTATTGAAATCCCCCGTGAGCTCGATAACATTGGCTTGAATCATATTGGCGCCTAAGCCATAAGCCCATTGTAAAATACAAGAAGCAAAAATATAAATGAGGCACTTTGGTACAGACCCTGCAAAAATAGTCCGGACGAGGAAAAGGTCCAACTTCTAAGACAGATACCGCTTCATTCCCCTCGTTTCTCATCTCCCCTGTCCCCGCATTTTTCATTATGCCACTGTTGAGACACCATCCACAGATGTTAGTTTATGAAAAACCTCTTTCACTTTATTATGAGTCTTACCGCTTGAGTTTTCTTCCATCATGACTCGAACTTCTGCCATACGCTGCTCAAGGTCATGAAAAGATAAATGATCAACGACAACAACGGTTTCAGCTAAGAGAGAACACCCCGCAGATGTAATATCTGCAATCCCTCCCAAAAGAGCAAATACCTTTTCTCCTGAAGAAGATATCACCCTAATAACACCCGGAATAAGACTCACCACCACAGGAGCATGATTAGCCATAACCGTTAAATATCCGGATGCTGAAGGCAGAACAACAGACACGACTTTTTCTGAAAAGACAAGTTTTTCAGGCGATACAAGCTCAAACAAGAAAGATTCTGTTCTTTTATTTTCCACGGGAACCTCTTGTCTTTCTAAGAAAAACATTCATTACAGAGCACCTCTTATGAGGAAACTTCTGCAATCAAACGTTTTCCTTTTTCAATTGCCTCATCGATCGAACCAACCATATAAAAAGCTGCTTCTGGTAAATCGTCATAATCACCAGCACAAAGCCCTTTAAATCCTTTAATAGTCTCTTTTAAAGAAACTAACTTTCCAGAAGCACCAGTGAAAGCTTCTGCTACATGGAAAGGTTGCGAAAGGAAACGCTCAATTTTACGTGCCCGTGCAACCAACAATTTATCTTCTTCAGATAATTCATCCATACCAAGAATAGCAATAATATCCTGCAAAGATTTATAACGTTGCAAAATATTTTGGACCTGACAAGCAACAGCATAATGCTCTTCACCCACGATCAATGGATCCATCATTCGTGAAAAAGAATCGAGCGGATCAACCGCCGGATAGATCCCCTTTTCTGCAATTGAACGAGAAAGAACTGTTGTGGCATCCAAATGCGCAAAAGACGTAGCAGGCGCTGGATCGGTTAAATCATCAGCGGGAACATAAATAGCTTGAACCGACGTGATAGATCCTATCCTGGTACTGGTAATACGCTCTTGCAAAGCCCCCATATCAGTTGCCAAAGTTGGTTGATACCCCACAGCAGAAGGAATACGCCCCAAAAGAGCTGAAACTTCTGCACCAGCTTGTGTAAAACGAAAAATATTATCCACAAAAAACAACACGTCTTGCCCTTCATCACGAAAACTTTCTGCAATCGTCAAACCTGAAAGCGCTACACGTGCACGCGCCCCTGGTGGCTCATTCATCTGTCCATAAACAAGCGCACATTTTGAACCCGCAGTTGAACCCCGTTTTTCTTTTGGATTCACATTCACACGGCTTTCAATCATTTCATAATATAGATCATTCCCTTCACGCGTACGCTCTCCCACACCGGCAAATACTGAATAACCTCCATGCGCTTTTGCGATATTGTTGATGAGCTCCATAATCAAAACGGTTTTACCGACACCAGCCCCTCCAAACAAACCAACCTTTCCTCCTTTAGAATAAGGTGCAAGCAAATCAATTACTTTAATTCCGGTAATAAGAATTTCTGATTCTGTTGATTGTTCCATATATTTAGGAGCTTCTTGGTGAATTGAACGTTTTTTAGTCGCCATAATTGGCCCAACTTCGTCAACTGGCTCGCCAATCACATTCATAATACGACCAAGAGTTTCTTCTCCAACAGGCACACAGATTTGCGTTCCCGTATCATAAACCTTTTGACCACGGACAAGGCCCTCTGTTGTATCCATCGCAATAGTACGAACTGTATTTTCACCCAAATGCTGAGCCACTTCTAAAACAAGCCGATTTCCCAAATTCTCCGTTTCCAACGCATTAAGAATATTGGGTAACTCTCCTTCAAAATACACATCAACGACAGCTCCTATAACTTGCCTAATTTCACCAACAGATCCTTTTGGAGGAACAGTTTTAGAATCAACGTGCGCAAGATTAGAAGATTTTTTTGTACCCTTTGCCGACTTTGCTAAGGGAGTCTTTTTTACGCCTGAATGAGCAACTGATTTTTTTTCTTCATTCTTTAGTGCTCCTTTTTTTGACGTCGCTGCTTTTATCATCAATCTTTACCTTCTCACTTTAAAGCGCTTCAGCGCCCGCAATAATTTCGATCAATTCTGTTGTAATTTGCGCCTGACGCTGACGATTATACGTTACAGTCAACTTATTAATCATTTCACCGGCATTGCGTGATGCATTGTCCATAGCACTCATTTTTGCACCCATTTCACCCGCAACATTTTCAAGCAAAGCACGAAAGATTTGCACAGAGAGATTACGGGGAACAAGTTCATCCACAAGAAAAGCTGCATCCGGCTCATAATCATAAACAGCCGATTGTACAACTCTACTTTTCTTTTCTTTTTTAATACCACCAACCTCATCAGGAAATTCCTTTTGAGCAACTACTGGAATTAAATTAACAGTTTTTGGACACTGGTTAATGACTGATACAAATTCAGAGTAAAAAAGCGTACAAACATCAAATACCCCTTCATTGAAAAGATCAATAATACACTTACTGATTTTTTCTGCCTCGGCAAAAGTTATCTGTTTCACAGAACGCAAATCAACATGATCAACCATCAGAGCTTTAAAATCACGAAGCAAAATATCTGCTCCTTTTTTTCCAACAGTTAAAATTTTAACCGTTTTACCTCTAGAAAGAAGGCCATTAATACGTTCACGCGCATGACGAACAATTTGCGTATTAAAAGCACCACACAAACCACGCTCAGCTGTACAAACGACTAAAAGGTGCTTATCATCTCGCCCTGTACCGCACATTAAAGGTGGTGCATCCACTGGATCAATATCAGCAAATACACGCGCTAAAAGAGCAGCCATACGCTGAGCGTAGGGACGCGCAGATTCAGCAGCTTCTTGCGCACGGTGCAACTTTGCCGCTGCAACCATCTGCATGGCTTTGGTAATCTTTTGAGTTGCCTTAACCGAGGCAATACGGTCTCTAAGATCCTTTAGCGACGCCATTTAAGCATTCCACCAATCAATTAAGAAAAACTCTTTGCATAACTATCAAGGACAGCAATCATCTTAGTTTTAATTTCATCCGTTATTTGTTTTTGCTCAGCGATGGCATCTAAGAGCTCCTCATGATTACTGCGTAGGAGTGTCAAAAGTCCCTGTTCAAATCGCCCAACATCAGAAACAGCTAATGAATCAAGATAACCATTCACACCAGCGAAAATAACAACAACTTGTTCTTGTATTTTAAGTGGTGAAAATTGTAGCTGCTTTAAAAGCTCTGTCAAACGTTCACCACGATTTAAAAGATGCTGCGTTGACGCATCTAAATCTGAACCAAATTGCGCAAAAGCCGCCATTTCCCGATATTGAGCTAATTCACCCTTGATAGAACCAGCAACCTGCTTCATTGCCTTAATTTGAGCAGCAGAACCAACACGTGAAACAGAAAGCCCAACATTCACTGCAGGACGAATCCCTTGATAGAATAAATTTGTCTCCAGAAAAATCTGACCATCGGTGATTGAAATCACATTGGTTGGAATATAAGCAGAAACATCATTAGCTTGTGTTTCAATCACCGGCAGAGCCGTTAAAGATCCGGAACCATTATCTGCATTAAGCTTTGCAGCCCGTTCCAAAAGACGAGAGTGCAGATAAAAAACATCTCCTGGATAAGCTTCACGACCAGGAGGGCGACGCAATAAAAGAGACATTTGACGATAAGCCACAGCCTGTTTGGAAAGATCATCATAACCAATCAAAGCATGTTGACCATTATCGCGAAAATACTCTCCCATTGCACAACCAGCAAGAGGAGCAATAAATTGCATCGGAGCAGAATCAGAGGCTGTAGCTGCGACAATAATTGAATAATCAAGAGCTCCGTGTTCTTCCAAGACTTTAACAAATTGTGCAACCGCTGAACGTTTCTGACCGATTGCCACATAGATACAATATACTTTGTCTTTCTCTCGCCCTCTCTCTTCATGAAAAGACTTCTGATTGAGAAATGTATCGAGCAAAATAGCTGTTTTTCCTGTTTGACGATCACCGATCACCAATTCACGCTGTCCACGTCCAATCGGGATCAAAGCATCAATAACCTTTAATCCGGTTGACATAGGCTCATGCACAGACTGACGTGGAATGATACCAGGAGCCTTGACATCCACACGACGACGCTCCTTTGTTTTGATAGGGCCCTTTCCATCAATAGGATTACCCAGTGCATCCACAACACGACCGAGCAAAGCTGGCCCTACAGGAACATCCACAATAGCACCAAGTCGTTTAACGGTATCACCCTCACGGATATCACGGTCTGATCCAAAAATCACAACCCCAACATTATCAATTTCCAAATTCAGTGCCATCCCCTGCACACCATTGGAGAAAGCAACCATCTCACCCGCCTGGACATTATCCAGACCATAAACGCGAGCAATCCCATCACCCACAGATAAAACCCAACCAACCTCTGAAACTTCAGCTTTTTGGTCAAAGCTCTTGATTTGCTTTTTTAGAATTTTTGAAATTTCAGACGGTCTAATATCCATCAGCTGACCTCTTTTTTCAATGCAAGCTTAAGTGAAGATAATTTTGTTATAACGGACATATCAATTTGATATGACCCTAAACGAATGATAACCCCCCCAAGAATTGTTGGATCAACAGAAACCTGTAATACAACACTCCCCTGAACAACACTTTCCAACGCTCCACACAACATCCCTTTCTGCTGAGCATTTAAAGGATATGCAGAAGTAACTTGCGCCAAAAACTCTCTACGGAGAAAAGCAAGATGACGCTGAAAAGCTCGTAAAATACTCGATAACGCAAAGAGCCTACGATTAGCTGCAATAACGCCCAAAAAATTGCGAAAAATGTGACCCGCTTCTTGATGAGCCGATCCCATGCTTTCACAAAGAACATTTAATGCTTCTTTCTGTTCTCTTACTGAAAAGAATGGGCTGTGTATAAAATGTTTCAAATCCTCATTTTGCTCCAAAACTTTCAAGAAAGACGCTACTTCCTTTTCAACATGCTCAACACAACCTGTTTCTTGAGCCAAATCAAAAAATGCTTTTGCATAACGCTGGCTCATTAACGGCAATGGCACAAGAGAAACTGAATCTGACATGAAATACCGCCTCTTTCCTTAAGGGATTCTCTGATATTGATCAGATAAAATGGACCACATATTTCAAATTCCAAAAATCTTTTTCTTGAAACTCAGAACAAAAATTTCTCAACCTCTAGCATAGACATAACCGACTCGCAACACCACAAAGTGACGCTTTTTGAAAATTTTTAGATAAAATAACTAAAATAGTTTTTCAATTGACGGATGAGTAACACATTTTTTTTTGAGTCCATTTTTGATATCGGTCGATACCTGATTCAATTTTTTCATATCCACTTCGTAAAAAGTGTCAAATACTGAAGAGGAAATTTCTGTTCCAACTTTAGCTAGTAAAACATCCATCTTAAAACTTTCATCCATCAAAAGAGCTTCCACAACGTCTACTGAAAGATCCAAAATACGAGCCTTTTCCATCAATTTACGATGATTTTGTAAATGCTGCAAAATTTGCGCTGTCAGCGGTCCAACGATACTCTTATGGTGAACACTTAGTGATTTATTAAAAGCCATAATATCTTGCAAAATTATATCGTCATAAAAAGCTGCATAACCATAAACCAATTGGCGAGAATTCATAACTGGAAAACCACAAAGAGATCGCATCACTTGTTGTGGAGAAGCAATGATTGGCTGAAAAGCCTTTTCTATTTCTCTCATCAACCGATAAGTAAAAACAAAAACAGTCGCATCAACGCTTTGCATTTCCTTTTTTTCATTGTTTTTAATCACATCAGAAACCGATGCTTGTACTCCTGTTCCGATAAGCCAAGTAAAAATAAAAATTATAAATCCAATCTTTTTCAAAACAGCTCCCCCATTGAAAACATGTTTTTAATAAACAAATAGATATCCTTATTTTTTAGAGAAAACTTTGCGGATCAATATCAATTTGAACCCGAACCGAACTAGGCTTTTTTGGTGCGCGAGATAGAACAACACGAATAAACCCTTGCATATCAAAAGAGCGCCGCCCATGGAATAAAAGTCGAAAACGATAACGCCTCCGCACAAGCGCTAGCTGTGCTTCCGCTGGTCCCATCACCGACACACCTTTCATCGATGGTGCAACTTGGCGCAATGCACGAGCATAATTTTCTGCAGCTTGGCGTTTTTCTGAAGAAACAATCAAAGCTGCAAACCGTCCATAAGGAGGTAAAGAATCATGCTGGCGCATAGCAATCTCACGCTCATAAAAATCCTCACGCTGTTGTGAAAGCAAAGCTTTTATAACCGGATGATCCGGTTGATAAGTTTGCAACAATCCTAAACTTTCCAATCCCATACGCCCAGCTCGCCCTGTAACTTGCGACAAAAGCTGAAAAGTGCGCTCACCTGCACGTAAATCACCATTGGCAAGACCAAGATCAGCGTCAATCACCCCAACCAAAGACAATCCAGGGAAATGATGCCCCTTAGCAACTAACTGTGTTCCAATAATAATATCCACATCCCCCTTTGCAATTGCTTCTAATTCTCGTCGTAATTGACTGATTCCTCCTTTTAAATCAGTAGACAGAATAAGCAACTGTGCCTGTGGAAAAAGCGTCCGTGTTTCCTCGGCAATTCTTTCCACTCCTGGCCCACAAGCTACTAAATGATCCAATGTCCCACACTCTGGACAAGCTTCTGGAATAGGTTGATAATAACCACAATGATGACATTTAAGCTGTCCTCGTAAACGGTGCTCTACCAACCAACTCGAACAATCCATACAATGAAAGCGATGTCCACACATCCGACAAAGTGTTAAAGGCGCATATCCACGCCGATTGAGAAACAAGAGAGCCTGTTCACCTTTTTTCAAAGTTTTTCCCAAAGCCTGTTCAAGAACAGAAGAAATAAAGCGTCCTTTTTCTACTCCCCCTTTGCGCATATCAATTACTTGCAAATGGGGCAACGCTGCTGCTTGAAACCGTGAAGGCAAATGCACCTGCTGATAACGCCCCCATAAAACATTGACCTGACTCTCAATTGAAGGGGTCGCTGAAGATAAAATAACTGGACAACGCTCAAAAGACCCCCGCGCAACAGCCATATCCCGCGCATGATAAAAAATACGTTCTTCTTGTTTATAAGCACCATCATGTTCTTCATCAACAACAATTAATCCAAGATCTAGAAAGGGCAAAAAAAGTGCTGAACGTGCTCCTGCAACAACCCGTACTTTTCCTTCTGCGACTTGCCGCCATACACGTTCACGACGACGCGGTGTTAAATCGGAATGCCATTCAGCCGCTGAAGCTCCAAAACGTGCATGGAAACGGTCTAAAAATTGCTGTGTTAAGGCAATTTCCGGCAATAAAATTAAAACCTGTTTGTTACCCTTTAGTGCTTGAGCAACCGCTTCAAAATATACTTCTGTTTTGCCTGATCCCGTGACCCCATCAAGCAAAAAAACCTGAAATTGAGACGACAACACCCCTTCTCGGAGCAAATTCGCTGCCGATTTCTGTGCTCCTTCTAAAACAGGTGGACAAAAATCAGGATCAGGCATAGCAACCACTGCCTGTGCTGGTAGTATAACTTCTTCAAAAATCCCAAGCGATTTTAAAAGATCCACCACTGAAGGAGAAGTTCCTGCCGCATGAGCAAGACCAGAACGAGTCCAAATCATCCCATCACGAGCCAATTTTAAAACTCGCGATCGCGCTGGTGTTAACCGCCCCACATCCCCTCCCAAGTAACGCAAACCCACCATCTTCTCTTCTGGATCTAAGGCTGTCGGCACACGCAAAACTAGTCCTGCAACAAGACCGAAAGGTGTCATGGTATACTGACTGAAAAAACGCAAAAATGCGATCATTTCAGCTTTTAATGGCGGACAATCAAAAACATGAGTCACAAAGCGCAATTTGTCACGCACTACAGGAACAGCTGTCACTCTCTTTAAACCATTCCTTTGTTCTTCTTCAGATATCGACTCACCAACAGCTACCACAAAACCACAAATCTCGCGCCCTGCAACAGGAACACGCACAAAAGAGCCAACTTTTACCTCCATATGCAGCTCTACCCCATAACTATAGACCTGAGAAACTGGGATCGGCACCACAACCGAAACAATTTTCATTTCTGTCACAATTGACTTCACCTTTTTACATCGATATTGCTCTGATCTTATTTTTGATTTTATCTGTTCTCATATCCCCTTTTCCCTGGCATGTTCTTATATTCCGACACAATAAGCATTCCAGAATGAAACAACGCAATAATACACTTTTTCATTTTCTCTATTTCTTCTCAAGAAATTCTGTATCCACTCCTAATATACATCAATCAGCCCCTTGCTTTTGTTATAAAGAATAACGCATAACACACATAAGAAGAACCAATAGAAGTGTTTAAAAACAAGCTTTTAAAAACCCAAGGAGATTTTGAATGAAATTTTTTGTGGATAGTGCTCATATAGAAGATATCCAAGAATTACAAAATTTAGGACTGGTTGATGGTGTCACAACCAATCCTTCTCTCATTCTCAAATCTGGACGTAATATTTTTGAGACTATCAAAGAAATTTGTACTCTCGTCACCGGACCAGTTTCTGCTGAAGTTGTTGCAACTAATTTCAATAATATGATGAAAGAAGCTGCTGTTTTAGCAAAAATTGCTGACAATATTTGCATCAAGCTCCCCCTAACACTTGATGGATTAAAAGCTTGTAAAGCCCTCACTGAACAGGGACTAAAAACAAACCTTACCCTTTGTTTTTCTGCTAATCAAGCCTTGTTGGCTGCAAAAGCAGGAGCAACATTTATTTCACCCTTTATTGGAAGAATCGACGATTGTGGACAAAATGGCATAGAACTGCTCCACGAAATTCGCACTCTTTATGACCAATATAATTTTACAACTCAAATTTTAGCTGCCTCTATCCGTTCTGTCCATCATGTTAAAGAAGCAGCATTGAGCGGTGCAGATGTTGCAACTATTCCACCAGCAATCTTAAAAAATCTGGTTAAACATCCTTTAACCGACCAAGGCTTACAGACATTTGCAACGGACTGGGCGAAAACTGGACAAAACATCGTTTAAAAAGCATTTAAAATCTTACAGAATATTGTCGTTCCTATTTAAGCACATCAAAGAAGATATTTTTAAAGAGACAAGATATTATAAGAAGAGGAAATAAGATTTTCCCTAACCCTACTATTTACGTATCATATCCAAGATTTCTTCATGAAAAACATGGAACACGTTCTAAGTTTTAACATTTAAAGAATTTGAGCTTTTAAAAAGTAGAAATTTTTGCAAGATCTTTTGCAAGCAACATAAAAATACGTTCAGCCAATTCTTCAGCAACGCGTTTTTGCGCATTCTTCTCAGCTTGCACTGTTGCATATTCCTGACGAAGTCGATCAAAAGAAGCACTCATTGTTCCTGTCCCTTTTGCGACAGGTTCGTTTTTCATGTTCTTTAAAATATAAGCAGCTCTACTCACAATTGTCCCAACAGAAGAGTGTCCTATTCTATCCCCTTCTCGATCACTGTTTATCTCGACAGATGTCCGTGTAAAAACCGATGTCTGCAATAACAATTGATAAACCGGCACAGAAGGCTTTCCTCCATGCCCATAGAGAAGAAACAACAAATGATTACGTACCATTTGACTAAAATGATCAGAGGGCTCTTCAATCACAATGGCTGCAAGCTTCTCAGAAAGTCCTGTAGAAATCCTTTCTGATACCCCACCATGCAGAAGAGAAATCGTGGGCGTCGACACCTGTGAGACGTGACGATAAAGTGGTTCAATGGTACACCCACTAAGAAAAGTAAACAAACAAGAAAAAACAGCAACAATAAATCCATTAAATAATGACATTAACAATCCTTTTTGGAACAATAATCATTTTCTTAATGGATTTTCCTGCTAATTGTGCTTGCACAAAATCAAGAGCACAAACCGCTTCTTCAATTGCCGCATTATCAGCTATCACAGCAATAGTTACATTGCCCCGCTTTTTGCCATTAATCTGGACCGGTAAAGTAATATACTCTTCAATCGTTAATGCAGAATCATAAGCAGGCCAAGCGCACTGCGATATCAGTGTCTTTCCACCCAAAACAGCATGACATTCTTCCGCTAAATGAGGCATCATAGGCGCAATCATTGCAATGAAAAAATCCATTGCTTGACGCATAGCGAACTTCATTTCATCTTCAGCATTTTCTATATTATTTAAAAAGGAGTTCATCACATTCAATAATTCATAAAGGCGTGCAATAGCTCGATTAAAGGCAAGTTTTTCTAAATCATCTCCTACAGCACAAAGTGTGCGATGAGCTGCTTTGGAAAGTTCTAAAGCAGCTCCTTTCTGTCCTGCACATGGCGTTATTTCCTTTAAAACCGGAGCACTTAAAGCCACTAAACGCCAGACGCGCTGCACAAAACGGTGTGCGCCTTCAATTCCAGATTCCGTCCAGATCACATCACGTTCAGGAGGAGAATCCGATAACATAAACCAGCGTATAGTATCTGCTCCATAAGAAGCAATAATATCATCAGGATCAATGACATTCTTTTTTGATTTTGACATTTTTTCAATTGAACCAATCATCACTTCACTTCGATCGGTTAGCTTATATGCACAACGTCTCCCATCTTTTTCAACGACTACGATATCTGCCGGTGAAACCCACCCTTGATCATCCCGATAGGTTTCATGAACAACCATACCTTGCGTAAACAGACCTTTGAAAGGCTCATCTACCGAAACATAGCCTATCATCTTCATCGCACGTGTAAAAAAACGTGCATATAAAAGATGCAAAATTGCATGCTCAATACCACCAATATATTGTTGAACAGGCAACCATTGCGCTGCTATTTTCTGGTCTATTGGTTCTTGAGCATGAGGTGTAGTAAAGCGTGCATAATACCAAGAAGAATCAACAAAAGTATCCATTGTATCGGTTTCACGTTTTGCCGATTGACCACAGGAAGGACAAACTACCTTTTGCCATTCATTATGACGCGCAAGTGGATTACCAGGCTGATCAAAAGTGACATCATCGGGCAACACAACCGGCAAATCAGCACGTGGTACAGGAACGACACCACAAGCCGTACAATGGATCATAGGGATCGGACAACCCCAATAACGCTGACGTGAAATTCCCCAATCATGTAATCGAAATTGCACTGTTTTTTGTGCCTGAGGCTGACCCTTGAGCAACTGTTTCTCGAGCCGCTCAGCAACCACTTGAAAAGCTTCCTGCAATGTAAAACCATCTAAAAAGCCTGAATTGATCATCACGCCATCGCCCGTATAAGCTGTTTCAGCAATGACAAAATTCTTAGCATCACTTCCTTTTGGTATAATTACTGGGCGCACAGCAAGATTATATTTTCGTGCAAAATCCAAATCTCTCTGATCATGAGCAGGACACCCAAAAATAGCCCCTGTTCCATAATCCATGAGAACAAAATTAGCAATATAAATAGGAAGATGCACCGTCGGATCAAAGGGGTGAACAGCAAAAAGTGGCGTACGAAATCCTTGTTTTTTAGCTGTTTCAAACGCCACTTCTGTAGTACCATTACACCGACAGCTTTCAATAAAAGTATCAAGCTCCTTATCCTTCTGTGCTAAAGCCTTCGCAATTGGATGATCAACAGAAAGAGCTAAAAAAGAAGCACCAAAGAGAGTCTCAGGACGTGTTGAATAACAAATAATTTCATCAAACGCATCACAGACATCATGCACTGCATCTGTTTTATGCAAAGCCCAACGAATAAGAAGACCTTGTGACTTGCCAATCCAATTTTTTTGCATAATGCGTACTTTTTCTGGCCACCGATCAAGCTTTTCAAGTCCTGCCAACAAGTCATCACTAAAATCACTGATTTTGAAAAACCACTGTGTTAATTCACGTTGTTCAACCAATGCACCAGAACGCCAACCACAACCATCAACAACCTGTTCATTAGCTAAAACCGTTTGATCAACAGGGTCCCAATTAACCTTAGCCACCTTACGCGAAATAAGCCCCTTCTGATAGAAATCCAGAAACAACATTTGTTGACGATGATAATATTCCACATCACATGTAGCAAATTCACGGGACCAATCCAAAGAAAAACCTAATTGCTTTAACTGCTTCCTCATCACCGTGATATTTTCATAAGTCCATACTTTAGGGTGTACGTTATTTTGCACAGCAGCATTTTCAGCTGGCATTCCAAAAGCGTCCCATCCCATTGGATGAAGCACATGAAACCCCTTTGCCCGCTTATATCGCGCAACAACATCGCCCATAGTATAATTGCGTACATGTCCCATATGAATGCGTCCAGAAGGATAAGGGAACATTTCTAAAACATAATATTTTTCACGCTCACCATCATCAGTGGCTTGAAAAATCTTCTTTTCATCCCAAATCGCTTGCCATTTTTGTTCTTGTGCACGTGGATTATAGCGTTCACTCATCATTCCTATTATACTCTAATTATAAAATTAATCTCAAAATTCTGATAAAGATTCACCATGGATTAATGTTATCGTCAACCTTTTCATTAATTATTTTTAATAACTTTATAAAAAATTATCTAACTACTGCATAATACATAAAAACAGAAAGCATAACCCTATGAATACACGGAATATTTCTTCTATTGATGCATGGAAAAACCTTCAACAAGACATTGCCAAAACATGTGAGAACTATCATCGTCCCGTAGAGAATATTCAACTCATTGCTGTTTCAAAAACTGTTTCCGCAGACAATATTGTTCCTCTTCTGCAGGTAGGACAGTCCCTTTTTGCTGAAAATCGTGTGCAAGAAGCAAATGAAAAATGGCCTCCTTTACGACAAAAATTCAAGACAATCGAGCTTCATCTCATTGGTCCTTTACAATCCAATAAAACAACAGAAGCTGTTAAAATCTTTGATGTCATTCAAACTGTTGATCGAGAAAAAATAGCCAAAAACCTAGCAAAAGAAATGCAAAAGCAGAAAAAGCATCTCCCCTGCTATGTTCAAGTTAATATGGGATTAGAACCACAAAAAAGTGGTATTGCTCCGCAAGAAGTAAAAGCATTTGTTGCTCAATGCAAAAATAATTATGGACTTGATATCGTCGGGCTGATGGCGATTCCCCCAGTTCAAGAAAATCCTGGTCCTTATTTTGCTCTTTTAGCAAAACTTGCAAAAGAAACGAACCTTTCAAAACTTTCTATGGGCATGTCCAATGACTTTAAAATCGCTATTCAATTTGGTGCAAATGTTCTTCGTATTGGATCTGCTTTGTTTGGAAATCGTTCCCTTTAATCATTTTTTTTACTTAATTTAAGCCTTTTCATTCTTTATAAAAGCACATAAAAAGGTTCTTTGTAATATTCATTGTACAAAATTAACTGTTCGAACCTAGGTAGCTTCAGCTGAACACAAAATTTTCATTCTTATTATAAGGAACGCATGAAAAATAGGATAAAGAAACAGAATAACAAAATAGTAACTTTTTCGACATCAATAAAATAGGGAGGGAACAATGTCTGAAAAAACTTATCCAGTACCAACACATCTCAAAAAAAATGCTTTCATTAATCATGAAACTCACCGAAAATGGTACCAACAAAGCCTCAACGATCCAGAAGCTTTCTGGGCAAAACATGGCTAACGCATTGAATGGTTTAAACCCTACACAAAGGTAAAAAACGCTTCATTTAATCACTCTGTATCGATTAAATGGTACGAGGACGGAATCACAAATGTGGCCTATAATTGCATTGATCGGCATTTAAAAAATCACCGTGATCAAATCGCACTCATTTGGGAAAGTGACGACCCCAATATTGACCCAAAAATAACTTATAATGGCCTTTATGAACAAGTGTGTCGCTTTTCTAACATCTTAAAAAAATATGGTATTAAAAAAGGGGATAGGATCACCATTTACCTACCGATGATTCCTGAAGCAGCTTATGCTATGCTCGCATGTGCCCGTATTGGTGCTATTCATTCAGTCATCTTTGCTGGCTTTTCTGCCGAAGCTATTGCAAGACGTCTCATCGATTGTGACTCAACCTTTATCATTACTGCTGATCAAGCTTTACATGGAAGAAAAGCAATTAATTTAAAAGAAAATGTTGATCAAGCCATTTATATAGCAGCCGGCCACAATGTACATGTCAACCATGTCATGGTCATAAAACGCACAAGTGAAAAAATTGACTGGGTTGCAGAACGTGATTTCTGGTATCATGAAGAGGTACTTCATGCTTCAACTGATTGTCCCCCAGAAAAAATGAATGCTGAAGATCCTCTTTTTATTCTATATACTTCAGGATCGACAGGAAAACCAAAAGGTGTTCTGCATACAACAGGTGGATATCTCGTCTATGTGTCAATGACACACCAATATGTTTTCGATTACCATCCCCATGAAATTTATTGGTGTACCGCTGATATTGGCTGGATCACTGGCCACTCTTATCTGGTGTATGGGCCTTTATGTAATGGTGCCACAACCCTAATGTTCGAAGGCATACCAACTTTTCCTGATAAAGGCAGATTCTGGGATATTGTCGATAAACACCAAGTCAATACACTCTAAACCGCACCAACCGCCATTCGTGCTTTAATGGGTGCAGGAGATTCATATGTCAAACGTTCTCAAAGGACATCTTTACGCCTCTTAGGAACAGTGGGCGAACCGATCAATCCAGAAGCATGGGAATGGTTCTATCACACTGTTGGAGACAGCCGTTGTCCTATTCTTGATACATGGTGGCAAACGGAAACAGGAGGACATATGATCACTCCTCTCCCCGGAGCCACAACGCTCAAACCGGGGTCAGCTACACATCCATTTTTTGGCATCCATTTACAAAATCATTGACGCTCAAGGAAATATTGTGGAAGGAGAAGCAGAAGGAAGCCTTTGTATCGCTGATTCATGGCCTGGCCAAATGCGTATACCTTTATAATAACCATGAGCGCTTTGTCCAAACGTATTTTTCCACATATAAAGGAAAATATTTTACAGGCGATGGTTGTAAACGTGATAGCGATGGTTATTACTGGATTACAGGACGAATTGATGATATACTTAATGTTTCGGGTCACAGACTAGGGACTGCTGAACTTGAATCAGCGCTTGTTTCGCATCCTTATGTTTCAGAAGCGGCCGTCGTAGGATACCCTCACTCTATTAAAGGACAGGGAATTTATAGTTTTGTAACCTTAATAGAAGGGATGACATCAAGCGAGGAGTTACGCCAAAATCTTATTTAACATGTAAGAAAAGAAATTGGGGCTATTGCTACAATAGATAAGCTTCAATTTACCGCTCAACTGCCTAAAACACAATCAGGAAAAATTATAAGACGTATTTTGCGAAAAATTGCCGACAATAATCTTGATACCTTAGGAGACGTTTCAACCCTTGCCGGAACACAAATCATCGATGATCTTATTGCCAACCGGCAAAATACAGAAAATGATTGAGGCAGCTCAATAGAACAATAACACTGAAAAAAGATTGCAAATGAAAGTAAAATATTAATAGAGAATTCTCATAACATTATATTCACTACAAAAACATAAAGTGGTAATTAAAAGTGATTCGTTTTGAAAATGTTGGTTTGCGCTATGGAATGGGGCCTGAGATCCTTCGCGATATCAGTTTTCACATTCCCAAAGGATCGTTTCAATTTATAACTGGAGCTTCCGGATCAGGAAAAACATCATTGATGCGTCTTATGTTTCTTGCAATCAAACCAACCCGCGGTCACATTGATTTATTTGGAAATGACACAGCATTACTCAAACGACAAGAACTTCCTGTTTTGCGACAACGTATTGGAGTCGTTTTTCAAGATTTTCGACTGCTTGATCATATGACAACTTATGAAAATGTCTCCTTGCCTTTACGCATCAGGGGACAAGAAGAAGCAACCTATCGTAGTGAAGTAGAAGATCTTTTGCGATGGGTTGGTCTTGGCAATTATATTCACGTTTTACCACCCGTTCTTTCAGGTGGAGAAAAGCAAAGAGTAGCGATTGCACGTGCTCTTATTGATCAACCTGAAATTCTTCTCGCAGATGAACCCACAGGAAATGTTGATCCATCTTTGGCGTCGCGTCTACTTCGTTTATTTATTGAATTAAATCGTTTTGGCACAGCTGTCATCATTGCCACTCACGATATCTCATTGATGGAGCAAGTTGCTGCACGGCGTTTGATTCTTCACCAGGGACGGATGACAATTTATGAATAAACCTTCCCCTATTTTCTATATTCCAAAACGCATCTTTACAATTAATAAAGGAAAAAGAACGCCTATTATTCCTAGTAGCAATATGTCTGGACAAGCATTGGTTGCAGTCATTGCTATCATGACGTTTCTTTCAAGTCTAACATTAAGCAGCGTTGATTTAGTACAGCGTGCTGCTAGTAATTGGAGCAATCAAATTAGCTATGAAGCAACAATTCAAATCCGTCCAATTGAAAATGTTAATATTGAAAAAGCTCTTCATGATGCTGTTAAATTGGTGAAAACATTTCGAGGGATACAAGATGCCAAAATTGTTGATCAAACAGCCACTGAAAAATTACTTGAACCATGGCTTGGAACAGGTTTATCCCTCAAAGAACTTCCTATTCCCCGATTAATTATCGTCACTTTGAAAGAAAATGAAAAAATCAACTTTCAAGCAATCAGTCACGCCATTAAAATGCAAATCCCAGGTGGTCAATTTGATGATCATCACTTTTGGGTGAATCGATTTACCACTATGGCGCAAACAACTGTTTTTATTGGTTTTGCAATTTTAGCTCTCATTCTTGGCTCACTAATTCTTACAATTATTTTCGCGACACGCAATGCACTAGCAGAAAATGCGCATATTATTAACGTCTTATATTTTCTTGGTACTGAAACCATTTTCATTGCCCAACAATTTGATTGGCATTTTTTTAAAACTGCATTCCGCGGTGCATTATATGGCGGTGTGATAAGTACACTGCTCTTTAATATTTTTTCCTTCTGGACAAATTATAATTTAGGGATAGAAAAAACGCGCCAAGTCATCGCCTTGTTTGGCAACTTTTCCATGAGTTTCAACACTTATGGAAAAATTTGCATTCTCATTCTTTGTGTTGCTATCGTCACGACACTCACCAATCGAATTACTATTCTAGCACAACTTAAACAAATCGATCAATGCGAAAACGGCTTATTTTAATTCTATGATCCACGATACTTCTGATTCCAATATCCATGATAGGCCGCAACGCTCTCCTCCTGAACACAAAGTAAGTGTTACAAAACAACGTAAATCCTTTTTTTACTATTTGCCACCAACAGCACTCTTTATTTTGATCATCATTTTGATCTTTTGTGTTATTTTTTTTGCTTTTACTGAAAAAGTTGGACGATTTACTCCCCCACACCCCTTACAGAAAGTCGATGCAATCATCGTCCTTACAGGAGGGAAAAACCGAATAGAAACCGGGCTAAAACTCTTAGAAAAAGGGTTTGGTTCGCGACTATTAATCAGCGGAGTGAGCACAACAACACATCCCAATAAACTGATCCGTATGATGAACATCAATCCTCAACTCTTCTCCTGTTGTATTGATATTGGTTATCAAGCAATCAATACGCAAGGAAACGCTAAAGAAAGTGCTGATTGGATCAAAAAGCATCGCTATAAAACGCTTTATATCGTCACTCATGATTATCATATGATGCGTTCTTTACTTGAGTTTCAATATTTAATGCCTAACATCAATTTTATTGCCTATCCTATTAAACAAGATGTTGCAGATAGCTGGATAAAAGAAGCCAATCAAATACGTCTTCTTGTACTTGAATATATCAAAAACATCTGTGTAAAAATAAGAATGACATTGTCTTCTTTATAAAAAACTTTTCAAATGTCTTTTTAATTTAGACAATTGATCCTTTTGCCCTATTTCCTTGAATCATAGATATTTTTAATTCTTAATATTCCAAGAACTCCTCAATATCTTATTTTTTATTTTGGATAATATCACCTTTGCTCTTAAGATCACAAAAAGAGCCTCCATCCTCTTGAATAAGGTTTCTTAATCACGCGCAAGAGCAACAACAGGATCAAGCCGTGAAGCTTTTCGTGCCGGAAGAAAACCAAAACACACCCCAATAAAAGCTGAAAAGAGAACAGCTATTATAATTGAACGCGTTGTATAAATCAATTGGATAGGAGAGTTTCCTAAAACAAATAAGCCTCCAATGGCAAATCCAAAGAGAACCCCTAAACTTCCACCAATAACACAAACCAAAACCGATTCAATTAAAAATTGTTGCAAAATATCACTCTGGCGTGCACCAATCGCCATACGTACACCAATTTCATTAATTCGTTCAGCAACAGTGACCAGCATAATATTCATCACCCCAATTCCACCCACAACGAGCGAAATTGCTGCGATTGAAGCCACTAAAACTGTTAAAATTGCTGTACTTTCCATAATTTTTTTACGAAATGATTCCGAATTTCTAATGAAAAAATCTTCTTGTCCATGCCGCATAATTAACAAACGTCGGATCATAGTTTCTGCTAATTGTGAATCAACATTATCAGCCACTTGAAGAATAATAGCACGAACATCTGTTCTACCAAGAAAGCGGGTTTGTACTGTCGTATAAGGCAAATAAATCTGTATTGTGTCTGATACGCCTCCATGGTTTTGTGAATCCACAACACCAATAATACGGGCTGGCACATTACCCATACGTATAATTTTTCCAATGGGATTCTCTTGACCATTGGGGAAAAGAACGGCAAGTGCTTCTTTCTCTATTATCAAATCAACAGCTCGATCACGTACGCTTGATTGATCAAACAACCTTCCTTTAATTACTTTGAGCCCCTGTATTTGAAAAAATTGTTCTCCTACACCAACAACAACAGCCTTTGTTTCAATTGCATCACAATACACCATTGAATTCACGGAAATCTGAGACGTGACACCAGCAACATAAGGCAATTCAGATAACGCTTCGGCATCTGCCTCTACTAAACTGGTTATTTTTCCCGACTGTGGATCAGAAAGGCTTTTACCCGGTAGAATTGTCAAGGTATTGGTCCCAAAACTCTTTAAATTCTCAAGAATCTTTTTCTGAGTACCATTTCCCAAAGCAACCATCGCAACAACTGAAGAAATACCGATAATCACCCCAAGCATTGTTAAAAAAGTCCGCATTCGATGAGCATTCATTGCCAATAAAGCCATAACAAACGCTTCACGAAAACGTCCCATCAAAGCACGAAAAATCCCCATCTGTTGCATATTTTTTAGATCATCTTCTTTTTGAAGAAATTTCTCTTTACTGCTTGTTTTCTTAGTTTTTGACACATTATCGGAAATAATCTTCCCATCACTGATTTCAATAATACGGTCTGCCTTTTCAGCCACCTTCATATCATGGGTTACAATGACAATAGTCCGTCCCTCTTGATGAAGCTCATCTAAAATATGCAAAACTTCTTGACCACTTTTTCTGTCTAAAGCACCGGTTGGTTCATCCGCAAGAATAATATCAGCATCATTCATTAAAGCACGAGCAATTGAAACACGTTGTTGCTGCCCCCCTGAAAGCTGATTGGGATAATGGTTCATTCGATCGCGCATCCCTAAACGTGTTAAAAGGCTCTGCGCACGTTTTTTCCTTGTTTCTGCTAAGTATCCTGCATAAATAGCTGGAATTTCAACATTGCCAAGAGCTGTTAATTCATTGAGCAAATGATAACGCTGGAAAATAAAACCAAAGTGATTGCATCGCAAAGCTGACAATTCATCTGTTGAAAGCAAAGCTATTTCTTTTCCAGAAATCCAATAGCGCCCTGAACTCGGTCGATCAAGGCAGCCTAAAATATTCATTAACGTAGATTTTCCTGAGCCTGACGTTCCTACAATTGCAAGCATCTCCCCACGCTTAATGGTTAAATTGATGTTTTTTAAAACGCGGACCAATGTCTCACCTGCACGAAATTCGCGCACCACATCTTTCAACACAAGAACAGTATCTTTTGATTCTGTTGTCATGTTTTAGATCTCATTTTCACTTTGTAAATCAGAAGAAACTAACAACCCATCCTGTGAACCAACAATCACCACATCACCCTCATTAAGCCCAGAAACAATCTCAGCCATCACTTTATTATTAAGTCCAACAGTTACTTGTTTTGCAACAACTTTGTCTCGACCAACCAAGATCTGCACCCACGCTTTATTCTCTTTCGTCTCATTGCGTAAGGCATCGCTTGGAACCAACAATACATTTCGGGCGCGCCCTAATATAATATTCACTTGAGCTGTCATATAAGTGCGCAAAAAACGATCTTTATTGTCAACATGTACGAGCCCGTTATAATAGATAGCTGATGATGCTAAAGAACTAGATGACATGTTAGGATTAATACTAATATCATTACGAATAGCTTCAGGGGCAGGCTCTATTGTTTCTAATGTTCCCTCATAACGGCGTCGTGTATCCCCTAAAACTGTGAAATAAAGATCTTGTCCAGCATGAACTTTCAAAATATCCGCTTCTGAAATTTGTGCTTTAATTGTCATTCTTGACAAATCTCCTAAAATAACAATTGTTGGTGCTGATTGAGCTGCATTAATATTTTGTCCTTCTTCAACAACGGTTGCTAAAACTGTTCCTGCAGAGGGCGCTGTTACCCTCGTATAGCTTAAATTTACTTCTGCACTCCTCACATCAATTTGTGCTTGTACAATTTGTTCTTGAAGTTGAGCAATTTGAGCTTCACGTATTTTGACTTGTGTTACTGCATCATCAAAATTAGCACGTGAAACTGCCCGTGCTTCAATCATTTTATTTTGACGTGCTAAATTTTGTTTTGCTAGAATCAGATAAGCTTCATGCTCCTTTAAATTCGCATAATAATAGGACAAAACTGCTTTTTTTCTTTTCAGATCATTTTCCTGGTCTGTAGGGTCAATCTCTGCTAAGAGATCTCCTTCTTCTACAACATCTCCAGATGCAACGCGGACAGAAATCACACGTCCTGTTGCACGCGCACCAACAGCCACCAATCGATAAGGACGCACAATTCCAGAAGCTAAAACCGTTTCCTCAATATCACCACGCGTAACCACTGCTGTCACATAATTTTTTGTATTTTTGCTCCCAAATAAAGCAGTGAGTATCTCAAAGACCAAGATGATAAAAATCACAACACAAAATAAAAAAAGCTTTTTGCGTTTTATGGTTGAATATTTCATCATAAAATATTTTATCATTGTTCTACTCTCACAGGTGAATTGGTAACCCTATCAACAACTTCTGGACGAGAAACATCAACCACACCATTCCATCCTCCTCCTAATGCTTTCATCAGTGCAATATAATGTTTAGCCAGAGCAATACGGCTATCCCTCAGTGACATTTGTGAAGAATAATAGGAACGATAAGCATTGAGTAATTCTAGGAAACTGGTATTCCCACTTTCAAAAAGGCCTTGCGAAAGCTGCAATGAATGTGAATAAGCTGAATTTGCAGCCAAAAGCTTTTTTAAACGCTGTTGTTCTTTATACAACTGCACCAATGCATTCTCTACTTCTTCTAAAGCCCCCAACACTGCTGCTCGATAAGTAATAAAAGCCTGATCACGCTGAGCACGTGCTACAGCAACAGAAGCAACCACTTGCCCCCCATTAAAAAAAGGAAAACGAAGATTTGGCCCAAAAGACCAACCAATCGTTGAACTTTTCGCCAATTGACCAATGGATTCTGCTGTTGTGGAAATATTACCCGTTAAGCTTAATGAAGGATAACGATCTGCTTCGCGTTGACCAATCCGCGCTGTTGCTTGAGCATACTGACGCTCTGCACGTCGTAAATCTGGACGTGTTAACAAAATATCAGCTGGAATTCCTACAGAGATTGGCCATTTTGGCTGTGGAATCTGCTTTTTTTTAGCACCTTTTTGCAAAAAGTCCTGCAATGCGAGAGGCACACGCCCAGTTAAAACGGAAAGACGATGAATACTCATCGATAAATTTGCTTCCATCTGTAAGATATCTGCCTCTGTATTGATCATTTGCGCTTGCGCATTTGAATTATCCAGCTCTGAAATATCACCGGCTTCTAATTTAGCCCCCATTAATTTAGCAGTTTTATGCTGCAACGCAGCAATAGAGCGTGCAATCGACAGTTTTTGTTGCCAACCACGCATTTCAACATAATTCGTTGCAATATCTCCTAAAAGAGTGACCATCGTAGCCCGTAGATCCTCCACAGTCGCATCAAGACCATAACCTGCCGCTTCAACTGCTCGTTTATGCCCTCCAAAAAGATCAAGCTCCCAGCTTGCATCAAAACCACCGCGATATTGTCTTAAAGAAATATCGGGCTGGCTAGAACTATGATTGCCTAGAATTAAACTTGAAACACTCGGTGAAAGATATCCTGTTGCTTGTCCTAAACTAGCCCGTGCTTCACGAACCCGCGCTTTAGCAACTGCAACACTATTATTTGCAGCAATTGCATCATTAATAAGCTCATCTAAAACCAGGTCATTAAAATTTCGCCACCAGCCCGCAAGCGCAACCGGATGCTCAGAGGTTTGTACAGAAAAATGTTGCCCCCAAATTGCTGGAACAGAAAAAGATGTCTTATGATAATCAGGACCAACAACACACCCTGGCAAAACAAAAAAAACAGAAAAAAAAGGATACAACAATCCTTTCAATAAAATCTGTTTTAAATTACTGATCCCCATTTATTCCTCAGCATTTTTCGAAAATCAATCCATTACATTTTCTTCATTCAATGCTTATTTTAAATTTCCTGAAAAATCAAATAAAGTTTGTACTGGAACATGGTCTGAAGGCTGAGACCACCCTCGTGCATCACGAAAAATTACAAGATCCTTAACAAAAGCCGCTAAATTTGGCGAAGACCAAACATGATCGAGCCGTCGACCGCGATCAGCAAGTGCCCAATCGCGTGCACGATAACTCCACCACGTATAAAGCTTGATAGGAACTGGAAATTTCATTCGCATCAGATCAACCCACCCACCTTCACGACATAAAGCTTGTAAACGCTCTGTCTCAATCGGCGTATGGCTTACAACTTTCAATAATTGCTTATGAGACCAAACATCCTCTGGCAAAGGAGCAATATTAAGATCACCCAACAAAAGAGACTCTAACCCATCTTCTTGATCTGCACGGATAGAAGACATTTCTTCTAAGAAATCAAGCTTATGACGAAATTTTTCATTCTTGTTTACATCAGGTTCATCCCCACCGGCAGGAATATAAAAATTATGAATTCGAATTCTCCTCCCATGAAGTTCAATAACAACTGAAAGGTGGCGACAATCTTCCTTGTGACAAAAGAAACGCTTTTCAACACTGACAAAAGGCAAACGAGAAATGATCGCTACACCATGATAAGACTTTTGACCGTTCAACGCGATATATTGATACCCTGCTGCTTCAAAAAACTCGCGTGGAAATAAATCATCTGAACATTTTGTTTCTTGTAGACATAAAATATCTACAGAACAAATATCTAAATATTGAAGAACCTGTGAAAGACGAAAACGAATGGAATTAATATTCCAAGTAGCGATATGAAAAAGCATTAATTGTTATTCCGACTCCGCGACATCACAGTATTTTTATAAGGAATTTTAAACATTCCATCAGCAAATCTAACGTTTGTTCGTACATTCATCACTTGAACAGTAGTTTCTAAATTCTGCTGATCAAGAATCGTCCATTGCCGCAACGCATAACTTTGAGAATCAAAAATCATTTTTATCTGTCCTTTGCCAATCGTTTTATCCCGTAGAACAATCATTACTGCCCCCGGATCCTCACGAAATGCTAATAAATTTGCTGATGATAAACTAATTGTATCACCCAATAAAAGCTTCATTGGTGTTTGAGAAAGCTGATAAAAGCTCCACGTATTTAAAGCGCGATTGTTAACCCCTACAGATTTGCCATCTGCGACAATCTGCAGCGGCACTCCCTTGTAACTAAAACGAATCTTCCCTGGACGCTCCAAATAAAATGTTCCCTTAGTTATTTTTCCCTTTGGACTAAATTGAATAAAATCACCCGTCATCGTTTTGATAGCCGCAAAATGATTAGCAATATTCTGAGCTCGAACCAATTGCTTCGCTGACTGCGAAAAAGCAGAACCAATCAACAACAAAAATAAAAAAATAACATTAAACGCTCTTCTCAATGACAAAAAATAAACCCTCATACACAACGCTCCTCATGTGCTCACCATATTCTATTGATTTTTTATATAAACAACAGATGGTTATGTGTTAAAAAACTTTATTTAAAATGGTTCCTCTATAGTAGGCACCAAAATTTCTCGTTTTCCTGCATGATTAGCTGAGCTAATAATCCCTTCTTCTTCCATCCGTTCAATCAATGAAGCAGCACGATTATAGCCAATACCCAAACGACGTTGAATATAAGAAGTTGAAGCTTTACGATCACGCAGGACTACCATCACAGCCTGCCTATAAGGTTCATCTTCTAATGAAGAAACAGATGAAACATCACTCTCACGATCTGCAACTTCTTGTGTAATAATCTCCAAATAATCAGGCTGTGCTTGCGCTTTCAGATGCGCAACAACCTGTTCAACTTCATCATCTGCCACAAAAGGCCCATGAATACGTTGAATACGTCCCCCTCCCATCATAAACAGCATATCTCCTTGCCCTAATAATTGTTCAGCTCCCTGTTCGCCAAGAATTGTCCGGCTATCGATCTTTGAACTCACAGAAAAAGAAATACGTGTTGGGAAATTAGCTTTAATTGTTCCTGTAATCACATCGACCGAAGGACGTTGTGTTGCCATAATGACGTGGATACCAGCAGCACGTGCCATTTGCGCCAAACGTTGCACTGCTCCTTCAATATCCTTACCAGCAACCATCATGAGATCTGCCATTTCATCAATAATAACAACGATATAAGGCAGAGGATTTAAATCGAGGGTTTCTGTTTCGTACAATGGTTCACCGGTTTTGTGGTCAAATCCAACCTGAACTGTCCGCGTCAATATTTCACCTTGTTTTTGTGCTTCTTTTAAACGAGTATTAAATCCATCAATATTACGAACATTAACTTTTGACATTTTACTGTAGCGCTCTTCCATTTCACGCACGGCCCATTTAAGAGCAATCACTGCTTTTTTAGGATCTGTCACCACGGGCGTCAATAAATGAGGAATACCATCATAAATCGAAAGCTCGAGCATTTTAGGATCGACCATAATTAAGCGACATTGTTCAGGTGTTAAACGATAAAGAAGCGACAAAATCATTGTATTAATAGCAACAGATTTACCCGATCCTGTCGTCCCTGCCACTAAAAGATGAGGCATTTTCGTTAAATCCGCAACAACTGTTTCACCTCCTATTGTTTTACCCAATGCAAGCCCTAATTTTGCTTCGCTATCAAAGAATTCCCGTGCCTGTAAAATTTCCCGCAAATAAACTATCTGGCGCGACGTATTAGGCAACTCTATTCCAATAACATTACGCCCTGGGATTACAGCAACACGTGCCGAAATAGAACGCATTGAGCGAGCAATATCATCTGCTAACCCAATAATACGCGAAGATTTAATGCCAGCAGCTGGTTCAAATTCATACAAAGTCACAACTGGACCAGGACGTGCATCAATAATCTCTCCTTTGACTCCAAAATCCAATAAAATATTCTTAAGTTCCTGAGAATTGGCTTTTAAAATAGCAGGGGAAAGTCGCATATCTTTCGCTGCTGATGGAGGAACAGCGAGATAATCCAAAAGTGGAAGGGTAAAACAATATTTCGAACGCGCTTTTGAAGACTTTAATACAGAGTTATTGGAAGCAGAAATAACCCTATTTTGGAAATCCTGAAATGCTTTTTTTTCATCAAAAAAAACGGGCTCAACTCGATTAAATGAGTTTTCCGTTTTTTCAAAAAAACTTATGAGCGAAAAAAAACGTCCAAAACGGGCTTGTAAAAAATAAAGAAAATGCAAAACTGCTCCAAAAGTTGTCGAGAAAAAACCACTACGGACTTCACTATTAGAATATTCTTCATTTTCTAATGTCTCAAAAACTGGATCCACATGAACCAATTCGTTTTCGCTTTTATCGACCTGACGTCGCCACGCTACATTGCCAGCAAAAATAGCCATTATAAAACTGACAAACGCTAAAAAAATACCCCACAACACGCTCTCTATAGGGGAAGAAAAAGAGAATAAAAACAAAGAAACAACATTTAAAATCTTATCTCCCCAAACGCCCCCAAGACCTATTGGCAATGGCCAGTTTGTAAAAGACGCAAAAGGGGTCATTAAAGCAAATGCAGCGGTAAACCAAATCGTTGAAATCAACCATAAGAAAAGGCGAAAAATAAAATTATGGATATCTTTTTGTGCAAGTAACAAAAGTGACCAAAATAATGGAGGTAACAAAATACCAAGACTTGCCAAACCAAAAAGTTGCATAGCAAGATCTGAAAAAACCGCACCAGGCCATCCCATAAGATTCTTGATCTGATTAGTATTGGCATAAGTCAATGATGGATCTGCAAAATTCCATGTCGCCAAAGCTAAAACACAAAAAATAAAGAGTCCTAGAAGACTCAGCCCAATCAAAACTCCTATTTGTCGCAACAATATTTCAATAAAGCGCAAATTCCGATATTCTGGCTTTTTTGGCAAATCATAAAGAGAAGAACCCTGATGCATTCATCAATCCTAAACATAAAACCCTTAACACAAGAGTTATATCTAAAATTTGTAACATAAAAAATATTAATACAGTTTTAACCAATATAATCACAACAATTTCTCTTTAAGACTGCACAAAAAGTGATAATAAGGTCATATCAATATCAATTAAGATTAAATAAACTGCCCACACAAGTGAAAGAAACAGAGTGACTTCCCACATCGATCAAACAATAAAACAATGTGATCTTCTTATTGGAGGCGGTGCAGCTGTTGGCTTGACACTTGCCGTGGCTCTCAAACATGCTGCTCCTGAGCTGAGAATAAATGTTGTTGATGCCACTTCCCAAGGAAAAACATCTACCAAAAATACACAAGCATTTGCTCTTGCTGCTGCTTCTATTCGTATGCTTGAACAACTACAGTGCTGGAAGCATATCAAACCTTATGCCCAACCTATCCATTCAATGACCATCACCGATGCACGCATCAATGATCCGATCAAACCAACTTTTTTAACATTTGAAGGAGATATAACACCCGATGAGCCCTTTGCGAGTATGGTTGAAAATAAAAGGCTCATCAGTGCTTTAAAAAAACGTGCAAAAGATCTAGATATCTCTTTTATCGAAAATACCACTGTCGTTCATTTTCACCAAGAAAACTTCCATACAACAGTCACCTTAAGTAATAAAGAAATTTGGCAAACAAAATTGCTGGTGGCAGCGAATGGAGCACACTCTACATTACGGGAAAAAGCCGGTCTTAAAAGCTTTTCTCACTCTTATGCACAAACAGCAATTACATGCATTATCGAACATGAAAAATCCCATCATGGTCAAGCAATCCAACATTTCTTCCCCGCTGGACCTTTTGCTCTTCTACCTCTCAAAGGCAACCGATTGGCTATTGTATGGAATGAAAAACACCATACTGCTCAATATTATCTTAAAGCTGATGCCTTGATTTTTGAAGAGGAAATTGAAAAACGTATTGGTCATCAATTTGGAAAAATCTCTTGGAATGGCGAACGCCAAGCATTTCCCCTAGTCCTTTCTTTAACAGACCATTGCATCAAACCTCGTTTTGCTCTCATAGGAGATGCTGCCCATACAATACATCCGATTGCAGGACAAGGACTCAATCTAGGGCTTCGTGATAGCGCTGCTTTAGCAGAAGTCATTATTGAAACAGCACGATTAGGTCTTGATATTGGATCAATGACAGCTCTCGAACGTTATCAAAGTTGGCGACGTTTTGAAACTGTGCGAATGGCTCTCAGTAATGACTGGATCAACAGACTCTTTTCTAATGATATCTTACTCTTGCGCATATTTCGCGATGTTGGCCTTGGACTTATTAATCAGATGCCAAAAATGAAAAAATATCTTATTCAAGAAGCCTCTGGCCTCACTTATAATGCACCCCGTCTTCTCCGTGGGCTCCCACTCTAAAAACTTAAAATCAACCCCTTAAATTTTCTATTTTTAAACAGAAAGTACTAATGTTTTATCTAAAATTTAAAGTCTACATTTTTTATATATTTAAAATAAAGACCAACAAATAACATCAGATTTTCGACATAAATACAGTTTCAAATAGAAATCAAATTTAAAAACTCTAATGTTTCAGCATATCATTTTTAATACATTTAAAGCTCAATTCGTTAGCAATAGTATGATGAAAATCTTTTGCAAACTTCCTCTCAGCCAATTTGCATAACAGTAAATATACAAAAGATTTTATACCTACGTCTGATCCAATTTTATAAAGAACACACATGCGCAAAAAAGCATATATACTCTTTTTAACTGATAAACCTTTAAAGACGTCGTTCAACCATAAGCTTTTTAATTTCAGCAATTGCCTTAGCTGGATTTAAACCCTTCGGGCAGGTTTGTGTACAATTCATAATCGTGTGACACCGATAAAGCCGAAAAGGATCTTCTAAATTATCAAGACGCTCACCGCTCATTTCATCACGAGAATCAATAATCCAGCGATAAGCCTGCAGTAAAACAGCAGGCCCTAAATAACGATCACCATTCCACCAATAACTTGGACAAGACGTTTGACAGCATGCACAAAGGATACACTCATAAAGACCATCAATTTTCTGACGATCAGAATAGCTTTGTAACCATTCTTTTGCAGGTTCAGGAGAAACAGTTTTCAGCCAAGGTTCAATGGCACGATGCTGTGCATAAAAACGCTTTAAATCAGGAACCAAATCTTTTACAATAGGCATAGAAGGTAGTGGATACACTTTGATTGGATGTTTTACATCGTCCATTCCCTTAGTACAAGCCAATGTATTGGTTCCATCAATATTCATCGCACATGAACCACAAATGCCCTCACGGCATGACCGACGGATTGTTAAAGTTGGGTCAATATGATTCTTAATAAATAAGAGTCCATCAAGAATCATCGGACCACAAACTGAACGATCCACATAATAAGTATCAAGATGAGGATTATCCTCATCATCAGGTGACCAACGATAAATATGAAATTCTGTTAAATGCGTAGCACCTTCAGGTTTAGGCCAAACTTTTCCAGCTTTAACTTGAGAATTTTTGGGAAGCCTAATTTGTACCATAACTCACTTTTCCCTTAGTAAATGCGCTTTTTAGGCATAATGCGCTTTAAATCTATACCACCATCCTCTTGGGACGTTAATGGATCAATATGAACAGGACGATATGATAATGTCACCTTCCCATCTTTTGACAAATGCGAAAGTGTGTGACGACGCCAATTTTTATCATCACGCTCTGGATAATCTTCTCGTGCATGCGCGCCACGGCTTTCCAAACGAGCAGCTGCAGAATAAACAGTCGTGATTGCATTGGCCATCAAATTTTCAAGCTCTAATGTTTCCACTAAATCAGAATTCCAAATAAGTGAACGGTCTGTCACTTTAAGGTCAGAAAGTTCATCCCAAATTTTACTTACCCGTTGGCATCCTTGTTCTAAAGAATTTGCTGTACGGAATACCGCAGCATCCTCTTGCATTGCACGTTGCATTTTTTCACGTAGCATAGCTGTTGGAATCTGTCCTTGAGCAAAGCGTAAACGGTCAAAACGTGCTATAATTTCATCAACTGCGGTCTCATTAATAGCTGGAATCTCTGCATTGCGATCTATGACTTCGCCTGCACGAATTGCAGCAGCACGTCCAAATACCACTAAATCAATTAATGAATTTGATCCTAAACGATTAGCACCATGAACAGATGCACATCCTGCCTCACCGACGGCCATCAAACCTGGTTGAACACGATCAGGAGAATCAGCTGTTGGGTTTAAAACTTCCCCGTAATAGTTGGTAGGAATACCGCCCATATTATAATGAACTGTTGGTAAAACAGGAACTGGCTCTTTGGTCAAATCGACCCCTGCAAAAATTCGGGCTGATTCAGAAATCCCTGGTAAACGCTCATGCAATATGGCGGGATCGATATGATTAAGCACCAAATGAATATGATCTTTTTTCGCACCAACACCACGCCCTTCACGAATTTCAAGTGTTATACAACGGGAAACTAAATCACGTGAAGCTAAATCCTTAAAGGATGGCGCATAACGTTCCATAAAGCGCTCACCTTCAGAATTAACTAAATAACCACCTTCACCACGTGCACCTTCTGTGATTAAGCAACCAGAACCGTAAATACCTGTAGGATGGAATTGAACAAATTCCATATCCTGAAGCGGTAATCCAGCCCGTGCAATCATTCCGCCACCATCCCCTGTACATGTATGAGCTGACGTCGCTGAAAAATAAGCTCGTCCATAACCGCCAGTTGCAAGAACAACCATCTTTGCAGAAAAACGATGGATTGTACCATCATCAAGATTCCAAGCCACAACACCTGTACACACCCCATCTGTCATAATCAAATCAAGCGCAAAATATTCGATAAAAAACTGCGCATTATGCTTAAGGCTTTGCCCATAAAGCGTATGCAAAATTGCATGACCAGTACGATCAGCTGCTGCACAAGTGCGTTGGACCGGTGGCCCTTCCCCAAATTCTGTGGTATGACCACCAAAAGGACGTTGATAAATCTTTCCTTCTTGTGTCCGTGAAAAAGGAACTCCATAATGTTCTAGCTCATAAACAGCAGCGGGTGCATTTCGGACTAAATATTCCATTGCATCGGTATCACCGAGCCAATCAGAACCTTTCACTGTATCATATAAATGCCATTGCCAATTATCAGGCCCCATATTCGATAAAGATGCAGCAATACCGCCTTGTGCCGCAACCGTGTGTGATCGAGTTGGGAAAACTTTTGTGATACATGCTGTTCTTAATCCTTGCTCAGCCATACCGAGAGTTGCACGTAAACCAGCTCCCCCAGCTCCAATAACAACAACATCAAATTTATGATCTACATAGCTATATGCAGCATGCCCCACTCTAGCACCTAGAGATGATATTGCATTTACCATATTGTTCAAACCCCTAATGCGATTTTTAAAAGGGCAAACATCATTATACTGCCCAAAATAAAACAAAATAAAATATTCAACACAAAAAAGAATATTCGCATACCTTCATGTGGAATATAATCTTCAATAACAACCTGCATACCAAGTTTCATGTAATAAAGACTTGAAAAAATCATTAATCCCATCAAAACTGTAACAATGGGATGTGAAAACCGCGAATGAACAACATTGTAATCTTTTCCCACGCATGACATAACAAGAATAATAAAAAATGTCCAAAGCAGCACATTGGCAAAACTTACCAGATTTTCTAACCAAAAATGCTCTGTTCCTGTATGTGCACTACCAAAGCCCCGCACTTTTCCAAGTTCTGTTCGCAAATCTTTTTTCATTTTTTCTACCTCTGGCTAAACAACGCCATACCCAATGATCCAAATTGCAATAGTGACAATAAGGGAAATAAAAACTGTAGCCCAAGCAGTTGAGGTTGCTTTTTCTTTGGCTAAACAACAAGGATTCATATTCCAAACAATATGGCGAATACATCCAACCATATGATGAACTCCAGCCAATGTATAGAAAAATAAAAGACAAAGCCCAGGAAGAGACTCATAAATTTGGTTAATCATTCTGAATGCATTAGCTCCACAAGCAATTGACACTAACCAAAGAGCCAAAAAGAGCATCCCAAAATAAAGCATAACACCAGTTATACGATGTGCTATCGAAATTGCCATAGTAATTGACCAACGATAAATACTGAGATGAGGAGAACGAGGGCGATCTTTTGTTGTAGTTGTCTCTATCATAAAACATCCTGACCTGGCTTTCACTGCAACTTTACCATCACGAGAAAATCCACGCAAAATGACTCAGTGCACGATTGTTTCAACTTGTTTAGTCGTAAGGGACTAACATTACAGGTCGGTTATTTAAAATGACGGATTAAAGGTCGCGCATAAAAAAACCGATTTGTCATACAGCTATAAACTATAAAACTTCCTCTGTGTAATACAATTTTATCTTCACGTCAAAGGGTTAACACCATTTCTTAAGCAAAAACATATATTTTTTACTCATGCTTCACTCTGCTCTTAACTTATATATTAACAGCTATATTCTATAACGATCATAATATGACTCTTGTGAAAAAATGCATATTTTAATTTTAATATTTTTCATGGTTCTATGACAAATTAGCTATTATAAATTTATGCTCCTACCAACCTTATTCTGACGAAAACTTACAAAATCCTTTGCTTTCTATATACGTCATGTGCTTTTCAAAAAATTTGAACTTAAATTATCATCACTGAAAAATATTAAAACTTCTTCTTCCTCTACAATCTCTCACAACCTCTTACAAAAGCCCTGGAAGCTTTACACTCTTCTGTAATAGCCTTCCTAATGAGAAAAAGCAAAAGAGGTATTAAAAATTTTATTATAAATTGTCTAAAATAGACATTATTAAAATAAAAAAGCAGCTTTACAGCTGCATTTTTTAATAAATCTGATTACATAACTTACTGAGCAGTTTACTCTGAGATATTTATAGCATTATCTGCAACAGTCATTTCTTTTATTTCTTTGGAATTGTTTTCATCTTTTCTACGGTACTCTCTCTTTTCCGCAATACGCGCTGCCTTTCCTCTGAGACCACGCAAGTAGTAGAGCTTCGCACGACGAACTTTACCTCGACGAACAAGCTCAACTCCTTCAATCAAAGGAGAATAGAGTGGAAACACACGTTCAACACCTTCTCCATAAGAAATTTTACGAACTGTAAAAGTTTCATTTAAACCGCCCCCTGAACGAGCGATACAAATTCCTTCATAGGCCTGAATACGGGTACGTGTACCTTCTGTCACACGAACCATAACACGCACTGTATCACCAACCTGAAATACAGGAAGTTGACGTTTTTCTTCAATTTTTGCGCATTGTTCAGCCTCAAGCTGTGCTATAATATTCATCTTTTTATCCTTCGTATTCTTTTCGAACAGCCAGAGCGCTCAACTCTCACCGAAAAAAGCTTTTAAAATACTCTTTAGGCTATGTTGGATACAGGAGCGAATACACTATCTCTTAATTTTGGGATACACATTTAAACCAGAATATATAGAAAGTTTCTTTAAAGGAAAGTCTCTAGAAAGCTCTACTAATAGTATATTATTTTTTGGGATGAATCAAGCTTTCTGATGCTTTTTATTGTAAAGAGCATAAAGATCGGGACGGCGTCGATGCGTTAGCAATTCAGCCTGTTCTCGACGCCAATCAGCAATAGCTTTGTGATGACCTGATGTTAAAACCGATGGAATACCTCGTCCTTCAAAAACAAAAGGACGCGTATACTGTGGATATTCAAGTAAACCATTTTCAAAACTCTCACACTCTGTAGAAATCTTATTGCCCATCACACCAGGTAAAAGTCGCACAACCGCATCCAATAAGACAAGAGCAGCCACTTCTCCCCCTGAAAGAATATAATCGCCAATAGAAATCTCTTCCAATTGCCGTGCTTCAATGATACGCTCATCTACTCCCTCAAAACGGCCACAAATCAGTGTTACTCCGGAACCAACCGCCAAAGAACGCGCATAAGCTTGATTAAAAGGTCGTCCACGTGGACTGAGTAACAATCTTGGTGTATCTAATGGACAACTGTCGATTGCTGCTGCTAGCACATCAACACGCATCACCATACCCGCACCACCACCAGCTGGTGTATCATCAACACTATGGTGTTTGTCTAAAGTGAAATCCCGAATTTGTACTGTGTTGAGCGACCATATTCCTTGCTTTAAAGCCCGTCCTGCTAAAGAATGTCCTAAAACTCCTGGAAACATTTCAGGATAAAGTGTTAAAATACGTGCACGAAACCCCATATTGATAACCATTCATCCCTTACATATGCACGTTACTCTTGATCATGAGACAAACCAGCAGCTATTGGATCCACAATCATAAAACCAGAATCAACGCAAATTTTTGGCACAGCCGCCTTGCTAAAAGAAATAAGCACTTTTTTACGAGAAGCTAACCGTACTTCAAGCAAATCACCAGCACCAAAATTAAAGAAACCACTCACCTTACCCAGCAGTTGATCTGCACAATCATAAACACAAAAACCTATCAAATCTATTTGATAAAATTCATCTTCAACCAAATCATCAGCCAATTGGCTTCTTTCAACATAAAGTTTGATTCCTTTCAAGGATTCTGCAACACTACGCTCTTCTATTCCTTTAAAATGTACAATTGCATTATTCTTTTGCACACGAAATGTAACAATTTCATAAGCACGTCCTGTTTCATCATAAAGAACACTATAACTCTTTAAACGCTGAGGTTCAGCACTCAATGTTTTAACAAAAACATCTCCCTTAATTCCATGAGCTGCAGTAATAATGGCAAGATATACTTTCTTTTTCATAATTTTTCTATTACACTTCCTCTTATTAAGTTTTTTTCTTTAAAAAAGAAAGAATCATTATAAAATTACAGTATTCATTTATCCTGTAACTTGCATTCAATATTGTTGCCACATAAAATCTTCTAATAAAGGCTCATTTTGGTGACAAAATAGAAATTAATATTAAGGAGAAATATTATGGCAAACGTCATGCTCTTTTACAAAAATGTCACCCCGGTTCACAAAGTTACTCATAAAAACCTCAAATTTACCCCATCAAGTGATATGTCCTTCGCAAAGAATACCCATTGGGTTCCTTTAGCAAGTGGTGAATATTTTCAAGCCGCTATAGATTATCCTATTTTATTTATGAGTGCACAAGATGAACAGCAGAAACGGCACTATACATCCGTTGCTCTCGTAGGTCTTTCTGATAACGATAATGATTATATTACTGCTGACAATCAGTGGAGAAAAAACACTTATATTCCTGCTTTTGTCCGCCGCTATCCTTTTGTTCTTGCAAAAATGCAAAATGAACAAGAACTTTCTGTTTGCTTTGATCAACAATCAGGTATGTTTAATGAAGTTTCAGGAATAGATCTTTTTAATTCAGATGGATCTATTTCACCATTTATGGAAGAATGTATTAATTTTCTTGAAAATTTTAAAATCAATATGGAAAAAACCGCTGAATTTATTGAAACCCTTGTAGAAATGGATCTTCTATGTCAAAAATCAATCAATGTAAAGAATGACAAAGGAGTGTCAGCACAATTGGAAAATTTCTGGATGGTTGATGAAGAAAAGCTCAATAAATTATTTGCTCATCAACTTGCTAAATTGCATAAACAGGGTTTCCTAGGGTGGATTTTTGCACATCTTATGTCAATGAATAATCTTCTAAAAATACTCTCCGAAAAAAGCGAAAATCAACTCTCCAATGAAAAGCTCAAAAAACAAAATGATCAAGCGAATGAAATAAAGCCTAAAAAAAAGAAAAGCGCTCTTAACTAAAAATGCTTCTCAAATATGATAGTAGAAATGACAAAAATATTCCTCTGATTCCAGCTGATCACACTCTTCTGATTGCAAGAAAGAATTGGTTGGAGAGTCTTGTACAGACACGTCGAATGACTGCTCAAACGGCAATAGCTTATGAGCGTGATACGAGGCAGTTTTTGTTCTTTCTCTGTCAACATTTAGGATATCAACCAACTCTCAATGATCTTGCTAATTTGCGTGTAGCTGATTTTCGTGCTTATTTAGCTTACCGTCGCACACAGAATATAAATGCCCGTTCTTTAAGCCGGAATATGGCGAGTTTACGTTCTTTTTTCAATTACTTATCCCGTGAAAAAGAAGTCAATGTTCCCGCTGCAAAACTTGTAAGAACACCAAAATATCCAAAATCATTGCCAAAAGCTTTGACTATAGAATCAGCGCTCCGTATAGTCAAAGAAGAAAATCAACAAGAAAATGAACCCTGGATCATTGCTCGTAATACCGCTATTTTGATCCTTCTTTATGGTTGTGGAATGCGGATATCAGAGGCTTTAGCACTCACTCCAGAACAATTTGCTGATCCCAGTATAAAAAGCTTATCTGTCACTGGAAAAGGAGGAAAAACACGCCTTGTCCCAATGATTCCGATAGTCCATGAAGCGGTAGAAAATTATCTTAAATGCTGTCCTTATCCTTTATTAAACAATCAACCAATATTTCGCGGCGTTCGAGGGAAACCTTTACAACCGGCTATTATTCAGCGCACTGTTCAAAACTTACGCGCTCATCTTGGTTTACCAGAAACAACCACACCACATGCATTACGTCATTCTTTTGCCACCCATCTTTTATCACGGGGTGGAGATTTGCGAACTATTCAAGAACTGCTCGGCCATGCTTGTCTATCGACAACGCAAGTCTACACCCATATTGATACAAATTATTTATTAGAAATTTATCAAAAAGCACATCCACGAGCCTAAAAAACTTTTGAACTGAACAAAAACATGTTAAACACCTTCAATCTCAAGCGCCAAAGCATGAATATTTGTCACCAATTCTTGTTGTAAAACTTTATAAATCGCCCGATGTATTTCTACACGCTTCATACCAGAAAAAGCAGAAGAGAGCATTTTCACACGAAAATGTGTTTCCCCCTTGCCATCGAAAGCATGTTCATCATGGCGATGACCCGCATGAAGATGACTTTCATTAATTACTTCAAGTTTTTGCGGAAAGAAAGCATCACGCAGTTTTGTTTCAATTATTATTTGAATTGTACGAGACATTTTTTTCCCTTCACAAAGACGAATATTGCAGCTAGTTTTTTTTAATACAATATTTAATAGAATAAATATGAAAATAAATTTTTTACAAGTCAATTCTTGTCAAAAGACCGATCTTGCATAAGGCAAAATATGACAACAACATCTAAATTATTCGACTCAATTCGTATCAGTTCCAACAAAAAAAAGCAGGGACAATCACAAATACAAAAGTGCCAATGGGAAGGATGCGAAAAAACAGGATCGCACAAAGCACCAGCAGGACGAAATCACGAAGGACAATATCTGTATTTTTGCATTGAGCACATCCGTGCTTATAATAAAAATTTTAATTATTTCTCAGGTCTCAGCGACAAAGACATTGCAAAATTTCACAAAGATGCTCTTACAGGACATCGTCCAACATGGTCTGCAAGACTTAATAATAGCACAGCAAAAAAAACAGCCTCCGATTATGCAAAAATTCGCTCTGGAACGGCTGCTTACCAAAATCGTATGCGCGATCCATTCAAACTTTTTACCCAACGAAATTCAAATAATACGAACAAACGAAAACTCAAACCCTTGGAAGCCAAAGCTTTTGATACTTTGGGATTACAAGAAAATGCCTCAGCTGAAGATATCAAAACAAAATATAAGGAGCTTGTTAAAAAACATCACCCTGATGCTAATGGTGGTAATCGCTCTTCAGAAGAACGCTTTCGTGATGTGCTCCATGCCTATAATTTACTGAAAAAATCTGGTAGGTGCTAAAAATCTACATTCAAATACTTTTATTGCTCAATTACCAAGGTTTTTTAAAAACATCATGCAACAAGACATCTCCTTCATAGTCAATCTCTATTATCATGAGAGCATTTGCATAAGTGGTCTATGTTCTGTATTGTTTGATAACAAAATAATAAACAGCAGATATCTTCCTCAAAAATGATGACAAAAAAAAATCTTACAGTCTCAGATACACCAGACACAACAGTCTGGGCTCGGGATGTATTCAATATTGACATTGAAATGAAAGTGCCTGCCTTTAGCACAAAAAGCTCTCATGTTCCTGATTTAGATCCTGATTATCTTTTTGATCAACAAACGACTTTAGCACTTTTGGCAGGTTTTGCTTTTAACCGACGTGTCATGGTATCCGGCTATCATGGTACAGGAAAATCGACGCATATTGAACAAGTTGCTGCACGTCTTAATTGGCCTTGTATTCGCATTAATCTTGATGGACATATTAGCCGTATTGACTTAATTGGAAAAGATGCTATCGTTTTGAAAGATGGCTTGCAAATCACTGAATTTAAAGATGGTATTTTGCCATGGGCTTATCAAAATAATATTGCTCTCATTTTCGATGAATATGACGCAGGACGGCCAGATGTTATGTTTGTCATCCAACGAGTACTTGAATCCTCTGGACGGCTTAGCTTGCTTGATCAAAATCGTGTTATTACCCCTCATCCAGCATTTCGACTTTTTGCAACAGCAAATACTATTGGTCTTGGCGATACAACAGGATTGTATCATGGTACACAACAAATCAATCAAGCTCAAATGGACCGTTGGTCGATTGTAACAATATTAAATTATTTACCCCATGATAAAGAAGTTGATATCATTTGCTCAAAGGTTAAACATTTTCAAATCAATGAAGGTAAAAAAACTATTTCACAAATGGTCCATGTTGCTGATATGGTGCGCAAAGCTTTTATGAATGGAGATATTTCGACAGTTATGAGCCCCCGTACCGTCATGACTTGGGCAGAAAACACCACAATTTTTCAAGATATTGGTTTTGCTTTCCGTTTAACCTTTCTTAATAAATGTGATGAACTTGAACGGGCAATTGTTGCAGAATTTTATCAACGTGCCTTTGGAAATGAACTTCCTGAATCACTTATTCATCATGTCTTGCCTTAAGGAATGCGTCAATCATGACTGCAACAGCAGGCGATAACAAAAAAAATTCGGCAAAATATTCTTCTAACAGCAATTTTGATACTGAAACTTTTAAAAGAGCTATTTCTACTTGTATTCGCGCTATTGCTAACACACGAAAATTTAATGTTTTTTTTAGTCATAATAGATCATCCTTAAGCGATAATTGTGCGCATTTACCAGAATTACCTCAACAAACAACATGTAAAGATTTAGCTGTCACTCGGGGATTAGGTGATTCCATAGCGCTGCGCAAAGCATGGCATGATAGCTGCATTCATACCCAATTCGCCCCGACAGAACCAGAAGCACGAGCTATCTTTGATACACTTGAACAAACACGTGTTGAAGCGATTGGCACTTTAACAATGAAAGGAATCGCACAAAATCTTGATACAATGCTCGCCGATAAATATCAAAAAGCTCATTATAAGACGATAAGGAATCAAAATGAAGCTCCTTTTCAAGAAGCGATTGCGCTTTTATTGCGTGAAAAAATAACAAAACGCCCTCCCCCACGAGAAGCTGGAATTGTCTTAGAATTATGGCGCCAATCAATAGAAAAAAAAGTTGCAACAGAATTACGCGCACTGACAATTCATGTTTATAACCAAAATGTTTTCGCACAAATAGCACGTCAAATGCTTGTTGTACTAGAAATGACTAATCCATTGGAAGTAAACTCTAATAATCCAACTTCCAAAGAACAAAGTAACAATCATGATACCCAAAATCAAACAGAAGAAGAGAGTGAAAACGAAAAAAAATCTCAAAGTGAAAAACAAAAACCAACCGAACAAAGTAACGATGCACAAAATGAAGGCAAAGAAAAAGTCATTCAGTCAAATGATAATGACAAGCCTAAAGAAGAACAAGAAGACTCTCAACAAAACAAATCAGGAAAATCAAAATACTTTCTTAATACCTCTCAAAAAATGGAAAAATTGGCTGGCTATAAAATTTTTACTCACGAATTTGATGCTATTTTGGATGCGACTCATTTTTGTTCTGTAACAGAATTAGATCATTTGCGTCGTTGTCTTGATCAGCAATTAAATCATCTTCAAAGTATTGTTGGACGCTTAGCAAACAGACTCCAACGCCGTCTCATGGCACAACAAAACCGTGCTTGGAAGTTTGATCTCGAAGAAGGCTATCTTGATACAACACGTCTTTCTCGCCTTATTATTGACCCAATGCAACCACCCTCTTTTAAAATGGAATGTGAAACACAATTCCGTAATACAGTTGTTTCACTGCTTATTGATAATTCAGGATCTATGAGAGAACGCCCCATCACTGTCGCAGCAAGTTGTGCTGATATTTTAGCACAAACTCTTGAACGTTGTGGAGTCAAAGTAGAAATTTTAGGCTTTACCACAAAAGCGTGGAAAGGGGGAAAAGCGCGCGAAAAATGGATTAATCAAAATAAACCTTCTCATCCAGGACGTCTGAATGACTTGTGCCATATTATTTATAAAAGCGCTGATACACCATGGCGTCGTGCTCGACGCAATTTAGGCTTAATGTTGCAAGAAGGATTATTAAAAGAAAATATTGATGGAGAAGCCCTTATTTGGGCATATCAGCGGCTTTTATCGCGATACGAACATCGTCGTATATTAATGGTTATTTCTGATGGCGCTCCTGTTGACGATTCAACCCTTTCTGTTAATCCTAGTAATTATCTGGACAAACATTTGCGTGCTGTGATTCAAGAAATTCAAGCAAACTCCCCCATAGAACTCATTGCTATTGGAATCGGCCACGATGTAACGCGTTATTATCAACGCGCTGTAACAATCGTTAATGCTGAAGAACTAGCGAATGCCATAACAAAACAGCTTGCGGCGCTCTTTAACACCCCCTAGCCTTTATAGAACAGAATTTTAAAAGATAAAGATTTCAAACCAATAATTGAGGCCTGAATCAAATGTTATCTCAAAACAAATACTGATACATTTCCTCTTTCTAAGAATAAAACTCTTCCTATTACAGCAGTGCAATAGAATAAATATTATTATTTCTTATAAACAAAAGATATCTCCTTTTTTCAGCGCCCTTGATAAAAAGGAGTATGACAACTCTTCAAAATCACACCATAAGGCACAAGCATAAATAAGCTCATAATAATTTTTATTAAAAAATCACCAAAAGCAAGTGAAATCCAAACAGGAATCACAATGCTCCCTAAAGTTAGACTTTCCACTATAGAGCCATCAGCATAGCCAACCAATTGATCAATAAAGGCAAAATTACTCGCAAAGGCAAGAGCAAAAAATAAAACCGTATCCAAAGCTGAACCAACCAATCCCGCTATTAAAGGTGCCTTCCACCATGCTTTACGCCGCAAAGGTGTAAAAACTGCAATATCAAGTAATTGCCCAAATAAAAATGCTGCACTAGAAGCAATAGCAAGACGTGGTGTAGCAATTATCCAAGAAATAAAAAAAGCCGTAATGAAACCAGCATAAACAACGCGTCTTGCTGGCGCCGGACCATAAAAGCGATTGGTCAAATCATTAATCAAAAAAGCAATCGGATATGTAAAAGCTCCATAGGTCAATAAATCGTTCAAACCAAACCAACAGATAGGATACTGCACTAAAATATTGGAAGCTGTCACCACAACACACATTGCAAAACTTGCAAAAAAAATGTAATTTTCTTTTTTCTGCGCAGCTAAAGACTTATCTGTTGAAAGCATTCTTTGTAACCTAGAGATAGAAAATCAAAACGAATAAAATATCGCAACCAGACCGTCAAAACTAAAGAATGGCGCTTCCCCAGCAAAAGTAAACAGCTCACTCTGCAAAGAAGCAAAACGATTAAGCAACTTGCTCAGCTTTTTTCTTTATGATCTGACGTTTTAATAAACGTGCACGCTGTGATAATTCCTTATCATCAGCTTTGACCAAAAAACCATCGAGACCACCGCGATGCTCAACTGAACGCAAAGCATTTGCTGAAATACGCAAACGATAACTTTGCTGAAGCACTTCCGATATCAATGTTACATTGCAAAGATTTGGTAAAAAACGACGACGCGTTTTATTGTTTGCATGACTAACATTATTGCCATACTGGACCGCTTTTCCTGTCAATTCGCAGGCACGAGACATAGACTTCACCTTTAAATTCTAAGAAACTCTAATTTCAATGCCAGCAAAATAAAACAGATGCGAAACACACACCCATTGCCTTGAACGGGCATTATTGGAAAATTAAATTTCTATAAGTTGTTAGTTACAAAAGGTCAAGTCTTTTAGTTTTTTTTTGACAACCTATTGGTCAATTTTATTATTTTTTTATAAATACATTATCAAATACTTTCTTTTAGCTCTTTTCATGCTAGAAGATATTCTTATCATGGTTACAATCGATCATCCTAAAATAAAAGAGCAACGAAAAAGCATCTGTCTTTCTTCTATTTTATTTGGCATCTCATGTGTGTTCTTTTTTGTTGTCTTTAGTGCACTAGGTGTGTGGCAAATACAACGATTAAACTGGAAAACAACCCTTATTACCAGTGCTAATCACCGTATTCACCTTGCACCAGTAAAAGCACCACTTCAAAGCCAATGGTTAAATGTTACTTTTGATAAAGATGAATATCGCCCAATTACAATTACTGGAGAACTTCTTACAAACAAAAATATTCTCGTAACCGCTGTTACACAAAATACCACTGGTTATTGGGTTTTAACCCCTTTAAAAACAATCGATAACACAGTGACTTTTGTAAATCGCGGTTTTATTCCTATGGAGGCACGTTACCAATTTGAACAAGAGGAAAAAAACAATTCACTTGACAATAATCCTGCGCATACTTTAGATCAAATTACGATTACAGGCCTTTTACGGATGAGTGAAAAAAATGGGTTTTTTCCACGCAAAAACAAACCTGACCAAAATTTATGGCATACACGCGAACTCCCCGCTATGGCCAAAAAACTAGGCCTTTCTCCTGTTGCTCCCTATTTTATTGATGCTCGGTCACAAATAGACCCTCAAAAGAATTTACCTATTGCAGGTCTTACTGTTATACAATTTAACAATAATCACCTAACTTATGCTATAACATGGTTTATCTTAGCTGCCGGTATTCTAAGCGCCTCTCTTTTTCTGATTCGATATAAAAACTGAAAAAAATATACAATAAATAAGTCGCTCTCTATATTATTTCGCGCTTGTTTTCAGAACTGTATAACAGTCCATCTGATTAAAGCATCGTACTAAACGTTCGCTTTGCCTCTTCGAAGGAAGCAACGAAGCAACACGTCGAACCCCAAAGTAGCACAAAAGACCTCTTTCCTCTTGAACCTTACTGACCATATCGAGTAGAAAAAAATAAAGCTGCCCGTTTACTAAAGAAAATAGGCCTCTCTATAAACTAAATTCTTATTAAACAATAATATCAAAATGATTTGCGTGAAGAACGCCATGCAATTGAACTAATATCAGCACGATTAATGCCAAGATCACTAAGCTCGTATGTTGAAAGACTACTCAACGCATTAACCGTCCGACGATAACGACGCCATTGACTATAAGAACGCAAAATATTCATACTTTTCACCAAACCATTATATTAAATTCCTAAATGGATAAGATAAAACAAATTACAAAAATGAGGTGTGTTATAACTGCATAACTGATTTGCATTTATAACATAGAAGCATATAATTTTTTCTTGTTTTGAAGAATAAAAAGATACACAAATCTAGTGGCGAAAATGTCTCACCCCTGTGAAAACCATTGCTACACCATGCGTATCGGCTGCTGCAATAACTTCCTCATCGCGTATCGATCCCCCTGGTTGAATAACCGCTGTTGCACCAGCTTCAATCACGGATAGCAGGCCATCTGCAAAGGGAAAAAATGCATCTGATGCAACCACAGAACCCTTAGTTAAAGATTCCGTTAAGCCCATCTTTTGTGCACGTTCCTCAGCCTTACGCGCTGCAATTTTTGCCGAATCAACACGACTCATTTGACCAGCACCAATCCCGACGGTTGCATTGTTTTTTGCGTAAACAATAGCGTTTGACTTGACGTGTTTAACAACACGAAAAGCAAATTTAAGATCACGCATTTCATCCTGGCTCGGCTCCCGTTTTGTTACTATTCGCAATTCAAGATCATCAACAACGGCATTATCACGCGTTTGCACCAAAAGTCCTCCTGAAAGTGTTTTAGCAACTAACCCATCATAACGTGGATCAGGCACTCCTCCTGTTATCAACAAACGGAGATTCTTTTTCTGAGCAATGATTTCGCGTGCAGGCATTGTAGCATCAGGAGCAATAATCACTTCAGTAAAAATTTTAATAATTTCTTCTGCACAAGCTTCATCAAGAGGCTGATTTAAAGCAATAATACCACCAAATGCTGATACATCATCACACACCAAAGCTTTCAAATAAGCCTCTTTCAAATTCTGCCCTTCTGCAACCCCACAAGGATTGGCATGTTTAATAATAGCAACGGCAGCACTTTTTTGGGGATCAAATTCTGATACAAGTTCAAATGCTGCATCGGTATCATTCATATTATTATAAGAAAGTTTTTTTCCTTGCAAAAGTGTTGCAGTTGCAACACCAAAACGTTTGTCACCGGAGCGATAAAATGCCGCTTGTTGATGTGGATTTTCTCCATAGCGCATTACACTTTCAAGATGACCAGAAAAACTCTGCCAAGACGGTGATTTAATCTTTAAATCTTTCGCAAACCAAGCTGCTATCGCAGCATCATAAGCAGCTGTACGCTCATAAGCACGTGTTGCTAATTGACGCCGGAATGAAAAGCTTAAACACCCATCATGCTGTTTCAATTCAGCCAAAACCAGTGCATAATCATAAACTGCTGTCACAACACCGGTATAAGCGTGATTCTTAGCCGCTGCACGGATCATCGCTGGTCCACCAATATCAATATTTTCAAGAATTGTTTGCGAATCTACCCGTGACAGAGAAGTTTCTTCAAAAGGGTAAAGATTAACAACAAGAAGATCAATTCCATTTATACCATGCTGTTCCATAGCAGCCTTATGGTTTGGATCTTTTCTTATTCCTAATAAAGCACCATGAACTAAAGGGTGAAGTGTTTTGACACGTCCATCCATTATTTCTGGAAACCCTGTAACATCAGAAACATCTTTTACAGGTAAACCCGCAGCACTTAATACTTTGGATGTTCCTCCAGTTGAAATCAATTCAATTCCATAAGCATGAAGTGCTTGCGCAAACTCAATCAAACCAGTTTTATCAGAAACAGAAAGAAGAGCACGACGGATTTGATGAAGATCAACCGTAGAAAATTGTTTTGCAATAAAAACCATAATAGAAATCCTAAAATAAAATGGCTAAAATTCAAAAAAGTCTCTCTGGACATAAAAAACATACTCACAGAACGTCAAGCAAATGCTCCAACCCACAAATAATAGAATAATAGAATCACCTTGCTTGATATTCACAAACGAATATTATGCTAATTTATGACGCATAAAACGCCAACGAATTTTTCTCTGCAATGCAGGGCGAAAATATAAAACAATCTGCTGTGTTCGTTGTGGACCTTTTAGATCAGCAAAATCAATTGAGTCTTCGAGAAAAATTTCAGCATCAGGTGATATAAAATGCCACTCTTGCCCACTTTCTACAGCTAAACAGACGCGATTGCCATCATAATTAGCCTCAACCTGCGGATTAAGATGAAACCGAACAGCAACACTATCGCCTTCATTTTGATTTGCCTTATATTTATACCATCGATTTTTCTGCGGTGTGAAAAAGTGATCAAAGCCCTCAATTATTTCCCCATTTCTAGCTAAAATGAGGCCGCGCTCATGCAAAAGATTAAAAGGCTTCACATAGCCATCATGACATGCAATAAAGCCAATTTTATCTAAATCTTCTATACGTTGCACTTTAACATCCGTCGGCCCTTCAAATAAAAAAGAAGCGCCATTTTTCTTTTTTTTGCGAAAAGCGCCCACTGAACAATCATTCAATATTGCTGTTGAATGTGCTGCTGTTAAACGCCCAAAATGCTGATATTCTTCAGGCCCATAAGGATTAATCCCTGTATTTATAATAAAGCGATTTCCCTGCGAAGACATCTCAAATGATAAACATCCTGAACATGCATATCCTGCAACAGAAGATGGTGGAAATTTTCCCGTATCTGCAAGAACTGTCGTTTGATTAGCCTGTAAACGCTGAAAACCAGAATAACGGGCATGACTAAAAGGATGCCCAACTGTTTCATCAAAATTTAAAATAGCCGATAAACGTTCTGGTATAATAGGTCCGACGCCATTGAAACGTGCCAATGTTTGATCTTCATGAATAAAAAATCGCAAAGCAGGCAGCATACGCTCAACGGAATCAATTAAAACACGCGGTGCTGTTTCATTACTGTGCATATACAGGTAACGCAAAGATAATAAATCCGATAATAAATTGAGCAAAATAGCAGGACTACGCGAAATATGGCCACCATCAACAAGAATTTGATATGAAAGTTCATAAACAAGATAAGTTTGTATTTTTTTCTTCACTGCTGCAGAAACAGGCAAAGATAAAGATGCAAATGCCAAAGAAATTGCTGCTTGTAAACGCTGCTCATTTGATTCCATACTACGAATCAAAATGCGCAAATAACGAAACTGAAAACCAAGTGAACGTAAAAAACGCTTTTCAAAACTCTTACTCACCCCCTCTAATAACATTTGCGAATGACAAATCCATGAAATTAGTCGTCTTGCTACGACTACTCCACTCCAAGAAGGTCCTTTTATCTTCTTACTATGGTGCTCTAACCAATCTTCCACCAAAGAACGCGCATGAACTTTTGCCAATTCACTCCGTGTTGCTGTCATATGTCGCAACCAATGAAAATCATGAAGTGCTATTTCCCATTCCAGCATTGGCGGCACTAATGAAAAAGGCGAAAGAGCACCAGATTGAACAGTACAACCAGAAAAAGAAAAACGGCCATGGTAAAATTCATGCGCCATCATTGGATCAGCTAAATGCAAATCAATTGGATGCGCTAAAATCTTTTGTGGACGAAAACCAGAAAATCGCCAACGAAACAGTGGTCCTACCCATAAACGCCGCAGAAATCCTTTTATCGCATATACAACGGTTGATACCTTTATCCGAGAACCAATCTCTGCAATTACCAAAACCATATCTCCGTTTGTATTTATCTAACACAACTTCAACTATTTGAGTAAATGAAACGTTAATTAACTTACCTTTCGGAAGCGTGCTGCAAAAAAACCATCCATTCCTAAGAACAATTTTTCTTCCGTATTAAAATTTTCATCACAAAAATCAGAAGGTATTGTACGCAAAAAACCTTTTATTGATAACAAATGCGCCATAGCACCCATTTCCTCTGCTAAAATAGGCTCTAAAACAATATCATGACGCGTTGATAAAATTTTCTCAACAAGGTCTTCACCCTCTTCTCTTGCCAATGAACAATTAGAAAAAATAATGCGTCCATTTTTTTTCAATAAAGCAATTGCTGCTAAAAGCAAATCATATTGCATCTCTGCTAATTTGGTGACATCGTCCATTGTCTTTATCCATAAAATATCTGGATGACGACGTATTGTCCCGGTAGAAGAACAAGGTGCATCAAGAAGAACAGCATCAAAAAGCTGATCAGGGTGAAATTGTCTTACATCACCAAGCCAATAGCGTACTGAGAAGTTGAGTCGATCCATATTTTCCTTTAAACGCTTTAATCGATTGGCCGAAATATCGATAGCTGTTACATCTGCTCCCTGCAAAACCAATTGCGCTGTTTTACCCCCAGGACTTGCGCAAAGATCCGCTACCTTCTTGCCATGAATATTTCCCAGCAAACAAGCAGGTAAAGCCGCCGCAACATCTTGAACCCACCAAGCTCCTTCTGCATAGCCCGGCAAATCAGTGATAGAATAAGCCGAAGAAACAAGCCGAACTGAACCATTAGGCAAAACAATTCCTCCCAATTGCTTTGCCCAACCAGCGCTATCGGATTTCACCGTCAAATCAAGAGGGGGTATTATACTTTGAATTGCTACAATTTGATCAGCTTTCTCTGCTCCATATGTTGATACTAAAAGTCGCTCGAACCAAGTTGGAATAGCTTTAATTGTAGGTGTTTGCACCCGCAAAATAGCCGCCTCACGTGCAAAATTGCGTAAAATAGCATTCACTAACCCCGAGAAACGCCGCATACGCGGATCAATCTTTGCCACTCGTACCGCTAAATCAATCGCCGCATGATCGGGAACATCAAGATAAAGAATTTGAGTTATACTGATATGTAAAAGGTGGTGCAATGAAAACGCTTGTGATGGCAAAGGACGCGTTAAAAAGCGTGATAAAGCCACTGTAATCTGACTTCGGTGACGTAATGCTGCTCCCAAAATAGCTCGACACAATAAACGATCACGATATGAAAGTCCCAAATATTGTGGATGACCATACTCATTATCTGTCAAACCAGAAAGAGGCGTATGCTTATCAAGCACCGCACCTAACAAACGAACGCAAACTTGTCGAACAACCAACCCAGGCACATCTATCTCAAACATATGCCCCGCTTTCTTATCTTTCAAAATAGTGCCCTTACTATAGTCTGTTTTTTTAAATTTTATGATTAAAATTTCTTTGGATTTTTACGACGAAGCCAAGCAGGACGATTTTTCACCCGTGGCAAAACATTTGTTTCTTGATAGCTTAACGTGCTATTCTTATCCTTAAAACTTAGATTTTCGTAGTCTAAGATGCTATTTTCTCCTTTTAGTTTATTCTCCTCATAGTGCTTGATTATTCCTTGATCGATTGTTGATATATTCATTTCTACTGCTTGCTGTTGCAATGCTGCAATACGATTTGCCGTCGCTGGGTGCGTAGAAAAAAAGCTATCCGCACCTTCACCACTCAAAGGATTAATAATAAACATATGGGCCGTTGTTGGATGATGTTCTGCCTCTTCATTATAGACCGCATGTCCACCCCCTGCAATCTTTCTCAAAGCCGAAGCTAACCATAAGGGATTACCACATATCTCAGCACCCCTCCGATCAGCAGCATATTCACGTGTACGGCTAATAGCCATTTGCACCAACATAGCTGCAAAAGGTGCTACCAACATAGCAATAATCCCAACAAATGCCCCTTTACCTTGAGAAAACCTTGAAGAATTGCGTTTTTCTCCGATCAATAAAGCAAAATTACCAAGCATTGAAATAGCCCCTGCAATTGTTGCTGTAAGAGTCATTGTCAATGTATCACGATGCTCAATATGTGCTAATTCATGAGCCATAACTCCAGAAATTTCTTCTGCACTTAACTTTTCCAATAACCCTGTACTAGCAGCAACAGCAGCATTTTGCGGATTACGCCCTGTAGCGAAAGCATTCGGCTGCGCATTATCAATAATATAAACCTTTGGTTGAGGAAGAGAGGCTTTTTGTGCTAACTTACTCACAATATTATAATAATTATAATAAACTGGCATAGAACGCTGATCAACCTCACGTGCTCCATATATACGCAAAACTATTTTATCTGAATTCCAATAAGAAAAAAAATTTAAGCCACCTGCCATTAAAAGCGCAATAAGCATACCATTGCCTCCTCCAATGAGATAACCAAGCCCCATAAAAAGAGCCGTCATAAAAGCCAAAAGCATCGCTGTGCGCATTCTATTCATGATTAAAAACTCCATGATAAAATATAATTATTTCTATATGATGGGGTTCTCGTGTTATTTCTTCAATGAAATTGAGGTATAAAATGAACAAAAAAATGAGCACACAAGATACCGCCATCCCCGATCACACACGGCTTCCCCCTGAAGCACAACGCGCGCTCCAAGAAGCTGAAGAAAGGCGCAAACATGCAACAAATGAAAATCAGCCATTAGAAAACGGCGGACGCGGTGGTAAAGATCCCGTGCGCTATGGAGATTGGGAAGTGAAAGGTCGCGCAGTTGACTTTTAAAGCCTCCATTGACTTTAAAAATCCAAACCACCTTCTAAAGGAAACAAACTTTTTAAAAACAAAACCAACAGTGAAATCTCACTTTGCATAAGCTTTTAAGACTCAAACTGTTGGTTTGCTTAACAATAATTATGCTTCTTCTTTTGAAGTTGTTTCTGCCGCTTTTTCTTCAGCAGCTTGTTTTGCTGCAGCTATACGTTCTTGTGCTTTTTTACCAGGCTCACCTTTATGAGGATTGTTACGTGCTGGACGCTTTTTTAACCCAGCAGCATCTAAAAATCGTAAAACACGATCTGTCGGTTGAGCACCTTGACCAAGCCAATATTGGATACGCTCTTCATTAAGTTTCACACGTTTCCCATCTTTAGGTAACATTGGATCCCATGCACCAACACGTTCAAGAAAACGCCCATCGCGTGGACTCCGCACATCCGCAACGACGATATGATAATAAGGACGTTTTTTTGAACCGCCACGGGACAAACGAATTTTCAATGCCATATTTTTCTCCTGTTGTCATCTTTGACTTGTCGTTTAAACTAATTTGTTTCTTTATTCTCTTCAGAAATCATTTTGTGATTATCAATCACTTCTTGAGTAATGAACTGTAAAATTTCCTAGCAAAATCCTGATCAAGATGACTGTCTAGAGCTAATTGCCACAAATGTGCCACCTGACATTGCTCGCGGGTACGATTCTCTGCAGGCAAATCATAACGTGCTTTTAAAACTCCCATTGCTTGCGTACAATGAAACCTTTCTGCTAAAATATGAACCAGCACTGCATCAAAATTACCAATAGATGCCCGCAAATACCTTAAATCATTGGGTGCTTTTCCCTGCATTACACTTCGCTCTCTTCTTGTCTTTTTATTTCTTCTTAGAAAAAGGAGGAATTTTCTCCTTTCCCTCTGAAAGACCATTGAAAAGACCAGGAAGCGTTAATCCACGCCCTGGAAGTCCGGGTAGCCCACTCCCTAAATGATCCTTTTCAACCTGCTTTTGCAGTTTTGATAATTGAATTGAATCAAACTCCGATAAATCAGGCATAACACCAGGAGCCCCCATACCACCAAATCCCATTTTGGAACCAAGGCCCCCTAGCATTTTTCCCATAAGACCACCTTTATTTTTGCCTCGCATAGCTTTCATCATATCAGCCATTTGGCGGTGCATTTTTAAAAGCTTATTGATATCTGCTGCACTTGTCCCCGATCCCTTAGCAATTCTCTGTTTACGGCTATGTTTTAAAATCTCAGGATTGGCACGCTCTGCATGGGTCATCGATGAAATAATCGCTAATTGCCGATTTAAAAGACGATCATCAAAACCTGCAGCTGTAATTTGATCTTTCACCTTGCTCAAACCTGGCATCATACCCATAATGCTTCCCATTCCACCAAGTTTTTTCATTTTATGCAATTGTTCTGCCAGATCATTGAGATCAAATTTTCCAGCCTGCATTTTTTTCGCAAAAGCTGCTACTTTTTCACGATCAATTGTTTCAGCAGCCTTTTCAACCAAAGAAACAATATCACCCATACCGAGAATACGATCTGCAATACGACGGGGATGAAACTCTTCTAAAGCATCCATTTTTTCACCGGTTCCAATTGCTTTAATCGGCTTACCCGTCACTGCACGCATTGAAAGAGCAGCCCCACCGCGGCCATCACTTTCCATACGTGTTAAAATAATCCCTGTAATCCCTATACGCTCATTAAAAGAACGTGCAAGATTAACCGCATCTTGACCAGTAAGACTATCAGCCACCAACATAATTTCATAAGGTTGTGAAGATGCTTTGATTTCTATTAATTCAAGCATAAGTGCTTCATCAATATGGTTACGCCCTGCTGTATCAAGAAGCACAACATCATAGCCCCCTAATCTAGCAGCCTGCAATGCCCGTGTAGAAATATCGACAGCAGATTGATCAGGAATAATCGGTAAACTGTCAATTTGCACCTGCTTCCCTAATTGACGGAGTTGCTCTTGCGCCGCAGGACGACGTGTATCCAACGATGCCATTAAGACTTTTTTATTGTGCTTATCTGTTAAACGCTTTGCAAGCTTTGCTGTTGTTGTTGTTTTCCCCGATCCTTGTAAACCAACCAGCATAATAACAACCGGTGCCGGCGCATTGAGATCACTTAAAACACTCTCGCTCCCAAGCATATGAACCAGTTCATCATGAACAATCTTTACAACCATTTGACCAGGTTTAATTGATTTAACTATTGCAGCCCCAACAGCTTTTTCACGAACTTTATCGGTAAAAGAACGAACAACATCTAAAGCAACATCAGCTTCCAACAAGGCACGGCGAATTTCACGCAGCGCTGTTGTTATATCCTGATCTGATAAAACACCACGTCCCGTCAAATTAGATAGAATGGAACCAAGACGTTCTTGCAAAGATTCAAACATTATTTACCTCAATTGCTCCATAACAAACAAATCAACATGCCACCCGAGGACGCAACGCGTTGTCGGATGTTGACCTCTGGGATCTTTTACACCTCAATAAGGGTCCCAGGCGGTGGCTCCAAATTAATCATTGTCATTGAATGCTATTTTCTTCAAACAACAAAAACCCTTCTTTGTCAAGATATATCACACAGTGCCTTTTTAGATGAAACCTAAAATAAAAATCACTTATGTCTGCGCAGAAGCTCCACTTTCAACACGCACAAAATCACCCGTTTCTTGTTCCATACTCCATAATTCACCGCTTGCAATATCAAACCAAGCACCGTGTACTGTCAAAAATCCTTGATCTTTACGTGCCTTTAACCACGGAAATGTTTCCAAATTCTTCAGTGAATAACGAATAGAAAGGCGTTCCAATGCAGTCTGTTTTTCTAAGAGAGTTATCAATTTATTGTTGATTACTGCTTCCCTAGCAGGAGCCAAAAGACTCATCCATCGACCAATAAAATCATCTGATAATAAGGATTTGCATGTTCCATTAAGGACCTTACTAATCCCCCCGCAGTGCGCATGACCCAAAATAACAACATGCTTAACTTCAAGCAATTGAACCGCAAATTCTATAGCAGCTGATGTTGCATGATATTGATGATCAGGAGAAAAAGGAGGAACTAAATTGGCTACATTACGCAACACAAAAATTTCACCTGGGCTTGCATCAAAAATAATTTCTGGTATCGCACGCGAATCACAGCACGCAATCACTAAAGTTTCAGGTTTCTGTCCTTCATTCGCCAATTGCCAATAACGTTCTAATTTATGAACAAAATGATTCGTTATAAAGGATTGATAACCTCTTAAAAGTTTTTCCGGTAAACGTGCCATATATTTACTTTCACTGTACACTTCAAAAATATGCTCTTACCCAGAAAAAATAAAATTAATGAAAATATTCTTATCAACCACATAATATACTTTCTTAAAACAATAAAACTATTTTTAAGAAACACTTTTTACGAAGTGGAACAATAATTTTATTATTATCTGCAATAAATAACTATTCACTTCAAAGGGAAGATGTTACAGTGTAAAAAAATCGAATAAAGACCTGTTCTTAACGTAAAGAAAAGGTTGCCACAATAAATAAAGGGAGGATGATTGTGTCAACACAAACAGCATTAGATATAACGAGTACTCAAAATAAAATAGAACAAATTCTTTTTGCTCATACCGATAAAGAAGATATTGCTTTATATAAAAAGGATGAGCTTCAAAAAGCTACAAATGTAGCTCTCGAAGCATTTGAATCCCACCAAACAGGTAAAAGTACAATTTGCTTTGAACACGCTTTAACGCGCAATGATAAACCTATAACCGTTATTACACTGGTTAATGATAACAAACCTTTTCTTCTTGATTCTGTTTTGCATGTCTTTAAACAACAAATAAATCACATTTATCTGATCGCTCACCCTATTCTTGAATGCACCTCGGGACAACGCATCAGCTTGATGCAAATCCACATTGAAGCATTAAACCAAGAACAAACTAAAAAGCTTAAAGATGAGCTTACTTTGGTCCTTGAACAAGTCAATGCTGCTGTACAAGACTGGAAACCCATGCTTGAAGAAGTCAAGAAGCATATTCATACCTATCAAACAAATCTTCCATCAAGCTACCAAAATGAAGGTGTAAAAGCCATTGAATTTCTCGAATGGCTTATGAACAATAATTTCATCTTTCTTGGAATGCGTACCTATGACTTTACTGAAAGCCAAGAGTCAAAAAAAGCCTTTAAAGCCGGTAGTATTGAACTAGGTATTCTTACTGATGCTTCTATTCGCATTATTGGTGATACAAGCGTAGAAGAACGTCCTAAAGAAGTCTTATCTTTTATGGAAAGCAATAATCTGCTTATTGTTACAAAAGCTAATAGCCGCTCAAAAATCCACCGTCCTGTTTGGTTAGATTATATCGGTATTAAGATGTTTGATAAAGAAGGGTATCTATGTGGAGAATTACGTATTGTTGGGTTGTTTACATCCTCTGCCTATACACACTCTATTCTGCAAATTCCTTTTTTAAAAGAAAAAGCTGAAATTATTATTCAACGCCTTGGATATAATCCGGCTGACTATTCTGGAAAAGCGCTGATGAGTGTCTTAGAAACCTATCCAAGAGATGAAATGTTTCGCTCTGATGTTGATACATTGACAAAAAATGCCGAACTTATCATGCAATTGGATGAACGTCCGCGATTACGGGTACTCGCTCACACTGATCCTTTTGGGCGTTTTGTTTCCATTCTTGTCTATGTACCACGTAACCAATATAGTAGTAATATCCGCGAAAAAATTGGAACATACTTTGTTGAGACCTATAAAAGTGATTTTTTTGAATCTTATCCACTCTTCTTAGAAAGTACGCTTATCCGTGTCCATTACATTATCCATCGCAAAGGAAGTCACAGTGCTCCTGTGATTGAGCGAACTACACTTGAACATCATGTTCGCTCTATAACACGAAATTGGGAAGATAGTATTCAAACCGTAGCTCTTATTCATAAAGCAACAGATCAACAAGTACTTCTAGCCAGTCAATTCCCCAATAGCTATCGTGATTTATTTTCAGCTGAAGATGCAATTAAAGATGCTGACCATATTTTAAGTCTTAATAACGAAAAACCTCTTTTCGTTACTTTTTACCGCCCCCACAATAAAGAAAAACAAAATATTTCTCTGAGACTCTTTCATCGCAATGAGGCGCTTGCCCTTTCCAAACGTGTACCACTTCTTGAAAATATGGGCTTTCGTGTTATTGCTGAACAAACATTAGAACTCCCAGACGGCTATGGACGTTCTGTATATCTTCACGATATGCAATTGGAAAGTGCCTTCCAACTTGATATTGATCTCGATAAAAATGCACAAAAACATGCTGAAACATTTGAAGCCGTTTGGGAACAAAATGCTGACAATGATGCCTTTAATGCCTTAACACAAACAGCTCAACTCGATTGGCGTGAAATTGTTATCTTGCGTCATTATGGGCGCTATCTCCAACAAACTGGAATTCCTTATTCACAAAAACGCGTTGCTCAAACTTTAAATGCCTATCCTGATATTACTCAAGATCTTTATGCTTTATTTCATTTGAAATTCCATCAGAGCCATAAAGAAAAAGAACGACTCAACAATGAACAAATCATTCAGCAACGTATTGAAGAAAAATTGCAGAAAGTGCCAAGTTTAGATGATGATCTTATTTTGCGTCGTTACCGTAATCTCATTGTTGCAAGCTTACGAACAAATGCCTATTCCCCTCTTCCTGACGGCAAACCACGGCGTATCATAGCAACCAAATTAAATCCACGCCAAATTGAAGGCTTACCTGAACCCCGTCCTTATCGAGAAATTTTTGTTTATGGACCTGAAGTTGAAGGTGTCCATTTACGTTTTGGTCCTATTGCGCGTGGTGGTATTCGTTGGTCCGACCGTGCATTGGATTACCGTACTGAAATATTAGACCTCGTTAAAGCTCAACAAGTCAAAAACGCCGTTATTGTCCCTGTGGGTGCAAAAGGTGGATTTTTTCCTCATCGTCTTCCTCAAACCAATGATCGTGCCATTGTAACAGAAGCTGCACGACAAGCTTACACAAACTATATTGCAGCACTCCTTTCTATTACTGATAACCTAATCGATGGTAAAATATACCCGCCTCAAAATGTAATTTGTCATGATGGCGATGATCCTTATTTTGTTGTTGCTGCAGATAAAGGTACTGCGACCTTTTCTGATACGGCCAACGCTATTAGCCAAACAAATAATTTTTGGCTTGATGACGCTTTTGCTTCCGGAGGATCAGCAGGATATGACCATAAAGCTATTGGTATTACAGCTAAAGGTGTATGGGAAGCTGTAAAAAGACATTTTCGAGAATCATTTAATCACGATATCCAAACAACACCTTTTACCTGTATTGGAGTTGGTGATATGTCGGGCGATGTTTTTGGGAATGGAATGTTACTTTCTCAACAAACAAAGCTTATCGCTGCCTTTGACCATCGCGATATTTTTATCGATCCGGAACCAAATATAGCAGCAAGTTATGCAGAGCGTATGCGCCTCTTCCAACTTCCCCGTTCAAGTTGGCAAGATTATGATCAAACAAAACTCTCAAAAGGTGGTGGTATTTTCTCACGAACAACCAAAACTATTACTCTTTCTCCTGAAGCAGCAAAAGCTATTGGCTTTGAAAAACAAACAGGAACGCCCTTTGAAATTATTACGGCCATTTTAAAAGCCCCTGTAGATCTTTTATGGTTTGGCGGCATTGGAACCTATATTCGCGCAACAACGGAAACCGATACTCAAGTGGGCGATCGCACAAACGATTCTATTCGCATTACTGGCGAACAAGTGCGAGCCAAAGTTATTGGTGAAGGAGCCAACCTCGGTCTTACGCAACGCGGTCGAATTGAATATGTCTTAAACGGCGGGCGATGCAATACCGATGCCATTGACAATTCCGCAGGTGTTAATTGTTCTGATCTTGAAGTCAATATCAAAATTGTTCTTGCCTCAGCTCTACAGGCAAAAAAACTTACTCGTGAAGCCCGTAATAAGTTGTTGAAAAAAATGACCCCACAAGTTGAACAATTAGTCTTGCGTAATAATTATTTGCAGACCCTTTCACTTTCCCTAGCTGAAAGCCGAAGTATCATTGATTTGCCTTATCAAATACGTTTTATGCATGATTTAGAACAGAAAAAACTTCTAGATCGCAGAGTTGAAGCTCTCCCTAATGAGCAAATTTTGCGGCAAAGAATTAGCCAAAATCAAGGACTTATACGCCAAGAACTCGCAGTTATTTTAGCTTATGCTAAATTAACTCTGCAGGAAGAAATTGCTAATAATCCCATTGTTGATAATCGTTATTTCGATACAACCTTGTTGAATTATTTTCCAACCCAACTTCAACAAAACTTTAAAAAGGAAATCATTGAACACCAATTACGTCGTGATATTATTGCAACCCTCATTGCTAATGATATTGTAAACCGCGGTGGACCTACTTTTGTTAATCACTTGCAAGATATAACAGGTCAAAAAACTGAAAACATCATTCGTGTTTTCATCGTCATTCGAGATAGTTTTGAAATTCCTCAGCTTTCTAGCCAAATTGATAATCTTGATAATAAAATACCGGGATTGAATCAAAATAAATTCTATGCAGCAATCACTTCAATGCTTTTTGAAGCAACCAATTGGGGCTTGCGCAATATGGATTTCTCAGCGCCACTAGAGGAACTTGTGCAAACAATTAAAAAAGCTCGTAGCCTGATTGAAAAAAACCTTATGCATGCCAACAATCAAGATATTAGTCAAAAAATTGACGAAAAAGCAACGCAATACAATGAAGAAGGAGCACCAAAAGCTTTAGCAACACAATTAGCTCTTTTAGAAATTGCCCCAATGATCTGTGATATTTCTTTGATTGCAGAACAAAGTAAAAGCGACCTTATGAAAACCGCAAAAATCTATTTCTCACTTGCTCAGATTATTCGTATAAATCGTATTACTGAAGCAAGCCAGGCAGTTCCTATTCTTGATTATTATGATGGTATGGCCTTAAGTGAAGCTAAAGAAAATATTGCTGAAAGCTTGCGACAAATTGTTATAAAAATCTTAAAAAATTATAGTAAAAAAAATGATCCTCTAGAAGCTTGGATAAAATCTGATGAAGATCAAATTCACAATATCATCAACCGCGTTAATACATTGATTGAAGGTGATCTCAATGTTTCCCGCTTTACTTTTACAGCAAGCATGATTGCCCAACTCAAAAATACTGCTTTCCAAACTTAAAGCACTAACAAACCAACTTTAAAAAAAATCTTATTTATCTCTTCGCACATAATCTGCGAGGAAATAAGATAAATGTGACGTTGTCTGCTTTTGAGAGAAGAGAATCCAAAATAAAGAATGAGGATTACTGATATTATCTTACTTATGCTAAAACCAATATCAAACCATGCTAATAACGCGGAATAAGTAAAACAAGGAGCTTGCAAATTTCATTCTTCATTGCTCTCTTTTCCTCCAGAAAAATGATTATGCTTTTTTGGATTTTTTGATATCACATTGTTAAACATAACTTATTAAATGAAAATTCTTATTTTTAAGAATAATTTTCAGAATCAGTACAGTTCTCAATTCCCATATTACAAGTAGTGGAAACACCAAAAATTTGTTGTAATGTATTGTCAAACCATTCACACAAAACTTGACCATAGAGTGAATAACCTTTTAAATGTGCGGAAGCAGACTGAGCACCTTTTTTAGTTAATTCTTGAGCTGAGTGTATTAGCCAATCTTGTATCATTGTACGCGTTAATTCAGGATGAAATTGTAAACCCCATGCATTTTTACCATAACGAAAAGCCTGTGTGGGATACGTTTGGCCTGTTGCCAAAAGAACAGCTTCTTTGGGCAAATCGTAGATACCTTCATTATGTAAATGATAGACCATTCCTGGCCAGCTCATAAGTGCCTTTCCTCGCACAGTTCCTTCCAACGGATACCAACCGATTTCTACACTTTCATCACTTTTTGCAGCAACACATCCACCCAAATTTTTTGCGAGCATCTGTGCTCCAAGGCAAATCCCTAAAAAAGGTTTATTGTCTTTCAAAGACAATGAAATCCAATCAATTTCCTCATTAATATATACATCTTTATCATTCACACTCATCGGGCCACCTAAAATCACAACGCCGGCATGATGTTTTAATGTTTTGGGAAGTTTTTGCCCTAAAATAGGGTAATAAAAATCAAGAGAAAAACCATTTCTTTGTAAAAATTGCCCTAAAAGACCAGTCTGTGAAGATTGACGATGCAAAACGACGGCAATTTTCAGTTTATTGTTTCTTTGCTTTTTATCAAGACATGTTTTTGCTAAAAACATTCTTTAACCAATCATTTTTGTAATCAGACTTAATTTAACTTTTTAAATAACAAGAGCCTTATTTTTATCAACAATAGTTACAACACCCTCTAAAATAATTGAAATTTCTCTTTTGGCAAAGAAGCCTCTTCTTCTGTTTCGTTGCCCTCTAAATTTTCAACATTTAAGTGTGTCTGATCGCCTTTTTTTCTATTCTTTTTTTTTGTTTGCGACTTCAATAAAAAATCAAATCCTATCGATGATTTTTTTTCAAAGGATTTATCTTTAACAGCTTCTTTTTCATAAATCGTATCTTTTTTGTCTTCTTTTTTCAGCACCATGTTATCAACTTCTAATGTTATAGGCGAACAGCGGGGAGGTACTTTCCATTCAAAACGACCCAATCGACCACTGATCGGAGAAACTGCCGACCAAGAAGAAAAGAAAGAACCATCACAAGCCCATGCTGGATCACGTTCTGCACGCAATGCTAAAGACAACCATTGACGACTCCCTTGATCATTACCTTGTGCTTCTTCAATATCTGCCAATAATAAATAAACGCCTTCACGTGGATGATAAGTCAGTGCTTTTTGTGCACACTCTCTTGCTAATTCCAATTCCCCTGCATCTAGAGCGGCTTTTGCAACAATAAAAGATGACTCAAATATATCTTTATTATAAGAAGCGAGTTTTTTAGCTCTTTTCAAACGCCCAACTGCACTCTCTTCTCTTCTAAGGTAAAGTGTACCAAAATCAGGATGAGGATTTTCCTGCCAAGCTTTAATAATTATTTTATCGGCTTTGCGAACTTCCTTTAATTTATAAAGGATGTCTGCCATAATCACCGTTATCGGTACAAAATCAGGCATTAATTTATGAGCCTTTAAAATAGCTTTACGTGCTTCTACGAGCTGAGTCTCAACGAAATGAAGTGCTAACCCACTTAATAAAAGAGCATGGATATATTTACGCTCTGGAGTACAATGCTCAGAGCGTGGCAAAGCTCTTTGCGCCCGATGAAAAACATCAAGTGCTTTATTCCACTTCCCTTCAGCACTCAATCGATCAAGAACAAACTGTTGAGCCCATAAAAGCGTTGGTGATAAAGCTAATGCTTCTTCTGCATAGTGCTGTGCTATATCATAAGCTTTTGTATTTATGGCTTCACGAAACAAACCATAAAACCCAGCAAGCTTTGTCAGTTCTTCTTTTTTCATCTCTTCATAAAGAACAATAGCATTCATAGAATCTTTTTGCAAAAATAAGATTTGAGCTCTTAAAAGCTTTATCAGTGGTTCATAATCTTTTACAAGGTATCTTAATGCACGCACTTCCATTTTTTGCGCAGTCATATAATCACCAGCAAAAGCTGCAAGCAGACCCTGTGTAAGAGCTTTGCCACCCTGTTTTTGATAATGTCTAGAAAAAAAGCTGTATAAACTTCTAGGAATGGAAAAAATAATTCTAAAAAACTTCCATAGAAACACTAATATTGCCAACAGTATAACAAGCCCACTCACAATCGTAAGCAGTGAGACAGTAAACCGCATCTGCAAAAATGTTATAACCAAAAAACTATTATTATTGGCACACCAACTAAAAACTGCGCCGATCACACAGACAACAAAAACATAAATAAAAATACGTATCATTCTTGATCCTATTTACATCTTTGCAGCTTCGGAAGACCCTTTTGGCCTAACAATCAACAACTGCTGCAGAATGTGATGGACAGCAAGGTATCGTTTAAGCTGATCAATAAAATCTACCGAAACATTTTTAGCATTTTGAGGTAAAGTTTGCCATTCAACTAAAGCTTTTTCGTAATCTCCAGCTTGAATAGCAACTTCCATCCGTGCCACAATCGCAGGTACCGTTGTCCCTTCAACATATCCAATTGGACGCGAAACAATAAGACTTTTTATCCATACCTCAACCTTCTTTAAAAAATCAGCATTCGATACAACGTTATGCGTACTAACAATTTTATCTGCAACATAAGCAAAATCAGCCGAAAGCTTTGCAGGACTTGGAAGACCCGTATTTGCTGTTTTCTGTAATAAATCAAATCCCGCAACAGAAGGTGCAAAATGTTGCACTGTTTCCAATTCACTCACATAAGATCCACCACGATCTATAGCATTTTTTAACGCATTTACTGCAATAAACATTGCAGTATTTATCCCATCTTTGTCGTTATTCTGAGTGACTATTTCTTTTTGTATATTATCTAACTGTTGTTTTAAGGCGATAATATCGTTTTTATTACTTTTCCCAACAAATAAAGCTTTCTTTACATCTTCTGACATTCCAATCAAAGCTTGTACACGCTTTTCGAAAGCATCTACTTTTTCTTCTAAGATTACAAGAGCTTTGCTTCTCTCTTTTTGAAAAGCTTCATCCTCTTGAAAAGTCTCAAAACGTTGTGATGAAAAAGAAGAAAAATCTGTCTTCAATTTATCAAGCTGTTGAAGCACTTGATCCAACTGTTTTTCTGTTTCTTCTGCTTTTTGTTTTGCGTGTACAGTAATCTGCAGATCTTTTTCTTCCTTCAAACGATCAACTCCTAAAAAAGAAGGGAGAAAACCTGCTCTTTGAATTCCTATCGAAAGACTTATTGTGATAAGACTACCAATAATCCCTGAAACCACTAAAGAAGTCAAAGCAATACCAGATCCCCATCTACTTTTGCTCTCAGCACCGCTTTGCTTTGTTATTATTGGCTCTGCTAAGTGTTGTGTTTCTTGCTCTGAGTCATGGTCTATAATTTCAGATTTAACAACAGATGCCTTATGACTTTTTAATTTTTCTTTTGATCTTGAAGAATTTACCATAATGATCACTTTTCTTATAGCATGCTTTTTTTACAATATGATAACAAAATGAAAAAAACTTTAAAATTAGGTGTTTTTCGAATAATATCCTTTGTTGTATAGTTTTCTTCTTATAATATAGTGTATTAAGTACAGACAAAATCTTTTAAAAATACCTTAAAATCTCTTTTAGAATTTTATCGTAAACATTTCATCACTTAAGCACAAGAAAGCAATTTATTTCGAAAATCTTTTAAAATTTCGCTTTCTAAAGATCCTCTTTAAAAATAAGAATTATAAATATATTCAATCCTATATTTATGAACAATCACGAAATAATTTAGAATGGAAATTCTCAAAGGCTATAGGAATATAAACATCCGAATGGCTTTTATTCCTCTAATTTTAAATTAAAGAATGCACTCAGACACTAAAGAATCGACCGATCTAATGCTCTATGATATTTTTACGAAAATGGTTTGGACAGCATAAACTTTTTAAAACTTCCTTCACAATTTCGTTATTTATAAAATAATTCAGCTTAGTTTACGAATATCTCTTCCTATAAATTCATCCTAAAATCAATTTTCCCCATTGACGTCTGATATATTTCCCGCAGTATAAAAACAAAAAGACCATTTTAAACAAAAATGTAAAATATTTTTTTATCTCGTATATGAACATTCTGATAAACACTGTAATACCTATTGTATGAGTGTTTTTTATTTTTATATACTCCTAATGAAAAAATTGTGCTAATTGTAAAGATATTATCCAAAGGTATTAAAATTTGATAAAAAAAGCATTTTGGTATAGCTACCGTATTTTTGTCAATGCAGTGAGTCATTATTTACGTGATAATGGGAATGCTTTTGCGAGTCATGTTGCACTTTCTGGACTTTTAGCATTTTTTCCTTTTTTTATTTTTGGGACATCTCTTGCTAGTTTTCTGGGGGCATTTAAATATACACCGCAAAAAATTGAAGCACTTGTACAGTTGTTGCCGGATGCGATTGCAGAACCTCTTTCCAAAGAGATTATTACTGTTCTAACCACACAAAGGGGAGATTTATTAACGCTTTCAGTTATTGGAGCAGCTTATTTTGCTTCAAATGGTGTGGGTGCTTTGCGTATAGCATTAAATAAAGCTTACCGTGTTATTGATCGGCGCAGTTTATTTTTTTGTCGTTTTCAAAGTTTGTTTTTCGTAATTATTGGAACAGTAGGTCTTGTCGCTATTAGCTTTTTATTGGTTTTAGCACCTTTACTGATTAAAATTATGCAAAACTATTCTTCCCACATCACTGAATATATTGGTATAATTCGTTTATGGCGTTATATAATTGCGATAGTTGTTCTTCTTACGAGTCTTTTAATTGTTCATAAATGGTTGCCCGCAGGACAGCGGAAATTGATAGATATTTTACCAGGTATTTTAGTAACAATATTTGTTTGGTTTTTAACCTCAATTGCTTTTGCACAATATTTAACAATGTTCAATTATACTTCTACTTATGCAGGATTAACTTCTATTATGGTCGCAATTATTTTTCTGTACATATTAAGCGCGATTTTTATTTTAGGAGGAGAAATAAATGCAGCAATTATGTTTTATCGTGATCATTCACAACGCGCAAATAAATAAGGTAATTTTAGATTGATTAAAAACAAAAGACAAACACAAAAAAACTCACATCACTTTGGGGAATGGATAATATTGATTATAGTCCTATAAAAATCTGAAATTTACCAGGGTATAAAACTGTCATCAGCTACAAAATGTTTATTGTAGCAAATTTTTTTTCCATTCTAGATAACTCTTTATTACAGCAGAGATTTTTAATGAAAAGCCTAATTATACAGATAACAAGATTGTAAATTATAGTTATGAAATTAATCTCATTTTCACAATTAAAATCTCTTTGGTATTGTAAGTTATGCAGGCTGAGCAAATGTGCCTTTCACCAATGAGATATAGTCTTTATGCGAGATTGATTGGTCAAGTTAATATATAAGATCTGTAAGGATAAAACAATTTGATAGATGAATCTTACCTTTTTCATTGCAAGGATCGCTCTACTTTATTTATCAGTACTAGATTTAATCATAATACTACGCTTCAAAAATCACACAGCTATAAATTTTCTTCAATGACTGCTTTTATAAGTGCTTTGGCATCATCATTAGCCCATGGAGCAGCTCCGTTAAACGAAGCAATAAGATAACCATTTTTACTTATTAGAAATGTAATAGGCAAACCTAAAGCGAGTCCTTTTTTTCTAATATTCTGAAAAATGTTCATCGTGCTATCGCGATAATAAACTAAATTATCAGCATGAGCATTGCTTAAAAACTTTTGAATTTTTTCAGAAGAAGTATTTTTATCGATATTAATAGCTATAACATCGAAATTATTTCCCCCCATATCACGTTTTAATTGTGCTAATTCTGGCATTTCTGCACGACAAGGTGCACACCAAATAGCCCATAAATTGACGAGTATTGGTTTTCCTATAAATTCAGACAATTTATGATCTTTCCCTTCAATATCTTTAAAAGAAAATTGGTTCATATCATAGGGAGTATCAGAAAATCGCATATGTGTAAAAAAGCCTTTTGCTACTTTTTTGATTGCTCCTATTTTCTCCATTTGTATTTTTTTGTTGAGATCTATTTCTTGAGCTTTTGCTTCTGAAATAAAATTTGGAAAAAGTGCTCTTCTATTGCTATTTTGATTGATTGTTGCGTATAAAATTAAAGCAATGATAAAAAATATAAGAAAGGATTGTGTTTTCTTATTCTTATTTTTTCGGCTGATAAAAATTTGAGGGATCATAATTTTTGTCCTTTTAATAGGTGCTTTTAAAGTATGACAGATAAGAAATTAAAAAACCAGATGTGGGGTGGCCGATTTAAAGCAGGACCTGCTGCAATTATGGAAGAAATTAACGCTTCAATTGATTTTGATCAAAAACTTTATCGACAAGATATTGAAGGTTCACTTTCTCATGTAGCGATGTTAGCGCAAACAAAGATCATTTCGCAATCCGATTATGAAAAAATTACCCATGGTTTAAAGAAGATTCGTCAAGAAATTGAAATGGGTACATTCATATTTTCAAGAAAACTTGAAGATATTCATATGAATATTGAAGCACGGCTGAGTGAATTAATCGGTCCTGTTGCAGGGCGTTTGCATATAGCACGTTCACGTAATGATCAAGTCGCCGTTGATTTTCGTTTGTGGATACGAGAAGAAATGGAAAAAATGGTACAAATATTAAAAGGATTGATAGAACAATTGCTGATTCGAGCAGAACAACATGTCGATACTTTTATGCCAGGTTTTACGCATCTACAAACTGCACAACCAGTCACATTTGGTCACTATATGATGGCTTACGTTGAAATGTTTAGTCGAGATTTATCGCGTATGCGTGACGCAATCGAACGAATGAATGAATCCCCCTTAGGGGCTGCTGCTTTAGCGGGTACAGGCTTTCCGATTGATCGTTTTATGACAGCAGAAGCACTGGGTTTTCGTGAGCCAACACGCAATTCAATTGATAGTGTTTCTGATCGTGATTTTGCACTAGAATTTTTAAGCGTTGGTACTCTTTGTGCCATGCATCTCTCACGTTTAGCAGAAGAAATTGTTCTTTGGTCGAGTGCACAATTTCATTTTATTCGTTTGTCAGATGCTTTTTCAACGGGTTCATCTATTATGCCACAAAAGAGAAATCCCGATGCTGCCGAGCTTATACGAGCCAAAACAGGACGGTTAAATGGGGCTTTGATTGGACTTTTAACGGTAATGAAGGGCTTACCCCTTGCTTATTCAAAAGATATGCAGGAAGATAAAGAATATGTATTTGATGGGGCTTTGAGTTTGGAATTATCACTAGCAGCAATGAGAGGAATTATTGGTGATCTTGAAGTTAATAAAGAAACCATGAAACAAGCAGCTAATTTTGGATATGCAACAGCGACTGATTTAGCCGATTGGCTTGTCCGTGAATTAGGACTTCCTTTTCGTGAGGCACACCATATTACAGGGTGTATTGTGGCACTAGCGGAAAAAAAACAGTGCACTCTTAATGAATTACAATTAATTGAACTTCAAATGATACATCCAGATATCAATGCAACCATTTTTGACGTTTTGACAGTTGAGAAATCGGTTGAAAGTCGGAAAAGTTTTGGTGGAACAGCACCTTCAGAAGTGCTGCGTCAGATTGCTTATTGGAAAAAGCGCCTTATAACCGCTTAAGTAATTTTATTTTTTAATGCAAAAACAATACAGACAAGATATCTATATAATGGAAAAAAGTGTATGATAACCATTATAAAAAATTTAATAATTGTTCTTTTTTGCAGTGTTGTTATAATTAGCTGTGGACGTAGAGAAATAATAGATTTACCATCTTCAATGATGATAAAGTCTTCGCAAGAAGCATTTGTTTCTAAAAGCAAAGCAGATAAACCTTTTATTCTTGATCCGTTGATACAATAGAGGTTTTTATGCATTTCTTTTCTTATCATCAAGGCGAACTCCACGCTGAAGATCTTTCCATTTCTACGCTAGCGCAGGATATAGGAACACCTTTTTATTGTTACTCAGCTCGTGCACTTATTACAAATTTTGAAAACTATCAGAATGCATTTCGAGATATGCCTTATTTGATTGCTTATGCTGTCAAAGCTAATTCTAATCAAGCGATTTTGCGGCTCTTGGCACGAAGTGGAGCAGGAGCTGATATAGTATCAGAAGGTGAACTGCGACGTGCACTTTCTGCTGGGATCCCTGCTCATAAGATTGTTTATTCTGGTGTTGGCAAAACAATTAAAGAGATTGATTTTGCTCTTGCACAAGATATTCGTTGTTTTAATGTTGAATCAGAACCAGAACTTGAACAATTATCAGCGCGCGCTGTCGCCCTTTCGACAACAGCACGTATCTCATTAAGGATTAACCCAGATGTGGATGCAAAAACTCATAAAAAAATCACAACAGGCAAATCTGAAAATAAATTCGGTATTCCACTCTCATCAGCACGGGAAGTGTATAAAAAAGCAGCTCAACTACCTGGTTTATATGTCTGTGGTGTAGATATACATATTGGCAGTCAGATTTGCAATTTAAAGCCCTTTGAAAATGCATTTATTATTACTGCAGATTTTGTACGTCAGTTGTGGGGTGATGGCTGTGCTATAACCCATGTTGATATTGGAGGAGGACTTGGAATTTCTTATGGTGCTGAACATTATTCACTACCCTCTCCTTTTGATTATGCAGCGCTCGTTAGAAAACATATTGCACCTTTAGGGATCAATATTATCCTAGAACCTGGACGTAGTATTGTTGGTGAAGCTGGTATATTAGTAACATCTGTTATAAATTTAAAAAGGGGAAAAGAGCGCAATTTTTTTATTGTTGATGCAGCGATGAATGATTTCATTCGTCCAACACTTTATGAAGCTTGGCAGAATGTTCTACTGGTGAAAGAAGCACCAATGGACGCTTTGCTTATCAATGCAGATGTTGTTGGTCCTATTTGTGAAACTGGTGATTATTTAGGATTGAATCGTTCTTTGCCAATATTGTCAGCAGGAGATCTTTTGGCAGTTACAGGAGCCGGCGCTTATGGTGCGGTAATGTCAAATACTTATAATAGCCGACTTTTAATCCCAGAAGTTTTAGTGCAAGGCGCGCGTTATGCGGTTGTTCGTCCACGTCTTGATTATGCACAATTGATAAATCTCGATCGGATTCCAAATTGGATTGAAAATTTTTAAATGTCTTGGTCTTATTTCCACTTAACTCTGATGAAACAATTTATTTTCTGAAAATTATTTTGTATGAATCTTATGATTTAACGTACTGCTATAAAAAAGGGTAAATGTTTATCTATGAAAAATAAAAACACCAAAAGTTTTTCAGAACTAAAGCTTTTGTTTGTGCGTATTCTTGTTTGGTGTATCATATTTTATGAGCGAATATGGCCACGATTATTACCGTTTTTTCTTACTCTGAGCCTTTTGTGTTCGCTTAGTTGGTTTGGCATTTTCAATGCTCTTAATTATTGGGCACATTTATTTCTTCTGTGGCTTGTACTTTTTATAGCGGTAGGGAGCCTTTTTTTGCTTTTCGGTTTCCGTTTTCCTACAATAAAAGATATCAATGACTATATTGAACGAACGAATGATCTTAAACACCAACCTTTAAATGTTCAAGCGGATCGTTTATACTCTGACGATGAAGGAGATATAACTGCAAGCATTTGGCGTGAACATCAGCGCCGTATGGCAGAGCAATTACATCATTTGCAAATTAGGTTAGTTTATCTCAAGAGTGCATCCTATGATCCTATGGCTCTTAGGAGTGTGTTTGTTTTATTGTGTGTTTGTGCTTTTAGTTTTTCTTTTGGTTCATCAGGTGGACGTTTAACAGATGCATTTGATTTTCGTCCTACTGTTGACGAAACATTAATGCGGATTGATGCTTGGGTTATACCACCTGCTTATACAGGAATTGCCCCCATTTATCTAACACGAAGTGAAACAACACAGTTTACAATTCCTGAAGGGAGTCAAATTGTTGTGCGTGTTGCTAATGGTGCTGGTGTTACAGTAACGGCAATTTCTGAAGAGGATGGACAAAAAATTTCACTCACTAAGAAAAATGAACAATCGACTTTAAATGACTCAATTGTGCTTTTTGAAACACATTTAGAGCGTTCAATATATTTATCTTTATCGTCGCGGCATAAGGAAAAAAAATGGCATTTACAGATGATTAAAGATCAATTACCGACAATTCGCTGGTCAGAAAAACCAGGGCGAATTTTATCTGGATCATTAGAATTGCAATATGAAATGAGTGATGATTATGGAGTTACAAATGCTTTTGCTGAAATAGAACCTTTTTTTGATCAGAAAAAAAATAGCTCTCTCATTTATAAGGCACCTGAAATAAAACTTCTTTTAGCGCGTGGTGGAAAAGGTAAAATGCGAATGGTACAAGATTTATCAAGCCATCCATGGGCTGGTTCGGAAGTAAAAATCACTCTGGTAGCAAAAGATGATGCCGGTCAACAGGGACGCAGCAAAACTTTTATTATGACATTACCACAGCGTATTTTTGCAAATCCTGTTGCGCGTGCAGTCAGTGAACAACGTCGTTTATTGGCTCTTAATGCATCTGCACGCGAGCATGTACTTGATATGCTTTTTGCTTTGCTTTTGCACCCAGAAAATGGTCTTCAAGATACAACCCATTTTCTTCTCTTACAAAGTGCATGGACAAGACTCTCTATGGCACAAACAGAGGATCAATTGCGAGATATCGTTGATTATTTATGGAACATTGCTTTAGGAATTGAAGATGATCAGTTTGAGTCTGCTCAACAGAGATTAAAACAAGCACAGGCTGCTCTCCGTGATGCATTGCGCCATGGTGCTTCAGCTACCGAAATTGAGCGGCTTATGGCAGACTTACGACAAGCTGTAAATGATTATATCAATGCTTTAGCTGAAAAGGCGCCAGAAGATAAAGATTCGATAGAATCTAATCTTTCTACAGATAAATTACAGAAAAAGCTGAATTCGATTGAGGAAATGGCTAAAATGGGTTCTTCTTCTGCAGCTGAACAGCTTTTAGCCGAAATTGAACAAACACTTGATCATTTGCAGGTACGAAAAAGTCATCAAACAAATGAGCAAAATAATAACCAAACGATACAGATGAAAAAAAAGATGGATCAACTTGGTGATTTAATGCGCCGTCAGCAAGAAATTCTCAATGATACACACAATTTAGAAACAGAGCAGCAACATGGAAACACTGTTCCGAAAGTACAGAGTGAATCCTTGAAAAAACGCCAGAATGAGTTGCAATCTGAATTATCGATATTGAAAAAAGAATTGACAGTACAAGGATTTGGACAAAGCGATGCATTGGCAGAAGCAGAAGAAAAAATGAATTCTGCAGGAGATGCTTTTGATAAGCAAGATTATGAGTTTTCAATACAAAATCAATCAGATGCTTTAGAAGCTTTACGACAAGGTGCACAAAATGTATTAAAAAAGATGCGTGAGATGCTTAATAAAGCAGAAGATAATCAGAATTCTATTTATAATCCTAAAGATCCATTAGGGCGTCCACTTTCCCCAGAAATTGGCCAAAAACAAGAAGATGTGATTGAACCAAAAGAAAATGATAGGATGCGCGCACGGCAAATTTTGGATGAAATTCGCAAACGTCTTAACAATGAGCATATTTCAGAAGAAGAAAAGAATTATCTTGAAAGGTTACTTCATTTTAATTGAGAAGGAATTCCTTATCACTCCTTGGAAAAAGCATATTGCGAGTTATTATGAATAAAAAACTACTAAAAAATAATAATAAAGTTCAGTACTCGTAATACAGAAAACTATAAAATAATTTGCACTGCTATGCTTTTAAGATAATTTAGATTAAAGAAATTAAAGATTAAGATTTTTCTTCTTGAGACAAAAAAGCAAAATGCCATATAAACTAAGTATGTGAAAATTTGCGATACTTGAAATTTGTTTCTAAACGGTATTTTAAATTGGATATAATTACATTAAAAGATTTTTATACTTCTACGCTCGGTATGCGCGTACAAATGACGCTTTGTGATCAATTAAATGCTTTTTGGCCTAATCTTATTGATAAACGGATTATGGGCCTTGGTTATGCACTTCCTTATCTTTCTGTATTACGTAAACGTGCAAAACAATGTTATGCCTTTATGCCTGCTAGCCAAGGAGCATCGCCTTGGCCTTGTTCTGATAAAGTTGCTACAGCACTTGTTTTTGAAGAAGATTTACCTCTTCCTGATGCTTCAATTGATTGTGTTTTATTGGTACATGCACTTGAATACACAGAAAATTCACGCCAAACACTAAATGAAATATGGCGTATTTTGATTCCTAATGGCCGGCTCATTATTATTGTTCCCAATCGCTGTGGATTATGGGCACGTAATGATCACACACCTTTTGGCTATGGCGAACCTTATAGCCGACAACAAGTAGTCCGTTTATTTCAAGAAACTAATTTTATTATTGAATCAGTACAAGAAGTTGTACATTATATGCCTTCTTCAAGCTATGTATCGCGGTTATTTTCATTTTTTTATGAGTCATTGGCCAGCCATATTTTTCCTTATTTTGGTGGACTTTTAATGTGTTCGGCACAAAAACGTGTCTATCAAGATTTATTGGTGCACTGTCGTCAGTCACGACGCGTTTTTATTCCTACGTTAACACCACAAACGTGTGAAAGAGATACATCATTCTGATTCGATTTTTTATTCTGAAAAACTTACGTGACCCAAACTTTATTTAAAACAATGGGCGCGCAATACACTTAAATGTTCAAACGATATCTATTATTATCGGTAATAAGAATTTTTGCATTAGAAGGATCTTTTTCAATTTTTTTGCGCAAACGGTAGATATGGGTTTCTAATGTATGGGTGATTATATTTGCATTATAGCCCCAAATGTGTTCCAATAATGTTTCACGATTTACATTTTGGTTTCTGGTCTCATAAAGATATTTAAGAATTGCTGCTTCCTTTTCTGTGAGGCGGACTTCATTATTCTGTTGATCAATGAGAAGTTTCTCCCTCGTTTTAAAAGTGTAAGGGCCAATATAAAAAATTGCATCTTCATTGTGTTCATATTGGCGTAATTGGACGCGAATGCGAGCTAAAAGCACTGAAAAACGAAAGGGTTTTGTTACGTAATCATTAGCGCCCATCTTAAGACCTAAAATGGTATCGCAATCTGTATCACAATTAGTGATCATAATAATGGGAGCACGAAATCCTTGAGAGCGTAATTTTTTGACAGCTTCACGACCGTCAAAATCGGGAAGTTCGATACCAAAAATAGCTAAATCAACATTTTCTTTTTGAGCTATTGTGATCCCTATTTCAGCAGTTTTTGCTTGAAGCACTTTAAATTCTTTATGAATTTGCAATTGTTCTACAAGAATAGGACGAAGATCATTATCATCCTCAACAATTAAAAGGGTATGGTCGTTCATTTTTTTCCTATAAGGTATATTTACATTCCAATTGGATGGAAAATAATTTCATAAAAATAAGAGTGCATGCAAGTGGCATTGAAAAAGAAAATATATAAAAAACAAACTTTTGTTTCTTCTATTGTCATTCGCCGACAAACAGGCATGCAGGGACGAGGTATTCTTTGTATCGGTCAGCATCGTCTTTTTTGTGCTTTAGGCCGAGCTGGTATTTCTGCTTTTAAGCGTGAAGGTGATGGTGCTACTCCTTTAGCAAATATGCGCTGTTTAGGGGGCTTTCGCGATAATTTTCACCGTTATTTCCCACGTTCAATTTTAGCGATCCGCCATATTCAAGCACGCGATGGTTGGTGTGATGCGAGTGGGGATGCTAATTATAATCGTTTGGTACGTCTTCCTTATCCCAAAAGTGCTGAAAAAATGCAACGTGAAGATGGTCTTTACGATATGGGCCTTATTCTAGATTGGAATATTACAGAACGAAAAATGGCAAAAGGAAGCGCTATTTTTATGCATTTAACGCGGGATAATTATATGCCAACAGAAGGATGTATTGCACTTTCATATCGTGATATGCAACGTATTTTACCCTATATTAACCAACGCACCAAAATTATTGTTTTAGGTTAAAGATCTGTGAGTTTCAATCCTCCCATAGAGCATATTTCTTTCCATTCATCTTCTGTAACCGATTGTACCGATAAGCGCATAGCTTTGACCAATATCATATTTTTTAATTTTGGATTGGCTTTGATTTGTTTTAATGAAACAGGATTTGGTATATCACAAATAGCACGAATATCTACACATTCCCAGCGTGAATCGAAACTTGTAGAATCAGGATGCGCTTCAGCACATACTTCTACAATGCCAACTATTTCTAGTCCTTGATTTGAATGATAAAAAAAACCTTTATCACCATATTTCATGGCGCGCATATTGTTGCGCGCTTGATAATTACGCACACCATCCCATTGTTCACCATAAACTCCCTTTTGTTTTTGCATATCCCATGACCATTTATGGGGTTCAGATTTGAAGAGCCAATAAGCCATGAAGTCTCCTTTGCGTAGTTTATTAGTTTGCGGATTTATACTTTTGTTCCACGACGTCCTGTCCCGATTAAAGGAGGAGCTTTTTCATCCAATGGCCAGCGTGAGCGAGGTGCGATATCAAGAGAACTTACTTGTCCCCGTGCTAAACGCTCAGCACCAACAAAAGCAATCATTGCAGCATTATCTGTACATAAAGAAAGAGGTGGAGCAATAAATTCAAAGCCGTGTTGATGAGCAAGTTTTTGTAAATTATAACGAATAGCTTGATTAGCAGCAACTCCTCCAGCAACAACTAAGGCAGGGAGAGTACATCCTTCATAATGAGAAAAAGGATAACGGTGGATAAATTTTTGCAACGACAAACCAACTCGGTCCTGTAATATATCGATCACAGCTTCTTGAAAACTTGCAGCGATGTCAGAAACATCACTTTCTGTCAAAGGTGCCATAGCTGTTGCAACTTGCCGAACAGCAGTTTTAAGACCAGAGAAAGAAAAATCCAGCCGTTTATCGCCTTTTAAAGGTCGTGGAAGAGAAATGCGATTTTTATCCCCCAATAAGGCGGCTTTCTCAATTTCTGGACCGCCAGGATAAGGAAGACCTAAGAGTTTTGCAGTTTTATCAAAAGCCTCTCCTAGTGCATCATCAATGGTCGTGCCCAAACGCTGGTAATGACCCACCTCATGGACAAGAATTGTTTGAGTATGACCACCTGAAACCAAGAGCAATAAATAGGGAAAACTAACATTATGCGTTAGAACAGCTGTTAAAGCATGTCCTTCTAGGTGGTTGACTCCAATAAAAGGCTTTCCGGTAGCAAAAGCTAGCGCTTTTGCGCTCATAAGTCCAACTAAAAGTCCTCCTATCAAACCAGGACCACTTGTTGCTGCAATAGCATCAATATCTTTGAGTTTTATCTTGGCCTCTGTAAGAGCTTGGAGAATTAAACCATCAAGAATTTCAACGTGAGCACGTGCAGCAATTTCAGGAACAACACCGCCATAAGGTGCGTGGTGATCAATTTGACTCCAAATAATATTGGAAAGAATATGGCTTTTTCCTTCATTGTCGCGCTCAACAACAGCGACAGCAGTTTCATCACAACTCGTTTCTATTCCCAACAGACGCATTTTAGGCTAAATTTTATATTATGATTTATTAAATATGTACGTATCATGAATATACAAAGATGAAAAGAATTTCGCTTAAAATTGGTTGATCTTAGAATTGAGAGACTTAGCTTATTAGTCTATAATGTTCATGATGAGTAAATGAGAGCATTTTTCGTATTAAACGGAATAATTAATGCCAAAATTTTTTCTTGTATAAGCTTAATAAAATTTTGTATGATCACTGTAGTGTATTTTAACATCTGTTAAAAGCGCTTTATCGAAATTATTTGATTATATAGATTTGGTAGTGAAAGTTGATATAGATTATAAAGTAGATCACTTTTGTGTTTTTTTGTAAGCCATATGCTGTATTGATTTATGACACTTTATAAGGTCAGCTAAAAGTTCTATAGGCTTTCTTTTCTAATGATATCGATTTCAATCAATACTATCTTCACAGACCAAAATCCTTCTTAATTTTAATAGATGCTTCCTATCGCTACTGCGTTGTCTATCAAGATTTCATACCAAAAAATAGCTTTTTGCAATATGCATAGTCACCAACCTCAAAACTGCTGTGTATATTAGTTTCATAAACCCAAAAATTGCCCTAAGTCCAACAATAGCCATCATATGATAGATTATTTTTATTTCCTATTATTTTCTACAAAATCACCAAAATTCTAAAGTGTTCGGACATAATATAAAACACGAGTTTGTATATTAATTTTACTTTCTCGTATTAATTCGTGTTTCTATTAATATCTATTTTGAAATTTCCTCTATTTTAATTATTAAAAATTTTCTAAATACAGTAAAATATATAATAGCCAATGCTTTTCAGATTATTTGTACGAGAATACTGATGTGTTTGTTAATAAAAGCGAACAATAATTTCGCCTTTTTGCAAACTCTACAGAGGAAACAGAGTAATGGCTTGCAACAGCATAATGTTATTCCTGATGAGAAATTGGTACATTTTGGAACTGTTTATCCTGGTGAAAAATACTATGATCTTTCTATTAAGTCTATAAGATCTAGCATTTAAAGAACTATCACATTTACTACGCTAACAACTTTTCTCAAGGAATTATCTTGTATTCGTTATGTTTAAAGAATCCTAAGATTTTTGGACATTTATTACAGTTGAATGGAAATTAGGTAGCTTATATAAGAATTATGAAAGTTTCGAACATCTCTAGTAATTTTTGAAAAAGGAAATCCTAAACTTACGAATATCGCTAATTTCAAAACATTTTAACACATTACAGAAATGAAATTTGCTACAATTAAATAAAAAGAAGATAAATCTGTTGTTCTCTACAATAAACAATATCACAATAAAAAATATCTCTCTTGAATCTTATAAATATATTGTAGATGATAGATCTGCTCTTGAATAGGTAATGAAGCGATAAATTGTAAAAATAGTAAAATAAGCGAAGTTGTTAATGATGCTACTTAAATTATACTGTTGAAAGAATTCACAACATAACTTATCCATTAGAATCATTTCTAATAATTTATTAATCGCCAGTTTAGCAACAATAAAAATTATTTGTAATCTTCCAAAATTGAAAATAAACAGATGAGTAATTCATGAGATATATTTTCCTTTGATTTCAAATTATTTTGAAAATAATTCCTTACTTGAATTTAAAATTTTGAATAAAAATGCAATAAAAATTTAAGCTTATTAATTTTCATTACTTCATTTTTCTTTAAAAAACGATTAGATTTTATACTGTAAATATATAATAACTCTTTAACTAAATAGCTATGAACATAATTTTGTAATTTATTACAGAAGGAGAGAATAAGAGCATTTTCTTGATTATGTGTTATTAACATTTTGTTTCTTATATGACAATTATAACATATTATGTTTGAAAATGCTTGCAATTCAAATTAATCACTATTAAATGTTCTTCTTTTATTTTATATCATTATTTTTTATAGTGAGAAATGCTCATTATATGATTTATGTTAAAGATATTTTGTAAAATAATACCCGGTTTTTTATTGCATTATAAATATCTTAATATTTTATAAATATTACTTTAATGAAGTAAAAAATTATAGGAGACTATAGAGATTAAACTTGATACTAATAAATATTTAAGCATATTATAAGCACGATAAGCATATCTTAAATAGGATAAATTAGATGTTAAGGGGGGAAGTACTTTATTTCTAAAATTTTATTAATATTAGATTAGAAAGAATTGTTACATGACCTTACCAGCAAACTCAAAAAAAACGCCCACCAAAAAAAAATCCCAATCAAATCAATCCGTAGAAAAAAAGTATCGCCTTATAATCTTGGAGGGTTCCAGTGAATTGTATCGTATTATAGCTCTTAGATCCTTCGGAGATGTAAGAGAAGGTGATATTGGTGGTGTTATTCAAAATGAAAATAATTTGTCACACAAGGGCAACTGTTGGATTTATCGAGATGCTCAGGTTACTGGAGAAGCTAAAGTTTATGACGATGCCCAAATTAGGGATGAAGTCAAAATTTATGGAAAAGCCAAAATTTATGGAAAAGCCAAAATTTATGGAATAACCAAGGTTTATGGGAAGGCTCAAATTTTTGGCAAAGCTGAGGTTCGTGGAACAACCCAAGTTCATGGGAGTGCCAAAATTTATGGATATGCTGAGATCAATGGAAATCCGAACATTTACGATGATGCAAAGATCTATGGACATGCTCAGATTAAAGGCAGAAATAAAATTTTTGGCAACGCTCAAATTTATGAAAATTGTTTTATTAATGAAGATGCCATAATTTATGGTAATGCTGAAATTTATGGCAATGCCCAGATTAGTGGGAAAAGTAAAGTTTATGGTAATGGTAAAGTTTATGATACTGCTAAGGTTTATGATGATGCCAGTGTTGCGGGATCGGGCTTGGTTTGTGGCAATGCTCATGTTTACCAAAATGCCAAGATTTGGGGGGGTAAGATTAAAAAAAATGCAACAGTTTTAGGCAATGCGGAAATTTTTGGTAAATCTACGATTACTGGAAATGCCAAAATCTCTGGTGATGCCATAATTTCTGGTTATGCTCAGATTCGTGACAATGCTCAGGTTTATGGAAACGTCAAAATTTATGAAAAAGCTAAGATTTTTCATGATGTTCATGTTAAAGATAAAGTCGAAATTTGGGGACATGCCCAAGTTTATGGTAACAGTGTAATTTCGGGTGAATCTAGAATTTATGATTATGCTCAAGTTTATGGATACACTCAAATTTATGGTAATGCTCTGATTTTCGGGAAAGCTGTAGTTGCAGAAAGAGCTCAGATTTATGAATTTGCTAAGGTTTATGACATAGCTTTGATTACTGGAAATGCTCAGGTTTACGGAAATGCTCTCGTTTTTAACAACGCTAGAATTCGTGATAATGCCCAAGTTTATGGCAATTCTAAGATTTACGAAAAAACCGAAATTTGGGATGAAGCCAAAGTTTATGGTGATGCTAGAATTTTCGGACAATCTCAGATTTTCGGAGAAGCTAAAATTTATGATGAAGTCAAAGTTTATGATAACGCTGCGATTACTGAAAAAGCGGAAATTTCTGGTACTGCAAAAATTTATGAAAAGGCTAGAGTTTTTGGTCAAGCTCGAGTTTTTGGCAATTCCGCAGTTTTCGGTCAAGCTCGAGTTTTTGGCAATGCTGAGATTTATGATACAAACCTTTTTAAGGATGCAGTTTTTGGCAATATGTTGAATTTTAATGAGAATACAGCTCAAACTCTTGATGAAAATACAGTTCAAACTCTTGAGGAGAACAAAGTTAAAGTTCTTAAAACTGATAACACTGATAATTATAGAACTGCCTATGAAAATAACGATAATCTCCAAATACCTAATTCTGAAAAAAGGTGGCAGAATAGAAATAATGTGTCTATGCAGATATAAGATTGAGGATTACACATATTGAAAATAAAGCTATTATTTGTGATAATTTGCAGGTTTATGGGAAATTACGTTTTTTGAAAAAGCTTTTTTATCAAGAAATAAGAAATTTACCAGGCACTATAGAGCTAAATTATAAAAGCAAAAATAGTTAAGTTCAGTCATTGTATTTTATATTTTTACAAAGAGACTTTACGAAACAATATAAGTAATAAGCGCTAAAAATAAGTAATAAGCGCTAAAAACGTGGAATTTTGTACTTAGTAGAATAAACTTGATACGATGCCTCAGTTTTATTCAATGACTACTTAAAAATTATTAGATTAGGCTATGAGTATATACTGTATACAGAAATATTCTGTAGAGAACCCCCTATATGTTACTATAATTAAACTAAATGCAAAGAATTGCGAGCAAATGTTTTTAAAGCTAAGAGGATCTTTATACAAAGCTGAATCAGAAGTAGCTATTCAAGTTAGTGATAGCTAAATATCATCAGAATAATAAGAACTGGTTCAGCTTTTAACTCATATGCTTTTTAAGCCTTAAATACCATGAAGAGCTACAGTTCGTTCATGATACAAGTTTCTAAAATTCTGATAAAAAATATAGATCTAACTGGTTAAATATAAGATTTATTAATAGGAAGGACCTATTTTGAGGAATAAGACAACTCTGATATGAGAAGGTAATTATGTAAATACTCTTAATCAGATGTTATAATCAAGAATTTGTGTAATGTAATGTATAAGGTGATTTGTGCAATTATTTTCCTGATATGAGCAGGATAGTAATTTATTATTACTTCTTGCTATAGACAAGGAAATAGCAATTAATAACTTGTTATGCCGTTAAACAACTAATATTATTAATCTCAAAATAGCATCGGTTGATTGATGTTAGCAAGAAGCATATAATGTTTATCACTAACTCTGAAATATATGATCAGCAATACGCACAATCTTCCAAAGAACTGGCAAAGTAGTTTGTTTATGATCAAGCACAACAGACTATGACATCGCATTATATACAATAAAAGAAAATTTCTGCTGTGCACATTCATAAAAATACCAAAAAAATCCGGTGTGAATACGATTAGATATCTTACAAATCCTTTTGGCGTTTTGCAATAATTGTCAATTCCAACAGAAGTTGGTGAATGATTGTTTCATTCAAAAGTGGGTTTTTACGACTCTCTAAAATAGCGGATTGTATTTTTTTCATCGCATATAAAATTTGTTCCAAGTTCCAATATCTTAAAGCTTGTTCAACTTTTTTTTTTCTTTGAAAAAAAATCGGTGGTCGAGCTTGAGCAACCACTTCAAAAGAATTTTTACCTTCAATTTCCACTTGATAACGTAAAAGCTGTAACTGTTGAAAATTCCTTTGAGCTACATTCAAAATAAAGAGAAATCTGCTGTTTATAACTACATAACGACTAAAATAAGTTTCAAAACCTGCTAAATCTCCCAGTAAAACAGCATCAATCACTTCATCTTGAGAAAGAGCGCTCACATCGCTAACGACAGCTTTTACATCCTCAAGAGCAATATGAGTTTTTTTTAAAGCATAAAGACAAAGCTTTTCCAATTCACTACGTGATGCAAGACGATCTTCACCTATATTTTGGTGCAAACATTGACGTGCTTCCAAAGAGAGAGTTATACTGAACTCATCTAAAATCTCATCAATCAATCCATTAAGAGAATGAACGTTATCTGCATAACAAGGCAAAGCAATTGCTGTAGATGCCATTTCAATAATATTGCGTAATCCTACTCCTTTTTTTAAATCTCCCGCCTCAATTAAAATAAAACTTTTTTTCGGTGGTTCTGTTATTAAAAATTTAAGTGCTTTAAGAAAGCCTTTGTGGTTATCACCATTTGATACCCATATTAAACGATCACCACCAAAGAGTGACAAAGTACGCGCTTCATTTCCTAATCGTGCAGGGTCTTTATCAATTTCAGCAGCATCCAAACGAACGGTTGAAAAAGGGTTTTCTATTGCCACCTGGGTGAGCTTAGCAAAACGCTGAGCACGTTCACAAACAAGACCCCGATCCGGTCCATAAATTAAAACAATAGGAAAAGAACGTGAAAAATATTTTAAAAACTGATCAACTTCATGTGCTTTCTTATGAGCCAAAACATTAATCCATTAAAAGTCTATCATCAAAAGCTTCGCTACAAAACTTATGAAATAGTTCAATTTAGCTATCCACAACATTAAACTTTTACACTCTTTTTGACAATGTCCCAGATTACTTTTCGTTATGCAACATCAGAATCTACTCCCTATAATCAAAAATCTAACGCATAGAATTCATCACTATACTAATGGTTTCCCTCTTTTGTTTAATAATTTTTCGTCAAAACATCACAAAATCAGCTATTCCTAAACTTAATACTGAAGAAAGCTTATCAAATACCAAATTATTTCCTGTATCGAGTACAACAACAAACTCTTTGTTAACAGGATTGTTCGTGTGATTCTGAAAAGACTTTTCAAGATGAAGATTTCACCAAACATTTTTATTTTGCAAAATTACTGTTTCTAGCAACTTATACTTATAATCTTCTATGAAAAGCACTTTTAATGTGATTTTCTGCTTTTATCAAATTTTCATTCCCAAAGAGTAATCACAATAAAACATAATCTCACTTTTCAACACGGCTATACTCTTACGGGTAAAAAAATCATAGAGAATAATTGACTTAAAAAGCACTTTTAAAACCAATCTCTATTCTAATTTTTAAACATCAAAAAATAAATTATACAAAACATTATTTTTTTGTTGCAATTCAGAAAAGCCTACGCCATACAAATAAAGTTTGAGAAAAAGTGTTTCAAATTTTTAAGCGGGTGTAGCTCAGGGGTAGAGCACAACCTTGCCAAGGTTGGGGTCGTGGGTTCGAATCCCATCGCCCGCTCCACTGGTTAGTGTGAATTTATTTTAAAATGTGAACTAATCTAATCTTTAAGCTATAGACTTTTTTCTAAGAGTCTTTTTCATTTATGATCCCACAATTCACAAAAATGATGAAGCGGACCTCGTTCCTTTCCTACTTGTAAAATATTTGAAGCAGATAAAGCACTATTCAAATGATTTTTAGCTTTTTTGACTGCATCAACTAAAGATGCTGTAGGCAAAAGTGCTGCAATCGCGGCCGAAATAGTACAACCTGTACCATGATCATTGGTTGTAATGAGACGAGAAACGTCAAGCATCACAATACCTTCAAAATCACAATTAAAGATCTGGGCTAGAAAGATCATAATGATTTCCAGTCTTGCAAGCAAAAACATCTAACTGCCCATCTTTCAATAAAACAGCACCATAACCCAATGTCAAAAGTTGCAGACTACATTGATACATAGCATCTAATGACCATTTGACTTCACGTCTCAATAACATGGTTGCCTCAAGAAATTTGGTGTAATCAGTGTCGACATAGGAATAAGAACATTACGAACAACTTCAACTGCATCAGGTTTCAAAAGAACATCACCACTTTTTCTAACATAACCGGATCAAAAACAATAAAAGAGGCTTTAAATAAACTAAACGCTCTGCAATAACCTGCGCAATTTGAGCATTTGCCACTATCTCAATTTTAACGGCATCAACATGAACATTTTCAAAAACCGAATCAATTTGATCAGCAACAAAAGACGCATCCAACACTTGAAAAGCGCACACACACTGTGTATTCTGTGCAACAATAGCTGTAACTATGCTCATACCATAAGCTTTCATTGCTGCAAAAACCTTTAAATCGGCCTGCATTCCAGCACCCCAAGAAGGATCAGTAGCAGCAATGGATAAAATTCGTGGAATGAAAAAACTTATCTTTACCAATCTGTGATGTCATATGCTTTTTTCCCCACAGTTTTAAATATTTTTTAAAAGAAATCCTTGAAAAAATTTCAATTAAAGGTGTTTTCTCATATAAACTGCATTATAAATAGAATTTCCTGATAGACATGAAACGAGAAATATGGTGCTTATCTTTCGCTCTCTTCTTTTTACAGTCGTTTTTTACACAGCAACTCTTGTACAAATGGTTCTTTATGCGCCTTTTTATTTTTTAATGCCGCGTAAAAAGGCGTGGATTATACCTAAAATGTGGATACGTATTACACTGTTTTTGCACAAACACATTACTGGAACAGACTATGAAATTGAAGGTATAGAAAATCTCCCAAGTGGTGCTTATATCGTTGCTCCAAAACATCAATCCGCATGGGAAACCTTTAGCCTTGTCCCTTACTTTGATGATCCCGCTCTCATCATTAAGCGTGAATTAATGTGGATTCCCCTTTTTGGTTGGTACATGGCAAAAACACAAATTATTCCGATTAACCGGACAAGTCCTATTAAAGCTCTCAAAATCATTTTACACAATGCAAAACAAAAAGTAAAACAAGGGCGTGAAATCATCATTTTTCCTGAAGGAACACGCAGAAAACCTGGCCAAGATCCAGATTATAAACCAGGAATTATTGCTCTTTATAATGAACTCAAACTTCAAGTTGTACCCATTGCCCACAATGCTGGTTTATATTGGCCACGTAATAATTTTCGTCGCTATCCAGGAACAATCCGCGTCCGTATTCTTCCTCCTATTAAAGCCGGCTTAAATAAACATGATTTCCTAGATCAACTCATTCAAAAAACAGAAAAAGCTTGTGATGAATTACTCCTATTAGCTGCTCAAGATCCTAATCCTCCCCCTATGCCACCTTCTGCTGTTCAAAGACTTGAAATACTTGGCCATAATTGGAAAGGACCTGTGTGTGATTAAATATTCATTCTCTATGTATAACAAAAATCTTTACAATAAAATTCAAACAGTGCTGGATCATTTAAATTTAAAAACAATGGGGGAATTTACTTTATGCACCAACTTTTCCACACATTTTTTTTATCTTTCATTCTAAGTATAACAAGCTCTCTGACTCTTGCTCATCCTTTTATCTCTGTTGATGCTACAACTGGACGAATATTAAAGCATAACCAAGCTTTTGAACGTTGGTATCCTGCTTCTTTAACAAAATTAATGACAGCTTATGTCATTTTTCGAGCTATGAGCACAGGAAAAATTTCATCCCACAAGCATATCACCATCAGCAAAAATGCAGCACAAGCCCCTGCCATCAATTCAGGCTATAAAGCTGGTTCTGTTCTTACACTTGATACTGCTTTAAAAATTACTCTGGTTAAATCCACAAATGATTTAGCTATTGCTATAAGTGAAGCTATTTCTGGTTCACAAGAAGCTTTTGTACAACAAATGAATGCGGAAGCTCAACGTCTAGGTATGTTCGGAACCAATTTTACAAATACAAGTGGATTACCAGATCCAAATAATTACTCCACAGCGCGAGATATTGCTCTTTTAGCGGTTCAAATTCGTCGAGAATTTCCTCAATATGCTCATTATTTTTCTATTCCAGCCATTGATTTTGGCAACGGAAAAAAAATCCAATTTAATTCAAACAATCTTATTGGCCGTTTTGATGGCATAGATGGCATGAAAACAGGATTTATTTGTGCTTCCGGTTTCAATCTTGTTGCTTCAGCAACCCGAAATAAGCGAACAATTATCGCTGTTATTTTAGGATCGGACAGCGTCAATAAAAGAGAAGAAAAAGCAGCACAATTGCTTGATGAAGGGTTTTCAGACAAAGGATCTCTCCAATCAACATTAGCAACATTAGAACCTTATGGTACAAAAATGTCACAAACAACCGATATGAGACAACAAATATGTGCACCTGAAGCTATAAAAATGCGTTTAAATTCTTATGATGAAGAAGGAAATATCATTTTCACTTCACCTTTAATTACCGCTTTACCTTCTTCCATTCTTCCTTTGAAAGTACAACTCATTAGCATACCAAAAGCATTAAAAATCAATGGAAAAATAGTACGAAAAATTCCCATTCCACATAAACGACCTCTCTATCACCCTATGATAAAAGCAGTCAATCACATTTAATATTTCAAATGCAACAAACAACACGTATTCCCGTCACTCTCATTACCGGCTTTTTAGGTTCTGGTAAAACAACCTTGCTCAACTACTTGCTGCAAGACCCTATTTTAGCTAACAGTGCTGTTATCGTTAATGAATTCGGTGAAGTAAGCGTCGACCATCTTTTTATTAAAAAAGCGACAGAAGGAATTATTGAATTAACAAACGGTTGTCTGTGCTGCAATTTGCATAGTGATTTAATCGATACATTAGTTGACTTGATTGATCACACTCAAACAAAATATCTTAAAAAATTGAATCGCATTATAATTGAAACAACAGGTTTAGCTGATCCTGCCCCTATTTTACAAGTCCTTCTAAGCCATCCTGTCTTAATTCAAGCATTAGCTATTGATAGCGTTATTGCAACATTTGATGCATTAAACTCTCTTTCCATCCTCGAGCATTACCCTGAAATACAAAAACAACTGGCTTTCGCTGATAAAATTATTCTTACAAAAACCGATCTTATTGATCATAAAATTCCTCTCGATTTGCTCACCAACAAACTCAAAGCTCTTAATCCCACAGCGCAAATTATCAATTTCCATTCTGATCAATGCAAACTACATGAATTAATAAATAAAACAATTTGGAATGAAAAAGGAGATAATATAGAGTTAAAAAAATGGCTGGCCACTGTTCCACATGATCATTCTCATTACCAAAACTTTCGTGCCTTTTCATTAGACTGTAATGAACCGATTCACTCCGCTACGTTAAAAGCTTTTCTAGATCTCTTAAAAGATCTTTATGGTGAAAAATTACTCCGTATAAAAGCACTTATCGCATTGCACGATAATCCGCATAGTCCAATTGTTCTTCATGGTGTACAAACATTTTTTCATCCACCAATAAGGCTTTCGGCATGGCCAAAAGGAATCACAAAAACTCACTTTGTCATTATTACCCATGGTGTTGAGAAAGAAGCAATACAAAAACTATTCGATGCTTGTTTAAATAAACCAGCAATAGATACCCCAGATAAAGCTGCTATGTTAGATAACCCTTTAGTTATTCCAGGAGTAAAATTTTAATTTCCTTTGCCCATTAATAAATCAAACATTCGCACACAATTTACTCTTTAATATATTCTTATAACCGTTAATATATTGTATGAAAGAATTAGCGCGTATTGTAAAAGATAAAAGAATTATATATTATATGATATAATTGCCCTTATAAGGCTACAGCAACTGAAGCTTTATTAGTAAAATGATCAAAAATGTAACGTTTATCATAAACACTAATTCTGGGAGGTTTACGGTTTATTTCAAAAAAATCATAGCCTTCTTTGAGCATCTTCCAGAATTTATAATGAGGGTTGGCATGATGACGTTGCATATTAGCATCGGTCATGCGAAAAGGAAAAGCATGTAACTGAAATTCCTTTTGCCCACCTCTAAAAGCATCTCGCGCAAAAGCATAGATTTGTGCCATATTTCTATCATTCATTGAATAACAGCCTACAGAAGAACAAGCTCCATGAACCATAATATAGCTTCCTGTACGGCCATGAATCCGATCATATAGATTAGGAAAACCTATATTAAAAGAAAGATAATATTTCGAATAAGGATTCATTTGATTTGCCTGAATGGTATAAAAACCTTCTGGAGCTTGAAAATCGCCTTCTCGATACTTAGGTCCAAGCTGACCCGACCATTTGCAAATGTTATAACTTATAACAAGAACGAATACTCCTGAACGATTTTGCTTCCAAATTTCAGCAATATTTTCTTCCTTAAAAAATCGCATCATAATTGGTGCATACTGATCAATATCATACATAGCCATTTTATTGAAAACTTCTTGAGGCAATGGCTGTTCAATTTTAGCTCTGAAAGAAGTAGGTAATCTCTCCTGACATGCCATCAACATTCCAGTTAGAATAAAAAGCAACGTTGAAAACAATCTATTTAATTTCATTGAATAAAAGGTCTCCGACAGTAAATATATTAACTCAAAGAACGACCGATTTGAAGATATTTCTCCCACCGCTCTTGTTTAATAGTTTCACCATCTTTATCAGCCATAGACTTTAAAGCATCTGAAATAATATTACCTGCTGCCTCAATTACAATCTCTTTTCCTCGATGCGCTCCTCCTAAAGGCTCAGGAATAATACCATCAATAATCTGTAACTTATAAAGATCTTGAGCAGTAATGCGCATATTCATTGCCGCATCCTTTGCACGGGCTGAATCACGCCATAAAATAGAAGCTGCCCCCTCTGGTGAAATAACCGAATAAATCGAATGCTCCAACATATAAACTTTATTGGCTGCAGCAATTGCTATCGCTCCCCCTGAACCTCCTTCTCCAATAATAACGGAAACAACAGGAACCCGTAAGCGTAAGGTTGCTGCCGTTGATTGAGCAATTGCTTCTGCCTGTCCACGTTGTTCAGCACTCACACCAGGATAAGCACCCGCCGTATCAACAAAAGTCAGTAATGGTAATTGAAAACGATCAGCCATTTCCATAATACGCACAGCTTTACGATATCCTTCTGGCCTTGCAGAACCAAAATTATAGTGCAAACGGGTTTGTGTATCATGACCTTTTTCTTGACCTATATAAGCGATTGCTTCACCTTTAAAGCGTGCAAAACCAGCTTGAATAGCTGCATCTTCAGCGAATTTACGATCACCTGCCAAAGGTGTAACATCAGTCAACAATTGCGCTGAATAATCCATAAAATGAGGTCGATCAGGATGACGAGCTACTTGTGTTTTTTGCCATGGTGACAATTTTTTATAGAGATCTTGCAAAGCTGTTCGAGAACGCATTTCAAGACGCGCAATCTCATTGCTCATATCAAGACTACCTTTCTCTTGAGCAATTTTTTTTAATTCAAGAATTTGCAGATCAAGATCAGCAACTGGTTTTTCAAAATCAAGATAATTATACATTGTATCCAACTTATTTTGTATAATTTATACACTTATAATTTATTTTATTAAAGTATTTTTCAAAAGATAATCTTCTCTTTACTCAACCTTACACTGATCAACAAGCGGATGATGCTCATTAACCAAACGATGAAGCCTAGCTTCTAATACATGTGTATAAACTTGGGTTGTAGAAATGTCGCAATGTCCTAATAAATGCTGAACTGCACGCAAATCAGCACCATTTTGCAACAGATGACTTGCAAAAGCGTGACGCAACACATGAGGAGAGAAGTTTTCACTCTGTATTCCTGCTCTTTTAGCGAGATCTTTTAATCCGCGGGCAACAAATTGGCGCGCAATATATCCGGTTGATGAACGAGCAGGAAAAAGATAAAAACTTTTTGCATCTTTCCCTTGATCACGCAAAACCAACCACTTCGACAGAATTTGGCGTGCCTTCTCTGATAAAAGTACTACTCGTTCTTTTTCACCCTTACCGCGAACCAAAATAAATTGTTCTTTCCTTCGTACAGCTTGAACCGGAAGACTCACGAGCTCACTAATACGTAATCCTGTTGCATAAAGCATTTCAAGCAACACCTGAAAACGCAAAGCACGAAAATATTCCTGGGATCCATATTCTGCCTGATCTGTCTCCAACTGTGCAAAATCAAGTAATTTTGTCACCGCATCTTCGCTGATAATTTTTGGCAAAGGACGCCCTTGACGAGGTGAATCAATATCACTAGAAGGATCATCTCCTCTTAATCCTTCAGCATAAAGAAACTGGAAAAATTGACGTAAAGTTGATAAACGACGTGCTTGTGAAGTTGCAGCACAACCAGCAGTCTGCATGAGAGATAAAAGATTTATCAAATCTTCTCTTTGTGCTGAAAAAAATGAAAGAGAGTATGAAGACAATTTATTTTGCGCCCATTGTAAATCATGTTGATAAGCAAAAAGTGTACGAACAGAAGCTCCTCGCTCCGCACTCATCATTTCAAGAAAACGATCTATGACAGCACTACTTTTCATTTATTTTCTTTCGAAGACGCATTTAATAAATCTAAAGACACATCAATATGCATATCCACTGTCACTGGTTCAACATAAACCACAAGGGCAATCATAATGCTAAAAAGAATAGCAATTAAAATAAAAAATATTATCAAAAATCGGGTTAATGTTGGCATAAAAAATTATTCTTAAAAAAGATCTTAATTTCCTATCATACTTGATAAAGATTAACAGGTATTGACTTTAAGATAGATAAATATCGAAATATCATAAAAAATAATCATTCTAAAAATATCCCGATGACACAAATAAAAAATCAACTCTTATCTTGTCTTAACGGACGAGCACTCGTGTTTGTCGGTCTCATGGATGGAGGTAAATCAGTCATCAGAAAACACGTAGCTACCATGCTTAATTTATCTTTTTATGATTCTGATCAAGAAATCGAACAAGCAGCACAAATGACAATTTCTGAATTTTTTGAAACTTATGGAGAAACAGAGTTTCGCTCTCTTGAAAAACGCATCATTTTAAAAATCCTAAAAAAGCTCTCTTATTTTAGCAACAGGCGAAGGAGCTTAAACGAAAATATCCGAAAAACCATTCATCGAAATGGGATATCAATATGGCTTAAAACAGATCTTGATGTTCTCATTGAACGTGTTTTAAAGCGTCCCACTCGACCATTGCTTCAAAAAAAGACCCTAAAAAAATTATGCAAAAACTCATAGAGCAACGCTACCCTGTCTATGCAAAAGCAAATTTAACGATTAACAATCACAGAGAACACTGTCATACAGTAGCACAAAATGTCGTACGATCCAAACAACGCTACTTGGACCAAGAAATAAAAGATAGGAATAACAGATATGCATATCAAAACAGTCACCGTTAAATTGGAGAAGCAATATTATGATATCATAATTGGCCCAGGTCTAATTACATAATTAGCTTTACGAATTAAGAATTGTTTTAACGAAAAAGAGTTTTTATTCAAAACGTTTGGCTATTATCACAGATAAAAATGTCGAAGCTCTTCATTTGGAAAAACTTCAGATAGGATTAAAAGAAAACAGAATCCATACCGTTCCAATTATTATAGAAGCAGGAGAAAAATCAAAATCATTTTCGACTCTACAAACTATAATTGATAAAATTCTCTCTTCCCGTTTAGAGAGAGGAGATAGTATTATTGCATTTGGGGGTGGTGTTATTGGTGATCTAGGAGGATTTGCTGCAAGCATAATACGTCGCGGCATGTATTTCATTCAGATACCGACAACATTGCTCGCACAAATTGATTCATCCATTGGAGAAAAAACTGGAATTAATAGCTATTATGGTAAAAATCTTATTGGCACCTTTTATCATCCTCAATGCGTTCTTTCTAATACTTGTACTCTTAATACATTGCCATTGCGTGAATTGCGGGTGGGCTATGAAGAAATGATTAAATACGCCCTCATTAACCAACCTGATTTCTTTGAATGGCTTGAAAAAATTGGCACTATGTGTTTTCTAATGGCCCAACGCAAACAGAAGCTATTGCTCGTTCATGTCAATTTAAATCTGACATTGTAACTCGTGATGCACATGAAATTGGAGAACGCGCATTGCTAAATCTTGGCCATACATTTGGACACATGCTTGAAATAGCAACCGCTTACGATTCAAACCGCTTAATTCATGGTGAAAGTGTGGCTATTGGAATAATTTTAGCCCACCAATTTTCTGCTGAACTGAATTTAATAAGTTCCATACTAACGCAACGTATTGAAACACATTTTAAAGTTGTTGGTTTACCTACACAATTACAGGATATTCCAGGCAAACTTCCAGATGCTGAAATATTAATGACTTTTATGGCACAAGATAAGAAAATCTTAAAAAATCGTTTAACTCTCATCCTAATACGTGGACTCGGTCAATCATTTATCGCAAAAAATGTTGCACCAAATACCGTTTTAAATTTTCTGAAACAAAAATTAATGAAAACGCGTTAATAAATGTTTATAATGATTGATTAACCTCGGGGCTTTCGCTATAAAATTAAATGTGATTGGGTCTGCGTAGCTCAGTGGGATAGAGCACAGGATTCCTAAAGAATTGGGCACCTTCAGGAGAAATCCTAAAAGTGAATCTGCTCAAATTCGGGGAAAGCTTCACAGGAATTTGTATGTCAATCCCGAGCCAAGTCTCTTTTTAAATAAAGAGAAAGGTGTAGAGACTGAACGGGCAGCACCTAAGAAGCGTAAGCTTTAAGGTGAAGAGACAGTCCAGACCACAAACGGTTTTTCTGATAAAGCTGGCGATGAAAATCGAAGTGGTATGAATCCTGGGGTCGTAGGTTCGAATCCTGCCGTAGACGCCATCATATAAATTACAATTGTTATTTTGAATAATTAAGGAAACATTATGAAAAAACTCTACTTAAGTTTATTACTATTCAACCCGATTACTGCCTTCGCTGGCTCTTTGGTCATCAATGTACCAGATGTTCCGGAACCTATGATAAAAAATGTTGTTTATCAATGTGATACTGGAGCGAATAAAGAAAAAGTTGAAGCAACCTATCTTAATGCCGGTAATATTTCGTTAGTTGATTTCAAATGGAAAGGCGAACAAATTGTCGCTGCAAATGTTATCGCTGCTTCAGGATCAAAATATGCAGGAGCGCAGTATATTTGGTGGGTATTTAAAAACGAAGTTACACTTATTGATCTTATTAATGATCCAGAAGAAAAGAAATCTATTTTCTGTAAAGTAGAAGAAAAGAAATAAAATAAGCTCTTGTTAATTAATTCTATATTTGTTTGAATTTTATGATTTCTTCTTTTTTATGGAATAAAAGAAAAAGTGATTTTTTAAAGAATCTTTTGACTGATCTCGATGAGTTGTCGTTTGTGACAGTAGCAGAAAAGTTATTGGTGCTGTCATAAACAAAAAAAATCATCAAAAATGTTCGTTAACAACAAATTTATGATCCACAAGCATTGAACAAAAAAGTAAGCAATAATGATACTGCCAGCTCTCCAACTTGTACTCAATGAGTCAATGAGAATGTATGCAAACGTTCATAAAAATTGGAAAAACTTACAAAGTCCTATCGTTTCAATGAGAGTAAGACTAGATCTGAGTATTAAAAACATGGTAATTATAATAGCGCTCAAAGTGAAACATTATTTTTCATTCAATAATTTCTCCACAGATTAAAAATTTTGCCAATACGATACTTGATACAGGATCTAAAAGCTAATAATGAGAGCAGCTTCAAAATAAACAGCTATCCCTAACGAATATCAAATGTGAGAAATAAAAATAGTTGTCATATAAAGAGCATCTAAACCAACAATTCGATCTTTTGTTCTTGAACCACAGACCAATCGAAACAATACTATAAACATTGCCAAATTTAAAAGAAATTGTAAGAAAAAAATCCCCAGTAAAGAATAACTATACTCATGAGAAAATCTCCAAAAAAATGGCCTAAATTAAAACGGTTTAAAATCAGCCACATTAAAACAATTGTATAACTAAAAAGAGATAAGAAAAAATGATTCATCAATTCTTCTCTACATTTTTTAGAGAAAAATCAGTTAAAACACTGTTAATATAATTTTTAGAATAATGTAAATCAGCAGTTTCAGATATATAATGGCTAAAAGGTTCAGCCATAATTGTTCGAATAAAACATAAAGTAAGAAGAGCAACGATAGGTGTAAATTCGATCACTTGCACACGTGGATTTTACCTTCAAAAGAAACCCAAAAAATTCCAATACCAATCCGTGTCATTGCAATTAAAGTTGAAAAACCAGAGTAGCCACAACCTGCCTTAGCAATAAAGCAATATCCAAAAATATCATATCTACTTCAAATAAAACAATATCTTTAGAAGCTATGCATTTTAGCTTAATTGCTAAATCAGCTATATATAAATGTGCCTACTATCCCATAAATCAGAACCGTGCCAATAAAAACAGAAATAAAGCAACAAGATTAATCACTACATAATGTATACTTGCCCGGACCCATAACCGACCCGATTCGTGCAAAGCAAGCCTATAAGAAGCAGTTAACATAACTTTAAAAAACACAAATGAATCGAATAAGTTACCTGTCAACAAAACATCATTAATCCCTACTATCAAAAACCGCATTAATGGCTGAAAATGAGGAACTACCTTACACCAATGAGCTTGTGAGAAACGGACATAGCAGCATTCAGCAAACTTGAAGGCAAAAGCATCAGGGCACTTAAACGATCAAGAACCATAATGATACCGAACAGTGAAAGCCAATTTCCAAGCCGATAAACGTCTGAAGCTAGTGCACTTCAAGAGTACGTGCACACAACAAAATAGAAATAACAATCAATACCCCCAGAAGAGAGACTAATGAGTGATTTAAGCTGTGCATTACGTGCATCATAAAAAAGAAGAAATACTCCAGTACTTAATGGCAAAAATAGGTAAATGATGCAAAGCTTCCATCACTTTGCCTCACGTCCATCAACATGATCCGAACCCATTAAATCGCGCGACACTAAGAAAATAACCAAAAATAAATTTCGTCGCAAAACTAATCACAATTGCTGTTAAAATCAAAAACTGCGGAAGAGGATCGACATAATTTGCCGAATTGATCACATGAGATGGATTAACAATAGGAGCCCGTATTGATAAGGAATCTACTCATTGAAAATGATAAAAAATTTATGCTATAAGAAATCAACGAAAAACCAAGAATAACCTGAAAAGTTCCTGGACGTAAAAGAAGCCAAATATCCGATCCAACGAGAACACCAATACCTAAAGAAAGAACAACTTTCATTGGCTTCCCTTTTTTTCAAAATAGTTTTTTACCAATTCGGTAAATTCGAATTGATGTGCAATCGCAATAAAATAAGAACAATTGCGCCCATCAACAGAGAAAACATGCCTAAATCAAATAAAAAAAAGTGCTTTAGGAATTTTTCCAATCCAAAGAAGGTTCGTATATCGAAAAAAGGATATTCAAAAAATCAAGAACCTACCCCTGTTGCCACCGAATAATAAGCCGAAACCTATCAAAAAACGCAAATGACTTTCGACCCAGAAAATATTGGTAGCAAGATATTGTAAAATAAATCTTGTTGCTAAAATAACACCTTCAGCAAATCCACCTTCTGGAAAATCAGACTCGCGCACAAATAAATTGCAAAAGTCATAATAATCGGAAAAAGCCAATCTATAATAACAAAAGGAACAGCTAAATAACCCAACAAAGTATCTCCATCTTGACGGTTTAAGCTGTACATCATCAAAATTTATCTACATATGTTGTTTAAAAGAAGCACCTATATTTCAGGTGCAGAATAAAAACGTCGTAAAAGTGCAAAAATCGTTAGTGTAACTCGTTAGTGTAACAATGCCTAAACCACTATTTCTCTCCATTGTATCAAAACCACGGAAATTAACAAAAAATATTTACAACATTGGGACCCCCCGCTGAAATAAGCTTGTGTTAGAAAAAATCAGAAATTTCTATTCCTTGTGAACGGGTGTCATCACTGCAAATGACAACCATACTATACCCGCACCACTAACAAACGTTATGATAAAATCACGAACACGGTGTAAATGTGCTAAAAATCCAATGGATACAGGAGTCGAATAATGCAAATACTTAGGTAATCAACGTAAACCAAGAAATAACAATACTGTCGTCACTACTTCAATAACCAATTGTATTACCCCTAAATCAGGCGCAGAAAGCTATAAAAAAGTCGCACAAGCCATTAAATTAGCACCTCCCAATAGAATTACAGCATCAATAACACAAAAGGGTGAAATTTTGCCTCCAATCAACTAAAATCCACAAAACCCACCAATCAACTAAATAACAATAAAAGGCAAATCAATTGGAAAAAGTAGTAATGGACCTGCCGAAATTCAACAAATTATCACACCACAGAAAAGAGCAACAAATGAAAAACACACAAAAAGCACCCACCACAATTGAACTTGTAAATGACGTGTCAACAAAAAAGACTCTACCGTAAGTGTCCATTTCCAAGAAATAATCATAAGAATTCGTTCCAAAATACGCAATCCTTTATAAACGATGAAAAAAAGGGGCTCCCTCATCATACGGCAAAAAATAACGATGCCCTAAAACATAAAGCAATGCCCCTAAAGCAATAAAACTCTGACAAGCAGGGCAAAACCACCAAAATAGTAAAGCTATACGCGCCCCATCACGCACGCTGTTATTATGGTACCAATAACCAATCAATAAAAAGGAAAAAAATCGCGCAACTGAATTTATATAATAACTAATGACGCGCATAAACAATAACAAGAAATCCTATCCCTAATCAAAAGACAAAAAAGCCATAATAAGTCATCTATGCGAAGCGTTAAATTAACTCCCCATTCCTGAAAGCCAAGAAAGATTTAAACGTACCACATCGTTTCTAGAAATCGTTGGATACAGGATAATTAATTGCCAAAAGAAGGTAAAAATGCAAAAGCCTTAGCAAACCAGTCTTTATTATTTTCAGCAATCAAACGAAAAAACCACATAAAATATTTCAAAGCTTTTAACCTCTTATATTCTTTACCCTTTGAAAAAGCTGGAAAAGCATTGCTTGCGAGGTCCATGAAAAGGTTGATAACTATTATCATTTTGATTGTAAGAAAGATAACGAGCCTTACAATAATCAATATGGTGTTTCACATTCCACAGCTCCTTTTTTTCTAAAAAGGAAGAAAAAGTCGGTTTTCTGTCTCTTTGCGTTGATATAACTTTTAGAGAAATATCTTTTACATTTGAATATGTATACCCAATAAATGCTTTTTCAGGATACCACCAGCCATCACTATACTTGCGATAACCATGTCGATAATGACGATAACCTTTAAAACCATTCAGTTCTTTACGCCCAGTAACAATCAAAAGAGCCGGATCATTTTGAACAGAAACCTGATCAACCGCTTTTGCCTCAACATCACTCTTTTGCACAACATTAAAAATATTAGCCGTTATAATGAAAATACTGACAATCGTTACACTAGAAAAAATGTAACATAAGTTTTTAATGGTAAACATAACATACATCTCAAAATAACTGAATAAAAACCAAATTACAGAAAGTCTTTTTATTGCTAAACGAAAATAGATTTTCTCACTGCCATTTTTTCCTTGAGACATTCTGTTGCTATATGTACTAAACGTTAATATGAACAATAAGATCCTTCACAAGAGAACGGATAACAAATGATTAGAACTCCTTATTATCTTATCGATAAATCTAAACTCATAAAAAATATGAAAACTATTGCCCACTTACGAGCAATATCAGGAGTGAAAGTTTTACTTGCTTTAAAATGCTTTGCGACATGGAGTCTTTTTGATGTTATGTCTCAGTATATGGATGGCACCACATCATCATCCCTTTATGAACTCCGTTTAGGAAAAGAAAAATTTGGCAAAGAAACCCATGCCTATTCAGTTGCATGGGCAGATGATGAAATTGACGAAGCCTGTAGTTATGCAGATAAAATCATTTTTAATTCAATTCAACAACTACAACGCTTTGCTAACGCTACAAAAACTATTCAACGAGGCTTAAGATTGAATCCAGGGATCAGCGCATCAAATTTTGATCTTGCAAATCCCTCTCGTCCTTTTAGCCGTTTAGGAGAAACTAATCAGGATGCTATTAAAGAAGTCTTACCCTTCATTAATGGTTTAATGATCCATAACAATTGCGAAAACAGTGATTTTAATCTTTTTAATCAAATGCTTAACCAAATTGAAGAAAAATTTAAAGAACTCTTCATTGCAGTTGATTGGGTTAGTCTCGGTGGTGGAATTCACTTTACTGCTGAAAATTATCCTTTAGAAGATTTAGCAGAACGTCTAAAATGTTTTTCTCAAATCTATGGTGTAACTGTTTTTCTGGAACCAGGAGAAGCCGCTATTACCAAAAGTACCACATTAGAAGTTAGCGTTCTTGACACATTATATAATAAAAAAAATCTTGCTATTGTTGATAGCTCAATTGAAGCCCATATGCTTGATCTTTTAATCTATCGTGAAAATGCTAAATTAGAGCCAAATCACGGTCCCTATGAGATTATGGTTTGCGGTAAATCCTGTCTTGCTGGCGATATTTTTGGAACATTTAAATTTCCTGAACCCCTGAAAATAGGTGACAAATTATCCTTTCAAGACTCTGCAGGATATACAATGGTTAAAAAAAATTGGTTTAATGGTGTCGCAATGCCTGCCATTGTCATTAAAGAATGTAATGGGACCTTAACACTTCAACGTCAATTTAGTTATAACGACTATCAAAATAGCCTTTCATAACTAACACAACAAATAAAAATCATCATGCAGCAGTATTAAAAGGAGATGAACTCACAATGAAAAAAAACGTTCTCATTATTGGTGCTGGCGGTGTTGCACAAGTTGTTGCACATAAATGTGCTCAAAACAATGATCTTCTTGGTGAAATTCATATCGCTTCACGAACACAAAAAAAATGTGATGCAATCATTGCTTCCATTCAAGAAAAAAAAGTCATGAAAATAAAGAACATTTTCAAAAGCCACGCACTCAACGCAATGGATGTCTTAGAAACTGTCAAACTTATTCACAAGACAAAATGCGAAATCGTCATCAATGTTGGTTCTTCTTTTCTTAATATGTCTGTTCTTTCAGCCTGTATTGAAACCAAATGCGCTTATATTGATACAGCGATTCATGAAGACCCTTTGAAAATTTGTGAAACACCCCCTTGGTATGGCAATTATGAATGGCCCAGACGTCAAGAATGCGAAAAAGCTGGTATAACTGCTATTTTAGGGGCAGGTTTTGATCCTGGTGTTGTTAATGCTTATGCAGCATTAGCACGCGATAATTATTTCGATACGATTACCGATATTGATATTATTGATATAAACGCCGGAAGCCATGGACGTTGGTTTGCAACAAATTTTGATCCAGAAATTAACTTTCGGGAATTTACAGGACAAGTATGGTCATGGCAAAATAAACAATGGACTTCTAACCAAATGTTTGAAATTAGTCATGAATGGGATTTACCCGTTCTTGGAAAACAAAAAGCTTATATGACAGGACATGATGAAATCCATTCATTATCCAAAAATCTTGATGTTCCCAATATTCGTTTTTGGATGGGTTTCAGTGACCGTTATATTAATGTCTTTACCGTTCTCAAAAATCTTGGACTCTTATCCGAACAGCCTATCAAAACAGCAGAAGGTCAAGAAGTTGTTCCCTTGAAAGTTGTGAAAGCGGTTTTACCTGATCCAGCTTCTTTAGCGCCAAATTATACAGGAAAAACTTGTATTGGAAATCTTGTTAAAGGTATAAAAAATGGGAATTCAAAAGAAGTTTTTATCTATAATATATCTGATCACAAACAAGCTTTTAATGAAACTGGTGCACAGGGAATTTCTTATACAGCTGGAGTACCTGCTGCTGCTGCTGCTATCCTTATTGCTACCGGCGAATGGGATGTTAAAACTATGGTGAATGTAGAAGAACTACCACCACATCCTTTCCTGAAATATCTCGATCATATGGGACTTCCAACCTATGTAAGCGAACAACAAGAAGATAAAAAATTACAGTTTTAACTTATTCATATAACGAAAATACAATAAAATCGCCTTTTTAAGGCGGTTTTATCAAAATACAAAGGTATCAGTACAAAAAATTCTCTCATTCTGCTTTCAAAAAGCACTATGGAATCTTGTTAAAAAGTAACTTTAGGTATGAAGAGGCTTAGAAAATGTCGCTAAAGCTGCTTCCCGCACTGCTTCCGATAAGGTAGGATGTGCATGACAACAACGACCTAAATCCTCTGATGAACCTCCAAATTCCATCAGAACTGCAATTTCATGAATTATTTCACCAGCACCAAATCCAAGAATATGCGCACCCAAAACCTGATCTGTTTTTTTATCAGCAAGAATTTTAACAAATCCATCGCTTTTTTGCATTGCGCGGGCACGGCCATTTGCCATAAAAGGGAACTTTCCAATGTTATAGTTAACACCTGTCGCTTTAAGCTCCTCTTCTGTTTTACCTACACTAGCGATTTCTGGCTGTGTATAAACAACACTCGGAATGACATTAAAATTAACATGGCCTCTCTGACCAGCTAAAATTTCAGCCACTGCAACACCTTCTTCTTCAGCTTTATGGGCCAACATTGGCCCTTTGACGACATCACCAATCGCATAAATTCCTGGAATATTGGTTTGCCACTGCCCATCTATCTTAATAAAACCACGTTCATCCATCTGAACACCTGTTTCTGCTAAACCAAGCCCCTTCGTATATGGAGAGCGTCCTGTGGCAACCAAAACAACATCAGCTTCTAAAGTTTCTGCTACACTACCTTGAACAGCTTCAAAAGTTACTCTAGCAACCGAATCAGATTGAGTAACTGCTGTTACCTTCGCACCAAGCTTATATTCAATCCCTTGTTTCTCCATTAACTTCTGAAATTGCCGTGAAACTTCACCGTCCATCGACCCTAAAACTTTATCAAGAAATTCTACAATAGTAACTTTAGCGCCCAAACGACTCCACACTGAACCAAGTTCTGAACCGATAACACCCGCACCAATAACCACCATACGTGTAGGAACTTTTTCAAGTGCAAGCGCTCCTGTAGAAGATACAATCACTTTTTCATCAATTTCAACATTCACACCTGGAATACCTGATACATCTGAACCCGTAGCGATAATAATATTCTTTGTTGCAATCTTGTGTTGATTACCATCTTTAGCAAGAACTTCAATCTGACTTGGATTTGAAATTTTTGCGGTACCATGAAAAATATCAATTTTATTTTTTTTCATCAAAAAAGAAATGCCACTTGTATTAGCTGTTACAACAGCTTTTTTATGTGCCATCATCTTATCAAGATCAAGTTTAGCTTGAGAAATAGAAATACCTAGCGTCTCAAAGCCATGCTGCGTTTCAGCAAATAATTCTGAGGCATGTAACAATGCTTTAGAAGGAATACAGCCAATATTAAGACACGTACCACCCAATGTTGCACGTTTTTCAATAATCGCAGTTTTGAGACCCAATTGAGTAGCTTTTATTGCTGCCACATAACCACCTGGACCAGCTCCAATCACAACAACATCATAAGACATCTGTCTTCCCTTTCATCCTAAAAAACTGTGTTTTTATAAATCAAGAACAAGACGTTCCGGATCTTCCAAACTTTCTTTAACACGCACAAGGAAAGTAACAGCTTCTTGCCCATCTACAATACGATGATCATAAGAAAGCGCTAAATACATCATTGGACGAATCACAATTTGTCCTCCAACCACTATCGCACGTTCTTTAATCGCATGCATTCCCAAAATACCAGATTGCGGTGCATTCAAAATCGGCGTCGACATTAACGACCCATAAACACCGCCATTAGTAATAGTGAATGTTCCACCCAACATATCAGCAACCGCCAATTTTCCATCACGAGCAAGACGTCCTAAACGACCAATTTCTTTTTCAATTTCTGCAATTGACATTTGATCTGCATTACGAACAACCGGAACAACAAGTCCTTTGTTTGTTCCAACAGCAATTCCAGCATTAACATAGTTTTTATAAACAATATCTGTTCCATCAATTTCCGCATTAACAGCAGGAAGCTCTTTTAACGCATGGCAAACAGCTTTGGTAAAAAAGCCCATAAAGCCAAGCTTAACACCATGCTTCTTTTCAAAAAGATCTTTGTAACGTTTACGCAAATCCATTACAGTAGACATGTCAACTTCATTAAATGTGGTTAACATTGCTGCTGTATTTTGTGCATCTTTAAGGCGGCGTGCAATTGTCTGGCGTAATTTTGTCATACGAACTCGCTCTTCGTGCACTATATTCACAGATGCAGCAGAAGAAACAGAAGCTAATGTTTTTGTCTTTTGCGTTAAAACATCAAGAACATCTCCTTTGAGAATCTGTCCACGCTTTCCAGAACCTGAAATATCGTTTTTCTCTATATTATTTTCGGCCATTAACTTTGCTGCTGAAGGTGCAAGAGACATCGCTCCCCCTAAAGAGGAAGCCAGCACAGACGCTACCACAGGAGCAGATGTAGGCGTAGATGTAACAGAAGGTGAAGATGCAGATGATGCAGAGATACCATCAGCTCCTGCTTCAACTATCCCTAAGAGAGCATTCACTTCAACTATGTCGCCTTCTTTTGCAATGATTTCAGATAATTTTCCGGCAACAGGAGAAGGAACCTCAACTGTTACCTTATCAGTTTCTAACTCAACCAAAGGCTCATCCATAGCCACGGCTTCACCAATTTTCTTAAACCATTTGCCAATTGTTGCCTCAGTAACTGATTCGCCCAAAGTAGGAACACGGATTTCAGTAGCCATAATATTTTTCCATACGTCAGAGTAAAATAAATTAATAACCTAACGCGTCTTCAAGAAACGCGGCAAGCTGTTCAAGATGTTTCGACATTAAACCAGTCGCAGGCGATGCACTTGCAGAACGCCCAGCATAACGTGCACGTGAATAACGTGCACGAATATGAGTCAGAACCCATTCTAAATAAGGCTCAATAAATGACCACGCCCCCATATTTTTGGGTTCTTCTTGACACCAAACAATTTCAGCCTTTAAAAAACGCGATAATACATTTACCAGAGCTTTTGCTGGAAAAGGATAAAGCTGTTCAATACGTAACAAATAAACATTATCAATCCCTCTCTTTTCACGTTCTTCATAAAGATCATAATAGACTTTACCTGTACAAAGAACAACACGACGAATCTTACTGTCTTTTTGTAACTTAATCACAGAGTTCTTGAGATATTCTGCATCATCAAGCAATAAACGATGAAAACTTGTTTCTGGTCCCATTTCACTTAAAAAAGAAACCGCTCGTTTATGACGCAAAAGTGATTTTGGTGTCATCAAAATCAATGGTTTACGAAAATCACGTCTAATCTGGCGACGCAAAATATGAAAATAATTCGCGGGAGTTGTACAATTTGCAACCTGCATATTATCTTCTGCACAAAGTTGCAGAAAACGTTCTAGACGTGCTGAAGAGTGCTCTGGCCCTTGCCCTTCAAAACCATGAGGTAATAAACACACGAGACCAGACATACGAAGCCATTTACGCTCAGCAGATGAAATAAATTGATCAAAAATGACCTGTGCACCATTAGAAAAATCACCAAATTGCGCTTCCCAAAGTGTTAAACCACGTGGCTCAGCAAGTGAATATCCATATTCAAAACCAAGAACAGCTTCTTCGGAAAGCATGGAATTTACAACTTCATAAATAGCTTGCCCCTGTTGTAAATTATTTAAAGGGATATAACGGACTTCATTTTCTTGATCATAAAGAACCGCGTGACGTTGCGAAAAAGTTCCACGCTCAACATCTTCACCAGAAAGGCGAACCGGTGCTCCTTCTAAACACAAAGAACCAAACGCTAAAGCTTCAGCTGTTGCCCAATCAATACCCTCACCAGTTTCAAACATTTGAGCACGATTATTTAAAAAACGCTGAATCGTTCTATGTATATGAAAATCTGATGGAATTTCGACAAGTTTTTGTCCAATCTCCTTTAAAGTTTTCAATTCAATGCCTGTTGTTCCACAACGTTGCTCATCACTATTACTGGCAGCTTTAAGACCTGTCCAGCTTCCATCAAGCCAATCAGCCTTATTAGGTTTATAAGAAGCGCTGGCTTCAAACTCATTTTCAAGCTTATCACGCCACATTTTTTTCTTTTGTTCAAATTCTTGAGGATCAATCACTCCTTCTGCTATCAGCTGATCACTATAAAGTTGAACAATCGTTTTGTGATTACGAATTGCTTTATACATAAGCGGCTGTGTAAAGGAAGGTTCATCACCTTCATTGTGCCCATAACGACGATAACAGAACATATCAATTACCACCGGTTTATGGAAGATTTGACGAAATTCTGTTGCTACTTTTGCTACAAAAACGACAGCTTCAGGATCATCTCCATTCACATGAAAAATTGGTGCATCGATCATTTTCGCTACATCTGACGGATAAGGTGACGAACGTGAAAAGCGCGGATTAGTTGTAAATCCGATTTGATTATTGATAATCACATGTATCGAGCCAGCAACACGGTAACCTCTCAGATCTGAAAGACCAAATGTTTCCTGAATAACGCCTTGTCCTGAAAAAGCCGCATCACCATGAATAAGAAGTGGCATGACTTTTGAACGCTCATTTAATGAAATAACCTCAGTGCGTTCAGGACCAATAAGTTGATCTTGCTTAGCACGTGTTTTTCCAATAACAACTGGATCAACAATCTCAAGATGAGATGGATTAGGCAAAAGCGATAAATGAACTTTTTTACCATCAAATTCACGATCAGCAGAAGTTCCCAAATGATATTTTACATCACCTGATCCTTCCACATCATCAGGTTTATAAGAACCACCCTTAAATTCATGAAAAATAGCTCGATGTGATTTTTCAAGAACCTGAGAGAGAACATTTAAACGACCACGGTGAGCCATTCCCAAAACTATTTCCTGCACTCCTAAGGCGCCACCACGCTTAATAATCTGTTCAAGAGCTGGGATAAGTGCTTCACTCCCATCAAGGCCAAAACGTTTTGTCCCCTTATATTTTGTATCTAGAAATTGTTCAAAGCCTTCTGCCTCTATAAGCTTGTTTAGGATAGCTTTTTTACCCTTTTGTGTGAAAGCAATTTGTTTATCTGGTCCCTCAATACGTTCTTGGATCCATGCTTTTTGAGCAGGATCTGAAATATGCATATACTCTACACCGATCGTCGAACAATACGTACGATTAAGAATTTCAAGCATCTGCGGGATGGTTGCATACTCTAATCCCAAAACATTATCAATAAAGATCGGACGTTTGTAATCAGCAGGACTAAAACCATAAGCTTCTGGAGATAATTCTTTATAATCTTCGGGATTTTCAGCCAGTTGAAGCGGATCAAGTTGTGCATGAAGATGTCCTCGAGCTCGGAAAGCGCGAATCATCATAAGTGCGTGAACAGAATCACGTGTCGCTTGAATAATATCTTCTTTACTAGACGTCTTTCCATTTTGTACAGCATTAACTGCTGCTTTCTCTTTTAATTTATCGCCAAAATGCTTCTCAAGAGCAGACCAATCATTATCTAAAGCAGAAACAAGCTCCCCGCTTTCTTTTAATGGCCAATGGTTCCGTTGCCATGTTGCTCCTTCGGCATTTTTGATCACATCTTCCTTATTATCTTGAAAAGTTTCAAAAAAATCACACCATTGGGGATCAACATTGGTAGGATTTTTTTTATATTCGGCATAAAGTTGATTTATATAATCTGCATTTCCACCATACAAAAATGATGTTTGTGTAAAAGGATCATTCTTCTCATCCTGCCTTGCCATATATCTTTCCGGAACACTCGTCCCGTCTCCTTAATATATCCGCTTTTATTTTTAAAATAAGAATCGGAAAATTGCAAAAAAGCCTTTATTTTTATAATTCATATTTTATCTGAATGGATAATACTCATTCAGATAAAATTTTCTTTTAATCATTCAACACTGCAACTAAAGTTTTGCCTATTTGTGATGGTGAAGGAGAAACGCGAATTCCTGCTGATTCCATTGCCGCAATTTTATCTTCTGCACCACCTTTACCACCAGAAATCACTGCACCAGCATGTCCCATTGTCCGTCCCGGAGGAGCTGTACGACCAGCAATAAAACCAACCATTGGTTTTTTGCGACCTTTCTTTGCTTCATCCTTTAGAAACTGTGCAGCTTCTTCTTCAGCAGAACCACCAATTTCACCAATCATAACAATAGATTCGGTTTCATTATCAGCCAAAAACATTTCTAATACATCAATAAATTCAGTACCCTTAACAGGATCACCTCCAATACCAACAGCTGTCGTTTGTCCAAGTCCCTCATGACTCGTTTGAAAGACCGCTTCATATGTTAGAGTTCCTGATCTCGACACAACTCCAACAGAACCTTTTTTGAAAATAGCACCGGGCATAATACCAATTTTACACTCATCAGGAGTAAGAACACCTGGACAATTAGGACCAATTAAACGCGATTTCGATTTCTCTAATTTAGCTTTAACCTTAACCATATCCATAACCGGTATACCTTCTGTAATACAGACGATTAAACCGATCTCAGCATCAATGGCCTCTATAATAGCATCAGCGGCCCCCACAGGAGGAACATAAATAACAGAAGCATTAGCTCCAGTTTTTTCTTTACCTTCCACAACACTAGCAAAAATGGGAAGAGTTTCACCTTTTGATCCCTTCCATGTTTCTCCCCCTTTCTTGGGATTAATGCCCCCAACCATTTGTGTACCGTGGTAAGCAAGCGCTTGTTCTGTATGAAATGTTCCCGTTTTCCCCGTAAGCCCTTGAACAAGAACTTTTGTATTCTTATTAACAAAAATCGACATGGCTTAAGCTCCCTTCACTGCAGCAACAATTTTTTGAGCAGCATCATCTAAATCATCAGCCGAAATAACATTCAAACCACTTTTACTGATAATTGCTTTACCCTGTTCAACATTAGTACCTTCAAGGCGAACAACTAAAGGAACTCTTAAGCCAACTTCCTTAACAGCAGTAATCACACCTTCAGCGATAACATCGCAACGCATAATCCCACCAAAAATATTGACCAAAATGCCTTTAACATTTGGATCAGCTGTAATAATTTTAAAAGCAGCAGTCACTTTCTCTTTTGAAGCACCACCACCAACATCAAGAAAATTTGCTGGCTCAGCCCCATAAAGTTTGATAATATCCATTGTCGCCATAGCAAGACCAGCACCATTCACCATACAGCCAATTGTCCCATCAAGAGCGACATAAGCAAGATCATGCTTTGACGCTTCAATTTCTTTTGGATCTTCTTCGGAAATATCACGTAATTCCAAAATATCTGGATGACGAAATAAAGCATTATTATCGAAAGAGACTTTCGCATCAAGCACACGTAAATGGCCATTATCCATTACAATCAGTGGATTGATTTCAAGAAGACTCATATCTTTTTCACAAAAAGCCTTATAGAGTATTGGAAAAAGTTTTTCGCCATCTTTACGTGCACTATCGCATAATTTTAATGCGTCACAAAGTTTCTTACAATCAGTAGGAGTAACACCTTTCGTAGGATCAATGGGAAGGGTGAGTATTTTTTCCGGTGTTTCTTCAGCAACCGCTTCAATATCCATTCCTCCCTCTGTCGACACAACGAAAGCAACTTGACCGATTGTACGATCAACTAAAAGCGAAAGATAAAGCTCCTGTTCAATATCAGCACCATTTTCAATATAAAGGCGATTAACCTGTTTACCTTCTGGACCTGTTTGCTTAGTTATCAAAGTCTTACCAAGCATTTCCTTTACATTAGTAATAACTTCTTTAACTGATTTTGCAAGTCGAACACCACCTTTTGAATCAGAACCAAGTTCTTTAAACTTCCCCTTTCCACGGCCTCCAGCATGAATTTGACTCTTAACCACATAAAGCGGTCCTGGTAATTTTTTCACCCATTTTTCAGCTTGTTCTACAGAATAAACAGCAACACCGTTCGCTATTGGTGCACCGTATTCATGAAGCAGGCGTTTGGCCTGATATTCATGGATATTCATTTATTTGTCCTTTTCTTCTATGGATAACTAAATTGATCCTCAAAACACTTAAGGTATCTTACTTTACCTAGACCTAGCAAAAACTCTTTTGAGTCATCCGAGATTAGGTGCGATAGCAGCGCATGCTTTACAAAGCTCGTGCACTGCATTTACTGATTTTTCAAAAGCAGCTTTTTCATTGTCATTAAGATCAATTTCAATGACTCGTTCAACACCACCAGCGCCAATAACAACGGGAACACCAACATACATATCCTTAACACCATATTCACCTGAAAGGTAAGCAGCAACAGGAACAACACGTTTAGTATCTTTTAAATAAGCTTCAGCCATTGCAATAGCAGAAGAGGCCGGCGCATAAAAAGCAGAACCCGTTTTTAACAAATTCACAACTTCTGCCCCTCCATCCCTTGTACGTTGAATAATTTGATCAAGCTTTTCTTGTGTTGTCCAGTTCATTTTCACAAGATCAGGCAAAGAAATACCAGCAACAGTCGAATAACGGATCAAAGGAACCATCGAATCACCATGGCCTCCCAAAACAAATGCCGTAACATCTTTAACAGAAACTTTAAATTCTTCAGACAAAAAATAACGAAAACGTGCTGAATCGAGAATACCAGCCATACCAATAACTTTTTGTGTTGGAAGACCAGAAAACTTCTGCAATGCCCATACCATTACATCAAGAGGATTGGTAACACAGATCACAAACGCTAAAGGTGCATATTTCTTAATTCCCGTACCAACTTGTTCCATAACTTTTAAATTAGTAGCCAAAAGGTCATCGCGACTCATACCAGGTTTACGTGCAACACCTGCTGTTACAATAACAACATCAGCATCTACAATGGCTTCATAAGTATTGGTCCCTGCTAAATTTACATCAAAACTTTCAACCGGTGATGATTCTGCGATATCCAAAGCTTTACCCTGTGGTATTCCCTCTGCAATATCAAATAAAACAACGTCTCCGAGCTCCTTAAGTCCTATTAAATGCGCTAAAGTACCACCAATCATACCCGAGCCGATTAAAGCTATTTTCTTTCGTGCCATTTTCATTCCCTTTACTTTTACTAAGCGCAAAATCCCCCACTCTATAGATTAAACATTTTCATTTAAATCTAATCCTATTTTTTAATAAAACCGCTTAAGAATAAAATGATTAAAGTTCACCAAACTCTCTATTTCATTGTCAGAAACTCCTCCCTAAAATATTAAAGTTAGTGATTGACTACAATCATATCGATAAGATGAATTTAAAAAAAATACAACAGAATTATTACAACATTTTTAAATTCAATAGGTTATTATTTTAGCAGTTTACGTAAAAGTAAAGCAAAGATTCATTTATTTCTTTAAAAATTGTTCTGCCCAAATATTGAGATAATCTTGGCCTTGCATTTCAAACAGACGCGATCGTGTTCTTTGAAACTCAAATGTTTCTGTTGTTTGTGCTTGCCCTTTATATAACTGCTCAATTTCTGCTTCCGCGGACATAAAGAGTCTTATGTGGCGTTCATAAAGAACATCAATGAGCAAAATGAACCGTTTAGTTTCATTACGATGTGCATCATCCATAATAGGAACGCGATCAATAAAAATCGTATGGTAATGCTCCCCTAAAGTTAAATAATCAGCTGCTGCTAAAGGCTTTATACAAAGATCCTGATAATCAAAGCGTGCACATCCTGCACCAAAACGTGGAATATGAATAGAACGCCCCTTTACAAATATATCATCAGATGTTTCTTTTTGACCTTGTAAAACTAATGTCCATGCTTGATCCATGCTTTCATCTGCTGCTTTCCCCAATGGGGTTATATATACATGTTGTGGATTTGATTTTTCAAAACGATAATCCGTCTTTGCATCAAGATTAATAACACGAACATGTGTTTTTAAAATTTGAATGAAAGGCTTAAAGAGCTCTCGATTTAAACCATTGTAATAAAGATTATCAGGAGCAACATTTGAAGTGGCAACAAAAATTACTCCTTGATTAAATAAAGCAGTAACAAGACGACCGAGTACCATTGCATCCGCAATATCTGTTACACTAAATTCATCAAAGCAAATCACACGTGCTTCTCGTGCAAGATTTTCTGCAACTACTAAAATAGGATCATTGTGCTTGGATTTTGCATATTTAAACTCTTGCCTATGTACATTAATACGTTCATGCACATCAGCCATAAAATCATTAAAATGAGCGCGTTTTTTATCCCCTTCTGGCAAACAAGAGAAAAACAAATCCATAAGCATGGTTTTGCCTCGCCCAACCTTACCATAAACGTACAATCCCTGAACGAAATAATTATCAGTACCATATTGTTTTGAAACATAAGAGTGCATTTTTTTCTTAAAAAAACGCCAGAACATCCAAGGTCGAGAAATCTTTTGTGCTGAAATTTCTTGTAATAAATAATCAAAATGTTTTGTTAAATTCCATTGAGCTGCATCAAAACTAACTTCTCCTTTGGAAACAAGGTCTTCATAGCACATTGAAACTAAAACCATCTAAACATCCTTTTTTCAAATCATTCTAAAAAAACAAAAATTTCATAGACATAAATGTTTCTTTTTTGCATCATTTTGTGATTAAACAATGCAAATTTGTGCCTATATATTTCCTTTTTCATAAATAGTTTAGAACGATTTAACGGTCTAAAATAACTGGCTGATTATCCAACATACGCCCTTCTAAATAATCTCTTCCAAAAGAATAAAGAACTGCAATAATACTTCCAGACCTATCATAAAAATATAATTTTTTTTCCTTAACAGCCCATGAATTAACTTTAGCAAACATTCTTGGACAATTTAAAGGACTAGCACGATACCCTGAACCAAATTTTGTTTGTGGGGTCGCTATTCGGCAAGACTTACCGCCAATATAGAGGTTCCATACACCAGCAATACTGGTAGGTAATAAATCAACCGCATTGCCTGGTACTTCAAAGTCAGTTAACTGCGTATTATTTTGAGCGTATTCCTTTTCATAACCTGAGGGAGTTAACACTTCAGATTTTAATGTATCAGATGTTGTAGGTTCTAACAGTTGCTGAACAGGATAAAAAACTTCCGCTATTTTGTTTCCGTTACTTTTACCAAACCGTGATGTTGAACAACCACTTAAGATATATATAATTGATAATGCAATGGAAAATGAAATTTTTGAAAATATCATATCTTCACTCTTTCTCATGAAAATAACAAGCTTACTCAAAAAAATAAATGAGCATATTTTTGTAAATACCCCATTTTACAAAGATAAATTAATAAATAAGAAAAACCTAATAAAAAAGCACGCAATCATGACAAAAATTGTTCATCTTTAATAACAATAATCACTACCGCTCATTTTATTTTTATCAATACTGGTAATTTGGAAAATTTTCAGTCATTATATTCTTTACTAGACTTATCATTCCATCGCACAAAAAAATAGAGAAATCTTATGAAAACGCCATTCAGCAAAATGAACGGTCTTGGAAATAAAATTATTGTTGCTGATATGCGTGAAAACACACATAATATTACACTGCAAGCAGTTCTTGCTTTAGCTAAAAATCCACAAACGCACTTTGATCAAATCATGACGATTCACCCGTCAACCAAAAATGAAACTGATTTTCGCATTGAAATCTGGAATGCTGATGGTTCAAAAGCAAAAGCTTGTGGTAATGGTACGCGTTGCGTTATTGAATGGCTGACGAATCATAATCTTGGTGAAAGTTTTCAATTAGAAACACCCGCTGGTATTGTCGAAGGTAAACGTCAAGCAAATGGTCTGATCTCTGTTAACATGGGCCGCCCAAATTTTGATATAAAAAATATGCCTATTGCTTATGAAATAGCTGATACCAATCACGTAGAAATAACTGCCGGACCTTTAAAAGATGCTTCTCTTGTTTCCTTTGGAAATCTTCATGCTATTTTTTTCGTTGAGAGCAATATTCAACATATTCCCTTAGAAAAATACGGACCTAAACTCGAACATGACCCGCTTTTTCCAGAACGCTGTAATATTTCCATTGCTTTTGTAACATCACGAAATAGCTTAATTTTAAGAACATGGGAGCGTGGAGCAGGATTAACAAAAGCATGTGGCACTGCTGCTTGCGCTAGTGCAGTAGCTGCCTATCGCCGCGGATTAACAGAACGCCGTATTAATGTTAATTTACTGGGAGGAAATCTCTCTATTCTTTATCAAGAAGATGATCATATCATTATGACAGGTCCAGTAGAATATGAATTTAGTGGTCTTTTAAGCCCTTTAACAGGGGATTACAAAAAGGATTCTTTTAAATGACAATAGAAATTGTGACTTTTGGTTGTCGACTCAATAGTTATGAATCGGAGATCATACGCAAAGAAAGTACTTCTGCTGGTCTTGATAAACTTAAAGACGGCGCCATTATTTTCAATACCTGCGCAGTCACCGTTGAGGCTGTACGACAAGCTAAACAAGCGATTCGAAAAGCTAGGCGCGAAAACCCTAATGCGCGCATTATTGTTACGGGATGTGCAGCACAAACAGAAGGAAAAAAATTTTCTCTCATGAAAGAAGTCGATCTGATTTTAGGCAATGAAGAAAAACTCCATGCTCATTCCTACTGTCAACGTCCTGATTTCGGCATTAATCATGACGAAAAAATCCGTGTCAATAATATTATGGAAGTCAATAAAATTGCTCCACATATGATTAATGCATTAGAAGGACGCACACGTGCTTTTGTCCAAGTGCAAAATGGATGCGATCATCGTTGTACATTTTGCATTATCCCTTATAGCCGTGGGCCATCACGCTCAGTTCCCATGGGCATCATTATTGAACAAATTAAACAGTTTGTAGGCAATGGTATTCAAGAAATCGTTTTAACAGGTGTTGACCTCACAAGTTATGGCCCTGACTTACCTGGAAAAATCACTTTAGGAAAATTAGTTTCAACTATTTTACACCATGTTCCTGATTTGCCAAGACTACGCCTTTCATCCATCGATTCCATTGAAGCAGATCAAGAGTTGATTAATCTTTTAGCATATGAAAAAAGAATAATGCCATATTTGCATTTATCTTTACAAGCAGGTGATAATATGATTTTAAAAAGGATGAAACGACGTCATTTGCGTGAAAATGCAATTCAGTTTTGCCAAAACTTACGCGCTAAGCGTCCTACAATGGTTTATGGTGCCGATCTGATTGCTGGTTTCCCGACAGAAACAGAAGAAATGTTTCAAAATAGTCTGACTTTAATTAATGAATGTGGTTTGACATATCTCCATGTATTTCCCTTCAGCCCAAGAGAGGGAACGCCAGCTGCACGTATGCCACAGATTAATCGTGAAACAATCAAAATTCGCGCTGAAAAATTACGTAAAGAAGGGGAAAAAGCTTACCGAAAACATCTTATTCATCTAAAAAATAGCCAACAAACAATTCTTATTGAGAGAGACGGAATTGGACGGACAGAAGATTATACGCTCACACAAATTAAAGGTACTAAAGCTGGAACAATTGTTAAAGCTCTCATTATTGATCACGACGGAAAAAAATTAATTGCCGCACTTCCTGAATCGAATGCAGCCTAAGCAGGAAAGCTCTCATGACAAACTCTTTTATAAAAAAAATACTCTCTTTTAATACATCTAAAGAAAAAAAAATTAAAAAAGAGCAGATTCTTATGTCTCATGAAATCGATGAGGAAAAACAAAATGAAGATAAAAGTGAAAATATAAAAAGCAAATACTCTTCCAAAGATGTAAAAGAGGAAAAACGAGAGCAAAAGAAAATACAAGAGACAACATTCATTGAATCTAGCGAAAAAGTTTCTTCTCCCGAAGAATCTTCTCGTAAAGTGATCGTTACTGATACGATTATAGAAAAAAATAAAGAACCTTTATCCACTTCAACTGTTGAACAAAAAAAAGCAGCATGGTTTGAACGCCTTAAAAAAGGATTATCTCTTTCTTCACAGCAATTAAGTGATTCAATTGGTTCGCTTTTTGCCAAAAAAAAACTCGATGAAAACACACTACAAGAATTAGAAGATATCCTCATTCAAGCAGACTTTGGTATAGAAACAACCACACGTATTATTGATATCTTAGCTACTGGTCGTTATGAAAAAAATTTGTCTCCAAAAGACATTTATACTATTGTGACTAACGAAATTAAAAAGGTGCTCGAACCAATTGCTTTTCCATTGGAAATTGATCTTAATCATAAACCCCATGTTATCTTACTCGTCGGTGTAAATGGAACTGGAAAAACCACAACTATTGGAAAATTAGCTGCTAAACTAACTGCAGGAGGTTTAAAAATCATGCTTGTTGCTGGAGATACGTTTCGCGCCGCAGCTATTGAGCAATTACACATTTGGGGTGAACGTACAAAAGCTCCTGTTATTTCAAGCAAACTTGCTGCAGATCCTGCAAGCTTAGTTTTTGATGCTTATAAAAAAGCTAAAAAAGAAGGCAGTGATGTTTTAATTATTGACACAGCAGGACGTTTACAGAATAAAATTGAATTAATGGATGAATTAGCAAAAATTATTCGTGTTTTGGGTAAACATAATCCTCAAGCTCCTCATACAGTTCTTCAAACACTTGACGCAACGACTGGGCAAAATGCACTCAACCAAGTGAATATTTTCCGTGATATTGCTGGTGTAAATGGTTTAGTTATGACAAAACTTGATGGTACTGCGCGTGGGGGAATTCTTGTTGCCATTGCATCTAAACATAAACTCCCTGTTCATTTTATTGGTATAGGCGAAAATGTTGAAGATCTTGAACCTTTTTCTGCCTCTGATTTTGCTGAAGCTATTATAGGAAAATACGCATGAAATTTTCTCTTTTTGAACCTAATTCATATAATGACCCTTGTTTGAAAAACAACAATAACAATCAAAAAACACCTTCTTTGCCAATTCTTAAATTTCTTTTAGAAATGGGACCATTAATTGTTTTTTTCCTTGCTAATTATAAAGGTGAGTGGTTGATAAATAATATTGAGCTTTTTAAAGGTTTTGATAAACCTATCTTTCCTGCAACTGCTCTTTTTATGATAGCAATCATTATTGCCCTAACCTTATCTTGGTTTCTTGCACGTGTAATTCCTATAATTCCACTTATTTCAGGAATATTCATCCTTTTTTTTGGTTTTTTAACTCTTTGGCTTCACGATGATACTTTTATTAAAATGAAGCCTACGATCATTAATGGTTTATTTTCTTTTATTTTATTTGGTGGCTTATTTTTTAAAAAGCCACTTTTGCGTTATGTTTTTGACTCCGGTCTGAAAATTGACGACTGTGGATGGAATAAACTCACTTATCGTTGGGCATATTTTTTTGTTTTTCTCGCTGTTCTAAACGAAATCATTTGGCGTAATTTCAACGACAATTTTTGGACTAATTTTAAAGTATTTGGCGTTATGCCTATAACATTTCTATTTATGTTGACACAAATGCCTCTTATCATAAAACATTCAAAAAATTTAACAAAAGAAGATTAATAATCCTGTTTTACATCGCGAATTTATCACTATGAATTGCTTCATAAATTTAACATATAATGTTGAGAAAAGAGATGTTAATTGAACAATTTATCTGTCGAAAAGACAATTTTGGTACTCTTATTCATGATAAAAAAAGCGGTTATACGGCTGCTATTGATGCGCCTGAAGGAAAATCAATTCACAATATGTTAAAACAGCATAACTGGACACTTCAATTTATTTTTGTCACTCATCATCATCATGATCATGTAGAAGCACTGGCAGAATTAAAAAAAGTCTATAATGCTACGATTATTGGACCAGAAGCAGAAAGCAAAAAAATTGCTCTTCTTGATTATACACTGCAACCTGATGAAAATTTCTGTTTTGGTACACACACTCTTGCTGCCCTTTCAACACCTGGTCATACATTAGGAGCATTATCTTATTATTTTCCTCAAGCTAATTTACTATTTGCTGGAGATACACTTTTTTCACTCGGTTGTGGGCGCCTTTTTGAAGGGACACCTTTACAAATGTTAACTTCTTTAAAAAAACTCCGTCAACTTCCTGATGAAACGATCCTTTATTGCGGACATGAATATACTAAAACAAATGCTCTTTTCGCATTGACTATTGACCCACAAAATAGAAAGCTTCATCAAAGAGTAGAAGAGGTTTTTTTGTTACGAGCACAAAATGCTATGACCTTACCAACAACTTTAGGACAAGAAAAAGACATAAATCCATTTCTTCGTTGGGATGATACTATTTTACGAAAAAATCTCGCAATGGAAAATGCAACAGATGAAGAAGTCTTTGCTGAAATCCGTAAAAGAAAAGATCATTTTTAACTCTATTTAATTACCCTTTCTCAAAATAGAACAATTTGAAATTTAGTTTTAAATATACCAACTGGACTTATATTTTTAGATTAGCTTTGCAAACGTCGACAAATATCATCTAATTGCTCTAATGAGGAGTAATGAATCTTCAAATCACCACCTTTTTTACCATGTCGAATGATGACTTTCATTCCAATCACATCAGTAAGCAATTTCTCTAAGGATTGTGTTTCTATATCTTTTCTTACTGGAATTTGTTTTTTTATCTTATAATTTCCATATTTATGTGCGATCATTTCTGTTTGGCGTACAGAAAGCCCTTCACGAATAATCTTTTCAGCTAATTCTTGTGGATTTTCAACTGTAATAAGGCACCGTGCGTGACCAGCTGAAATTTGACCAGCTGTCAAAAATTGTTGCACTTTTTGTGGTAGCTTTAACAAGCGGAGAGTATTTGTAACATGACTACGACTTTTTCCAATAATTTCTGCTAAATCTGCCTGAGTATATCCATGTTCATTTAACAAAAGCTCATATCCTATTCCTTCTTCAATAGGATTGAGATCAGTTCGTTGAACATTTTCGATAATTGCTAATTCCAAAGCAGTTTTATCATCTACATCGCGAATAATAACGGGCAATTGACTTAAATTAGCTCGTTGTGCAGCTCGCCATCTCCGTTCACCAGCAATCAATTGAAACTGGTTAGGATGAGTACGAGAAGGTCTAACGATGATGGGTTGAACAATACCATGTTGACGAATTGATTGCACTAAGTCATCAAGTTCCGAATCGGTAAACTGGCGTCTTGGATTATTTGGATTACGGGAAATAAATTCAATAGGAACAAACCTTTCAGAGGCTATAGGAGCGACACTCGGCTTCGATGTGAATTTATCAAAACTTGCTGAATATGCAGGATTTCCGTTTAAGTTGATATCCCCAATCAATGCTGCTAACCCGCGTCCCAGTCTTTTTTTTGATTGATCATCACTCATAATTTTTCTCTTTAAATTTTGTACAATTATTTTTCTTATACTTTCTAAGCTGCAGCTTGCGCTTGCTTTTCACGTTGAATAACTTCCGACGCCAACCGCAGATAGGCTTGGCTACCAGCACATTTGAGATCATAAAGCAATACTGGTTTGCCAAAAGAAGGAGCTTCAGATACACGTACATTACGTGGAATAACAGTACGATAAACTTTTTCTCCCATAAAAGAGCGGACATCTTCAACAACTTGATTTGAAAGATTATTCCGTCCATCATACATTGTTAAAACAATACCCTGAATTTCTAAAGATGTGTTTAAAATAGACCGTACTTGTTTCACAGTTTCAAGTAATTGGCTTAAACCTTCAAGAGCTAAAAATTCACATTGCATTGGAACTAAAACAGAATTTGCTGCTCCCATAGCATTTAATGTCAAAAGATTAAGAGAAGGAGGGCAATCAATTAAAATATAATTAAATTTTTTGGCTATTTTGGAATCATAACAAAGAGCCTTACGCAATCGTTGAATACGATCTTGTGAAGAAGCAATTTCCATTTCAATGCCTAATAAATCAAGTGTAGACGGAACAATATGTAGATTAGGCACAGCAGTTCTCAAAGCGGCTTCTGCAACTGAGATTCCAGAAACCAAAACATCATAAGATGACAAAGGACGACTATTACGATCGATTCCCAATCCTGTACTTGCATTTCCTTGTGGATCAATATCCATAATAAGAATATTTTCACCAATAGCAGCCAAAGCTGTTGCAAGATTTATCGTCGTCGTTGTTTTACCTACCCCACCTTTTTGGTTTGCAATAGCGATAATTCGTGTTTCGCTCATTTTGCTTTACCCTTTTCACATGATCGAACATGAGAAATTTCTAAGATAACAGAATTTTCATCAATTTTACTTTCATGTTTTAGCAGATCAAAGTGCCAATTGGCAGTAGAATTTTTTATTTCTTTAACGTAATCCCGACCTTTTTGTATAAGAGCAATTGTTTTTTGTGTTAACCAAGGTGACATAAGCTGTAAAAGAGTATCTAATGAAGCTAAACCTCTTGCGGTCAGAATATCCGGTGCTTTTATTTTTTTGTAAACATCTTCGACTCTACAATGATGAACTGTTGCTGGAAGGTTAAGTTGTGCAATAACATTTCGTAAAAAAGCTACTTTTTTTCCATTACTTTCAACTAAATCAATATGCCCCCCTTTTTTTTCTTTGAGAAAAATAGCAATAACAATCGCGGGAAAGCCTCCTCCTGATCCAAGATCACACCAATGTAGAGATTGACTTTTTAAAGGATAAATTTGTGCAGAATCTAAAATATGACGTGTCCATAAAACTGGTATTGTTGCAGCAGATATCAAATTAACATGTTTATTCCATTGTATTACTAGAGATTCAAATTGTATTAAAAGTTTCATCGTTTCACGTGAAACAGAGGGTATTATTTCTAAAGTATACTGATATTTTTTTTCTATAGAAATAACCATTAAGCTAATTTTGCTTTTTTATGTCTTTGACGTTGAATATATGTAAGAATTAGTGATAATGCTGCTGGTGTCATACCATCAATTTTCTTTGCATCAGCAATTGACCGCGGCGATATTTGTTGAAATTTTGCTTTTAACTCATTTGAAAGGCCAGAAATTTCTTGAAAATTCAGAGAAGAAGGAATTTCTAAACGCTCATCTCGTTGAAGAGCCATAATATCTTGTGCTTGTCTTTCTAAATAGACTGCATACTGTGCTTCAATTTCTAAAGCTTCAACTGTTTTAGAATCAATTGAATGTAATTGTGGCCAAAAATGTGCAAGACGCGCCACACTCATATGAGGACGTGCTAAAAGATCATAAGCAGAACGTCTAATTCCATCATTATTAATTTGCAACCCATGAACAGATGCCTCGTTAGGGGTTAAAAAAAGTTTTTGACACATTAAACGTGCTTGATCAAGACGCTGTTGTTTTTGTTGATAACAAACCCAACGGGTCTGGCTAATAATTCCCCATTGTTTTGCCAAAGGTGTTAAGCGAGCATCAGCATTATCAGCTCGAAGTGATAAACGAAATTCAGCCCGTGATGTAAACATTCGATACGGTTCACGAACTCCGCGTGAAATTAAATCATCTATCATAACACCAATATAGGCTGTAGAACGACTTAAAATAATTTCTTCCAACCCACCAACTTGACGTGCAGCATTTAACCCAGCTAAAAGACCTTGAGCTGCAGCCTCTTCATATCCTGTTGTACCATTGATCTGTCCTGCTAAAAATAAACCCGGTAAAAATCGTAATTCTAAATTTCTGGAAAGTTGTCTAGGATCAACAAAGTCATATTCAATTGCATAGCCAGGTTGTAAAATTTCGACATTTTCTAGTCCTTCAATTGTTCTCAAAAAAGAGATTTGTATATCTTCAGGAAGAGATGTGGAAATACCATTTGGATAAATCGTATCATTATCTAATCCTTCAGGCTCTAGAAAAATTTGATGCCCATCACGATCACCAAATTTGATAATTTTATCTTCAATTGAAGGACAATATCGTGGTCCTAATCCTTCAATAACTCCAGAATATAACGCTGATTTATGAATATTTTCACGAATAATTTGATGCGTTTTTTTATTTGTTCGTGTTATTGCACATTCAATTTGAGGTTGCTCGATTTTTTCTGTCAGTAAAGAAAATGGAACAGGGTCTTCATCAGCCTGTTGTTTAAGAAGTTTATTCCAAGAAATAGTTTTTTTGCTAAAGCGAGCAGGTGTTCCTGTTTTTAATCTTCCGAGATTTATACCATAATTTTTCAAGCGTTCAGCAAGTTGTATGCTTGATTGTTCACCCATACGACCAGCAGACCATGTTTTATTACCAATATGGATAAGTCCACGCAAAAATGTACCTGTTGTTAAAACAACTGCATTGGAATAAATATTTCCTTGTTTTTTTAAAAAGGCACCTGAAACACGACCATCTTTAATAATTAGATCAATAACTTCATCTTCAATAAGAATCAAATTATCCTGTTTCTGTAAAAGTTGTTGAATTTTATTTTTATATAACTGTCTATCAACTTGTGTACGTGGACCTCTTACTGCTGGTCCCTTCCGTCTATTAAGAAGTCTAAACTGAATTCCAGCAGCATCTGCTGCTTGTCCCATTAAACCATCTAAAGCATCTATTTCACGAACCAAATGCCCTTTTCCAAGTCCACCAATAGCGGGATTACATGACATCGTTCCAAGTTTTGATATCTGATATGTAACAAGTGCTGTTTGTGCTCCAATACGCGCCGAAGCTGAAGCTGCTTCACAACCAGCATGTCCACCTCCTATAACAATGACATCATATGATTGCATTTAATTTATTCCATAAAGAATTGACTTTAAATTTACATGAAAAAGAACGTATAAAATACATGATCTTATCAATCTGTCTATCAAATAATTATAGATAAATCGAAATGTTTCACGTGAATCATTATTTACCAACACAAAATCGTGAAAAAATAATATCAAGTAAATCTTCAACGTCAATATCACCTGTAATTCGTCCAAGTGCATGACTCGCACGACGAAGATGTTCTGCACGTAGACTTAAATCAAGAGAAGTAGAATTTATCGATGTATTAATTTCTTCTGCAGTTTTTTTCAATAATTGAAGTTGCCTTTTTCTTGCTGGAACAGCATTTCCAATTTCAGTAACGCGGCGTGAACAGAATAATTCAATCTCTTTTATAAAATAATCAAAATTTAAACCACTTAATGTCGAAAATTGTATTGGCCAACGTATTTTATCCCCTTCACAAAGATCGAGTTTATTACCTACATGCCAAATTTCAGCTGAAGTTTTTGGTAAATTAACCTCTTGAGGATTATTCATATCATAAACAGAAATAACTAAATCAGCTTCCATAATGTGTTGTTTTGCGGTTTCTATCCCCAATAGTTCAATCTTATTTTTTGTCTTTCTTAAACCAGCAGTATCTGTAAAAAAAACAAGTAAACCACCAAATACTAATCTAACTTCTAAAGCATCACGTGTTGTTCCTTCCTCTTCTGATACAATAGCAACAGATCTTCCGGAAAGACGATTAATAATACTTGATTTTCCAGAATTTGGAGCACCTGCTATAACAATTCTAATTCCATCACGTAAAATACTTGCACGCTCTCCTGCAGAAATATGTTCACATAGTGAATGGTAAAGTTTCTCTATGTCTTGCCAAATTTTATCAGATACTGAATCAGGAATATCATTTTCATCAGAAAAATCAAGCTCTGCTTCTATTAGAGCACGTGCTGTCATGAGTTTGTGGCGCCAATCACGATAAAGTTTTGTTAAAGTACCACTCGTTCCCATAATTGCTAAACGCCGCTGACTTTCCGTCTCTGCTTGAATTAAATCAGCAAGGCTTTCTGCTTGAATTAAATCTAATTTACCTTCAATAAATGCTCGACGCGAAAACTCTCCTGCTTCTGCAAGGCGACATTCTTCAAATGTAGTCAACTCATCAAGAAAACGATTAACAACAGCCTTGCTTCCATGTAAGTGAAATTCTGCACAGTCCTCTCCTGTAAAACTATGAGGTGCAGGAAAAAAAACAGTTAGGGCAGAATCTAAAAAGCTTCCATCGCGAGCAATAAGATCGCCATAATGCATCAATCGCGCTTTAGGTAAACAACCACAAAGTGTTTTTACAACATTCTTAACATGAGGACCAGAAAGTCGAACAATTGCAACCCCTGAAGGCAACAATCCACTTGAAACAGCAAAGATTGTATCCACAGGATTAATCCTAACTCAAAACAAAAAGCCTATGTATTCATTGAATCAAAAAATTCACTATTATTTTTTGTTTGTTTTAATTTATCAATTAAAAATTCAATCGCATCTGTTACACTCATAGGTGCTAGTATACGACGAAGAACAAAAATCTTATGTAAGTCCTGACGGGCTACTAAAAGATCTTCTTTACGTGTTCCTGATTTCAAAATATCCATAGCTGGGAAAGTGCGCTTATCAGCAACTTTACGATCAAGAACAATTTCTGAATTACCAGTTCCCTTAAACTCTTCAAAAATAACCTCATCCATACGGCTTCCTGTATCAATTAAAGCTGTCGCTATAATAGTTAGAGATCCTCCTTCTTCAATATTACGAGCTGCACCGAAAAAGCGTTTAGGGCGTTGTAAAGCATTTGCATCAACACCACCTGTTAAAACTTTTCCTGACGAAGGAACAACAGTATTATATGCACGTCCAAGACGTGTAATTGAATCAAGAAGAATAACAACATCACGTCCATATTCAACTAATCTTTTAGCTTTCTCAATAACCATTTCAGCTACTTGTACATGACGTATTGCTGGTTCATCAAAAGTAGAAGAAACAACTTCTCCTTTCACAGAACGTTGCATATCAGTAACTTCCTCTGGACGCTCATCTATTAACAAAACAATAAGATAACATTCAGGGTGATTCGTCGTAATAGAATGGGCAATATTTTGTAATAGAACTGTTTTTCCTGTTCGTGGAGGTGCCACAATCAATCCTCTTTGACCTTTTCCTAGTGGAGATATTAAATCGATCACCCGCGATGACATATCTTTGTCTGTAGGATCTTGTACTTCCATTTGAAAACGTTCATTTGAATAAAGAGGGGTAAGATTATCAAAATGAATTTTGTAACGAATTTTTTCAGGATCTTCAAAATTAATTGTGTTAACTTTGAGAAGAGCAAAATAACGCTCTCCTTCTTTTGGACCTCGTATAGGACCCTCAACAGTGTCCCCTGTTTTTAATGAAGAACTTTGTATTTGTGTTGGTGAAATATAGATATCATCTGGTCCTGGAAGATAGTTAGCATCAGCAGATCGTAGAAATCCGAATCCATCTTGTAAAACCTCAACAACACCTTCCCCTATGATTTCTACATTTTGCAAGGTGAGTTTTTTTAAAATAGCGAACATTAACTCTTGTTTACGCATTAACGAAGCATTTTCGACTTCTAATGTTTCAGCAAAAGAGACGAGTTCAACTGGATTTTTACTTTTAAGTTCTTGTAATTTCATTTCCTGCATAAAATATGCTCTTTTAATCAGTGGGGAGAATTGTTTCTAGAAAATTTTAAGGAAAAGAATATTCCTTTAAATAAAGTTATACACTTAACTCTTTTAAACTGCAAGCATTGCTCTTAATAATTCGCTTCTATATGTATCGACTAATCATAAACATTAAAGAAATAATAACAGACTTATCCTGTTTTAAGATATCTCTGTTGAAATATTTTAGAAACTATGTCATTTCCCTCTTAATAAAAATGAACATGAAATTCTATATTTATAATGCTTATCTAAATTTATTTTCACTCTAATAATACATAGAAGCATTTATATGTCATTTATAAAAATATTACCGTTTTTGTGGTAGTATTTTTTTGTTTTATTATGTTTTATATATAAAAAATAAATTTAAAATTTAATAATTCTTCTTATTTAAGTCTGTGTTTAACGTGAATTATTATTTATCCTCAATTTTATCAACAAAGAAAAAGAAAAAATAATAATAATAAATAAACTTTTAATAATATTATCCTCGTTTTTTTCCATAAGAAAAATTTATTTACTACTCCTTTTGAACTTGTGCATAATAATAAAAATTTCACTTTAAATTTTAATTTTTTTTAGAATTTTAGAGTTTTATATACATTAATTAACAAGGAGTTAAATTTTCTGTGGTTAAAAAAAAATCTTTCCATTTGCATATGATTTCTGATGCAACGGGAGAAACACTAATCTCTGCTGGAAGAGCTGTAGCATCGCAATATAAAATAAGGCAAGCGATAGAACATATTTATCCAATGATTCGCAGTAAGATTCAGCTGCAGAGAGTTCTTAATGAGATACAGCAAGAACCAGGTATTGTTCTTTACACGATTATTGATAAAGAAATTAAACAGCTAATTGATGAAGCATGCACAAAAATGTCTATTCCTTGTGTTGATATATTAAATCCTATTTTAAATGGCTTTCAATCTTATCTTGGAACACCTAAAAATTTACGTGTAAGCGCACAGCATGAACTTAATGCAGATTATTTTCGTCGTATTAAAGCTTTAGATTTCACAATAGAACACGATGATGGGCAATCTCCTGATAGTTTATTAGATGCGGACGTAATTCTTATAGGTATTTCAAGGACTTCTAAAACACCAACAAGTATCTATTTGGCAAATCGTGGAATTAAAACTGCTAATGTACCTCTTGTTAAAGGGATTGATTTACCTCAGACTCTTTTTGAAGCAAATAATGCTTTAATTGTTGGTTTTATTGCTTCAGCTGAAAGAATTTCACATATTCGCGAAAACAGAAATTTAGGAGATAGTTTTGCTATTGAGAGTTATACTGATCGTATTAGAATAGCAGAAGAACTTATTTATACAAAACGTATTTGTGAACGTTTTTGTTGGCCTATTATTGATGTTACAAGGCGTTCTATTGAAGAAACGGCTGCAGCAGTCTTTGAACTTTTATCGCAATTTCGTGAAGGAAAAGAAGAGAAAATATGATAAAAAAATCATTAATATTAGCATCTCTTAGTCCCTATCGTGCGCAATTATTAAAAAAAGCTGGTTTAAAATTTTCTGTTGAAGGAGCTTCCTTTGATGAAAGAAAGATAGAAAAAACAGCAAAGATAAAAACTCCTGAAAAACTCTGTTCTTTTCTTGCAAATATGAAAGCAAAAAATGTTTCTGATCGTTTTCCTAATGCATTAGTTATTGGTTGTGATCAAGTTTTTGATTTTGAAGGTCAAATTTTTCATAAAGTAAAAAATGATCAAGAAGCACGTCAGCGTTTACATATGTTATCAGGAAAAAAACATTCTCTTCATAGTGCTATTGCTTTAGTTCAAAATGGTAAAAAAATTTGGTCTGAAGTTTTTAGTGCTCATATGACGGTACGTCCTCTCTCATTAAAATTCGTTGAAAATTATTTAACACGTGTAGGAGCAGATGTTTTAAAAAGTACGGGAATCTATCAGATTGAGGGAGAGGGAATCCACCTTTTTGAAAAAATTGAAGGGGACTTTTTTACTATTGTTGGTTTACCTTTACTACCTTTATTAATTAAATTACGTCATTTAGGAGTTATTGATAGCTAATTTGGTAATAAATTACAGAAAAAAATGTATCCGCGTCCTTGTATTATTGGTTACCCAATTAATCATTCAAAATCACCAAAAATTCACAATTTTTGGCTCAAACAATATAATTTATCAGGTGAATATCTTGCAAAAGAAGTAAAATTTGGAAAATTAAAAGATTTTCTTACATTTACGAAAAAAAGAAACTTTTGTGAGGGTAATGTTACTTTACCATATAAACAAGAGGCTTTCCATTTAGCAACTTATAAAGAACAGATAGCGACAATTATCGGTGCTGTTAACGCACTATGGTTTGAAGGAGAAAAGCTTTGCGCCACAAATAGTGATGCTTATGGTTTTTGTGCTAATCTTGATGATTTTTTTCCTGATTGGGCTGGAGGAACAGCTCTCGTTTTTGGTGCAGGGGGTGCTGCACGTGCTGTTTTATATGCTTTAAAAAAACGTAGATTTGAAAGAATTTTTTTGCTTAATTAATAACGCCTTTTTTATATCAAGCAAAAGCTCATGGTTTAAAAAAGTTGATAGACTCGGAATGCTTTTACACCAAGCTGTTCCTGGTTTTGAACGGTGGTTTGGAATAAAATCATTAGTAACAAGAGAATTGGGGAAAGCAATCTTAGAAGATATGAGTGAAAATAAATCATGAAAATTATAGGGCTAACTGGGTCAATAGCAATGGGAAAATCAACAACTGCTGATTTTTTTAAACAAGCGGGTGTTCCTGTTTTTAGTGCTGACGAGGCCGTACACCAACTTTACAGGAATGAACTAACAATATCTCTTATAGAGCGTGCTTTCCCAGGTGTTATTGAAAACGGCCAAGTTAATCGTCTAAAACTTTCTGAAATATTAATCAATAACATTGAAAAATTAAAGATTTTAGAAGAAATAATTCATCCTTTGGTGCAGAAAAAAGAAAGAGAATTTATTAATATAGCACGTCAGCAGAAAAAAAAATTAGTTGTTCTTGATATTCCTCTTCTTTTTGAAACAAAAAGTGAAAATCGTGTTAATAGTGTGGTTGTTGTGTCTTCACCACCAGAAATACAAAAGGCACGCGCAATGAACCGTCCAAATATGAACGAAGAAAAATTTTTAATTATTAATACTAAACAAGTATCTGATAAACAAAAACGAAAATATGCTGATTTTGTTATTGATACGGGGAAAGATTTGGAAAATACACGTCAACAAGTTTTAAAGGTAATAAAAAGTCTATTAAAAGACGATTCTTAAAAGAGTTAGAGCAATGCGTGAGATTATTTTTGATACTGAAACAACAGGATTAAATAAAGAAAGTGATCGCATAATTGAAATCGGTTGTATAGAAATGATCAACCGTTACCTTACAGGGCGTCGATTCCATGTTTATTTAAATCCGCAAGGAGTTGTTATTCCTGATGAGGTTGTCGCTATTCATGGATTAACGAATGAACGCTTAAAAGATGAAAAAAAATTTGATGATATTGTCGATGCGCTTTTGGATTTTATTGATGGGGCAACGATAGTTGCTCATAATGCAAATTTTGATATCGGTTTTCTTAATGCAGAATTAGAGCGAGTTAATAAACCTCTTGTCAGTATTAATCATGTCATTGATACATTGGCTATAGCACGACGCAGGTTTCCTACGGGACCTAACTCTCTTGATGTCTTATGTAAACGTTTTGGAATCGATAATAGTCATCGTGTACTTCATGGAGCTCTACTTGATGCAGAGATTCTCGCTGATGTGTACATTGAGTTAATTGGTGGAAAACAGGGAATATTTGGTTTTGATAATTGTGAAGATTTTGATGTTATGAGTGTTCAAGATGGCAAGAATGCTTTCCATACAACTAAAATTCGTTTTCACCCCTTACCTCAAAGATTAAGTAAACAGGAAAAAGATATGCATGCTAATTTAATCAAAAAGATAGGTGATAAAGCTCTATGGAATCACTTCAAGATTATCTAAATAAAAACTGTTCTGCCTTTTTATTGAAAGTTTTTTAAAAAACACGGCCGTTGTGGGGAGGGGAACACCACAACGACCTCATCGCTACATTGTACCCCAGCTATCATAGGAGGAACAAAACAAAGCTATTATATCCTGTAACAGCAAAGAAAAGCTCTAGGTACTGAACATAAAACGCAACGATATCCTAAATATATAACAATAAAAAATGTCTTTTTAGAGGCAAAACCAATAAATTTTAAAATAGGATCAAGAAAAATATAAAAGTGTATTTTCTTTATGTGAAAATGGAGAAACAAAATCGTTATGAAAGCAAATGACCACCTTTTTTTAGTTGATGGATCAGGCTATATTTTTCGCGCTTATCATGCCTTACCACCTTTAAAGCGCAAAAAGGACGGACTTCCTGTAGGAGCTGTGGCTGGTTTTTGTAATATGCTATGGAAATTACTCTGTGATGCTCGTAATACAGCTATTGGTATTGTTCCGACCCATGTTGCTATCATTTTTGATTATTCATCTAATACTTTTCGTAAGCAAATTTATCCTCAATATAAAGCTAATCGAACAGCACCTCCAGAGGATCTCGTTCCTCAATTCGCGCTAATACGGCAAGCAACAAGAGCTTTTAATTTACCTTGTATCGAAAAAGAAGGATTTGAAGCAGATGATTTAATCGCTACCTATGCGCAATTGGCGACACAAGTTGGAGCAAAAACAACTATTATTTCTTCTGATAAAGATTTGATGCAATTAGTAAACACACATGTATCTTTATATGATGGTATGAAAGATAAGCATATAGGTATTTCTGAAGTCATGGAAAAATGGGGTGTAATGCCTGAAAAAATGGTTGATTTTCAAGCTTTAACTGGAGATCCAACGGATAATATACCAGGTGTTCCAGGTATTGGTCCCAAAATTGCAGCACAATTATTAGATCAATTTGGTTCTCTTGAACTTTTGTTGCAACGTGTGACAGAAATTAAGCAAATAAAACGACGTGAAAATATTCAAGCTTATAGTGAGCAAGCAAAAATTTCTCGTGAACTAGTTAAACTTAAAAAAGATGTTCCTATAGATAAAAGCTTAGATCATTTTATTTTGGAACCACAAGACGGTCCACGCTTAATTGCTTTTTTGAAAGCTATGGAGTTTACAGCACTAACACGTCGTGTAGCAAAAGAGACATCATGTGATGCAGCGGTTATTGATGCGTTAGATATAGATATTGAGTGGGAAGAAACTACGTGTGAGGCTGATTTGAATGTCAAGGAAGATAATAAAGTCTTATTCCATGATTTTTCTGAAAATTCTCCACAGATTTTGGCGCAAAAACGCAAAGATCAAACTCTTACCCAAAAAATTGCAAGAGATGCCTATAAAACTATTCTTGATGAGGAAATTCTAAAAGAGTGGTTGTTAGAAGCAGAAAAGCAAGGTTATTTTGCTTTTGATACTGAAACAACCTCTCTTGATCCTATGCAAGCAAAGCTTGTTGGTTTTTCATTGGCTTTACAGCCTGGAAAAGCAGCTTATATCCCACTTGAACATACTGCAGGAGAAGATGGTCTTTTGGCAGGTGGGCGTATTGTTCCACAAATTGAAACACAAAAAGCTTTAGCGCTTTTAAAACCTATATTGGAAAATCAAGCAATATTAAAAATTGGCCAAAATATAAAATATGATTGGTTAGTGATGAAGCAATACGATATTGTAATGCGTTCTTTTGATGATACAATGCTTTTGTCTTATGCTTTAGAGGCTGGAATTTCCACGCATGGTATCGATGTTTTGTCTGAACGTTGGCTTGGGCATAAGCCAATTACTTATAAGGATTTGACTTATAATGGAAAAAAAATAGTCTCTTTTGCACAAATAGATTTGAAACAAGCAACTCTATATGCAGCGGAAGATGCTGATATAACTCTTCGTTTATGGCAAGTGTTAAAACCACAACTTGTAGCGCAAAGGATGACAAAGATTTATGAACGTCTTGATCGTCCATTGATAGAAATTCTCGCAAGAATGGAAGAACGCGGAATTCTTGTCGATCGACAGATTTTATCACGCCTTTCAGGAGAGTTGGCACAGGCTGCTTTAAATCTAGAAGAGGAAATTTATCAGCTTGTTGGTGAAAGATTTAATATTGCTTCACCAAAGCAACTGGGGGATATCCTTTTTGGTAAAATGGGCTTGCCTGGTGGTGCTAAGACTAAAAATGGCCAATGGTCAACATCGGCACAAACTTTAGAAGAGTTAGCTACTGAAGGCCATATTTTACCAAGAAAAATTGTTGATTGGCGTCAACTTGCAAAACTAAAATCTACCTATACAGATGCTTTACCCTCTTATATTTTGACTAAAACAGGTCGTGTTCATACAAATTATTCTCTAGCAACAACATCGACAGGGCGATTATCATCATCAGAACCTAATCTGCAGAATATTCCAGCACGAACTGCTGAGGGACGAAAAATTCGAGCAGCTTTTATTGCTTCAGAGGGGCATATATTGTTGTCTGCTGATTATAGCCAGATTGAATTACGTATCCTTGCGCATTTTGCAGATATAGGGGCATTAAAAGAAGCATTTTTACAAGGTCAGGATATTCACGCTATGACTGCATCCCAAATGTTCGGAGTTGCAGTTGAAGGAATGCCGTCAGATATACGTCAACGTGCGAAAGCCATTAATTTTGGTATTATTTATGGTATTTCATCCTTTGGATTAGCAAATCAATTGGGGATTTCGCGCAAGGAAGCTGGCAATTATATTCGGCTCTATTTTGAAAGATTTCCAGGGATTGAAGATTATATGGAAAAAACAAAAATGTTTGCTCGTCATCATGGTTATGTGGAGACCATTTTTGGACGTCGGATCCATTATCCTGAAATAAAAACAGCTAATCCACAAATTCGTGCCTTTAATGAACGAGCTGCTATCAATGCACCAATACAAGGATCTGCAGCAGACATTATTCGCCGTGCTATGATTCAAGTGGAAAATGCTTTAGAAAAAGAAAAATTGTCGGCTAAAATGTTATTGCAAGTACATGATGAACTTATTTTCGAAGTATCGAAATCCGAAAGTACAAAAACTGCAATTCTTATTAAAAAAGTTATGGAAAATGCTACAATGCCGGCATTATCCTTGTCTGTACCACTTGAAGTGAAAGTTATAGCTGCTCAAAATTGGAATGAAGCACATTAGTTTTTTTCATTCATTTTATGTTTAAGAGTGGCCATTGCTTTTGCAAGGTTAAGATACGCTTTGATGGGCAAATGATCAGAAGCAATACGTGCTAATGGTGAATAATGGCTTTCAACATTTGTTACTAATTGATGAGGAAAAGCAAAAATTCTATCAAGAGCTAAAAAAGGAAAGCGAGAGGGAAAGCTTGGCACGTTGCCAAGTGTGACGTCAAAGTAAGAGGAAAAAAAATTTAATGATGAGCCTTTTCCATTTCGCCATTCATTTAAGTCACCGATGAGAAGTGTAGGCATAACAGAATATTTTTTAAGAAGTGCAAGAAGCATTTTGACTTGCTGATTACGAGAATGGCGTAACAAACCAAAGTGAGCAGCTATAACACGAATAAAACCTGATTTCATTTTTAATTCTACAATTATAGCACCACGTGGTTCAAAACCAGGTAAAGTGATTTGTGAGATATTATGTATACGTCCTTGGCGCAAAAAAAGAGCATTGCCATGCCAACCATGGCCATTCGGTGACATGGTATTTAAAGGCACTGGAATTAACCCTGTTTCAGCTTTTAAGAGTTGAAGATCAACCAAACCGGTGCGTTCACCAAAACGCTTATCCGCTTCTTGAAGAGCGAGAATATCAGTTTGTAATTCAGCAATAACACGCACAATACGAGTAGGATTAAAAATTCTATCAACACCAACACATTTGTGGATATTATAGGAAGCTATAGTAAGATCATAGTTATCATTACGATTGATTAAATTTTTTTGGTAACTAGGGCGATTATAAGAAATCTTTAATAAAGAATTATGAAATTTTTTCTGAATGAGAGGCCAACGAAATTTTAGTTTCTTTGTTATTTTGTATTGTTTAATCATGTCAATAAGTTTAAAGACAGCGCTTATATTAAAGATTAAAAAAACCCCGTTTTCTTTAGAAAACAGGGCTTTTAAGTTAAATAATAATTTTTATTAATCGCGATTCGAACCAAGAAATTGCAACAAAAAAACAAACATATTTATGAAATCAAGATAAAGATTCAGTGCACCCATAATGATTTTACGGCCGCGAGTATCATCTCCATCTCCTTCATAATACATTAACTTTATATTTTGCGTATTATAAGCTGTTAAACCAGCAAAAACGAGAATACCAATCACAGAAATCGCAAATTGCAAAGCACTTGACCCGAGAAAAATGTTCACAATTGCGGCAAGCATTAAACCAATTAAGCCCATAAACAAAAATGAACCTACAGCTGTAAGATCACGTTTTGTAGTATAACCGTATAATGATAAGGAACCAAAAGCAGCAGAAGTAATAAAAAATGTTTGCACAATGCTTTCTGGTGTATAGCGCAGAATAATTGACGATAGTGAAAGCCCTACAAGAGTAGCATAAGCAAAAAAGAGACTTCGGGCAACACTGGTACTAAGCGTATTAATCTTAAAAGTGAGAAATAATACAGCTACAAGCGGTGCAAACATAATAACATAAGAAAACGGCGACATATAAAATGTCACACCAAATGGCGTTAAATAAACACTTCCATTGATTTGAGCTGCAGCTTGATTCATATCTGTTGTCGTAACCAATGACGCGATTGCATAAGCGGCAGCAGCTGTAATAAGCAAACCAATGGCCATTGTATTATAGACGCCCAGCATATAACTGCGCAATCCTTGATCAATTGATGCATCGGCATGAGAAGCAGATACCGAACGTAAATTTTTAAAATCAGCCATAATATTAAGTCCTTTAGCATATGTTCCGTAGGGTATATGAATTAAGAGAAATTGTTGTTCTTATATAAACTTTTCTTAAGCATATATAAAAACTCCTCGACACCCTGACGGAATTCTAGCACACTTAATCCCTATTATGGAGATTTATTTAAAAATTACAAGAGATTTTTGTTGAAAGAAAAGTTTACAAATTAGTAATAAAAGGGTGGTTTTTCCAAATCAACGGAGGTGCAATGTAACTTTTTGAGCAATGATGTTTCTTCTAAATGTGCTTGACGTAAAAAACGATATTATAACATTAATACACGTTTTGTCAGTTTTAGTGGCTAAATAAAAATAAAATCAATGGGCGAAAAAATTCAATATAGGGCTAGTGCTTTCTATGCCGATTGTAAAGTGAAAAAAGTTAATACAATATTATTCGAATGGGAAAAAAAACTTCGAATATTCTCTTTCTTTTGATTAAGTTTTATTAATTTTTAAATTAGTTAGAATATCGATTTCTGTGAGCATTAATCTTTAGCTTTTAGAGTTTGTAAGAGGATTTTAAAGAGCTTTTTCTATATCTTATAATAATGAGAAGCTTTAACAGATTTACGAGGAAGTATGCTATTCCTATTTGCGCATTAACATAGAAAAAATGAGTTTTTCATACCTAGTTATAGTTACACGGAATATTTAGAAGAGACCAGGAGATGCTTATTTAGAATTTAAAAGAAAATCTGATTTTCTTTGTTTATTTTATACAAAAGTAAAATACCCTTGGAAAAGAAAACGATATGCTTATTCAAAAGATGTATTTTCAGGATAATGTTTTTTTTTAGTCAATATACGAAATTCGTCGATTAAAACAGCAACAGCACCAAGCGTGATAAAAGTATCAGCAAGGTTGAAAACAGCAAAAGAAAAGACGCCGTTAATGTGAAATAATATATAATCTATTACATAATGGAAGCGAATACGATCAATAAGATTACCGATTGCTCCACCAATAATAAAAGAAATACCAAAATACGATAAGAATTTGTCATTTTCAGTATTTTTCCACAACCATAAAAGAAAAACAATAATAATGAGCGTAAGAGCAATAATTCCCCAATGAGGATAGGAAGAAAGAAATGAAAATGCAATGCCAGAATTATGTACATGATAGAGAGAAATAAAAGAAAGAATCGGTATTTCTGCCCCTAATTGTATGGTATGCATAACCCAATATTTGATTCCCTGATCAAGTCCTACTGTAAAGATTAAGGTGAAAAAAAGAAAGAGCAATGATTTACGTGTCATCTTTTGTCCTTGCATATTTCAAGATTTAAGTAAGGACGGCGAATTTCATAGAGCATAAGAGCTGTAGCTACTGCTAAATTAAGTGAATCAGCATATCCACATTGCGGGATACGTGCCAGATTATTGCAATGATTTGCAAGGACATCGGATAAACCTTTTTGTTCATTCCCCATTAAAAGTATAATGGGACCATTTTTAAAATCAATTGCGCGGTAATCGACAGATCCTTTAAGATGTGTACCAACAATCATACCTTTAAAATTTGTAGACCAATTTAAAAAAGCACTTTCATTACAACGATACAGTGGTATGGAAAATATAGAGCCCATTGTTGCACGTACTGTTTCGAGTGAAAAGGGATCTGTTGTTTCGCCAATCAAGAAAATTCCTTTTGCTCCTACCGCATCGGCAGTACGGATGATAGTTCCAAGGTTTCCAGGATCACGCACACGATCAAGAGCGATATAGACATCGTCGACTCGTCTTATGATTGTTTTAATAGAGTGCCATTGTTGTTTAAAAATACCGACAACTTTTTGCGGGTTATCACGGTGAGTAATGGATTCCAGAACCTTTTGTGAGGCTTTAATTACAGAACCACCATTGGCTATAGTATTTGCAGCGGCGTTTTCAATGATAGTATTATTAAGTGAGTTTTTAGAAACTATGAGTGTTTGAATTGTCCAACCAAGATTTAAAGCATCAATAACTAGTTTTAATCCTTCTGCTGTGAAGATACCTTCTCGATTACGGTTCTTCTTTTTATTTAGCGCTTTAAGATCTTTAATGATAGGATTGCTAAGGGATGTAATTTCTTTAACTTTGCCGGTTTTTTGTTTATACATGTTCAAGCAATCCAACGGCTAAAAAGAGAAGTAGAAAGAGCACGTCCAGCAGATTCTTCACGCAAAATCAATTCTCCTGACTCTATAGTACCACCAAGATTTGTAAATACATCACGCATTAAAGTATGAAATGTATAGAAGGAAGCACGAATAGAATAAACTGTCAGAATGACAGCAAGTGGTTTGTTTGATAAGAGCTTGCGACAGTTTTTGATCATAGTTGGTAGGTGATCGAACAATTGCCAAATTTCGTTATGAGGTCCGCGTCCATAAGTAGGAGGATCAAGGAGAATCAAATCATAGCTTTTTTGACGGCGTAATTCACGTTCAACAAATTTTACTGCATCATCACATATCCAGCGAATGGGACGATCTAATAATCCTGCTTTTTCTTGATTAGCTTTTGCCCAAACGATAGCCTTTTTAGAAGCATCAACATGAGTAACAATTGCACCTGAACGTGCACCAATCAAAGAGGCAATGCCTGTATAGCCAAAAAGATTTAACAATTTGACAGAACGATTGGTTTTAATAATTTGTTCTTCCAGTGAACGCCAATGAGCATCTTGTTCGGGAAAAACGCCCACATGGCGAAAAGAAGTAAAACGTCCCAGAAAAGATAAACCATTCCAAGAAAGTGGCCATGTTTTACCAAGTGGCTTTTTAGGAAAATACCAACGACCAATACCTTCTTCATCTCGGTTACCTGTAAAAATTGCATCAGCATTAGCCCAATTTTCTTGTGATAAAGCTGGTTCCCATAGCGCTTGACTTTCTGGCCGAATAATACGGTAAGAACCATAACGCTCTAGTTTTTTTCCATTACCAGAATCAATTAAAGCATAATCTGCGCTCGCACCTGTTTCTAAAATAAAAGGCAATTTTTCTCGTGAGTATACATTGCTAGAGCGTGGTTGAAAACATTGTACAGGCATATTGAGTGTCATAATATATTGTTCTAGAAGGAGATTATTTTAAATAGTCGTTTAAGTTCTTATGCTGTTAAAAGTCTTAAGTTAATTAACTATGTATAGGAAACAAGAGAAAACATTTGTAGATTTATTATCGAGTACTATAGGGAAAATTTCGTTAAAGTGCCATTATATTAGATTTATTAGCAATTGATATTTTTAATTTCTCTATCTCTGCTTTGCTTTCTTTTAAGGCTTTGCGGTTTTTATGTTGTGCGAACCAATTGATTATACTGCTCAGAAAAATACCGAAACAAAAAAAAATAAAAAGCCAGACAAAGAGAGGAGCTTGATAAGTAAAATATTCAGAATTGTTTTGAAGAGGATTAAGCTTTAATATAACTACTTGCCGGTTAGCAACAATGAAACCAATCAAGAAAACTGTAATAGGTGTCAAAATCACCGCTAAGAGGATACGTTTAATAATCATGGATTTACTCATTTATTAAGTATTAAGTCGGTCACGCAAATCTTTACCTGTTTTGAAAAAAGGAACCCATTTCTCTTCAACCATAACAGTTTCACCTGTTCGTGGATTGCGACCATTACGGGCTAAACGTGTTTTTATAGAAAAAGCACCGAAACCACGTAGTTCAACACGTTGACCATTGGCGAGAGCTGCTGAAATTTCTTCAAAAATAGCATTCACAACATTTTCTGCATCACGTTGCATAAGATGCGGATTATGACGAGCAATAATTTGTACAAGTTCTGATTTAACCAAAATAGCCCCTCTTTCATATGAAAAAAGATTTTTCGTTGCAATTGTGTGTCTCATATATGTGCGTTACGTATATAGAGATACATATTCCAATATATAAATCATTAAGAGTAAAATAAAACCAATAAAGGAAAGATTGCAATAAATAAAATTTAAAATATGTCTTATAAAAACTCTATAAATCAAAAACGAGATATCTGGGAAATTAAAAATATGACTCTGCATGATCAATATGAATTATTTTCAATAGAATCATCTTTTAGAAATGTTTTAAAAAAAACATATTATCACTCCTATCAGGTTCGCTTACTCAGAATTTGTTTACCGATTTTTGCATTGATTATAGCATTGGTTTTTTGCTGGTTTACATTTTTTTCTATTTTTGTTCCCTTTGATAATGTGCTTTTGAGACATGAAGAAGAAAAAATAGCACAATTAACGATGCTTAATCCAAGATTGGAAGGCTATACAAATTTTTATAAGCCTTACTGGATTAAGGCAGAAAAAGCGTTTCAAGATCGTAAATCTTCGGGGATTATAGGGCTAAAAAATATCACGGCTGAATTGCCTACAGGCAAACAGGGGCAACTTTTTATTAATGCAGAAGAAGGAGCTTATGATAATATTAACAGTCGTTTACAATTAGATAAACCTTTTACGGTTACAACGAAAGATGGAATAATTGCACAATTTATGACTGCGAATATTAATTTATCTACAAACCAATTAAACACAGATCAACCTGTAAATATTCAAAGTACGGGTTTCCATCTTATGGCGAATGCTCTGCAAGTTTGTGAGAAAGAACAAGTTATGTATTTTCAAAGGGGAGTACATATCATTCTTGATCAAAGAGAAAAATAGCAGAAGGAATTTTGAATAGTGTTTATAGAAGGTATACGTAAGTTTATACGAGAAAAAAAATCAATAATGAAGCCAAAAAAATCGCGTAAAGAATGGGTAAGTATCTTAGTTTTAAGTATGGCGATATTAGGATCAGTTAATGGATATGCTCGAGTAACCCATTTCGGAATCGATGGGTTAAATGGAAAAGAGCCAATGGAAATTCACGCAGATTCTTTAGAAATACGTGATAAAGAAGGCATTGCTATTTTAAATGGAAATGTTTCAGTGATGCAGAGTGAGCGACTTTTACGAACGTCAAAATTAGTTATTTATTACAATAAAGCACATGTAACAAATGATATAAATCAGTTAATAACAAAATCAGTTTTTTCTGGAAAGATTGGTTCAACAGATATAAAAAAAGTAGAAGCTTCAGGTGAGGTTTATATTAAAATGGCAACACAAACTGTTACGGGTGATAAAGCTATTTTTGATGGACAATCGAATATGATAATCTTAACAGGTAATAATGTTGTGTTAACCGATGGTGATAATGTAGCTACAGGGTGCACATTAACAGCTAATATGAAAACTGGAAAAGCTTCTCTTGAAGGATGTAAGACATCTGGAAAGAAGAATCGTGTTTCGATTATTTTAGAATCAAGCTCAAAGAATGGTCGTTAAGATTTCATGTTTGGAATCAAAAAAGAAAAGCAGACGATTGAACACAATTTTACGAGTGAGGCTTTAAAAAAAACCTCAAATAGGATCTTAGTTGCTCATAATTTAATTAAAGCTTATCGAGGAAGACAGGTTGTTAATCATGTTTCTTTTAATATTCGTGCTGGAGAGACGGTCGGTATTTTAGGTCCTAATGGTGCTGGTAAAACGACCTGCTTTTATATGGTTACGGGTTTAATCAAATCTGATGGTGGTTTAATCGAGATTGATGGGTTTGATATTACCCATCTGCCAATGTATAGACGTGCTCGTTTGGGGATTGGATATTTACCGCAAGAAGCCTCAATTTTTCGTGGTCTTTCAGTAGAAAATAATATTAAAGCTGTTTTGGAAGTAATTCAAAAAGATCGCTTTAAACGCTGTGAAGAGTTGGACGCGCTTTTGCATGAATTCAAAATTGATCATTTACGCAAAATACCGGCTCTTTCTTTATCAGGAGGTGAGCGAAGGCGTCTTGAAATTGCACGCGCTTTAGCTTCTCGTCCCAATTTTATATTACTTGATGAACCATTTGCAGGAATTGATCCCATCGCTATTTCTGATATTAAACAGCTTGTTCGTCATTTAACTCAACGTGGTATCGGTGTTTTGATAACGGATCATAATGTGCGCGAAACATTGGAGCTTGTTGATCGTGCTTATATTATTCACTCAGGAAAAGTTTTAGTTCATGGTTGTCCGGATGTCATTATCAATAATGCTGATGTCCGTAAAATTTATTTGGGAAATCAGTTTTCTCTTTAGTTTTTTTAGTTTCTATAGAATATTCAGGTTTAAAAACTATTGCTATGAACACAATTTTTATCTCGGTCAATAGCGTTTATTAATTTTAATGAGGACTTTTTAATGGAAGCAATATAAAATGTATATTTTTGTAAAGAATTATGACGTTATTGTTAAAATGTTCAACTTAAGAAAAGTACTCTAATATGATGTATAATTGTTCGATGAGGATTAGAAAATAATAATCTAATTCATTTATCTTTAGATTCACTATAATATAAAATTACCATAACATTAATAGTTCATTTTTAAGTTTTATTTATAATAATAATTTCTTTATTATTTAGAGCGTACCTGATAATTTTTAAAAAATACAAATTTTATTTTTGGTTTCTCTTTCTGCTTCATAATTTAATGAAAAATGATTTTCTGCTAAAAAATTGGATCACTATCCAAATCATACCATACGCAATGCTGACCGATGATTAGTAAGAAAATTTTGCAGTTTTTTACTTTCTGCAAAAAATCCAAATGACATACGTTAAAACGCGATGATTCATAGCTCACGGGTAGAGAATATTCTACTTTAAGTATGCTCTGTCAAAACATCAATTTGCGAAGCACCAATTACACCAATATAAGAGTAGGTGCACCATCTAAGGGATAAATAATTGTAGTACTCTCTCTTCAGTAATTCGTTGCAGAGCTTCTTTTGCTTTCATAGAATCCCCTAAATAAACGCGACGTAAAATTTCTGGTGCAAAATTTGGCACATCTTTAAAGAGAATATTTTTCCTTCAGTCAAGGTATCTCCAATACGCAAAGTTTTAGGGATACCTAATATATCACTAGACACTTGATCAGCAATTTAGCGTGAATAAGCAAAGAAAAATTGTGGTGTCGAGAGTGTGTCATTGATTTTACTGTCCGTAATAACTGTCTTCATACTTTGCTCGAGTATTTCCGAATAAATCCCTAAAAATGCAATACGATTACGGTGATTGGTATCCATATTAGCTTGAATTTTAAAGATAAAACTCATCATCTTTGGTTAAGTAGTCATTAAATGCTACCTGGTCACGAGGACTTGGACCAAAATCAATCAATGATTAATCAAATTACGAACACCAAAATTTCGTAAAGCTGAGCTAAAATAAACGAGTGTCATATATTTTCATGGAAAGCTTGAAGGTTAAATTTTTCAAGCCACTGCGAACAATTTCTACTCCTTCAATAAAAAGTGCCTGCTGATTTTCAGCAAGCAAATTTGCAATTTCATGAAAATCAGAACCGTTTGTGAAATTACCTCGTGATCTTGTTAGCGAAAACAATTATGGTGAAGATCAAAAGTGTCAACAAAATTCTTCCCTATATCGTAGGCCAAGTAATTGGAGCATTATCAAGCGCAAGCTTTTCTTCAATTTCGTCAACGATTTCTAAGGGATCAAGCGCTTCACGATGCATTTTGTTAACAAAATTAACAATAGAGATTATCTCGTATTCGGTATACTTAAAATTTGAGTGTTCTAAGTTCAATTTTGCGTGTTCTATAATCACTTATCAACGGTCGTTAGAGTACGATATATTATTCGCAATCCTCATAACCTTGGGGGTATCTAACAAATTAAAAATATGATTTTCATATTCAAATGTAATTACGGATGTGACAACCGAAATCCTTGGTCATGTTCAATATTCATCCAGTCAGAACAGGTTTGATAAGGTCTTTTTTGTTTTCATCTCACCAGCCAGCTGAATAGCACCAACAAATAATAACAGCTTTTCTGTCAGAGTTGTCTTCACCGCATAAGGATGAGCAATGATCAAAAAGCTATCATTTACTTCTTGCACTCTATGTTCCATTATCCTCTAGGGATCGCGCAAGTGCTGCAGCAATGAGTGCGCGTGTCTCATCAATTCCATACAAAGCTATAAATGATCCAAGCCGTGGTCCTCGTTCTTGTCCTAAAAGTACTTCATAAAGCATTTGAAAAAAAACATTTGAAACACCAGGCCCTCCTTCTGGACTTTTTTTGCTATGATCTTGATAGCGTTCCGTTAAGCGTGCAATATCAAGAAGTGCGTTTTGAAGAGTATCTCCATCAACAGTTTTCGGCAAGCTGGCTAATTTTGTGTCGATTTGAATCAATATTGAGCATTCATTTTCATCAGGCATACGAAACTTTTTATTTGGTTTTACAAAAATATCAAAATATTTAAGAGCAAATTCCACTAACTGGTCAAGAATCGGATATGTTTCAGCATTAGCTCCTTTAGCATAACGAGAAATAAATCCCCAGAGAACTTCTTTATTTTCAGCATTAGAAGCACTGACCAAATTCAACAGCATAGCAAAAGAGACAGGCAAATTAACCTGAGGAGGACAACCATTATGAATGTGCCATACGGGATTATTAAGACGCTCTTTCCATTGCTGACGCTCATAAGCTGAAAGATGTGTATAATAATCATCAACAGTTTTTGGAATAACATCAAAATAAAGCCGTTTTGCTGTTTTTGGCTTTAAAAACATATAGAGTCCTAAACTTTCTGTTGGTGCATAAGTTAACCATTCATCAATGGTCAAACCATTTCCTTTGGATTTGGAAATTTTTTGTCCCTTATCATCTAAGAAAAGTTCATAATTAAATCCCTCAGGAGGCTTTCCACCAAGGATTTTACAAATTTTAGAAGAAAGATTTGTCGAATCGATAAGATCTTTCCCCGCCATTTCATAATCAACTTCAAGCGCAGTCCAGCGCATTGCCCAATCCACTTTCCATTGACACTTAACTTTTCCACCTGTAATCTCTGTTTCAATGAGATTACCTGTCTCGGGTTCGATATAGGTAACAGTTCCTTTTTCAACATTCCGAGCAATCATCGGGACCTGTAATACTTTTCCAGAAATTGGAGAAATAGGCAAAAAAAGTGAATAAGTTGCTCGTCGTTCTTCACCTAATGTTGGTAGAATAATTTCCATAACCTTGTCATAACAAGCAAGTATTCTTAAAAGTGTTTCATCAAAACGGCCAGAATTATAATAATCAGTAGCACTAGCAAATTCATAGTCAAAACCGAAACGATCAAGGAAAGCACACAAACGTACATTATTAGCAGCCCCGAAAGAAGGATAAACATCTCCGAAAGGATCGGGGATACGGCTAAGCGGTTGACCAAGATAGTCTTCCATTTTTTTTCGATTAGGCACATTATCAGGAACTTTGCGCAAACCATCCATATCATCAGAAAAACAAAGAAGTTTTGTTTTGATTTTGTTTTCGGTGAGAATATGAAATGCATGACGCACCATAGTTGTACGTACTACTTCCCCAAAAGTTCCAATATGTGGTAAACCAGAAGGTCCATAACCTGTTTCAAATAAAATACGCTCTGGATAGCCTTTTTCATAACGTTTGATAATTTTACGCGCTTCTTCAAACGGCCAAGCTTTTGATTGGGCAGCTGAATCTATTAATTCAGGCGGAAGATTATAGGTATCATACTGATTGTGCATCATTTTTATCCTAAAAGTAAATTATTTAATGACAAGGTGTATGATTGTTAAACTTTTTCGTCAATAATAGTAATCTAAAAGCAGTAAAAATCTTCTCATTTCACTTTTGTCATGATCAATACATACCCTATTTTGCAGTTATCCTCCTTATCTTATATAATTTAAAGTATCATAATATAATTTATTTAATTTTAATTATTGACGTTTTAATCGCCATTATCTTAGGCTTTTCTTAACTACATTTATCAAAAAGAAAATGAATCTTCTAGCATCGAACTAAAAATTGGAAATAATGCATTTACCAACAAAAATAAGTTAAAGAAAATACTAAATTAAAGATTTTACATAAAAAGCCTTTTCTTATAAATTTTATCAAGACAATTTTATAATTTCGATGAACGTGCTGCTAATGTTCGTAAACGCAATGCATTCAATTTAATAAAACCTGCTGCATCTTTTTGATCATAAGTGCCTTGATCATTCTCAAAGGTCACCAACTTATCGGAATAAAGTGATTTTTCGCTTTGGCGACCTTCAACAATCACATTTCCTTTATAAAGTTTTAATGTCACTTCACCTTCAACATTTTCTTGAGATAAATCAATAGCTGCTTGTAACATTTTACGCTCAGGTGAAAACCAAAAACCATAATAAATAAGTTCTGCATAACGCGGCATTAATTCATCTTTCAAGTGAGCCGCACCACGATCCAATGTTAAGGATTCCATTGCTCGGTGAGCAGTTAAAAGAATAGTTCCCCCTGGTGTTTCATAAATACCACGTGATTTCATACCTACAAAGCGATTTTCTACCAAATCTAACCGACCAATACCATTTTCACGCCCATAACTATTTAATTGAGCCAACAGATCTGCAGGAGATAAAACTGCTCCGTTAATTGAAATAGCATCTCCTTTTTTAAAACCAATCGTGATTATGGTTGCTTGATCTGGTGCAGCTTCTGGTGAAAGAGTACGCATATGCACATATTCAGGAGCAGAGATAGCTGGATCTTCTAAAATCTTTCCTTCCGATGATGAGTGTAGTAAATTCGCATCTACTGAAAAAGGCGCTTCACCTTGTTTATCTTTCTCTACAGGAATTTGGTGCGCATGGGCAAATTCAATCAAATCTGTTCGACTTTTAAAATTCCAATCACGCCAAGGAGCAATAATTTTAATATCAGGATTAAGAGCATAAGCAGAAAGTTCGAAGCGTACTTGATCATTGCCTTTTCCTGTTGCTCCATGAGCGATTGCATCTGCATTGGTTTCTTTGGCAATTTCAACAAGACGTTTTGAAATAAGCGGACGAGCAATCGACGTTCCTAAAAGATAAACGCCTTCATAAACCGCATTTGCTCGAAACATCGGAAATACAAAATCACGCACAAATTCTTCGCGTAGATCTTCAATATAAATTTTTTTAACACCAAGCATTTCAGCTTTACGACGCGCAGGCTCCAGCTCTTCTCCTTGACCTAAATCTGCAGTAAAAGTTACAACTTCAGCTTCTAGTTCATTTTGCAACCATTTGAGAATTATTGATGTATCCAATCCCCCCGAATAAGCTAAAACAACTTTTTTAATATCTTTCCATTTTTTCATTTTTAAGCTCTATGTTATATATTCTCTTTATCTTTTACTCAGAAATAAAAACCATGCAAGAAATGAAAATAATTTCTTTAAATCAGCGTAAAAAAGATGCAAAAAAAATGAAAAAGTGTAAAAAGAAATTATGTAAAAGGTATAAGTCATGACTACTTATTTCCAAGTATAGAAGAGATTGACATGTCATTTTTACCCGAATGGTCTATCGTTGTACAATTTTTCTTAGCAGCGTTAGTTTTTGCTCTTATTCCAGGGCCTGATGTTATGCTCTCAGTGGGACGTACTATTGCACAAGGTAAAAAAGCCGGAATTATGTGTGCTTTCGGAAGCGCAACGGGTTTTACTATTCAAGTTATCGCTGTAGCTATTGGTCTATCAGCGCTTATTTTCACCTCACCGCACGCTTTTTTTCTACTTAAAATCGTTGGGGCTTTTTATCTTTTATGGCTTGCCTTTCAGTTATTGCGTCAACATTCAACATTTTCTTTAAAAGAAACATCTCCAGAGCGTCATAGTCTTAAACGCAATTATTTAACCGGTATTGGAATTAATCTTTTAAATCCTAAAGTTATCCTTTTTAATGTGACCTTCTTACCACAATTTATCAATGCTAATGACCCTATGGCTACCCAAAAATTACTTATTTTGGGCCTTTCTTATATTCCTATTTCTTTGCCTATTACAATTTCTATGGTTTTTATGGCCAATAAACTTTCTAAAAGTTTTCTACAAAACCCTTTTTACGCGCGTTTTTTTGATTGGTTTATTGCAGGAGTTTTCACTAGTTTTGCTCTACGTTTGCTTATCTTAAAAAATTAAGCATATTCATTGTCAGTCATATTTTCAAGCTCCATACGTTCAGATTTGCGTAAACGCTCTGAAGCCGATTTAAGCTGTCCACATGCAGCTAAAATATCACGTCCACGTGGCATGCGAATAGGTGAAGCATAACCTGCTTTATTAACGATATCAGCAAAACGTTCGATTTGCTCCCAATCAGAACATTGATAATTACTTCCAGGCCATGGATTAAAAGGAATCAAGTTGATTTTAGCAGGAATACCCTTAAGCAATTGAACTAACCGTTTTGCATCGCCCAAACTATCATTCACATTTTTCAGCATAACATATTCAAATGTAATTCGCTTAGCGTTCGAAAGGCCAGGATAATTACGGCAAGCCTCCATCAACAAAGCAAGAGGATATTTTTTATTGATTGGAACAAGTATATTTCGCAATTTATCATGCACCGCATGGAGTGAAATCGCTAACATAACGCCAATTTCTTTTCCTGTTCGTATAATTCCAGGAATTACTCCACTGGTTGAAAGGGTAATTCGACGTTTCGACAAAGAAAGCCCATTTCCATCAGAAGCAATCAATAAAGCTTTTTTGACCGCTTCAAAATTATAAAGAGGTTCTCCCATACCCATCATAACAATGTTAGTAATTTTACGTCCTTCAATTGGAATAATCGCACCATCAGGTATATTTTTATCAGGGAAATCACCTAAACAATCACGGGCAACTAATAGTTGCACTAAAATTTCTTCAGTTGTTAAGTTACGAACAAGTTTTTGCGTTCCCGTATGACAAAAAGAACAAGTTAACGTGCATCCTACCTGAGATGAAATACACAAAGTACCACGCCTTTCTTCAGGGATATAAACCATTTCAATTTCAACAGGTCTTTCAGTTCCAGAGGCCGGAAATTGTAAAAGCCATTTACGAGTACCATCTTGTGATATTTGTTCTGCAACAATTTTAGGACGCGCAATAGAAAAATGATCTTTAAACATCTCTCGCATTGGCTTAGAAATATTTAACATCTCATCAAAATTAGAAACACCACGCACATAAAGCCAATGCCAAAGTTGACGTACACGCATCCCCTTTTGATGTTCTGGTACACCAATGACTTGTAAAGCTTGTGTCATTTCATCGCGCGATAAACCAATTAAAGATAACTTAGACTGTTTTGTTACTATAGTATTCTCTGCGTTTAATATTGGATCTGTTCCAACAGATCTAAGGTCATATGAAATGGCCATGATTTTCCATTTTGTCACTTGTTTTAGAATTATAAATATTTTAATTGCATTTTTGTACCATATTTAACGCAGCAGTCACTCCTTTTAGAGAATAAGTATAAGTGGTGTGAGTTCCTCGTTTTGAGGTAGCTTTTACTGTCATATTTGCTCCTGAACGCATAGCAGCAACAAGCTGTTTTTCCATTCCTGATGATGTTAACCAAGCTGATGAATCCTTTGTAAAAAAGTCAAAATCCTTATCTCCAATGGTGACAGTAACTTTTGATCCTTCTTTAAGTTTATAACCAGCCATAAACTGAGGCTCAAACAAGACAGGAGAATTAGAACGTTTGGTAACCAAAAAGAAATTATCACCATGCTTAACAGTCGTTGGAAGTGCCTTTAAAGGAACTGATAATATGTAGCAAATCGTGTTTTCTGGTGATTTATAAGAATAAGCTCCCCAAGCTTCAAACTGCTGTAAACGGTTTGGTGTTTGTGTCCACGCCGGACTGACAACAGTCATAATCATAACACATACAAGAATAAAAATCTTTTTAAACATCTTCATCTCACTCACTTTTTTATTTTCTAAAAAATTTCTTCCATTAGCAAAGTTTAATAAAGGCCGGATAATACGTCTTAATTTTTTCAATTGTTCACAAAAGAAAATATTATTCTAGTCAAAATAAGTCTTTGATTCAATTGTGACCTTTTAGTTATTACTAAAACATGAATTTTTTATTCAATAATCAGATTTTTTATATAAAAACTTAATGCTTTTTATAATGCGATTCCAGAATAAGAAAAAAATACGTTGATTTTCCATAAAATTTTTAGCTTAATTTAATTTTTTTTAAACGCATTCAGTCATTGTTTTTTTGATTAAATCTGATTGCAAATATAATTGGAAAAAATCAAATAAAGCCAGTAATCTTATTTTTAATCAAAAAAAATTAATAACTTAATTTTTAAAATAAATTGCTTTAAGCAAATAACCATTATAAAATTATACACATTTAGTATCTTGAAAATAAAAAGACCTTTGTATCCTTTATAAAAATCATTAACCAGAATGACACAAAGCGCAATAAGGAAGAACAGTATTCACAAAAATAACTTTCTCCTCCATTAAGTCACTTGATTGAAGAATAATTTAAAATTCTATTGACTGATAACTTAAATAGAAAATTTTAAAAACATGACAATAAAAAATTACCTATAAAATCTTTGATAATATGAATTAACCAAAATAAAAATAAGAAGAACATATAATTACTTTTAAAATTGGATATTTTTAAAAACAAATCACATCATTTTTATTTTAATTTGATTGAGTTTATAGAATATCTACATTATATTTTTTGTTTCTCTTTAAACTGCATGAGATGTTGAATCAATATAGTATAAATCAATATAGTATAAAGCTGTGTTAGCATCATGTGTACGGCACAATTTCTCAATAACATCAGGATAACGTAAAGCATGAGCAATTTTTGACAAAGTTTTTAAATGATCTGAACCAGCATGCTTCGGTATTAGAAGAAGAAACACAAGATTAATAGGTTTGTCATCAAGAGCTTTAAAATCAACAGGATTTTCAAGGTAAGCACAACACCTATAATGTGTTCAATATTAGAAAATTTTCTATGAGAAATCGCAATACCATTTCTTACACTTGTTACCAATTTCTCACATTGTAAAATAACATTAAAAACTAGCTGTTTATCAAGATTTATTAGCTTAGCAGTTTTTTCAGCTAAAATTTGTAAAATTTTTTTTGAATTTGTCTTAAGCGGCGATTGCATTCGACGCAATTAACTTACTCAAATCCATTAAACGACAGTGATTTAAAGAGTTTTATTATTTTTGATATTTACATATATATTCATTCTTTAATCTATAATAGATAATAAAGACTCATTATAGCAATCGGCTCAAAAATCAATAATATTTAAATCAGTAATTAATAGAATTCGAAAAACTAAAAGAGCATTACCCATCATAATTACACTTGTAACAACAGTTATAATCCATGCATTTATCAGCTTTTCAATCCTAATGATTAACACGTAATTTTTTGAATATGTTCTTTTCTTAAATTGGTTTCACGAGATCAATACATACATAAGCTAAAACACCATTGCATTTTGACTATCACTTTACGGTTTAAAATTCTTATGACAGCACAAACAAAAAATCATTACAATATGACCAATTACGCCATCATAAAAATTAGAACATGATATTATTGTCTGATTTCGATTGTGAAAAATTCTTCCGGTGTTCAATTTTTAAGCAATATAAATATACAATTTTTAAGCAATATAAATATATAAGTTCATAACCTTATGTATCACTGATTATAAACGAGTAGTTGACACAATTATTTCTTTGAAGAATTTTAATATCTTAAGATTGCAATTGCAGAAGGACTGTTTTTAAAAGAAAAATAGAAAGGAGCTATCTGAGCTCCTTTCTTATCGAAAAAGAATCACAAGGAAATTTAACCGAGGTTATTTTTAACCCACTCAACAAGATGTCCTTTAGAAGAAGCTCCAACTTTATTGGATGATACCTCTCCATTTTTAAACATTAACAAAGTAGGAATCGATCTTATTCCGTATCGGGTAGCCAATTCTGGATTTTCATCAATGTTAATTTTAGCAACTTTAATCTGGTTTTGCATTTCTGTTGCAATTTCATCAAGAATTGGTGCAATACTTTTGCAAGGACCACACCATTCTGCCCAAAAATCAACAACCACAGGAAGAGAAGAAGTGAGAACTTCGCTTTCAAAGTTGCTACTATCAATTTTTATACATGTCACCAATTTATCCTTTATTATTTTAATATGATTTATTTATGTTAAGTTATTGCAAAAATAAATTATAATAAACTTTTTAGAAAAAATTTTCTTTTTTATTTTTATAAAATCATTTCATCAAGAAGTGCGTCAAGTTTTTCAGGAAGCAGTTTAAAAATCTTGGCTTTTTTAATATAAATGAGAAGAGCTTGCATATTTTTATTAGGATAGATAGCTTGCAACAATTTCTGATAAAGAGCCATTTGTAGTAAATGGCGTTGAGCAATATCAGTATCGTTTTCTGGTGGAAGACCAGTTTTGAAATCAGCAAAAAAGACACTATTATCGGTGATACATAAACGGTCAATTTGACCAGAAATTATTTGTTCTTTACCATTAATTTTCACGATACCCATTAGAGCGACTTCAGCATGTGAAAAGCGAGAAAAAAGTGGCTTAAGTTTGGGATTATCTAAGATTTTCCAAATATGATGGAGGGCGTTTTCTCTTTGGGTTTTATGCCAATGAGAAGCTTTTGTATTTAAATAGAATTGCGCATAATCTTGGCGCTTTGTGGGGGTATAATTGGGAAGATGTTGCAGTAATTTGTGAATAAAATTACCATATTCAATAGAAAAAGTTCTCTTAGTATTTTTTTCTTCTAGAACAGGTGAGAGACTAAAATGTTTTTTATTGGGAAAAAATTCAGTCTTGGCATCAATGATGCCAGCAACAGAGGGTCTTAAAGGTTTTGATAAGGTTGATTCTGTAGGCATTTTATCATGAAAGAAAGCAGGTAAAGGTGGAAAGACATGGTGAGCGTCACAAGGTATTTCTTGATACATTGGCGTTGAACAGGAAGATGTGATGCAGTAACGCCAAGCTGCAATATCTTCTGCAGGACCTTTTATAGAAACTGCATGAGGTTTAAGGGCTTTCTTCACTAATTGCAGCCATGTGTTAGGGGTTTCTTTCTGATTACTATAACCACAAATAATTAGTCGATCTTCAGCACGTGTCATACCCACATAGAGAAGACGTTTATATTCTTCTTCAGCACGTTCTTTTAAACGTGAAAGCACTTTGTCAAAATGCTTTGTGTGGTGTTGTGCATTTGGACGCCAGATGAAAGTTTGTTTATCTCCTAAGAAGAATTTAAGAAAGTGTGGTGCATATTTTGGATGCCATATTGCACTCCCTGGATCGACCAAAAAGACAACAGCTCCCTCTAGCCCTTTGGCAGCATGAACGGTCATAATTCTTACTTCTTCACAGTTTTGATCAAGTTCACGTTTGATTTCTGGTTCATTTATACTCAATATTTCCAAAAAGGCTTGTAATCCTGGTAGTCCAGTTTTTTGAATAGTGAGTGTGTGATCCATAAAAGCATCAAGCACTTCATTCGCTTCAGTTCCTAAACGGGCAAGAATTTTCTGTCGTCCTTTATCATTGTTGAGAATATAACTATAAAATTCAAAGACTGGCATTTTATCAACTAAAGCGCGATATGTGTTGAGACGATCAAAAATAGTTTTAAAAGAGGCATGCGATGAAGTATGAGTACAAAGGCTTTCCCAAAGAGACCCCTTACGTTGAGCAGCAAGCTGATAAAGTTCATTTTCACTAAGGGAAAAAAGTGGACTTTTTAAAACACAAGCAAGAGAAAGATCATCTTGCGGTTGCAAGACAAAACGTGCAAGTGCCATTAAATCAAGTACACTAATATGAGCAGTTAATTGTAAACGATCAGCACCAGCTACAGGAACATGACGTAGTTTGAGTGCACGAGAAAGGGCAGAAACAAATTGGTCACGTTTACGAACTAAAACCATAATATCACTAGCACGCAGTAAACGTTTTTTTGCTGGGAGCATTTCACCATTTTTCAACCAATTGGCAATGGTTTCAGCAATTTTTTCTGCTAAACGTATTTGAGGTGTATCCAGATGATCAACAGTTGAGAGCCAGTCATCAGGAAGTTCGTTTGTTTTTTGGGAAATGGTGTCCCATATAATGACATCACCTGGACTATGAACACGGATAGGTTCGTGCACTGTCTTTACATGTTCTGCTGAAAGCCCTTTATAATTTTCAGGGGTTTCGAACACAAGATCAACACTTTTAAGGATGTCAGCTGTAGAGCGAAAAGAATAATTGAGTTGTATTTTTTCAAATTTTTGTTCAACTTGTTGGACTTTTTTTTGAATCATTCGGCCATTTTCAGCAAAATTTTCTGGTACAGCACCTTGAAAAGAATAGATGGATTGTTTCTCATCACCAACAGCAAAAACAGTACGTATGTTTGTGCGTTGACTATGACCTGCAAAAAACTCTTGCGCTAAAAGTTGAATAATTTGCCATTGTTTAGGATTGGTATCTTGTGCTTCATCAAGCAAAATATGATCAATTCCACGGTCGAGTTTATACTGTACCCACTGGCTTGCACCTTTGTGCTGCAATAAATGAAGTGTACGTTCAATGAGATCGTCAAAGTCTAAAACGTTATTGACTTTTTTTAAATCCGCATAGATTTTAAGATAAATATAACAAAGCTGAAAAGCAGCTATATTAAGTGTAATGAGTTTTAAACATTGATATTTCTCTAAAAGAATAGAAAGCTGATTTTGTTTATCTTCAATTTCCTTTTCGATAAAAGGCCAGATTTCGTCTGATTTTTTGGAGAATAAGCGTGAAAAATCACGTGGTTTTCCTGCTTTTACAAAATAAATATTTGAAACAAGATTGATGATATTTGTTTCATCAGATGCTGTTGCTAACTGTAAGAATTTCTCGATTATATCTTTGTTTTTTGGGGTACTATAGGTCTGATAATGTTTGATTGCATAAGAAGGGAGTGTAGCAGTTTGTTGAATTTTGTCTAGCAGTTTTTGGTTTGTTTCATTCGGTGCTAAATTAAAAAATGTACGTAATTGTTCTTTTCCGTTTTCAGAAAGGATTAAGGGTAAGAAATCAGATAATTCATGCTGTTTTTGGGTAGCCTCATAGAGCAGTTGATTGAGTGTATTTTCATTGATGACTTTAAATAATTCTTTTAACGCTAGTTGTGCATCACGATGAGTTAAAAGTTTGCTACGGGCTTGCTTTAATAATTTTTTTCGGTTTATATCATCTAACAGTTCAAAATGTCCAGCAATGTTAGCTTCTAATGGAAATTGGTGTAATAAAGATTCACAAAATGCATGAAAAGTTTGGATTTTTAAACCACCTGGTGTTTCAAGAGCACGGGCAAATAATTGACGCGCATTGGCAAGTTTTTTTGCATTAGCAGGTTTATTTTCGAGATTAGATAAGATTTTTTGAAGCTGTTTATCATCAAACTGATTCCAACTGGAAAGTGTACGAAAAATACGCGACTGCATAACAGAAGCGGCTGCGTTAGTATAGGTAAGACATAAAATACGTGCTGGAGGTGTTCCATTTAAAAGTAAGCGGATGACACGTTCGGTTAAAACATGAGTTTTTCCAGATCCCGCATTAGCAGAAACCCAGACATTTTTTATCGGATCGGTGGCTTTTGCTTGTGTATTAAGAGCTGTTTGAGGAATAGAGAAAATAGTCATGATTGATCTGTTTTATTGAAACCAATAGACCATTCCAATAATCTTGCTAAATGGTCATAGTCACCTTCATAAGATTTTTTTAAAGGAATTGCATTTGAAAGATAGCCTTGTTGTGGATTCTGATAATAATTCATCAGTGAGATAAGATGTTTCCATGCTTTTTTACCAAGAGAGATTACATTTTGTTGATCCTTTGTCTTTTTATTTATAATGGCTATAGGTTTAATTTCACCTTTTCTTTTTAAGGGAATATAAAGTAAATTCGAGGGAGTGAGACCTTTAAAGTCTATAAAAGCTCCTTGCATTAATAAAGCTGCTTCTAATGCTAATTGTGGGGAAAATAAGTTGATAACCTGGGTAGATGAAGGGGGAATACTGGTTTTAAAGTCAATGATTTCAATTGTTTTATTTGGCAAAATGTCAATACGATCAGCGCGTCCTGAAAGAGTTACTCCTGTTTCTCCTATTAGTGTGTGTTGGGCAATAACTTCAGCATATCGTTCTCGAGATCCAAGGCTCTGTTCCCATTGAATCAGAAAAGGAGCAAAATTTTCAAAATTTAGCCACCAAACTGCCTCAATATCAGGAGGTAAATTTAATTTATCAAATTCTTTACGTCCAATAGTCATTAATATATCTAGCATATCGGTGGCGTTTTGATTTTTTATTTGTGTGCAAAAGGCAGCAAGAATAGCATGATAAAGTGTTCCACGCTCGGTAGAGCAAGGATCATGAATGAGTGCTTTAAGTGGTTTGAGTCGTAAGATTTTTTTTGCATAAATGGCATAAGGATCATGTCGTAATGTTTCTATTTCAGTTACTGAAAAATGGCGTGGACGTATGTCAAGTGGTGGCACAGGGCAAGGTCGTTCCGCAGGAACGATGCTATTTGTATTATCCAGCATTTTTGCCCAATGTAGTAATATTTCTCCTCGTGTGCGGATTTGCTTCCAAACTTGTTTGCCTACAACCGTTTCTAAACGTTGTAACCAGCGTGAAGGAACAGAAGGAGTATGATTAATACGTGTGGCCCGACTCATTATCACTTGATCCATTCCCATAGCCCATTGAAAATCATGTGCAGAAAGGCCAATACGGTGTTCTGGTGGTTCAAGATTTAAAGTCATTTTCATTGGCCGCGATAAAAAAGCATCATTGTGGGTTTTTATCGGCCATGATCCCTCATTCAAACTACCGATAACCACTGTATTAACGGTTTGCAAACGCGATTCCAAAGTTCCCCAAATGAACAAACGCGGATGCCCTCCAGGAGAAGGACTCACAGAACGCGTGGCTATAAGAGCTGAAAACAGAGCAGGCCATTCGTGAAGACGAAATTTTAATCCTGATTGGTCACTAACCAATTCACGCAAAAAAGTCGCTAAGGCTGTGCCTGCTTCATTTTGATAAAGATGTCTAAGAGAATTATCAGCATCACGACCAAAATTTTCAAAAACTTTAACAGTTGCTATAGCAGCTTCATTGATAGTACATTCTCTATCTTGTTTTATTAAGAACACTAAGGGTTCAACTGCTTTGACTAAAAGATGACAAAGAAAACCTGCTTCTTCAGTCTTTTGTAAATCAAGAGCGCAATTATTAGAAATCTTATGAAAATGTGTTTTCATCCATGTTTTAAAAAATTGATCACATTCACAAAGATTAATAGGACTAGCATTCCCTCGAAGGACAAGTAATTCAAAATTCTCAGTCATCTCACGTAAATAATTACGATTGTATTCCAATGTTGTGAGTGGATGTTTGAGAAGAGAAAGAAAAGCAATGGGATCACCAGGTTTAAAAATATTTTCTAAAAGAAGTCGTAATAGGGTTGAAGGTAATGTTTGTGCAAGTGGTATTTCACCTGAATCATTTGCTTCAATTCCGAATCTTTGTAATTCAGCTGCTACACGACGGGCTAAGTTGCGGTCATTTGTAATAAGAGCTGCATTTTTTTTAGGGTCTTCAATGGCATTTCGTAAAGCAATAGAAATGGCTAAAGCTTCTTCACGCTCATTGGGAGCTTCAATCAATGACCAGTCTGCGCAAATATCTTCATAATCATCACGTACGATTTGTGCCCATAAATCTGTCGTGGAGGCTGGTCGCAGCGCTTCTGATAAAAGAGCAGCACGTCGGATTTTTATAGCGCTTTGTTGACCGATTTCGCGAACATGGATGCGTTGGCACTTCATTAGAGATAAAAGCTTTTTTAAATGATATTGGGGATGGCTAAAAACAGCAGTATGGTGAGAAGGATCAAAGATTATTTTTTCTTTATTAAGTGCACCTAAGGCGTTCCATTGTGTCTCATCCATTTGAACATCAAGGCCTGGAAAAATGACAGCTCCTTTTGGTAAGTAGGCAATCACCTTTAAAAGATTTGCAATTGTAGGAATGGAGCTTGTTACACCTGCAGCGATAATAGGTTTATTAGGTTGTGTGCGGTGTAAAATATCTGCATGCATTTTAAATGTTTGATTAAGCCATTCAACAGGGTTGCATTGTTGTCTTTCTTTTAAAATTTGTGGCCAGCTTTGTGTCACAATAGTGAGAAAATCTAAGGTTATTTGCCACCATTCAGCAACCATATCCGGTACAATTTCTTTAAGTTTTGACCAATCTACGGATTCTGTTTCCACTTCATCCATCAAGCGTGCTAAATCTTGGGCAAACCAGATTGCATCAGCAGTAGTGGCAGGAATAAAAACATCTTCTGTGTCAAACATAGACCTTAGATGAGTAGGCAAATTTTCACGCCAAAGGCGAATGAGACGTGCTAAAAGAAGAAGACGTTCAATCTCTCCAATAGGGGGGGTGTTTATCAGAGTATTTGTATTATTTTCAATAAAAAGACAACGTTCTTCATTTATATCCCCTAAAGGGCATATAGTTGGCAAAAAGCTAGATTGTGTATGGCTTTTTTCGAAAAAAGCTGTGCGTAAAGCACGAGCAGCACGACGTGTTGGTACATAAATAAGAGTATCAGCAAGAGCAGTTTGGATATTCCCATTTGATGCAAAGTTATCAATAAGAGTTCCAGAGAGGAGAGCATCAACAAAATAAGGCAGAAAAGGAGTTCCGGGAGAGATAGAAAATACACGGGGTTTACGGGTCATTTTGCTCTATTTTGATACATAATTTTCACTTTATTGATTATTATTGTATACTAATTTTTATTCAGGGGGAATTGAAAAGCCCTATTTTATTTTTAATCAAAAGTTGAGGGGAATTGAATTTAAGATAATGCATGTATAACATATCTCATCGTAATGAATGATTGTTGCAGAGGGGATATTTTTCAGGAGTAAAATAGTTAGGCGTTTAAAATATCTCTGTTAAGAGCTTCACTTTCTGATAAAAATCCTATTTCTTGATAAAGGCTTTGTAAAGGAGCAAGGATGGGATGTGAAAGATTACGGATAAGATAATTTTGAAGATGAGGTAGATGTTTGAGATAAGATGATTTCCCATCTCGTTGGTGAAGGCGTACAAAAATTCCTAAAGTTTTTGAAACCCGCTGAGTACCTGCAAGCACATAAAGTTTGCGGAATTCATCTTCATCAAAAGGGCGGAGTGCTTGATGGCGTGCACTGCAATAGGTATTGAGAATTTTATCTTCAAGTTCTGATGAAATAAAAAGACGTGCATCTTGTGCTAAAGAAACAAGATCATAAACTGTTGGTCCACTTACACCATCTTGAAAATCAATGAGACCAATGCGGTCAATATCCTTTTTATGTTTACGCCAAAGAATATTGGGCGAATGATAATCGCGCATAACAAACGTATTTTCTCCTTGGATTAAAAGATCCAGATAAGGTTGCCAACAGGTAAAAAAAGCTTCACGCTGTTCTTTGTTTAAAGTTTTTTTCTTCTGAAAAGGGAGATACCAATCCAGTAATAAGGAAAGTTCTGCTTGCATGGCTTGGCAATCATAAAAGGGAATCTGAAGCCTGAATGTTGCAAATTGCTTTTCTAAAGGCCATGACTTTTGATGAAAAGTAGCTAGCAATTCACTACAAGCAATATAGCGTTCTTCTATAGGATTCCCTGATTGATCTAAAAGTCCTTCGCATCCTAAATTTTCTAAAATTAAGATACCATTTTTAAGATCTTTGGCAAAAATATGAGGGGCAGAGAAACCATTATCTAAAATGAGCTGACTAATGCCTACAAATTGACTTATATCTTTTGCGAGATGTGTTATGTTTGCATAGGAAGAGTCTACGTCTTGCGCCATTTGCATGCTTGGTGCATTCATTAGGACTTCTTGATGATTTCCACTATCTAATAATTCATAGGAACGTGCTGAGGCGTCATCAGCTAAAAAACGACGCTGAATGTGGCTGCGTCCATGAGTTGTTAAAAAGGCACGAATTGCAAAAGATCGTTGCAGACGTTCATTAGCATGTACTGCAGAGGTAAGAGTGATATAACGTCCGCAATCTTTATGTTTTAAGGTGATAGCAAAAGTAACTGGTCCTAAAATCTCTGCTCCTTTTTCTGGCCATTCAATGAGCAAAACATTTTCTTTACGTGATTCATGAAGTCCTAACTCATCAATTTCTTCAATGCTCGAAAGGCGATAAAAATCAGCGTGAAGCACTTCAAATTGTGGAAGTTGATAGCTTTGGACAAGATTGAAAGTAGGACTTGGGATATCCATAGTAAAATTATTGGCAAGTGTACGAATGAGTGCACGTATAAGAGTTGTTTTTCCTGCTCCAAGGTCACCTTGAAATGTCACAAGATCACCAGGTTTTAGGGCAAGCGCTAAATCTTGCGCGAAAAGTATAGTTGCTTCTTCACTTTCAAGAAAAAAACTAAAATTCATTTAAATTTCCTAAAATTAATGGGAAAAATTTTACAACGACAATAAAAAGCAAGATTACAAAACTCCTATTTCTTTATTGGGGAAAAAGCACTTAACTGTTGTCCCTTGACCCATGCCAGTAAAAATTTCAACCCGTCCATCATGGAGTTCAACAAAGCTTTTAACAAGAGAAAGACCGAGACCTGCTCCTGCACGTCCACCGTGATGGGAATGAGAAGAAAAACGTTTAAAAATCCGATCAAGAATATCGGTTGGAATATCAGACCCCTCATTATGAACACTGAAGATTATATGATCGCCTTGTGTATCAGCACGAAATTCAATTGTGCTTTTTTCCGTTGCAAAATTGATAGCATTACTAAGAACATTCACAAAAATCTGATGTAAACGTTTTACATCAGCAGAAATAAATTTTAAGGAAGGAGAAATATGTTGTGAAAGTGTGATTTGACGTCCGTGGAGACGTTCCTCTACTCGTGCTACTGCTTGTGTCATCGCCTCAGCAATGTGAACTGGTTTTATATCCAATATCATGATACCTGCATCAAGAGTTGCTAGGTCAAGAATATCATTGACAATATTTAAAAGAACTCCTGATTCTGAATGAATATAACCAAGATATTCTTGTTGGCGCTCGTTAATAGAACCGAAAATTTGGTCGCGCAAAATATCAGAAAATCCGATAATATTAGTAAGAGGCGTGCGTAATTCATAAGAAACATGCTGGACAAATTCGTTGCGCAGACGATCAGCTTTTTCTAACGCTTCATTCTTTTCTTGTAGGGCTCGTGCGATATGGACAGTGTCAGTAACATTAACAAAAGTTAGCATTGTTTGTCCATTAGGCAAAGGTGCGAGTGTATAATCAATTATTATTCCACTTTTTAAATCTATGCGGCCTGAATATGCATCACGTTTTTCAGCAAAACCAGTAATGAATTGTGTAAATTGTTTCCATTCTTCTCCTGTTGTTAAAGCAGAACAGTGGTTTTGTAATTGAGTAATATGCGTTCCTTCTACTAGTAAATTATGAGGGAGCGACCACAATTTCGATAAAGCTGGGTTCGATAAACGCAGACGTCCATCAGTACCAAAAACCACAACTCCTTCAGATAGTTTGTCAAGTGTTTCACCTTGTATTTTAATTAGTGTATTATAGCGTCGCTCAAGATCAATTTTTTCTGTAAGATTTTCATAAAGCCAGGTAACACCTCCTTGAGGATGAGGACTGGAAATAACACGCACTGTACGTCCATCAGGAAGATTCCAAATTTGTTGATTCGATTCTGTTAGTCGATAAACTTTTAAAAGCTCTTCTTTCCATACTCGCCAATCAGGATGTTCACCAATAAAACCTTTTTCACGCAAATGTTCGAGAAACAATGAATGACTTGGTTCACTCTCTAAAAAAGAAATTTCTAATGGCCATAAAATTTTAAAAGCATGATTGCAGAATTTTAATTTTTGATTGGCATCAAAAATTGCTACAGCCGTTGAAATTTGGTCGAGTGTTTCACAATGACTTTGAAGAATGCGTCCCATTTCTTTGACAAGATTTTCATATGCACTGTCATCACGAGCAAAGGCTGCCATTCCCTCTTTTGTTGTAATACGTGTGAGATGAAAATGATGCCGTTCTCCTTTAACCACTGTATAAACATGCTTTTGAAAAATTGCTTCTGTTTCATCTGTTGTGCATAGTGTTGTTTCATTGAAAAGATCAACAATATTATTATTTTCTTGAAAATTTGTCATTTCCCGAAAAGCACGATTGGTAAAGCAGATTTTTCCTTCACAATCTCGAATCCATACTGGTTCTCGAATATGATCAAGAAGATTACGCTGCATTTTCAGTTCTGTGAGGATTTGGATAGCATCTTTCTGTAATCGAATATTTTCACTCTGCTGTGCTGAAATGTCTTGAAAGCGGACAATAGCTGCTGTTCCAGCGATAATTCCTGTAATTTGCAACATTATTTTACTTGTAGTGGTGACGGAAAGTTCAAAAGAGCAACCATTACAACGTAGTTGAGTGAGTGCTTGATCAAATTGCTGTAAAGAGTTTTTTTCAAGCCATTTTTCAAAACACTGAAAATCTTTTTGATGAATACCTGCTTTTTGCAATGCGGGAATATTGCCAACTATACGGGGTAAGGCTGTTGGATTGTCCCAAATAAAGAGGCATTGGCCTGTTTCTTCTAGAAGCCATTCATAATTTTTGAGCTTTTCAGAAAGATTAGCCTGAATCATTTTCCAAGATTTCCATAAAGCTCTTTTTGTATTTATAATAACTATTATGCATATGAAAAGTGACGAGCAAGAAATACTGCCAAAGAGCACTATGATAAGTCGCGATTCATCTGACCAAGTGAAAGAAGGAAGCAGATGAAATACTGAGGTCTGAGCAAAAGCATATACTGGAAATAAAAAGAATAAGAAATAAAAAACATCAACACAAAGTTGAGCAATTTTTTGTGTTTTTTCTTTGAATATGAATATAAAGTTATGCACACTGGGCTTTTTCTTCTGCACTAAGAAAATATCCTAATAACGGTAATGATCTGACTTATAAGGTTCTTTTGGGGAAATACCAATATAGGCGGCTTTTTCTTCCGATAAAACGCTTAATTTTATTCCTAACCGATCAAAGTGAAGACCTGCAACTTTTTCATCGAGATATTTAGGCAAAAACATTACTTCATTTTTATAGTTTTCTGCATTGGTAAAGAGTTCAATTTGCGCTAAAACTTTATCAGTAAATGAAGCTGACATGATAAAAGAAGGATGAACTGTAGAATTACCAAGATTTAACAAACGGCCTTCAGATAATAAAATTACGTGTTTGCCCTCAGGAAAAGTAATCATATCAACTTTTGATTTAATATTTGTTCCTGTTAGATTCCTAGGAGCCGATACATGGATTTTATTGTCAAAATGGCCAATATTTCCTAGGATACAAATATTTTTAATTTGTCTCATATGTTCTAAGCGGACAATATTTTTATTTCCAGTCGTAGTTATAATAGTATCGGCGCTAGAAGCTGCATCTTCCAAAGTAACGGCTTCATAACCATTCATAGCGGCTTGAAAAGGGCAAATTGGATCGATTTCTGTTATTTTTACACGTGCTCCAGCATCTGAAAGAGAGGCTGCTGAACCTTTACCAACGTTGTCATAACCACAGAAAATAGCTATTTTACCAGCTATCATCAAATCTGTTCCGTGTCGGATAATGTCTACTAGTGATTTTTTACATCCGTATTTATTATCAAATTTTGATTTTGTAACGCTGTCATTGACATTAATGGCGGGAAAAAACAAAAGTCCTTTTTTCTGTAATTGATCAAGATGGTGTACTTCCGTTATGGTTTCTTTGCTAACACCTTTTATTGCTGTACGCTGACGCGTAAAAAATCCTGGTATAGTTATACGTTTTTGAATTTGTTTGAAAAAAAATTCTTCCTCTTCTGTTGTAGGATGAGATAAAATATCTTTGTTTTCCTTTACACAGCTAGCTATTAAAACGTAGTTAGTAGCGTCGTTTCCATCGTCTAATATAAGATTGGAAAGTTTGTCATCAGGCCATTGAAAAATTGCATCAATATAAATCCAATATTCTTCAAATGTTTCTCCTTTGAATATGAAGACGGTAGTACCTGCAGCAGCTGCGTGATTTTGTGTAGAAAAAATATTATTAGAGCTCCATCGTATATCGGCATCAATTGCTTTTAATATTTCAATCAAAACACCTATTTGAATGGTCATGTGTAATAAACTAGAAATACATGCTCCACGTAAAGGTTGACTGGAAAAAAATTCTTTATGGCAAGCCATTAAACCAGGCATTTCCATTTCCGCAATATCAACCTTACCGCTATAAGTAGCAAGTGCGATATCTTTGATAACATAATCTTGAGCAGCCATTTTTATTCTTTCAAAATTATTTTTTCAAAACGGTAGGAAAAATTAAAAAGAAATGCAAGTAAATACAAATATTTGTTTATACGAAAAAAACCTTTTTAAATGTCCGTAAGTTTGTGCAACAGGCATGTATTATAATGTTTTAAATGGTGATGTGAGGAGCTGAGTAAAAAAGGTTTTTAAAGTTCTTTGGATACAAGGAAAAATCATTATAAAGAAAAAAAAACCGTTATAAAATTGCATTTTGAGAAAATAGAAGATCTACGGATACTTCAATATCCTGGACCTTTTTCTTTGTTTAATGTGAAAGTGAATTTGGTTATAAAAGGGAGATACATTAAATTGATAAATTATGAGAAAACTGTCCTTGTGGACGGAACCGCCATAGATAACTTGGTAAAATAGCAGTCATCGATTTAGGAATAATTCCTACTCCTTCTAAAGTATATCCATTATCTCTAGCTTCTTGAGAAACAATATTATCCCTTTGTAAAAAACGTATTTGATTAGCTGTTATGAGTGTCGGAAAGAGGGGGAATTTACCAAGAGTTCCAAAGAAACCTCCGATAAAAAGTCCAGCAGCAAGAGGGAGAGGAACTGTTCTTTTTTTACGGTGAATAACTTTTAATATTTCTTCAAGAGCATTTTGAAAAGTAAAAATTTTGGGCCCACCAAGGTCATAACTTTTGCCTAAGATAACGTGTCCTTCTAAAGCATGTACAACAAATTTGGCAATATCACCAACATAAACAGGTTGTAATTTACTTTGTCCACCACCAAAAAGTGGCATGATTGGCATAAAACGAGAGAAATTTGCTAAAACATTAAAAAAACAATCTTCTGGCCCAAAAATAACAGATGAGCGCATAATAATTGCTTGGGGATGCGTATTACGAACAATTTGCTCACTTAGAGCTTTAGCACGTGCGTAAGAAAATGAGGCATTTTTGTCAGTGATAAGTGTTGACATATAGATGAGAGGAATACCAGCTTTGATTGTTAATTCAGAGACATTTCGCGCACCATCAACTTGTATATTTTGAAAATTTGGTTTGTTTGTTTGCGCTAAACCTCCAGGAAGAAAAACTGCACCATCTGCTCCGGATAGTGCATTTGCAACCGAAGCATAATTTCTGACGTCAGTTTTAAGCATTTGTGTTTGTCCTACTTCGCCTATTTGTAACATATAATAAGCTTTTTGCGGACAACGCACAGCTATACGTACTCGATAACCCCGCTTAGTTAAGGTCTCCACAATGTATCGTCCTACAAAACCTGATCCCCCAAAAACAGTGATAAGTTTAGGATTTTGATAAAGGGCATAATCAAGTTTCATGATCAAAAGTCCTATCTATTAAAGTGCTAAAACACCTGATTGCTAACATGGTGGTGTTTGATTGTCACGCAAAATATCGCCTGCAAGGTAAAAAGAACCACTAATTAAGACAATCGCTTCTTTGTGTTCTAAACTAATTTTGTGAAATGCAGCTTGTAGATTAGCCTGTGGGTCAGCGATAAGTCCTGCTTTTTGAGCTGATTCTGCTAAAATTTTGGGACAAACACCCGCGTTGCTGGAAACCAAAGGAACTGTATATACTATTTTGACAAGATTAACTAAAGGACAAAAATAACCGATGCTATCTTTGGTATTAAGCATACCAACAATCATAACAATGGGGCGATTTGATCTTTTTTTCCATTGGGTTAATACTTCTGCGATGACTTTTCCAGCGGCAGGATTATGACCACCATCTAACCATAAGTCAAAATTAGGAGAAAGTTGATCAACCAATTGTCCGTAAGTAAGATGCTGCATTCTTGCTGGCCAATAAAGATTTTGCAAAGCATTGCTTATGACTTGTTCTGAAAGTCGAAAGCCTGCTTTGTAAACTGCCTCAATAGCAGCACCCGCATTGGCAATTTGATGATCACCAATAAGCTTAGGGAGTGGAAGATCGAGTAGACCTTGATTGTTTTGAAATACCATACGCCCGTATTCTTTATAGCTTTTATAATCTTGGTTAAAAATGTAATAAGGTGCTTTTTTTTTGGTAGCAAGAGTACTTAAAAGAGGAGAAATTATATCATGATCTTGCTTACCAATAATCACAGGGACTTCTGATTTAATGATTCCTCCTTTTTGAAAAGCGATTTGTGCAATTGTGTTACCAAGAAAAGATTCATGATCATAATCAATGGGCATGATAAGCGATACAGCTGGCTTTTTAATGACATTTGTGGCATCAAAACGTCCTCCTAATCCAACTTCTAAAATGATTGCATCAGCTGGATGTGTGCTGAACAACATAAAAGCAGCTGCTGTAAAAACTTCAAAAACAGTGATAGGTTTTTTACAATTCACTTCTATAATTTGATGAATTGTTTTGATCAATAGGCTATCTGTGACAAATTGGCTTCCTCCTTTGTGACTTAGTCGAAAACGTTCATTCCAATTAACCAAATGAGGAGAACTGTATACATGAACGCGATAGCCTGCACTTTCTAGGAGAGCTCGGCAAATAGCTGACGCAGACCCTTTACCATTTGTTCCGGCAATATGAATAATAGGTGAAAGATTTAAATGTGGGTTACCGAGACATTCTAAAAGACGTGAAATACGATCTAAAGAAAGATCACACTTTTTAGGATAGATCTTTATTAAATCATCTACCACCTGTTGCATACAGCTTTTTTTCATAATTTAATGGATTTTGTTTCAGAAGTTAGAATTTACAGGTTTAGTTGATGATGGATTAGAAGGTTTAAGAGTTGCAGGACTTTTTGTCATTAAGCGTAAAAGCCGTGCAATAGTGGTTTTCATTTGCAAACGAGAGACAACCATATCAATCATACCGTGTTCAAAGAGATACTCACTACTTTGGAAACCTTCAGGTAAAGTTTCACGGATTGTTTGTTGGATGACACGTGGTCCTGCAAAGCCAATCATAGCACCAGGTTCAGCAATATGGATATCGCCTAGCATAGCATAAGAAGCGGTAACACCACCAGTGGTCGGGTTAGTAAGAACTACGACGTAAGGTAATTTTTCTTCTTTCATCATTTCAATTGCTACCGTTGTACGTGGCATTTGCATGAGTGATAATGTTCCTTCTTGCATTCGTGCCCCACCTGAAGCTGCAAAAAGAACTAAAGGGCATTTCTCTGTAATGGCGGTGTGAAAAGCTTTTATAATAGCTTCTCCCGAAGCCATGCCAAGTGACCCGCCCATAAAAGCGAAATCTTGAACAGTAGCGATGATTGGTAAACCTTCAATAGTACCTCGTGCATTTAAGATATTATCATCAACACCAAGCTTAGAACGATAATCTTTTAACCGGTCAATATAACGTTTTTCATCGCGAAATTTTAATGGATCTATGACAACTTTTGGATTTTCAATCAGCGTATAAACTCCATCATCAAAGAAATGCATAAGACGATTTTTGGCACTAATAGGCATATGATGGCCGGAATTAGGAATCACATATTGGTTAGCTTTCAGATCTTTATGGAAAACCATTTGACCATTGGTGGGATCTTTGATCCATAGATTATCTGGAATTTCACGGTTCCCTAATATGGAATTGATTTTAGGACGAACATAATTTGTAATCCAGTTCATCTTTTTTGTCTCTCTATGAAATGTTATACACTTTATGTATGGGTTGAGGGAATGTAGGACTGAATGGTTAGACTTATCTTTGCGCCAGACAGACAATAAACTGTTTCATTTAATTCTTTTATGGATGACCTACCTTTAATTGTATCATGTTTGCTTTCCTCTTTTCATTTAATGCTATGATAATAGCTTAAAAATGCTTTCCATAATAAAATTATTATCAATTAAGATAATTTATTTTGTTGGTTTTTTATTTTAATGTCAAATTGCATTGTGGTCCTATTGTATAAATAATTGATAATAATGAATTTATTGTAAGGGATTTTTGAGAAAAATATAATTAGAAAAATAAGTGCAATCTTTTATTGTAGCATTAATTATTTCAATAATTTTAAAGTTGCATATTCTAAATTTGAACGCATGTTTTTTTATATTATAAAATTGTATGAAATCGATTTGGTTTTATAAAATTATATTTCTTTTATTCATTTTATTTTTCTTATTTTAATTGATCAAGTGCTATTATTTTAGTGTGACAAGTGCGAAGTCTGATGTGAAAGCATTTTCTGTAAATGCGTCATAAAGGCAGCTGCAAAAAGTGGTGTAAATAAATTAAGGATAGGAATAGAAACAAAAAACGCTATCAATAAACCTGCACCAAAAACAGTAGTGTGATGTGTTCGTAAAAAAGCGTGAGCCTCCTGTTTAGATCGAAAACGATAAGCAACGAATACAAAATATTCACGACCAAATAGATAACCATTAATCACATAAAAGGCAATTAAATTGATGCTCGGTATAAAGAACAAGAAAAAAGCAATTCCATTTCCGAAAAAACTTAAAATAACAAATTTTAAAGCAAGAATAAAAGAGTATCCAAATGACATAGCTTTTCCAGTAGGCTCATTTGGATAATCTTCTTTTTCAATAATTTCAGCAGCGTTATCAATGAAAAAACTTCCAATCATTGCTGCGATTGGAGCAATAAAAAAGGCTATCAAAAAAGACAGACCAAGGTTAAAAATAATAAGTATGCTTAATTCTATCCATTCTGTCCAATAGGTTGGTCTAGGAATAAAATGAGCAATCCAAAGAGAAAAGTAGGGCATAAAAAACTGGTATGTACATAACCATATTATAACAAGGACAAGAAAAGTAAGTCCTAATATTTTCCATATCATAGTACGATATTGCTGGGTGAAAAGGCGCTGTAGAGCGTAATGAGCAGCAGTAAAAATCATGAATAAGAAATAAAAAAGGAATAATAAAAAACAGGAGGTGAAATGAAGAACATTTTATATATAATATTTGTAGCTTAAATTATATATTTTAAAGTCAATTATTTTCATTTAAAACAAATTTTTTTGTTTTTTACTCACAAACAGGAGAAAGAAAAGAGAAAAATGATACAACAGCATTTGCCAATTTTTCAGCTACTTTTTGTTTACTCATATGTGGCCAGTGTTCAATATTATCTTTACTCACGAAAAAAATTTCATTTGTATCAGAACCCATAATGTTCGTATTGTCCGCATGGAGAGAAACATCATTTGCAAGGATGAAGTCTGCCCCTTTTTTAACACATTTCTTTTGTGCATTGGCAATGATATCGCAAGTTTCAGCAGCAAAACCAATCACAAGGGGTGGGCGATTTGGAGCATGACCGATCGTAGCTAGAATATCGGGATTTTCGATCATATGCAAAGAGAGTGGTGTTTGATTGGATTCCTTTTTTATTTTTTGTAAATGTTGCGTTTGGCTGCGCCAGTCACAAACAGCAGCAACAAAAATAGCACCATCAGCAGGTAGTGCTTCTTGCACGGCTTTTAACATTTGGCAAGCTGTTTCCACATGAATAGTTTTTACTCCTTCTGGATCAGCAAGACCGACAGGTCCACAAATAAGTGTCACTGTTGCACCTAAGTTGGCTAATGCTGTTGCAATTGCATGTCCTTGTTTGCCTGATGAGCGATTAGCTAGGTAACGCACCGGATCGATTGGTTCATGAGTAGGCCCAGAAGTTACAATGAAGTGACGACCACAAAGTGATTTTTTTTGTGCACTCAAAAGTGCTTCTGCTGAAGCTACAATGGTTAGAGGTTCACTCATACGTCCACAACCTTTTTCGTTTCGTTCAGCCATTTCTCCAACTTCTGGCCCTACCATGTGGACTCCATTTGCACGTAATTTTGCAATGTTACGAATAGTTGTTGGGTGCGTCCACATAGCTGGATTCATTGCAGGAGCAATTAAAAGTGGACAACGTGCTGCTAAAATGATGCAATTGGCTAAATCATCCGCTATTCCAGTAGCTATTTTTGCAATACGATTAGCAGTGGCTGGTGCTACAATAATTAAATCAGCTTGACGCGCTAATCGGATATGAGAAACATCTTGTTCTTTTTCACCTGAAAATAAATCACTATATACACTGCTACCACTGAGAACTTCGGCTGCTAGAGGAGTAATAAATTTTTGAGCCGCTGTTGTCATAACAATGTTTAAATTTGCTTCACGTTCTTGCAAACGGCGAATCAAATCAAGTGCTTTATAGGCTGCAATACTTCCACCAATAATAAGGAGAATAGATTTTGATTTTAATGATTGTTTTTCAATAGTGCTTGTTTGTAGTGGTGATATGATGGATGTTTCTACCAGATTATTTAATAAGTGAAGAGTTTCTTCTTCTATAGAAATACCATTTTGCTCAGCGCGTATGCGCAGAAATTCTTGAATTTCAAGTGATACATTTCGAAGGGTAATATTAGTCATAACATCATACATCCGAGATATTAAAATGATAGCAATAATTTCATTAATTGCACCTTCTTTAATATTTAATATATTGTGTAAGTTAGAAAGAAGGAAAAAGAAAAAAAGTTACAAAAAGCAAACAAAAGGCAATAATGAATAAACTATAACGATTATAGCGGTTAGTACGGCTTTGTTCAAAAGCAAGTTGTTTAAGAGTAGCAGGAGAAAGATAAAGTCCTGTCTTCGTCATTTTACTTAATCCCTCTTCTATCCGTTGGAAATTTTGTATCAATTGCGGAGTTTGACGTGCGAGTGAGAGCAATGCTTGTGTCCCTTCACTCAAATCTTTTACGAGTCCTACGGGTCCTAAATTTTTGCTAATCCATTCTTTGACAATTGGTTCAGAAGCTTTCCACATGTTAAAATCTTGATCTAATGAGCGTGCTACGCCCTCAACAACAACCATGGTTTTTTGCAGTAATAAAAGTTCAGGTCGGGTCTTCATATCAAATAATTCAGTAACTTCAAATAAGAGTGTGAGCAATCTGGCCATAGAAATACTTTGTGCTGATTGTCCATGAATAGGCTCACCAATAGCTCGGTTGGCTTGAGCAAAACTTTCAATATTATGATGTAATGGGACATAACCTGCTTCAAAATGGGCGTATGCTACACGATGATAATCGCGAGTAATAAAACCATAAAGAATTTCAGCAAGGAAATGCTTTTCTTTTTTTCCGAGTCGTCCTGTAATTCCTAAATCAACCGCAACAATACATCCTTGTGGATCAACAAATAAATTACCAGGATGCATATCAGCATGAAAAAAGCCGTCACGTAAAGTATGACGGAGAAAAGATTGAATGAGCGTAACTGCTAAAGCTTTTAAATCAAAACCAGCTTTTTTAAGTGCTGGAATATCAGACATTTTTATGCCATCAATCCATTCCATTGTTAAAACATTTCGTCCTGTTCGTTCCCAATCAATCTCTGGTACCCGAAAACCTGCATCATGCTGAGTATTTTCAGCCATTTCTGATATGGCAGCTGCTTCTAAGCGCAAATCCATTTCAATTTGTGTTGTTTGTGCCAAAGTATCAACGACACGAACAGGACGTAAACGCCGCGAGGCAGGTATATAACGTTCTTGTAAATGGGCAATGAGATAAAAGCCTTTAAGGTCTTTTGCAAAACGGTTTCTGATATTAGGACGGATAACTTTAACAGCGCATTTTTTTTTGTGACCTGCTTTATCATAGTATTCAGCTGGATGAACTTGGGCAATAGAAGCAGCAGCAATAGGTGGGTGAAAATCTGTGAATAGATCATTAATAGATTGGCCAAGAGAATTTTCGATTTGAACAATTGCATCGGCACAGGGAAAAGTTTGAACACGATCTTGGAGTTGAGCTAAATCGGCTGCAATATCGCGCCCAACAATATCAGGCCGAGTAGCAAGAAATTGACCAAGTTTGACGTATGACGGGCCAAGTTTATTGATAGCATGTGATATATTTTCAGATCGGTGCTTTTTCTGTGTTTTGCGTCGCGCTAAGGTACTCGCTATACGGTGATATACTGCTGGAAATCCTTGAAGGCCATCACTAGGGATAGCGCTAATAACTCCTTCTCGCGTAAAGATAAACAATGCACGTAGAAGTTGAAGATAGGTAGAAATTTGCACCATTTTTTAAATCTTCCAACCTGAATGCAGTGTTGCAATAGCACCTGTAAGATTACGATATGATACCGAAGAAAAACCTGCATTTCTAATCATATGGGCAAAATCATTTTGCTTAGGAAATTTACGAATCGATTCAACCAAATAACGATATGCATCATGGTTACCTGTAATGAATTGACCTAGTTTGGGAATAGCATTGAAAGACCAAAGGTCATAAATTTTATCAAGTAGAGGCATTTCAACATTTGAAAATTCTAAACATAGAAAACGTCCACCTGGTTTTAAAACACGAAAAGCTTCCCTGAGAGCTTTATCAATATGCGGTATGTTGCGAATTCCAAAGGCGATAGTATAAGCATTAAAACTTTGATCTTTAAAAGGCAAATGTTCTGCATTGGCTTCAATGAAGTCAATAAGGGAGGCAAGATTATTTTTTTGTGCACGTTTTTTACCAACGCTCAGCATTGAGCTATTAATATCAAGGATTGTAACATGAGCTTTTCTGTGTGAGGCGTTGAGAATACGAAAAGCAATATCACCGGTGCCACCGGCTACATCAAGAACTTTCCAGTTAGAAATAGCTGGTGGATACAGCCACGCTACCATAGAATTTTTCCATATACGATGGAGTCCAAGAGATAAGATATCATTCATTTTGTCATAGTTTTCAGCGACAGAATGAAATACATTGTCAACCATAGATTGTTTTTGCATTTCGTCAACTTTTGTAAAGCCAAAAGAATGTTCCATGCCTCCTTCGATTCCTACACGTTCTGTTTCCGCTGCCATAATACATGACCTTTCTTATTTTGCTTTTATCGTAAATAACATGTAGAAAAAATGCGCAAATACGAAAAAATAACAGATAAAATCATAATGTTTATATACAGCTTAAAACAAAAGGGTACTTTTAAATATCCAGATTAGCAACACTTAAGGCATTATCTTGAATAAAAGCTCGCCGTGGTTCAACTTCATCACCCATTAAGCGAGAAAAGAGTGAATCTGCATCAGTTGCATCATTGATCTTCACTTGTAAAAGAGTACGTGCATCAGGATCAAGGGTTGTTTCCCACAATTGGTCAGCATTCATTTCTCCAAGACCTTTATAACGCTGTAAAGTTAAACCTTTTTTGCCATTTTTAAAAATACTTTCTAATAAACCAATAGGTCCAAAAATGCGCTCTGATTTATCCTTATGATGCAAGAGAGGAGGAGGACTATAGACTTCTATGAGATTTTGAGCAATACGATCAATTTGGCGCGCATCCGCTGAATTTATAAGCCCTGCGTCGAGTATAATAACCTCTTTTACGCCACGCAAAATACGTTCAAAACACAGCCCTCCTTCTGGCGTAAATATACCACTCCAACCACGCTCCATATCATCGGCAATTAAGTTCAGACGATTTGCAACATTGTCTGCTGTTTTTTGAGCTTTTTCTGGTGTTGTAAAGGCTTCAGAGCTAAAAATACCAGCAATTGCTGCCTGCTCAACAATATTACGATTATAGCGTGTATGAAGACCATTGAGAAGTTGGCGTAACATACGAGCATCTTCAGCGAGCTTACGCAAATCAGTACCAGCAAAGACCTCACCTGTTGAAAGTTCTAATGTTGTTTCTTCCGATCCAGCATCAATTAAAAATTCTTCGAATGCTGCTTCATTTTTTATATATTGAAAAGATTTACCACGTGATACTTTATAAAGAGGTGGTTGAGCAATATAAAGATGTCCACGTTCAATCAATTCAGGCATTTGCCTAAAAAAGAAGGTAAGAAGTAGGGTGCGGATATGCGCACCATCAACGTCCGCATCCGTCATAATAATAATTTTATGATAACGTACTTTATCTGGTGAAAATTCATCTTTCCCAATGGAGGTACCAAGAGCGGTTATGAGTGTTCCAATCATCTCAGATGAGAGCATTCGGTCGAAGCGCGCTCGTTCGACGTTAAGAATTTTACCACGCAAGGGCAAAATCGCTTGATTTTGACGTGAACGTCCACTTTTAGCTGATCCGCCGGCTGAATCTCCCTCAACAATAAAGATTTCTGATTTTGTAGGATCACGTTCCTGACAATCAGCAAGTTTTCCTGGTAAAGAAGTGATATCGAGGGCTCCTTTACGTCGTGTGAGCTCGCGTGCTTTACGGGCTGCTTCACGGGCCGCTGCAGCTTCTACTACTTTACTAATAAAAATTTTTGCTTCATTAGGATGTTCCTCTAGCCATGCTGAAAGACCTTCATTTACCAAATTTTCAACAATAGGACGCACCTCAGAAGAAACCAATTTATCTTTTGTCTGAGAGGAAAATTTTGGATCAGGTACTTTGACGGAAAGAATAGCTGTTAAGCCTTCACGACAATCATCACCGGTTAAATTAACTTTTTCTTTTTTTGCAATACCTGAGGATTCTGCATAACCGTTTATTTGACGTGTTAAAGCACTACGAAAACCTGCTAAATGAGTTCCTCCATCTCGTTGAGGAATGTTGTTAGTGAAACACAATACTTTTTCATGATAGGAATCGTTCCACCATAAAGCAACGTCTACGCTTATACCATCTTTTTCATTTGCAATATAAATAGGATTATCAATGAGAGCTCTTTTTGATTGATCAATATGTTTTACAAATTCAACTAATCCACCTTTATAATGTAATTCTACTGATTGAACATCAGCACGACGTTGATCAGTGAGAAGGATGTGTATACCCGAATTTAAAAAAGCTAACTCCCGTAAACGACGTTCTAAAGTTTCGAAATTAAATTCAACCATTGTGAAGGTTTCAGAACTTGGTAAAAAAGTTATTTCTGTTCCACTTTCTGAATCGCAATCACCAACAATTTTTAATGCGGAATCTGCTACCCCATGGGTAAACGACATTTCATGAATTTTGCCATTACGCTTAATTCGTAACCGCAACCAAACAGAAAGTGCATTAACAACAGAGACACCAACACCGTGCAATCCTCCGGAAACTTTGTAAGAATTTTGATCAAATTTTCCACCAGCATGAAGTTGCGTCATGATGACTTCAGCTGCTGAAACACCCTCAGTTGGATGAATATCAGTTGGAATTCCACGTCCATTATCACGAACAGAACAAGATCCATCAGCATGAAGTGTGACATTTACAAGAGTAGCGTAACCGGCTAAGGCTTCATCAATAGCGTTATCCACGACCTCATAAACCATATGGTGTAGGCCTGAACCATCATCGGTATCACCAATATACATGCCAGGACGTTTACGCACAGCATCAAGACCTTTAAGTACTTTAATGGAAGATGCACCATAGTCACCACACATTGGCGAGATTGTTTCATCACTCATAGGTCAATCCATTTCTGTATTTAATTTCAATATTTAATCGGTTTTTTTGCGCTTAATATTTTAGCCAGTTATTTACAGAATAACAATATTAGATGTTACTGTATATAAAATCTATATTCAACATGTGTCATGTCTATAATAGATATAAAGGTTTTTTGCACTCAAATGGTGATGTTTTTATCGCTACGTATTGCACGATTATTGCTTTACAATAAAATGATGAGTAAAAGAGATCTTTATTGTAACACAGTAAATAGTTGTCTTGGTTATATTTTATAGCTTTAATAATGAGATTCACGTTATTTGGAAAGAAAATTATTAGCTTATTATTTTGAATTTATCGTGTCTAGAAAAAGTGATGGTATTTACAAAATTAAGTTATTGTTCTTACGTAATAGAAAAAAAATCAAAATAATTACAAGGAAAACACCAATAAAGCTAATACTAATATAGAAAATTTTTTTTCTGCACTAAAAGACTGCTGTTTTTGGTATTTTTATCTACAAAAAATACATCATAAAATCCATATTATATTATAGATATTCTAAAAATATATGGAAACTATTAAATTTTTTGATAATTTTGAAGAATATCCAATATTTTAGCCTATTTAAAAATACAAACTCTTTTCGTTAAGTTTTTTAACACTACGACAAAGAGAAAATAGTAATTTAGCTATGAGTAATTTGTGGGGGAAGATTTTGAAAATGAATAAATTTATCGATATGTTAAATTACTTTATTGGAATTTTTTTTATGGCATCGGTCCTTTTTTTTCCACCTTTTGTGAAGGCTGGGATGGGAGGAAGGCTTCCTTTTTTTTTAAATGCGTACGAACATTTAATACAGCCTGATATAACCGATATAGCGCGTTTACGTTTTGTTACAACGTTTGATTTTCCTCCTTTTAACTTTCTTGATAAAACAGGTCATCTTTCAGGCTATAATGCTGATTTATTACGCGCTATTTGCGTAAAACTAAAACTTGAAAAACTATGTGAAGTAGAAATTATTCCTCGGGAAGAATTGGTAAATCATCTCAACAGCGATGGAGCAGAAGCGATTATTGCTGGTTTAGAAGAAACAACAGAAATGCGTCAATATCTTTCTTTTACCCAAACTTATTTGCGTTTTCCTGCACGTTTCGTATCATATAAGTCTTTGAATCTTAATGAACCAATAAGTGATAAACTTGAGCATTTAAAAAGTGGATTTTTGATAAAAAGTGCATATGAAAAACTATTTCATAGTTATTTTTCTAAAGCCAAATGGCAGGGGTTTAGTGATAGAAAAATGCTCTATAAAGCATTACAGAACCATGAAATTGATCTTATTTTTGATGATGGATTGGCTTTGTCTTTATGGATAAATGATCCACAATCAATGGATTGCTGTAATTTTGTTGGGGGAGCTTATATAGCTCCACAATTTTTAGGAACAGGAATGCGGATCGCTGTTGCAAAAAAGAATGCAAAATTAGTTGATATTCTTAATTATGCTCTACAATCTTTAGAACGTGATGGCAAGCTTATAGAGCTTTATTTACGTTATTTTCCAATTAGTTTTTATTAATTCAAAACTTATTAAGCGATAGCTACGAGTCTTTCATTGTTTAACCTATAGGAAATGGCTTCTGCAAGGTGGTGGCGTGCAAGGTGCTGTGCTTGATCAAGATCAGCGATAGTGCGTGCGACTTTGAGAATACGATGATAAGCACGTGCGGAAAGGTGCATTTTTTCGCTAACATCTCGTAGTAATGTAGCTGCATTTTGATCGGGAATAGCAATTTGTTCAATGATTTTTGCAGGGCAGTCGCTATTGGTTCGGATGTGGGGAAGATCTAGTGTTGCAAAACGTTTAGCTTGAATAAAGCGCGCTTGTGCAACGCGTTTTGCGACATTATAACTTTTTTCTGACTGTTTTTGTTGCATGAGATCCATTGCTGTTAAAGCAGGGACCTCAATACGTAAATCAATTCGGTCAAGTAGAGGACCAGAAATACGGGATTGATAATCAATTTGACACCGTATACCTTTGGAACAAACGTAGCCTTTTTCACCAGCCATACCGCATCGACAAGGGTTCATTGCAGCGATGAGTTGGATACGAGCAGGATAGCTGATATGATGATTGGCACGGGCAATAACACATTCTCCACTCTCTAAAGGCTGACGAAGAGAATCAAGGACTTGAGGAGAAAATTCAGGGAATTCATCTAGGAATAAAACACCGTTATGAGCAAGTGATACTTCTCCTGGTTGTCCTTTGAGCCCACCACCGATCATGGCTGCCATAGAAGCAGAATGATGTGGCGAACGAAAGGGACGATAGCGTGATATGGCATTATGTGTTGTTTCTCCTGTAATAGAAGAAATGAGAGCAACATCTAAAAGCTCACGGCTATCAAGAGGTGGTAAAATAGAAGGTAAACATTGGGCTAGCATAGATTTGCCTGCACCAGGAGGACCAATAAATAGAAGATTATGCCGTCCAGCTGCACAAACTTCTAATGCGCGTTTTGCAGCTTTTTGTCCTTTAATCTCACAGAGATCTGGTAATTCGGTTGGTGTGCTGTATTGACGTGGCTGTGGCCTTTTTTGAATTTGTATTCCTTTAAAATGGTTGATTATAGTAAGAAGAGTTTCAGGGGCAAGAATATCCATTTCTGTGTTTGCCCATGCCGCTTCAGGTCCGCATTTGTGAGGGCAAATTAATCCTTTATCGAGTGATAATGCTGTCATTGCAGTTGGTAAAACACCATTAACAGAGTTAATAGATCCATCAAGTGATAATTCACCTAAAATGATATATTTTTGCGCTATCTCGGAAGGAAGAAGATTCATAGCGAGCATTAAGCCTATTGCAATGGGAAGGTCATAATGTGAACCTTCTTTGGGCAAATCAGCTGGCGCAAGATTAACAGTAACTCGTTTGTTTGGCATAGAAAGCCCACAAGCATGAAGAGCTGCTTGTATCCGTTCACGACTTTCTGCGACCGCTTTATCTGCTAATCCAACAATAGCCATCCCTATTTTGCCAGGGGAAATCATAACCTGTACATCAACAGGAATTGCTTCTAAACCACGAAAAGCAACCGTTGTAACACGCGCGACCATTATTTATTTTCCCCCTTCTTTTATTTAAAAGAGACAATCATATCTATGTATAAAAATCAAGAAGTGTCTCTATGCTCTTTTTGATGAAGAGATTTATATATATGCAGAATTTTATAGCACGATAATAGGGGGTATTTGCATAAATTTAACTATGATAAGATATGCTTCAATAAAGTATTTAAAGTAAGCTAAATGAATATGTTAAAATACAAAGACATAACGCTGCTTTATCTCACAGTTCTTCAAAATCTTGTAAAGACACGTAAGTACGCGGGAAAAACGGAAAAGAAATATGACACCACATATTTTAAGCAAAGTGTATTATTTAATGTGATTAGATGGATGAAGAACTTAAATAGAAAATTATGTTTATCATTCTTTAGTTGATTTTTATTTATAAGAAAAAAATATCAAACTGTTTATTAAGAGTATCTGATTTGGTAATATGTCAGACAAGAATTTCGTTGAAATCAAAAGCCGCATACAGCGTAGTAGTAGGCTTATGGTTAGTCTTTACTTTTGCACGGTCAGTTGTGGCATTTGAGCTTTTTGGTTTTCGTTTATTTGGTAAAGAAAAGCCGGCTTCTTCCTCGTATGGAATGAATAGTGCAGAAAAATCTTATACAATTGAGGTAGTTGCTCCACCAGGGGCTCCACCAGAAGGGGTTAAAATAGCTAAAGCTGCGTCTTCTCTTGTTTCTGATCAAGGTAAAGCAGTAGCAAATTCGTCTGGTTTATTAGCTAAAGCTCGTTCAAATTATCGAACAATACTTGCTGCTCTCTATGCTGATGGACGTTATGGTGGTATCATTAGTATTAAGATTAATGGTTTAGAAGTTGCTGATTTAAGCCCTTTAGCTCAATTACCAACTCAATCGAGTATTCTTATTACAATTGATGCTGGTCCACAGTATGTTTTTAATGTTGCGAATTTCAATAAAGCTTTTTTTCTTGAAAAGTATAAAATAGGTGAAATTCTCTTAATGGAAAATTTAGATTATAAGGTTGGCGCTATTGCAAAATCTGAGACTATTCTTAAAGCAGAACGATGGTTAATAGAAAGATGGCGACAACAAGGTTATGCTAAAGCAAGTGTTATTAGTCGTGATGTGGTTGCTGATCATGCTACACGCTTTGTTGACGCGCAGATTACAGTTAATCCTGGGAAAAAGGCTTATTATAGTTTTTTAAATGTGCGTAATGTGAGTGAACAACCACGTATGGATTCAGCCTATATTGCATGGATGACAGGATTAAAACTAGGTCAGCAATATAATCCTGATGCGTTGATCAAAGCAAATAAACGGCTTGCACGACTTGATGTTTTTCGTGCAGTTACTGTGCGTGAAGCTGAGACAATTAGTCCTGATGGTCGTTTACCGCTTACGCTTATTTTAGAAGAACGTAAACCACGACGTTTTGGCATTGGTGGTAGCTATTCAACATTAGATGGTGTGGGGCTTGAAACTTATTGGATGCATAGTAACCTTTTTGGTCACGCAGAACGCTTTAAAATTGAAACTAAAATAAGTGGTATTGGTAGTAGAAAAGAGGAATCTTATCGTCTGAAGAATTTTGATTATCTTTTGGGAGCAACATTCACTAAGCCTGGCATCATTACTCCTGATACGGATTTTGCAGCAGAACTAAAAGGAGAGCAAGATGTTTTAGATAATTATACTACAACAGCTCTCAAAGGGCAGGTGGGCATTACGCATATCTTCAATGATCAGTTATCAGGACGAGTTGCTTTAGCTGCTTTTAGTGGTTATTCACGTGATGATTATTTTGGGAGCCGTCAGTTTACCACGATTGGATTATTGAGTGGTTTAATTTATGATGGCCGTAATAGTACAGTTAATGCAACAAAAGGTTTATATGGTGAAGCGATTCTTGAACCACTTTATGAAACACATTTTGATAATTTTGTGACAAAAATGACGATAGAAGGTCGTTCTTATTGGGCGTTTGATGCAAAAGATCATTTTATTTTTTCAACACGAGTAAAACTTGGTACAATTATCGGAGGTAATATAGCTGAATTGCCTTCAGATACGCTTTTTTTTGCTGGTGGTGGTGGATCTGTTAGAGGTTACGCTTATCGTAATATTGGCATCAAAACAAAAAATGATACTATTATTGGTGGGCGTTCTCTTGTTGAAGGATCAGCTGAATTACGTCTTTCTTTTAATAATAAAATAGGATTTGTAAGTTTTATTGATGGCGGTTTTGTAGGGGAAAAAACGTATTTTAATTTTTCACAACAAATGAAATGGGGAGTAGGTATTGGAGGTCGTTATATGACTGGTTTTGGCCCTTTTCGGTTTGATGTAGCTTTCCCTTTTAAGCGAGAGAAAGGTGATCCCCGTGTTGGTTTTTATGTGGGTATAGGGCAAGCGTTCTAATGAAAAAAATATTGTATTTAAGGTTTTTTTTATTTGGATTTTCTCTTTTGATGATGAGCTATTTTGTATTTGCTCAGAGAGGAAATTCATTAGCTGAAGAGAAAATGAGAGATGGTGGTTCATGGTTTGTCTCTTTTATTGAACGTAAACTTTCAGCACCTAATCGACAAATTCGTTTGCATAATGTCCAGGGAGCCTTATCTTCGCAAGCGTCGATTGATACGATTACTGTGAGTGATAATAAAGGCATTTGGCTTAAAATTAACAATGCTAAGGTAGATTGGAATCGTTTAGCGTTATTGCGAGGACATGTTGAGATTAATCAACTTTCAGCAGAAAAAATTATATTGTTACGCAAACCACAGAGCTTTTCCTCAATTTCTTTTTTTGAAGCTGATCAATTTTCTATACCCAAATTGCCTATGGCAATTTTTGTCAATACACTAATGGTTGATTGTGTGACTTTTGAAAAAGACATTTTTGGTCTTTCTTCTGATGTATCATTAAAAGGGCATTTAACTTTAGATGGTGATGAATTTGATGGCAATATAGAGGTTCAACGTATAGATGAATCAGGTTATTTTTCTATTTTGACAAAAATATCCAATAACGATCGTACAGCTAAAATTGATATTGTTGCTGACGAGCCACAAAATGGTATTATGGCTAATATTCTTGAGCTTGAAAAGCGTCCTGCATTAAACCTCACTGTTAAAGGTAATGGAACTTTTGATGATTTGGTTGTTATGCTTCATTTAGAAGCTAATCAGCGGCCTATTTTAGAGGGTAATTTTATTCTTGCAGGTGTTCCAGAAGGTCATAGTCTTTTAACTAATTTAGAGGGAAAAATTGGTCTTTTAATGCCTGGTCAATATCGTAGTCTCTTTGAATCTAATGTTGCGTTAAAAGCAAAAACAACGATGACAAACGAAGGTGCAATGCAGCTTAATTATATAACCATTCAAGGAGATGCAATTGATGTTGTGGCTAATGCTGAGATAACGAATGATGGATTTTTACGACGTCTTTTTGTTGATGGCAAAATAGCTTTTGATAAAGAAAAATCGTCTACTCGTTTACCACGATTAGAGACGCGAACACGTATAGATAATCTTGCTTTAACAGTTGATTATGGCCGTAAAGGACAAAAAACTTGGAAAGGACGGTTTGCTATACATAATTTGAAAAATGACAATATTCATATTCGTGATGCAGTTTTTGATATGGGGGGGATAAGTGAAAATCTTGATAATTTAGTTTCTCGTCATGTAGGTATTCAAATTAATGGCACTCTTCAGGGAATTACAAGTATTAAAGATAGTTTTGCAGAAGATCTGAATCAACCAGTTCATATACATCTTGATACGGATATTCTTTCTGGAAAGCCAATGTTAATCCATGATTTTAGTATTACAGCTCAGGATTTTTCTATTTGGTTAAAAGGACAAATGGATCGTTTCATTTTTAAAGGTGATCTTGGTGTAAAAGCACAGACATTAGCATCTTTGGGTTTATTGAATGGACAGTCATTTTCTGGCGGTGCAGATATTAAAGCGAAAGGAAGTTTTAATTTAATTGAAAGTGCTTTTGATCTTAAAATATTAGGCACTGCTGACAATGTTAAAATAGGAAAGGAAGCAGTTGATCATTTATTAAAAGGAAAGTTGCTTCTTTCAGGTGATATTGCGTGGAATACAATGGGTTTAATTGTACACGATTTCCATTTAAAAAATCAGTTTGCCGATATAAAAGCTGATGGCCATTTTGCCAAAGAAAGTGCTGAAATGGATTTTTCTGCTCAAATGTCTAATCTTGCTCTGTTGGATCCAAGAATGGATGGCGCTGTTACGATTAAAGGGACTGCTAAAGGACATAATAATCTTATAAAAATCAGTACAAATGCTTATATTACTGAAGCATTTTTGGTTGGTAAGAAGCTTCAAAATACAATATTCAATATGAATGTGCTTATGGATAATACATCGTCAGTTGCCTCCTATTTAACAGGTTTTATAGAAGGAAAGGGAACTTTTGCTGAGAAACCATTGCGGCTGTCTGCTTCTTTTAACAATGCTGACCATATTTGGAATCTTCAGGGTATCAATATTAAAGGAGGTAATGCGAGTATAACTGGTAATATTGCTCAAACGTTTGAACGTTTTTTGAAAGGCAATTTGCATATTGATGCGGAAGATATTTCAACACTTTCTGCATTATTTTTGCAAAAAGGGAGTGGAAAAGTAAAAGGGGATTTTATCTTTGATGAAATAAATAACCAACAAGTAGCAAATTTAAAAGCGAGTATTGACCATTTGATACTTGCAAAAAATAAAATAAAAAAATTGGCAATACAAGCCGATATATTTGATCCTTTTGGCGCAATACAATTAAAAGGCTCTTTTAATGCAGAACATATCCGTACGCCATTAATCATGCTAAATCATTTGAATGCTCAGGCTATGAATAACAATGGACAAACGGTTTTTAATGTTCAGGCGTTACTCCATAATGATATGAATGCAAAGTTTTCTGGACGCGTTATTACAGAGGGGTTACCCGCAGGTGTGAAACAAAAAGTGCAGCTTGAAACTATAGATGTAAAACAAGTCAATCTGCACGCAGCATTACTTAAACCAGCGACCATCATCTTTGATAAAAATGGAATAACGATGAACAAGTTAGGAATTTCTATCAATGGAGGTGAAATCGCGCTTGCAGGAAATATTAAAGATAATCTTAATTTGCATCTTACAATGAGTGCTGTTCCTGCTAATTTAGCTAATTTTTGGAAACCAGATCTTGGTGCTGTTGGGACTTTGACAGGAGATATTATGGTCAGTGGGAGTTTGACAAAGCCTGAGATAATTTATGATGTAAAGGGCCAAGCGTTGACGATTGCTTCTTTTCAAGAAAAGAAAATAATGCCTTTTGCTTTCTCTGCCAAAGGTAAAACAATCGATCAGGCTCTTATTTTATATGCAGAGTTAAGTGGAGACGGATTACAAGCGCAAGCACAAGGAAAAGTTCCTTTAGATAAGAGCGATTTTGATTTGCATGTTAATTTAAAAAATTTCCCTGCGCATTTGGTCAATGGTTTTATCAAGGGGCAACCTCTTGGAGGAGAATTGGTTGGTAAGGTTGATATTGGTGGAGATTGGAAGAGTTTGTCTACCTATTTTGAGCTTTCTAGTCAAAATTTGACAGTAATGACTCATAAAGGACCAGAATCGATTAATATGAATGTTCGTGGTTCTTATAAAAAATCGACATTTTATATTGAGCATATGATAGCATCGGATGCCAAGGAATTGGATCTTTTTGTTAATGGACAGATTTTTCTGAATAATTCGAGAGCTGAATTGAATATTAAAGGCACTATGCCTCTTGCTTTTATGAATCAATTTGTAGCTGAGCGTGGTGCACATGTAACGGGAACGTTAAAAATAGATAGCACCTTCAGTGGTGCATTATCTCAGCCACAGTTAAGAGGATATTTTTCTGTATCTAATGGTCATTTTTTAGATACGCAAACAAATTTAGAATTGAATAATATAAGGCTTGAAGGCAAACTGAATGGCGATCATATGATTTTAGAGCATACTTCTTCATCTTATGGAGGGTCTCTTTCTGCTTCAGGTCGCATCTCTAATGATCTACAGACAGATTTAGTTATTCATCTCGATCGTGCCCATTATAATGATGGGTCTATGATTTTTGCAACATTAACAGGTAAAATGACAGTAACTGGTTATTTTTTGCGTGATCTTGTTATTGGTGGTGATATCACAGTTGAAAAAGCAGAGCTTCTTATCCCTGATAATTTTCAAAATGCTGCATTTCTTGATCTTAAACATAAGAATCTAATCGCATCGGTTCAAAAAACACTTGAGCGAGCTAATGTTAAAACTTACAATCATAATCAAGATTCTTCTGAAAAATCTTCTTCTGCTGTGCAATTGGATGTAAGAATTAATGCACACAACAAATTTTTTGTCCGTGGTCGAGGGGTAGATGCTGAATTAGGAGGAAGCATTAATTTAAAAGGTCCTTTGTATAGTATGCATCCGGTTGGTGAATTGCAAATGATTCGCGGAAGGTTTGATATTCTTTCACAACGTCTCAATTTTGATAAAGGACATGCAAGCTTTAACGGTAATCTTAATCCTACTGTTTATTTTATTACCAACAATAATAATGGCGATATTCGTGTTAATGTGATAGTAAGTGGAACAATTGATAATCTTGATATTCAGTTTTCTTCACAACCTATTTTGCCACAGGATGAGGTATTAGCGCGTTTGATTTTTAATCGCTCTCTTAACGAATTATCGCCATTTCAGATTGTTCAGCTTACAGCAGCAGCAGCAGAGCTTTTTGGTGCTTCTAATACATCTTTATTAAATACTTTACGTACCCATATTGGTCTTGATGATCTTGATGTTATTGTTGATAAAAAAGGCAATACAGGTTTACGTGTTGGACGCTATATCCATGATAATATTTACTTGGGTTTTGAAGCAGGATCCAATGGAACAACGAAAGGAACAATTAATTTGGATGTTTCACGTCATCTTAAAGCTAAAGGGGCCATAGGAAGTGAAGAAAATACGAGTTTTGGCTTGTTCTATGAAAAAGATTATTAACTGAAAAATTAGTTAAAAAACTAGTGCTAAAGTCTGTTATTTAAAAATTCTGTTCTTTAAATTGAGTGTGATGAAGTTTTTTATAGACGCCTTTTTCTTTTGCAAGTAATTCTTGTTGAGTCCCTTGTTCAACGAGATGCCCATTTTGTATTACAACAATTTTATGAGCACGTGCAATCGTTGAAAGACGATGAGCGATAACAATAGTTGTACGCCCTTGTGTAAGGAGATCAAGAGCTTCATTGATTTGCGCTTCAGTATGTGAATCTAAAGCACTTGTTGCTTCGTCAAGAAGTAAGATTTCACTATCATGAAGCATTGCTCGGGCGATGGCAATACGTTGTTTTTGTCCGCCTGATAGATTATTGCCATTATCCCCGACTTGTGTATCATAACCGTTTGGCAGATCTACAATAAAGTCATGAGCATTGGCTGCTTTTGCTGCTTTAATAATATCGTTATCATTTGCTCCTTCTTTTCCAAGTCCGATATTATATTTAACGCTTCCTTGAAATAGAAAAGTATCTTGTCCTACGTAGGCCATTAGATTCCTAAGGGAACGAAATGTGATGTAGCGAATATCTTGATCATTAATCAATATACGTCCTTGAGTAGGGTCATAAAGGCGCATAAGAAGGCTAATAAAGGTCGACTTTCCTGAACCCGATGGTCCCACTAATGCTGTCATTTTGCCTGCTTCAATTTCTAGATTGATATCGTTTAATACCATCTGATCATTAGTATAAGCAAAAGAAACATGTTCAAAACGGATGGAATTTTGCATTTTATTAAGATCTTTAGCCTCTTTATGTTCCGTAACTGTAAGAGGATGATCGAGTATTTCGAACATTGTACGGATGCTAACTAGACCAGATTCAATTTTAACACGCACATTTGCCAATCTTTTGGCTGGTTCATAGGCTAGAAGCAAAGCGACAATAAAGGACATTAATTCACCTTGAATGCCTGCACGCTGGCTTGCGAGATAGCCGGAAAAACAGATAACACCTGCAATAGCAATGCCAGCAAGTGTTTCCATAATTGGATTTGTGGCAGCTTCAAGCATTGCGATACTGTTTGCTTGTCGTTCAACATCATAAATAGCTTTGTTCATGCGTTTTTGCATCAATTTTTCGAGTGAAAAGGCTTTTATTACATAAATACCAATCGTCGTTTCTTGTACGATTTTGATAATTTCTCCGAGTGAAAGAAGTTCTTTTTCCATAAGGCTGCGAACATATTTTAAAGCTATTCGAATTCCTAAAAATGCTAATGGACCTATTATTAAAGTAATGGCAATTAACGTGAAATTTTGAATAAACATAACAAACAAAAGACCAATAACAGAAAGTAAATCACGCACAAATGTTGTGATAATTATATCAATGATGTTGCGTGCTGCTGTTGCACTGTGGGTTACGCGTACAAGAAGATCAGATGAGGTGTTATTTTGATAAAAAGAGATGTCTTGTTGTATGAGGTGTGCATAAATTTTGCGTTGTTGTTCAGCAACGATACTATTGCCTGCTTTGCTTAAAAAGTAAGTTTGAGCAAAAGTTGCAATTCCCTTGAGAATGAAAATAAAAACAATAACACTAGAAATAAAAACAATCATGTTAAAATTTTGTCCATCAATAATATGATTAACAACATCGCGCATAATCCATGCACTGATTACAGTGGTAAAGGAAATAATGATCATTGAAACAATGGCTACACTGTACAAGTGTATATGTTTATGAAAATTGTCTTTTAGAAGCCGAATGATGAGATGTTTATCAGAAGAAGATATTTGTGTTTTGGCCATGCAGAACTTCTATCATTTTTTTATGCAATATCAAAGCATCCTTTATAGGAGAGTTTTTAGGGCTTCTGATAAATAACACCCTCATTAATTTAAAAGCATAACGAAAGACCTCTGCAATATAAAAACATTGCATTTCATGCACTTTAAATAAACTTTATATGATCGAAATTGTCATTAAAAAATTATTTAGGCGCTATTACCATCATAATTTGACGACCTTCAAACTTTGGTTCAGATTCAATTTTAGCAATTTCATTTGTATTTTCTTTAACCCGCTGAAGAAGTTTTATTCCAAGATCTTGGTGAGTCATTTCACGACCACGAAAACGCAAAGTAATTTTCACTTTATCGCCATTGTCAATAAAACGACGAATAGCTCTTAGTTTGACTTCATAATCATGAACATCAACATTTGGCCGCATTTTAATTTCTTTGATTTCGATAATTTTTTGCTTTTTACGTGTTTCAGCTGCTTTTTTTTGATTTTGATATTTTAATTTTCCCAAATCAACTATTTTACATACAGGTGGCTCTGCATTTGGAACAATCTCAACTAGATCAAGGCCAATATCTGCTGCCCTAGCCAGTGCTTCTTGTATTGTGACTATCCCCTGATTTTGCCCCTCATCATTGATTAATTGAACACGAGGAACTCGAATATCTTGATTTGAACGCAACCCATCTTTTGGGGTAGAGGTTATTTTAAATGGTCGGCGAATGGTTTATGCTCCTTAATTTCAATTAATCGTAACACAGTAGTATACAATATATAGAGAGAAAAACAACTGGAATTCGTGTTTTTCTGTTATCATTATAAGTGATTATTTGTTATATTATTATATTTTTAAAATACAGTGATTTTCTTTTTATAAAAAGAATATTATCTGAAAAGAGGATGATAATGAATCAAAATATTCCTTGCCAGTTTTTTTCATTTGAAGATACGATTCTTGCTGTCCGTCATCACAAAGGCAATCGTTCTCCTGGTCTGATTTGGTTGTCTGGTTATCGATCTGATATGTTAGGGAGTAAGGCGACGGTAGTTAATAGTTTTGCTCAAAAAAATGGTTTTTCCTGTTTGCGTTTTGATTATTCTGGTCATGGAGAGTCGGAAGGAGATTTTTTTCAAGGAACAATTTCGCGTTGGGTTAAAGAAAGTTTAGCTGTTATTGAAGCTTATTGTGAAGGCCCACAAATTTTGATTGGTTCTTCTATGGGTGGGTGGATTGCTATAAGGCTTGCTATGATGCTAGCCCAAAAAAACAAGGCGCCTGTTGGTATGATCTTAATTGCACCTGCTCCTGATTTTACGCAGACTTTGGTGGAACCTGCTTTAAGCGCAGAGGAATTGAAGATGCTAGAGGAAAAAGGCTATTGTGAACGGCCTTCGGCTGATAGTTTAGAACCATTACTTTTTACAAAAGCATTAATTGAAGATGGGCGAAACAACTGCGTTATGAAAGAATGCATAGATGTTGGATGTCCAATTCATATTCTGCAGGGAATGGAAGATGACAAGATACCTTATCAGCATACGTTAACTTTACTTAATTATTTGCCTTTGCATGATGTAACATTAACGCTTGTTCGTGATGCAGATCATCGATTTTCACGTTCTCAAGATTTGGATTGTCTTGAAAAGGTGTTAATGTCTTTGATTGATCGAATCAATGCTGAATAAAGGTTATGTTCATTAATTATGAAAGATATGGTGTATGGTGATTTATGAACAGGACTTTATTCTTTCTAATCGTATTGTACCTTTGCAGGTGAAAGAACACAAAAATGCACGTCGTCTTACACTACGTATTGATATAGCCAGACAAAAAATTTATTTGACAACTCCGCCTGCAGTGGAACGTTGTGTAGTTCAATTTTTCATTGAAAAGAATCGATCTTGGATTGAAAAGCGTCTTGCTTATGGAGGAATTATCAGGGAAGGTTTTCATCTCAAAGAGGGTTCACGAATTCCTGTATTGGGTGCTTCACACGTTATATTGCGTAAAGAAGAACGCGGAGTAGCTGAAATTATTACAGGTGATTCTGAACAAGAGTCAAAGATCATTATTTATAGTCGATTAGAACATCTTCCAAGACGCGTTGCTGATGTTTTGAAGAAACAAGCTAAAATTGTTATAGCACAGTTAGTGGCTCATTATTCATACAAGGTGGGGCGCAAGGTGAAATCAATTAGCTATAAAGATACTAGAAGTCGTTGGGGATCATGCTCAACGGATGGTCGTCTTTCTTTTTCATGGCGTCTTATTATGGCACCAAAAGAAGTTGTTGAGTATGTTGTTGCACATGAAGTAGCTCACCTTGTCGAGATGAATCATGGAGAACGATTTTGGGCTCTTTGTGAAAAACTTTGTCCTGAGAGAAAAACCTATCAAGCTTGGTTAAAGAAAAATGGCCATATACTTCAAAGGATTAATTTTCACTAACGTAAAAATACGATCCTTTTCTAGATTCGTATTGTTTTTTGTATGCTATATAGATACTGTTATTTATATAGGGATGAAGTAACAAAGCTTTGCTTTATTTTTTGAATATATTCAATATTTTCACTTTATATTTTGTATGATTAAGTTTAGCATTTTTAAAATTGCTCTTTTTAGATTGGAATAGCATTTATGCTTGTTCTTACAGATCCTGTTCAGCTTTTACAGGCACTTATTCGGTGCCCTTCTGTTACACCTCATGAAGCAGGAGTTTTATCGACTTTGGAACACTTTTTAAGAAAAATGGGATTTTGTGTTGAGCGTCCTGTTTTTGTTGATAAAAATACGGAAGATGTTGAAAATCTTTATGCAAAAATAGGCAGTGAAGGTCCACATCTTATGTTTGCTGGTCATAGTGATGTGGTGCCGCCCGGTGAACTAGAAAACTGGACTTATCCTCCTTTTGAGGGAGTAATCAACCAAGGAAGATTATATGGGCGAGGTGCTGTTGATATGAAGGGTGGGATCGCTTGTTTTATAGCAGCACTAGCTCGGTTTCTGAAAAAAAAATCACTCAAGGGAATGGTAAGCTTTTTAATAACTGGTGATGAAGAAGGTCCTGCCATAAACGGTACAGTAAAGCTTTTAGAATGGGCAGTAAAAAAAGGTGAAAAATGGAATGCAGCCATTGTGGGTGAACCAACAAGCATAAATATTGTTGGTGATACGATCAAGATTGGACGGCGAGGATCGATTTCTGGTATTATTACGGTTAAAGGTTATCAAGGTCATGTTGCTTTTCCTGAGCGAGCAGCAAATCCATTGCCTTTAGCAAATAAGCTTATTCAAGCGTTGACACAAAATGCTTTGGATCAAGGAACAAAGGATTTTCAAGCAAGTCATTTGGAATTAACAAGCATTGATACAGGAAATTTTTCTGTCAATATTATTCCAGCACAAACAGTCATTCGCTTTAATATACGCTACAATGATCTTTGGACAAAAGAAACACTCATTGCTGAAATTGAGAAGCGCCTTGCTTTTGTGCATTCTAAAAATGATCAAGTACCATATTATCAGCTTGAATGGATATACGGTTTAGGAGGGGTTTTCTTGACAAAAAATGATAAACTGGTTGGAATTTTGTCGAATGCTATTAAAAGTATAACAGGGAACATTCCGGAATGTTCAACTTCTGGTGGCACCTCAGATGCGCGTTTTATTAAAGATTATTGCCCAGTTGTTGAGTTTGGTTTGCCAGGGCAAACTATGCACATGGTGGATGAATATGTGACTCTTGATGCTATAGAAAACCTAACTTCTATTTATGAACGTTTTATTACTGATTTTTTTGCATAAATGAAGTGGTGGTGATTTTAGTGTAATGATAGTATGAGACTTTAGAGATTTTAGTTTGCTAATTGACAAATAATATGATCAAGCAAAATACGTCCTGTTGCTGTTGCTTTTAAATGTTGGTTGCTTGTCATTTCTATCAATCCTTTTTGTTGTAAACTGATAAGTTTTTTAGGCGATAAACTTTGGCCACTTAAAGTTTCGTAGCGTTTTAGATTAAGTCCTTCTGAAAGACGCAAGCCCATGAGCAGCATTTCGTTAGCTTGTTGTTCTTGAGTCAATTGTTCTGTGTCGATACAACCATGGCCTATGGTTTCTACTAATTTAAGCCAATTTTCAGGATATTTTTCGTTTATTGTGACATAACGGTTATGGTTTTCAGTTTTGGATAGTAATGTTTCTGAAAGAAAAGAGGAATTTTTCAGTTGCTGTTTGATAAAACGTCCATGCGCGCCTGGACCAAATCCTGCATATTCATGGTAACGCCAATAAAGGAGATTATGGCACGATTCAGCACCAGGAATCGCATGATTTGATATTTCATAGGCTGGAAGACCATACATAGTGGTTATTTCTTGGGTAAGAGTGTAAAGATTTGCTGCTCGTTCTGATGTTGGCAGAATTAGCTTTCCTGCTGCATGAAGCTTTTTGAAGTTAGTTCCATCTTCTATGGTGAGTTGATACAAAGATAGATGGTCTGCTGCTAAATTAATGGCTTGCAAAAGTTCAGATTCCCATTGTTTAAGTGTTTGTTTGGGACGCGCATAAATTAAGTCGAAAGATAAACGTGGGAAAATTTCACGCGCTAAATTAATAGCATAAAGAGCTTGCTTAACGTTATGGAGACGACCAAGTTGTTGTAATGCCTTATCATTGAGTGCCTGTACACCTAGAGATAAGCGGTTAACGCCTGCTAGGCGATAGCCACGGAAGCGATCTGCTTCTACGCTAGAAGGATTAGCTTCAAGTGTGATTTCAGTTTTATCATCGATTGTCCAGTTTTTTGCGATAGCTTGTAATAAACGATCAACAGTTTGAGGTGTCATAAGGGAAGGTGTTCCCCCGCCAATAAAAATACTTGTAATATGACGAGGCCCTATTTCATGGGCTTGTGTTGTCATTTCGCGTTCAAAAGCAGCTGCAAAACGCGGTTGATCCACTCCATTTATACGGACATACGAATTAAAATCACAATAAGGACATTTGCTAACACAAAATGGCCAATGAATGTAAATGCCAAAAGGTTTCGTCATGAAAGAGCCAAAAGGTTTTCCGCAAATAGTTTAAAAGCGCGTGCGCGATGCGAAAGAGGCGTTTGACCATTGAATTTCCAGCTATGTTTTTGTTCTGTTGACATTTCGCCAAAGGTATTTTCATATCCATCAGGTAAAAAAATAGGATCAAAGCCAAAACCTTTATTTCCACGTGGTGGCCAAATGCATGTACCTTCAACACTACCGCGAAAATAATCTGCATATCCATCGGGATATGCAATGCAAATAACTGATATAAATCGGCTTTTACGTTGATTTTTTTTAAGAGAGGCAACTTTTTGTAATTCATTTTCTACTTTTTGCATAGCTTTTAAAAAATCACGTGTACCATCGGATTGGAGAGCCCAATCAGCTGTATAAACACCTGGCGCACCATTTAAGGCGTCTATTTCTATGCCAGAATCATCAGATAAAGCAGGAAGGTTTGTAGCTTTTGCAGCCGCAAAAGCTTTGATATAAGCATTTTCTTCAAATGTTGTTCCTGTTTCTTTTGGTTCGGGCAAGCCAAGTTCTTTTACTGATTGTGTTGTTACACCGAAAGGAGCAATCAATCTGGTAATTTCATGCAGTTTACCGGTGTTATGTGTAGCAATGACGAGTTTTTTGATTGCTATACTTCTCATGTGCATGTGTCTCCTGAAATGAGGCATAATCTCTGTTTGAATAAGGATTTATTTGTATAGGATAAAAAATTTAGTGACAGTAGTTTTGAGAATTCCAATACAATGAAAAATTCAGCATCGTTAAATTTTTTATATAAATGCTTTGATTCATTAAATAACAAAATTGATATCGGTTTTAATTTGTGAATTTTTATATAGCGTGGATTTATTTATATATTATAAGGAATAGCTTTCAAATGGTTTTTAAAAATTTATTGCAGAATACGATTGACTGTGTTTGCAATCAGTTTAAAAAATAGAAAAATAGTTATTTTTTAGTTTTATAAGACATAATTCTACATATTTTTTTATATTTATTCCAAAATGATTATTCCTATTTGATAATGGTATTATTGTAATAAATATGCGATATATATTTTTGCACTATATTTTAGATTATTTGACCATATCTTGGAAAAGCTTATATAAGAAAAAAGTATTTTTGAAATGGTGAAACAATTGTGATGAAGCAAATACCCCTTGATGATGCGTTAAAAGTTCTTGATAAACGTTCACGTGATATTTTTTGTCATATCGTTGAAGCTTATCTTAATGATGGTGAACCGGTAGGTTCACGTAATCTTTCACGGCTTTTACAGCAGACATTATCACCTGCAACAATTCGCAATGTGATGAGTGATCTTGAACATCTTGGTTTGATTTATGCGCCTCATGTGTCTGCAGGGAGAATGCCAACGCAATCAGGTTTGCGATTTTTTGTTGATGCATTTATGGAGGTAGGAGATTTACCAACCGAGGAGCGTGAAAATATTGAAAATCAAGTTAAAGAAGCGGGTAATGCACAATCAGTTGAACATTTTTTAATTCAAGCGAGCCAAATTCTTTCAGATCTTTCACGAGGGGCAGGATTAGTCCTTGCAACGAAGCAGGAAGGTACACTAAAGCATATCGAATTTGTAGGTCTTGATAGAGAGCATGCTCTTGCAGTTTTAGTCACACAAAAAGGTGATGTTGAGAATCGTATTATTCATTTACCAGAAGGCGTGACTCATGCACAATTGACGGAAGCAACAAATTTTCTCAATGCCCATATACAGGGACGTACACTTAATGAAGCAAAATTAGAAATTGCACGTTTATGCTCGGAAACACGAGCTGCTCTTCATCAATTTTCTCAACATCTTGTTGAAACTGGTTTAGCTCTTTGGGGAGGGGAAGATTCAGATAATAAAATGCATCTTATTGTTCGTGGACGAAGTAATTTACTTGAAGATGTGAAGGCAGGAGAAGATTTAGAGCGGTTGCGACATTTATTTGATGACCTTGAAACACGCGAAAGCATGGCGCAGTTGCTTGATTTAGCAGATGAAGGATTAGGGGTACGTATTTTTATTGGTTCGGAAAATAAATTATTTTCGCTTTCTGGCTCTTCTTTAGTAGTGGCTCCTTATTGTGATACACAGAAAAGAGTTATTGGTGCTGTAGGTGTTATTGGGCCAACACGTCTTAATTACGCAAGGATTGTACCTATGGTTGATTATACAGCTCAGCTTGTGTCACAGTTGTTACGTTAGCATGGTTAGAGAGTTTTGTTAGGAGTGACATTGTATTAATGAATAAGTTAAAGAACTCTTGATTTTTGTTTGAAAAATTTCGATATCAAGAATATAAATTTATGAAGGAATAGAATTTTTATGTCTGATGAAAAAAACAAGTTTGATGATGCTTCATTCGAAAATTCCAATTTGAAGAAGTCAGGTGATTGTGACGTGTTTAAGCAAGCTCCTGATGAATTTTTAAAGATGAATGAAGAAGAGATTTTCCCAGATGCTGAGCGAGAGGAAAGTGAGCCTGCTGATCCTTTAGTTGTTTTACAGGATGAAAATAAGGAACTGAGAGATCAAATTTTACGTCTCGCAGCAGAAATGGAAAATCTTCGGCGTCGAACAGCGCGTGATGTAGCTGATGCTAAAGCATATTCGATTGCCAATTTTGCTCGTGATATGTTGTCTGTTTCTGATGATTTGCATCGCGCATTGGAAGCAATTCCGAAGGATGAAGGTGAGAATGATTCAGGGTTAAAAACATTAGTTGAAGGTGTTGAAATGACCGAACGTGCAATGATGGCGGCTTTAGAGCGTCATGGGGTGAAGAAAATTGATCCAGAAGGGCAAAAATTTGATCCTCATTTTCATCAAGCGATGTTTGAAATTCCCAATGCTGATGTGCCAGAGAATACTGTTCAGCAAGTTGTTCAGGCAGGTTATATTATTGGTGAACGTGTCTTACGTCCGGCAATAGTTGGTGTAACTAAAGGAGGAGTAAAAGAAGCTTCTGTTGAATCTGAAACAGTATAAACTATATCGGAAAAGAAATTTTTTGTGAGTTGGCAGTTTTTCAATCTACGTCGGTATAAAATAATGCGCTGAATAGTTTAAAAAGCTTTTTTGGTTTTAAAGATATAAAATTGCTCAAGTTTTAATACAAGCTTTACAATAACAAATTATTTGGAAAAGTTTTTAGGTTTTAAGTAAATTGAGACCTGCAATTATCAATTTTACCATGAAGAATTTAGCTTACTTCAATTATTTTTTTTATTTCTAGTTGATAAATGACTTTGCATTTTATTTGATTTGGTACAATCATCATATTAAAGAATATGCTTTTTCTCAAATGTTCGCAGAGGTCCTCTTTAGCATTTTATCTCAGATGTTTTTATCTTTCCTCCTTTCAATATATTCATAATGGTATCAGAAAGATTGGTGAAAAATATTTTTCCAGGTATTTTTAGTTAGTTTGTTTATGTTATGATGGAACATTAGTGGTAATTTAAAGCGTCATTAAAGTTCTATAATGGCAGGCAAGAAGGATTGCAGGTAATATTGTAACCAATGGGTAGGATATGGAACTTACAAAACATAAAACTAAAGCAAATAAAGGTGCTAAAAAATTAACAATCCTGATATTTATTGCGTTTACAATTTTTTTATTAATGAGCGTCTATATTCTTAAAATATTTTAGTTGACGAGTTTACGACGATATATCCAGAATTATTTTGTGTTATATCGCAAAGTTGTCTTATTGTTTTTAAGAATATGCATTTAATCATCTATATTTAAAATAATTATTTATGTTTCTTTGCAATAATGCGCTTTGCATTTTTTTATTTTGTAAGGATTAATAATTAATTATTCTCATTTTGTAACTAGATTATTATGGAAAGTTAATCACTTTCTTTTTGATTTGGAAGAGAAGTTATTTGGCAAGCGGAAGAGTGATAATAAATCGAGCACCAGTTTTTTCTTTTTTAAATTTGGGGTCAACAATATTTTCAGCTGTGAGAGTTCCATTATGAGCTTCAATGATTTGCTGACTAATTGCAAGGCCAAGTCCTGAATGTTGTCCAAAAGCATCCTTACTTGGTCGATCAGTATAGAAACGTTCAAAAATACGCTCGATATTTTCTGAACGAATACCAGGACCATTGTCTTCAACAGTTAAAATAAGATTTGAAGCATTATTTTTCATCGTAATACAAATTTTACCATTTTTACGGGGAACAAAGGAACGTGCATTTTCAATGAGATTAGAAATCACCTGACCTAAACGTAATTCATGTCCTACAATAAGATAGGGTTTACCATTAGTTCGTGGGATAATATTAAAATTAATATCAATATTTTGTTTATTACAATGGACTTCACGAATAGCTTGAATAAGACTTTTCAATAGTGAGCTCATATCAACTATTTTGGCGGTTTCGCGGGCAAGTTCTGCATCTAACCGCGACGCATCAGAAATATCGGTAATTAAACGGTCAAGACGATGCACATCATGTTGGATAATTTCAAGCAATTGTGTCTGTTGTGCTTTATTTTTAGTTAGTGGTAGTGTTTCAACGGCACTTCGTAGCGAGGTGAGAGGGTTCTTTAATTCATGGCTTACATCAGCTGCAAAACGTTCAATAGCTTCAATGCGTGTATAAAGAGCGTTGGTCATATCGCTAATAGAGGTGGAAAGACGACCAATTTCATCTTCACGTTTTGAAAAATCAGGAATTTTTATTCGCTTACTACGACCATGGCGCACACGATTAGCAGAGGAAGATAATTTACTTAATGGATGAGCAATAGTATGGGCTAAAAATATAGAAAGAACCAAAAACACACTTCCAACAACGGCAAAGATTTTAAAAATGATCAATTTTTCACTTTCTACAATATCATCAATGTCTGAACCGGTAGTTGAAAGCAAAAGAGCGCCGACTACTGCACGATAACGTTGAACAGGCACAGCAACCGAAACAATTAATTGACCTTGCCTGTTACGTCGTTTAGCAGTGGCAGAAGAGCCATTTAATGCTAGATGAACTTCTGGGTGGATAGTCTCATTATCTTTTACTTGTCTTCTATCAACAGTAATACCGTTGCTATAGAGTAGATTGAAAAAAAAGGATTTTAAGTGCTCCCAAAGATTTTGTTTCATTTGAATAGGAGGTAAATTATAGGTAAAAACTTCACCACTCGAATAAAGAACACGTGAATCAAGAAGCAAAGTTGCATCCCGATCATATATCCGTGCTCTTGTCGTTTTTGGTGCAATAAGACGTCGCAAAAGTGGGGCAACTTGTTCCGGATTAATGGGGAAATCCCAAGTATCAGTTGATTGAAGTGTTGGTGTAACACTTTCTCCAGCCTGTAATTCCAAAAGTTTTTGGGGGTCAATTAAAATAGAATTCGTATCTATTGTTGCAGATGCGGCAATAGCTCCAGCAATAATTTTTCCTTGGGTGCGCAAACTTTCAATTTTCGCTTCGATCAAACCATTGCGAAATTGATTAAGGTACAAAATACTTGTAACTAAAATGCCAAGGGCAGCAAGATTTAAAATAACAATACGGCGTGTGAGACTGGAAAAGAACAATTGCCTTAAAAGACGTTGTATCCGAAAATACAAATGTACAAACATAGAAAATCGTATCGGAGAAGTATTGCTTGATGATTTGTTGAGTAGAGTATTTTTTTTCATCGAGTTCTTCGCCGTTCAAGCTGTTGCGGCAAAATGGTTTTATACTTCATGAAAACGGTAGCCTACACCATAAAGCGTTTCAATCATTGCAAAATCATTATCTACTTGTTTAAATTTTTTACGCAAACGCTTAATATGACTGTCAATAGTGCGATCATCGACATAAATTTGATCGTTATAAACAGCATCCATTAAAGCATCACGACTTTTGACAACTCCTGGCCGTTGCGCTAAAGTTTGCAGAATCAAAAACTCTGTGACTGTTAATATAACAGGTTTATTTTTCCATGTACAGATATGACGTTCTTGATCCATAACAAGATCACCACGTCTGAGAGAAGAAGCTGGTGTTGCTCCTGTAGGAAGCGGTTGATTGCGGGCGTTGGAACGGCGCAAAACAGCCTTTACTCGCTCAATAAGAAGACGTTGAGAAAAAGGTTTGGTAATAAAATCATCAGCTCCCATTTTGAGGCCAAAAAGTTCATCAATTTCATCGTCTTTAGAGGTTAGAAAAATGACTGGAATATCAGATTTTTGACGCAGACGGCGCAAAAGTTCCATCCCATCCATTCGCGGCATTTTAATATCAAAAATAGCTAAATGCGGAGGATTAACTGTTAAATTTTTAAGTGCAGCTGATCCATCTGTATAACTTTCAACCCGATAACCTTCTGTTTCAAGGGCAAAAGATAAGGACGTTAAAATATTACTATCGTCGTCAACCAACACAATTGTTTGGGTGACGGTTGGAGTATCCTTCATGGTTTCTTAAACCTTTCTCGCTGTAGAAGCAAACTGTCCATGTTATTATATGGGAGTTCACATTTTTTTTGCAAAACAAATATAGAACAAATTGTAATAAACATTGAACGAATTGTAACAAAGACAAGGACCTTTTGTTTTATGGAAAGATTATTTGCCTTTGCAATTTTGTAATGCTTTTTTGCGTATTAGGATCCCTTCTATTATATAAAATTTTTATTAAGGTGTTTTTTATCAAATTTTACACTGATTTGCGTCTAAAAAATAAACAGATAAATTTTGATCGATAAAGTTTATTCGATTTATCTATCTGTTTTAAAAGTAAAAATATATAATGATATCAAAAAAAAACGCGTTTTTATCGCAAGAAAAGAAAATATAATAGCATTTAATTTTGTTAAAACAAAGAGATGAAATGCTCAATATAAGCAATTATGAAAAAGAAGAAAATGATTGTGAAAGTACAGTTGATAAATTTCTATTTGAAATAGAATAAAGTGATATCCAAATTAAAAAGGCAATAATCGTTGATCATTTGCAGGATATTTCTTCCATTTACGTTACGGTGATAAGAAAAGATTACAAAAATTTTTCTTACACAAGCATGCACTTTAGAAAGAAGTAAGGCATTGAAAAACCTTCAGTATTTTGTATTGATAAAACAAATGGTCATTAAAAAACTTATTTAGAAGATGGTTTTACTCCGATTGCGTTTACAAAAAAGTCGACATCAATTGTTCCTGCTTTTTCAAAGATTAATTTTGCATTAATTTTTTCATTTTGTTGAAATGGTTGTGAAATCCCCATAAACATAATATGATGACCGCCAGGTTTAAGTGTGATTTCACCTTTTCCTGGAATTTCAATACCATTCGATATCTTTTTCATTTGCATAATATCAGTAGTTATTGTCATAGAATGAATTTCTGTCTCTTGTGCCCTATTTGTTGAAACAGCAATCAATCGGTCAGGAGTATCGCTATGATTGATAATATAGAGATAACCGCTACTCACTTTTGAACCTTTAGGCGTTACACGGGTCCAAGGATGAATGATTTCTAAATCACCAAGTTTGTATTGGTGGGCATTTACAGTTGCAGGTAAAGCTATAAACACAAAAATAAAGGCACACAGGATATTCATATTATTTTTAAGTGAGTATTTTGCAGAAAGAGTATATAGAGATATGAAATCTTTTATTTTTTTTACAGCAAACGTCATGATGAATTGATCCTCTTTTTCATGTTCATTTATAAATGCTTTATTTTATTGAAAGCAAGAACTTTATTCAAAATAAAGGGAGTGTTGTTTACATTATATTGAATATTGATTTGATTACATTATATTTATTTGATTCATGAGAGAGCAAAAAGTATGCGCATGTTGGTTAAGCAAGTAAAAACTAATATAATCATAAAAAACCATAGACATAAATAGTTTACTTTTATGTTTTTGCAAATTTAAAAAATATACAGACACAGAAGATTATAATATCAATATTTTGCATAATAAAGTGCTCATAAGAATTTTGAACTTTCTGGTGATTATGTACGGTAAAAAAGAGCTGTTGAGAAATAAACTTACAGATAATTTCCTGATAGGTATTTTTTTAAAATAGCTTTAACGGTAGAAGTAAATCGAAAAAAACTTTATCTAAATATAGGTAAATTAATTTGTGAGGAGTATCAAAATGTAATCAAATATGATTATCATACAATATTGTACGATAATCTTGTATGTATAAAAAAATTTACTTGCTATTTTCTATAGCTGTGAAAAGTAAAGTACAAAAAAAGCTAAAAATTAATTCTATTCTTTATAATTTTTATTGTGCAATTCATATTTTTATAAGAATTTAAAGAAGTGTGCATTATTCTACTTATTTATGCCTTAAAGATGGTATTGTGATGAAGATATTAAGGATAAAATTTTTATTTTAGTACTGTTTCTCTCGTTATTCTCTTGTAGGGATAAAAAGATGTTCTTATATACCAAGCAACAAGGCTTGTTATGATTCTCAATTTATTATTTGTTTAATTTAAAATTTTTAAAATTAATGTAAGCTATAGAATGTGATGAGGAGCTGTCCAAGAAAAATGCTTGATAAAGATTTAGACGGCTTGCTGAGTGGAGATTAAAATATGGCAAAAGTAATTGGTATTGATTTGGGGACGACCAACTCCTGTGTTTCTGTTATGGATGGCACAAATTCAAAGGTCATTGAAAATTCAGAAGGAGCACGGACAACACCTTCAGTTGTTGCTTTTACTGATAGTGGAGAACGGCTTGTTGGGCAACCTGCTAAACGGCAAGCAGTTACAAATCCTGAAGGGACAGTTTTTGCAGTTAAACGTTTAATTGGGCGTCGCTTTGATGACCCTATGGTTGAAAAAGATAAAGCACTTGTACCTTACAAAATTGTTAAAGGTGACAATGGTGATGCGTGGGTTGAGGAAGCAGGTAAGAAATATTCTCCATCACAAATTTCAGCAATGATTCTTCAAAAGATGAAAGAAACTGCAGAGTCTTATTTGGGTGAAAAAGTTGAGCAAGCCGTTATCACTGTTCCTGCTTACTTTAATGATGCACAGCGTCAAGCTACCAAAGATGCGGGTAAAATTGCTGGGCTTGAGGTTTTACGGATTATCAATGAGCCTACAGCAGCAGCTTTAGCTTATGGTTTAGATAAGAAAGACGGAAAAACGATAGCTGTTTATGATCTTGGGGGTGGTACATTTGATATTTCTGTACTTGAAATTGGAGATGGTGTTTTTGAAGTTAAATCAACCAACGGAGATACATTCTTAGGTGGTGAAGATTTTGATATGCGCCTAGTTAGTTATTTTGCAGAGGAATTCAAGAAAGAGCAAGGAATTGATCTAAAAAATGATAAATTAGCGTTGCAGCGTTTGAAGGAAGCTGCAGAAAAAGCAAAGATTGAGCTTTCTTCTTCACAGCAAACAGAGGTTAATTTGCCGTTTATTACAGCTGATCAGTCTGGTCCTAAGCACTTAACAATGAAATTGACACGGGCGAAGTTTGAATCTTTAGTTGAAGATTTAGTACAACGAACTATTGAGCCCTGTAAGGCAGCATTAAAAGATGCAGGACTGAATGCAGGCGAGATTGATGAAGTTGTTTTGGTGGGTGGTATGACCCGTATGCCTAAGATACAGGAAGTTGTACAAAGCTTCTTCGGTAAAGATCCACATAAAGGTGTTAATCCCGATGAAGTTGTCGCTATGGGTGCAGCTATTCAAGGAGGAGTGTTACAAGGTGACGTAAAAGATGTATTGCTTCTGGATGTAACACCTTTGTCTTTAGGTATTGAAACATTGGGTGGGGTATTTACACGTTTAATTGAGCGTAATACCACTATTCCTACTAAAAAGTCGCAAACTTTTTCAACTGCTGATGATAATCAAAATGCTGTAACTATTCGTGTTTTCCAAGGTGAACGTGAAATGGCTAATGATAATAAGTTATTGGCTCAATTTGATCTTGTTGGTATTCCACCAGCACCCCGTGGCGTTCCTCAGATTGAAGTTACTTTTGATATTGATGCGAATGGTATTGTAAATGTTTCTGCTAAAGATAAGGGAACTGGTAAAGAACATCAGATTCGTATTCAAGCATCAGGTGGTTTGAGTGATGCTGATATTGAAAAGATGGTTCAAGATGCAGAAGCGCATGCTGCTGAGGATAAAAAGCGTCGTGAAAGTGTTGAAACTAGAAATAAAGCAGAATCTCTTGTCCATTCAACTGAGAAGTCATTGAATGAATATGGCGATAAGCTTTCAGCTGAGGATAAAGGTCAGATTGAAACAGCAATAGCTGGTTTGAAGACGGCTCTTGAAGGCAGTGATGCTGAAGAAGTATCAATAAAGATGCAGAAATTAGCAGAGGCTAGTATGAAGCTTGGGCAGGTTATGTATGAGGATTCGTCAGCAAAAGCTAATACTGAATCAGATACGAAAAATGATGATGTTGTTGATGCTGATTTTGAAGAAATTAATGATAAGAAGAAATAGTTAAAGCAAATGCATTCATGAATTAATAAACCTGGCCTGTGAGATATAAGGCTGGGCTTTATTGTTTAGAAGCAGTTTTTTCTATGTTTTTCGAAAAACTAAATTAAAACAAATATTATCTGGAATGGATGACAGACAATTTATCGGGAATACATGATGAAGGTTGATTATTATGAAATTCTTGGCGTAACCCGTGGATGTGATGATAAAAAATTGAAATCTGCTTTTCGTAGGCTAGCAATGCAATATCATCCGGATCGTAATGCGGGGGATAAAGAGGCTGAACGGAAATTTAAGGAAATTGGCGAAGCCTATGAAGTTCTTAAAGATCCTCAAAAACGGGCTGCTTATGATAGGTTTGGTCATGCGGCTTTTGAAAATAATGGTCGCGAAGGATCTAGTCCATTTGGTGGTGGATTTGCCGATATTTTTGAAGATTTTTTTGGCGAAATTATGGGAAGTGGACATCGTAAACGTAGTGATGGTCGTGAACGTGGGGCTGATTTAAGCTATAATATGGAAGTGACATTGGAAGAGGCATTTGCGGGAAAAACTGCACAAATTAATATTCCAAGTTCCATTATTTGTGATGCTTGTGAAGGATTAGGTACAAAAAAAGGCTCTAAACCAAAAACTTGTGGGACTTGTCATGGAGTTGGACGTGTACGTGCTGCACAGGGCTTTTTTTCAATTGAGCGGACATGTCCGGTTTGTCATGGTCGTGGCGAAATCATTACGGATCCATGTTTAAAATGTCATGGGACAAAAAGAGTTGAAGAAAATCGTTCATTGCGTGTCAATATTCCAGCGGGTATTGAAGATGGTACGCGTATTCGTCTTTCTGGTGAAGGAGATGCAGGTATTGGTGGTGGTCCTGCAGGTGATCTTTATATTTTTCTTTCCATTAAAGCGCATGAATTTTTTCAGAGAGATGGTGCTGATCTTCATTGTCGTGTGCCTATTTCAATGGTTACAGCTGCTTTAGGAGGTGAATTTGAGGTCTCTAGCCTTGATGGTGTTAAGGCACGGGTTAAAGTCCCTGAGGGTACACAAAATGGACGCCAATTCCGCCTAAAAGGTAAAGGAATGCCTATGTTGCGTCAACAAGCCAAGGGTGATCTTTATATCCACATCACTATTGAAACACCACAAAAATTGACTCAAGAACAACGTACATTATTACAAGAATTTGATAAGCTTTCAAATCATGAAAATTCACCCCAATCACATGGTTTTTTTGCACGTATGAAGGAATTTTTTGATAATATTGCTAATCAAAATTAATAAATAAGTTAGGGGAAACTTAAAAACTAACATAACAATCTTTAATAATAATTCAGAGTTATTAATTGTATATTTTAATATTTAATCATTTGAAACAAGTCATTCTTATTTTGTTTTCATTCTTGTTTGGGATAGCTTTAATAAAAATTGATGGTTTTTAATGGATTGAGTAGTTAAAACTTATTTTGACTTTTCCTAAATTCCATTAAGAAAAGGTAAAAATAATGCGGAGACTCTTTGATGGAGAATATTGAGAACAATGATGAAAAGGCTTATGAAAAACAGGCAGCGTTTTTGTCATCTGCTTTACCTTATATGCAAAAATATGAAAATGAAACAATTGTTGTGAAGTATGGTGGGCATGCTATGGGCGATCCTGCTTTAGGACGAGCATTTGCTCGTGATATTGCTTTGTTAAAGCAGTCTGGCATTAATCCTATTGTTGTTCATGGTGGAGGTCCTCAAATTGCTGAAATTTTGACTAAAATGGGAGTTGAATCACGATTTGAAAATGGTTTACGTGTAACCGATGAAAAAATCGTTGAAGTCGTTGAAATGGTTTTAGCAGGTTCAATAAATAAGAAAATTGTAGCCCTTATAAATGCTGAGGGTGAATGGGCAATTGGGCTTTGTGGCAAAGATGGTAATATGGTTTTTGCTGAAAAGTCTTATAAGACCGTCGTTGATCCTGATTCACATGTTGAACGTGTTGTAGATTTGGGATTTGTTGGTGAACCTGTCGAAATTGATCGAACATTGCTTGATCTTTTGGCGTGTTCTGAAATGATTCCAGTTATTGCTCCTGTTGCTCCAGGACGCGATGGTAAAACCTATAATATTAATGCTGATATTTTTGCTGGAGCGCTTGCTGGCGCTGTAAAAGCAAAACGTCTTTTATTTTTAACTGATGTTTCTGGTGTTTTGGATAGAGAAAAGAAGCTCTTAAAGAAATTGACCATTCCTAAGGCTAAAAAACTTATCAAAGATGGAACAATTTCAGGTGGTATGATTCCAAAAGTAGAAACCTGTATTAAAGCTATTCAAGAGGGTGTAGAAGGTGTAGTTATTTTAAATGGAAAAACTCCCCATTCTATTTTGCTTGAACTCTTTACTGAACATGGTGCGGGAACGCTCATTGTTTCGTAGGGAGATGGGATTAATTTAAAGGATGGAGCTTTTATAGCTAGAATGAAACAGTCGAAATATTCCTTATTTAGTAAGCAAGAATTGGCGTTATTTTTTGCGACAGTGCTGTGGGGTATTACGTTTTTAATTATTCATATTGCAGTACATTATAGTGGGCCTCTTTTTTTTGTAGGATTTCGTTTTATTGTTGCAGCACTCATATCTGCGGTGGTTTTTTGGCGATCTATGAAAGATATAAATATTTATGAAATTTTTGCTGGAATGGCTATAGGTTTTGGAATATTTCTTGGTTACACTTTTCAAACGGCAGGGCTTCAGACTATTATTAGTAGTCAGTCAGCTTTTATTACAGCAATATATGTTCCGATAGTTCCAGTTTTGCAATGGATTTTTTTAAAAAAACTACCCCATTTATGTAGTTGGATTGGTATTATTTTCGCTTTTATTGGACTCATATTGGTTTCTGGACAAGATCTCAAAGGTATTTGTTTTTCAAAAGGTGAAATTCTTACTTTGCTGGGAGCTTTGGCGATTGCTGGAGAAATTATGCTGATCGGGTTTTTTGCAAATAAAGTTGATAGCCGACGTATAACAATTATACAGTTATTTTTTGGTAGCCTTTTTGCATTTTGTTGTATGCCTTTAATGGGTGAAAGCATTCCTAAATTTTCGTGGGTTTGGTTTAATATAGGTGTGGGATTGGCGCTGATGAGTGCAGTAATACAATTGACTATGAATTGGGCACAGAAATCTGTTTCGCCCACTCGGGCAACACTTATTTATGCCGGTGAGCCTGTATGGGCTGGTATTGTTGGGCGCTTGGCTGGAGAATATTTATCTCCCTCAGCTTTGTTGGGTGGTTTGTTTATTATGATAGGGATTGTAGTGGCTGAATTAAAACCTTCACAATGGCGTAAAAAAAAATAAAACAATTGAAAAAACAATTAGTTTGCTTTGCTAATATTTAATCTTAAAATGATTATTTTCTAAGAGAAATCATTAGTTGATGTTCTATAAAGCCTCTACATTTGAATGTAGTGTAAACAAAAGCTCCTAAATGTGAAATATTTTCAAAATAACTTCCCCCCGTAGATGTTCAAATGAAAAACAAAAATTTTTACATTTTTAGCCTGATACAATAAGATGTTTTGTAAGATCAACTGCTGGTTTTTGCATTTTTTGGTATACTTCTTTAGCTTTTTGAGCAGTTTTGATGATTGTTTCTGCTTGGCTTTCTGATATGCCAACATTTTTAGCAAATTGTTGATGATTACTTTCCAGGATCATTTTACGCTCGCTTGGTGAGAGACGAGCATTGAGTGAACTTATAAAATCAGTGAGCTCTTTGCCAATCGAAGAAGCAAGCGATTTTTCCTCTAATAAAACTTCTTTCTGCTTTTCTTCTGGTAAGTTAAGAATGTTTTGCAGTTTTGTGCTGGGTAGTTTTACTGTTTTTGAAAGGCGTTTTTGTTCTGATTTGTGCTGTTGAATCATTGTTGTTTCAACATTTTTTACAGCAGACCCATAACTTTTAATTGAGTTAGCGAGCTTTATAATATTATCTTCAGCTTTTTTACGCATCGAGTTTTTCATACCGAATATTTTTATACCTGCAAGCTTAGAAATAGATTGAGGAGAAGACGTGATTTGTGCGGAAAGCTGTTCGCCTGACTTTTGATTTGTATTAATCAACTCTAGCTGGTTATTTAATATTTTTGAGCTGCCGTAAACAAGTTTTGATAAATGTGTAACTTGTCGTAGTTTTGCTTGGATAAGAGTATCTTTTTTAATATTTTCAATTATTGCATTCTTTGTTAAAGGGGGTAGTTTTTCTTTTGGAATGAGAGTGTTTTCAATATTTTGTTTCATTGGAACTGTAATGGTGCATTCATCACCAAGCTTTAATGTTTTTAGTTGTTCTGGTGCGAGATCATTTTTGCTACAGATGATGTAGATATTATCCGTTTTGAGTATAATACTATCTGGACTATTATCTGTATAGATTCCCTTATAGGTTAAACCTTTATCTGCTGCTACAATAATACAATCATTAATATTCTTGTGATCAATATTTTTTAAGCTATTTATACATTCCTTCAAAACAGCCGTTTTTATGGGGTTGGAGATATCATCAAAAAGCTTTTTCATAGGTTCTAGATTGCTATCTTGCGCTGCTGTAATGCTAGCTTCAGACATACGTTCTTTTGTCACAACTGAAAAGTCAAGATAATAACCTGCAGCTTGAGCAAGCTTTTCGCAAAATATCCGTTGTGTACGTCCATTGCCTTCTCTAAAAGGATGCGTATAGTTAAGGCAAGCAAATATTTCTGCTATATTCTCAATAAATTCTTTGTGCGATAAGCCTTGTAAATTATTCTTTTCGATAAGCATCTTATCTATATTTTTTAAACCATCTTGCACTTTATTGCCGGTTGCAAAAATAATTGGTTGTTCTGTTCTCCAATTTGATCTTATCATTTCTGGCATAACGCCAACTGTACCATCTGCAAATGTAAATGGAAGATCACGGGTATGTCCAGCCCATTCAAACGTTTCCTTAAATAATTGTTTGTGAAGATATTTTAAATAGGAAGAATCAAATTTTTTAGGCGGTTCTTCTTGACGCAAATTAATAGCTGCTTTCGCTGAATCATGCGCACATTTATTAGTAAAGTCTTTATGGTTTGTTATTCCATATTTATTTTTCAGTGTGAGACTATTAGGATAGTTATAATGACTAGGTAAAGCTTGGTTGGATATTGATTCTGTTGCTATTGCTGCATTTGAGAGTGTTTTTTCCATAATTATCTCCTTATGGTATAAATGTTTAATTAATGTCTTTTTCTACAGCTGATGGAATGACAATTTGAATACGCTCATTATTCGGCAAGGTAGCTGATAATATTGGATTTTTATCGGAAATATTTTGCTTAGAATAAGGAAATATTTTGCTTAGAATAAGCGGCAATGACTTTAGCGATACCGATGAGTTCATTAAAGGAGAGTTCTGGAACTTCGATTGTTTTCCATCCTTTTATTCCTTCGATCATGACTTGATAGGGACGATTAATGACGATTTCGAAGAGACTTTCATCTTTGAGAAAGGTACGAATTGGTTTGAGTTTTGTTGAGACGATAGCGACGGTTTCATCACTTATATTTTGAGAGTTTTGCTTCATTTGGGAGTTACCATAGAGTTTTTATTGAAGTCCCCTGAAAAGGCACGATGAATAATCTGTTTGTTATTTTCGATAATTTTTAATTTGTACACAGTGGAGAAAT
>NZ_KI912397.1:0-162360 GCF_000518185.1 Bartonella clarridgeiae ATCC 51734
TTATTTCATTTATTCAATGATTTTAGATACGATACCAGCCCCAACGGTACGGCCACCTTCTCGAATTGCAAAACGGAGCTTCTCCTCCATTGCAATCGGCACAATCAAAGAAACATCCATAGCGACATTATCACCTGGCATAACCATTTCTGTGCCCTCAGGCAACGTAACTATACCGGTGACATCTGTCGTACGAAAATAAAATTGCGGACGATAATTCGTGAAAAACGGTGTGTGACGACCACCTTCATCTTTCGTTAAAATATAGGCCTCAGCTTTAAACTTAGTATGCGGCGTAACAGAACCAGGCTTTGCCAACACCTGACCACGCTCAATCCCTTCACGATCAACACCACGAAGCAAAGCTCCAATATTATCACCAGCCTGACCTTGATCCAAAAGCTTACGAAACATTTCAACCCCGGTGACTGTCGTCTTAGACGTAGGACGAATACCGATAATCTCTATTTCTTCACCAACTTTAATAACACCACGCTCAACACGACCTGTAACAACCGTACCACGACCAGATATGGAAAATACATCTTCAATAGGCATCAAAAACGGTTGATCAACTGGACGTTCAGGTGTCGGTATATACTTATCAACTTCACTCATCAAAAGACGAACGGAATCTTCCCCTATACTCTTATTAGAATCCTCAAGGGCTGCTAAAGCTGACCCTTTAACTATGGGAATATCATCCCCAGGAAAATCATATTTCGATAAAAGTTCTCGAACCTCAAGTTCAACAAGCTCTAAAAGCTCTGCATCATCAACCTGATCAACTTTATTTAGAAAAACAACAATCGCTGGAACACCAACCTGACGTGCCAACAAAATATGCTCCCGAGTCTGAGGCATAGGACCATCCGCTGCAGAAACAACCAATATAGCTCCATCCATTTGCGCAGCCCCTGTAATCATGTTCTTAACATAATCCGCATGACCAGGACAATCAACATGGGCATAGTGACGACTCTCCGTTTCATACTCAACATGCGCAGTAGATATCGTTATACCACGAGCACGCTCCTCAGGGGCTGCATCAATTTGATCATATGCTTTAAATTCACCAAAATACTTCGTAATCGCTGCTGTCAATGAAGTCTTCCCATGATCAACGTGACCAATCGTACCTATATTAACATGCGGCTTCGTACGTTCAAATTTGCTCTTTGCCATTTGAGCTCTCCATTTTTTTGTTCAAATCATGAACTAAGTTAAAGTTAATATACGATCACAAATTACGTATATTGATTACGCGTATCTTTTCTGAATCTCCTGCGCTACAGCTAAAGGAACTGGCTCATAATGATCAAATTGCATCGTATATTGAGCTCGCCCCTGACTCATTGATCGAAGTGTATTTACATAACCAAACATATTTGCCAAAGGAACCATTGCATTTACAACTGTCGCAATACCACGGACTTCAGTACCTGAAATCTGACCTCGACGAGAATTTAAATCACCAATTACATCACCAACATAATCTTCCGGCGCTACAACCTCCACCTTCATAATTGGTTCAAGAAGTTGAGCACCAGCTTTTTTTGCACCTTCCCGAAATGCTGCACGCGCAGCAATCTCAAAGGCTAAAACAGAAGAATCAACATCATGATAGCCACCATCAATCAAAGTAGCTTTTACACCAAGCATAGGAAATCCGGCAAGAGGACCTGACCCCATAACACTTTCAATACCTTTTTGAACACCTGGAATATACTCTTTAGGGACAGCACCACCAACAATTTTTGATTCAAAAATGAAATCATCGCCCCCATGAGGTTCAAAAATAATTTTTACACGAGCAAATTGCCCAGCACCACCAGACTGCTTCTTATGAGTATAATCAATTTCAGCAACCTTCGTTATCGATTCACGATAAGCCACTTGAGGCTGTCCGACATTAGCTTCAACCTTAAATTCACGCCGCATACGATCAACAATAATATCAAGATGAAGCTCACCCATTCCAGCAATAATCGTCTGACCAGATTCCTCATCCGACTTAACACGAAACGAAGGATCTTCCGCAGCCAAACGATTAAGAGCAAGACCCATTTTTTCTTGATCCGCCTTTGTTTTCGGCTCAATAGCAATTTCAATAACAGGTTCAGGAAATTCCATCCGCTCCAAAATAACAGGCTTCAAAGGATCACAAAGAGTATCACCCGTTGTTGTCTCCTTAAGACCAGCAAGAGCAACAATATCACCTGCAAATGCCTCTTCAATATCCTCACGAGAATTAGAATGCATCTGAAGCATACGTCCCAAACGCTCTCTTTTTCCCTTTACAGTATTTTCAAGAGAAATACCTTTTTGAACCTTACCAGAATAAATGCGACAAAAAGTCAATGACCCAACAAACGGATCATTCATAATTTTAAAAGCAAGCATAGAAAGCGGAGCTTCATCTGAAGATTCACGCGTTGTTTCAGCCTCAGTCTTAACATCAATACCACTAATAGCTGGAACATCAACCGGAGAAGGAAGATAAGAAACAATAGCATCTAAAAGTGGTTGAACACCTTTATTTTTAAAAGCTGTACCACAAAGAACCGGATGAAATTGAACTTCTATTGTTCCTTTACGAACAAGAGCAACAAGCTGCTCCTTGGTTGGCATAACCCCCTCTAAATAAGCTTCTGTTGCAGCTTCATCAACTTCAACAGCCATCTCAATCAATTTTTCTCGGTATTCTTCTGCCTTTTCCTTTAATTCAGCAGGTATCTCACTTACCGTAGCTGAAGCTCCAATGGAACCATCCCATTTCAACGCTTTCATCTCGATAAGATCAACAACACCTTCAAAATCATTTTCAGCACCTATCGGCAATTGCAGAACAAGCGCCCTAGCACCTAACCGAGAAGCAACCATTTCTACACTACGATAGAAATCGGCCCCAATTTTATCCATCTTATTAACAAATATCATACGGGGCACATGATACTTCTCAGCCTGCCGCCAAACAGTTTCTGTTTGAGGCTCCACTCCTGCATTCGCATCCAACAACGCTATAGCACCATCAAGAACACGCAAAGAGCGCTCAACTTCAATTGTAAAATCAACGTGACCAGGTGTATCAATGATATTAAAGCGGCGCTTCCGACCATCATGTCCTTTCCAAAAAGTAGTCGTCGCAGCGGATGTAATTGTAATACCACGCTCCTGCTCCTGCTCCATCCAATCCATCGTAGAAGCACCATCATGCGTTTCACCAATTTTGTGATTCTTACCAGTATAGAACAAAATACGCTCAGTCATCGTGGTCTTACCGGCATCAATATGCGCCATAATACCAAAATTACGATAGTCCTCAATTTTATATTCGCGAGCCATTCTTTTTTGCCTTAGATTTTTTTCTAAATACACCTACCAGCGATAATGAGAAAATGCACGATTAGCTTCAGCCATACGATGAACATCTTCCCTCTTTTTCACTGCAGAACCACGATTATTAGCAGCATCAACCAACTCACCAGAAAGGCGATCAATCATTGTTGTTTCATTTCGCCCACGCGCCGCCGCAATCAACCAACGAATAGCTAAAGCCTGACGCCGATCAGGACGGACATCAATTGGGACCTGATAAGTCGCACCCCCAACACGACGCGAACGAACTTCAATATGCGGAGCTATATTTTCCAACGCCTGATGAAACACAGCAACAGGATCTGTCTTAACCTTATTCTCAACAGAATCAAGCGCACCATAAACAATACGCTCAGCTACTGACTTTTTACCATCAAACATAATGGCGTTCATAAATTTCGCAATAACCAAATCACCGTATTTAGGATCTGGATTAATTTCACGTTTTTCTGCTCTATGGCGACGGGACATTGGCTTTGTCTCTCAATTTATTTTGGACGCTTTGCGCCATACTTAGAACGACGCTGTTTACGATTTTTGACACCCTGAGTATCAAGCAAACCACGAACAATGTGATATCGAACCCCAGGCAGATCCTTTACACGACCACCACGAATCATCACAACAGAGTGCTCCTGAAGATTATGCCCCTCACCAGGAATATAACCAATTACCTCAAACCCATTCGTCAAACGAACTTTCGCAACTTTACGAAGAGCAGAATTCGGCTTCTTCGGTGTCGTTGTATATACACGCGTACAAACGCCACGCTTTTGCGGATTCTCTTGAAGAGCAGGAACCTTATTGCGTTTAACTGGCACTACTCGTGGCTTTCTAATCAACTGATTTACGGTAGGCATGCAACCTTCCTCTTTAAACAATCTGCATTCGTCGTACCCACTTGGGCTTCCATTACCATACATTTACTCCGATAATATCCAGAATAAATACATAGTTCATAATACAAAATCGGGCATGACTGTATAAAACAGTTTACCCGACTACTAGCATAGGAGGCAATAGCCTCTTGCATTAGCATTTTCTTTAAATCTTACAAACTTTCCTTAAGATGAATTCAAAATCACCCTAATCCTTAATCACTTTCATACTGATTGCGATAGCTTCTAATAGCGGGAACACATACGTTCGTCAAGTACTAAACATCAGAAAAATTTGCAAAATTAAAAATTCAATTGAGCAAAAAAGCTAATACACAAAATAATAAGCTCACACGACAAAATGACTACAATATATTGGGGGTAATTGCATAATACTCAACAGAACGACTTGCTAATTACACACCTGATACTTAAAACTAAACAACATGAAAATAGCAACATGGAATATAGCTGGTATAAAAGCGCGACATGAAACATTATGTAAATGGCTAAAACAGAATCAACCCGATATAGTTTGCTTACAAGAAATTAAAAGTGTTGATGAGAATTTCCCGCGTGATACAATTGAAAGTTTAGGCTATCATATAGAAACGCATGGACAAAAAAGCTTCAATGGTGTTGCAATTCTCTCCAAAAAAGTACCTGATGAAATTATTCGTCGATTACCAGGTGATAATAATGATAAGCAAGCACGTTATATTGAAACTGTTTATTCAACAAATAAAGGAAGTATTCGTGTTGCTTCCCTCTATCTTCCAAATGGCAACCCTATCAATAGCGAGAAATACCTTTATAAAATGGAATGGATGAAGAGATTCTATACACATGCAAAATCGTTACTTGCATATGAAGAACCTCTAATCCTCGCTGGTGACTATAATGTCATTCCGACCCCATTAGATGCAAAAAATCCCCAAGAATGGAGCAATGATGCTTTATTCCTTCCACAAATAAGACAAATATTTCAATGTATTGTTCATTTAGGTTTCTATGACGCTATTCGATGTGTTACAGACACTCCATCGTTTAGTTTTTGGGATTTTCAAGCTGGTGCATGGAAAAAAAATAATGGTATACGTATTGACCATTTATTATTATCGCCAGAAGCCGCAGATCAACTGATTTGTGCGTACAGCCAAACAGAAATGAGAGGACATCAAAAACCATCAGACCACATTCCCATTTGGGTCCAACTCAACTGCGATTAATGAAATATAATTTTTGTTTGATGGGATATATAAAAAATGGATATATAAAAAAAATCCCACCTAAAATAATAAATATGCTACATCACATATCGAAATATATCCTGAATAAAGCAAAAAGAATAAAGAAATAAAAAAATGGAGGAAATAATGAGAAAATCACTTTTAATATTTATTGTAGTAATTTCTATGGGGTTAACGAGCATTGCTCATGCTACAAATGATACACTTGAGAAAATTAAAAAAACAGGAGAAATCACTTTAGGTGTTCGCGAATCATCAGGTCTAGCTTATGCACTTGGTAATGGTAAATATACAGGATTCCATACGGAAATGGCGGAACGTATCATTGATGATATCTCAAAAAAAATTGGTAAACCAATCAAAGTTAATTATCTTCCCATTACATCACAAAATCGAATCCCTCTACTGAAAAACGGTACTTATGATTTTGAATGTGGATCTACAACAAATGATTCTGCTCGTAGTAAAGAAGCTGCATTTGCATATACAACCTATGTTGAATCAGTTAAAATTGTTGTAAAGAAAAATTCTGGCATTAAATCTATTGACGATTTAAATGGCAAAACAGTTGCAACAACCACTGGTACGACAGCTGTACAGCTCATCCGTAAAAATAAACGTCAAAAAAACATTCATTTTAAAGTCGTGAATGGTAAAGACCACGGAGATAGCTTCCTATTATTAGAATCCGGTCGAGCTGATGCATTTGTCATGGATACATCAATTCTCTCTGCAAATATCGCTAAATCAAAAAATCCATCCGATTATATAATTCTTGACACTACACTCTCCGTTGAACCTATCGCTTGTATGCTCCGCCTAAATGACAAAAACTTTGAACAGGTCATTAACGATAGCATCGTACGTCAAATCAATGATTCATCACTCGAAAAACTCTATAATAAGTGGTTCATGGAACCAATTCCCCCTACAAATACTATCATCAATCTTCCTCTATCTAAAGAAACTCAATATGCTTGGGAGCACCCAAATAATAAACCACGGGAAAATTATATAGAAAACAAGCTATAAAATCATTACAAGAAAATGATTATACTCCTTACAAATTGAGTATAATCATATTCTAAATTTTCAATACACTTAGCATACATCAATATGGCTGATTTATTCTCTCTAATTAGCAGCTGATTAACTTGAGGAAAATCAATTAATGGACTTCTCGTTCCTTTGCACAGATGATCTTAATCATACATTAGTAGCCGGGTGCCTCGGAACTCCTGGCATAAGTCATACCTATTTGGATACACTCCTCGATGGTTTTAAAAATACAGCAATATTATCTATTTATTCATTGATATTGGCTGTATTTGTTGGTGTTATTATAGGAATGATACGTACCCTGCCCAAGACTTCCATTATTAATAGCTTTCTGCGTGCTATTGGTGCTTTTTGGGTAGAAACTATGCGTAATATTCCTTTACTTGTACAAGTATTTTTATGGTATTTTGTTGTGCCTAAAATTTATCCACCCGCAATGAATTTCCCACCCATTTTATTAATAACCTGTGCTTTAGGTTTTTTTACATCCGCACGTATCGCAGAGCAAATTCGCTCCGGTATTGAATCTATTCCCTCTGGGCAACGTTATGCTGCTATGGCAATGGGATTTAATACTTATCAGAGTTATCGTTACATCATATTACCACGTGCTATTCGTACAATCATGCCACCACTCACTTCAGAAGCAATGGGCATTGTGAAAAATTCATCTATAGCATTCGCTGTTTCTATTAATGAGCTAATGCAATTTCAATATCAAACGATTGAAGAAGTAAGTCATGTTTATGAAAATTATCTTCTTGTTACAATCCTTTATATTCTTATATCCCTATTCATATTTGTCATCATGACAATAATTGAGAGAATAATTAAAATTCCCTGTTTTCAAAAAGAGGGGCGTTAACTATGGTAATAGAATTTATAAACTCTTATTCTCCTTTTAATTTTTCAGAATTTGATTTTTCGTTTTTTACTTTTGATATATTCTGTTCTTATATTTTATCAGGTTTACTTTTTAGCGTTTTTCTAACGATTGTTACAACCGTATTTGGTCTTATCTTCGGCATATTATTGGCAATGATGCGTCTTTCTTCCGTTAAACTGCTTTCTACACTTTCTATAATTTACATTACTGCCATGCGATCAATACCGCTTGTAATGGTTATTTTATGGTTTTTTGTGCTTCTGCCTTTTATAACAGGTACATCAATCGGTGCTAATAAATCAGCATTAATTACTTTTACTGCATTCGAAGCTGCTTATTTTGCCGAAATTATGCGCGCTGGCATACTTTCAATTTCGCAAGGACAAAAACAGGCAGGTCAAGCTCTCGGAATGACGTATTGGCAAAATATGCGCATTGTCATTCTTCCTCAAGCTTTCAGAAATATGCTACCAGTCTTTTTAACACAAATTATTATCCTGTTTCAGGATACAACACTTGTCTATGCAATCAGTGGCAATAGCCTTTTAAATGGCTTTGATATTGTTTCTAACAATTTCGGTGTAAAGCAAGAAGCTTATATTTTAGCCGCAATTTTCTATTTTGTTATCTGTTTTACATTATCGCAGATAGTTTTACTCTTGCAGAAAAAAATATCCATTATTCGCTAACAGGGGGAAAATGATGTCTACTCATATGATCGAAATGAAAAATGTTTCTAACTGGTATGGCGAAGTTAACATTCTTAAAAACTGTACAACCAATATCAACAAAGGAGAAGTGGTTGTAGTTTGTGGACCGTCAGGATCAGGTAAATCAACCCTCATAAAAACCATTAATGCCCTAGTACCTTTTCAAAAAGGTGAAATTTGGATTGATGGCATACCAGTTCATTCAAAACAAACCAATTTATCCAAATTGCGTAGCCATGTAGGAATGGTGTTTCAACATTTCGAGCTTTTTCCACATTTATCCGTCATGGAAAATTTAACTATTGCACAAATTAAAGTTTTAAAACGCAGTAAAAAAGAAGCGCTTGAGCGTGGCTTATTATATCTTGAACGCGTTGGACTTGTAGAACATAAAGATAAATATCCTGGTCAGCTTTCTGGAGGACAACAACAGCGTGTTGCCATTGCACGTTCTTTAACTATGGATCCACTTGTTATGCTCTTTGATGAACCAACTTCTGCTTTAGATCCAGAAATGGTAGGTGAAGTATTAGATGTCATGATAGGCTTAGCAGAAGAAGGTATGACAATGATTTGTGTTACTCACGAAATGAGCTTCGCTCAAAAAGTATCAAAACGTATAATTTTTATGGATAAAGGGATGATTCTCGAAGACTGTTCATCTGAAGAATTTTTCTCTGATCCACAAGCTAGAACGCCACGGGCTCAAGAATTTTTATCAAAAATTCTTAATCATTAATCATTACATTGTAATTCAGATTATATCGATGATAGATTATAAATAAACTAAATTTTTAACTGAGGTTTTTTAAGAATTGTTATTTTTAAATAAAATTAACAATTCATGATATTGTTATATATTATATTTATCTAAAAGTAGCAAAATGAATTCTTAAATGGACAAATCCAATATCGATCTTGCGCATTGATTATTTAAATAAGACCTAATCAATATTGTTACATACAAGTTTTTTCCTAAAATATTATATTTGCAAAAATAGTGTGTGAGCAGAAAGATCGCTTTTTTCAATTACAAATAAAAATTATTATCCTCTGGTATAAGATTTTTTTCTCCTTATTAATTTTCACTTTAACAGTGTCGAGATATTTATTAATTTATGAGTTTCCACTTAATCATAAATTTAGTCACGGATGTAAATGCATGAAGTATCAAAAAAGCTATCCAAAATATTTTTTTAAAATGGACATAAAATTTGAGTTAAACTAGCCTCTCTAAAGCAATAGATACTTTCTTTTTTGCGTCATATAGCTCTGTAATTCTTTTACGTTCAAGCTCAACAATTTCTTGTTTTGCATTTGCTATGAATTTCGGATTATTTAATTTAATTGATATTTTCTCAATATCTTGTTCAATTTTACCCATATCTCTTTTCAAACGAATGCGTTCAGCATCTAAATTAATCAACTGCCCTAATGGTAAACAAAAAATTGCATCTCCCAAAATTATTTGAGCTGATATAGCAGGAACATGATCAGAAAAATGGATTTCTCCAATACGTGCTAATCTTTTAAGAATAGCCCCATAACGGTGTACACGCTCTTGAATTACCTGCCCTCCTTCTAAAATTACGAGAGGTGCTAGCGCACTTGCTGGAACATTCATTTCAGCACGCACAGAACGAATACCACTAACTACATCAATAATCCAACTAATATCATTTGCAGCTTCTTCATCTTTAAATGTAACTTGTGGCCATTGCATCAATGCTAATATATTCTCACGCTTCATGTCTTGCATCGCTGTAAGAGACCACAACTCCTCTGTTACATGAGGCATAAAAGGGTGGAGAAGTTTATAAACTTCATCAAGGACCCAAGCTGTACATGCTTGTGCTTCCTTTTTAGAATCTTCATCCGAACCTTGAAACACAGGTTTAAGAAGTTCAAGATACCAATCGCATAATGCATTCCAAATGAATCGATATAGTGCGTGAGCAGCATCATTAAATTTATAGTTTTCAATACCCTTAGTAACTGCTGAAACAGTTTTGGATAATTCTGTTAAAATCCAACGATTAAATGCAAGTTTCGTTTTTTCTGGTTTGAAAGATAAATCATGCCTAACACCATTCATTTCCGCAAATCGAGTGGCATTCCACAATTTCGTAATAAAATTACGATAGCCTGCAACACGCGAGGGATTAAGTTTTACATCACGACCTTGCGCCGCCATAATAGCTAAAGTAAAACGTAATGCATCTGCACTATATTGATCAATTAGTTCCAACGGATCAACAATATTTCCCTTTGATTTTGACATCTTCGCGCCATGCTGATCCCGCACGAGAGCATGTACATAAACGGTTGGGAAAGGTACTTCTCCCATAAAGTGTATACCCATCATCATCATACGAGCAACCCAGAAAAAAATAATATCAAATCCAGTGACCGATAGAGATGTTGGATAAAAATTCGTTAACTCCATCGTTTTATCAGGCCAACCTAGCGTTGAAAAAGGCCAAAGAGCAGATGAAAACCAAGTATCCAAAACATCCTGATCACGTGTTAACTGAACTGTTTTACCATAATAAGATAAAGCCGAATCTAAAGCCTCTTTTTCACTTTTTTCAACAAAAATCATGCCATCAGGACCATACCAAGCAGGTATCTGATGTCCCCACCATAATTGGCGAGAAATACACCAAGGCTGAATATTCTGCATCCAATTGAAATAAGTTTTCTCCCAACTAGCCGGAATAAATTTCGTTTTCCCTTGGCGAACCGCCTCTATCGCTGGCTCTGCTAATTTTGCAGCATTGACGTACCACTGATCTGTTAAAAGGGGTTCAATGGGTACTCCACTTCGATCACCATGAGGAACAGCATGAAGGTGATCTTGAATAGTTACACAATAGTCTCTCTCTTCCATCCAAGAAACAATTCGATTTCGTGCAACAAAACGATCAACTTTATCTAAATGCTCTACCAACATCTTCAATTCATCAGATAAGACCAAACCATCAAAAAACGCCTCATTATCACGCAAAAAAATCTCAGCCTTTTGCGTTAAAATATTAATTAAGCGTAAATTGTACCGCTGTCCTACTTCAAAATCATTAAAATCATGTGCTGGTGTGATTTTTACAGCGCCACTCCCCTCTTCAGGATTGGCATAAGAATCACCAACAATTAACAACTTGCGACCAACGAGTGGTAAAATAGCATTTTTCCCTATGAGATCTTTATAACGATCATCTTCAGGATTAACCGCAATACCGGTATCCCCAAGCATTGTTTCAGGACGTGTTGTTGCAACTGTTATAAAAGTTGTAGAATCATCCGGATCAAAAATTTTCCCTTCAAGCGGATATCTAAAATGCCACAAATAACCTTTGATTTCTTTCAATTCAACTTCAAGATCTGAAATAGCCGTCAATAACCTTGGATCCCAATTGACTAAACGCTTGTCCTTATATATCAACCCTTGCTTGTAAAGTGTAACAAAAACTTCAAGAACAGCCTGAGATAAACCCTCATCCATTGTGAACCGCTCACGCGACCAGTCACAAGAAACGCCAAGGCGTTTAAGCTGATTAGTAATAATTCCACCCGCTTCATTACGCCATTTCCAAACACGTTCAATAAACTTTTCTCTTCCCATTTCTTGACGTGCTGGTTCTTGACGTTCTGCAAGTTGGCGTTCAACAACCATTTGTGTTGCAATCCCTGCATGATCCATACCTGGTTGCCACAGCACATTTTTGCCTCGCATCCGTTGAAAACGCACCATAATATCCTGAATTGTCGCATTTAACGCATGCCCCATATGAAGCGAGCCTGTGACATTTGGCGGCGGAAGCATAACGCAAAAAGATTCTGCGTTTCGTTCCAAATCTATCTCTGTTTTAAAAGCTCCACATTTTTCCCATTCTTTTGCAATTCTAGGTTCTACAGAGGCAGCATCATAGTTTTTTTCTAGCATCTTATCCACTTATTCATAACATCGCTGAAAAAACAACTTATGGTCAAAATACCCAACCACATTACATGCAAACACTACTTATCTAAAATGGCTTTGTAAAACTATACATGAACTCTGATAATCAAATTAAATGCCAGACTGCAAAAATAATGAGTTTAAAAGCTCTTAAGGTAAATTTTTAAGGGTTTTGACAATCTCTTCACGTAGGATTTTTTCAAGTAAAATAGGCAATTGACATTGCAACCATTCTGCTATGGCTGGACGCAATACATCTCTTGCAACCTTTTCAGCAGAGGAAACAACATACGCAGATAATTCTACACAATCAGAAGATGTATTTTTTTTCTGTGACACAAACGCCTCATCATATTGTTTTACTTTATGAATAGAATCTTGCTCTTCAGAGGAAAGCTTTACCCTTTCCATATCGATATTATCTTCTAATTTTGTATCAGCTTTTAAAGAAGAAACTCTATCTTCAGCAGAAAAACCAATACGATCAGCCAAAGCCTTCATCGCATCATCGACAGATAAAGTCCTATCATAAATACTTTCTGATGACATTATTGAACTCTTTGCAGAAGCATTTTCTGCAATGGATTCACTTGAAAAATCATCAGACCGAACTGAATTCTCTTCAATTATTTCACGGATAGATGTCAAAATCTCATCCATATTTGGCTCATGTAACGCATTTGAACTCTGTACCATACTTAAAACCCTCTCAAAAACGCAAAAACAAATAAACTAATATTTTACTGTAGCAAAAGAATGACGAAATTAACACATCTCTTCATCTTAAATATGATACTACACACAACTTTTTTCCAACGTGATACAAAATTTTATTTAGGCAAAACATATTTCCAATATCAATAATTAATTTACAATCTACTCGTTTATGAAAGCTAAAATCATCCCAGCGGTAAAAATTACCGACTATATACTCGATCCTCAGCGAACATATTTAATCGTTTTCAAACCCAAATAATTTGCAGTCAATTTACCAATAGAATATTGAACATTATAGCTCGCAATTACAACATCACATTCTGCAGCTATTAGTGCAATCTGAGCGTTAATTAACTGGGTTTGAGAATTTAAAACATCCAGTGTAGTTGCCTGCCCTACACGATTTTCTTGAATACGACCTTTAAAAGCAATGTCAGCAGCACGAACACTCTCGCGATAAGCTGCAACAGATGCACGTGCACCTTCTAGCTGAAACCAAGCAGAAGTGAGCGCCTGTTTCACATTACTTTGGGCTAAATCAAATTGAAAATAAGCTTGCCTATATTGTTCTTTTGCCTGGCGAATCTGCGCAGACATACGTCCCCCTTCAAAAATTGGAAAACTAAGTGAAAGCCCTACTGATTGAGAAACTCCATCTTCCCCAGGTCCCCTATAAATTCGATTATAAGATGTTGTTGCAGATAAATCAACTTTAGGAAGCAATGCTCCTTCTTTGGCTTTGACATTATAAAAACTAGAATCAATTAAATATCTTGCATAAAGAATCGCTGGATGCGTAACAATACTAATTTGATAACCAGCATCAAGATTCACTGGTAATTCTCTTGCCACCAGTGGACGTTCTAATTTTGCAGGATCAACGCCAATTACTTGCCGATAAATTGCTTCTGCTGATTTTATATTAGCATGAGCAATACTGAGCTCAGAAACAGCAACAGAACGAGCTGCTTGTGCTTGGGCAAAATCAACACGTCCTCCTTCTCCTACTTCAAGTTTTGCTTTATCTGAACGCACTTGCTCTTCAAGGGCAATCAAATTTTTTCGACGAAGATCAGCAATACGACGCGCTTTGTATACATTAGCATATGCTATTACAACATCGAGAAACATATTTTGCTCAACATTACGAAAATATTCACGTTGCGCTTTCATTTTTAATTTAGCTGAAAAGAACGTATTTTGTGTGATAAAACCATCAAATAATCTTTGATTTAACCTTATTCCTATAAATCCAGAATTACTATAAGGAGCTGTAACAGCTTTGTTTCGACCATAGCTTCCAATCCCTTCAATTTTTGGTAAAAAGCCTGAGCCTGCAATAACTACATCATCATTTGATATTCGCACAGCCGCGCGCTCACTATTCAATTTAGCATTATACAGATAAGCTTTAGCAAAAGCATCCATCAATGTATCAGCGTAAGCTAATTCAAAGACAGAAATGCAAAAAATCAGAAATAAACATACTTGAAGTTTTTTGTTTATTTTAAACACAATATAAATCCTAAACTAATCATACTACTCTTTTTATCTATTCATAAAAAAAATCAGCATTAAAAAACAAAATTAGGGATTTTTAAAAATCCAGATAAGGGTTTCACAGAAAGATTAAAACCACGACAAGCCGAAATAGTGCTCTCTTTTTTTATATAGATTCGTGCAACACCAGCATTACCATATCCTTCAACCACAACAAGGCGCCCGCCTTCTCTCATTTGATCAAAAATACCATCAGGAATGAAATCAACAGAACCTTCAATAAGAATTACATCATAAGGTCCTTTAACAGTATATCCCTTCTCTAAGGTCCCATGAACGACCATCACATTATCACACTGATTACGCTCCAAAATCTTAACAGCCTGTTCTACAAGTACCTTATTGCTTTCTAATGCAATAACAGATTTCGCAAGTTTTGAAAACAATGCAGCACAATAACCACTATTTGCACCAATATCCAAAACAACATCTGATGATTTTACAGCTGCCAGTTGTAACAATTTTGCTAAAGATGCAGGTCTCATTAAATGACGTGCAGATAAATCATTCTGCGCAGGCAACAAAACAATATCAGTATCACGATAACTTAAATCTCTAATATTTTCTGGAACAAAATCTTCACGTGGCACTGTTAAAAATGCTTCGAGAACCAACAAATCAGTTACATCTACTGTACGAATTTGATTGTCAACCATTTTGCGGCGAAGTTCTACAAAATCTATTACCATCACTAGTCTTCTCTCCCATACGCAATAAAAGCCCCAACAAAGCAGTAACAATTAAGACATGAACATCTTCTACTACTATCGGTTTGACAAATAAAGCATGCTACAGTCAATAATTAAGATCCTCATTGCACCAATTTTAATGTACACGACATTCTACTTGCTACTCGCTACTAGGTACGAAAGCAGCTCATTTGAGATTTTGAGAATTATCAATCAAAATAGCTGGAGGCCTCGCCCGGAATCGAACCGGGATACAAGGATTTGCAGTCCTCTGCGTAACCATTCTGCCACGAGGCCTCATTAAAAATGTAAAGATCGTCAATAAGGGAAGGCAAAGCATCCGTCAAGGCAAAGAAGCTTTTTCTAACCTTTTTTCATTCATTCAACATTGTAATTTTGATATTTAAAAAATTAAAGTAATTTTTCTCTTTGCAAATCAACATTGCTTTGCTATAGCCTTTGTAATTTAGGTGATTATATACTGTTCCCCGGTAGCTCAGTGGTAGAGCAACCGGCTGTTAACCGGTTGGTCGCTGGTTCGAATCCGGCCCGGGGAGCCATATATTTTTATAGAACGCGTAACTTAATTTATTGATATTTTTAAAGATGAGGGACGATACATAAAGATAAGGGAATAAAATCTTAAATTTTCTTCTACAATGTATCGCGAATCAATACTTTTGTGAATTGTTTTATCGTTTTTATAAACTCTTTAATCTTTGTGATTTGATTTTTTGGACATTTTTCCAAACATATTATTGGGCATTTTGTTTGTTACGCTGTAAGATTTGTTTTGCCAAATTTAGTCTGATGACAGTAAAGTCTTTTCGCTCTAAATAAATTGAAGACCAATCGGTACAAGAATCACATTCATTTGTCGCTTACCCATTGAGCAAGATTAAGCAAGCATGTCGGCATTTTAATTTTAATTTCATTTTCTACTTCCAGCCACGTTATTGCTCTCTTTACAATTTTTTCTATTTGTTTTTTTATGTTTAACGTCTTTCCAAAATAAAAAAACTCTTGCTAAAGTTATAAAAAAGTGGCCAAAATCGCTATCATCAATAGCACCAATAGTGAGAATGGTGGACTTAAATGACACTACAATATACAAAGTAAACTAATTTCATATTAAGAAAAACACAACAGCATAACAGCGTATTTTTTTGCTTATTGCACCTAGATAATAGTTTTATATCTAACACTGTACGGTATTAAGTTTTAGTAATGCTTTGTAAACCTGCGCTACATAATTTCACTAACTTTCAGAACAGAATGACTTCGCATATTTTGTTTTTTTATGTTATTAATCGAAAGTTTTTACTTTGTGATTGTGCAATTTTACCAGTGCTACTTAAATTTTTTCCAACCTTTAGACCTTTTTAAATGGCGTTCCTTATTATCTTCTCGCTTATGAGTTTTCGGTTCAGGTAGCTTTTCCGGCAATGCTGCAAACTGAGGAGGAATTTCTTTGCGTGTTAATTTTATACGAATCAAGCGCTCTATAGCAGACAAACGTGCCCGTTCTACCTTTTCATCAAAAAGCGTAATAGCATCACCAGACGCACCATTACGTCCGGTACGACCAATACGATGCACATAACTTTCAGCGTTATCTGGCAAATCATAATTAATAACATGGCTAATTCCCGGTATATCAATACCACGTGCAACAATATCAGTTGCAACCAAAATTCTTACCAATCCTTCACGAAAATCTTTTAATGCACACTGCCGAGCATTTTGTGATTTATTTCCATGGATTGTCGCAACAGAATATCCTGTTTTTTTCAAACTACGCGCAACAGAATCAGCTCCATGTTTAGTACGTATAAACACAATAACTGAAGCCAAAGCAGGATTTGTCAAAAGTTTACTCAAAACACTTTTTTTTTCACTTGTAGAAACACAATACAGCACTTGAGTAATTTCTACAGCAGTGGTTCCCTGAGGAACAACTTCTATTTTTATCGGTTTCTTAAGTAAATTATCTGCAAGCACATTAACTTCTTTTGGCATTGTAGCAGAAAAAAGTGCTGTTTGACATTTTTTATGCAGAAAGTTTGCAATTTGTCGCACATCACTAATAAAACCCATATCTAACATACGATCAGCCTCATCTAGAACAAAAAAACGTGACTGAGAAAGATCAATATATTTACTACGGATAAGATCCATTAAACGTCCAGGTGTTGCAATTAAAATATCCACCCCCTTTGCCATCCGTTTAATTTGTATCAAACGCGACATTCCACCTAAAATCAAACACGTTGAAAGATGAGTTCCTTTTGCAACAGCACTAATTGCTTCTTCAATCTGAACAGCAAGCTCACGTGTAGGAACCAAAATTAAAGCTCGTGCAGTTTTAGGATGACGCTTATCACCTAAAGTTAAAATTCGGTTCAAAATAGGTAAACTAAATGCCAATGTTTTTCCAGAACCAGTTTGTGCAATCCCTAAAACATCATGTCCTTTTAACATTACTGGAATAGCTTGTGCTTGAATAAGCTTAGGTTTGCTCATACCAGCATTAAATAGGTTTTTAATTAAAAGAGAGGACAAACCTAGTTCTGCAAAAACATTTTCTTTACTTATACTCAAAATAAAACTTTCCCTAGCTCGATAATTATCAATAAATCACAAGCTAAACCGCAACATTCAAAAACTCACGCAATAGAAGAGTAGAGTCCTAATATTTAACTTTGTGGACCAACGCTTTAAATAAAAACAAGCTGCAAAATACTCCATTTGAGCATTTTATCAAAATAAGGTATATAAAATACTTTTGTGCAAAGATTTAAAATCAACACAAACGCTTCAATAGCAATATCATTGAATTAAAATAAAAAGCAAGCATTTTGCAAAATTATTTATTTTTCTATTACTATTTCCTTAGGCATATTCATTCGATTAAAATCAGGATAAATCTCTAAAAAGATTGTATTTTGTATAGTCTTCTGTCCCCCATAAACTAAAGACCATTTAGCATTATCAAAAATCGCTAAGGTTTTATATTTTATGATACGATCCTTTGTCTCAATCATAGTTGGAATCAAAGCATAAAAAATATCTTTATTAATTTGCTTATAGTCTATTTCTGTTTCATCTAAATGATAAGCATCAGCAGGCAGACTTTCAAACTGAATACGGAGTTTCTCGAGGAAATTATTGCGTAAACTATCCTCTGTTGTGTTTAACCGACGTGCCATTTCTTTATAAAGCCGATCAGGCATGTGAGTAGCAATAATAGAAAAATTTCTATTTTTCACAGCATTATTAATATCAACAACTAAACTTGAAAGTGCAGTTTTTTGCATTATTGTTGGTTCAGCTACTACATTATATGCTCCAATGCCTAATAATAAAAACACACTCAGCATAAAACAAAAAATGGATTTCACTTTTTATATCCTTTTGTTCAAAAAATTTTCAAATTACAAAATCAAATAACTCTTGATCGTCTGCAATATTACGATATGATTAATAAAAATCTTTAAATTTTCCCTATAAAATATAGAAATTAATATTTTTTTGAAAAAATAATTAATACAGAATCAAAATTTCTAGCTGACTTCTTTAAAGATACTAAAAATATACAAAATATCATCATCAGAATGATGATAATTGAACTGAAAACTACTTAAACTAGAACGTTGTGAAAAACTAAAAATAAAATATCTCCCTGAAAATATAAAATCGGTCCTTTAATATCTCGAAAATGTTCAAAATTAAAATTACCATCAGAAACAATTAGAAGAATCTTTTTCCTTAAATTCTTGATGAAAAATACTTTTCAGAGCATCAATCGACAAAAAATCAGCTATTTCAAGAACAATACTTCCAAAATTCAGCATTTCAAATTATTGAAAACAAATTCGATTTTTAAAAACTATAATAATAAATCTAGTAAAACTGCTCCAATATATCATAATTTAATGGACTAATTTCAGCTACAATAGCCTCATCTACAAAGTGTATCGATATTTTCAATTTGACAGATTTACTTAAACAAAGAAATCAACTTTCAACTCCTTTTAGCCCAACAAAGTGAAACTCTGTTTGTCAATCACATTAACATAACAAATTACTTACACCACTAACCAAATCAGTTCCTCCTACAAATACAATAATCAGATCTAGCTCGTTTATTTTCATTGATTTATTAGAAAGCAGCTTAGCATAAAATTTGTCGTTTGCTACTTATCAAGAATTTTGGAAACAAAATTGAAAGCATTACAAATTTTATATGCCATGTACAGCTATTAAATCTTTATGTTTCAAATAAACATCTGCATCATATTTTTAACCAAAAAAGCCATTTCATTGAGACAGCATTTCAAAAATTATGTAAAGCCATCATAGTTTTAGTTATATCCTAAACAAATTTACTCATAGCGTGAATTTATTTTCTCATAACATAAATATCACACAGATTTCCTTTAATCATAGGTTATAAATTTTCTGTCAAAAATTTTATTAAAAGTTGAACACTTTATCTTTTAATTATTAATCCTTGATTCAATAAAAGATATGCCTTATGGAAAACTGTCCGCGGACGTGATGAAATCGGTAAACATAGCAGACTTAAAATCTGCCGGCCTAAAGCCTTGCGGGTTCAAGTCCCGCCGTCCGCACCATTTTCTTAGATTTTTCCTTATTTTTCAATAAGCTATCTCAGAATTAAAAATAAACCACCTTTTGTAAAGACATTATAACGCTATCAGGTAGGATTTAGTTCTGAAAAATTGCGAATCAAAAATTCTTAATACAGCAAATTACTTAGGTATTTATCACGTACTATAAACATCTTTCATATTAGGAATGGCTTGAGAAAATATTCAAAAGTTAGGTTAAGTTGTAGAAAGTCCCAAAGCATCAAAGAATAATTTATATCTTTTTTTAGCATTATTTATAAGCTAATCAAATGAAACTACTTATAAGGTTTATATTTCTTATGATACCCAAAATATCCCATAGAATCGATTGTTAGTATATCAAATTCGCATCCTCGCAACATTCTTTTATCCTATTAGTTAAATCACAAATAATATAACAATAACCACACTTTCCTTGTAAGGATATTGTAAGCACACCATCACATCCAATAAAATTGCTATATGCGATAAATGCACAATTATATAGAATGAGAGCCCACAACAACCTGAAGGTTTAATCCCAGCCCTTATTTTTTTCAAAATTGATAATTTAATTAGAGATTTATACTTATCTCATTAAAGATTTATATTCATAAATCCTTTTCTTATGTGGCGAACAAGACACTTTTTTATCATCTATAACAACTGAGTTCTTATCAAACCTCTCAAAAATAACTTCATCCTTCTTGTTAACAATTTCATGTTTAGCTTCCGGATTTGATTTTATATACTCATTAAGTCGGTTTACACTTTGCGTATGTTTGTAAAAAGTGACTGGAAGATACTTATCTAACTGATCATAAGATACAAAAAAAGTATCTGATTTATATAAGACACCGTTAATATTATCTCTATGTAATCTTTCTAATTTATCAGATTCACAATAAAGCTTTTTAGCTAAAGCCAAACTAATAATTCCACATTCAGAAGAACTCCGTTGAATATCCATTTCCACTACAGAAAAATGACAAGGTAATTGACTTCTCTCAAGAGCTATTTTTACCTCGATTGCTAGCATTGCCGGTTTCATATGCCTGAATGATACAGGTTCAAATAATATCAAAGATGTCTTATTATTAACAGTTTGATGATCAATTACTGAAAAATGAATTCTGTCATTCCCTACGTTAACTATCAATCTGGAAGATTGAATCTCATTATCTATTGTGTTTTGTATTAATACAGGAACATCTTCAGGTGTTGCAGAAAATTTAAGGTTCATCAGTGGATATTTTTTGTTTGCTTTCTCTATCAGAGCAGGCATCATTTCGAGATCCAACTCTTCATAACACATATCAAACCAACTACCATGAGTAATGTCATTCTCTAGACGTGCAATATTAATTTTTAATGATGAATCTTTCCAAAAGATAAAATTGTATTTTTTCCTAAGTATAGCTTTTTCCTTTTGCTCAGATACAACATTGTTTTTATTTTGTTTTGAACAACGAATTTTATTTAGTAAATCTCTTAGTTTGAGCATAAATTAATTTCCATATTCAGAATTACCATTGGAGAACTAATTTCACATTGTGGTTTTACAATGTTGTGCATTAATCTCTTCCTCGTTCTAGAAAACGAAGAGATAAAGTTTTTCTTTGAAAACTAAGTTACTTTCGTGATAGATTTTTTAAACTTGGTTCATAAACTGTTAACAAAAGATCCATAATTTAGAAAATTCTAAATTTCAAAAATCTCTCATAATTGTCAGAATCTTAATGGCATTTGGCATTTCATCTTGAAGTTTTGTAATTAAAGCCTTTTCTATCATGCCCATAATTCTGAACAGAACCTTACAGTCTTTATATTTAATGTCTTCATGATTGGAAAGCTGAAACAATTTTATCCATAAACCACATAAGAAGCAGTCGATACTGTCACCATTGTACACCTCTGTGAATTTATTCACTCAGGTATGCTAATCCTTTAGGTTATGTTTAATTGAAGAAATGACTTGCCCCATTTGATTTTAAATTATAATCGTAGGACAGTCTATAAGATCTTTCTTGGTTTTTATCTTGTAAGATAACAAAAAAGCGCCTGAAGCACAACGAGAAACCCAATCATGACTATGCAAGTAATTCGTTCAATCTTTTGGTAGCATTATACCTTGGCCACTTCAATGAAACCAAACAAACCAACAGAGCATTTTAAACTTTCAAACGCTTCTACTGTTAAAATTAATTCAGCAATAATATTGTCTTTCCTCTCTATTTGTCCCTATAAAAAAGCCTATCATTTATCATTCACTGTAGCTTGAGTACTCTATCTATGTCGCCACTACTTGCTTTGCAAGTCGTTCCCATTCGATAAAGTACTGTCATACCTGTTTACCTTTTTCATTACGCTCTAACTATGAAAAGTTCTTTTGCCATATTCAAAGCGATATAACAGTCTACTACTTTAACAACTTTAGATTCCGTCCTTCCAGATTTTTGGAATAATAAATCTTACACCCTTATGAAATCGAAATCTTTATCCTCCTCAAATTTTTATTGAAAGATATACTCTTTCATCCAGGTAGAAAAACCTTTTCCTACTTGCAAAAACGCATGCAACTCACGTGCGTTAAACGTTTAAACAATTTCTTAATCAATCGCTTATTCCGATATCTTTATAAGAATATTCATGAGAACTCCTAGTTATTAGATATTTTGATTGACACCCTAAAAAAGTGTCAAGCACTCAAAACACGTAACTAGCTAATAGTTACGCTTTCCTCACAAAGGTATTTTATAGCGCAACTGCACCCAACGAAATTATCATATACTATCTAAGTCAAAATCTTTTAAATTTTCGCAGAGAAAAAATTATTTTATCAATCTATCCGCTATATGTTTAAGTTGTTTTTTAGGCCTGATTCATTCATAGAATATTATCACAAATGATAAAATCACTCTGTTAGCACTAAGCATAACAGCTTAAGAACATAATCTAGTGTCTTCTATTGCGACATTCCTGATAAGTGAGTTGATGTCGTATATTTTAGTGGTTAATCTTTCGTGAGTAAGTTTTTCATTAGCATTTGACATTTCTGATTTGAATGTAACAAATGCAATCAAGATGTTTTTTTGTTTTTCAATAGAGAATTTACCTTTATGAACTCTTGAAAAACATGATCTCCCATTTTTAAATGAGCGCACTTAGGAAATTCTCTTCCTTGAATGAAATCATAAAGCAAGATTGCTTTTTTCCAAAATTTTGTAGACTACATTGATTTTAGTTTCTCTTGAATTAAAATTTTTTAGAGACAATGGTAAAGATAAGTCAATAATATCTATTTCGAAAAACTGTGTTATTGCCTTTCCGTTTTTTTATTTTCTAATTAGTTTCTTTATCTGATAGCTATAAGAGATACCATGCGAAAATTCACAATTTCTACACTAGAAGCTATCATTTTTGCTTTCGGATCAGCGCCAAGATAACCAATTAAATTACTTTATTAAACGTTTTTGTAGATATTCACCATATTTACACTGCACAAAAAAATATTATAATAATTTATACATTATTATTCAATAATATAAAAATATTATTTAAATAAATACATTAATTTTTATAAAAGTGAATAAATTTAATTAAAATAAATTTTTAAAAATTTGATTTTATACAATTTTTATCTTTTTATTGAGTAACTTGTAATTAAGCATCTTTCTAGGTACTTGCCCTCTCATAAATCCACGCTTTTACCTGCACTTTGGTAATATAATTTACAGCCTCAGGAATATCATACTGATAAGTGTCTTAAAACTCTTGTGTGCCATCTTTATGCTTATAAAAATACTCAACAGCCCCAATATCCCATGTTAGATGACTCACCATTATTTTTATGAACTTTTTGCATTTGAGATTTACGCCGTGTTAAATGGAAATGTTTTAAAATCTGCATGTTTTCTCTCATATTTTTGCATCATGTTCCATTTTCTCAAATTTGACTGCACAATGCATTTCTTTCTCTATAAATTTGGATCAAAAATTATCAAATCGCTTTCTATGGTGTTGTTTATATCGATTTATAAAGTATATCTAATTTAAATCTGATCAGTATTTTTACGCAGAAGCTGAAAATCTATGTCTTTTACAGTGTGTAAATGCTAACTTCTAAATAAGCGTAAGCGGCTTCAAAGCTTACTCTTGCCATTTATCCCAGTTTTTTTTTAAGACTCTTCATGATACGATCTGCATACTTTCACATCTCACTTTCAAAAAGTTTTCATAGTAATTATATAATTTACCTGCGGACAGCATAAATGTCAGATTTAAACCATCCACTTTAACTTTCAACGGATTTTTAGTTCCCATTTGGAACGCCCAGCTTCTTATGCCTTCAAGCGTATAAAAATATACAAATGCTATAATTTTCCATTTGAACCCAGTTGACTTTAAACCCACTCGAAAAAACAAAAAATGTCGTTTTAATTTCTTTTTCTGTACTTTTTTCTTAAAAGTTTAAGATACACCATTGCTAAGGACGTAACTTTTTATGCAAATCGATAGTTTTTATATCAAGAGCCAAAAAAACAGTAATTATCTCGTCATTCTCAAACAAAAATTTGTATACACTGTTTACATTTTTAATCTCAAACCTGTGTTGTGCATATCTCCACCCATGTTGTTACCCTACTTGATAAAAACTTTCCATAACGTTTTTCCTTTTTTAGCTTTTCAACCACATTATGCATCCAGCTAGCTAGTTTTCTAGCTAATCACACTTGGTGACATCTTTTCCTATCTTGGCTACCTAAATAAACTTGAAATTTAGCAACCTCTGCTTTCACAGGCTCTGGAAGCGTACCTTTCTATATCGCCAAAACCGTAATTAGGCTCAAAATCAGCTAGTAATTAAACAACAGCTATTCAGCTTGAGAATTTTTCCCCTTTTTAGAAACGTTTTCTTACTTATGAGTACAGGCTAACTCTTGAACAACGTCATTAAGAATTTTTGAAAGCACTTATTCTTATGAAACTATTGATAGCAATTTTTCTAACTCATCCACCACGTCAATACGCCATAAGGTATAGAGCATCATAAACGAAATCGATTTTTTACTCATGAACAGGTGATTGATTTTCTGATGAGCGCTCAATTGCATTTAAAAGCTTCTCACAATCACGAGGCTCTTTTTGCTCACGAACCTGATCCTTTAGTTTCAAAAACCTCAAAAGTCTTTTTTTTTATTTATTATAATGATAATTTTAATTTTTTCTTCTTATTATAATTGTTAATGTTATTTTATTGTAGCAATGACCTCATCATGATTTTCTGATGAATTCCCTTTATGCTTATTTTCTTTCGTAGCAGCTTTTATGGCTTTTTCTAAAAACCTACTAGATTCTCATTGCAATTTTTTAATTGTGCTTCGACTTGTGTATTCCATAAATTTTCATTTAAGTGATAATTAATTCTTTCAAATGATTTTAAAAGTTTGTATTAAATAACCAACGATGTGTATTAAAATAAAAGTATCTTCACATATTAGTAAAGCATTGAATGCACTTACATAGTTTTCTCACCATCCGCTTCATTTTTTATAAATCACCCTCCTCAGATAGTTTAAGAACTAACTTTTAATTATCCTTTGGTAATACCATCACAACACTATCAAATAGAATCTGATCATGGCAAAAAACTGCGGATCAAACTCTCCTTTGTATTTATAAAAATTTCGCTACTTCAATAAAATCAAATGCGCTATCTGAACGTTTCAAACCTTCAAACACTTTTGCTTTGAATTCAGAAATTAAACCTAATCATAGCAAACTTTTTTGCCATGTTTCAAGTGATATAATGCTTTACGCTTAGCTCTGCTGATCTTGAGAGTTGTTTCAAAAATCCCTCATAAATATTTAATGAAGATGCAAAAGCACGCATTTTAACAAGTTAACAAGTCATATTCATTGCATTTAACCGTTTCATTCTGGCCACTTGCAATTGTCTCTGCATTTCTTTGATTTTCTTAATAGTTCTTATAACAGTTTTTGCTTTACTTACTGATGTACCAATACTTTGAGCGAAATGCTCATAGTTATCATCATTGAGTGCTTTACATTCACATGGAGAAAGACGAGAATTAACCTTAGCCATAAAATTACAGAGATCTTTATTAAAAGACAAAAGAGCTACTGATTTTAAAGCTTCTTGCCACATATTTTCTGGCAAATTAAGAATGCGCTGAACTACCTGGCTGGGCATTTTTACCGCTTGTTTACAACGTTTTTGTTTTTCTTGATGCTCCTTTAAAATTGCATTTTTAGAAGCTTCTACAACATTCCCATAATCTTCAATTGCATTACCAAGTTTATAAAGATTCTCCTCAACTTTTTGTATGCCGGATCCTCTATGCTTATTCTGATTGTATGCCGGATCCTCTATGCTTATTCCGATATTCGAAAATTTAATAATAGATTCAGAAGAATCTATAATTTGTTTAGCAAACATTTTAGCAAAACTCGGCTCTGCATTAATCATGTCTATAGTTTCTTCCAACCTTTTTGAATCGCCATAAACAAGTTTTGAATAATGTTTAATTTTCTCCCGTTGTGCTTGAACAGAGACATGTTTTACAATCTTTTCAATAATTTCATCTTCCGTCAAAGTAGCTATTTTTTCCTCTGGGATAAAAATGTTTTCAAGATTTGCAGTTTTTGCAATGGTAAAAGTGAGCTTGTCATCAAGCTTTAATGCCCTTAATTGTTCTGGTGTAAAATAATCTTTATTGCATACGATGCAAACATCTTGCATTTCTATTGTAATGAAATCTGAACCAAAGCTTTTACAATACCCCGTATAGGTCACATCTTCTTTTGGTACCATAACGATCTGACATCCCAACTTTAAAAGATCAACCTCATTCATATCGCTCATGAATTGCTTTAAAATACGCCGCTTCTCTGGATTGGAAATATCTTCAAACATATGTTGCATAGGCTCTAAATTTCTATCTTGCATTGCCTTAACACTCACATACTCCATACGTTTTGTTGTCACGACAGAGAAGTCAAGCGTATGACCTGCAGCTTCGGCAAGTTTTAAAAAAAACATTCGTTGTGTGCGTCCATTACCTTCTCTAAAAGGATGTGTATAATTGATAGAAGCAAATAATTCTGCTGCATGATAGACAAATTCTTCACGCGATAAACCTTGTAAATTATTCTTCTCGACAAGTATTCGGTCTATCTTTGCTAAGTTTTGCTGAATCTTTTTACCAACTGCGAAATACATATTGGAATTGCTCTTTTTCATCTTTAACACCACGGCACTTGTGCCATCTGAAAATGCAAATGGAACATCACGAGTGTGTCCAGCCCATTCAAACGTATTCTCAAATAAGCGTTTATGCAAATATTTTAGATAGGTAGAATCAAACCGTTCTGGACAAGGTTCCTTCATCAAATTAACGACTGCTTTTGCTGAATCATGGGCACATCTCGACTCCAAACTTTTAAAATCCGTGATTCCATATTTATTTTTCAGCACATTACTATTAGGATAGACGTAATTGTAAGGTGAGAATAGGTCAGGTTGTTGTAGCGTTACCGTTATACTTACTCGCTTTGACTCTTTCATAGTTGAAACCTTATATATTTTATAAAAATGCTAAATTTCTATAGTAAATAATCTCCCCCCTTGTGTATCCTTCTAAAATTTAAGTATTTTAGTAAAAAAACCTTCCCCCGCACACAGATTAATGACTGTATCCACTGGTCTGCAATACCATTACAAATTGTCTTGAGAATTATAAAATGACTAATTAATATTTTTCACGAACTCTGCCTTGCTGCTTAATTGGCTTGCATAAATAAAAAACGTAGCTTTTATTCTCTATACTATTTACCATCTTGACACAAATACCTACAAAAGTAACTCCCTTCCTTTGACAGGCAAGATAGTGCAAAAATCAAATGAATTCACAAAAATTAACACATCGGAAATATACATATCGCTTTTCATTCACATAAGCTAATAATAACTAAAATTTCATCATCTTATTAATGATCTATATTCAGAAATCCTTTTTCTATGTGATGAAACAGATACATTTTTCTTATTGACCACAATTGAATTTCTATCAAACCTTTCAAAAATAGTTTCATTTTTTTTATTAATAATTTTATTTGCAGCCTCTGGATTCGATTTCACATATTCATTAATACGACTGATACCTTGTGCATGTTTGTAAAAAGTAACTGGAAGATATGTATCCAACTTATCATAAGGTAAATATGACTCGCAATCACATAAAACACCGTCAATATTATCTTTGTGTATTCTTTCCAACTTTTCTGCCTCATGATACAGCTTTTTAGCAAGAGCCAAACTAAAAATTCCACACTCAGAGAAACTTCTCTGAATATCCATTTCCACAATGGAATAGTAACAAGAAGGCAATTGGGAAGCTTCAATGACTCTTTTCATTCTCGATATAAGTATCTTTGAAATCTTATGATCAAGTTTTGTAGCCTCAAATAATACCAAGGAAGTCTTGTCATCGATGGTTTTTAAGTCAATTACCACAAAATGGGGCATACTCCTATTCAGTATATTCGTTATAAACCTTGAAGATTGAATCCCATCATCGATAGTTTTTTGTACTGATACGCAAAGATCTTCAAATGTCATAGCAAGTTTAAGATTCATCTCTGGATATTTATTGTTTGCCTGCTTTACAAGAGCAGGCATCATTTTAAAATCTATATCCATATAACCTTTTGTCATCCAACTACCATCAATGATATCACTCTCCAAACGAGTAATAAGACCTTCTAATGCCTCTCTTGCGATATCATTTTCCTCAGTTATGAATGAATCACTGGCTCGATCAATTGAATTGAATAACCGCAACATAGCATTAATTCCCATATTAAAATCGAGTTTAATATTGATTTTTGTACTAATTAAATGACATCTTGCATTAAAAAACTCCACGACTGAAAAGATAAAAAGATGAAGCCATGTTTTAAATTTAAGCAATTTTCATTATAGATCTTGCTACAATTCCATTTTTTTTCAACTTAAAATCTCGAGAAGATGGACATATATAAAAATAAAATCGAAAAAACATATGACTCTTTCAATTAATAAGATAAATCAAAATTTATAAGCCACACCAACAGAGAAACCATTGGATTTATATTTAATTGTAAATCTCTCCTTCGTAAATTCCTTGTTATTAAAATCTGAATAACGGTATTCCGCGCGTAAAATAAGATTGTCAGTCACTGCAAGATCTAAACCACCACCAATGGTAAAACCAATCATTGTCTTTTTTTCAGACTCCATAGAAAAATCTAATTGTGATGATTGTGATGATTGTGATGATTGTGATGATTGTCTTATTCCAGTTTTAAGAGTTTCCTGTGTTACTGTTTCCATTACATAAACATCTTTAAGATGTGTATAAGCAACACCACCAGCAACATAAGGCATAATACGATCAAAACCAAACCCGATACGAACTCGTGTAGCACCAACCCATTTTTGTTTTAAAGTTTGCTTTAAACTAATAAATTGCTCAAGTGAAAAACCTGGAAATATTTTATTACTAACGTTATCCTTATTACTAACGTTATCCATCTTTCGTAAAGCCATTACAAAACTGTCCATATCGACAGATTTTTCATCCTTTGCACCAGACCAATTAATATCTGTATCAAAACCTAGAACAAGCCCATTGTTGACATCAAAACTTGCACCTGCATAAAGACCACCTATAACACCTGAAAATTTAGGTGACGGATTATTTTTAAATAAGAGTTTTTGTCTTTCACCTTGAGTAGACATATAGGAAGTACTCGGACCTTCAAAACCACCAACATGCCCACCAAAATAAATACCTGTCCATGAAAAGTGAGGAGGAGAAATGACCGTTGGAATGGTAGATGACTGATAAGGAATTACAAAATCTGCTGCCTGTGCTTCAGAAACTAAAAGTAATGCAAAAATAGATGTTGTTAAACGTTTCATATAAAACTCCGAAAAATCTACAGAAAAAAAGCTACAATAAATACATAATGATACATATTTTTTCAAAAAAATATGTAGTAAAAATAATACAATTACAAAAAATAATAATAAAATATTGCTGAAATTTATGACTTTTTATAATTCTGCACTGAATCACTCAAGTATTAATCAATATTATTTTTTTATTTTATTAATAACGTAATGATCTTTAAAAACTATAATCTAATTAAAAAATAATTTTTTCAATTGCTTAAAAAGATAATTAATAAAGTATTCTCTGTACTTTCCATTACTATCAGATAATTAATATCAGAAATTAGGATTTTTAATAAATTAAATATACTATACTCAAAATGAAATTAATTTACATTTAGAAAGCTATTTAAAAATATTACCTGTCATATCTTAATTAAAATTGTAAAATTATTTTATTCAAGTCTGATCTCAATCAATATTTTCCAGATCTCGCGCCTAATATTTCTATGCTTCTGATATAGAAATTAATAATTTAATGGTTAATAAGTCATTACACAATAATATAGTGCTTTTCGGCAATTTCATCAGAGTATTTAGATACTAAAATATAATCTATAACCTATCATTACACTTTCTTGAATAGATATCTAAATATTAAATAGACAAAAAATTTATACCAATAACTGAATGAAACGCTGAACAGTTTCATGCATCCCATATTCTAATGCATCGGCGATAAGTCCATGGCCAATAGAAACTTCATTAATCCAAGGGATCCGATTAACAAGAGCAGGAAGATTAGCAATTGTCAGATCATGACCTGCATTAATATCTAATTTTAATTCCCTTGCATTTTGTGCTGCTAAAACTAATTTATCTAATTCCTGTGTTTGTTTTTTTTCATCATTAAACGCACCACCATAGGGTCCAGTATAAAATTCTATACAATCAGCACCAATAGCTTTAGCAATATCGAGACTATCTAAAACTGTATTAGCAAATAATGACACGCGAATATTTTTTTCTTTTAAACGCTGAATAATAGGTGCTAAAAATTCTGCATTGCTAGCAAAATCCCAACCATGATCAGAAGTTGGCTGATCTGGAGCATCAGGAACAAGAGTAATCTGATCAGCATATTTTTCTGCTAAATTTAAAAATGTATCACTTGGATAACCTTCAATATTAAATTCAGCATTAGGAAAAGAATTATTCATTAAAAAACGTATATTTGGTAAATCAACAAAACGGATATGTCTTTCATCCGGACGTGGATGAACTGTCAAACCTGCTGCACCGGCAGAAAGTGCTATATATCCAATATTTTCAATGCTTGGCCATGGAAGATTACGCCTATTGCGCAAAACAGCAACAGCATTAAGATTAACTGAAAGTTTTATTGCCATACACTATACCACTTCTATAATATTAACGTTAAAAAGAAATATCTTAGCATAATACCAAACAATAAAATATTCTTGCGCTATCGAACAATTGTTAAGCGCTCTGCTGCTCGTGTAATTCCCGTATAAAGCCAACGTGCGTACATATCACGAAATGCAAAACTTTCATCAAATAAAACTACATTATCCCATTGAGAGCCCTGAGCTTTATGGACAGTTAACGCATATCCATAATCAAAATCATCATATCTTTTTTTTAATTGCCATGAAACTTGATTATCAGGATTCTCAAAAATTGCTTTTAGAAGTTTAATTTTTGCCACGCCACGTTCACTATCTTCTGGCTTAATAATAAGATTTATACCTGGTCTTACAGTCTCTTTTTGTGAAGTCATAACTTTCCATAAAGATCCATTCAACAAGCCTTTATTAGGATCATTTCGTAAACATACAAGTTTGTCTCTAACCTGCGGACAATCCGTTGTAAATCCTTTTAACTCACGTAAACGTTTATTATAAAGATGACGTGTTCGATTAATTCCTACTAAAAGCTGATCAGCTTCCATTACTAATTGTCGACTAACCTCTTTACGAGTAATAACACACGCTGAACCATAATCTCCATAAGCAATATCACGTCCCTCACGCACATCCATAGCTAAACGAATAATTGGATTATCACGTGCTTGTCTATGAATTTCTGATAACAGAAAATCTGGCGCGTTCTCAGAAAAAAAACCACCCCCCGATATGGGAGGTAACTGACCAGGGTCACCAAGAACAAGAATTGGGGTTCGAAAACTCATTAAATCACGCGCTAATTGCTCATCAACCATTGAGCACTCATCAACAATAACAAGTTTAGCTTGCGCAACTGGACTTTGTCGATTTAATGCAAACGTTGGAGCAAGGGATGTTTTACCCGTTACTTCATCAGAAACTTCTTCTTCACCGCGAGGGCAATAAATCAATGAATGAATAGTACGAGCATTACTCGCCCCCTTAGAACGTAAAACTTGTGCCGCTTTACCTGTGAATGCAGTAAATTGAACAGAACCATCAACTGTTTCAGCAAAATAGCGAGCAAGTGTTGTCTTTCCGGTTCCTGCATAACCAAAAAGACGAAAAACAGGCGACTTCCCATTTTTCAACCATGCGGCGACAGCCTTTAATGCATTATCCTGTTCTGTTGAAAACTGCATGACCTATAAAATAAGATTCGCATAAAAAGTGCAAGCACTCTAAAAATAAAACCACTATAAGAAACAGTTTTTATCTGTATAATATTCTCTAAGCTATAATTCACTATTGCCATACCTATTGGCATATTCTATGGCAGTTAAAACCTATAGAACATTAATAAACTAATCAATTTTCAAATCTTCAATCATTTCAAAAATGAAGTGACTAAAATAAAATTTTAAATCTGGATTGTAATGTTTTTCACTTTTCATACAAGTACTTGTTCTTCAATAGAAATAATATAGACTACTACTATAGTTAACCTCATCAGAAAATAACATATAATTATCCATATACTTAGATAAGATTATTGGAAAATAATTTACAGAACTGTTGATACAATAATCAAATAAAATTAGCTTATCACAATTAATAACCTGTTTAATTTTATCATCAAACTCATCTGAACTTAAACAACGAATTCCAACAGCTTCATAAGCCTCTACTAATTTAACAAATCTGGCATTACTCCTGTGTAAAAATGAGAAAGACGATTATCATATAGTAATTATTGCTGCCATTACATTAGCACACCACAACGCTGTACTAAATGTTCAAAATAAAATTTTGGAGATATTAACTGCATTGCTATTACAAGTTCCTGAATATCGATCTGAATTAAAGCTTCACTGACAATATATAACACTGCCATAAGGATGTACGACTTAACACCAATAGCATAAGAAAAAACATAATCTATTGCTCCAAATCCAACAGATGTTATCTAACTATCTAATGCTTTGGTTCATCAAATAATAATATTGACCACCCTCACTCTGGTTTACCCAACCCCAGATGTAATATAATACGAGTTTTTTATAAGCACATAAAGCTGATCAATTAATTGTAGCATTAACGTTTTCTTTTCAACGAATCCTAGCGTATTACACACCCGCCAGCGATTAATTTCCACCCACCACTCAATTAAAGCTTTCTTTATTAATCCTGATTATTTCCGATGTAAACATTGTACTATCTCTTTCAAGATACAGGCTGCATTCCAATAAGTGCAACATCTAATCTTACTGTATTCTTGATAAAAGAAGGATCAATACCAACGTGAATAATCGGCACATAAATAGCAAAATTAAATCGTCCAGCGTACGATCATCAAACCGTACATCAACAGTCACCATAAAATCACAGTCATGTAATGTCATATTAGCTTCATAAGTCCCATCCATCGCAAACCAATTTTACCACAAGAAAAGTAAGTACCAAACCTAATTAATATGGAAGTAATCGAAAAATCTTCCAATTTTACCAAACCACATAATAACTGCACAGCTTCAAAACCTGATGAAATAATACCCCACCAGAGTAAATAACAGGCTTTTAAAAGAGAAACAGTATATTTAACAGCCTTCCCTCCCTTTTATAAACGCATAGATATCATACCTTGAGGTATTTTATTAAATATCTGAAGCAAATTTTATATCTTTAGGAATGTCAATAAAAACTAGTCCCAGACGACCAATTGAGGAATATAAGCTTCATGAATAAGCTATAGCAAGATCATTCACATTTGTAACTAACCAATTCTTTTTCGTATATGATCTGCAATACTAACTGTATCTAACTTTTGGACAATCATTTATTTCAGTCAACATTGTAGTTACCTAACCAGAAAACAAACAATCAATGTTGCATCTATTAATGCATTCTGCAGAGGAATACAGCATTGATCACAAAAGAAGCAGAAGTTACACACATCACAGAAATCTTCCCTACATTACAAGCATAACCCTTATATCATAACCTGCTATTCGCTCATGACGTACTAAAATACACTGAAATGAAACTTGTTGATAAATTGCATTAAATACTAAAAACAGCACCACAAGAATAACAAAAATATGTTTCATTCTCTTATTAAATTAAGAGCTTGAATCGTCATTTCAGTCCCTGACATTATTTTCCCATCTACACTCTATTCTGCTCTTGGCTAATTCTTCATTTTCCCTCAATCATTCCACAAAAAAATAAATAAAGGCTTATAAAAAGCCTACTGATATGAGAAGAAACATCATATGACCGACTATATTTCAAATAATGCATGTTATAGTCAAAACACTATCGTATGGATAGAATCCTAATTTTATCGATGCTATTATTTATTAATAAAAATTATCTTTAAAAAATTTTTTTCTAAAATATTCTCTCCTCTCTGAGTTATCCTCAAGCGCTTAATATTTTTATGCAGCAATAATCTTCCATTCCCCATTCAATTGATTACGAAACCACGTCATTTGCCTTTTTGCATATCTCCTAGTTTGTTTTTTCGCTGTTTCAATAGCATTTTCAAAACTTAAATATCCATCTAAATAAGCTATAAGTTCAGGTAAACCAATAGCTTTCATCGCTGGCAATAAAGGAGAAAGCATAAGCTGCCTTATAGCAAGCACCTCCTGTAAAACTCCTTGTTCAACCATATTATCCAATCTCTTATTGATTCTCTCATAAAGCTGCTGACGTGGTGGAATGAGAAGAATTTTTTCTAAACAATCCTTTGCAATCAAAGATGTAGTTTTTTGCTTCTGCCACCAACTGAGCGTTCTGCCAGTCACATCATAAACTTCCAAAGCACGTATAATGCGTTGACCATCTTGTTCAACAATACGCTCGGAGAGTGCAGCATCAACATGCAATAACTGACGATAAAGGCTCTCAGCTCCCTCTTCTTGAAGTCGACGTCGCCATTTCTGCCTACAAATATCTGGAATATGAGGAATTTCTGAAAACCCTTCCAAAAGCGCACGAAAATAGAGCCCTGTTCCACCAACAAAAATAATTGATTGCGATGTAATTACATTTAAAAGTTTTTCGACATCACGTAACCATTGTCCTACAGAATAACTAAGAGAAGGATTCACAGAACCATAAAGATAATGTGGAACAATCGTAGTATCAGCTTTTGTCGGCCGTGCTGTCAAAATGTTTAAAATATCATAAACCTGCATTGAATCGGTATTAACAATGACAGCATTTTTTTCCTGAGCCATTTTCAATGCAAGTTTTGACTTACCGCTTGCAGTTGGGCCAGCTATCAATGTAACTGTTCTTCGCGTCATAAAAAGGAATGCCTTTATCTTTTTCCTGCAAACATCACTGTTATTGACATCAGTAACACATAAGGAAATTAAAATATCAATCCATTTGGATTGTTACAAATCGCAATTCCCCATCTGGACGAGCAACTACAAATAAAGCATTTTTACGCCCAGCTTCACGTAATTTATGAAAACGCTTTTTGGCATCCTCAATTGTTTTGATTGCAATCTGATTAACATCAACAATCACCTCACCAACGCGAATACGCTTCTTATCAGCTACACTATTTTGTGCAACAGATGTTACAATCAATCCATTAAGTTTATCTGCAATTGAATAACGCTGACGCAAGTCAGCTGTCAATTCTGATAATGTCATTCCCATAAACTGCATTGTCATCTTTTCTGGGAAACTATCACCTTTTTCATTATCAGAGTTTTCCGTTATATTTTCATCTGAATCTGTTTCAACCAAACGACCAAGTTTAACTTTGACTATTTTTTCTTGCCCATCACGCAAAACCGTAACATTAACTACTTCCCCTTCTGAAACTTCTGCTACTAAACGCGGCAAATCATGTGCATTTTTAATTTTGGTATTTCCAAAACCAAGAATAACATCACCAACATGCAACTGACTATTATCAACTTCTGCATTTTCTATTTTACCTGCAACTAATGCTCCAATAGCTTTATCTAATTTTAAATTTTTGGCAATATCATCTGTAACTGGTTGAATCCGAATAGCTAGCCAACCACGCTTTACTTCTCCAAAATCACGCAACTGATTGATAACAGAAAGAGCCATATCAGATGGTATAGCAAAGCCAATACCAATTGATCCACCGGAAGGAGAAACAATCGCTGTATTAATTCCAATCACCTCACCATTTCTATCAAATAGCGGGCCTCCAGAATTACCTCTATTAATCGCCGCATCTGTTTGAATAAAATTATCATAAGGTCCAGCATTAAGGTCACGATTACGTGCAGAAATAATTCCAACCGTTACACTACCACCAAAACCAAAGGGATTACCTATAGCCATAACCCAATCACCAATACGTGCTTTTTCTGAATTACCAAAACGTACAGCTTTTAATTTTTTCCCCTCTGGTGCAACCTGAAGCAAAGCCAAATCTGTTTTGCTATCTTTTCCAAGCAATTTTGCCTTTAGCTTTGTGCCATCAGTAAAATTAACTTCAATATCATCAGAATCAACGATAACATGATAATTTGTAACGATAAGTCCTTTTTGTGCATCAATTACAAAACCTGATCCTAAAGAACGAATTTTTTGAAATTGGCTATCTTTCTTATCACCTTCAGGTGTAAAAAAATCATCAAAATATTCTTGTAATAATGAATCTTTTGGGATAACGGGTGAAGAAGTATCTTCATCCTGTTCAGTCCCATCAACCATTTGTGCTGTAGAAATATTCACTACAGTATCTAAAAGCGTTGCAACTAAATCAGGCACTGATAACGATGTATCTTTTTCCAAAATAACATTGGACCAACCTATTGACGCCAATAAAAACAACACCATAGAGGTAGTGACCATTATAGCAAAACGCTTAAGAAACATATTTTTACCTATAATATACGTTAGCCAACACTGCTAAAATATCATTAAACCCATTTATATGAAACTAGTACGCCCTCTACAAGATCATACCACTTTCATCATTAAAGAAAAAAGAAAAAAATCTCAGATCAAGTTTTCATAAAACAACATAATCTTATGACGGCTTTCTATTTATCAATCACCACCTTATTATCCAAAACCTCTACAGGTAAAAACGCCTTATTTGCTTGTGGGGGATTACGGAAATAAAAAAAGAAGTCCTCTTTTGGTGAAATCACCATCGACGTGTTTTCTAAGTTCTTGTATTGTTCCATTGCTAACCAAAAATCGTAAAATGATGGATTAGCTTTTCGTGCATTCAATAAAAGACGAATACTTTCAGCCTGCCCTTCACCGCGAGTGATTTCAGCATCACGTTTTGCTGCTGCTACGATTTCCTCATATTTACGATTAGCTTCCGCAATAATGCGATCCCGTTCTTGCTGACCACGAGCACGAATATCTTCTGCAGCCGCCTCACGCTCAGCCGCCATTTGTCGATATACATCCTCTGAAACAGCATCTGTTAAATCAGTTTTGCGAATACGTACATCAACAATAGTAATACCTAAAGAGCCTGCATCTACAGAAAATTGGCGTTGTACTTCAGCCATCATTGCTCCACGTTCATCTGATAAAGCGGCTCTAAATTCTCGCTTACCATAAACAGCACGCAAAGCATCAATAAAACGCGGTGCAAGGTTTTCACGTGCAGCAATCTGTGGACGGCCAGATGCAATACGCTGTAAAAATAGTTTAGGATTCGTAATACGATAAATAAAAAATGCATCCACTTCATAATATGCACCACCTCGAACCTGCACAGATTGCGTAGGCAAATCATAGCGCAACAATCGATTATCAATAATAATTATATGATCAAAAAAAGGAATTTTAAAATAAATACCAGGTTTAGGCTCCACATTAACGATCTGTCCAAAGCGTTTAATCGCTACTTGTTGACGAGGATAAACAATAAAAACAGACATCCATAAGGCTACAAAAATAAATATTATAATCCCCAAAATAAAAAAGAAACGAGATTGCTGCATATTAGTATCCCCTAGAAACGTCAGAATCTAACCGCACTGTAGGACGTTCTGATTTTGTTGTTATTGTTTTATTTGGTGAACTGGACAGCAATTCGTTCAGAGGTAAATAAGATACCGCTGGAGAAGCTGTCTGATCCAAAACCACTTTTCTTGGAGAAGAAAGAATACGCCCCATAGTTTCCATATAAAGACGATAGCGAGCAGCCTCCGGCGCAATTGCAGCTTCACGCGCTATAGCTCGAAAACGTTCAGAACGCCCTGTTGCTTCTTCAATCATCTGCGCCTTTTCACCTTTTGCGATTTCTCGTGTACGTGAAGCCTCACCATTAGCTAAACCCATCTTAGTAAAATGCACACGATTACCTTCTTCAATCATTCGCCCACGTTCCTGTTCTGCCTGTTGAACAGAATTAAATGCAGCAGCAACTTTAGTAGGAGGAGCAGCTTCACTGATTGAGACACGATTTATTTCAACACCGAGTTGGTACTTATCTGCAGTCAATTGAATAATTTTTTTGACATCATCAGCCACTTCTTCTTTCTTATCACGTAACACATCATCAACTGGCCGTGAACCAATCACCTCACGCATTGCACTTTCAGCAACTTGGCGAACTGTACCTTCCTGATCATTCACATTAAACAAAAACTGGCTGGGACTTGAAATCCGATAATATACAGAAAAATTAACATTAACAATATTCTGATCACTCGAAAGCATCAAGCCTTCACTTTGTTGCAACTGACCAGACTGACCACCAATAGCAATGTTTTTTTCTGTTAGAGGCACTTTCATATAGGTTTCAATCGGCCAAAAATGAAAATGTAGACCATCACTGATAATCCCTTCTTTAGGAATACCAAAACGCAATTCCACTGCTTGTTCATTTTGCTGAACGATGTAAATAGATTGGAAAAACCATAAAAGCAAAGCAAGTAGAAATAATATAATGAAAATGCTATTGCCACCAAACCGCTTGAGCTGATCCTGCCCTTTACGGAAAATATCATCAATATTAGGACCGTTACCACTGCCAGAACCGAAAGGCTTTTTAGGTGGTAATTTTTTATCCCCATCGAGTTTATTTCTATCGCCACTCCATGGGCCATTGCCATTTTGATTTGTCCAGGGCATTATCACCTCATTTAAATTAATGTTATTAATCAAAGTCTAATAATTTACAAAACTTGATCCTTGATCTCAGTTTAAAGTGCTTATTATCTTCTTACAATAATGAATGATAAATCTTTCATATATTTTAAACGATCATTTCCGTTCATAAATCACAAAACGTGTTGGATAATTGTCTTTATCACTTTCTGGAATATATTGTGTTTTAACAATAGTCCACTTTTCTTTATCAAAAACAGGAAAAAAACTATCACCTTCAATACAAGCTAAGATCTCAGTAAGAAATATTTTATCAGCTATCTGCAAACCTTGTTGAAAAATTTCACCACCACCAATAATAAAAATTGCATCCGCACCACTCTGACAAGCTACCTCTTCTGCAATATTACAAGCTTGAGATAAAGAATGAGCAATAACAGCACCTTCAGAGATCAATGTACGATTACGAGTAATGACAATATTCGTGCGATCTGGTAAGGGATGTCTAAGAGAATCCCAAGTTTTCCGTCCCATAACAATGGGCTTATTTAAAGTTAAAGCTTTAAAACGTTGCAAATCTGTTGACAAACGCCAAGGCATTGCACCTGCACGACCTATAACACTGTTTTGCGAAACAGCTGCAATTAAACAAATTGGAAGAGTCATACTGCCACCGGTGCTTTGATATGTGGCAGAGCTTCATAATTAAGCAATTCAAAGTCCTCAAATGTAAAAGAAAAAAGATCTTTCACTGCTGGATTTATAAGCATCAATGGCAAAGCACTCGGTGTACGAGATAATTGCTGTTCTGCTTGTTCAAAATGATTCAAATAAAGATGAGCATCGCCAAAAGTATGAATAAAATCTCCTACTTGTAAATTGGTTATTTGAGCAATCATCATTGTCAACAATGCATAAGAAGCAATATTGAATGGAACACCTAAAAAGATGTCGGCCGAACGCTGATAAAGTTGACAAGATAATTTACCAGCAGCAACATAAAATTGAAATAGACAATGACAAGGAGGTAAAGCCATTTCGTCTATCAATGCAGGATTCCATGCTGATACAATTAAGCGACGTGAATCAGGATTTTTTTTAATCATAGTCAAAAGATTACTTATTTGATCAATATGGCGCCCATCTGGTGCAGGCCACGAACGCCACTGATAACCGTAAATAGGACCAAGATCCCCTTCTTTGTCAGCCCATTCATCCCAAATGGATACGCCGTGTTCTTTTAACCATGCAATATTTGTATCACCTTTAAGAAACCACAAAAGCTCGTAAATAATCGAACGTAAATGTAATTTTTTCGTTGTCAACAGTGGAAATCCGTCCTGTAAATTAAACCGCATCTGATACCCAAAGACCGATCGCGTCCCAACACCCGTTCGATCCAAACGGTCAATCCCATTTTTCAAAACATGGAATAAGAGATCAAGATATGCTTTCATATTAATGTTTATGACCGATTCTACATATTGTATAAAATAGAAATTTTAAAATTTATAAAAATACAATGCAATAAGCATCAAAATGACCTTTCTTACAGGCAATTACCATTATACGATTGAATTTTGATGGTTCAAATTGTAAAAAGCAAACTGTAAGTAACTTAAAAAGAGGGATCTCTCCATGGAGAATGAAGAAACTTTAGCACTATATGACGCGAAAAAACGTATTTTGTCTATCATATCTAGCGCATCGGGTAATTTAGTAGAGTGGTATGACTTTTATGTTTATTCATTTACTTCAATTTATTTTGCATCGCAATTTTTTCCTTCAGATGGCAACATTATACTCCAACTTTTTAAAGCTGCTATAGTTTTTTCTATTGGCTTTCTTATGCGTCCAATCGGTGGATGGCTCTTTGGATTCATTGCTGATCGTTATGGACGCAAACGCTCAATGCTTATTTCTGTTTTTATGATGTGTGGTGGTTCGTTCTTAATTGCCGTACTTCCTACCTATGAAACTATTGGAACCTCCGCAGCAGTCCTTTTACTTTTACTCCGAATGCTTCAAGGACTTTCTGTTGGTGGTGAGTATGGAACAACAGCAACTTATATGAGCGAAATTGCCCTTAAAAATCGCCGAGGTTTTTTTAGTTCCTTCCAATATACTACGCTGATTGGGGGTCAACTTCTTGCCAGTCTTGTTATATTTATTTTAGCGTTTTATCTCACAGAGAATCAACTAAAAGCATGGGGTTGGCGTATCCCATTTGCTATTGGTGGATTAGGAGCTATTGTGGCGATTTATCTCCGTCGTTCACTTCATGAAACAACAACAAAAGAAAGTCGTTCTAAAGAACAAGCTGGTAGTATTAGAGAACTTTGGCGCAACCATCGAAAAGCCTTTTCTTTAGTGGTTGGTTTTACAGCTGGAGGATCACTAACATTTTATACCTATACAACTTATATGCAAAAATATCTCATTACCACTACTGGATTTGATAAGCATACAGCTACAACTATAATGACTGCTGCACTGTTTGTTTTTATGTTACTTCAACCAGCATTTGGCGCTTTAGCTGATAAAATTGGAACAAAAACCTCACTTCTCATTTGGAGTTCCCTATCTGTGATTTTCACGATTCCTGGACTTCAAATCATTGGTAATACTGATAATTTATGGGTTGCCTTATCAACCCTTATTGTAATGTTATGCATTATCAGTTTTTATACATCCATCTCTGGTATCGTAAAAGCAGAAATGTTCCCATCATCAATACGAGCAATGGGTGTTGGTTTATCTTACGCCATTGCTAATGCATTATTTGGTGGATCAGCTGAATCCGTAGCACTTTTATTAAAAGATATTGGATATGAATTTGTCTTTTATCTTTATATAACTGGCATGATGATTATTGCATTCATTGCAGTTCTTTTGATGCCTGATGCTCGAAAAAGCGGATATCTTCAAGGTGAAGGCATTCACTAAATATTTTCATATTAAACAAAAAAGTCCAAAAAATTTGGACTTTTTCGTAATCATGATATAAGAATTCAGTGTTAAAATTATTTAAATTTTATCAAATGCGTTTACTTGTTTGGCTATCAGATAGTAAAAAGTCACACGATTTTTTCTATGATTTCCTGACATAATTTCAGGGACTTTTGAAACAATTTTTTTGCTTTTTCCTTATCAACATCCAATACATCTTGAGCCCATTTCTCAACACGCTCCAATTCTTTTTGATCTGAAATGGAAACCAATGATGCATCCTGATGACTCATTATCAAAATTAAACGACGTCTAAGTCGTTCTATTGCAGCTTCATCAGGACTTGCATCATATACAATTTAATATCTGCTAGATTATTCATCATTTTGCAATCCTTCTAACAAGCGGTAACTATATACCGCCGCATCATATTTCTTCTAAATAATTAGAGGATTTAAAATATTAACAATCCCCCCTTTTCTAAAAATTATTCTTCGTTTATATTTAAAAAGCTGTCTTTCAGCTATGGTAATAAATGGACAATGAAATAAACCAATTGGACCCGGGGGCGGTACCCGGCGCCTCCACCAAAGTATAATCAACAAAGATTATATTTTTATGGGGGCGAAACAGGATCGACAAGGGTGTAAAGATTGCTCTTTTACTCGGCATTGTACCACCGTTATCGGGCTAGATGAATAGTTGCAAATGACAACTATGCGGAGGCACGTCTCATCGCTGCTTAAGCGATGCGAAGGCTTCAAATTAAGTCTTAAACCGTCGCAGGTTTAAGCGGGGTTCGAAGGCACCTGGCAACAGAAGCCTTCACTTTTAGGCCCGTCTATATTTGATTTATCAAACAGTACTTAAAATAAATTGGTGTTTTTCTTAATTAATTAGGTGCATAGTAAATAAAATATTGCTAGCTTTAAAAAACATGTTATTGGACTGTATTAGTGATATTCAATTACTGCACAAATTAAAAGGAATAAACTTCGATGGTTCAAGATCAGATCCGTTACGATATTCTTGTTCAGGATGCGCTTCGCGGAGTCATCCGTAAAGTTTTATTAGAAGTAGGCAAAGCAGGTCTCCCAGGTAATCATCATTTTTTTATTACTTTCTTAACAAATGCACCAGGAATAAAAATTTCCCCTCGGCTTCAAGAGCGCTATCCTGATCAAATGACCATTGTATTGCAGCATCAATTTAGAGATCTAAGTGTATCAGAAACTGCTTTTGAAGTAACACTCTCCTTTGGAGAAATTACTGAAAGACTGGTTATCCCTTTTAATTCTATCCAGGTCTTTTACGACCCTACAGCAGCTTTTGAAGCAGCTTTTGATCTCCCCTCTAACCTCACTTCTGGAGAGAATGAAAGTTCAGAAAATACTTCGTGCACCCCTGTTATTCCTTCAAATAAACAAAAAAAGGAAAATGTATCTACAAAACTATCAAATCTCAAAAAGGATAAAGAACCATCAAATAGTGATTCGAAGCAAAGTGCTGATATCGTTTCCTTGGACTCCTTCCGCAAAAAATAAATGAAGTACCCTATGGTTGAAACAATTAATCTTCGTCAATTTCGAAAACAGAAAAAACGTACAGAACGAACTATTCATGCAGAAGAAAATCGCCATCGTTTTGGACGAACAAAACTTGAAAAACTTTTTGATAAAAAAGAAACTCTAAAAGCTCAAAAATTTCTTGATCAAAATCGTCTCTCTAGTGATGAATAAAAATAAACAAGAATGATACTATTAATTAGTTAAAAGCAATTTTCTCTAAAAGTTTTTTTATTTCATCAAAAAATGTGATTTTTTTATAATTATCAGTGTAATTTCATATTGAGAAAAGCCTTACCCGTCTTTACGTTGCAATTTTTTTATGCACCCATTATAATCAAAGAATAAAATAAGCTTGCAGCTTTATTTACGCATATATGTCCTTGATAGCTTCTTACATTACAACATTATTCTTTACCTTTTCTTGTAATCTCTATGCCTTTATTTAACTTAGCATGTTGCGTTTTTTTTAAAGAAATAATTTTTATCGAGCGTTCAAATCAAAAAAAATACTAGACAAAATTATAAAATGAGTGACTTTTCCGATCATATAACGTCTTTTAAAAATGATGTCTCTTCTTATAAGCCTGAAAATAATTCCAGCTTAGTTAATCATACTTCAGTAGAAAGAAGAACAACGCAATACGAACCTGAATATTTAGAAAAGCTTAACCCAGAACAGAAACAAGCTGTCATAAACACAGAGGGTCCGATTTTAGTTCTTGCGGGTGCTGGTACTGGAAAAACTCGTGTTCTTACTACCCGTATTTCTCATATTTTACATCTCGGTCTTGCTCATCCTAAGCAAATATTGGCCGTTACTTTTACCAATAAATCCGCACATGAAATGAAAATGCGTATTGGTGAACTTATCGGTAAAACTGTTGAAGGTATGCCTTGGCTTGGAACATTTCATTCTACTGGTGTAAAGATTTTACGCCGCTATGCAGAGCTTGTTGACTTAAAAAGCAACTTTACAATTCTTGATCGTGACGATGTTATTCGTCTTTTAAAACAGCTCATTCAAGCCGAAGGATTGGATGATAAGCGTTGGCCAGCACGTAACTTAGCAATGATGATTGATTCTTGGAAAAATCAAGGACTTTCGCCAAACCATATATCAGAAGGCGATTCTTATTCTTTTGGAAATGGCATGGGACGACAACTTTATCGCAGTTATCAAGATCGACTAAAAAGTCTCAATGCCTGTGATTTTGGTGATCTTTTGCTGCACCCTATTTTCATCTTTCAACATAACCCAGATATTCTTCGTGAATATCATGATAAATTTCGCTATATTCTTGTAGATGAATACCAAGACACAAATACAGCACAATATCTCTGGCTCCGCCTTTTAGCTCAACGCCATGAAAAACAAGTCAACCTTTGTTGTGTAGGAGATGATGATCAATCTATTTATGGATGGCGCGGTGCAAAAGTCGATAATATACTGCGCTTTGAAAAAGACTTTTCTCCTGCAAAAATTATTCGCCTAGAACGTAATTACCGCTCTACATCACATATTTTAAAAACTGCTGCTCATCTCATTTCTCATAATCAGGATAGGCTTGGAAAAACACTTTTTTCTGATCAAACAAATAGTGACGATGCAAAAGTGAAAATTCATGCTGCATGGGATTCAGAAGAAGAGGCCCGCGCTATCGGAAAAGAAATTGAACAAGCACAACAAAATGGACATTTATTAAATCATATAGCCATATTAGTGCGAGCATCATTTCAAATGCGTGAATTTGAAGATCGTTTTGTCACACTTGGTCTCAACTATCGCATTATTGGTGGTCCACGCTTTTATGAACGAATGGAAATACGTGATGCTTTGGCTTACTTACGTGTTGTTGTTCAACCAGCTGATGATCTGGCTTTTGAACGTATTATCAATACGCCCAAACGCGGTTTAGGAAACACAACACTTCGTCATCTTTATGATAGTGCCCGTGCACGCTCCATTCCCCTCTTTGTTGCAGCCACCGAACTAATTGCAACGGATGAGCTAAAACCAAAAATACGCAATGCTTTACGAAATGTTGTGGAAAATTTCCGCCACTGGCAAGGTATGCTACAACATACACCACACACGGAGCTTGCTGAAACAATACTTGATGCTTCAGGCTATACAACAATGTGGCAAGAAGATCGTTCACCAGAAGCGCCAACACGATTAGAAAATCTTAAAGAAATGATCCGTTCTATGGAACAATTTGAAAATCTTCCTAGTTTTTTAGAACATGTTTCACTGGTTATGGATTCTGAAAGCAATGAAAATACAGATGCAGTTAATATCATGACCCTTCATTCCGCTAAAGGACTTGAATTTGAAACAGTCTTCCTTCCTGGTTGGGAAGAAGGTCTCTTTCCTCATCAGCGCTCATTAGATGAAGGTGGCCGTTCAGGATTAGAAGAAGAACGGCGACTTGCTTATGTAGGACTAACAAGAGCAAAAAAATACTTGCACATATGGTGTGTATCCAATCGACGAATTCATGGACTTTGGCAATCTACACTTCCTTCCCGTTTCCTCAATGAATTACCCAAAGAACATATAGAAGTAACAGAAATCGAAACATCTTATGGTGGTTATGGTCAAGCACGATTCAAAGGCCAAAATCCTTTTTATAATAATTACTCAACATCAGGATGGCAACATGCTCAGAAAAATCAAACAGAGGCAACAGATAATAATTGGGGAAAACGACCATCTGTTCAGATTGAGCGAATTGGTTATGGTGATGACATTAATCCAAATATTGGGATAACCAGAATTCGCCAACAAAAAAATATTGAAGGAAAGACCATTGAGAAATCAATTTCTGATACACTCTCAGCTTTCTCTATAAATGATCGGATTTTTCATATAAAATTTGGTTATGGTCAAATTTCAGCAATAGATGGCAACAAACTAACTATCTCCTTCGATAAAGCCGGAGAAAAGCGTGTTCTTGATAATTTTGTAACAAAAGCTTAGTACAACTAACTAAAAGTTATCTTTCCAAATAGAAATTTAATTTTCAATCGTATTTTAATTATAAGTCATTGATTTATAAAGATAGTTCACTATTTTTCATGCCTATAAGAACAATAAAATATTACAGACCCTTTGCACATATCCGTTGCTTTTGCACATATCCGTTGCTTAAGTGACAAACTAAGAAAAATAGAAAATCTCTGTTTTTTCTTAAATAATTTTGTATGATAATCATCCTTGCTTAAGCAGAGGAAATGTCTATCCTATTTTAGGAAGAAATTTGCAACAAAATTGCATACTAATTTTTAGCATAAAAAACATAATAAAATCAACATCTATCAAATTTCACATTTTTTATAAGCTTTTCACTCTCTTTTTTGCAACAAACAACACCGCAAACCAGTAATATCACTTAAACCGTACCATTCTCAAAAGTTCTAACACCGCTATAAACCTCTGTAATGCTTTTTTATAAAAGATTTGGAACGGTCATGAATTTCCTTTGTGTTAATTTGATTATTATTGGAAATTTCGTTGTTATCTGAAATATTGATACCAGTATAAATTTCAGCATTGCCGTTAATTATAATATTTTTGGAAATCTTGGCATTACCATAAACTCTGGCATTACCATAAACCTCAGCATTACCATAAACTCTGGCATTACCATAAACCTCAGCATTACCATAAACTTTGGCATTACCATAAACCTCAGCATTACTATAAACTTTGGCATCACCGCAAATCTCAGCTCTGCCAGAAACATTAGCATTACCATAAACCTTACTATTTTCACAAATACTGGCATAACTAAAAACCCTAGCATTGCCACAAACTTCAACATTACCGAAAACCTCAGCACATCCCAAAACTTTTGCCTTATTCCAAATTTCAGCATTACCATAAACTTTAGCATTGCCACAAACCTCAGCATCATCCAAAACTTTGGCATTTTCAAAAATTTCAGCATTGCCATAAATTTCAGCATTGCCATAAATTTCAGCATTGCCATAAATTTCAGCATTGCTATAAACTTTGGCAGCACTACTAATCTTAGCATTACCAAAAACTTTCACATGGCCATTAACCTTGGCATTACCAAAAATCTGAGCATTGGCAAAAATCGAAGCATTATCTCCAACCACAGCATTACCATGAATCCTAACATCATCTTTAATCTCAGCATTATCACAAACCTTAGCATTATCACAAACCTTAGCATTATCACAAACCTTAGCATTGCCAGAAACATAAGCTTTGGCGTAAACGCAAGCATCACTATCAACCCAACAATCGCCTTCATGAGACAAATTCGTTTCATTTGCAATAAAACCACCAAGGCTACCTGCCCTTATATATCCAAAGTCTCTAAGAGCCATAATACGGTAAAGTTTATGAGAACCGATCGTAATCACTTCGTCTGTAAGTTTATACTTTTTGAAAAAAGTATCATCAGCTTGAGAATTGCTCCTATCAAATAGATTCTCTAATATCTGCAATATTTGCACTAATATTACCCCAATTATCTGATTGCTTAAAAACGTTTTTAAAGGAAAATTTTTTTATTTCCCCACAAAATCCTTTTCTAAAAGGCCAAAAAATAAACTTATACTTATAAAGACGTAAAATTGTAAAACTAAATTAAAGAATATTCCCTAAGTTGATGACACCGTTAAAATTGCTAACAACGGTATAGTGTACAGTGATACGCTAATAGACAACAGCACTTGCAATGTAAAAACAGTATTGATTTTACTAAATTGCTATTTTCAACAGCTTTAACACTTTCATAAACATAAGCTGTGATTTTTAGATTTAGTTTGATGGATTTTGACATCATTATGAATTTCCTTCTTATTAATCTGATCACTAGTAGAAATTACAACGTTATCTAAAATCTCAGAACCATAAACTTCAGCAATACCTTGAACTACAGAATCGCCACAAACTTGAGCTTTTCCGTGAACCTTAGCAAAATTAAAAATTCCGGCATTACCATAAACCTTAGCATTCCCATAAACTTCAGCATGGCCACGAACTATAGCATTACCTGAAACCTCAGTATTGCCAAAAACACTGGCATCACCAAAAACCCGAGCGTTTCCATAAACTCTGGCATTACCAAAAATCCCACCATTGTCATAAATACGGGCATCGCCATAAATCTCAGCACTATTAAAAATCTCAACTTTACCGCAAGTTTGAGCATTATCATAAATATGGGCATTACCATAAACATTAGCACTGCCTAATACTTTAGCATTGCCAGACACCTTAGCATTGTCAAACACCTTAGCGTTTTCAGCAACTTGAGCACAACCATAAACCTTAGCATTATTATAAATCTCAGCCTTACCATAAATCATGGCATCACCACCAATCTTAGCATGACCCGAAACTTTAACTTTTTCGTAAACTTTAACATTTTCATGAAGCTTAGCATTTTCACAAACCTGAGCATCACCCCAAACTGCAGCATTGCCGTAAACCGAGGCATTATCAAAAATCATGGCACAGCCATAAATCTTAGCATTATCGTAAATCTCTACATTATTGAAAACTGTAGCATAACCACAAATGCAAGCATCACCATGAATCCTGGCATTGCCAGAAATCTGAGAGCTGTCATAAACTGCGGCATTGTCATAAATCTGAGCACTGGCCAAAACCCTAGTATTGCCAAAAATCTGAGCCTGTCCATAAATTTTGGCATCATGCCAAACCCCAGCATCACCATAAACTCTTGCATTACCACAAACTTCTGCATCATCAAAAATCTGAGCATCGCCAGAAACACGAGCTGTTTCGTAAACTCGAGCATCATAATTAACCCAACAATGGCCTTCATGGGATAAATTAGTTTCATCTGCAATAAAACCACCAAGATCACCTGCCTTTACATGTCCAAAATCCCTAAGGGCTCTAATGCGATAAAGCTTATGAGAATTGATCGATATTTCTTCGTCTGTGAGTTCATATTTCTTTAAAGTAGCATTAACAGAAACCTTATTTTCATCGATAACCTGAGCATGACCAGGTACAACCTGAAAATTATCTTCATCGGATAAATTCCTTGCATCTTCACTAATATTACCTAAGTCATCTACAATGAGACGTTTAGAGACCTTAAAAGTTTTAGTTTGATCACCCACTTCGGCATCAACTACTTTTTTTTCATCTTTCTCGAACATGAAGAATTTCCCTATTTAATCTCTAAAAAATTACATATTTTCACCATATCTCTCATAATGTTTTTTTATAAAATGTCAAAATGTTTTTTAATGCATGAAATTATGTATTAATTTCTAAATTAAAGAAACACTTTACGGTGGTTATGGCCAAACACACCTCAAAGGTCAAAATCCCTTTCGTAATAATTATTCAACGCTAAGATAGCAATGTCTCGGAAAAACAAACGATAGCGACATTTAAATACTTGAAGAAAATTATCAGCTTTTGTTATGGTAATATTAATCCAAAATTAGGATGACCAAACTCCGTCAACAAAAAATATTAAAAGAAAGATTATTGCAAAATCAATCTTTTTGGCATATCCTTAACTGTCTCTAATAAATGATCAGATTTTCATATAATGGGTTATGGGTCAAATTTCATCAATAGATAAACTTTCTTGTCGGATAAAACGTGAGAGAAGCCTATTTCTGATATTCTGATATTATTGCATCAAAAAAATTTAGTATAACACACTATAAAGTTATCTTTCCCAATAAAAGCCTAATTTACAACAACTCAACCACAGCTTAATGATAATTAATGATAAATCTATTGTTTATAAAAATAGTTCATCATATTCATCGGCTTTAACACCCTTATAAACCTAGATAATGGCCTTTAAATTTAGTTTCACAAATTTTAAAATCGCTATGAATTTTATTAATTTGATCATTATTGAAAATTTCAGTGTTATTTAAAATACTGATATTACCAAAAATATTAGCATCGCCGTGAACCCGCGCATTGTCATAAATCTTGACATCACCACAAACTTTAGCACAACCATAAATCTTAGCATTTCCAAAAATATTAGCATTGCCGTAAAGCTGTACATTGTTATAAACACAAGCATTACCATAAACCTCAGCGTTACAAAAAACCCTGGTATTACCATAAATTTGGGCAGCATCAAAAATTCTAGCACTACCTAAAACCGAAGCGCGACCGAAAACTTTTGCATCATTATAAACACTAGCGTTACGATAAATCTTAGCCTCATCGTAAACTTGAGCGTTGCCATAAACACAGGCATCACCACAAACCCTAGCTAGACCGAAAATTTTTACATTACCACGAACATCAGCATTACAACAAATCTTAACTTTATCGTAAACTTGAGCATTGCCATAAACACAAGCACCACCAAAAACCTTAGCACCACCAAAAACCTTAGCATTATTAAAAATTTTGGCATTCTCGCTAATCTTAGCATTGCCATAAATTTCAGCTTTATCGTAAACTATAGAACTGCCGCAAATTAGCGCATCATCATAAACTTTGGCATAATCATAAATTTTAGCATTCCCAAAAATCTCAGCTGCACCAAAAATCTCAGCTTCATCGAAAACCTGAGCATCATCAGAAATGCAGGCATAATCATAAATCTTAGCATCTCCAAAAACACTTGAATTGCCACAAATTACAACTCCATCGCGAATCTCAGCTCTACCAAAAACTGTGGCACTACCAAAAATCTCAGAGTTACCAAAAACTTTGGCATTTCCACAAACCTGAGCCAAATCAGAAACCTCGACATTACCACAAACATCAGCACAGCCAGAAATTATGGAATTACCATAAATCTCAGCATTACCATAAACTTGAGCACTATCACAAATCTCAGCGTTATTACCAACCTTAGAATCATCAAAAACCCTAGCACTACCATGAACTTCTGCAAAATCATAAATCCCAGCATTACCAGAAACATGAGCTGCTTCGTAAACTCGAGAAAAATCATAAACCCAACAATTCCCTTCGTGGGATAAATTTGTTTCATTTGCGATAAAACCGCCAAGATCACCTGCTTCTACATCTCCAAAATCTCTAAGAGCTATAATGCGATAAAGTTTCTCAGAATTGACCAATATTGACTCCTCTGTAAGTTCATATTTCTTGAAAAAACCATTACCGCGAACCTTATTTTTATCGTAGATCTGAGCGTGATCGGTAGCAACCTGCAAATTTCCTTCATCGAATAGATTGTCTATGTCTTCAATAACATCACTCAAATCATTTGAACGGATACGTTTAGAGTTCTGCTTAGAGTTCTTAAGAACTTTAGTGATGCAATCAGAGCCTTTATCATCATCAACTCTTATTTTATCTATAGATTTATATTTTTTGGACATAGTAAAATTCTCTTATCTAGTCTCTACAAAATTTTGTGTGCTCTCTAAATCTTTTGTTTTATTATAATACTTTGTTTTATTATAATACAAAGTGATTTTTTGTCAAAAATACCAAAATGTTCTTATTTTTTTTTGAATAAATTATACGAAACACCGTACCCAATCTTTATATTGGATAGGATGTTTTCATAGTAATAGTATTTGCATACTCATCAACATACATCCTTTGCCTGCCAAAACAGTGATTGCAAAATTAAGTTATAAGCATTATAATTTTTCATATTTAAGAGAGTCAACCTATGAAAAATATAATACGCATATTGGGGTTAACGATTGTATTTCTTGCTAGTGTTTTTACGTATGATACGTTTAGGAATAAACCCCTAGGTGAGAATTTCACACTCACTGCTTCTAATGGTAAAATTGTTACTGAAGCGGACATCCGAAGCAAATCTTCAGTAATCTTTTTTGGCTACACTATGTGCCCTGATACCTGCCCTACTACACTTGTGGATCTTAATCGGTGGCTTACAGCAATTGGTCCAAATGTCGATAAATTAAATGTATGGTTCGTCACTGTTGACCCTGAACGCGATACACCAGAAGTGCTTCGTGAATATTTAAGCAATTTTACTGATAAAATCATTGGTATAAGTGGAGACCCTAACGCAGTTCATAAAATGGTTAGCTCTTTTAATATTGTTGCTGAAAAAGTACCCGGAACAGATGATGACAACTATACCTATAATCACACAGCAGCAATTTTCTTGCTTAAAAAAGGTGGAAAACTAGCTGGCGTTATTCCATATAATGTCGAAGAAAATAATAACAAATTAAAAGATGATATCGCTATTACACGACTTAAAAAACTCGTTTCAAATTCGGCTTACTAATTAAAGAATAGTATGTTGCAACAAATTCGTCTGTACTGTACATTTTTTAAAAATGAGGCAGAACAATTTTACACTCTTGTGGAAACAGTCTTTGAGGAGGAAGGTTATCCTGTTGCTCTTACAGAAATAGATGAAAAAAATGCTATTTATGAGATTTCGCTTTATGTTGATCAAGCAAACCAAGAAAGTGCTTTCCAACAATTTTCACGTGCTCTTGCAATAGATCCAGATAAAATTAACATAGAAATTTTACCCAATATTGATTGGGTAAAACAAAGTCTTGAAGGACTGAAACCGGTACGTGTTGGTCCTTTTTTTCTTCACGGTAGCCATGAACGACAAAACATTCCACCTAATGTTTTGCCCATTGAAATTGAAGCTAATCAAGCTTTTGGTACAGGTCATCATGGAACGACATTTGGTTGTTTAGAAATGATTACCAAAGTAATGCAAAATGAAAACCCGCAAAATGCCCTTGATCTTGGTACGGGTAGCGGGATATTAGCTATTGGTATCGCTATGCTCAAACCTATTGCTGTACTTGCAGCTGATATAGACCCAATAGCCATTCAAGTAGCACAACATAATATTAGCCTCAATGGTGTCACAGAACATGTTACAGCTGTTACAGTCACAGGTTTGAACGATGATAGAATCTCATTATGCACCCCTTTTGATCTTATCGTTGCCAATATCCTTGCCAATCCTTTAATCGAACTTGCAAAAGATATGGCACAAGCATTGCGAAAAGATGGATCTATTATATTGTCTGGGATCCTTGAAGAACAGCACAATGATGTTTTAAAAGCTTATGTCAAACAAGGCCTAAAACATATTGAGACATATCTTCAGCAAGGATGGGCTACTTTGCATCTGAAATAAAAGAAAAGAACATCATTATGTATCAATCTTTTGAAACAATAACAAATCCTGCTTATGCTGCAGAGCGTGTTGCAGCTCTTCGTAAAGAATTTGATCGCTTTGGACTAGATGGCTTTCTAGTACCACATACAGATGAACATCAAGGAGAATATGTTCCTAAACATGCTCAACGTCTTGGCTGGCTAACTGGATTTACTGGATCAGCTGGTATAGCATTGATTTTAAAAGACAAAGCAATCATATTTACAGATGGGCGTTATAAACTTCAAGTTCGTCAGCAAACAGATTCTCGTATCTTTTATTATGAAGATTTAGCGACCTGCTCACTAGCACAATGGTTTGAGAAAAACAGACAAAAGCTTTCAATTGGCTTTGATCCATGGCTTCATACCATTACTGCTACAGCCATATTGAGACAAGCATTAGAATTGAAAATAGGTGGAAAACTTATAGAAAGCCAACCCAATCTCATCGATCTTATTTGGGATGATAAACCAAAATTTCCACAAACTCCTTTATCAATTCATCCTCTTAAATACGCGGGATATAACAGCGATGAAAAGCTGTCACGAATTCGCAAAAACATAAAGAAATCTGGTGCAAATGCCTTTATTCTAACGGATCCATCTTCTATTGCATGGACATTCAATATACGTGGTAATGACGTTGCTAATACACCCTTTTCCCTTTCTTTTGCTATAATTTTAGTCAAAGAAAAACCGACTTTATTTATTGATAGTAAAAAAATTGGTAATGAGCAAAAACAATATCTGGAACGTTATGCAAAATTATATGAACCAGAAAAACTTATTTCAAATATCAAAGATCATATTCAAAAAGGTACTGTTTTTGCTTTAGATCCATTGTTAACGTGCGAAAAATTACGCACCGTTATTGAAGAAAAAGGCGGATCTTTTATTACACTGACTGATCCTGTTATCTTACCACGTGCCATTAAAAATACTACAGAACTCAATGGCTCACGCAAAGCACATTTAAGTGATGGTGTAGCACTTACCCGTTTTTTTTCTTGGCTGGATAGACAAAGACCAGGTACAATTAATGAAATTGCTGCTGCCAAAAAATTAGAAAAATTTCGTATCATGACAGCACAGAAAATGGGAATGAAACTCGAAGATCTTTCATTTGATACCATTTCAGCAGCAGGTAAAAATGCTGCAATTATTCATTATCATGTAACCACTAAAACAAATAGGCTGTTAAATGCTGGTGAGCTTTATCTTGTTGATTCAGGTGGACAATACCGAGATGGTACAACAGATGTCACCCGTACAGTAGCAATTGGAAATGTTGGAGAAGAAGAAAAACGCTGTTTTACACTTGTCCTCAAAGGCATGATTGCTCTTTCAAGTGCAAGATTTCCTAAAGGTACACGTGGACAAGATATTGATGTTTTAGCACGCAGTGCATTATGGAAAGCTGGTTTTGATTATGCACATGGCACTGGTCATGGAGTTGGTTCTTATCTCTCTGTTCATGAAGGACCACAAAATCTTTCACGCTATGGAAGCCAAGAACTTATTCCCGGTATGATTATTTCGAATGAACCCGGATATTACCGTGAACAAGCTTTTGGTATTCGTATTGAAAATTTGATGATTGTCAAACCAGCTCAAAAAATTGCCGATGGCGATATAGACATGCTATCATTCGAAACACTTACAAATTGTCCTATTGATCGACAATTAATCCTGATAGAGCTTTTAACAACACAAGAGAAACAATGGCTTAACGACTATCACGCCCATGTTTACCAAGTTAATGCACCCTACCTTAATAAAGAAGATAAAAAATGGCTTAAAAAAGCTACAATGCCTCTTTGATTTTTAAACACGCACCCTTAAATTAAATATTTAAATAAAAAGCTCCAAGAAAGTTAATTTTCATTCCAGAGATAGAGTGAAAAACACAAGCGATACTCTAATTTCTTGAAATCAGAGGTTAAGGATTATCAGCCAGTTTTGCTAGGGTTTTTAAAAAAACTGACAAGAGGTCATCAGATATAAAAATGAACTAATCCTTTCTTTTTAAAATTGGTAGCGTATTCCGCCGGAAACACTTGTACCAGAAAAACCTGCTTTAGTGAGTTTATGTTTATATAACAAATCACCATGAAGCACTATTTTAGAAAGCAATTGGGCATGAACACCTAAACCTGCTTCCACTGTAGAACCAAATGCTCCTAACTGAAAAGCATCTTTAAAATGCACTATCCGTTTATTTTCATAATTATGGGCAAAATGAAATTTGCTATAAAAAGAAACAATACGTCCTTCTTCAGACCCCATCATAGTTTTAGTGAAACGACCACCAATACTTGCAATCCATTGGTTATGATTTCCTAAATCAATATCAAACCGATCAATATCACGAGCCTTGTCAAACATCACAGACTGATAAATAACTTGCAGCTGTGGCTCAACAACAAATCCATCATAATTCGTTAAAATAGCTTGACCTCCCATTAAAGAAGAACTCAGAAGTTCACCCCTTAACGTCGCTGTTTTCCCTCGAACCAAAGTCGAAACATCACCTTTAAAGGAACCACAAGACATAACTCCATTCACATAAAAGCCTGTATCATACTGTAAGTGAGCATAAAGCTTTCCTGACCATTTATTAAATATACTCTTCTGACTTTGTTCAACAACATAAGGCTGAAGAGAAAGGCTACTATAAGTTCCTATAGCTCCCAAAGACAAAGCACTATGCTTACTCTCTAACGTCTTTAATACAACACCTGCCATCATAGCATTATAGTCAAGATCAGCGCTATAACCATATTCAAAAACAGTCAAATTTGAAGCATAGCGATAATTACTACCATAACCATGTATGAAAAAGTTTGCCTTTCCATTGTGCCCAGTTTCATTGGTCCCATTGTGCGTAGATTCTAATAGTTCATAGTGATTATTTATATCTACCAAATTCGCATGGAATAAAGCATGAGGCAAGACTAAATAACTTGGAAGCTGTGGCACAACTACCGGCACTCTTTTTTCAGGTAAGCCTGGCTTCTGGAAACGTCGAGGTTTAAATGATGCAAGGTCTAATGACATAGGTTTTAAAAAAGGGAGAAAACTAATATATTCAATCTGAAGACGATAATCCCAAAAAGGCTTACTAGATTTACTGTCTCTATTTTCTCTTTCCTCATTATTTCCAACCAATTTTTGTTTTGGATCCGCCGCCCCTAAAGCAGAACTTGGACCATAAGCATAAAGACGATATTGATAAGGTAAATTATACAAGGTGATATAATCATTAAATAATTTAAAAGAATCTTCCTGAGCTGCTCCAGAAACCTGAATAATAGAAATACCCTTGTTATTATTTTTTGCACCTCGACCTATTTCGTCTCCTGGACTTCCTGAAACAGCTAAAACATGAACTGTAGTAGTACCAGATACGTCTCCATGAATTAAAAGGCGATCCGTCTTTTGACGAGCAATCTCCCCTCCTTGATTTAGATAAGTATTAATATAAAGTTCTGCATTGCCCTGCGCTGTATAAACAGTGCCGCTCCCTTTACCAATACGGAGCGTTTGATAAATATTGGATGTTGGCTTTTCAAAAATAATGCTACTATCTGAAAGGATCATAGTAGAAATAGATGAATCTGTAACACTCAAATCTTTCGAAGGTTGCTGTTTCCTTTTTGTCAAAGTCCATGTCGAATGATTTTTTAAATGCAAATTTGCTATAGCTCCATTAGTAATTAAAGAACCACCTTCCAGTTTAGATCCATCAGCCTCAACTTTTACAACGCCACTATTAGCTTGTAACAAAAGATTGCCAGAAAGAGTTGCATTCTCTGACAATTTAAAGGTGAGATTATGGGTATTATCAGACTTATCACTATAAATAACCGCACTTTTGGGAACAGAAAAATTTGTTTTCTTCAAAGAAACAACTATACTATTGTGATTTTCTAGAGATTTTCTATTATTTCCATTAGAAATGTGATTTTCTGGAGATTTTCCATTAGAAGATTGGCTCTTCTTATCCGAATAATGTAAATACATGCCATAAAATTGAGCACTATTTACTTGAATATTTGCACTATCAATATCAACCTCTATTGGTCCTGAAGCTTTTTTTTCTTCTCTAGACCCTCCAACGTCAAATACCAGACCATGCGCATATTCTAGAGTAACATTTCCCTCCTCCATCTTAAAAACACTATCTGGATGTATGTGAATAGCAGTTTGAACAGTAGAAGAAAATATAGCATGCTGACGGTTAACAGTATCACTGCCTTTAACATTATTACGAATAGTAATATTTTCTAAAATAACCTCTCCTGTATCTATATAAACTGCATTACCTGCCGTAAAAGTAATGTCTCCCTTGTTTTCATCTCCCATCATAATAATAGAAGCATTTTCCTTATTTAAAAGACCGACTCCCTTATCACCTACTGTAATGCTTACATCCTCTAACCCAATATAAGCTCTATTACCATGAGAATAAACAGCAACCTCACTATCTTTAATTGATCCCGATGTTATGTATATTATACTATCGGCTTCAGCATTAAGACCTACTGTTAGGTCTTTCAAGGTTGCTTCACCTACAGTAACTGCTCCCTGTTGTTTTACCCACACACCATATATATGCTCAGTACCTTTAGGCTGCTCACTCTTTTGTACTGGACCAAAAATCTTCATATCGTCCACATCAATAACAGTGCCCAATTCCGACGCATATATTGCAACTACCCCTTCATTTAGTGCAGCTAACTCTTCATTGTTGTTTTTACTGTTATTTTTTTCTTTCTTCTTTTTTGAACTATTGCAATTTTTCTGATCGGATTTGCAACAAAAGGCTTCACTTTTATTAGGTATACTACATGTTATATTTTTTATTGTACGGACCTTTATATTTCCATCGTCTCTATAAATTTCTGCAACAAAAGCACGATCGTCCGATTCTATTTTACGAGGAACTTTAGTTTTCGGATAAACAGTATCAGCTATAAAAAGAGAAGAGAAAAGAAGAGAAAAGAAGAGAAAACTTGCAGCATATTTAATATTTACCATTACAAAACTCAATAAAGTTTCAAATATTTAAAATCGTTTAAACACATTATGAGCTATATAATAGCAATAAATACATTTCAAGTTATTATTATAACATAAAGTATCTTTATTACATTAAGCTAAAAAGAATAGTAAAAATTTTTTAATGAATAGCGCTAAGTTTTAAACCATAATTATTAAACTTGCTCTTTAGAGCGATATCAGTATTTAATTTTTGATTATTTTAAACCAATTTAACTTTTCATGATGATAATTTTACATATACCAGTTTGACAAAATCTATATTCCAAATCGAATGTATAAGTTACTCTTTAAACAGGTCACTATAGATTATGTTCTTAGTAACCCAATATACTTATAAAATATTATAAAAAAACAGATAAAACGCTATGATGTCTAAATACAAAGACCTTTTCAGTTCTTCTGGGATTTAAGAAAACTAACAAAGATCAAATATAAGAATTCACTAATCCCCTCTTTTATGATAGCTTATTCCACCGCAATACTTGTTCCAAACAAAACTGCTGTAATTAACTGATGCTGATACACCAAATCACTATTAAAGACTATATTAGCAAATAATTTAGCATAAACAATGGCCTTCTATTCCATCATTGAAGACAATAATTATATTCACATAAAATTAAATATAAGATATGCTTAAAGTGCTAAATATCTAAAAATTATTATTAAAATAACTTTGGAAAATTACCACTAATCGCTGCTTTGGTTATCAACCAATAACGATGAAGCAATAATGAAGTCGTATTGCCGTGAAAAACTTTTGCTCCCAACTGTATTGTTTTTTGCAAAGATGCCGGCGTAACTGCTAATGGGAGAAATGCTGGTTTAAGCGTTTTAGGCAAAACAACAGAATGCTCATAAAACTTAAGATAGTAATCTCGCGATAACGCTACCATAGCCTCAATAATCTGCTGTTTTTGTTCATCATTAATGCAATTGGAATCTAACTCTCCCCTATTCATCCCCAAAGCCTCTAACATATCGGCAGGAAAATAACATTGATATCGTGATTGCATCAATGAAAAAAGACGTAATATACCACTTAATGCTTGAGCTATCCCCCCATATTTACAAGCATCTGTGAAATTTGGTGCCACATCAAAATCTAATATCTGGCAAGACAGTTTCAATATTGTACTTGCTGTTTTACTACAATAAGTCTCAAGATCATGAATAGTTATTATTGGATTATGGTAAAGATCAAAAATACGCGCATCGCAATAATGTAAAAAAGCGGTTTTCGGTAATTTAAACAAAGTAATTGTTTTTAATAAATCACTTAAAACGGGATTATTCTCACTATTTTGTATTTCATCATTAGCAATAGAATCACGCCACCAACGTAATCGTATCTCACCAATAAGCGGATCACGTACACTTTCGCGAATACGAGCAACTTCTGCATTAAAAGCGTAAAGAGCAGCTAATGCTCTACGTTTTTGTTTGGGTGCAAATAAAACTGATATATAACGATCACGATCTGTATTACGTAAAATATCAAGACAATAAGGAAGAAAATTTATCATTCTATTGCAAATAATAATGCAGCAACCGCACGATCTTCAGCCAAGAGAACATTAAACGTACGTACTGCAGCTCCTGTGCTCATTGTATCTGTCGAAATATGCTTTTCCCATAAAAGAAACCGTAACTTTTCGGGTAAGGGCAACAATTCGAGTCCAGTACCTATCAATAAAATCTCAATCTTATCTGCTTCTTCCACAACACGAGAAATATTATCCTGTGTAGGAATAGGCCCTTTCATATCGATACCATAAATACCTGATGGTAAACAAATAATAGAACCTTTGTGAGACATATCTGCGAAACGAAATCCCCCATTCCCATAAGCATCAATAGATGCACGTCCCGGAAAATGCGCTTCACGAATTTGAATTGCATATGACATAACAGACATCTTTTATTTTTGGAAACCCAATTGCATTTTTCTCTCCTAAATCAGCATAGAAACAATAATAAAAACTAACGAATAAGCAGGGATCATAACATTTTAACAAAGACACGTAAAATCTTTAATATCAATCCACCAAAATAAGAAAGAGGGCAATACCCTAAAATATTGCAAATAATATCAAAAAGTTTGCAATAAAATGTAATGAAAACACATATCATAAACAGAGAAAGTTATCTCAATCTATTTTCTTCAAAAAATTTGATCGTATCATATACAGCAAGCACATTAGAGTAATAAATAATTACAAACTGCTATAATATTTCATCAATTAAATTAGTTTTTTTAAAAATAACCTATAAAAAACAAATAGAGGTAAAATACCATTTATCAATTATCAAGCTACTTAATAAAATATAATGGCCCTTATACAAAAAGCCATTACGTATCCGTAAAAGTAATGTTTAAAAGAATCATATAAATCATAACTACGTTTTCTGTTTATTTTTCTTTTGTACAACTTTTTTTATTTTAGTAGCAGACATATTTTTCTTTATTCCAACCTTATCTTCAGAAGTTTTGGATGCTTTTATCTTAGTGCTAGGTTTTGATTTTTCTTCCGATAGTGGTTCACCTTTAACCCGAACATCAGCTAATGTTGAACGAATAACGCGAATACGTATACCTTCACCAATTTCAACTTCTAACTCGCCACTCCCATCATAAACTTTTGTAACTTTACCAAGAATACCTCCACCCGTCACAACTGTATCTCCACGACGCACAGCATTAAGCATTTCCTGCCTCTTTTTCATTTGCGCACGCTGTGGACGAATGATCAAAAAATACATGATTGCAAAAATTAAAATGAAAGGGACAAAGGTAATAAATGATGCTCCATTCGAAGTATCACTTATAGCCTGAGCGTAAGCGTTAGTAACCAACATTTTTATCTCCTATAGATTAAACTTCAAGTATCTCTTACTTCACTAAAATAAGTTTTTGACTCATAAGAAGAAAGCTCATTTAGATACTGTAAAACTACATCATACAGTTGTAACTTTTTCAAAGGAAATAAAGCTTTAAGAACAAGAAAGCAACGAACAAAAATTAAAAAAATTTATTTCGTTTTTCTGTATATCATTTAAATATCAACTTTTCCCTAAATTAATTATCAGAATATTTTAAAACTTTTTATTCTAAATACAGCAATCATTACATTTTTCGTATATTTTTACTGATTTCCTCAATTGTTTTTAAATAGCTTTCTTCAAAAAACGTGTACTCTTAAGTTGTGTTCTCCTTAGACGTTCCAGCCGATCATCAGGAAGATACTCTTAACTCTATTCAAAAGGAGAGAATTTGTATTTTCTTATTATCTTAGATAACAAGATCCTTTTATATCCCCCCCAAAAAACCAAAAGTAAAAACTTCCGAAGACTATAAATTCAGAACTTCACAATACAAATAATAATGTGGGATTTTCAGACACGATTTTTGAAATACTGTCAATAGAAAAATACTACATATTGATATAATCTACATGAATCATCTACAGTTTAAGAGGTTTACAAATCGATTATCAACAAAAGGGATGCCATCTATATGAAATTAGTGTTACTTTCAAAAACAATAACAATAAGTACCCCCTTAGCTTTCGTTATGTGTAGTATTGGAATATGGGTTACTTGTTCGATTTTTTTCAATTGTTTTCTCTTGAAACCGACATTTATTACTCACGCTCTCATCATTTCTTGTATCATCTCTTTTATTGTGATACTTTTAAAATCATGGTTCACAGCTTTTTTCATAGTTGGAATAGTAAGCTGCGGAGGTAAACTTATGAGTCCTTTATTCAATCAGGTGCTCTTACTGTGGTTCACTGTAGAACTTTTAATGCAATAGTTTTTCACACTTTTATAAAAATTGATAGTTTAAAAAACTATTCATGAAAGGTTTCAAGATCACACAAAGTGAATTAATATTTTTGTCAATTTTAACGCTTGAACATGATATTATCAAATCTACTTGACTATTCATTTAAAATACTTGTTAAAATCTCTATGAAAGTTATACCATAGCTTTATTCAGAATCGGCATTTCAGAAACTCTCAAGCTTAAAAGAACGACTATATAAATACGCAACTGTGACTTTCATTGACAACGATGTCTCCACGAGATCACAAACCTATAAGATCTGATTCGTGTTCGTGCTTTGTTAGCTTCTTCCTATGCGCAAAATTTAAGAGTAATCGGGTTAGAATAGCCTACTCTCTTAACAATAAGAAATAAACAACGGGAAATGACTCTCTTATCCTACTATTAGATGAATGATTAGCCTCGACAAACCCATAATACTTGACAACTGAAATGCTATTTCAGCTAATCACTTTGTTTATTAACATTACAAACTAACATAATCTAATAAGTAATAATATTCAAAACAGTCAAACAAGAACTTACAAAACATTATAATAAAGCTTATATTTGTAACCAAAGCAAGCGAATTCATATGAATTTAAATTATTTCGATAACCAACTTAGTTTTCTAAATATTCAGCAGGATCGACAGGTATAGAATTTTTACGGACCTCAAAATAAACACGCGGTGTTTTAGCATCTCCTGAAAAACCCGATTTCGCAATTTCATCACCACGGCGGACCCTTTGTCCTCTATTAACAATAAGCTTACTATTATGCCCATAAATAGTAATAATATTGTTTTCGTGCCGAATCATGACAACGTTACCAAGCTTTTTCAACCCATCACTTGCATAAATAACAACACCATTTTCCGCAGCTTTTACTGATGATCCTTCAGGCACTGTAATATCTATTCCTCGATTAACTGCAGTTCCTTTCTTTTGACCAAAGTGACTCAACAAACGTCCTCGTACTGGCCATCGCATTTTAGAAATACCTGTCGATTGTGGAACTACAATATCATTTGGATCAGTAACTCGATCTGATGAATCATTTATGGACTTATGTGTTGTTGCCTGTGCAAGAGAATTTTTCTCAATGTCTAACATATTGTTTTTTACCGCAGGCGCAGTCTTTATAGGCGCTTCATATACAGAAGCAGGAGTTTTTTTCTGTTCAACAGAAGACACATTCTTAGACTGAGATGAAAATACCTTTTTTGATACATCTGAAGTACTATCTTGAACATTTGAAGCCATCTTTGTACTTCGATCTGGGATAATCAACGACTGACCAATATAAATAGAATTAGCGTTTATACCATTGACTAACCTTAACGCATCAACACTGACACCCAATTGTTGTGCAATACTTAATAATGTATCTCCACTCTGCACAATATAAGAGTTCCGCTTAAAAACAGGAAAAGTATTTATTTGTGAACGAGGAAGGGTTCCAAGATTTCGAGGCGGTGTCCCCATAACCCGCCCATCAGAAAAAAACTGTTTGTTCTTATCAGAATAAGACACTTCCCCTTGTCTTGAAGAATCATTATATATGGAATCGTAACCAGCCTCTGAAATACTACTTGATTCTACAGGCGGCAATTCACTGCTTTGTATTTCAACATTTTGTGATAACATTCCCGAATCATCAGTCATAGTCGTGATTGAGTGGACAGGAGTAGTATTATTATAAGAACCTCCATAAAAACGCTCTGTACTGGAACTACAACCTGTAGTTATTGCTGTTACCGCTAAAAGAATCACTCTCAGAAAATTACATTTTAAAATGCTACTCAAAACCTTTAAATGCATAGTTTTGCTCACTAGCCTAATATTTAAATCACTCTATTAAAGCTTCCTAATCTTACCTAAGAGTTAAAATTTTAAAAATATAAATAAATATCTTTATGATAAAATCAAAATGTATTCCTAATTAGTTAGAACAGATAAAATATTTAGCAATATCCTAAATTCACAATTACAGAACTTCTGCAATATTTTCAATGAAGGGTTGATAACGCACTTGAAACATTCCTGAGCACTCAAACTGGCTACCAATTTTTGTATAACGCATTACTTTTTGTATCCCTTCATCTGGTCCAATAGCTTGAATGAGAATCCCATTTCCCGCTAGCAGTTCTAAACATTCTTTTGGTTCATTAGAACGTGATGGCCAAATGAGAATACGATCAAATGATCCCAAACCCGTAACGCCTCGACTTCCATCGATCTGCCGTATAATAATGTTTTCAATCCCTAAGTTCTCAAATCTTTGTCGTGCCAAATCAATAAGTGTTTTATAACGATCAACCGTTGTCACACGATCACTAAGACAAGCCATAAGGGCAGTGCAAAAACCAGAACCTGTACCAATTTCTAAAACACGATGTTTTTTCTTCAACGATAATGCCGAAAGAATTAAAAGCTGCTCCTCTAGACGCTCAATATATTCTCCACATTCAATCGGAATAACTTTATTATCATAAGCACTATTAAGCCAAGGAGTAGAGACAAATTTCTGACGTGGGACTCTCTCTAATGCCGCAAAAAAGTTTATATCATCAATGCCTTTACTACGCATTTTTAGCACAAGACTTGCTAACTCTTCACGAAATCGTAAAATCCCTTTCTGTTCCATGATATTATTTGACCTCCAATGCAATGGCTATCTCATAATATATATGAATTATCCCCTCATAAACAGTCAAACTTTGCATATAAATACCATCAGTTGACCAACAAGCCAACATACATAAAATAAAACCAATGGGTTGCTTACTTTTGTTGTTTTAATTCCCTCTTAAAATTGATGCTTTAGTGCATATTTCAATTCCCTATTCTTTACAATAAACTACCAAGTATGAAAAGAAATATAAAAAACAATGACGTAGATATCACGATGTATAATGAATATTCAATGAAGTGCAAAATAGTTTGCATTATAATATGCTCTTAATCATAACATTACAAAACACTACTAAAGCTTCAGTAGTTTGAAACTATCCATGAAGTTAAGTAACAATGCATTTTTGAATGCTCCTATCTTAATTAAGGACTAGATTATTAATCACTAAAAATACAATTTGTAGAGAAACAAAACTTTATGAAAGTATAAGATTTGTATCTTCTAAAATTCCTCCTTTGTTTATACATAAAGAAGTATTTGGATCTTTTTTTATAAAATACCTATATTAGATCTATCAAAATCATAATAAGTCTGAATATATGAATATTCTCGGTTTTTGAGAAAATAATTAAGATAATGATTTAACAAAACTTTCGAATAAATTCCTTTATCACATTCAGATCGAGCATGCTCATGATAAGATTGTACTAGTATTTTGAGGCCTTAAAATAGTTTTTTGGAATCACCTTTTTGTTTTAAAGCATTATTGATTATCCTTCCTATAAGCTTATAAGAAAAAAGAAAAAGAATTTTACTAAACTGATTGAGTAAAGCGATAAAAAACTGAAAAATATAAATTATTTACAAGCAAGCAGTATTATTAAGAATAACTAAGGTAGCAAAATATTGTAAACGCCTACTAAAATAGCTGAATTTACTCAGCTCTTTATATATTAGAGCTTTAATATATGCTTTTAAAAACTCTTTTTAAGAGTTTTTATTGTTAGGAATTTTTTTCATAATCTCACTTTCTGTTAAATGAAGTCTAGCTCTATTTATAAATTTCACATACTGCGAATCTAATGAATATATCATAGAATATTACTCACATATATATAAATAGATTTCTGCTAGTTATTCTTATAATTTCAGTATTCTACCTGTTGTACTTAGAAAACAAGGGGAAAGGTCTTCATTCATATGGTAAACAAAACTATTGAGCAGCAGTATATAAGTTGAAAAAAGACAAGAGTATTAGATTTTTTTCAATAAAAATCAATTTTACTACTTGACAATATTCCAGTTATGAATGAAAAGAACGAAATGCTATTTATTGAAGCTTTAGTGCTAAGATCATAATAATGGCATGGAAAGTAAAAACATGTTTCCTGTTTTACGGAAGCTAAAAGGTAATTAAAAAAATAAGGAAGATTGCATGGAAATAACTTAAACTGCTAGTTTTATTTCTATAATATCCCAAGAATTATAAAAGTGTTTTTAAGTTATTAGTGTAGGTCTTGTTATACAGGCGATTGGAAGGTGAAGTCTTTATTATACTTCAAAACTTTAGAAAGATACGCGAATGGGGTTATGTACTAAAAATTTAGTACTTTGTAACTATACCTTTTAAAGGAGTAATCATGTCGATAAAAAACGCCGCTGATTTGAAACAAGCAAAGCAATTATTATTGGAACAAAGCCATAATTATACCTATAACAACGGTGTATTAAAAAATAAACTTAATATACAAAACAATGAGGCCTTTAGAAAGCAATGTGCGCATTTAGTAGCAAAAGAATTTATTAATGCGCACCAAGAACCGCCACCAAAAAATATTGACGTTTCTTATCTAAAAAAGCTTCATCAGCGCTTATTTTGCAACATATTTGATTGGGCTGGAAAAACTCGTAATGAGTCAATTAAAATGTCAGATGGTACAATTGCTAGTACTAGCACATCAGACGGAAAAAAAAATCAAGCTCTTGTTTTTGCATCTAATGAAAAACTCGAAAACTGCTTAAATGAGCTGAATTCGAAGCTTGTTGATAGAAATAATAAAGTCTCAGTTGATAGAAATAATAAAGTCTCATCGGAAAATAAAACGCAAGAAGAAAAAAAGAGAGGATTATCCGAGGATATAACGACTATTTATGCATTACTCAACCATGCGCGTCCCTTTGTACAGGGTAATGGAGTTACACAACACTTGTTTATGCAAAAACTCTCTCAAGCTGAGGGTATTAAGATAGATCTTGCAGCTGTGACACCAAAACGTATGGAAATTGCAAATGTCGAGGCAGCAAATGACAATTTAGAGCCTATGAAACATCTGTTTGAAGATGCTTCTAATCCAGAAAAAGCTCATGTTTTAAAAGAAACCTTAAATGGAATTAAGTCCAAAAACCAAGATAAAACTCTCGCAGAAGCACTTGTTACAACGCCAATTCCAGGGCAAACCTACACAGGTACCTTTGAAAGTCGTCAACTGGACGCTATTGTGATCAAAACAGAAAATTCTTTGATTGTATGTAATAGACACGTCATTCCAAGGCACAAATTTAAAAATTTAAAAATAGGTGATACAATAACATTTAAGGCTCAAGAAGACTTAAACAAAGTTTTTATCCCAGGAAGAGAAATACCTGATTTAACAGAAGATAAAGTTACTGAAATGGCTATATTGAGCTCTTCTGTTCAAGAGCAAAAAAAAGAAGTTGATCATTTTGCAGCATGTGTTTTTGGACACAGGGAAAAGATCAGCTCTGTAATGGAAAGAGTTTATAAAAACCCAAATTTTTCACAACAACTTTCCATACAGATTCTACATAATCCTAAATCTATTGCTAAGCTTGCAGGTTTTCAAAAATTTGGAATAAAAAGTCCAAAACGTAAAGAAGCTGAAGAAAATATTTTTAAACTCAGTGAAGCAATTAAAGATTTAGCGGATTCTCTGAGAATCTCTAAGGAAGAAGTTATTAAAAATCATAAAGAAGAACAGCAGCGCGTAGGAAAAACAATACCGCTGCCTACAGAAGAAGTAAAGTTGTTTCTTAGTATGTCATCAAAAGAACGTGTAAATGTTTTAAAAACAGAGGGAAATCCTACTCTTCGCAGAGAATTGGCTAGTTTTCTTGAGCAAGTCAATTCTCGTCTTTCAAAAGATGAACATAAAATGATTAGTAATAACGATTATGCATCATTTGCTCAAAGTCTTGACATGCCAGAGAAATTTGCAAAGCAAATTATGGAAACTGTTAAGCAAGCCAAAGAAATGCAAAATGATATTAAATTAATCAAACCTCCTCGCCAACAAAAAGCGATGGCTATAGCCAGCTGAAAATGTAAGATTTTTCATTTTAATATTTATTGGGGGGGGGAACTGTTTTAGAAAAAAAAACTAAAAGAGGTATTTTTAAGAGAAAATTTTCCTGATTTAGACGTAGCAGGGAGGCTTTATAGTACGTATTTGTTCTATTGAATGTAAATAATATATAGAGATGTTATGAATACCAAGGTACAATAAATATAAATTTCATGAAGAAAGTTAAAACATGAAACAACACGCTAGATCTACTGAATCTCTTTCACAAGAGGTTGAATATACAGAAGTTCATTTTAATAACACAAAAACAAATGGAATTCAAAAAGACCCTCTTCGCAAACAAGAGGTTGAATATGCAGAAGTTCATTTTAATAACACAAAAACAAATGGAATTCAAAAAGACCCTCTTCGCAAACAAGAGGTTGAATATGCAGAAATCCGTTTAAATAATAATAATCCGAATAAAATTCAATCACGAAATTCTGCAAATATTTTTATCTCTCCACAAAAAATAGTTCCTTTAAGCTATAATGAATTTATCAGAAAGGTTGTTAGCGATCATTCTATTCAAGAACAAGAAAAGGAAATTAGGCGTTTGTCACAAATTGTATTTGGAAACCAGAACCAGTTAGCCAATCAACTAAGTCAAATTCATGAAAACCCAAGTTTTACAAAAATTATCAGCAATACACTCACAAATTCTCCTGAGTCTTTTGCTAAACTTGCGGGGTCTAAAACATTTGGAATAAAAAATTCCAAACGTAAACAAGCTGAAAAGAATATTTCAAAACTCGTTGAAGCAATTCACAAATATGCAGATGCTGTAGAAAATTCTATGGGTAACATTATTAAAAATCATAACGCAGAACAAAAACGCCTCGCACAATCAGTAGAACTTCCGAGTGATAGTTTGCAGAGCTTACTTGATCTACCAAGCAAAATGCGAGAAAACATTTTGAAACAGCAGAATAATACTCAGCTTCGCAAAGAATGTACAAACTTTTTAAATAAGATCAATTCTCGTCTTTCACAAGATGAATTGATAATGCTTAAGAATAATGAGTATGAACTACTTGCTAAAAATATGAATATATCAGAAGAAAAAGCACAAAAAATTATAGGTGTTGTTAAAGAAGTCCAAAATTTACAAAAAGAACTTAATCAAATTAGGCTTTCTCCTTCGAACATAATGGCTATAGCACGTTTAAAAAAATCTTTTAGATTTTTTAAATTAAGTCATTTTTTATCTTTCAGTAGATGAATATAAAGTGTTTAAAAGTAGAAATTATAAGATACCCATTGACAAGGTGAGTGTATTAAAAATTAAAGTATAAAAACTTACAAATACAATTATTCAAAGAGTTTGACTATGAAAACCCATAACACTCCTGCAACAAATTCTGAAATCTATGAAAATTCTGAAATCTATGACAATCCTGCAACAGACTCTGGAATCTATGACACTCCTGCGACAAATTCTGAAATCTATGAAAATTCTGAAATCTATGGCAATTCTGCAACAGACTCTGAAATCTATGAGAACTATGACACATATAAAAAGAATAAAGAATTAGTTTCTTTAACCAAAAAAGAACTCATCATAAAGATTGCCAATGATCCTTCTGTTCAAGAACAAGCAACAAAAATTAGGAATTTGTCACAAATTGTATTTGGAAAGTCGGAAATATTAAACAACGAGATAGAACAGATTAATAACCATCCAAGTTTAGGGAAAGTATTTCATAAACAAGTGCTAGAATCTTATAAGTCTTTTTCTAAACTTGCAGGTCGTAAAATATTTTTCATAAAAACTCAGGAACGTAAGACAGCTGAAGAAAATATTCCAATACTTAGTCAAGCTATTAAAGAATATATGGAAGTTGTAAAACATTCTAAGGACAAAATTCTTCAAAATTATCAAAAAGAGCGAAAATCCTTTATCCTTATTCAAAATAATTTTAGCAAAGAAGTGACAGATATTCTTAATCTACCACGTAATATGTGGCACAAAACTTTAGAACAGAATAACAATATTAATGTTAACAAAGAGCTTTCAAATTTTTTAAATCAAGTTAATTCTTGTCTTTCAAAAGATGAATTGGCAATGCTTAGGAATAATGAGTATAAACTACTTGCTAAAAATACGAATATACCAGAAAACAATGCAAAAGATTTCATACTGATCTTTAAAAAAGCTCAAAGCTTGCAGAACGAAATTAATAGATTAAACCAATCTTCTCCTCAGAAAATGAGAACGATGGTTATAACACATTAAAAATGTAAAATTCTTCTTTTAATATTCATGGAAGCGGTTGTTTTAGGAAAAATCCTCAAAGAAGTATTCTACAAGAGAATATTTTCTCGGTTAGAGATGTCATGAAAACAAGACACAACAAATTATAAATTTTATTAAACAGGTTGAGAAGATGAAACAGCAAAATAAATATGCTCCACCTAAAGAAGAGGTTGAATATGCAGAAGTCTTTATAGATAATAATAATAATAAGGCGAATGAAACTCAAAAAAATTCTATAGAAGATACAGTTGAATATGCAGAAGTCTTTATAGATAATAATAAGGCAAATGAAACTCAAAAACAAGTTTCTGCAGATATTTTTATCTCTCCCTCAAAAATACCTCCTTTAACCCATAGTGAGCTTATCAAAAAGGTTGTCAGTAATCCTTCTGTTCAAGAAAAAGCAGAAGAAATTAGGCGTTTGTCACAAATTGTATTTGGAGACTATAACAAGTTAGACATCCAGATAAAACAGATCAGTGAAGAGTCAAGTTTAGGGCAATTATTTTGTAAGCAAATGACAAACGCTCCTGAGTTTTTTGCTAAACTTGCAGGTAATAAAATATTGTTCATAAAAAGTCCAAAACGTATAAAAGCTGAAAGAAATGCTTCAGCACTCGGTCAAGTTATAAAAGAATATGGCGACACTATACAACATTCTAAGGACCAAATTCTTCAAAATCATCGAGACGAGAAAAAACGCTGTAGTAAACCAGTATATATGCTTAGCAGAGAAGTGCAACGTATTGTTGATCTACCACGTGATATGTGGCAGAATGCCTTAAAAAAGAATAACAATCCTCATCTTAACAAAGAGCTTTTGAAGTTTTTAAATCAAGTTAATTCTCGTCTTTCACAAGATGAATTGATAATGCTTAAGAATAATGAGTATAGACTACTTGCTAACAGTATGAATATACCAGAAAACAAGGCAAAAAGCATTATAAAGACCGTTAAAGAAGTTAAAAGCTTGCAGAACCAAGTTGAGAAATTAAGACATTTTCCCGAGAAAACGAAAGCGTTGCCTATAACCAATAAAATGTGAGATCCTTCTTTTCTGACATTTATGGGAGGAGCTATTTTGGAAAAAATCTCCCACAAAGTATTTTAAAATAATACTTCCTTATTTTTTAGCCTTGGTGAAGAATTTTCTATCATTGAAAACAGTTAAAAAATAGAATCTGTATTTTATCGAAAGTGAACAGTGTGTAAAGATAGCACATAATAGAATGGTTTTATCTTCCTATCAATGTTTTTTTTTGATATACAAAAAGGTAGTTTTTTTGTTTCAAAATAATAAAATTTAAAATAAGAGAATACAACCCTATTCAAAACGCTGATGCACGATAAAAATATATAAATGATTTTTAAATCTATGAGTAATCATTCATCAAAAATAAATGTACGTCAGATCTCTTGTGACTCAATTAAACTGTAATATAATTCATCCCTTGCATATAAGGCCGTAAAACATCCGGAATAACAATTGAACCATCAGCCTGTTGGTAATTTTCAAGAATAGCTACAAGACAACGACCAATAGCTGTACCCGAACCATTTAGACTATGAACAAAATGCAATGCTTTTTCACCTTCTAGACGATATCGAGCATTCATACGACGCCCCTGAAAATCACCACAAACTGAACAACTTGAAATTTCACGATAACATTCTTGTCCTGGAAGCCATACTTCAATATCATAGGTCTTACGCGCTGCAAAACCCATATCTCCAGTAGAAAGAACAATAGTACGAAAAGGCAAACCAAGGTGTTTCAAAACATTTTCTGCGCATTCTGTCATACGTTCTAATTCATCTAAAGACTGTTCCTCTGTGGTAATCGATACAAGTTCTACTTTCCTAAATTGATGTTGACGTAACATACCACGTGTATCACGCCCTGCAGCCCCTGCCTCTGAACGAAAACAAGGAGTAAGAGATGTAAAGCGCAAAGGTAATTCTGTGACATCAAGAATTTCACTGTTAACTAAATTAACTAAGGGTACCTCGGCCGTAGAAATAAGCCAACGACCATCTGTCGTTCGAAAAAGATCTTCAGAAAATTTTGGTAATTGGGCTGCTCCGTAAACAATTTCATCACGGACAAGAAGAGGAACTGAAATCTCTTGATAACCATGTTCATCAACATGCAGATCAAGCATAAACTGGCCTAAAGCTCGTTCCAAGCGTGCCAATGAACCTGAAAGGACCGTAAAGCGTGAACCTGATAATCGACTAGCTCGTTCAAAATCCATCTGCTTAAGATTTTGACCAAGATCAAAATGCTCCTTTGGGGAAAAATCAAACATCGGTGGAGTACCAAAATAGCGAATAACAACGTTATCGTTTTCATCTTTTCCTTCTGGAACATCATCTAATGGAATATTTGGTATTGCTGAAAGAGCTGCTTCTAATCTATCTGTCAGCCGCTTTTCTTCTAAAACAGCAGAAGAAAGAAAAACTTTTATTTTTTCAACCTCAGCCTTAACATGATCAGCGGTTTTTTGGTCACCAACAGCTAAGGCTTGTCTTATCTTTTCTGAAGATGCATTACGCAACTTCTGCGCTTGTTGTACTTTAGAAACATGCAAACGACGTTCAAGATCAAACTCTAGCAAATTTTTAGCTTGTGGCTCAATACCTCTCTTTGCAAGTACCGCATCCAATTCCTCAGGATGATCACGGATCCATTTAATATCAAGCATTAAAACCCTCTTTTGCATTATTTCTAATCATTTTGTACCGTAAAAAATATAATTGCACTACAAGGATTTTTTATTTTTTTCTATCCAGCATGCAATCAAAATTGATACCTCATAAAGAAGCACAGTTGGTAAAGCCACTGCAAACATAGTAAAAAAATCTGATGGTGTTACCATAGCAGCAACTATAAAAGAAATTAGAATAGCCCATTTTCGTTTGGATACTAACATATGACCTGTCAATAGTCCGACTCTCGTTAAAAGACTTGTGATGAGAGGCAATTGAAAAATCAAACCAAAAATCAAGATAAAGGATATCATAAAATTTAAATAGTCTGAGATACGGGCTATAAACTCTATCCTTAAACGAAAATCCGGCAAAGCCTGTTGAGAAAGGCTAAACCATAGCATTAGCGGAGCTAAAAGACCATAAACAAATGCTCCTCCCACAATAAATAAAATCGGCGCACTAATGAGAAATGGTAAAAAAGCTCTACGCTCATTTTTATAAAGTCCTGGAGCTATAAAACTATAAAGTTGAAAAGCCATATAAGGAAATGATAAAATAACTGCACCAAATGCAGCAAGTTTCATCTTTGTTAAAAAAGTCTCCCATACTTGGGTTGATTGAAGACGAATATTTTCGGGATAACCACCTGATATCTTCATCGCCCACTGATAAGGCCATATCAAAAAATTCAAAATATAATCTTTGACAAGAAAACACAGAATAAAAGTTATAAAAAACACAATCAGAACTGCAATAATTTTCTGACGAAGCTCAACCAAATGCTCTAGAAGCGTAACTTTGACATCAACTTCATCTTTTTCAAAATTCACGATGCATTTTCCTTATCTTTAGAATCTGTACAGATAATTTCATGACTATGAATAGTAGATACTGTCAAATCTTCGTTAACTTCATTTGTACCAAATTCAAAAATCTGTATATCTTTTTCTGTTTTATGGATTGTATCAACATCAGGATTACCTGAAACATCCTTTTTTTCATCATATTCATATATTGAATCACAAGTGGTTTTTAACTGTTTTCTAGGATTAAGATTACCGGTGTCTGACAATATCTTTTTTAATTCATCTAACTCAGCTTGTTTTATTGCATCATCAAAATGATGACGAAATTCATTAGCTGTTGAACGTACATATGTAAACGCTTTTGCTATAACTTTTAGCATTTTAGGCAAATCTTTTGGTCCAACCACGATAATGAAAATAAGTAAGATAACGAGAAACTCCGACCCATCAATTCCCAACATCACTTATACTCAACTTCTCTATTTAAAATGCTATTGCTAAAATTATGATTTCATCTTTAGTTACTTTGCAACATCATTCTTTCGAAACAAAATCCTTCTTCACCTTAGAAGTGTCGTTTTTTGAATCTACCGCACGCTTTTCTGATAATGGCTGAGAATGCTGAGATTCAACATCTATTGTTTTAGAATAATTAGCTACTTCAAGTTCATCTTCAATACTTCCCTCTTCTTCCTTCATGTTATTTTTAAAAGCCTTGATACCTTTAGCAACATCGCCCATTAATTCAGAAACCTTACCACGCCCGAAAAGTACAAGGATAATTAGCAAAATTACAATTAAATGCGTTGGTGAAAAAATATTACCCATCACTTCATCTATGCCTCTAAGACTGATTTAATTCGTCCACAATCATCCTATAAATATTATGAAAATATAATCATAGCCTTATATTCTGCTTAATATTATATTTTCTTTACAAATGAAAGGCAACAAAACGACTATTAAAAAATAACATTTTCAATTCTGCATATCATTTATCATTGATCTCCATATTAAAAACTTCTCTTCCTTCATTTAAACAAGAGCTAAAAGACTTGAAAATTCTTCTCTTAAAGCATTTTCATCCGAATGATCCGGTGTTATAACTTTAGAGCAAATATTACATGCACGCTCCAATGATTCTCCTCCTAAAAATGGAGCAGCATTAGCAACAATATGCATCTCTTGTGGCTTACCATGACAATGAAGAACAATATCACAACCTGCCGCAAAAATTTTACTTGTTAGATCTGAAAGATTTTCTGAAAATGCACTCCCTGAAAGGGCTTTCATTGATAAATCATCCGACATTAAAAGTCCATCAAAGCCTATTTTTTGACGAATAACATTTTCAATAACCCTTTTAGATAACGTTGCAGGTAATTTATCATCAATCGCTTCATAAACGATATGAGCAGTCATTGCAGCTGGTAAATCAGCCAAATTTTTAAATGGAACAAAATCACTCTGCTCCAAAATATCAAGTGATGCATCTACACGTGCTAGCTCTAAATGCGTATCAGAAAATGCTCGCCCATGCCCAGGTATATGTTTCATTACCGGTAAAACACCACCATCCAAAAGCCCTCGAGCAGCAGCACGCCCTAATGCAGCAACGACTTTTGGATCTTGAGAATAAGCGCGCATCCCAATCACATCATGAGCTCCTGCCACCGGCACATCTAAAACAGGAAGGCAGTTCGCGTTAATACCATACCTCATCAAATCAAAAGCGTGAAGACGTGACATAATCCACGCAGCACGAAGTCCTTTATCCTGATCTTTTCTATAAATTTCTCCCAAGACTTTAGCAGCTGGATAATCCGGTGCTAAAGGTGGACGCAAACGCTGCACTCTCCCACCTTCTTGATCAATAAAAATAAAAACATCATCGCGTTTGCTTATCTTACGTATAGAAGTAGTAAGTGCTTTTAGATCATCTGCTGCACCTATATTCCGCGCAAACAAAATAAAAGCCCAAGGCCTATGCTCGATAATAAATTCCTTCTCATAATCTTCTAGAAAAAGACCAGAAACACCAGAAATTATAGCTTTTATTCCTGACATAATCATACCTCCCCAATACTGACTGCCCAATATTTTTATAAAAATTTCCAGTATAGCTAAAATAACCTTATACCCAATACCAATTTTTAAAAGCTATTCTTAATATTATGCACAAAAAACCGCTATTCAGCGTAAAAAAATCATTTTTTTAATAACATTAATAACAAGGATTGCCTTTCCATAAAAAATTATCATTTGGAAAATTACAAATTAGAAATATTATAAAATAAAAACGATGCTGAATATTCACCGATTGAGGAAAAACCCACTAAATTTTTATATTGGAAATTTAATCAAAAAAGGCCCAAATATACTAATCCTTTGGTCAATAAAAGACTCAAACTATCGAGCAATTAACCAATGAAAAATTATAATGAGTAAATACACTGCTTTACTTTTTAAACTGATAAAAACTGCTTCAGATGAAAATATTAAAACTAATGACGTGTTCTACTTAAAAAAAACTGTTTAAGCAAAACTGGTTTTCGTCAGTATATATTGAACAATAAATCACCACAAAGCTCTAGATTAGAAAGCCAATTGAACATAAACACCTAAACTCAGTTGTACCACTGAACCAAACACTATCAACTAAAAATCTTAGATTGATACACTTCAGCGATATACCCACAAATCTTTCAACTATATACTCGAAATAATCTACATCAGCTTTAGGAAAAGCTTGTAACGTTATGTATTAGTTATACATGCATCATGTGAAATATGACCTATAATGTACAATACAAAAACCTCAGTTAATGATAAACTATATATTTGATAACGTCATTATAGAACATCTTCTATCTATAAGTACTTGCATTTGAAATGTATAATAGGCATTTATTCTTAAAATACGCAATTGGCAAACATGATGGCAGCTGCTTTAATTGCATAATGCATTAATATTATGAAAGTCGTATTTCAATCATTTTCTTCTCAACTCTTAGAATTAAGCCATTTTTTAAATATGTAAAAATGTTGTCAGAGTATTAAAGGTTGAAAAATCTAAATCAGCATAACCAGAAGTAACAAAGTTACTTCGCAAAATGAAACATGAGTTAACACCATAATAGGTTATGATCATTTCACTATAAAGTTTCTTTTCATTGCTTAACAGTTGCATTTCATTATCATTTTTCTTTTCTAATACTTCATCCCTTAAACAATAATCCACCATATTTATTATACTTCAAAACATTTTTTGCCAAAAATGAACTCATCATATCAAAATCCTAGTGATTTAGATCAATAGGCAAAAAACCAATACAAGAAACATCTTTTCTTCTACACCCAACGCAGAAGATCAAAATTATTTTCTTATTAACATCATCGTGTACCTAAAGTTATTATAGGTTTCACAAACCAATCTGGATATATTGATTTAATAAAAAAAGCTGCTTTTTGTGCTGCTTGCTGATCTTTAAAAATCCCAAAACACGTTGCACCTGAACCAGACATACGAGAAAAAAGAGCTCCACTTTTATCCAATGCATATAAGACTTCAGCCAACTGAGGAGCAATTTTTAATGCAGGAACAAAAAGATCATTACGCGTTTCTTGTAAAGACTCAACCAATGAAAAAACCGTTTTGAAGGCAGATGAATCAATTTTCAAATGAGAATGATTACACTTTTCTAACGCTTTAAAAATAGTCTCTGTGGCAATGTGCTGACCATGATTAACCAACACCATTGCAAGAGAACAAGCCTCTTTTACCGGTATTATATCATCACCAATTCCTTTAACAAAAAGTGGCTGTTGATACTCCAATGCAAACAAACACATCGGAACATCAGCTCCAAGAACTAAACTCATTTCTGCTAATTTTTCACAAGAATAATCAAGTTTCCATTGCCGACGTAACATATATAATACGCTTGCAGCATCACCTGATCCGCCTCCAATACCTGATGCAATAGGCAATGTTTTAACAAGCCGAAAAAAGCCAGGTTTAGCACTTTTAGGAAATCTCTCACGCATAAAATCACGGGCGCGGATAACCAAATTTCCTGTGTCAGAAACAATTCTATCTGCAAAAGGGCCTGTTACAACAAAGCGATCACTTTCAAAAGGCGTATAACTTAAGCAATCACCGCTAAAACTGAAATAAACCAAGCTTTCTAACAAATGATAGCCATCAGCACGCTGCCCTACAATATGTAAAGCTAAATTCAACTTAATAGGCGTAAATATATAAAAACACTTTTCACGCGAAACATGTGCATTTGATATCATTGAACGTAATATTCACCTGTACAAGGATCTTTCACTAATTCTCCTTTTATATTTGTATATGGTTTAACTTTTAAACGAAAGATATACCGATATATCCATTGTAAATAATATTTCAATAAACAATAACTATAAAGAGCTATGATACATATCAAACTAAATAAAATCAAACGCACCATTATTACTTTCTTCTCCTATTGGCACTTACTCTAAAATAATTACAAACTTTTTAAGCGTTTATTGAAGCACTATTTCCATCACAAACCATAACGTTGCCAAAGTGCCTGCTCCTCTGCCGCCATCATAACACCATCAACCGCTGTATAAGCGATGTCAGCAGAAATACCTAAAGGTACTTTAGATGACAAAAGACTTTTTGGAGGAGAAATCAAGCGTAACTTTGCATTATTACCAAAACGTTTTTTAATAACAGAACGGACATCACCTAATTCATCAATTAAGCCAAGTTCAACACCTTTTTGTCCGCTCCAAAACATTCCTGTAAAAATATTTGAATCATCTGACAATTTTGACGTGCGCCTTTCCTTAACCAAATCAATAAAAGTCTGATGAACTTCAAGTTGCAAAGATTTTAAATGATCAACATCTGTTTTCTTTTCTGGTTGAAATGGATCTAATGTAACCTTGTTTTTTCCTGCCGTATAGACACGACGCTCCACACCAATTTTCTTCAAAAGTTCAGGAAAACCAAAAGAAGCTGAGACAACTCCAATGGAACCAACAATAGAAGAAGGATCAGCAAAAATTTCATCCCCAGCACAAGCAATCATATAACCACCCGACGCTGCCACATCCTCAACAAATGTGAAAACCTGTTTGTTTTTTTCATTTGCCAAATCACGAATTCGCTGAAAAATAAGATGTGATTGAACAGGCGAACCACCAGGAGAGTTGATAATTAAAGCAACCACTGGTGCTTTTTTATAAGAAAAAGCCTTATCCAAAAGGCTTGCACACCTCGCCAATGATAGTGTACGTGACATCAATGAATTTGATGATATAATCGCCCCCTGAAGCCGCACTACAGGGATTTGAATCGTATTAGAACGAAAACAACGCGCAATTAAATTCTTTATACAACCCATCAAAACAAAAGCTCCCTATAAGAAATTTAAAAAGTAAAACAATTCTTAAAAAATAAAAATCTTCATTTGAATTTAAGAAATAAATTTAAAAACGCAAGTATTAAAAACTTTCCCACAAACTGATATATCCATTATTAATCGCATCAATCCGTGGTGAAAAAACATGACTACCACTCTCATGTACAATCAATGCTGGCAATATAGATAAACCCGCTCTACTTCCTCGTTTTGCATAAAACAAAATACGAATCGCGGATGTCTCAACGTGAGAATGAATAGGAATTATAAATACATTACCAAAGCGTCCTTCCAAAGCATATAATATATCAGTCAATGATTGTGGACGTGCAATTAATCCTAAATATCCACCTGGCTTAACAATTGCTGATGCACACCGGAACCAATTCTCAAACATTGATTCAGGCATAACATGTGCTTTTAACTTTTCCTCATCAGGTGTTTTACGATCTGCTGAACTATTAAAAGGCGGATTCATAATTGCAAAATCAAATACATTATTCATTAGGCCTGCTTTCAAACGTTCTTTACCTTTTAAGGTAATATCTGCTTTTAACAAACAAACTCTGCTAACTAATTTCTCATTTTGTTTTAGCGCGAGTGTTTTTTGAGCATAAGATATCATAAAGGAAGACCGTTCAACCAACGTAATGTGAGCTTCAATACAACGTGAAGCAACTGCTAATCCTGCAGCACCAGCACCAGCACCTAAATCAACAACCTTCCCTTTAAAACCACTAGGCACCAAACCAGCAAGCAACATAGCATCCATACCAGACCGATGACCACGTAAACGTGGTTGCACTAAATAAAACTTACCACGATGAAAACCATCTATTGTTTCATCACTATGATTTTTTACCCTACTCATCTTATGTTATCTATATTTTTGAAATTTTCATTTAAATTATCCTATTTTAATTTATATGGTTAGTGTAAAAAAATATTTCTTTAATATTATTAAAACTTTCATTTCAAATCAGCACCAAAGCTTGAGTCAAAGCTCATCCCTCTTTATGCTATTATGGTATAAAGATATCTATTTGAAATATTTTAGGAGTGAACCAATTGGGTGCTACCACAAAACTAAATCATGAAAAGAAAAATCAGCATTCCCTCCATCCTCTTTTAAATCTTACTAAAGGAGATATGGAGTCTATAAATCAATTGATCATTTCTATGGCCAAATCAAACGTTGAAATGATTCCTGAAATTTCTAATCACCTTATTTCATCGGGTGGTAAACGAATACGCCCAATGATCACTTTAGCCGCTGCTCATATGTTTGGATATCAAGGTGATAAACATATAAAACTCGCAACAGCAGTTGAGTTTATGCATACAGCAACCCTATTACACGATGATGTCGTTGATGAAAGCGAGCTACGACGGGGAAAATCTACAGCACGGATGATTTGGGGCAATCAAGCAAGTGTTCTTGTTGGTGATTTTTTATTAGGACAAGCTTTTAAAATGATGGTAGATGTTGGTTCTCTAGAAGCACTCTCTGTTTTAGCAAACGCTGCTGCAATCATTGCTGAAGGAGAAGTTATGCAGCTTTCTGCCGCAAAAAATATAGAAACTAACGTCTCAAATTATCTCAAAATTATAAACGCAAAAACAGCTGCCCTTTTCTCAGCTGCTGCTGAAGTCGGCCCAATTATTGCTGGGTACGGACATGAAGAACGTTCTGCATTACATCAATATGGTCTATCATTAGGAGTAGCTTTCCAATTGATTGACGATGTTCTTGATTACAGTAGCAGTGCTCAATATCTAGGAAAAAATATTGGTGATGACTTTCGAGAAGGAAAAATTACGATGCCTGTTATTCTGTCATACACACGCAGTAATGACATAGAAAAAACATTTTGGAAACAAGCTCTTGAAAATAACCATAATAATGATGAAGCCCTAAAGCATGCACAACAATTAATAGAAAAATACGACGGTCTAATTGATACAATAGAGCAAGCTCGAATTTATGGAAAACGTGCAATTGATGCTCTTTCTTCAATAAAAGAAAATCCTGCTAAAAATGCATTAATTGATATTATCGATTTTTGTATCGAACGCGTAAACTGATTCTTTGTAAGAATCATAATATAGTATTTTTTAATAAAACAATCAGACATAGTTTATAAACTATAGAAATAATTGATTATCTTTAAGAAGGATTAACTTTATGCGCAGTGCAACAGTATCGGGTTTTTTCACTCTCATAGGAATCATACTAATGCCACTGCCCACTTACAGTGCAGTTGAGAAAACTATTGATACAAACTCATTTACAGGTGCTTATCTAGCAGGACGAATTGCGAATTACGAAAATAAAATGAATCTTGCTATCCATTATTTTCAACAAGCACTTATTTATGAACCTAATAATCTTGAAACAAAAAAAGAAATTTTTCAAGCCATGCTAAGTGTAGGAGCATTCACAGAAGCTGTTCAACAAGCAAAAAAATTGAAAGAAAAAGATATTATTACACCTCTTATTTCCTTAACATTATCAATAGAAAATCTTATCAAAAAAAATTACAAAGAAGCTCAACTGCTTCTACAAGCTAAAACATCTCCCCCTGATAATAATCCAATATTTGAGCTGACCAATGCTTGGGCTAAATTTGGATCTGGTAATCAATTTCAAGCAATCACTGACCTTGAAAAACATTTAGGACCTGCTTGGTATAACCTTTTTATACATTATCATCTTGCACTCATGAGTGAGTTAGCAAAACGTCCACAAGATGCAAAAAAATATTTCATTCAAGCATTAAACAACCAACAAGGTGCCATTACAGCTACAGATACCTACGAACGTGTTATTATAGCTTATGCCTCATTCCAATTACGTCAGAACATGCGCAGTGATGCCATAAAAACTCTCCGGCATGGAGAAAAGATATTATTAGGCTACGAAACGCTCAAAAATATCCGTCAAAAAGTTGAAAAAGGAGCTAATATAGAAAATCTTATTACAACGCCTCAACAAGGAATTGGTGAAGTGTTATATAATTTTGGAACAACTCTTAATAAAAGAGGTTCAGAACGGATTGCACGTATTTTTCAACAATTTTCTTTAGCTCTATATCCTAAAAATGAAGCAACGCTGTTTCAATTAGCAAAAATTTCTGCAAAATTGAATGATTATAATCAAGCAATTAAAATTTATCGTGCTTTACCATCTAGCTCCCCTTATTATAGAGATGGGCAATTTCAACTTGCATTGACTCTTGCTGAGAACGGAAACCACGATGAAGCCATTAAATTATTAACGTTATTAGAGAAAAAATTTCCTAATGACCGCCACATTTTTATCACTCTGGCTGCTATCTATATGCAGAAAAATAACTTTTCTGAAGCGATCAAAATCCTAGATCAGGCTATCGCACAAATAACAGACTTTCAACGAGATAATTGGAGACTTTTTTATCAACGTGGTATCGCATTTAATTATTTAAAACAATGGCCAAAAGCTGAAACTGATTTTCGCAAAGCACTTACGTTTTTTCCTGATCAACCGCAAGTACTTAATTATTTAGCTTATTCACTTATTGATCGTGATCAAAAACTCGAAGAATCATTAAATATGCTAAAAAAAGCTGTCACGTTACAATCTCAAAATAGTTATATTCTTGATTCTTTAGGATGGGCTTATTACAAACTTAAACAATATTCCCAAGCTGTTACAACATTAGAAACCGCTGTTAGACTACAACCTAGTGATCCAACACTTAATGATCATTTAGGTGATGCCTACTGGCAAGTTGGACGTAAACGTGAAGCAGTATTTCAGTGGAACCACGCAATTGATGGAGAACCAGACAATCCAGAAAGAATTAAAGAAAAAATAAAGTTTGGTCTGTAAAAATAACGATACTTGACCATATTGATATGAAGCAATAGACAGTAATAAAAACTGAAATTCTTTTGGTCTTTATTATTGGTTAAACATTAAAATGGTATTCAAAGAGTGAACCTACCTTCAAATTTAAATCCCACACGTTCTTTTCAAGGACTTATTTTAAGCCTGCAAAATTACTGGGCTCAGCATGGATGTACAATTTTGCAACCTTACGACATAGAAGTAGGAGCTGGAACTTTTCATCCAGCTACAACGCTACGTTCATTAGGTCCACGCCCTTGGAAAGTAGCTTATGTTCAACCTACCCGACGTCCAACAGATGGTCGATACGGTAAAAATCCTAATCGTCTACAACACTATTACCAATTTCAAGTGCTTTTCAAACCCTCTCCTCCAAATTTACAAGAACTTTATATCGGCTCTCTAAAAGCTATTGGCCTTGACATGAAACTTCATGATATTCGCTTTGTTGAAGATGATTGGGAAAGCCCAACACTTGGTGCTTGGGGACTTGGATGGGAATGCTGGTGCGATGGAATGGAGATTTCTCAATTCACTTATTTTCAACAAGTATGTGGCATTGAATGTGCTCCAGTCTCAGGAGAAATCACTTATGGACTTGAGCGATTAGCAATGTATATTCAAGATGTCAGTAATGTTTACGATCTTAACTTTAACGGCTTAGATGGTGCAGAACGAATAAGTTATGGTGATGTTTTTTTACAAGCAGAACAAGAATATTCACATTATAATTTTGAATTTGCTAATATCGACCTCTTGCAACAACATTTCATTGACGCAGAACGTGAATGCAATGCACTTCTTGATTCTGGAAAGCCAAATAAAGAGAATAGTTCCCATTTATGCGTCTTTCCAGCTTACGACCAATGTATTAAAGCAAGCCATATCTTTAATCTCTTGCAAGCACGTGGTGTTATTTCTGTCACTGAACGACAAAGTTATATTCTTCGTATTCGTGATCTTGCACGCCGCTGCGGTGAAGCGTTCTTATTAACTGAAGCTGGTAATATATCCACAAACGGAATGTATAATGCCTGATCTCCTGCTTGAACTTTTTAGTGAAGAAATCCCTGCTCACATGCAACGCAGAGCTGCTTCTGATCTTAAAAAATGTGTTACAGATAAACTTGTTAATGCAGGCTTAAGTTATAAAGCAGCCTGTGAATATTGGACACCTCGTCGGTTAACATTAAACATACGCGGTCTTTCTAAAAGTTCGCCAGATGTTCATGAAGAACGTAAAGGACCTAATGCACAATCACCACAACAAGTTATTGATGCTTTTTTACGCACTACAGGTCTAAATGATATTTCCAAAGTACACATTACACATGATGATAAAAAGGGTGATTTTTATATTGCTAAAACAACCAAAAAAGGTCGTTTAGCCGAAGAAATTATTGCAGATATTTTACCTGACATTATTCGCAATTTTCCATGGCAAAAATCTATGCGGTGGGGACAAGAGTCAGCTAAAAGTGGTGCCTTAAGATGGATACGATCTTTACAAAACATTCTTTGTGTTTTTGGATCAGCAATTGGTGAAACACACATTATTCCATTTACAGTTGGTTCCCTCAAAAGTAATAATTTAACCTATGGTCATCGCTTCTTAAGTAATGGAAAGTCTATCCAGGTACGCCGTTTTGATGACTATGTAACACAACTTGAAAACCATAAAGTTATTTTGGACGCAGAGAGACGAAAAGATATTATTTTAGCAGATGCTCAAAATCTTTGCTTTGCAAATGGCTTGGAATTAGTTGAAGATAAGGCTCTTTTGGAAGAAGTGGCAGGACTCGTTGAATGGCCTGTTGTACTCATGAGCACTTTTGATAAAACTTTTCTCAATATTCCTCCAGAAATTATTCGCTTGACCATTCAAACTCACCAAAAATGCTTTGTAACACGCAAACGAGGTGATAAGAGCAAACTCTCTAACTATTTCATTCTTGTTGCTAATATTCTTGCCAATGACAAAGGAATAGAAATTTCTAAGGGAAATAGTAAAGTTGTAAATGCCCGCCTTTCTGATGCACTCTATTTTTGGCAAACAGATCAATGTAATTTACCCAACATTACACATTTAGAATCTTCTGCTAAAAAACTCGATCTTGATTTAAATAAACCTCTCGATCAGCGAATAGCACAGCTTAATTATTTGAATGTTACTTTCCATGCTAAATTAGGAACACAAGGTGCAAAAGTAGAAAGGATTGCTGCTTTAACACAAATAATTGCACCATTAGTAAAAGCGGATTCTATATTGGCTAAACGTGCAGCGATTTTAGCAAAAGCTGACTTACAAACGGAAATTGTTGGTGAATTTCCTGAACTACAAGGGTTGATAGGACGAAAATACGCATTACTTCAAGGAGAGGATCCACGTGTAGCTGAAGCCATTGAAGACCACTATAAACCCCTAGGACCTAAAGATCGTATCCCATGTGAACCCATTGCTATAACAGTCGCATTAGCTGATAAAATCGATACGCTCATTGGTTTTTGGTTCATTAATGAAAAACCAACTAGCTCAAAAGACCCCTATGCATTAAGACGAGCAGCATTGGGAGTTATCAGGCTTATGCTTTTAAATGATTGGAAAATAAGCCTTATGCCGCTTTTTCATCAGGCAATGAATTTTTTATTACAACAAAAAATTCAGTATGCAACATCTGAAACAGAAGCTACACAACTTCAAAACATATCTGTAGAAAAAACGGAAAATATTGTATTAGACTTGTTAACATTTTTTCATGAACGACTAAAAGGTTATCTCAAAGATGAAGGAGCACGCCATGATATTATTGAAGCCGTTTTAACAAAAGATTCCGATGATATTTTATTAATTGCGCGCCGAGTTGAAGCACTCACCTTCTTTATCAACACCAATGATGGAAACAGCCTTTTAATTGCAGTAAAACGGGCCATCAATATTCTTGAAAATGAAACAAAAAAAGGAACGACAATAATAAACAAAGTTAGACCTGAGCTTTTTATTGAAACAGAAGAAAAGCAGCTCTATCAAACAACCATTGAAACAGAAAAAAAGATTGCTGATCATATTCATGTAACAGAATTATCCTCTACACTGAGTAGTTTATTACTCCTTAAAAAGCCTATTAACGAATTCTTTGAAAAAGTATTTGTAAATGATGGCAATATAAATATTCGAACCAATCGTCTTGCTCTTCTTGAACGTATTCGCATAGTTACACAAAATGTTGCAGATTTCTCGAAATTAAATTCTAAAACCTAATGCATGTCTTTTACTTTTAGCACTTTCTGCATTAAATATCTTAAAAGAAAAGCTATAAAAATAATTGCTCAAATAATTTTATTCCCCTATCAATTCGTTTGGTGACATGGAAATAAGTAATTTTGTTTGTTTTAAAATAAGAAAATGTTACTTTTTTCCGTTTTTAATTCAATATGAAAATGATAGATTATCTTTATACATCAGCATGTTATTTTCAGCATGTTATTTTTTAAAAAAATCTACGAGAGATATTTGAGCTGATCCTGGAGGTATAGGCTTTTGTTGTTTTTGGTCAGGAGCCCAACCGGAAAGCCAAATGAAAGAGAAATGCGCACGAATACGACCGTCGGAATCACTGAATTTTTTTGCATAAATTTCGTTAGCGAGACAGAAAAATCGCTTGGATACAGGACGTCGAGAGCGGCTAATAAGCGCATTTTGCATTCCCATAGCTTTAAGATCATCCATAAGATCAAACATGGTATTGTAGCGTATGGTGACATCTTCAACATCTACTACGGGCATAGCAAAACCGGCACGCTGTAAGAGAGCTCCTGCATCACGAATATCTGCAAAGGGATAAATCCTTGGGCTAACACCGCCGTAAATTTCGTTTTCAGCTTGCAGTAAACTTTCACGTAATTCCCTTAACGTGCCAGCTCCAGCCATAACAGCAAGAAATAAGCCATCTGGTTTAAGGATATTTTTTATTTGACTGAGAACACCAGGAGTATCATTGGTTAACTGTAAGGAGAGAAGTGAAACAATAAGATCACAATAATGTTGAGGAAAATCAAGCAATTCTCGATGACGTAAATGAAATGGACTGTCGTAATTTTGGTAAAGAATATTGGTTTCAACACGTTCTATAGAACCGATTTTACCGGATTTTTTTAAAGTTTGCACTGCAAGACCTGTATGACCGTGTAAATCTAAGGCCAATATGAAATTACGATTAACAGCATTGAGACGTTTGTAGAGATCATCAACCACATAAGAAAGCAAAAAATCACACCCTTTTTTTGCTCTTTTGAAAGCACGTTGACGAAATTGTTCAATACAACTGTAATCAAAGATCAAAGGATGAGACATTATCTTATAGCATCTTATAGCACTGTTAATTTATGAGATTATATGATTTATAATAAAATTATTTAATACATGTTATATCAATTTTATAATACAAGAAAAAAGAAAAATGATTTCACAAAAGAGAAATAGCAATTGAAAAATTAAATTTTATTCTTTTAAGATATGAAAGAATTTTTTCACATTATTATAGTAATTTAATAAAAAAGTACTTTGAAGAAAATTTTTTGATTAATGGTGATATATTGAATAAATTAATCAAGCGCTTAATAACAATTTTATATCCACCAATTTGTCATGGATGTGCAAAAATTGTTTCTGCTTATGGGACTATTTGTTCTGATTGTTGGAAAGATCTTCAATTTATCACAAAACCTTATTGTCCTGTTATGGGAACTCCTTTTGCGTATGATATGGGAGAGGGTTTTCTTAGCGGCGAAGCTATTCAGAATTCTCCTCCCTTTTCGTCTTTACGCTCAGCTGTTGTTCATAAAGGTTTAGCACGAACTTTAGTAACACGATTGAAATATGGCGACCGTTTAGAATTAGCATCTTTTATGGCAAATTCAATGATATTTGCTGGACATGAAATTATTAATGATTGCGATTTTATTATTCCTATCCCTTTACATTTTCGTCGTTTTTTCGTGAGACGTTATAACCAATCTGCTGAACTTGCTCGTTATATTGCAGAAAAACAGAAAAAACCTTTCAAACCTGGCTGGCTTGTGCGTTATCGATACACACGTCCACAGGTTGGTTTATCTGCCAAAGAACGAAAAATGAATGTGCAGAATGCTTTCAAGGTGCCTAATAAGGTTAAAAAGTATTTAGAGGGACGCTCTATTTTGCTTATTGATGATGTTTTGACAACAGGTGTAACGGTTACTGCAGCAACAAAAACATTAAAACATGCAGGTGCACGACAAGTTAATGTATTGACATTTTCGCGTGTTTTAAAAGGCAATTTTACTTTGCCTTATTTTTGAGAATTCATTTTAAAGTGTATTATATAAAAAAGCATCGGAGAATATCATGAAAGAAATCACACTTTATACACGTCCTAACTGTCCCTATTGCATAAAAGCGCGTACTTTGCTTGATCAAAAAGGAGTAAAATATACCGATATTGATGCATCAACTTCTCTTCGCCAACAAATGGTGCAACGAGCAAATGGGCGTAATACATTTCCGCAAATTTTTGTAGGAGATTATCATGTTGGAGGATGTGATGATCTTTATGCTTTAGATATTGAAGGCAAGCTTGATTCTCTACTGCAAGGTGTTTTTTAATAACTACTTACTATGATATGCTTATTAAGGCAATTTTGCAAGAAGTATATAATTAACATCCATATCGCATGAGCGGTTCCAGCTGTCAGTTAATGGATTATAAGTAATACCAATTTCATCAACGATAGCTAAAGAATTTTTGTACAATAATTTTTTAAGTTCTTGAGGTTTTAAAAATTTTTTATAGTCATGTGTCCCTTTGGGAAGCCATTGTAAAATATATTCAGCGCTTACAATGGCGAGCACCCATGCTTTCCATGTGCGATTTAGTGTTGCAACAAACATGAGTCCCTGTGGCTTAAGCATTTTAGCCGTAGCCTCTATAAAAAGATCAACGTTCATAACATGCTCAACAACCTCCATATTAAGGATTACATCAAATTTTTCACCTGCATTTGCAAGGTCTTCTGCAGTAGTGGTGCGATAATCAATCAAAAGACCGCTTTGAATTGCGTGAATTTTTGCGATTTCAATATTTGTTTGCGCAGCATCAGCTCCTATGACAGTAGCTCCAAGGCGTGCCATTGGCTCGCATAACAAACCACCTCCACAGCCGATATCAAGAATTTTCAAACCCTCAAAGGGCATAAGTGAAATAGGATTACGATCAAATGCCAAACAGATTTTTTCTTTGATATATGCAAGACGTATTGGATTGAAATTGTGAAGTGGTCGAAATTTTCCTTGTGGATCCCACCACTCAGCAGCAATACGCGAAAAATGATCAATTTCACTCTGATCAATTGTTGTAAGCGTCTCATTTATCATATCGCTCTCCTTTTTTTGGCATATCAAGTCATGTGAATTCTTTCTAAAGTCAAGAACAAATTAACATAAACATATCAGACTTGTGAAAATGATAGATATTGGTTATGTCAAAATGGAAAATTGATGCAGCTAGCACAAAACCTTATTCTCATTGTTACTTAAAATAAAAATCATAAGAGTGTCATAAATAATGCGTATTGTCATGAAATTTGGTGGAACATCTGTAGCAAATATTGAATGTATTCATAATGTTGCACAGCATGTTAAAAGAGAAGTAGATGCAGGCAATGAGGTTGCAGTGGTGGTATCAGCAATGGCTGGTACCACCAATAAGCTTGTGCAATGGACACGTGATGCTGCACCATTGAATGATGCTTATGAATATGATGTCGTTGTTGCTTCTGGTGAACAGATAACAGCTGGTTTATTAGCTATTACACTTCAGTCAATGGGAATAAATGCACGTTCATGGCTTGGTTGGCAAATTCCTATTCATACTAATAATGCCCATGGTAGTGCGCGAATTACAGATATTGATGGATCTGCTTTGATAAAGCGTTTTCAGGAAGGGCAAGTGGCAATTATAGCTGGTTTTCAGGGTTTAGCTCCAGATAATCGGATTTCTACGTTAGGGCGTGGTGGATCAGATACAAGTGCCGTTGCAATGGCAGCAGCTTTAAAAGCTGATCGTTGTGATATTTATACAGATGTAGATGGTGTCTATACAACCGATCCTCGTGTTGAACCCAAAGCACGCTGTTTACCAAAAGTAGCTTTTGAAGAAATGCTTGAAATGGCTTCTCTTGGAGCAAAAGTTTTGCAGGTTCGCTCTGTTGAACTGGCTATGGTGCATAAAGTTCGTATTTTTGTGCGCTCAAGTTTTGAGAATCCCAATGCTGTTGGCATGAACAATCCAATTACCCCCCTTGGAACACTTATTTGTAGTGAGGATGAAATTGTGGAACAACAAACTGTTACTGGTATTGCCTTTGCTAAAGATGAAGCGCAAATTTCGTTACGCCGACTTGCAGATCGTCCAGGTATCTCTGCAGCAATTTTTTGTCCTTTAGCCGAAGAGCATATTAATGTTGATATGATTGTGCAAAATATTTCTGAAGATGGTTCGAAAACTGATATGACTTTTACAGTACCGTCAGCAGATGTAGAAAGGGCAGTTATACTTCTTGAAAAAAATCGTAAAAAAATTGGATTTGATGTTATCCAATCTGAAAGTGATCTTGCAAAAATTTCTATTATTGGGATCGGAATGCGCAGCCATGCAGGTGTTGCGGCTACAGCATTTAAGGCTTTAGCTGAAAAAGGTATTAATATTCAAGCAATCACTACTTCAGAGATCAAGATTTCAGTTCTGATTGATAGCGCTTATACTGAACTTGCAGTTAGAACGCTACACGGTGTTTATAGCCTTGATAAAGAATAAGCATTTTTTTCTCTTAAAAATCTCCATAACAACAAAGTATACTTACACATGCAGAGTAGTCGTGAACTATAAAAAATAAGTCTTTGATAAAAAAAAGAGAAAAATATGCATTCTCTGTTTAATTATACGTATTATTCTCCTCTGAATGATTCGCGGATATACGGGACAATATATTCACTCATTTAAAAAATTAGTAAAAAACGCTAGACTTAAATTTGAAAAATTTATTCTCTATTCTTGATATAATATGAAATACTAACTCTAAATACGATTTGAAATAATAATATCATTTTTGTTTATTATATTTCTCAAAGATGTTAGGCTAAATTAGCGTTTATACTGAATTTACAGTTAGAACAATGTTTTAAGATTTGAATAACCAAACTTAATATTTCAACTCACAACAAGGCTTGTTCTCAATAAGAAAAAAGTAAAGAAAACGAGCAAAACTAAAGTTTTTAACTCCGCAAAAAAGCATAAAACTATCACATCTCCACTTTTCTACATCATAAAATATATAGCTCGAATTTTGCAATATAATTTAATCGAATTATTTACCAAATAAAGCAAAATTTAGGGACTGAATTTTATTCTTGTTATGTCCTACATGCTTGGTAATTTTTAAAAGTTTATGCAATCTGTAAACTGAATTATTTATTCCATATAATGCAATTTTTCTCTCAATTATGAGAACTAATTATTATATTTTTTACGATTATGAGAAAATTATATTAATCTAAATAAAGCAAATCCCTTTTTAAGGATTTGGCTAAGATTTCATCATCATTTTCTTTATTGGGCTTTATCATATGCTTTTTTACTTTTTTTGATATAAAAGAGACCATATCCAAGGCCAATAAAAGCAGATAAACCAGACCCACAAAGCACACCAATTTTTGCAGAATCAAGCTGAACCATATCTTTAAAAGCAAGCATTGAAACGAAGATAGACATTGTAAAGCCAATACCTGCTAAAAATCCAATCAGTAAGATTCCTCCCCATGTCATGTCAGGTGGAAGACGGCAAAGGCCTGATTTTACAGCAAGATAGCTAGCAGCAATAATACCAAGTGGTTTACCAACAAGTAAACCAATAATAATACCGAGAACAATTATAAATGATTTACCGGAAGAAAGATCGAAATTTGCAAAACTAACACCCGCATTTGCAAAAGCAAAAACTGGCATTATACCATACGCCACCCATGGATGTAGCGCTTTTTGAACACGAATCACAGGCGCAATTATATCACGTTGTCCTTTACGTACTTTTTTTAATGTTATTGAGATATGGTGTAAATCATTAACAGTATTTTTTTCTTGAAGAGATTTTACCGCATTACTGAGCATTGTGAGTGGAGCTACAAGATGACGGGTAGGAAAAACCGGAGTCATCATGCCTAAAATTACACCAGAAAGTGATGGATGCACCCCTGTTACCATTAAACCCCACCAAATAATTGCACCTGGCACGATATAAAGCCATGCCGATGCAAATCCAATCCATTGAAAAAATAAAACCAATACAATACCTGCTAACGTAATAGCTAAACCACTAGGATCCAGGTTGGTTGAATAGAAAAAGGCAATGATTAAAACAGCAATGATATCATCAATAATGGCTAATGATAAAAGAATGATATGAAGATTGGAGGGAATTGCTTTTCCAAGAAGAGCAAGAATCCCTAAAGCAAAAGCAATATCAGTAGCAGTTGGTACCGCCCAACCATACGTATGTCCACCATTTAAATTGAAGCTAAGATAAATAATAGCAGGGAGACAAACTCCTCCTATTGCCGCAACAATTGGTAAAACTGCTTGTTTGAAGTTTGCAAGAGCTCCTTCATGAATTTCTCGCCGAATTTCCATACCTGCTACGAGAAAAAATACAGTCATAAGAACATCATTAACCCAAAAGTGTAGATCCCATGAAAGATTAAAATGCCCAAAATTGAAACCAAGAGATGTATGCCAAAGTGCTTCATAAAGAGAAGTATATTTAGAATTGGCACAAATGAGAGCTGCAGCTGCTGCAATTAACAGAATAATACCACTTAGAGCTTCTATATGGAGAAAACCTTCAATAGCAGAAAGCGCTCGATTGGTTACAACAGAAGCACGATTGGGTAAGCGGTTTGATGATAAATTAGCCATAAAACAACTCCAAATATCAACAATTTTGTTAATATATATTTTTGTTTATAGATTATTTTCGTGATACTTCTCATAGTATCATATAAAGATGAAAAGAGGAACGATAGCTTTTAATTTATAACTAAATGATTTAAAACCAATTACGTTTTTTTAAAAAGATGCTTCATTTTTGATAGTTAAACTCATTTTATTTAAAATATTTGATAAATCATTTTGCAAAATATTTTTAAGATCGACAGCTGTAGGACCTTTATTATCTTTTGCTCTCATTTTAACTTTTAATGTTTGTGGATTTTTAGCAAAGTCTCCAAAAGATTTTGAAATATTTTCAGCTTCATCGTGATCTTTTAATAACATTTTCAAACTTTTGGTTATAATTAGATAAAAATAATCATAAAGCTCTTCTTTGAGATTGTGATCATGATCACCGAAATTTTGTGCAAGATAAGAGAAAAATTTATCAATGAAACCAGCATCTTTATAATACATATCAATTTCAGGTATACTAAAATCTTGAGAAGCAATAATCATTGTATCTTTTTGACCTGAAAAGAATGCTTTATCAATATTCACTATTTTTGCTGATATACTTCCAGAACCGATATCCTTCATATTAAAAGATATCGTGTTTAGCAAAAGCTCACGTTTTTCTTCATTGTATGAAACATCAATTTTTCCTGAAAGATTAAAATCTTCAAAATTCATTTTTTTAAGAAAATCTAAGTCTTTTTTTTCCATTTTTTTAGATAAAATCGAAAGGCCATCGAGAGAAATTAAAAGTTTTTGAGGTATGGATTGCTGCCATTGACTTGGTCTCAATTCAAATGATTTAAGTTTTGTTTTAAGCTGTGGCATATCAATTGCTGCTTTATTAATGGTAACATCAATAGAGGTTATAGCTGAAAAACTATTTAATAGAGCAGCTTTTCGTACTGCTTTTACATCTTCGTGATTATTTGTCTTTCTTGCATTAATATAGGCCTTGATAAGTTGCTCAAGAGAATGAGCCATCGGTTTCATTTTCAGACAAGATGTTTTAAACTTGCCAAGAGAGAAAGAGGTATTTTTTTTGCTTCCTCGAAGGATATTAATCATTATATTATCCAGCACAATAGAACCAATAACGGTCTTGCTTTTCTTTGTTTTACTTGTACCAAAAATGATAGAATGGGCATAATTAACATTGATATTATAAGCTTTCATTTCATCACTTTGAGCTATCAAACGTATTTGTTGAGTATCATTTGCAGCTGTTGATACAAGATCTATGTTCGTTATTATACTGTCGATACCAATAGAACGAATGCGGCCATTTTTAAAATCAGCAATCTGAAAGTTCTTTATATTGATCTTTTCAGCTGATTTATTTCCACTGTTTATGAAAAGAAACATGTCTGGTGCAAAAATTGATGCGATATGAAGACGCATAAGTGACTGCAAAATACGAGATTTAATTGTGATATCCTTTCCCTTTAAAAATACATTATTGATAGACATTTTGGGTATTTGTAAATGAATATTATCGTATTTTAAATCAATATCATAAAGTGTGAAAATTCCTGGAATGAAGCTAATAGGAGGACGAGCTGAAATAGCACCAATTTTAAGTAATATACCTGTAGGGGTTGGGAGAATAATATTAGTTAAGTTAACTTTTCCTATAATACTAACTTCCGATGTCTCAACATTAATAAAGTGGCGAGCCATTTCTTTTTTTATAAAGTTGTCAAGATAGGGTTTTGCTATATAAAATCCCCCAACGAATATGATAGAAAAAATAGCGATAAATCCAATGATATATATTAACCAATTCTTTTGGGTGTTTTGATACTGACTATTAAAATTGGCCATCATTTTTTCTTTCGATTTTATAATCCATAATGCAAAAATATAGATAAATTCCTCTACAATTCAGATTATCTATTAAACAACTATCGATTTTTATTCCTTTTACATGTAGAGTTATTATCATCTTTTTTTCAATAAACTTTTATTAACTATCACCAATTTTCTTTAGTTTCATTTTTTGCAAAAACTATGATAATGAACAAGAAAGTATATGCTAAATATCATCATTTTTAATCACCGATTCAATTACAGCCATGTTTGGTTTGATCTTGTTTCTAGTAATAGGAACAGTTAAAAACAATATGTGCTTTGCAATCATTTTAAGTTAACAAGGAGAAATGGATGTCATGACAGAAGATCAAATAATGGCTTTTTCTATGATTTGTCTTATGATGATTGTTTTTATTTGGGACCGATTTCGTTATGATATTGTTGCTGTTTGTACATTACTGATTGCTTGCATATTAGGCCTTGTTAGTCCAAAGGAGGCATTTAGCGGTTTTAGTAATGATATCGTCATTATTGTCGGTAGCGTATTTGTAGTTAGTGCCGCTGTATCACGCTCTGGTGTGATGGAATTGATTATTCAACATATATGGCCTGATGTGAAATCGGTACGGCTTCAGCTAGCTTTTTTAGTTCTTTCTGTAGTACTCTTGTCAACATTTGTGAAAAACATTGGTGCTTTGGCTATCATGCTACCGATAGCTTTTCAATTTGCTCGACGTTCTCAGGTTACACCATCAGTATTTTTAATGCCAATGGCATTTGGTGCTTTATTGGGTGGTCTTATGACACAGATAGGTACATCTCCTAATATTGTTATTTCAGCTATGCAGGAGCGTTTGACAGGAGCTCCCTTTACTATGTTTGATTTTATGCCAGTTGGCATAGCAGTTGCTGTCTCTGGGGTATTATATTTGGTGTTTTTTTCTTGGCGTTTACCTATCCGTGCACATCCAGATGTATCATTTGATGATGCTATTGATATTCATAATTATGTTTCAGAAGTACATATTCCAGCTTGTTCTCCGATTATTGGTAAAACCATTATTGATCTTGTTAAACCATCAAGTGGTGAAGTTATGGTTATTCAGGTAATTAGAAATCAAGTGTTTATTTCTCCATTGCCGGATTTTGTTTTTTCTGAGGGAGATATTGTCTTATTGGAAGGATCGCATAAGGGATTAGATATTGTCATTAATTCTTCTCGTTTGGAATTTTTTACCGGCCGTTCCATACCTACAAACGATAAAGACAGTGATCTTGATATTATTGAAGCAGTTATCGCACATGACTCACCTCTTATTGGCATTAGTGCTAAAAATTTTTCACTTTTTGAACGTTATGACGTGAGTTTTCTTGCATTAAGCCGTCAACATGAAAGGGTTCGGGGAAGGCTTAGTGATATCATTTTCCGTCTTGGAGATGTGATTGTTTTACGAGGGCAAGATATAGTTATTCCAAATTTATTACGGGAATTAAAATGTCTGCCATTAGCAAAACGTAATATTATGTTTGGTAATTTACGACATAGTCTTGCGGCTTTGTCTATTTTATTTATAGCAATTGCTTTGACAGCTTTCCAAATTATTCCAGTTGCATTATCTTTCTTTGCAGCCGCTGCCGCAATGGTTATTTTTCGGGTTCTTCCGGCACGTAATTTATATCAAACTCTAGATGGTCAAATATTGGTATTATTAGCAGCTCTCATTCCAGTGAGTGAAGCATTAGAGAAAACAGGATGCACAAATTTAATCGGTAATTGGTTAAGTCAATTGGCTGTATTTTTACCACCATCTGGAGCGTTGGCACTCATTTTAATTACAGCAATGTTGGTGACACCATTTTTGAATAATGCTGCAACAGTAATGGTGATAGCACCAATCGCATCAAGTTTTGCTCATTCTCTTCATTATAAACCTGAAGCTTTTCTAATGGCTGTTGCGATAGGTGCTGGATGTGATTTTCTTACACCTATTGGACATCAATGCAATATGTTAGTAATGGGTCCAGGTGGTTACCGTTTTAGTGATTATCCACGTTTTGGTATTCCATTAGCTATATTAATAGCAATCGTTGCCGTTCCCATGTTAATGTGGATTTGGCCACTGCAATAGAATACTCTTAATTCAGATATGCTTTGTAGAAAAGATTGTGTAGATAAAAACAAAGCGAAATTCAATAATATTATTGAAAAATTATATAGATCTATGTAAAACTAAATAATCAGAAGATGATTATTTTTTTCTACATGCTATATTTTGGCACTTATTTGTTATCTACAAAATCATTCGTATAAAATTTTCATAAGCAGTAAAAACAGTTGACAACAGGATTATCTTGCACTGTAACTGTTATTCATGCATTATCGTTACAAAGCTATTACAAAAAATAACTAAGAATTGAATAACCTGTATTATATTTAAATGAGTAATCAGTTGAGTATCAATGAATGAAGTCATTGAAAATAGTTTTTCACGCTTTTATAAAGGTAAAGCATATCAAAACCATAAATCAATTGACAGATTTTACAGAGATTTTAAGTGGTACAATGATTAAAAAAATCTAATTGATGAAAATGAACATTAATTCTAATTTCATCAACTGAAATTATAGAATTTTTTGTTGATTAAGGTTATTGATTTTACTCATTTTATGTAAAATTGCAGAATATTTTTTTCAAGGTAGAATATTATGACACATGATAATTTTATTTATGAAGTTAATGAAGAACTCCGTCAAGAAAAATTCTACGCTTTTTGGAAACGTTATGGTTTTTTGATTATTGGTGCAATTATTGTTTTTGTTTTGATGATAGCTTTCTATCAAATTTATCATCATCAACAGATGAATAAAGCCAGTAATGTTGGTGATAAGTTTATAAAAAGCCTCGATTTAGCCGATGCACATCATTTTGATGAAGCAATTAAGCAATTAGAAAGTGTTAAAAAATCTGATTTTGGTGGATATCCTTTTCTTGCTGGTTTACGTGAAGCTTCTTTGTGGATGGAACGAGGTGATGCTGTTAAATCAGTAAAAATGTTTGATGTGATTGTAGCTAATGAAAGAGCACCGCAAATTTTGCGGAAAGTTGCAAAAATTCGAGCAGCTTATATTTTAGTTGATATAGGAACATTCGATGATGTGATACAGCGTGTTAAAGATATGGCAAATGATATTGATCCTATGCGCATGTCTGCAAGAGAAGCCTTAGGTCTAGCCGCTTATAAAGCTAATAAAATGGAAAATGCAGTTTATTATTTCCAGAAAATTGTTGAAGAGGGCGCTATAGGATTTAAAATAACAGATCGAGCAAAAATTATGCTTGAGCTTATTCAAGCAAGTGGAAAGGTAAATAAGGAATAAATTGATGAGCCTTACCATTGCTATAGTTGGCCGGCCTAATGTTGGAAAATCGACACTATTTAATCGTTTGGTTGGGCAAAAGCTAGCTTTAGTTGATAATCAACCGGGTGTAACCCGTGATCGACGTATACACTCAGCTAAGCTTCAAGATCTGCATTTTGATGTCATTGATACAGCTGGCTTGGAAGAAGCAGATAACCATACACTTGAAGGCCGTATGCGTTCTCAGACAAAGATTGCCATTGATGAAGCAGATCTCATTTTATTTGTGCTTGATGCTAAGAGTGGAATAACGTCCAGTGATTTAGATTTTGCTTCACTCATTCGCAAATCAGGAAAACCAATTGTGCTCGTTTCCAATAAATCTGAATCAAAAGCAGCGATAGCGGGAGAATATGATGCATGGTCATTGAGGTTGGGTAAACCTTGCTCAATATCTGCTGAACATGGTCAAGGTCTCTCAGACCTTCGTGATGCTATTTTAGATGCTATTGGTGCAGATAAAGTTTTTGATCCGAAGAAAAAAAAAGAAAATGCTTATATTACTGCTGCACAGGTTTCATCTTTTAGCGATAATGTTGATAATACAGCAGAAGAAGATCCTGTTTATGATGAAAAAAAAACCATTCGAATAGCAATTGTTGGTCGTCCAAATACTGGGAAATCAACACTTATCAATAGCATGTTAGGGCAAAATCGTTTACTTACAGGACCTGAAGCTGGTATTACGCGCGATTCTATTTCTGTAGATTGGGAATGGAATAATCGTCGTATTAAACTTTTTGATACTGCAGGTTTACGTCGCAAATCAAAAGTTCAAGAAAAGTTAGAAAAACTTTCTGTTATAGATTCTTTACGTGCAATCCGTTTCGCTGAAGTCGTTGTAATTGTTTTTGATGCAACTGCATCTTTTGAAAAGCAAGATTTACAAATTTCTGATCTTGTGATTCGTGAAGGGCGTGTTCCCATCATTGCTTTCAACAAATGGGATCTTATTGAAAATCGTCATGAAGCATTAAATACTTTATATGAAAAATGTACTCGCCTTCTTCCTCAAGTACATGGCTTGAGAGCTGTCCCTTTATCAGGTCAATATGGTCAAGGGATTGATAAATTAATGGAAAACATTACGATGATGCATCGTGTATGGAACCGTCGTATTTCTACAGGAAAACTTAACCGCTGGCTTGAAATGATGATTGTCAATTATCCACCACCAGCTGTTTCTGGACGTCGACTTAAAATTAAATACATAACACAAGTTAAAACACGTCCTCCTGAATTTGTGATTTCTTGTTCACGATCGGAAGAAATGCCTCAATCATATTTGCGTTATCTTTCTAATCGACTGCGAGATAAATTTGATATGCAAGGTGTGCCAATTCGCCTATCTTTGCGGACATCTGATAATCCTTTTGCAGGACGCAAAAAAAAGAAGTAATTTTCTTTTAGATATTGAGTAACTGTTAAATTTTATAAAATTAAAAATCGACATTTGATTACTTATTGTCAATAAAAAACAAATATTTGCAAATCTGCTAAAATTTAAGATTTAATGCCTCTTTTATTATATTTTCTCGCAATAAAATAAATTTTAGGTGTTTTTATTTATCTACAAAAATCTTTGTGTTAGAATTCTTTTGAGGACTTGACGAATAAATCTGACAGCAATATGCTACACAAAGCCTGATAGAATGTATTGTAATTTTGTTTTTGATTAAGGAGCCAATTATGGCGAAGGGTGATAAACCCAATATGCCGCAAAGGGGTGTTGAAAGACAAAAACACAAACGAGTCTCTTCTCTTCACTCAGAAGATTTAGAATGTCGTAGTCGAAATTTAGGGTTAGCTTTAATCAGTAAAAAAGTGTTAAAGAAAGAACAGCCTAAAGTTGGAGGAGAAGAGCAACAGAAAAAAGTGGCATATGCCGTTAAGTTGTCGAGTGAATTTCTGGCAAATATTATTGTGGGAGCTGTTTTAGGATTTGGGTTTGACAAATTAATAGGTTCATTACCATGGGGATTAGTATTTTTTCTTTTCCTTGGATTTGTTGCGGGTATATTAAGTATTCTTCGATCTATAAAATATATTGCTCCCAGCCGATTAGAACAACGTAGTGCTCTGCAACAAAATAAAGAAGATAATAGAAAGGTTTAAAAGTGACATCCCACGCTCCAGATCCTATCCATCAATTTGAGGTTTCACGATTGATTAATATTTCTATTGGAAATATTGATTTGTCGTTTACAAATGTATCGTTTTTTATCGTTTTGACAGTTGTTATCTCTTCATTGTTTCTTTTTATTTCATCATCAAGTCGTCGGTTAGTTCCAACACGGATGCAATCTGTTTCCGAAATGGTTTACGAATTTGTAGCATCAACTTTGCGAGAATCATCTGGTGCGCAGGGAATGCAATTTTTTCCTTTAGTTTTTTCGTTATTCGTTTTTGTTCTTGTTGCCAACTTTATTGGTTTATTCCCTTATTTTTATACAATTACTTCACAGATTGTGATTACTTTTTCATTAGCGATGTTGGTAATTTTGACGGTAATTGGGTATGGTTTTTATAAACATAGGCTAAATTTTTTAAAGCTCTTTGTTCCTAGTGGTGTTCCTGTTATCGTTCTACCTTTGGTTACGATAATTGAGGTTATCTCTTTTTTGTCTCGTCCTATTAGTCTTTCATTTCGTCTGTTTGCTAATATGCTTGCAGGTCATATCACACTTAAGGTATTTTCTGGCTTCATTGTTTCAATGGTTGGGATTGGAATCATAGGTTTGGGCGGTGCGATTTTATCACTTGCTATGACTGTAGCAATTACTGCTCTTGAATTTTTAGTTGCTTTTCTTCAAGCTTATGTTTTTACAGTTTTAACTTGTATGTATATCAATGATGCAGTCCATCCAGGACATTAATAAAACCGGCGGATTTCCGTCAAATTATGCAATTTCACATCAAAGGAGAATAATATGGAACTAGTACTTGCAGCAAAATATATTGGTGCTGGTCTTGCTTGTTTTGGTATGGCAGGAACCGCATTAGGTCTTGGAAATATTTTTGGAAGCTATCTTTCTGGTGCTTTACGAAATCCATCAGCAGCAGACAGTCAATTTGGTCGTTTAGTATTTGGTTTTGCCGTAACAGAAGCTTTAGGTATTTTTTCATTGCTTATTGCCCTTTTACTCCTTTTTGCAGTCTAAATTACCTTTAAAAGAGCATGTCTATTTTATAAGTTGATTGAGAATAGACATAATCTTTTAACTCTTCATAAAAGCGAGTTATACTTATCAAAGGCTTTTAATTAACAAAATCAAAGTGATTCTTTCGAAGGAAAAATAAAATGTTGATTTCCAGCGATGATGCAAAAGATACTAAAATGCCAGAGCATTTTGATGATGGATCAGACTTTGATCATGAAGATACTGAAATGCCTAGATGTCACGGTGATGGAGTAAAGTTTAATAGTAGTGTAGAGCATGCAAATCGTGTTTTTCCACCTTTCGATTTTATGTATTTTGGTTCACATTTTCTTTGGTTGGCAATTTCTTTTGGATTGTTCTATCTCTTCATTTCTCGTGTAATTGTACCACGTATCGGTGGTGTTATTGAAACACGTCGGGATCGAATTGTATCTGATTTAGATCAGGCAATGCGCCTGAAACAGGAAGCAGATAATGTAGTCGAAGTTTATAAGCAAAAATTAGCAAAGGCTCGTTTAGAAGCAAAGACTATAATACAGACAGAGAGTAATGAAATCAAAATAAGGGCTGATCTTCAACGCAAGAAAATTGAAGAAGATTTAGAGAAAAAGCTAAAAAAATCTGAAGATAAAATTAAAGAAATTCAAAATAAAGCAATGCAGAATGTTGGTTTAATCGCAGAAGAAATTACTTTTGAAATCGTTAAGAAATTAATTGATATTAATGTTAGTAGAAAATCTGTTAGCTCAGCTGTTAAAGCTGTAAGTCATTAAGGATTATAAAAATGACTGATACATTTTGGGCTTTTATTGGATTAGTTCTTTTTTTAGCTCTTTTAATCTATTTTGAAGTTCCAGCTATGCTGACACGTAAGCTTGATGCACGTGCAAAACGTATTAAGGATGAACTTGATGAAGCTCTTCGTCTTCGTGAAGAGGCGCAGGAAATACTTGCTGAATATCAGCGTAAACATCTGGAAATAGAAAAAGAAACGCAAGAGATTATTGCTGAGGCTCAACGTGAAATTGAAGCCGTTCTTATTGAAACTCGCGTAAAAACAGACGAATATATCAAGAGTCGCAATAAATTAGCGGAACAGAAAATTGCTCAAGCAGAAGCTAATGCAGTTCGAATGGTTGCTTCATCTGCTATTGATTTAGCAGTTTCTGCTGCAAATACTCTTATTACAAAAGAATTAGACGCTGAGCAAGCAAATAGTTTAATTAAAGAATCTCTTGTTAAAGAGTCTCTAAAAAAAGTAAAAACATATTTCAATTGATATGTTTTTGATTAGGATTTTTTCAAGAAGCTATTGAGCATAAATGGTAAGTTTATTGACTATCAAGGTTATAATTGACTATCATGATGTAAAATCTTGCTTACCATAGTAACATCTTAAGAGAAGAATTTTTTAATGAGCTTTGAAACCAATAAACGAACCAACCGATCGTTTGAATATTAATTATTTTATTACAATTTTTAAATTATAAGATAGTAATTAACATTAATCTTGCTTTACGATTAGAAATTACTAATTTAAATAGTCGCAGAGCATTAGCTTAGCTTAGCTTATAATAAAGCTTTATTTATAATAAATAGACACAAGAACCTAATACTAAAAATTTCTCTTTTGAGCAATCAAGAAACTCTTAATTCAGAAAGCAATATTAAAAGCTGTAAATTCAACAACGCTTTTTAAAGAAATTTTTTGATGCACGTTAGCTCTATGAATGTTTGGAAATGAAATCCGAATTTATAAACTGGATATAAAATCGTATTAAACAATATTTTTTACTTAATGTTAGAATTTATAATCGCAGTAAATTTTTATCAAAACAGGAAATAACACTTTAAAATAGCTATCTAAGATAAGTAGCTCTGCTATAGTTTTGTAATTACTGCAAAAAGAAAAAATAGCAATATTTCCTTAGTTTTATAGATTATTAACATTTAGTGCCTTGAGCATCAGTTTAAAATATACAAACTAAGAATACATATTATGCATAAAAATTGTTATCCAAATATAAAGTTACAAAAGAAGATATAATAGCTGACAATTATAAACTTTATTATATTAGAACTCCCAAAGACTAAAGAAAGCACCTTCAATAAGTTTTATTGAATTTGAAAACTAGATAAATGCGATTATCAGATTTATGATAGAATTAGAACTTCTAAAGATGAGACAATTTTCAACAATACCGAAATTTGGCAGTGCTAAGACTATAATAAAACTCAGGTTTACAGCATTTGTAGACAATGCGCAAGTTTGTAAGACGTTACATCTCGTGGATACAAGTGTTGTATTGTATAAAAGAGATAAAATTTCTAAAGACTACACTGAAAAAACAATCGAAATAAACACTAAAAAGCAATAGTCTCAATATGAAAATCATTTCTCAAAAATACTCTTATCTGTTGTACACAATATCTGGCTTGTTATAGTTCCAGCCAACATTGAGCCATTTACATTAAGAGCCGTACGCCCCATATCAATTAAAGGTTCAACAGAAATTAATACAGCGACCAAAGTAACAGGAAGCCCCATAATTGGCAAAACAATCAACGCAGCAAAAATAGCTCCTCCGCCAATACCAGCAACACCAATAGAACTTAATGTTACAACACCAACAAGAGTAACCATCCAGATAGGATCAAGAGAATTAATACCAACAGAGGGAGCTATCATAGTCGCAAGCATTGCTGGATAAAGACCTGCACAACCGTTTTGTCCGATTGTTGCACCAAAGGAAGCTGCAAAACTTGCAATTGACTGAGGTACACCAATCCATTGAGTTTGTGCCTCAATATTCAAAGGAATACTAGCAGCACTTGAACGACTGCTAAAAGCAAATGTTAAAACAGGAAAAACTTTTTTGAAAAAGCAGAATGGATTAATACCTGATATGCCAAGTAATATACTATGAACTCCAAACATAAGAATAATACCAACGTAAGAAATGACAATAAAAACCAATAATTTTAAAATATCTGTAACGTTTGAAGTTGCTCCTACTTTAGTCATAAGTGCAAAAACACCATAAGGTGTTAAAGAAATTACAATACGCACTAACCGCATAGTTAAAGATTGTATAACCTGAATCAATAAAAGGGCCTTTTCTCCTTTATCTGGTTCATCCTTTTTTAAAAGAATAACCGCTGCTCCTAAAAAAGCTGAAAAAATAACAACGCTAATAATTGATGTAGGCTTTGTCCCTATTAACTCAGCGAATAGATTTTGAGGAATAAATGATAAAATCATCTTTGGTATACTTATATCACCAAGCTGAGACGTATGACTTCCAAGAATAGCGGATACATCTTCTCCTCCATGCACCAAACCATTTGCAGTGAGACCAAAGAAATTAACCACAAAGATACCAATCAATGCGGAAAAAGATGTCGTCAAAAGGAGTATTGAAATTGTTATTATGCCAATTCTGCCAACAGCATAAACAGAATGCAAATGCGCTACTGCTGAAACGATAGAGACAAAAACCAATGGCATAACAATCATTTTTAACAACGATATATATCCATTACCAACAATGTTAAACCATTCAACAGACTCTAATAGAATGGAATTGCCTTCCTTATAAATAATCTGCAAAACACTGCCAAAAATCAAACCAGTAACAAGACCTATTATAACCTGTAATGTAGGGCCTTTTTTAATTTTTTTGCTATGAAAAAGACATAACAAAAAAATAATAAATAAACTTAAATTAATAAAAAAACTAAATGTCATTACTTATGCCTAGTATTATTATTTTTTAACTTAAAAAATAATTCACAAATAAAAATTAATACATAAAATAAAAAATATAAAATTTACTACAATATAATTTTAAAAAATTATTACTTTTAAATTTATATTAAAAAAATAATTTTTATCTATTAATAATTATTCAAATAATAATATAATTTTAAACTTATTTCAAAATTATCTTCTAAAATAAGATCTCTTCACAAAAATAAATTTACGCATACCCCCCTCTTATTCCAACGCAAAATAATACACAATTAAAGTGGATAACAACAATCAAACAATTTATCTTCAAGAATATAGAAAATTTTCATAATAATCCTAAACACCTTGTCTTAAAAAGCAAAGTCACTAAGATCCCTTAATCAAAAAATATTAGCGAAAAGAGTCCCCCATTGTTTATAAATATTTTCCGCTATCAACAATTAAAGCAGAAAATTTTTCAGCGCTTCAACTAATGGCTTATCAGCATCAGGCATAGAATATTTATCAAGATTGCTAATGAAAACCCATTCTAAATTTTGTCCTTCTCGTCCTTTTGGAATCCCCTTATAATGGCGACAAGTATATAATGGCATTAACAGATGAAAAGTTTCATAATTATGACTTGCAAACGTTAAGGGCAATAAATCATCTGACTGAACATGAATACCAAGCTCTTCTGATAACTCACGAATTAATGATGCCTCTGGCGTTTCACCCTTTTCAATCTTTCCACCAGGAAATTCCCATAAACCAGCTAATGATTTTCCCTGAGGCCGTTGCGTAAGCAAAATCCGATTATCATGATCTAATAAGGCACATGCAACAACAAGAAGAAGTGATTTTTTTATATGCATACTAATGGCCAAAAGAGATAATAGACGACTATTGCCTTTATATTGTAAATTCCTATCGTAGAATAAACAACTAATATCTAATATTCTCTAAAAGTGTATAAATATCAAATATTCAAGTTTGTGTTGTATGAATTAACTTCTATAATCACCATTGATCACAACATATTCTTTCGTTAAATCGCAAGACCAAATCGTTGCTTTCCCACTTCCAAGACCAATATCAACACAAATCGTAATGTGTTGACCTTTCATATAAGCATTCACTGCTTCTTCATTATAATGAGGATCACGTTCACCATTGAAAGCCAAACGATGTTCACCAAACCAAATTTTTAATCGATCGCGATCTGCTTCAACACCTGCCTTACCAACCGCCATAACAACTCTCCCCCAATTGGCATCTTCACCCGCAATAGCTGTTTTTACAAGTGGCGAATTCGCAATTGATAAAGCAATAGTCTTAGCAGCACTATTTGTTGAAGCACCAATCACAGATACCTCAATTAAATGGCGGGCTCCTTCACCATCACAAACAATTTGTAATGCAAGTTCATGCAAAAGCTCACGCAAGTGCTTTGCAAATGTCCAATAACGGGAATCAGATTGACTTGTCAAATAAGGGAGACAACCCTTTGCTTTTCCTGTTGCAAAGATCATTAATGTATCAGATGTCGAAGTATCACCATCAACAGTAATCGAATTGAAAGTTTCCTGAACGGCCTCTGATAACATAATTTGGAGTATATCTGAAGAAATCGCTGCATCACTCACCACAAAAGAAAGCATCGTTGCCATATCTGGTGCAATCATACCAGCGCCTTTAGCAATCCCATTAATAGTAATAAGCTCTCCTCCAAAATCAAATTGACGCGTCGCAAGTTTTGGAAACGTATCGGTTGTCATAATAGCTTTCGCAGCTTCTAACCACCGTCCCTCCTCTGCTTTAAAAGCCATATCAGGTAAAAGATTTAAAATACAAGCCTCATCCATTGGTTCACCAATAACACCCGTAGAAGCTATAAAAATTTCATTTTCTTGTGCCTTTAAAACATTGGATGCAGAATGTACTATTGCATTTGTTGTTTGCTTACCTTTGTATCCTGTAAAAGCATTTGCATTTCCAGAATTAACAACAAGCCCTCTAGCAGCTCCATGAAGAAGCGATGCACGACAATGATCTACAGCTGAAGACCGACATTTTGAACGTGTAAAAACACCTGCTACGTTGGCTGGCTCATCAAACACAATAAAAAGAAGATCTGTACGGTCTTTATATTTAATACCAGCTTCGGCTGTTGCTATCCGCACACCGGACAATGATGGAAGCTCTTGTATTTGTTTAGGTAACAAAGGCGACATCTTCACAACCATTACATGCTTTTCCATAAATTTAATTAAATGCAACTTAATAAAGCCGCTGAGTCTTTTAATTAAAGACCCAGCATAAGAAATATTATTCTCCTCCCTCTAAATTGGGTGTTTCACCCAAAAATGGTGCTTCATCTTCACTAAGTGACTGCATGAGTTTTGCAAAATTAGAATCAGGATATTGTACATTAACCTCACTCCGCAAATCAGGGATAAGCGTTTGATATCGCTCTCTTATAAGCTGCGTACGCAATACATCCTTAACATCATCAAAGACAGGAGGTTGTTTCAAACGACGATCTTCTACCTTAATAACATGCCAACCAAATGGACTTTCAACAGGTTTTTTAGTATATTCATTTACTTTCAAATTAAACGCAGCCTCTTCAAACGGTTTAACCATTTGACCACGACTAAAATACCCAAGATCTCCGCCAACAGCAGAAGAACCATCTGTTGAATCCTTTTTTGCAACCTCCTCAAAATTTTCACCTTTATTCAAACGCTTAATAACTGCTTCTGCTTCTTCTTTTGTCTTAACTAAAATATGACGCGCTTTAATCTCATCTTCTTTAGGTAAAGCAGCAATTTCCTTATCATAAAGAGCTTTCACATCAGCATCTGCAATCTTATCAACAATCATCTCTTTAAAATAAAGTTGCTGAAGAATATTATCGCGCATTACTGCCATACGCTTATCATAAGCTTCTGTCTTATCCATCCCCTTCTTCAGTGCAGCTTTAGCAAGTGCTTGCATATTCAAATAAGCTTTTAAGACTGTTACACGACGTTGTTCATCAGGAATACGAACTAAATTAGGATTTATTTCAAGTGCTAGCTCATCTAATTGCCCCGCTGTAATATTTTTTCCATCAATCACTGCCATTACATGAGAAAGAGGAATTGTTTTTTCAACAGCTTTCTCTAAAGTATTTAAATCACTTCGTGCAGACTTTACGCTCTCTTTGGCTATCACATCCATATTTATGTTAACCAATAAAGTTGATGCCAACAATAGAGCACTAAAATTGAATTTCATAAATATCTCCCTTTTAAAAAATAAATGCGTTTTCAAATTCAAACTTTTTTACCATAGCATTTTAAAACCTAAACATAGATAAATTAACAATTTTATTTCACAAAAACAAAAACTGATCCTTTTATCTTATTACGCTTTAATTCCAGATAATACAAAACATAATAATATAGAAAAATGTCACATTATACCCTAAATTACTCCATACCTTGCTATTCAAATAATATCACTAAAGTTGACACAATGAGTTTAGCCCCTTAATCTCTACTTTAGAAATAAAATGAAAAATACTACACATAAATCAATATAAAAACACTGCTCGTATTTTGTTATATCAAAAATATTAAGTGATTCAGAGTAATAGGTACAATGTATAAACACCCGATTGCGGTGACAACAAATGAAAGAAAGGACCAGAAATGGTCAGTTTAGGTGCTCTTGCGCATAAATTGTTTAGTTCGGCTCATGAACGCCGCCTTAAAGCACTTCGCCAAAAAACAATACAAATTAATGCCTTAGAAGAACAATTACAAAAACTAAGCGATGTAGAATTACGTCAAAAAACTGTTGAATTCCGTAAACGGTTAACTGAAGGAACAACGATTGATTCGCTCTTACCAGAAGCCTTTGCAACTGTCCGTGAAGCAGCGAAACGTGTTTATGGCATGCGTCTTTTTGACGTACAGCTCATTGGTGGAATGGTTCTTCATAACCGAGGGATTGCTGAAATGCGTACCGGCGAAGGTAAAACATTAATGGCAACCTTACCAGTTTATCTTAATGCATTAGAAGGAAAAGGTGTCCATGTTGTTACAGTCAATGATTATCTTGCCAGTCGCGATGCTGAAACAATGGGGAAAATTTATAATTTTTTAGGAATGACAACCGGTGTTATTCTCAATAATCTTGATAATGATTCTCGTCGAACAGCTTATGCATGTGATATTACCTATGCAACAAATAATGAATTAGGATTTGATTATCTTCGCGATAATATGGCTTTTGACCGTAGCCAAATGGTGCAGCGTGATCATCATTATGCAATTATTGACGAAGTTGATTCAATTCTTATTGATGAAGCACGAACCCCGCTTATTATTTCTGGTCCTCTAGAAGATCGTACCGACTTTTATAATCTTATTGATGCATTTATTGCTTTCCTAACACCAGAAGATTACGAAATAGATGAAAAACAAAAAACAACAACTTTTACTGAAATTGGTACTGAAAAAATTGAAGAAATGCTCAAAAAAGCTGGGCATCTCAAAAATGAAAGCCTCTACGACATAGAAAATGTTACGATTGTTCACCATATTAACAACGCTCTAAAAGCGCATAAATTGTTTATCCGTGATAAAGATTATATTGTCCGCAATGGTGAAATTGTTATCATTGATGAATTTACTGGCCGTATGATGCCAGGACGACGCTACTCTGAAGGATTGCATCAAGCATTAGAAGCCAAAGAACATGTCACTATTCAACCAGAAAACCAGACCTTAGCTTCTATTACTTTCCAAAATTATTTTCGTATGTACAAAAAACTATCTGGTATGACTGGAACGGCTACAACGGAAGCTGAAGAATTTAATAATACATATAATCTTGATGTCGTTGCAGTTCCTACAAATTTACCTGTTCAACGCCGCGATGAAGATGACGAAATTTATCGAACAGCAGAGGAAAAATATCGAGCCATTGTCCGTGATATTCGCCAAGCTCATGAAAAAGGACAACCTATTCTAGTTGGAACTACTTCTATTGAAAAGTCAGAACAATTGGCAGAACGTTTGCGGAAAAAAGGTATTACTAATTTTCAAGTTTTGAACGCTCGCTATCATGAACAGGAAGCACATATTATAGCGCAAGCAGGTGTCCCTAAAGCATTGACTATTGCAACCAATATGGCAGGTCGTGGTACCGATATACAACTTGGTGGTAATGTTGAAATACGTATTCGACAAGAATTGCAGAATATGCCTGAAGGTCCAGAACGAATCGCTAAAATTGAAGAAATTAAGCAAGATGTTCAACGACTTAAAGAGAAAGCGTTAGCTGCGGGGGGCCTTTATGTCATCGCAACTGAACGCCATGAAAGTCGTCGCATTGATAACCAACTTCGCGGTCGTTCTGGGCGTCAAGGTGATCCTGGACGTTCGAAATTTTTTCTTTCTCTTCAAGATGATCTCATGCGTATCTTCGGCTCTGATCGTATGGATAGTATGCTGCAAAAGTTTGGACTAAAAGAAGATGAAGCCATTACCCATCCATGGATTAATAAAGCTCTTGAGAAAGCTCAAAAAAAAGTTGAAGCACGAAATTTCGAAATTCGTAAAAATCTTTTAAAATATGACGATGTGATGAATAATCAACGCCAAGTTATTTTTGAGCAACGCATGGAAATCATGAACGCAGAAAATTTAACTGAAATGATCGTTGAAATGCGTAATGAAGTAATTGAAGATCTGGTAGAAACCCATATTCCATATGGAGCATACGCAGAAAAATGGAATGTGCAAGGTTTACAAAAGGAACTATATCAGATTTTCAATTTGAACCTTCCAATAGAAAAATGGGCAAGCGAAGAAGGAATCGCAGAAAAGCAAATTGTAGAACGCATCACAAAGGCTGTTGAGAATTTTGAAAAGGAGCGCTCTAAACGCTATAGTCCAGAAGTAATTGCTTACTTTCATAAAGCTATACTTCTTGAAACAATTGACATGTTATGGCGTGAACATTTGGTTCATTTAGATCATTTACGTTCTGCTGTTGGCTTCCGTGGTTATGCACAACGAGATCCTCTCAATGAATATAAAACAGAGTCATTCGAACTCTTTCAAACCATGCTCATCAATATCCGTAAAAATTTTATTTCTAAATTCATGCATTTTGAAATTATTCAACAGCCCATAGAATCACAAACCCCTGAAAAACCCCGCTCCCAATATTCTTCTAATACTCAGAGCGAAAAAAATAATACCATAGCGTGGACACAGATAAACGAAAATAGGTTAGTCAATCCCCCAAAACGCGATCCTAATGATCCAACAACATGGGGAAAAATTGGACGAAATGAATCCTGTCCTTGTGGTTCAAGAAAAAAATATAAACATTGTCATGGATCCTTTACCTAAAAAGTCAAAGAATTAAATGATTAAACAAAGTTATGAAAAAGAATTACGGACTGCCGGTTTAAGGGTAACACGTCAAAGACGTATTATTCTTGATGTTTTAGCCGATACAGATGATCATCCGAATGCGTTTGAAATTTTTCAGCGTGTTCATAAAATAGACTCCAGTATTTCGCTATCAACTGTTTACCGCACAATGAAAACATTAGAAGAAAATGGAACAATTCATCGTCACGCCTTCAATGGAGGTCCTTCTCGTTTCGAACAAGCAAAAAGCGAACATCATGATCATCTTATTGATATAGAAACAGGAGAAGCTATTGAATTTCATTCTGCTATCATTGAAAAACTGCAAGAAGAAATTGCCCATTCCCTTGGTTATAATATCGTTCATCATCGTCTTGAAATTTACGGGAAAAAACGCAATTCCTAAATTAATAGACCTACGTGTATAATGAAAGAAATTACTTATGCACATCAAGTTTTTACATAAATTTATTCTAAAATTCTATAATTTGATTGGCAAGAGTATTTTTCTTCTTTATCACCCTCTACAATATAATGGTATAATATTATCAACTTCTAACATTTAATGAATTAGGCCAATATTGCCATGGTTTCTTTGCCAAAAGACCGCATGAAGCAGCTTGAAAAACGCTTCGAAACAATTGAAAGCCAAATGGCTGAAAACCCAAATGCGGAAACATATGTAAAACTAGCTTCCGAATACGCAGAATTACAGCCAATTATAGTTCTTATACGAGCATTAAATTCTCTCTGTAAAGAAATAGCAGAGCTCGAAACTATAATCAGTGATACACAAACAGATACAGAAATGCGTAATTTGGCCCAAGAAGAGCTATCATCATTATATCAAAAAGTTCAACAACTTGAGCAAGAACTCCAAATTCTTCTTTTACCCAAAGACATTGCTGATGAAAAAAGTGTTATTATTGAAATTCGAGCAGGAACAGGAGGATCAGAAGCAGCACTTTTTGCAGGAAATCTTTTCCGTATGTATGAACGTTATGCTAATACTCATAACTGGAAAGTTGAAGTCATTTCTTTGAGTGATGGCGAAGTCGGTGGATATAAAGAAATTATTGCTACCATTTCAGGAAAAGGCGTATTTTCTAAGCTTAAGTTTGAATCAGGTGTCCATCGTGTGCAACGCATCCCTGAAACAGAAACAGGAGGACGTATCCATACATCAGCCGCCACTGTTGCAGTATTACCAGAAGCGGAAGAGATTGATATTGAAATTCGCCCAGAAGATATCCGCATTGATACAATGCGTGCATCTGGTGCAGGTGGGCAACATGTCAACACAACAGATTCAGCTGTTCGTATTACACATATTCCAACAGGAATTATGGTTGTACAAGCAGAAAAATCACAACATCAAAATCGTGCGCGCGCACTTCAAATTTTACGTGCGCGTTTATTCGATATTGAACGACAAAAAGCAGAAAGTGAACGTTCAGCATCCCGAAAAACTCAAGTTGGCTCTGGTGATCGATCAGAACGTATTCGTACCTATAATTTTCCACAAGGACGTGTAACTGATCATCGTATTAATCTGACTCTATATAAACTTGATCGTATCATGGAAGGAGATTTAAATGAGCTGATCAATGCACTCATTTCTGATCATCAGACAACACTCCTTATTGAATTGGAGTTATAATAGATGAACGATCATTCGCTCAGCAATACTATTCAGAAAACACAAGAAAAATTACGACATAAAGGAATTTCTGAAGCCGATCTTAACGCAAAAATACTCGTTGAATGGATAACAGGCACTAATGCATCTGATAGAATTCTTCGACCCAATATGTGTCTATCTTCTAAACAGCTTGTACAATTAGAACAAGCTATAAATCGCCGTATTGCAGGCGAACCCGTCTACCGTATTATAGGAACACGAGAATTTTACGGCATACCATTTGCCTTGTCCAAAGATACTTTAGAACCACGTCCTGATACAGAAACACTTGTTGATCTTGTTGTACCAATCCTCAAAACACATCTAGAAAAATCAGAACAAGCTACACTGCTTGATATGGGAACAGGAAGTGGAGCTATCGCCATTGCAATTCTCAAGCAAATTCCTCAAACCTATGCTGTAGCCGTTGATATTTCCGAAGATGCTTTAAAAACAGCTACAAAAAATGCACAGCATGCAAATGTTGCCCACCGTTTTGCACCTCTTCTCAGTAATTGGTTTGATTCGATCAAGGGACAGTTTGACCTTATTATTTCTAATCCCCCTTATATTCCAGAAAAAGAAATTAAAAATCTTGCAAAAGAAGTGCGTCAACACGACCCTCTGCGCGCTCTGATTGGTGGAAAAGATGGCCTTGATTTTTATCGAAAGCTCGCCCATGAATCAGAAAATTATTTAAAAGAGAAGGGCCATATCGCTGTTGAAATTAGCTATTCCCAGGAAAAAAAAGTTTGTGATTTATTTGAAAAAAATGGATTTAAATGTCTAAAAATACGCGAAGACTTAAACGGGATACCTCGTGCGCTTCTTTTTTCCTTTACTCATTAAAACGCCCAATCCTCATCAACAGTTGCAACTGCTTTACCAATAACATAAGAAGAACCTGACCCTGAAAAGAAATCATGATTTTCATCAGAATTCGGTGACAAGGCTGCTAAAATAGCAGGATTAACACGGCACACTTCAGGTGGGAAAAGAGCTTCAAAACCTAAATTCATTAATGCTTTATTTGCATTATAATGAAGAAAAACCTTAACATCTTCTGTTAATCCAATAGAATCATAAAGATTTTCAGTATATTTACACTCAATATTATAAAGATCAAAAAGCATGTTAAAAGCAAAATCTTTTATTTCTTGCCTTTTAGCCTTATCAAGGTTCGCAAAGCCTAATTGAAATTTATAACCGATATAATAACCATGAACAGCCTCATCACGAATAATAAGCCGAATTAAATCAGCAGTATTAGTAAGTTTAGCACGGCTTGACCAATACATGGGCAAATAAAAACCTGAATAAAATAAAAAGCTTTCAAGCAAAGTTGAAGCAATTTTTTTCTTTAGCGGTTCATTCGCTTCATAATGCTCAAGTATTAATCTCGCTTTTTTCTGCAAATAAGTATTTTCTTCTGACCATCTAAACGCATCATCAACTTCCACTGTCGAACATAAAGTTGAGAAAATAGAGGAATAAGAACGTGCATGAACTGCTTCCATAAATGCAATATTGGTTAATACTGCTTCTTCATGTTCTGTTACAGCATCTGCCATAAGCGAAATAGCTCCCACAGTATTTTGAACCGTATCAAGGAGAGTAAGACCTGTGAAAACACGAATTGTCAGTTTTCGTTCTTCTTCTGTCAAACTAGCCCATGAAGGAATATCATTTGACAGCGGCACTTTCTCAGGCAACCAAAAATTACCAGTTAAACGATTCCAAACTTCAAGATCTTTTTCATCATGTAGTCTATTCCAATTTACAGCACGAACAACAGGATTTTTGGTTGTAATTTTGGTCATATAATCATCTCCTATAAGCTACACGAAACACAACCATCAACTTCTGTTCCACTCAATGCCATCTGCCGTAACCGTACATAATAAATGCTCTTTATACCTTTTTTCCAGGCATAAATTTGCGCACGATTAATATCACGTGTAGTTGCTGTATCGGGGAAAAATAACGTTAATGAAAGACCTTGATCAACATGCTGCGTAGCTACAGCATAAGTATCAATAATTTTTTCAGGCCCAATTTCATAAGCATCCTGATAAAACTCTAAATTCGTATTATCCATATAAGGAGCAGGATAATAAACACGTCCAATTTTTCCCTCTTTGCGAATTTCAATCTTTGAAGCAATCGGATGAATAGAAGAAGTCGCATGGTTAATATAGGAAATAGATCCCGTAGGTGGTACAGCCTGAAGATAGCGATTATAAAGTCCATATTGAGTAACTAATTGTTTAAGCTCTTGCCAGTCTTTTTGGCTCGGAATAACGATATTATTACGTGTAAAAAGCTCTTGTACTAGCTCAAATTGTGGTTTCCATTCTTTCTCAATATATTTTGTAAAAAAATGCCCATCTGCGTAAGCTGATCTTTCAAACCCTACGAACATTTTTTGGCGTTCACGCGCAATTAAATTAGAAGCACGCAATGCATGATATGTGACTGTGTAAAAATAGATATTGGTAAAATCAATTGCTTCCGGCGTTCCATAATAGATCCTTTCACGTGCTAGAAAACCATGTAGATTCATTTGCCCCAAACCAATCGCATGACTTTCGGCATTTCCCTTCGCAATAGAAGGCACACAAGCAATATTACTCATATCAGAAACAGCTGTTAGAGCACGAACAGCTATTTCCACTGTTTTCCCAAAATCATTACTCTCCATCGCTTTTGCAATATTCATTGAGCCAAGATTACAAGATATATCATTACCAACAGCACGATAAGTTAAATCTGTTTCTAGTTCACTTGCTTCACTCACCTGCAAAATTTCTGTACATAAATTGCTCATACTAATACGACCTGCTATTGAATTAGCCCGATTGACCGTATCTTCAAATAAAATATATGGATATCCTGATTCAAACTGAATTTCCGCTAATGTTTGAAAGAAAACCCGTGCACTTATTTTCTTTTTACGTATCTTTGAATTATCAACAAAAGAGCGATAATGCTCTGTCAAAGAAATATCACTAAAAGGTTTTCCTGTAACCCGCTCAATATCATAAGATGAGAAAAGATACATATCCTCATTATTACGAGCAAGTTCAAAAGTAATATCAGGAATAATAACACCAAGTGAAAGTGTTTTAATTCTAACCTTTTCGTCAGCATTTTCTCGCTTCGTATCCAAAAATTTCATAATATCTAAATGATGTGCGTGCAAATAAACAGCACCAGCTCCTTGTCGCGCACCCAGTTGATTAGCATAAGAAAATACATCTTCTAACATTTTCATCACAGGTAAAACACCTGATGACTGATTTTCTATTTTCTTGATTGGTGCCCCTGCTTCTCGTAAGTTAGTTAAACAAAGTGCCACACCTCCGCCGCGTTTCGAAAGCTGTAAAGCTGAATTAATCGAACGGCCTATTGATTCCATATTATCTTCAACACGTAATAAAAAGCACGATACCAATTCACCTCGTTGCTTCTTGCCCGCATTCAAAAATGTTGGTGTTGCTGGTTGAAACCGTCCTATAATAATTTCATCAACCAACCCCTCAGCAAGGACTTTATTCCCTTGTGCTAAATATAAAGCTACAAGACAAACACGATCCTCATAACGCTCAAGATAGCGTTTACCATCAAAAGTCTTTAATGTGTAACTCGTATAATATTTGAATGCACCCAGAAAAGTAGGAAAACGAAATTTAAATGCATAAGCGCGTTTAAAAAGCTTTTTGATAAAAGAAAAATCATAAAGTTCAAATAATTCTCTCTCATAATAATTTTCCTCTACCAGGTAATCTATTTTCTCCTTTAAATTATGAAAAAAAACCGTATTCTGATTAACATGTTGAAGAAAATACTGCCGAGCAGCAAGTCTATCCATATCAAATTGAATATGACCATTCTCATCATAAAGATTAAGCATCGCATTGAGTGCATGATAATCTGTAATTTGATCTGGCGTCTCCAATTTTTTTACACTTATTGCTTCCAAAATTTTTCCAATCCCTTTTTAACACAAATAACATCTGCCTCAGTTCCTCGCAGCTCAAAACGATAGAGGCAAGGTATGCGGCATTTTTCTGCAATGATCTTGCTCGCTAAATTATAATAACAACCAAAATTACGATTTCCGCCACCAATAACACCCCGAATCAATTTACGGTTTTCTCCTTCATTAAGAAAATGAATAACTGCTTTTGGAACAGCCAATCTACCTTTACCATCTGCATAAGTAGGCACAGTCAACACGTAAGGCTCATTGACCAATATCGACGGACTTTTTTTATCAATTTTGAAAAGCCGTTGACCAAGCTGAGAAACAAAATGTTCAGTATTACCCGTTACGCTCGAATAATAAACAATAAGGCCCATTAGCCACAAAGACCATTAATCATATCTGGCCTAAAACCTGACCAATGATTGTCACCACAAACTACTACAGGTACTTGGCGATATCCCAAAGATTGAACAAAACTATACGCTTGTTCATCACGAGAAATATCAACAACATTATAATCAATACCCTTGGCATCAAAGGCACGGTAGGTGGCATTGCATTGAACACAAGATGGTTTACTATAAATAGTGATCATTCTTTCCAACTTCCATAATTCAAAAAAACAAATCAGAAAAAAATTAATTCTGATAATTTCACAATACTCACACAATAAACAAAAATAGTAATTATGTACAAAAAGATCTTACGTCATATTTCAATTAAAAATGACTTAATAAACCCTTGGATGCAGATTTAAATTACCACATTTTCTTAAAAACAAAAATATAACGCAAATAAACAAAGGCTTTACAGGCTAAATAATTGCTCTCTATTACACAACAACTAGCTATTCGCATTTTTCTTGCTTCTACTATTTTCCAATTAAACGCATCACACAACAAACTAACTTTATAGCTACCCTGTTTAGGTATTCATTTGTTTTCTCACTGTAAAAAATATAATACATAGACAATGAACAAAAAAAATCCTCCCTAAGGCAATATTCTAATTGAACTGCTACTCTAAAAATTGGTACTATACTATACTACGGGAACAATCTGGTCTCAAATGAAACAGACACACACTTAATTTAGCGCTTATTTTGAATCACCAATCATTCTGATACTATATATAGTATACATACACATGATTTCGTCAAGAAAAATTCAAAGCTAATTAAAATTTTCCACGACCTTCACACTACCGTATACAATCTCCTAAAAACATAGGTAATAATATAACATTTTATTGACAAATGTAATTATATAACATAACTTTTTAGGAGAAATATAAGGAATAGTATAAATTATGCGCTTACAGTTCGACAATGTGACATTAGGCTATATAAACAGAATTGTTATAAAAAAATTTTCAGCAAAACTAACAACGGGTTCATTAATTGCAATAACTGGTGATAATGGTTCTGGAAAATCTACATTTCTTAAAACTATTGCCGGATTAATTAAACCGATTAGTGGTAAAATTACAAAATCAACGAGAAGCCGTATTGCTTACCTTGGACAGTATTGTGATATTGATCGGACATTCCCAATTGATGTAGAAACACTACTCAAAATGGGACTATGGTCTTTCTGTGGCTTATGGAAAAGCCAACGTTCCTATCAATATAAAATTCAAAATGCACTAGAAATAGTTGGACTTACAGCATTAGCACACCATCCACTTGGTACTCTATCAAGTGGCCAATTACAACGCGCTCTTTTTGCACGTATTATTGTGCAGGATTCTGACATTATCTTGCTTGATGAACCTTTCAACGGTATAGATCTTAAGACTCAAAATGATCTCCTTACACTGATTACTCAATGGCGACAACAAGGCCGCACAATTCTTATAGCGCTCCATGAACCCTTTATTGTTCAAAAATATTTTCCACAAACGATTCACATCAATAAACAACATGTTTTTTATGGAGAAACGACACAGTTATTAAGCACCAACAATCATCTTGTGACGCCATCTCTCATATCCAATTTTTTCCATATCAATCCCCAAGAACAAGCTTTTTCTGTCAAGTAGTTTTATTTAAACTGGATTATCATACATGTACGCATTTTTTCTCGCACCTTTTATTGATTTCCAATTTATGCAAAATGCTTTAATTGGTTCTATTTTATTAGCAATCAGTGCTTGCCCCATTGGAGTATTTTTAATGTTACGCGGTATGAGCTTAACAGGTGATGCGATCTCACACGCTATTCTTCCTGGTGTTGCAATCGCTTTTCTTTTTTGCGGTTTTTCTCCCATATTCATGACTATTGGTGGCGTTGGAACAGGTATTATTGTCGCATTAGCAACTGCTTTGATTTCAAGAAATGGCTTTCAAAAAGAAGAGGCTTCAATGACAGTCTTCTATCTTTTTGCATTAGCAACAGGTGTCACGATCATTTCACTCAAAGAATCAACAATTGACCTATTGCACCTTTTATTCGGTTCAGTACTTTCTATTAACACACAAGCCCTTTGGTTGATTACTTTTATAATGTTCATAACAATAAGTAATCTTTGTATTTTTTGGCGAGCTCTTGTAGTAGAAAGTTTTGATCCATTATTTTTTAAATCACTTTCTCCACTAGGAAAATATGTTCATATATTATTACTTGGGCTCATGGTATTAAACCTAGTTGGTGGGTTTCAATCACTAGGCACGCTCATGTCAGTCGGCATTATGATAATTCCAGCAATCACTGCTCGTTTTTGGCTTTCGCGTTTGGGCCCTATCTGTATATTATCGATTATTTTAGGAATAATTTCCAGTTTATTTGGCCTCCTGCTTTCTTTTCATATATCCCTTCCCTCTGGTGCTTCTATTATTATAGTAGCGGGATCTATCTATCTTATCACCTGTCTTATAAGCCCACGCGGACTTATTATAACCTGGTTCCCTCGCCTTTTTTATACATCCCTTCCATCATAAGAAAACAACATGCATAAATTTGTTAAACAATTTGTTCTACTGAACTCTCTCCTATTGCCCCTTTTCCCGCTTTCTGTCACTGCACATCAAAAAATTAATGTTGTCGCAAGCTTTTCGATTCTTGCAGACTTGGTAAAAAATGTAGGAGGTGATCATATTTCAATCACTACCCTTGTTGGTCCTAATACAAGCATCCACAGCTACGAGCTTACTCCCCGTGATGCAAAAACTCTCAAAAATGCTCATATTATTTTCATCAACGGTCTGTATTTAGAAGGTTTCATGAACCGGCTCACTACAGTAACCGGAACAAAAGCACTTCTTGTAGAAGTTAGTGCTAATATTTCCCCATTCGAAATTAAACACCAAAAACACAATAGGATGACACATTATCACGGTAGTGTTGATCCACATGCTTGGCACACTATTCCCAATGTTGAAATTTACGTCAAAAATATCGCTATTGCCTTCTGTAAAATCGATCAACAATCATGTGAAAATTATAATAAAAATGCTCATATCTATATTCAAAAACTAAAAGCAATGCATGCAACCATCGCAAAAAAAATGTCTACTCTTCCGAAAGAAAAGCGAACCATTATCACATCTCATGATGCCTTTGGTTATTTTGCTCATGAATACGATCTCACCATCCTTGCTCCCGAAAGCGTTTCAAAAGAAGCTACTGCAGCCGATGTTGCCAAACTTATCAAACAAATTAAAAACAATAAAGTATCGGGATTATTTATTGAAAATATCTCTAATCCTCGTCTTACAGAACAAATTTCAAAAGAAACAGGTTTAAAAATTGGTGGCATACTTTATTCTGATGCATTATCAGAAAAAGAAGGCCCTGCTGCAACTTATCTTGATATGATGGAATATAATGTTAACACCATCATCAATGCGATAAGCAAACATTAAGACACATAATATTACTGGAATGTAAACAATAAACCTAAAGATTATATTACCTTATCTAAACATCCTTGACTGTTTGCCTCTCTGATTATCTTTTTTCATTTTTGCGGAATTATTGCCATTTTATAAGCCTACTTTACAACGACATCGAAACAATCATAAAAGTTGTAAAACTGGTCAATTTATACAAATTCGTTTGACCTTTGCATGGTTCATGTTTAAATGAACTGACATCTTTCTCAAATAGAACCGTCATGATATATTCATGAATTATATTAATAGTCCTGGAAAACTGCATTCCATCAATTCAAAAAGGGTGAATCATGAATCGTCTTTATCTTTCTACGGCAGCATTTATGATTGCTATAACTGCAGCAACAACCGGTTTTACACGAACAAAAATCAGCTTTTGGCATTCTATGAGTGGAGATCTAGGAAAACAAACTGAAAATCTCATTAATGATTTTAATACAAGTCAATCTGATTACAAAATTGTTCCTTCATTTCGCGGTGAGTATGAAGAAAGTATGGTATCACTTATCGCAGCATTCCGAGGAAAACAACAACCGGTTCTGGCCCAAATCTATGAAGTTGGTACAGGCACTATGATGGCTGCAAAAAGTGCAATTTATCCACTTTACCAACTCATGGCAGATACAAAGCAAGAATTTGATACCTTAGACTATTTACCTGCTATCAGTGGCTATTATTCTGATGCTCAGGGACGTATGTTCTCTATGCCATTTAATGTTTCTGCACCGATTCTTTTTTATAATAAGGATATTTTTAAAAAAGCAGGACTTGATCCAGAACAACCACCTAAAACATGGAAAGATATAGAAGATTTTTCAAGAAAAATTCTTGATAACAAAGCTGCAAGTTGTGGTTTCACAATGACTTATGCTGCCCAATGGATTGGCATGGAAAATTTTTCAGCATTTCATAATATTCCTATAGGAACAAAAAGAAATGGACTTGATGGACTTGATACAGAATTAACATTGAACGGACCTTTGCAAATACGCATGTGGACTGACCTTAAAAGATGGTCAGATCAAAGTATCTTTCGTTACGGTGGCCCAGCTGGCGCACTCGATTCAGTACCAATGTTTATGGCGCAAAGCTGTGCGATTTTGATACAATCGTCAGGATCACGTGGTGGAGTTCTTTCAGAAGCCCAATTCAATGTTGGATTTGGTATCCTTCCCTATTATGCTGATGTAAAAGATGCTCCACAAAACTCAATTATTGGTGGTGCATCTATCTGGACTTTAAAAGGTCATACACCTAAAGAATATGCAGGTGCAGCAGCTTTTCTTAAATTTCTCTCGCAAGCAAACAATCAAGCTAAATGGCATCAAAAAACAGGATACCTTCCCATCACAAAAGCTGCTTACGAGTTAAGTCTAGAACAAAATTTTTATGATAAGAATCCAGGTGCAGATATTGCCATTCAACAAATTAATCTAAATCCACCAACAGAAAATTCAAAAGGGATAAGATTTGGCAGCTTACCGCAAATTCGTTCTATTCTTGATCAAGAATTAGAAGCCGTTCTCAATGGTTCCAAATCACCAAAAGAAGGATTAGATGAAGTAGTTAAACGCGGTAATAAGCTTTTACGTGAGTTTGAAAAAGCCAATCATTAAAGTTTCATGATCATTGTTCAAGGTTGAAAAATTCGATTTTAAAGTCGATGTATTTCAATTTTCTTCTTCCGATGACTCTTATCAAAGAGCCCTGCACATGCAAGAAAAACATGCATATTTCAGAAATAGCCTCCTTCCTTATTGGCTACTCTTTCCTCAACTTGCAATAACTTTTTTGTTTTTTCTTTGGCCTGCCACTCAAGCAATAAAATCATCCTTTGAACGCGAAGATCCTTTTGGTTTTTCAACAGCCTTTATTGGTCTTGAAAACTACATGACTATTTTCTCTGACACCACTTATATACAATCACTGCTCACAACTATTATATTTTCTGTTTCTGTCACTCTTGTTTCAATGACAATATCACTTCTTCTAGCTGTTTCTGTTGACCGTGTTATCCGTGCAAAAAAAGCTTATACTATGCTCTTACTCTGGCCCTATGCCGTTGCCCCTGTATTAGCAGGTATATTATGGTTATTTATTTTCCACCCAACTATTGGAACTTTTCCTTTCCTTCTTGAAAAAATAGGTATTATATGGAACCATCGTATTAATGGCGTTCAAGCTATGCTTCTGGTTGTGATTGCAGCTAGTTGGCAACAGATTTCCTATAATTTTCTCTTTTTTCTTGCTGGTCTTCAATCTGTTCCTCACTCACAAATAGAAGCCGCAGCCATTGATGGTGCTGGCCCTTTTAAACGATTTTGGACTATAATTTTCCCTCAAATCTCGCCAACAACTTTTTTTCTTCTTATTATTAACGTCAATTATGTCATGTTTGATACATTTGGTATTATTGATAACATGACTTCTGGAGGGCCTGCACGTGCAACGAGCACAATCGTTTATAAAGTGTATGAAGATGGCTTTAAAAATCAAATGATTGGTGCATCAGCTGCACAATCAACCATATTAATGCTAATGGTTATTATTTTAACATTAATCCAATTTCGCTGGATTGAACGTCGTGTCCAATATTAGGAGAGAGGTCATGGTTGAAAACCGTCCTTTTTTGAAATTTTTAACCCATTTCATTCTCATTATCGGTATTCTTATCATCTGCTTTCCAGTTTACGTTGCCATTATCGCATCAACCCATCATTCAGCAACATTTAACGCAGGAACCCTTCCTCTCTTACCAGGACAATATGGTTTAGAAAACTATAAAACAATCTTTGGTGATGGCCTTGTACAACTTGGCCTTCCACGTCTCTGGCCACTCTTAATGAACTCATTCATTATGGCTATTGGTATTAGTATTGGAAAAATCACTATTTCACTCTTCTCTGCTTATGCAATCGTCTATATGCGCTTTCCCTTTCGTAAAACTGCTTTTGCTCTTATCTTTATTACATTAATGCTTCCCATTGAAGTCCGCATCATTCCAACATATGCAATAGTAGCACAGCTAGGAATGATAAACACCTATAGTGGAATGATTATTCCATTAATTGCATCAGCAACCGCCACATTTTTATTTCGTCAATTTTTTCTCACTGTTCCTGATGAACTCTTAGAAGCTGCCCGTGTTGATGGCGCAGGACCATTGAAATTTTTTAAGGATATTCTTCTTCCGCTCAGCAAAAGCAATATTGCTGCTTTATTTATCATTATGTTCATTTACGGATGGATACAATATCTCTGGCCTCTTATTGCTACAACGGATCAAGACCATCAAACCATTCTTGTTATCTTAAAACAACTTGTTGTTGAATCACTTCAACATGATCCTCAATGGAACATCCTCATGGCAGTATCAGTTGTTGCTATGACTCCGCCTGTTTTAGTAGTTATTTTCATGCAACGGCTTTTTGTCAAAGGTCTCATTGAAACGGAGAAATAATTGTGGCTACAATCCAACTACTAAATGTAATAAAAAAGTATGACAATGATAGTCTGGTTATTAATGACTTAAACTTAACTGTTTCTGACAAAGAACTTCTCGTTCTTGTTGGTCCATCGGGATGTGGAAAATCAACTCTATTACGTATTATTGCTGGACTTGAACAAGTTACTTCCGGTGAACTTTATATTGACAATGAGTTCATTAATAATCGTGAACCAGCAGATCGTGACATTGCTATGGTTTTTCAAAATTATGCACTCTATCCACATATGACTGTACGTGGAAATCTGGAATATGGCCTCAAAAATAGAAAAACTCCTAAAGATGAAATGAATAGACGTATCGCCCATGCTGCAAAGCTTTTGGAAATAGAACCATTTCTCGACCGTAAACCGCGGCAATTATCAGGAGGACAACGCCAACGTGTTGCAATGGGGCGTGTTATTGTTCGTCAACCACGTGTTTTTCTCTTTGATGAACCACTCTCAAATCTTGACGCGAAATTACGTGCCCAAATGTGCATTGAAATTAAAACACTCCAGCGTTCATTAGGAACAACGAGCCTTTATGTTACACATGATCAATTAGAAGCTATGACATTAGCCGATAGAATAGTCGTCATGAATAAGGGATGTATTGAACAAATTGGAACTCCAATGGAAATCTATGATTACCCAGCCACAACCTTTGTTGCTGGCTTCATTGGTTCTCCTCCTATTAATTTTCTTGATCGTCAGATCTTAGAACAATATTTAGGCAGCTCATTTTCTTGTAACAAAGAAACTGATATTTTAGCATTTAGACCAGAAGCTACTTTGTTGGGTGAATATCCGGAAAAAGGGCCTGTTTTTCATGCACAAATTGAACTCATAAAACCAGTAGGTACAGGATGTCACGTTTTAACACGTTGGAATAATATTATTTTCACTGTTGAAATAAAAGAGCGTCTCACAAACGATTATGGACAAAAATTAAGCTTTACTGTTCCCAATCAGAATTTTCATACTTTTAATAAACACACAGGAAAACGCACATAATCAACCTGGGAAAATTTTGAATTCTATATCAATTAATCAATAAGCAGAGTTCCCCTTTTATCATTTTCATCTTTATCAAAACACAAAATTTATTATAAATTATTTCACACTTTTATAAAATAAATGATAAAATGTAATTTGATAATTTTTAGATGAACTCCTAAACCTATCATCAAAGTCGTATTTATATTAAAAAAGATGATTTATTTTATTATGTTTACGAACTTTTGTATTCAGAAGATTACCGCACTCGTATTGCTATCACTTTTCTAAAGAATTGCCTCGTATCCCTTGCATAAAAAGCATTGGGAATTTGCGGACATTTGTTTTACTGCTGGACAGAAACCTTGTTATTTACATGTAAATAATGAAAGCGTAGAGCCTTATTGAGTTACTTTCAAAAAAGTGATCGTAAACTTGCGGATATCCCTAATCCTGAAGAGCTTTATTACATTACAGAAATGAAATTCGCTAGTAAAAATAAGATAAAAGATAAATCTACAGGATTTACAGCAGCAATATCATAATTACAGATATCCCTCTTTAAACCTATAACTATGTCGTGAATGGCAAGCCTGCTTTTGAATGGGTAATAGAATGCTAATGTGTTAAGATCGATAGAGTATTATACTACTAATGATACTAATCTCTATGCTGTTGAAACCGTTGGTAATCCTACTTACCAATTAATTTGAAAGGCTTACCACCGCTAATTTAGAAATAATAGAAATCGTTCGCAATCTTTCAAAAGTGGACATTTAAAAATATAAGTGATAAATCCTCACCCTATAAAGAGTATCAATGTCAACAATCATTGAATCTTTTATTTTTGTGAACGCAATCGTAAAGCAAGATCAGGTTGATCCGTTGTAATATAATGCACTGGTATATCAAGCCAATGTGACAAACGAGACACCCCATTGACTGTCCATACACCTACAGTGAAGCCAGCATCAAGAGCGGCTTCAATAAAGTTTCGTGATACAATAGAGCTATCCAAACTTAGATCAGAATACCCCAATTTTTTCCATTCAGAAAAACAGCAAGATATATCACCTTTAAAATTATCAATACATGGCCCCGATGGTATTCCTGCTTCAATAAAAGGACGAAGACTCCTGGCATCAAAACTAATTGCTGAAACTCGTTTTTCTAAGCACCGACTTTTAATCAATTCAAGCGCTTTTTGAGATAAAAGAGTTTCACGCTCAACCTCACCACATGTTTTAATTTCAAGATGAAGTGCTACATCGGTTGACACTAAAAGATCAAGCAATTCTTCCAATAAAGGAGGTGCTTCAGTACTCCCTTTCACACAGAGTTGCTGACGTGTTTCATTATCAATCTCATGGATATATCCTTTTTTCCCAACCAATTGTTCAAGGGAAAAATCGTGAAATATAACAACTTCACCACTTTTAAGAAGATGAATATCGCATTCAATTTCATCCACTCCCAATGCAATCGCACGGCGAAATGCTGAAAGTGTATTTTCAGAATAAAGACTAGCTCCACCACGATGAGCAATAATTTTTTGTCTAAGCATATTATTTACACTTCTCTTAATGTCAAACGATACTCGTTAAAATGCCTTTAATGATGATTTGCAATCATGAATAAAGACCTATAATAATTTTCTTCTTTTTATTTCCTGACTTTCTACAATTCTAAATCCTAAAGACACTATATTTTTACTATTTTTGATTTTAATCATTCCCACTCAATAGTGCCAGGAGGCTTTGAAGTTATATCATAAACAACACGATTAATACCTCGAACTTCATTAATAATACGTGTTGCTGCTTTACTCAAAAATTCCATATCGTACGGATAAAAGTCAGCACTCATACCGTCTATAGATGTTACAGCACGAAGAGCACAGACAAATTCATAAGTGCGTGCATCACCCATTACACCAACGGTTTGAACAGGAAGAAGAACAGCAAAAGCTTGCCAAATTTTATCATAAAGACCAGCTTTTTGGATTTCATCAAGGTAAATAGCATCTGCTTCACGCAAAATTTCTAATTTTTCACGCGTAATTGCACCTGGACATCGAATTGCCAAACCAGGTCCTGGAAAAGGATGACGTCCAATAAACTGCTCAGGTAAACCTAATTCTCGCCCCAAAGAACGAACATCATCCTTAAAAAGTTCACGCAATGGTTCTATAAGTTCCATCTTCATCCGTTCTGGCAACCCACCTACATTATGATGACTTTTAATCGTTACAGCTTCACCAATCGCTGAAACACTTTCAATGACATCTGGATAAAGTGTTCCTTGTGCTAAAAACTCAGCACCTCCTATTTTTTTTGTTTCTTCTTCAAAAACTTCAATAAAAAGACGACCAATTATTTTTCGCTTTTTTTCTGGATCTATTTCACCTTCAAGCGCATTAATAAAGATACTAGCAGCATTAACATGAACCAGTTTTATATTATAATGATCCCGGAAAAGCTTAAGAACTTCTTCTGCCTCATTTTTACGCATCAACCCATGATCGACAAAAACGCATATTAGTTGATCACCTATAGCTTCGTGAAGTAATACAGCCACAACTGATGAATCAACACCACCTGAAAGACCACAAATTACACGACTTTTTCCAACCTTCTTGCGTATCGCAGCAACTGCCTGCTCACGATAAGCGGCCATTGACCAATTACTTTTAAGACCTGAAATTTTATGAACAAAATTTTGTAAGAGTTTCGCACCATCCGTTGTATGAACAACTTCAGGATGAAATTGCACTGCATAAAAACGTCGTTTTTCGTCAGCAATAGCAGCATAAGGAGCCCCTTTTGATGTTCCGATGACATGAAAACCTTCTGGCAAAGCAACTACACAATCACCATGACTCATCCAAACTTGATGGCATGATCCTTTCTCCCAAACACCATCAAAAAGAGCACTTTCTTTTTTTACATCTAACAAAGCACGTCCAAATTCACGTTCATGTCCTGCTTCAACTTTTCCGCCAAGCTGAATACACATGACTTGTTCACCATAACAAATGCCAAGAACCGGAATACCAGCGTTAAAAATCTCCATCGGAACACGTGGTGAACCGTCATCGACAGTTGAATAAGGACTGCCTGATAAAATAACAGCTTGAGGCTTAATTCGCCTAAACTCCTCTAAAGCAAATTGAAAAGGAACAACTTCGGAATAAACGCCTAATTCTCGCACCCGCCGTGCAATGAGTCGCGTAACTTGTGAACCAAAATCAATGATAAGAACAGTATCTGAACGCAATATGCTCATAAAAAACCAATCAAAATTATCTAAAATAAAAAAATGTATTATTCAATCTTTCTCTTTTCACAAGTCTATTGATATAAGAAAAAGGTTCTTCGCAATAAAAGTACGAAATAAAAAAGTCAAAATACGCATTAGAGTTCCTTTTGTAAAATAGATAAAAAGAAACCATCTGTTTTAGTTGCTGCTGGTGATAAAGTCAGTCCATAATTTGAAAATACTGGTTGTATAATCGAATGGCTAAAATGTCGATGCCAAAGTGTCTGCATATTAATTGGAGAAAAATTAGAATGCTTTTGAAGAAAGCGGGAAATTTGTTCTTCATTTTCATCATTAAAAAGAGAACATGTAATATAAGCTAAACGCCCTCCTGGCCTTATATAAATCAAGGCTTCATTCAAAATAGCAAACTGTTCTTCCTGACGTTGTTTCAATTGTTGTAATGTCAAACGCCATTTCGCATCTGGACGACGGCGCCATATTCCTGTCCCACTACATGGAGTATCCAATAAAACGATATCCATTTTACCTATTAATGATTTTAATTCTTCTTTATGCGCTCGTGGTTGTACATTATGAATACCAGCCCGCCGAAGTCGATTAAAAATAGGAGCCAAGCGGACCTTCTTTGAATCATAAGCATAAATTTGGCCTCGATTATCCATATTGGCAGCTAAAGCTAATGTTTTTCCCCCAGCTCCTGCACAATAATCTAATAACTGCATACCTGCTTTTGCTTCTATAAGATAAGAAACAATTTGAGATCCTAAATCCTGTATCTCAAAATATCCTTTTTGAAAAGCAGGTTTAGCTTGAACATTAGGATGGCGCTTAAATTTTTCAATCGGTTCAATCCTTAACGCTTGCTGAAACCATGAAAAAGACTTAACTTTTGTTTTTTCTAATGCTTTGAGTACCTTCTCAGGTGTTGCCTTTAAACTGTTCACACGTAAATCTAAAGAAGGACGTGTTGCTAAAGCAGCAGCTTCCCTAATCCAATTATCTGCAAATAAAGGATACAGATGAGCTTGACACCATTGGGGAATATCAGCACGAATGTAGTCTGGAGCATTTACTAACTGGCGTTGTTGCCATGCTTGCCTCTGCTGAGGTGCTAATAATTGCGGTGCAAATCGATCTCCCTCTAAAATTTTATCAACTTGCTCAATTGTCATCATACCAGAATCGAACAAAGTACCAAAAACTAAATCTCGAAGATTATCACTATCCATACGCCACTGCAACGAATAACGCCGCCTTAAAACATCATACACAATTGTACCAATTGCTGCACGATCACTTACCCCAGCAAAACGATGAGAAAGCCCCCAATCTTTTAAAGCTTCACCCGCAGGACGATAACGCATTTCTATTTCTTTTAGAACATCTATTGCCGCCTGCAATCGCCCACCCAATCGCATTCATTTCTCCCTCTAAAATCTAAATGATTTAATTTAAAAACAAAAATTACCTTACCATTTTTAGCATAAACTTTAAAACAATCTAAAAACTGATATTTAAAGCCGAATAGAATAGTTCTAGTGTTCTGATTTAAAATGTTTTACTCTAAAGCGAAAGAGGGATCATCATTTTTATAATTTATAAACCTTAACGAAGATAATGAAGCTAATGACGCATTCTATAACACCAAAACATCGAAAGACTAGCAATGAAAAAACCTATACTCGCTCTTATTGATTCTTCAATATATGCAAACCCTGTATGTGACTTAGCCTTATGGGCTGCTAAATCTATGCAAACAACAATCCGACTGTTGCATGTATTGGATAAATCAGAAGAAGAAATTAGTTTACCAAATACACAACAAATGGATATTAACAATAATATCCCAGACCTGTCGACCCTAGAACAGAAAGATCCCACTCTTGCTAAAGCACTTTTTGCTCAAAAAGTCGGACAAGCGGCTTTAGAAGAAGCCAAAAATTACCTCAACTCTCATAGCAAAATCGAAGTTGAAACACGTCTACGTCATGGAACTCTTCTGGATGCATTAAATATTTATAGCAATCAATCATCAATGATTGTAATGGGAAAACGTGGTGAACAAACAGCATCTGATAAAAAACGGTTAGGACTCAACTTTGAAAATGTCGTACGTTCTTCTGAGCTTCCAATCCTCGTTGCCTCACGTCACCTTCATCCTATTCAACGAATTCTCATAGCTTTTGATGGTGGTCCATTAATTATGAAAGCTATTGATTTTATTTGCACACAAGAATCTTTCAAAAATATAACTTTTATATTAGGGATGGCAGAGCGGCAAACACAAGCCATACAAAATAGCTTTGACGCAACATTAGCACGGTTACAATCTGCTGGATTTAATGCCGAATCCCTCAAAACAGAAATTAATTTTGAGCAAATGATTCTTCATAACGTAGAGCCTCTTAATCTTAATATGATCCTTATGGGCGCTTTCCATCATTCTAAAATGCATAATTTTTTATTTGGCTCCAAAAGTCAAGCTATCATCCATAAAGCGCCTATTCCAGTTATGATTATGAGAGAATTATAATTATTAAATCCTTAACAAATAAGTATTTATCATCTCACTAAGCGACTTAAATATTGAAACAGAGATACCCCGTAAAGTTTTGTTTTTCAGTGAAAAATGAAAATACGTCTGAAAATATTATATAGCTTCATCTCTTCTCCTCAAAAAACATAAGTGAACTTTTTGGAAAATTATTGGAACTACTCTCTAGCATGACCGTTTGTTTTACACTGGTGTATGCCATATAATTAAAAAGGAGAAAATAATGAAAACTTCTAGTCATGGAAAAATAACTGCATCCAAAGGCAGCCAAAATAAAATGCCCTCAAACAGTGGCAAGAAATCCGTCCAAAGTGGTTTGGTTAACGATCGCCAATGTGCATCGAAAGCAGGACGGAAGAACATAAAAAGCTAATTTTTCATTTATATAACTTCTAGATAACTACAACTTCCAGAAAGAATTGGAGTATTAATATCCAATTCTTTCCTTTTATAGTTCTGACATAATTAAGTAGGAAAACTATTTAAAAAATGATCAGCACGCTAAGATTATTTCCTTCCAAGAATTTCTTCATACTAATACAATTTTAACCTATTTAGCTAACTTATCAAATAGGACCGCGATAATTCGGACTTTCGCGCGTAATAGCAACATCATGTGTATGACTTTCATAAAGACCAGCATTCGTAATACGTACAAAAGTTGCTTTTTCACGAAACTCAACTAAATTTTGCGCTCCAACATACCCCATAGAAGCACGCAATCCACCTGCCAGTTGATGTAAAACTGACGCTATAGGACCTTTATAAGCAACCTGCCCCTCAACACCTTCAGGAACTAATTTAAGTGTATCCTGAACTTCAGCCTGAAAATAACGATCTGCTGATCCCCTCGCCATAGCACCAACCGACCCCATACCACGATAAGCTTTAAAAGATCGACCTTGATAAAGATAAACTTCTCCTGGACTTTCTTCTGTACCAGCGAGAAGAGAACCAATCATAGCAGCACAAGCGCCACCTGCTAAAGCTTTAGCAAAATCGCCGGAAGCTTTGATACCACCATCAGCAATAACCGGAATTCCTGCTTTATCAGCAATTTCCGCAGCTCCCATAATAGCTGCAAGCTGAGGAATACCAACACCTGCAACAATTCGCGTTGTACAAATAGAACCAGGTCCAATACCAACCTTTACCGCATCAGCACCACTATCAATTAAAGCTTGTGTTGCTTGAGGAGTTGCTACATTACCAGCAATAACAACTGTAGAAATCGCCATTTTTTTAATACGTTCAACCATGTCCAATACACGTTGAGAATGTCCATGCGCCGTATCTATCACTAATAGATCAACACCCGCATCAATTAACCGTTCAGCCCGTTCAATTCCTTCATCCCCCACACTACTTGCAGCAGCAACACGTAAACGACCCTGAGAATCTTTTGCAGCATTCGGATTTAACCGTGCCTTTTCAATATCTTTCACTGTCACCAAACCAACACAGCGATTTTGTTCATCTACAACAAGTAACTTTTCAATACGGTGATGATGTAAAAGATATTTTGCTTCATCCAGTTGAACATTTTCACGCACTGTAATTAAATTTTCATGTGTCATTAGTTCACGGATTTTTTGTTTTGGATCCGACGCAAAACGCACATCCCTATTAGTCAAAATGCCAACGAGTCGACCAAAAATTCCACTTTTAGCATCACTTTCGACAACTGGAATACCTGAAATACTATGAGAACGCATTAAAGCCTTGGCTTCTTCAAGTGTTGCATCAGGACCAATTGTCACTGGATTGACAACCATACCAGACTCAAATTTTTTCACTTGACGCACTTCTTCAGCTTGCTCTGCAGGAGACATATTCCGATGAATAACACCAAGACCACCAGCTTGAGCCATAGCAATCGCTAAACGCGACTCTGTCACCGTATCCATTGCAGCAGAAAGAAGTGGTAAATTTAATTCAATATCCGCTGCAATACGTGTTTTAAGATTTACTTGGCTAGGCATAACGAGCGAATGGCCTGGTTGTAAAAGCACGTCATCAAAAGTTAGTGCCAATGCACCTGTGCTTGTCTCAATAATTTTTGCCATAGCCAAATTCCTCTAATACTAAAATACTGCAACAATTATAGGGCGCAACTTTAATTCTCTTAAGTCGCGAATTGGCAGTCAATTATGCCATGTGACCGATAAAATGAAAAGAAAAAATATTTTTCTAAAGTAGAATTAGTACAGTCTATAATTGCGATTCAATGGGCAACCAACTCATTATTTTTGCGAATGCACGACGTTTCAAATTACTTTCTGGTTCATAATCAACGCTGTGTTTTTTTTCATTTTCAATAAAATCCCAGTAAATGCGATTATTATCACCAAGACGTAAACAATAACTCATCTCACCAGTCGTTTCTTCAGAAAAAAGTAAATCTAACTTCGCTGCAATTGGTGCACATTCAAAAAGAATACCCATTTCTGTGTTCAACGAAACCGAACGAGGATCAAAATTTAAAGATCCAATAAAAGCAGTTTTACAATCAATTAAAAAAGCTTTTGTATGCAAACTCGCCTTATTAGATCTAAACAACCGCAATCGATGAGCTCCTCCATCCGGTTTCAGTTCATAGAGTTGAACACCACTTTTCAATAACACCTTACGATAAGAGGCGTAACCGCCATGTACAATAGCCACATCAGTAGCCGCTAAAGAATTAGTAAGAATTTTTACATCAATACCTTTTGATACCAAATTGCGAAAACTCTGTGTTCCTGCTTTGCCCGGAACAAAATAAGGCGATGTAATCTGGATTGTTTTTTTTGCACCATTAATAACCTGTGAAAGCGCTTCCATCAGCCAATTTGCTGTGTGCTTACGTAATGCCTTTTCTGGAGGATCTGAAAGAACATCAACTTTATCTGCGACAAATAATCGTTTGCCTGTTTGAATAAAATATTCAAAATTAATATGGTTATTGACATAAGTTAAATAAACTTTGGCAATTTTGGAATTACGAAATCTACTTAATTTAGCTTTCCAAATATCGAGGTCTCTTGCTCTGTTAGGAACAACCAAAGTATGAATCGGTAAAACTACAGTGCTATTCCAAAAATCATCAAAGACAGTTTCTACCTTTTTAACCGATGGACCAATTAACATGAGATCTAAATCTCGGAAACTTGATTGTTTACTTGCACCTAAATAAGAATCTGCAAGATTTCGTCCTCCTACAAAAGCCACCCGCCCATCAACAATAAAAGCTTTATTATGCATTCTGCGTGTTACCATAATTGCCCGCAATATAATCTCTAAACCACGACGTAAACCGCCCTTACGCGCACGCCCCGGATTAAATACTCTCACCTCAATATGAGGATGTTTATCAAGTGCAACATAAGCTGGATCACGCCCCTGAGCATTAATATCATCTAAAAGAAGACGCACCCTTACACCACGATCAGCCGCCTCTACTACTTCGCTGAGTAACAAGCGGCCTGTTAAATCATCATCCCAAATGTAATACATGAGATCAAGACTGCGTCCCGCTTGCGCTGCGCCTATCGCACGAACACAAAATGCATCTAGATTGCTAACAATAAGTGAAAGAGCATCTTTATCAATCCCTATTCCATTTGTCTCTTTTGCTAATCGGCTAACTATACGATCAATTTGGGTCTCACTTTTCTCAACACTCAATGCATAAGAACACTCTCCCCTGGCACTTCTAACGAAACAACCATAAGTATAAATTGCCAACATAGAAGCAATAATAAAAAGTGTAGTGAAACCAACAATAATGTTTAATAATATCAAAGAGATGAACTTTCTTTCTAAAAACGATCATAATACACTCAATAAATACGTAAAAAAACATTAGAATCAATGATTCTATCTCTTAATCTGTAACAGAAAGAATGTGATCATTTTCTAAAATAGATAAAGAACATCATCGTTTTAAAATTTCGATGTTCACATTCAAAAATTCAAAGAGACCTTACTATCATCGTTCAAAAATATTTTAAACGAGCAAGTTATTATAATAAATGATGTTCTAATTTTTACAGTCAAAAGGGCTTCTCTTTTTTTGATTACAAAACAATCACACCACCCTTTTAAACCGTTATTGTTCTTAAGAGAGGTGTTTGTTACAGATTTTATTACTGTTTTTGATTATTGATTGTCTTCAATTCTTCTATTTTACGATAAAGCGTAGAGCGCCCAATCTGAAGACGCCTAGCAATTTCACTCATACGCCCTTTATAGTGTGCAACTGCCTTTTCAATAATATCACGCTCCATCTCAGAAAAAGTGCGTACATGCCCATCGGCGTTAAAAAACTGTATAAATTTTTTCTCATAGCGTTCTTGAATATCATGATCAATCATCTTTGAAACAATCATGAGTGGATTTTTTATTAATTGCGGAAAATCTTGCACAGTTAACAATGGCCCTTCGCTCATCAAAACCGCACGGAAAAGCAAATTTTCCAGCTCTCTATAATTACCAGGCCAATCATACTGCATAAACATAGAAATAACAGCTCCTGCTAAACCATGCACATGCGATCGCCCCGTTTCAGTAATAATATGGTCAATTAAACACTGAGAAATTTCTGGAAGATCATCCCTTAACTCTCGCAAAGAGGGAATGTTGATATATAATTGGGAAATTTGTTCAAAAAAACTATGTATAAAAAAACCTTCCTGAACTAAATCTGCAAGACGCGATGTTGAAAGAGCAATAATGCGGAAAGGTGGATTTGTACCTTTTGTTGCTTCTGCTCTCTCTTTAAGGTAATGCGCAAAACGTTTTTGCTGTATAGGCTCAAGTCGATCAATATCACACAAACAAAGCGTCCCATGTTCAAGAGAAAAAACTAATGGTAAAAACTCTTCAAACCAAAAACGGTTCTCCTCCTCTGAATCAAAAACCGGTAAACATTGGAAACGGACAAAAGCCCCCTTTGAAAAAAAACCTTCATGGTGGATAATGCGGGCTAATTTCTCACGACCAGTCCCTACCTCACCTTCTATCAAAAGATTCTGAAAAGAAGTCGCTGCACTTTTTGATTGTTCTAGAATCACTTGCATTACACTGCTTTTTTTATAGATATCCGAGAATTGCAAATGATTTTCTTTTTGTCTACGAATAGACTGTACTTCACTTTCCAATGCAGTGATGAGCGCAAGATTATTCAAAGTAACTCTCAACCGCATCGGTGTAACTGGATAAATCCAATAATCAATAGCTCCAGCGTTTAAAGCGTTTTGAATGAGCTCTTGAGTATCTTGTTTTGCGATAACAATAATAGGAGCAGAAATTCCGACTGTTCTAATCATTTTAATTAGATCACTTACGCTCAGATCACTCATAGTAATATCAAGCAAAATAAGCATAATATTTTTACGCCTATATAAAAGATCAATTGTACGTAGGCTATTTTCTGCTTCAATAACGCGGTAACCAAACCCCCGAAGCATAGTAGAAAGCTCTGCACGCTTCCTGTGATCTTCACCCGCAACAAGAACAGGACCAACCATAACTTTAATAATCTCCTCTGAGACTACTAAATATATTTATAATAAGATTCGTTAAAAACCACAAAATATATTTTACCTTTTGCAACCGGCGTGCTAATTTTAGCAAATTACTTATTAAACACAATGTTAAGAGTTTTTTCAATTTTTTGCTTTTACTTTAAAAAAGTAATAAAGAACATCAAAACAAATAGAGTAAAGAAAATGAAACACATCTGCTGTATTTTGTATCTAACAATCACCGCTTTGACATTAGCTGCTTGCAATCTTTCGGGAAATCAAGGAAAATATATATTTGTCAACAATATACCAACCCGAATCGATGGAGAATGGATCGATACAAACGGTATTATTTCTTCTTTTCATGATGGTATTTTTGAAACAAGAGCAGCAGATACAAAAGAAAAACTTTCAGAAGGTACCTACCATTATATCAACACTCACTACGTAGAAATTGAAATACATTCGCTTCTTCGTGGAACCATCTCTAGAGCTAGTTGCATAATATCTCACGATACAATGCGACTTCTCTGTACATCAGATACTGGTTCACAATTCCTCCTCAAACGCAAAACCTAAAAAGTTAAAAATTTTTGACTCTCACAGGAATGAAGTTCTCTCTTCTTGCGAGTAAACTATTAGCTGAAAACACATTATAATATTTCTAAGCTTACGTTATACCATGAACTTTAAAAAAATAATTGCTTACCAATAGATATCTCAAGACTCCCTCCTTTTAAATATACTGTGTTATTGTTTTATTATTTTTTGCTGTCAAATAATAAAATGACATTGGATCTCGTCAGTATTAATCAACTCACGCCACACCAATACGCAGAAGATCATGAAAATGAACAATTCCAATAGGTTTCTTATTTTCAATCACGAAAAACGCACCAATATGATGATCATTAATAAATGCTGTTGCAGCACCAACAAGTGTATCTGGACTAACGGTTTTTGGATTTTTAGTCATGACCTCATCAACATCGAATTGTGATAAATCCTTGTGAATATTACGTGCAAGATCACCATCCGTTACAATTCCAATTAATTCACCTCTTGGATTTATAACACCAACACAACCAAAATGTTTTTTAACCAAAATCTCCATAGCTTCGGTCATGGATATCCCCTGTGCAACCAAAGGAACACGATCACCTTGATGCATAATATCACGCACATATTTAAGATTTGCACCAAGAGAACCTCCAGGATGATAAATTTTGAAATCGGTTGCAGTAAAACCTCGCATTTCCAAAAGAGCAATAGCTAATGAATCCCCTAACACTAATTGCATAGTTGTTGAAGTTGTAGGAGCAAGTCCATGAGGACAAGCCTCCTCTACTTTTGGCAATAATAAGACAATATCAGCTTGCCGCCCTAATATAGAGTGCTCACCAGATGTTATTGCAATCAATGGTATACGAAAACGTGCAGCATGGCTTATAATTCCACTTAACTCTGTAGTTTCTCCTGACCATGATAAAGCAAGAATAACATCATCAGAACCAATCATACCAAGATCACCATGATTCGCTTCAGCAGCATGGATGAAAAAAGCAGGTGTTCCAGTTGAAGCTAAAGTCGCAGCAATCTTCGTTCCTATATGACCACTTTTGCCAAGACCAGTAATCACTACATGACCATTCGCATTGCTAATAGTTTGAACAGCTGCCCTAAAAGAATCAGCAAGCTTTTCATGAAAAGCCTTTTCAAGAACTTCAAGCCCTCGTTTTTCAACAGAAATAGTTTTAAGCGCTAAGATAACAGCATTTTGTAGAGTTAACGTATGAGTGGGCTGTATCGTCATAACTAAATTTGATAAATGAAATCACATTCAAAATCTATATCATTTTTCAACGTTAATTTTTGCAAGTAAGTTTTTCAACGATACAGAAAGTTGTTGATGCATATCAGTACGTGAGAGAGCAAATGCAACATTAGCTTCAATAAAACCAATTTTAGAACCACAGTCAAAAGTGTATCCATCTAACTGAAAACCAAAAAAATCCTGCTCATTTGAAAGTCGTACCATAGCATCTGTTAATTGAATTTCATTCCCTGTTCCTCGTTTTTGATCAGATAAAATATCAAAAATCTCTGGCTGCAAAATATAACGTCCGTTAATATATAGATTAGATGGAGCTATTTCTATAGCTGGTTTCTCTAACATTTGTGTGATTTCAAAACCATTTGCAACCTGTTTTCCTTTTCGCACAATACCATATTTATATACTTCTTCAGGATTGCACTCTTGAACAGCAATAATATTACCCCCTCCTGTTTTTTCATAAAGATGGATCATCTCAGAAAGGCAACTTTTTTCAGTTTGCATGAGCATATCCGGCAATAATAAGGCAAAAGGCTCATTTCCAACGAGCTCACGCGCACACCAAACAGCATGCCCTAATCCCAAAGGTTGCTGTTGCCGAGTAAAAGAAGTTGTTCCTGGCTGTAATTGCAAATCTTTTAAATGCTCGAGTTCCTCTATTCTTCCACATTCAGCAAGAGTTGTATATAACTCAACTTGAGCATCAAAGTAATCTTCAATAACTGCCTTATTGCGCCCAGTAACAAAAATGAAATGCTCAATACCTGCTTCACGTGCCTCATCTACAACATATTGAATAACAGGTTTATCAACAACAGTTAGCATTTCTTTAGGAACTGTTTTTGTTGCCGGAAGAAAACGAGTACCAAGACCTGCTACAGGAAATACTGCCTTACGGATTTTATGCACGCTCATCTTCCTAATTTACTGTAACTTTTCTGATATAATTTATCATTATATTTTACTACAAATAAATAAAGATTTTTTATTCTCTCTATTTTTATATTTTAAACATAAAAATAACATAATTTTAATAAAATTGTTTTATTTTAAGACAAATTTGATATATTAAGTTACTAAATACAAAATAAAATGCTTACACATCCAAACACTTTTACACAGATAAAAATTAGAAAATGAAAATCACAGAATTTAGTACATTATTTTTTTCAGAAAAAACCAAAAATCGAAGATCCCTGCTCATTGGTTTATTGTCTATCTTTGTCTCTCTTCCAATAGTTTTTTCCTCACTTACATACGCCGACAATGGTTTTCAACATTGGATCAATGAATTTAAAAAAATAGCTTTAGCCAATAATATTTCATCATCCACATTTGATATAGCCTTTAAAACAATTAACACAATTGACGAAGAAGTCTTAAAAAGAGCAGCATATCAACCAGAATTTGTTGATATGCCTTGGGAATATTTTGACAATCGTGTTCATGATGATGCAATTGTAGAAGGAAAGCAACAAGCTAAAAAATGGGAGCAATGGTTACCAAAAATTGAAAAACGTTTTGGTGTTAACCGAAATTTCCTCCTTGCTATTTGGTCTATGGAAAGTAACTATGGAAAAGTTTTAACAAATAAAGATGTGATGCGTGATACCATCCGTTCACTTGCGACTTTAGCTTATGCGGACCCAAAACGTAAAAAATATGCCCACGCGCAACTTATTGCTGCAATGAAAATTTTACAAAGTGGTGAAATTCATCGCTCTCAACTTGTAGGATCTTGGGCTGGAGCACTAGGACACACGCAATTTATTCCAAGCAGTTATCTCATCTATGCTATTGATATGGATGGAAGTGGGCGCTCTGATATTTGGAATTCGATTCCAGATTCACTTGCTACTGCTGCTAACCTTCTCCATATGAATGGTTGGCAATCTAATCTCACGTGGGGAATTGAAGTTAAATTACCAAATAACAAAAAACTACCTGAAAATTGGCTATCCTTTGAAGAATGGAAAGAACTAGGTGTTCAACACGTATATGGAAAACCTTTTCCTTCTTTATCTGAACAAGCAATATTGAAATTTCCTGATGGTCCAAAAGGGCCTGCATTTCTGGTGACAAAAAATTTCTTTGTTATTAAACGTTATAATAATGCAGATCGTTATGCTTTCGCTGTTGGCCTTCTTGCAGACCGTATTGCTGGACATCCTAAATTATTCCAAGATTGGAATCGACCATTTAAACCTATCACTTTCCAAGAACGTATAGAACTGCAATCTCGTTTAGCAAAACTTGGAGATTATGAAGGAGAAATTGATGGTAAAATTGGTACAGCCTCCAAGAAAGCGATTAAGGCTTTTCAGCTACGTCATGGTTTAGAAACAAATGGATATCCAAGTTACGAAACTCTTTCTCATATCAGAAAAAAATACCCTTAAAGTAAAATGCTTATCTCATTTTAATTTGACTTATTGAATTTTTTATTTTTGATTATCTAGCATCCTCAAACTGGAAAGAACCGTTAATTTCAGGATTATTTTTCCTATTTATCAAAAAAATCCTGAAATAAATTAAAATGAAACTTTTCACTATATGAGATGCATCATGCAATTACAAAAAATGTTATGACTGCCAACTATGCGTTTTAAGAATAAGAACTTCATTGTATTATTCAAATACAAACTATATCTCTAAGAAAATCTTAGTAAAATTATTTAAGGCTATAGACTTATCATTTAGTGATGCTGTAAAAAATACAAGCTTTGACCTCAGCCAAAGCTGAGATAGATAACATAAAAATTTTAGTTCTAGTTCTCAAAAATCATAGTATTTCATCTGTATCTTAATTTATCTTCAGACAAAATCAGTATACTCCATACCCTATTATTTATCTTTACAATCCACGTTTCTTTATCATTGATTCTGGTGAAGGTAATCGCTTTCGAAAAGATTCATAGAGTTCCTTGGGATCACAACTCCCTCCAGCAGAATAGATAAAACGCTTTAATCGATCAGCAAGTTCTGGATTGAAAACATCACCCGTTTCCTCAAAAGCCTGAAAAGCGTCAGCATCAAGTACTTCTGACCACATATAAGAATAATAACCAGCCGCATAACCATCGCCTGAAAATATATGTGCGAAATGCGGAGGACGATGACGCATAATAATTGTGTCAGGCATTCCTAGCTTTTCTAATTCCTTACGCTCAAAAAACATTGGATCCACGACTTTTTCTTCTTGATGGAAAGCCATATCTATTAAAGCAGATGAAAGAAATTCAACAGCATTAAAACCAGCATTAAATGTATGTGCTGACAAAATTTTATCCAACAAAGCTTGCGGTAAAGGGGCACCTGTTTCCACATGCGTAGCATAAAATTGCAATACTTCTGGTACAATTAGCCAATGCTCATAAAGTTGAGAGGGAAGCTCAACAAAATCACGCACAACTGATGTTCCTGCTACAGATGGCCATGTTACATCAGAAAGCAAACCATGCAACGCATGCCCAAATTCATGGAAAAGTGTGCGTGCATCATCAAGTGATAAAAGAGCAGGCTTCCCTTTAGGGGGCTTAGCAAAATTGCATACATTGTAAACAATAGGCTTTTGTCCTCCATCCAATTTATGCTGTGATTGTAGTTCACTCATCCAAGCTCCAGATCGTTTTGAAGAACGTGCAAAATAATCACCAATGAAATGGCCAAGTAAACTTCCATCAGATTTTTTAACCTCCCATAAGCGTGCATCAGGATGCCAAAGCGCAACAGCAGTTTTTTCTTCAAATGAAATTCCAAAAAGTTTTTTTGCGACAAAAAAAGCTGCTTCAATCATGCGATCAAGCTGCAAATAATATTTAACTTCTGTTTCATCAAACAAAAATTTCTCAGTGCGCAGTTTTTCAGCATAATAACGCCAATCCCAAGCTTTTAAGGGCTCATTATTTCCTTGATTTTTTGCAAAATTTTGTAATTCAGTTTGTTCAGTAGCAGCTTTAACTTTTGCACACTCCCATACAGGGATAAGCAAATTCATAACTGCATCAATACTTTTAGCCATAGTATTGTCAAGCTTCAAATCCGCAAAAGATTTATACCCTAGCAATTTAGCCTTTTCAGCTCGAAGCGCAATCATCTCAACAATAATTGCTCTATTATCATTAGTATTTTCACCCCGTTGGGACCAAGCTTGAAACGCCATTTTGCGCAAATCATGACAATGGGAGAATTTTAAAAAAGGTTCAATAATCGAACGAGTTAATATTAATGCATATAGTCCATCACGACCTCTTTCACAAGCAATTTCCTTCATAGAATCAATAAGATCATCTGGCAAACCAGATAAATCTGTTTGTTCTAAAAACAAAATCCATTCAGCTTCATCTTTTAAGATATTCTGACCAAAAGTAGCACCTAAAAGGGCAAGTTTTTCGTTAATTTCAACAAGACGTTTTTTACCTTTTTCATCAAGTTTTGCACCATTATGAACAAATTTCTTCCATCCTAATTCAAGCACACGTTTAGTTTCGTTATTATAGAAACCTTGTTGTGATTGTTGATAGAGCATATCAATTTTCGCAAATATTCGTTTATTCATAATAATTTTTGAAGAATAACGCGAAAGTTTTACAACAAATTCTTGTTCTAATTTTTGAATCAATTCATTACTGTGTGCATTCGCACGCAAAAAAAATATCGAGCATACACGGTCAAGATTTGTGCCAGCAAGCTCAAAAGGCTGTAAAAAATTCTCAAGTGTTGGTAGTTCCTCCACAGCAGCAATAGCTTCTATTTCCTCTTCAGCTTCTTTAAGTGCCTGTTCAAAAGCAGGTTTAAAATCATCGTCATTTATTAAAGCAAAATCAGGAAGCCCTGAAAATCTCATCCAGTCTAACATTGCTGTTTGTGTCATAATATTATATTGCCTCTATTAATAAATTTAAAATAGAATAATCACCTATATTAATGATCCATTAACAATCACTTCATACCCCAAAACAGCCTTTTAAATTGAAATTTTTACATAAAAATAAAAAATATTATTTTATGATTAATATACACAAAAAAGACCTCTTTTTCTAACTAAACGAAATTGTTTACAGATTACAATCTATCCTTGACTTTACTTTGAATATTAACAATTGAAGACACTGATATTCTAAGTTGTCTATAATTTTGATTCATTCTATCTATATATTTCTAATCTTTTAGAAGGTGCTTCACTATGACTGAAATCAAAACAACCGCCAATAATCTCAAACATTTACCTTCTGAAGCTCTTGCTGAAGAATTAAAAAATCTTCATTTTGCTGACTCGATTGATATCATCAATGACCTTAATATTATGGAACGGGTGACTATTCTCAGTCTTTTACCTCTTGATTATGCTATTGAACTTTTTGACAAACCAGAGCTTGAAAAGCCAGCAGCTATTCTCGAACTTTTACCAGTGAATCTTGCTGTTGAAATTCTTGATGGTATGTCTGCAGATGCAGCTGCAGATGTCTTCCAAGAAATCGATAAAGCAACGCGTACACGGCTTTATGCCTTGCTAAAACCTTTAACCCGAACTGAACTAAAAAAACTTACCAGTTACCCTGATCATACAGCTGGTGCATTAATGACAACAGAGTTTATAGCAGTACCAGCAAATTGGACTGTAAAAAAAACTTTAGATCACATTCGTGATGTTGAAAGAACACGTGAGACAGTGTATACAAGTTATGTCATTGATCCCAAAACAAGCACTCTTCTCAAAGCTGTTTCCCTCCGTAATCTTATTCTTGCCTCACCCGATGATAAAATTTTAAACGTCTCCACACACGACACGCCTATCACAATATCACCCTTCACACATCACGAAGATATTGCTCGCCTTTTTCAACGTCATGATCTTCTCTCTGTACCAGTTATTGATGACAGTAATCACGTTATTGGTATTGTAACAGTTGACGATGTACTTGATTCTATGGTCGACGAAATGAATGAAGATGCCTATAAGTTTGGGGGATTGGAAGCTTTAGATAAACCATATATGCAGATAAATTTTTTTGGAATGATGAAAAAACGCGGTGGTTGGTTGGCTTTACTCTTTATGGGTGAAATGCTAACAGCAAGTGCCATGCAATATTTCGAAACAGAACTTGAAAAAGTAATCGCCCTTACATTATTCATTCCTCTCATTATGAGTTCAGGAGGAAACTCTGGATCACAAGCAACATCTCTTATTATTCGTGCACTAGCCTTACGAGAACTCACACTCAAAGACTGGTGGAAAGTCATCATTCGTGAAATCCCAACAGGTATATCTCTTGGTATTTTACTCGGAATCATAGGTATTACGCGGATTGCTGTCTGGCAACAACTCGGAATTTATAATTATGGTGAATATTGGTTCTTTATTGCTATAACTGTAGGAGCAGCTTTAGTTGGAATTGTTACATTTGGTTCCTTAGCCGGATCTATGTTACCCTTTATTCTTAAACGTTTACAATTTGACCCAGCAAGTGCTTCAGCTCCCTTTGTTGCAACCTTAGTAGATGTCATGGGTATTATAATCTACTTTTCTGTCGCCTCCTTTGTTTTATCTGGAATCTTGCTCTAAGATAGAAAATACTAAAATCTCTTCTACCATTTTTATAAAGAATGTCCTTCCTCTTCCCAAAGTCTAAAAAAAGCTGTAAGAGATCTGAAACTGTAAAGGAAAAATACAAAACTTTACTCAAATACAATTTCATTAAACGAAAAGAAGAAAATTTATGCAATTGCGTAATATTGCTATCATCGCCCACGTTGACCACGGTAAAACAACACTTGTAGACGAACTCCTCAAACAATCAGGAAATTTTCGTGATAACCAGCGCACAAGCGAGCGTATGATGGATTCAAATGATATCGAAAAAGAACGCGGTATTACAATTCTAGCAAAAGTAACATCCGTTGTTTGGAAAGATACTAGAATTAATATTGTCGATACCCCTGGTCATGCGGACTTTGGTGGTGAAGTAGAACGTATTCTCAATATGGTAGATGGAGCTATTGTCCTTGTTGATGCTGCTGAAGGCCCCATGCCACAAACCAAATTTGTTGTTGGAAAAGCATTAAAAGTAGGATTACGTCCTATTGTTGCAATCAATAAAATTGATCGACCTGACGCCCGTGCTGATGAAGTTGTCAATGAAGTTTTTGACCTTTTCGCTGCTCTTGATGCAACGGATGAACAACTTGATTTCCCCATTCTTTACGGGTCAGGTCGTGATGGATGGATGGCTGAATCTCCTGAAGGACCAAAAGATCAAGGATTAAATGCCTTGTTTGATCTTGTAATCCGTCATGTCCCTACACCAACCATTGCTGAAGGACCATTCCGCATGATCGGTACTATCCTTGAAGCAGATCCTTTTCTGGGACGAATCATTACAGGACGTATCTATTCAGGCTCAATTAAACCCAATCAAAATGTTAAAGTTCTCGGACAAAATGGAAAACTTTTAGAAACTGGGCGTATTTCAAAAATTTTAGCATTCCGTGGACTAGAACGACAGCCTATTGAAGAGAGTACTGCTGGGGATATTATAGCAATTGCAGGACTCCAAAAAGGAACTGTTGCTGATACCTTCTGTGATCCCTCCGTCAATGAATCTCTTATAGCTCAACCAATTGATCCCCCTACTGTTACTATGAGTTTTCTTGTAAATGATAGTCCCCTTGCTGGTACAGAAGGAGATAAGGTAACAAGTCGCGTTATCCGTGATCGTTTGTTAAAAGAAGCAGAAGGAAATGTAGCTCTTAAAATTGAGGAATCAGCCGATAAAGACTCCTTTTACGTTTCAGGACGAGGAGAATTACAGCTTGCAGTTCTTATTGAAAATATGCGTCGTGAAGGATTTGAACTAAGTGTTTCACGACCACGCGTAGTAATGCAAAAAGATGAAAATGGAACAACTTTAGAACCAATTGAAGAAGTTGTGATTGATGTTGATGAAGAATATTCTGGAACCATTGTTCAAAAAATGTCAGAACGCAAAGGAGAAATGGTTGAGCTGCGTCCATCTGGTGGGAATCGTGTACGCCTTGTTTTTTACGCACCAACCCGCGGGCTTATTGGCTACCAATCTGAACTTTTAACTGATACACGTGGTACAGCAATTATGAATCGTCTTTTCCATACCTATCAGCCTTATAAGGGAGAAATTAGTGGCCGTACCAATGGTGTAATGATTTCAAATGATAATGGTGAAGCCGTTGCTTATGCACTTTTCAATCTTGAAGATCGTGGTCCTATGATGATCGATGCTGGCGTTAAAGTTTACCAAGGTATGATTATTGGCATACACTCACGTGATAATGACTTAGAAGTAAATGTTTTAAAAGGAAAGAAGCTAACTAACATGCGCGCCTCTGGTAAAGATGAAGCTGTCAAATTGAGCCCTCCAATCAAAATGACCTTAGAACGTGCACTGTCATGGATACAAGATGACGAGCTGGTAGAAGTAACGCCTAAAAATATTCGTCTACGTAAACTTTACCTAGACCCAAATGAACGTAAACGTTTCGAAAAAACACGTTCATCACTTCCTTAACGATGGTCTCTTCATCTCAATGTACTATTCTGTTTGATTTTATTTAATCCTAGAAAGGATAATTACATGAATATTAATGAAATACCTATTGGCAAAAATCCGCCAGAAGATGTTAATGTTATCATTGAAGTTGCTATTGGTAGCCAACCAATAAAATATGAAATGGATAAAAAGTCCGGATCATTATTTGTTGATCGTTTTCTCCATACACCAATGGTTTATCCTGGAAATTATGGCTTCATCCCACATACACTTTCAGAAGATGGTGATCCCATTGACGTTCTCATCAGCAACACCCGTCCACTTATTCCAGGCTGTGTCATTAATGTATGCCCAATCGGTGTTCTCATGATGGAAGATGACGGCGGTAAAGATGAAAAAATTATTGCCATTCCTGCTCCAAAATTAACAAAACGCTACGTTAATGTTCATAATTATACAGATCTTCCTGAAATCATATTAAAACAAATTGAGCATTTTTTTGGACATTACAAAGATCTTGAACCTGGAAAATGGGTCAAAATTGAAGGTTGGTATGATAAAGATTATGCACGTGAATTTATCAAAAAAGCTATTGAGCGCAATAAAAATAATTGTTCATTTTGAATAAACCACACAGCATGTATCTTAAACAGGTTGTTATCTTTTTGATTTTTCTAGAAAATCATAATTTCTAAAAGATTGTAATATCTGCTCTATTTCTTTTAAATATTTTGAAAAGTAAAGCTGTTTATAGTGTGATGTCGCACCACTTCCAAGAGAGATGCAAGATGATGGGATTTTCCACTGTTTCGCCAAAAATTTAATCAATGCTCTGTTTGCCTTGCCATTTTCAGGAATAGCGCGCAGACGTATAATCAAATGCTGTTTCCCATCATCTCTATCTTCAACCTTTATTATACTATCAACTGAGGCTTTGGGAATCAAACGAACAAATAAAACCAAACGATGAGTATCAACTCGATAAAACATATTTATTCGCCTGAGAAGGTATACTTTTATAAAAACATTCCTGCATAAGCACGCCACATAAAGATACGAATAAAATAAATAATCATAAAGACTATAATAGGTGAAATATCAATAGTCCCAAGATTGGGTAAAAAACGCCGAATACAGCGCAGAATTGGTTCTGTTGTACGATATAGAAAATCCCCTATCATAGCAACAAAAGCATTTCGTGTATTGATAATATTAAACGTATAAAGCCAAGAAAAAACAGCGTGAGCTATTAAAATAGTAATGTAAATACTAAATGTCAGATCCAGCACACTAAGCAAAGCGTAGATCATTCCTGATTTCCTTTACCAATCAATAGAATGAAAACCCATATAAAGAAATTTAACTAAAATAAACTCTTCAAAAAATAGTCTCACCAATTATTCTTCTTTTTCATTGCTAAGAAAACAAGATAAAAATTGACGTTTTTAGCATATATTGTCATGATGCAATATAATAAAATATTAAAATAAAACAATAACACATCAAAATAGAAAAAGAATTTACGAATCTTCTTACCCTTGACATAATCAGTTAGCTGATTAACTTTTGCTTTCGCTCACAAACTATTCTAAATAGATACCGGCCTTAAAAGGCCGATTTTCTCTTTATTATAAATTACATCTGCAAAGCAATAAAACGGTTAAGTGCATCGCTAAAACCAGTTAACTGCACAAATAAGTCATTCAGAGCTGGCTCTCCTGGAGTAGAAACTGTCATCGCTAAATTCAATTTCTTTCCAACACGTAAAGCTGCTACATAACTTTTGTCAAAACTTACTGGAACAATACAGCCTGCTGGTATGCAAGTCCGAATATTAGTTTCAATAACATTTTTCCCACTATCCACTTGTAAACGAATAGGCTTAGAAACTAAAATACCGAAAGGAACTGTCAAATTTCCCGACAAAGAACCATCAGAATTAGAGGAAATATTCATAGCTAATATGACACGATTTTGATCATTAACTTCCTGGCGATACATAAAGCAAACTTTTTTCCCTTCCTGTAGATTACAGTTAACGCTCCACAAACCATAAGTCTCAGTTAAAGAAGAAGCGCCATTTGGTAATGAGGCTTCAGAAAGCTTTTTTGTAGTTGGCTTTGTATTTTGCGCCAATGCAATAGAAACACTCAAGAGTGTAAAAATTATAAACAAATTGAATATTTTTTTCATCTCACATCCTAGTTTTTAAACATACAATAGAATCATTTCTATTATTTCTGATAAAAAGGCATAATACAAAGTATCTTAAGAAAAGAACAGCTCTTACAACTATAGGTTTATAAATACTTAAAACTATTCCGAAACTCTTTCACAACTTGTGTATAAACATGTTTCTTAAAAGAAACAACAATTGAAGGAAGCTCCTCCAAATCAACCCATTTCCACTGATCAAACTCTGCTTTATTTCCATCAGGTGGTGGATTAATTGTAATCTCAGAAATCTCTCCTGTAAACTGAAAAGAAAACCATTTTTGTGTTTGACCACGATATTTATTGTTTAAAACATGTCCCATAAGTTCCTGTGGAAAATCATACTCAAACCAATCCTGAGCTTCCTTAATCAACTTAACTGATTGGATACCTGTTTCTTCATAAAGTTCACGCCGTGCTGCATCTATTGGCTTTTCTCCCTGATTAATCCCCCCCTGTGGTAACTGCCAGAGTTTGGACATATCAACATTTGCATGAGAAACTGTCATCAAACGGCGTCCAACCCAAACCTTACCTTCATAATTAAACACAAGAATTCCAACACATTTCCGATAAGGGAGAGCTTTAAAGTCAACTATTGTATCCATCCCATTATCCCCTATATAAAGTGCAACTCATAAAAAATATATTCTGTACACATTTCTTCTTACTTTAAAGTATCTTGATGAGGATCTGGTGGAAATGCTTTATGCGTTATCTCACCCCGTAAAAGCTTATAAGCTTCATTTAATTGCATATCATCCTTAGGATCTTTAGGAACAAAAGCAGCTGAACCAGAGCCTTTATCACTTTCTTGTTTTCCTTTGATATGTCCTTTTAACTCAGATTCACCAAGCGTTACATCATAACCCTTATATTCTTCAGGTAATGGCTGCTCTACAATAATATCAGGTGTGATCCCAGTTCCTTGAATCGATGTACCCGTTGGGGTGTAATAAAGCGCTGTCGTTAAACGTAAAGCTCCATTTTCACCTAGAGGAATAATTGTTTGAACAGATCCCTTACCAAAAGATTGTGTTCCTAAAATTGTAGCACGGCGATGATCTTGTAAAGCGCCTGCGACAATTTCAGAAGCACTTGCTGAACCACCATTAATAAGCACAATGAGAGGTTTCCCATTAATTAAATCTCCTGGTCTAGCATCAAATCTCGTCACATCTTTCTTTCTGCGACCACGAATTGATACAATCTCACCTTTATTAAGAAAAGCACCTGAAATACTAACAGCCTGTTCTAACAGGCCTCCAGGATTAAGACGTAAATCAAGTACATACCCTTTCAAATGATCTTTAGAAATTTTGGATTGAATATCTTTAACTGCAGCTTGAAGATCACCAAAAGTCTGCTCAGAAAATTGAATGAGTCTTAAATAACCAATATCATTTTCAACACGATATTTAACCGCCTTCACCTTGATAACATCACGAATAACTTTGATCTCAAACGGTTTATCAACACCAGAACGAATAATTGTCAGCGTAACCGGTGTACCAACAGCACCTCTCATTTGATTAACAGACTCATTCAAGGATTGACCATTTATCTGTTTACCATCAATCTTTGAAATAACATCTCCTGCTAAAATACCAGCTTTTGAAGCTGGTGTATCCTCCATTGGGGAAACAACTTTAAGGAGGTTCTTTTCCATAGTCACCTCAATACCAAGACCACCAAACTCTCCCTTAGTAGAAGCTCGCATGTCTTTGGCTGCTTCAGCATCCATATAAGAGGAATGTGGATCAAGTGAAGAAAGCATACCATTAATAGCATTTTCAACAAGCTTTTTATCATTTGGAACTGTCACATAGTGCGCACGCACTCGTTCAAAGACATCACCAAATATAGCCAACTGTTTATAAGTATTGCTATCATTATTCGCAGAAACAGACTGCACCATAATCATTGAACTAGCGCTGAGCAACATCACAGCGACCGAAAAAATAACTTTACGAATCATTTTTGTTCCTTTTCAATTGTTCAGTCTGCCACCAAGGGTTTGGATTCACAGGTTTCCCATGCTTTCTAAACTCAATGTAAAGCACTGGAGTTCTTTTGCCTATATCCAATGCAATAGTATTCGCAAAAAATTGCGTCCCCATCATACCAATAGGTTCACCTGAAAGAACAAATTGCCCCTGAGTTACATTGATTTTAGCCATTCCGATAAGAATAATATAATAACCGTGTCCAACATTAAGAATGATTAATTGCCCATAAGAACGGAATGATCCAGCAAAAGCAACAAGAGCGTCAGCAGGAGCAACAACTACAGCTGCTGGTTCTGTTGCAATAATTTCACCAAAGCGTGCAATATGGGAACTATTATTAAACTGTTGAATTTTTTTTCCTGAAACAGGTAAAAGCAAGCGACCTTTTTTATTTTTAAAATCCATCTGCTCTAATAATTGTAAACTCTTTTGCATCTCTTCTGATGAAGAAAAATCAGACTGTGATTGATGATCAAGCTCTAAAATTAATTCTTCTAAAGACTGAGCTTTTTTAATAAGAATGATATTTTTCTGTCGCAGCATTATAAGCTCTTTTTCTGATCTTTTCTGTAATTTCACTTTTTCACCTAATAAAAACTCTAAATATTTAAGCTGTTCAGCTTGACTCTGCATTTTAGCTTTTAAATCCGCGCATTCCATAGTAATTACATGGCTTAAATCGGTTAATCTTTTGAGACTTTTTGTTAAATCCTGTATTTTTTCTTGCATATCAGGAATGACTGCTCCCAATAAAATAGAACTGCGTATAGAAGCAAGAACATCTTTAGGTCTTGTTATAAGAGCAGGAAGCGGTTTTAATCCTGTCCGCGCTAAAATGGCTAATACTTCTGCAAATTCAGACCGACGATTTTTTAAATTGTGATACACATGCATCTGCTGCTCTAAAAGTTGCTTAAGCTTTTCCTCTCTTTTAATAATATCATTTGCTACATTACGTTCTATTTTAGCGACTTTTATGAGTTCATCAGTCAAAGTACGTTGATCTTTTTTTAAGCGATCAACTTTTTTTAGCAATGAAACAATATGGTCACGTGATACAGAAATATTATTGCGAATGTCCTCCAATGTTTTTCGTACTACTTCGCGACTGTCTATATTTTCAGCATGCAATATAGATATCCCAACACCCATGCTTAATATCAGTATCAGAGATATCAGGCATTTCTTGCATAAATACTGTATTTTTATCTTTTCATGAAGAAACCTCTTCATTTGCCTAACCATCAAGCTCAATTACTAAAATAAAGATGCTTTAAATGCTGTCACCTAAAACAATGTTAATAAGTACATAAATAAATAAAAAATATATAAAATTTAGAAACGATGATAAGGATGATGACTGATAATTGTTACGGCCCTATAAAGTTGTTCTGTAAGTAATATACGCGCAATTTGATGCGGCCATGTCATAAAACCAAAAGATAAAAGAAAATCAGCTCGATTTCTAACATGTTCACTATGTCCATCAGGTCCTCCTAAAGCAAGTATTAAATCACGAACACCCTCATCACGATAAAATGCTAATTTTTCAGCAAAAATAGATGATGATATCAACTTTCCACGCTCATCCAATACAATTAATCGGCATTTTTCAGGCAAGGATTCAAAAAGTTTTTTCCCTTCTTCTTCTACACGCTGACAGACTGTCTGAGCACGACTTTCTGATATTTCTTGCATCTTCCCAAAATGAAAACCTACAGCCCCAGCACTTTTAGAAAAACGATCCAAATAACGTTGAACCAATATCTGTTCAGCATCTTGTTTCATACGACCAACAGCAAAAATAGAAATTTGCATGTCAGTTGTCTCCAACAAAAATTGATTCAATATTATCCCAACTTGAATCAAGCCACATTTTTTCTAAATTATAAAAATTACGAATTTCCGGACGAAAAAGGTGAATAATGATATCGCCTGTATCAATCAGCACCCAATCTCCCCCAGCCATTCCTTCTACCCTTGCCTTACCGTATCCACTGTCTTTCCAAACATGTAAAAGATAATCAGTGATAGCCGAAACATGACGCTGCGAACAACCAGAAGCAATAACCATATAATCAGCCAACGAAGACCTTCCCTGGAGATCAATAGAAATAATATCCTCTGCTTTTATATTTTCTAAACTGCCGAGAATAATTTTAAGACCATGAGTAACTGACAAGCATTTTTCTTCTACTAAATTAGCAATAATATCACAGCGTTTTTGTACAAATTTTTCCAGGTTAATATCCTTTCTTATTATTTGCAACATAAGAGTAAAGAGGATTATTCTAAAATAGTCGCAGAATCCTATACAATGTTCAAGAAGAATCATTCCCTTCTAAACGAAGCTTCGTTGAAGATTGAAAAGATAAAGGCCCATGCAAATAAATCCAAGCAGGTGGCGTCATAAAAGGCAGTATTGTACTTTCTCTCTCATCCACACGAGAATAACGATAAGTTCTAGCCATAGGAGAAGAAAGTGCTGACATACGTGCTGAAGGACGATCAATAATTGCAACGGGAAGTATAGACATAATATCACGCCACCTATGCCAATAATGAAACGTTGCTAAATTATCTGCCCCCATAACCCAAACAAAATGTACTCCCCTATGGCGTATAAGGATATGAGAAATCGTATCGACTGATATTTTGCTCCCTATAGCCTTCTCAAAACCTGTTACGCGAATCTTTGGATGGTTAATAAATTTCAAGCTTAACTGCATTCTCTGGTGTAAAGATGGCAATTGTATACAATCTTTTAAAGGATTTCGCGGAGTTACCATCCACCATAATTGGTTAAGACGCAAACGCAAAATTGCAGTCTTTGCAACAAGAAGATGACCTGCATGCGGTGGATTAAAGGACCCACCGAAAAGTCCAATAACATTCGACTTCTCAACATGTGGTATACGATTTTCCCATGGAAAAAACAGTTGCTTCAAGGTCTAACCTGTCCATTTCCACTAATGTGATATTGAAATGATGTCAACTGTTCAACCCCTATTGGTCCACGTGCATGCATTTTCCCTGTCGCAATACCAATTTCCGCTCCAAAACCAAATTCACCTCCATCAGCAAATTGTGTAGATGCATTATGAAGCAAAATGGCTGAATCCAAACGATCAAAAAACATTTTAACCACCCCCATATCTTCACTAATAATTGATTCAGTATGTCTTGATGAATAACGCTGAATGTGTGCAATAGCTCCCTCAACACCATCAACCGTTTTGACAGATAAAATTGCATCAAGATATTCACAAGACCAATCTTCTTCACAGGCTAATCTAATTCCAGACATAAGCAAAAAAATATCTTCTGTCGCACGAATTTCACATCCCTTCTCCTTCAAAGCAATAAGAACAGGAAGAAATTTTTTTAATGCCTGACGGTCAATCAAAACTGTCTCAACGGCTCCACATATACCCGTACGCCGCAATTTTGCATTTAATACAATTTCACGTGCCATATTTAAATCCGCTGATTTATCAATATAAATATGACAGAGGCCCTCTAAATGTGCAAAAACAGGAACACGCGCATCAGATTGAACACGTGCCACAAGATTTTTCCCACCACGGGGTATAATAACATCAATTGCGCCATCCAAACCCTTAAGCATTTCCCCAACAGCATCGCGATCTTTTGTTTCAACTATTTGAATAGCACTCTTAGGTAAATTAGCCTGTTCCAAACCCTTTACTAATGCTGAATGAAGCGCAAGTGCAGAATGAAAACTGTCTGAACCACCACGCAAAATTGCAGCATTTCCAGATTTCAAACACAAAGCACTTGCATCAATCGTAACATTTGGCCGACTTTCATAAATAATACCAATTACACCAAGTGGTGTTCGCACGCGACGAATATTAAGCCCATTTGGACGTGTCCATTCACTGATAACTTCTCCAACAGGATCGGGCAAGCAAGCAATCTGACGAACACTATCGATCATTCCATGTAAACGTGATTCATCTAACTTCAACCGATCAACCATCGCAGATGTTAAATTATTCCGAGCAGCATTCTCTAAATCTTGACGATTAGCACATAAAATTTTAATCGACTGAGCCTCTAGGCTCAGAGCAATCATTTCCAAAGCACTTTTTCTTTGGTCAGCAGAAGCACTTGCAAGTATCGAAGCAACATCACGTGCTTTTTGCCCTATAGCTTTCATCTGTTCTTCTAAGGTCATATGATCACTCATTCACCAAAAAGGAGTATAAAAAAGGAGAATTTTTACATTTAATCCGGCAAGCAACGTAAAACCATATCATTGCGATGCACTACAGCGGAACACATTCCATTCCCAAGAATATATTCTATTTCTTCACTCTTACGACCTATAATAATTTTCGCTTCATCTGTTCCATAATTTATAAGACCACGAGCAATTTCAATCCCATTTTTATCAACAATCGCAACCGTATCTCCACGATCAAACATGCCCTCAACCGCAATAACCCCGGCAGCAAGTAATGATTTTCCAGACGCAAGTGCTTTAACAGCTCCCTGATCAATAGTCAAAACACCAGATGGATCTAAATGGCCAGAAATCCATGTTTTCCAAGCATTGACTGGCTTCTCACTTGCCGCAAAAAAACTACTGCGTTCTCCTTTGTCAATTGCTACAAGGGGATTCATGCGTTTTCCTGAGGTAATAATCATCGCTGTTCCAGCAGAAGTAGCTATTTTCCCTGCATCAAGTTTGGTCTTCATTCCACCTCGTGAAAACTCTGAAGCAGCAACACCTGCCATTTCCTCAATATCACGTGTAATTGATGCAACAAAAGCAACAAATTCAGCCTCTGGATTCAAATGAGGAGAACACGTATAAAGACCATCAACATCTGATAAAAGAATTAAAAGATCCGACCCTATCATCGTTGCAACACGTGCTGCTAAACGGTCATTATCACCATAACGAATTTCACTTGTTGCTACGGTATCGTTTTCATTGATAATAGGAACAACTCCTAAACGTAACAGTGTATCAATAGTAGCACGGGCATTAAGATAACGCCGACGCTCTTCTGTATCGGATAATGTCAGCAAAATCTGGCCTGTTTTCAATCCATGTTGAGCAAGTACATCACCATAAGCCTTGGCAAGCTCAATTTGACCTAAGGCAGCACATGCCTGACTCTCTTCTAATTTTAAAAAACCTCTAGAAAGATTAAGTGAGGTGCGCCCTAAAGCAATAGCACCAGAAGAAACTAATAAAACCTCAACTCCCTTTTGGCGTAGTACAACAACATCACTGATTAAACTTTTAAGCCACTCAACGCGTAAACCTGTTTGAGGATCAACTAAAAGCGCAGAACCAACCTTAATCACAATACGTTTATATTGCGCAAGTTTTTGCATTCCAAATGCCATGTTATGAATCCTGTTTACTCTTCACAAACATTATTTTTTTGTTCTTTTTTAATGATATGTGCAATAGCACGCAATACATTATCTAAACCTTCATGACTAACCGCAGAAAACATCATAACTGATTTACCAGATGCCTTTTGCAACATTTCCTGTTTGACTGCACGTTCCTCAATAGGAAGAGTATCGATTTGGCTTAAAGCCACAATTTCAGTTTTATCACTCAAATGGTGTCCATATGCCTCAAGCTCATGGCGAATAGTGTGATAAGCTTTTGCCACATCTTCTTCTTGAGCAGAAACCAAATGAAGTAAAACAGGACAACGTTCCACATGCCCTAAAAAACGGTCACCGATTCCAATACCTTCATGAGCTCCTTCGATCAAACCAGGAATATCCGCCAAAACAAATTCACGAGCATCAATAGATGCAACACCAAGATGAGGATATAAAGTAGTAAAAGGATAATTTGCAATTTTTGGCTTTGCAGCGGTTACTGAAGCCAAAAAAGTCGATTTTCCAGCATTCGGCAAACCAACAAGCCCTCCGTCAGCAATCAATTTCAAACGTAGCCAAAGTGTACGCTCTTCTCCCCTCAAGCCTGAATTTGCATGCCGAGGTGCCCGATTCGTAGAAGTTGTAAAATGAAGATTACCAAAACCGCCATTGCCTCCTTTAGCAAGACGGTAACGTTGACCAACTTTTATCAGATCACAAATCAACGTTTTATTATCTTCTTCAAAAATCTGTGTTCCAACCGGCACTTTAAGGATGATATCATCACCCTTTACGCCTGTCATATTACGCCCCCTACCATGTCCACCTGTTTTTGCTCTAAAATGCTGCTGGTAACGATAATCGATCAGTGTGTTGAGCCCATCTACTACAAGAGCCCACACATCACCACCACGTCCCCCATTCCCTCCATCTGGACCTCCAAATTCTATAAACTTTTCACGACGAAATGACACTGCTCCTGCTCCGCCATTACCAGAACGAATATAGACTTTAGCCTGATCAAGAAATTTCATAAAAACGCCTACTGAGAATTAACTTATTCTATCTATACAAAAAATACGCCTATTTTACGGATTTTCATTCTGCACAAAAACCACACAATAATTACTACAAATTGGTTAAAAAAATTTTTGCACTGTAAATACTGTAAATCAAGTCAAGTAACTTTTAACTTTTTATAAATGAAAAAACTATTTTATGTTTCAGTTATACCCTTAAATTCAAGAGCTAAAAGATAAAGTTCAACTGATTCTGCTCGGCTTGCAGGAGGTTTGACATGATGAACCGTTTTAAAATTCTGTTTCAATTTAGTAAGAAGAATATTTTCTGCTCCTCCTTGAAAAGCCTTTGCCAAAAAATGCCCTCCAGATTTAAGAAAAGAAAGAGCAAAATCAGCCGCCATTTCACATAAATATACTGTTCTCAAATGATCCGTTTGACGATGACCCGTTGTTGGTGCTGCCATATCAGAAAGAACTATATCCGGCTGTTCTCCTAAAGCATTCATCAACTTCTGCGGTGCATTTTCATGTAAAAAATCCATCTCCAGCACTACAACTCCAGGCAGTGGATCCATCGGTAAATAATCAATACCAACGACGCTAGGCTTTTGATCGCTTGATTCTACTTTATGGGCTGCCACCTGACACCATCCCCCAGGAGCAGCTCCTAGATCAATGATTTTCTGACCTTTTTTGAAAATCTTATAACGTTCGTCAATTTCAATTAGTTTATAAGCAGAACGCGAACGATAACCATCCACTTTTGATTGATGAACATAAGGATCATTCAAATGCCTCTCTAACCATCGCCTTGATGATGCTTTAATTGTTCCTGCTCTCTTTTTTACACGCTGATATAGTGCATGTGATCCCGAACCACCTCTACCACCTTTTGATGTTATTTTTCTCATAAATTTACCACTGCTATATTCTGATAATTTCTAATACTTAAAATATTTGCTTTTATGATGATGCCCCAACACCATTGCTCAACATCCAACTCTATAAAATCCCTTATTTGCTTCACAATCCGCAACTCTTAAATCACTGGCTGAACAAAACTTCTTGAATAACATCTCAAATAACACGACCAGCTAAAACTAAATTTTCCCTCTCATACTCAATGCAAAAATTAGTTACATATTTTTGATATCGCACAACAATAAATTTTTTATCATAAAGACCATATCTGTGCTTTTCATCCAAATACCCTCGCTTTGACTCCAATCATAATATTTAGAATTGAGATAGATCCCTACTAAAATCATCATTGTTCCAAAAGTTCCCAAAAGATAAAATATCCAGCTCTGTAATAAAACTCCTAATTGTAAGGATCTGAAAAATTCTTTAAAAAAACTCGCACATAATTTTCAGTGATCTGAAACCACCTAAATGCACATCTTCCGCCTAAAAACACTCAGCGAGCATAACAATATCAATGGGGGAGAGAAATATATCCAAACCATAATTTCTCTAACCAAATGTCAAAGAAAATTTTTTCAAAATATCAAGAAGAGCAATTTCTAAAGAACAACTTTCAATGTAAAAAAATCAATCCTCATATGCAAAAGCTGAAAAATATATTTCTGTTCTTTAAATTCTAAATTCTGTATGAAAATGATGAAATTTATTAAATAAATAAAGAAAACATCGATTTTCATAAAAATCATTTTTTCTTAAGAAATTTTAGAATTGGAAACTTATATATCAAAATATAATAGTTTACAGCATTTATAATTTTTTATAAGATCGATCAAAATTATCTATTAAGAAAAAGATGCTAATATTATTGATCTTATATTTTTAAATTAAATATAAATGCTCAATTTTTTTATTTTATTATTTTAGTTAAAAAAGAACAGTGACTACTTATCTGAAATAATCATCTCACCTTATTACATCCCTTATCTTTGTAAAATTACATCCCTTATCTTTGTAAAGAAAACAGTGCATCACTCAACCCATTAAATGGTAAGATAAAAGAAAATGTTTTTTCTTCTTTAAGTTTGTAGGAAACACGTACATTCTTCTTTTTCTCTATTTGATCACTTAAGACCGGACTCAAAGGCGATTGTGCTAAACAAACCACTTGATCACACTGTGTATAATGAACCAAAATAGCTTCTTTAACACCTTCCATAGATATTCTTATAGGAACAGTTGTATCAGCATTTGGTAATGTACGGAAAAGCATAGCTGGTTGACCATTTTTTGTAGAAACAAGAGACCAACTAAAAACTGTATTATCCTCTTCATCATGAACTGTTTGCGTTACATTACATATACCCTGCTTAAGGATTTTGTTTTCATCACAAATCAAAGTCCAATTATAAAATTGCATAATGAGCCGTCGTATTTCTCCAGGTTTTCCAGAAGGTACAGAAAGTTGGGGTGGATACACCGTATACATGTTATTTTTTTCATGAGAAAAGCTTTCCCTTTCGCCTAAGCCTAATAAGACAAAAGCGAAAAAAAGCCTTACAAAAACACTTTGATATCTTATCATCACTTCAGTCTCACACTTATACCTGCACCTATACCCCAATGACCACCAGCAGTTGTTACAGAAACATTGGAACGAATATTTCCATCTTCAGATGTATAACCAGCACCAAAAGCAATTGCAGATTGGCTGCGCCACACACCGCTACTAAACGCAATGCTTAACGCACCAGGAGCATCTTCGTAACGTAGATTAGACACTGCTAAACCAATAGCTGCTGCTTGCCTTGCTTCTTGTTTTACACCCTCAAGGTTATAACTTAATGTATCAAATTTCATATCGGTATATTCTTTAGCTTCAGAAACAGCATTCTTTATCTTTTCGTCTGTATATTTTTTCGACTCATCAAGGATAAACTCCATTTTTTCATATAATTGTCCACCATTGATGGCTTCTTTTGAATGTTTTTCAACTTTACCATCACCAATATTATCAATCACAACAGGCGCACTTGCATCACCCCCTACTAAAGTGATTTTATTGGTTTTATTCCCATCTTCATCTTGATCATATAGAACGGCACCCTCTGTCATCTGACCACCTGAGTTTTCAAATTTATTAAACTTATTTTCAAGATCATTGACTTTTTGATTTGTCTCCCAAAGCTGACCACCAGTCACTGCATCGCTAGAGCCTTTTTTTATTTCACCATCAGCGACACCGGTAAGCTTACTATTAGTAATCTCACCATCTTCTCCTTTTCGGCTTGCATCATAGGCACCTTTATCTTTATTCCAAGCTAAACCATCATTTCCTGCCTGACCTTGAATATTATTAAGGCGTTTGTTCAGATCTTCCATACTTTTATTAACACCATCAAAAGCACTAGCTACATTATTATATTTCTTATATTTTTGCTCACCGGTTTTATTATCAGAATCAAATTGAATAATCTGAAACGTCGGAGCAGTCCATCCATCAGGACCATACTTAGCTTCACCTCCAAAATATTGAGCAACTTTAGTATTCGTATTGTAAAGCTGCTTACCAGTAACCGCTTCAGTCGAAGTTTCTGAAAGCATTCCATCATTCAAACCAGAAAGCGTCCGTGCCTTACTGTCTTTATTTAAAAGGTTGATTTCTGTTCCACCA
>NZ_KI912397.1:164639-182139 GCF_000518185.1 Bartonella clarridgeiae ATCC 51734
TTCCAACCTCCTTTATTATTTTCTGCCAATTCTTTGACTTCTTTCAACTGCTCAAAATTAACAGCATCACCGTCTACAGTACCTCTTGCCATTCCAGCGACTTTTTTACCTCCGGCCCTGATTCCATCCACCCCTATACTTACACCAGGGTTTATACCGATATGTCTTTGAAATGCTAAGCTGTCTTCGGTTAAAATAGTCTCTCCTAATTTTACGCTCTTGACAGTAATATCCTCTGCAAGTCCTAAGACTATACGTTGACCTTTGCGCATATGATCTTGACCTGGGCGCATGCTACCTTGATCTTCTATACCAGTCAGAACAGCTTTAAGGTTGTCATCAGTCTCAAAATTGAGAATGCTCCCTGAACCAATATCTACTGGAGACATTTTTTGAACAGAAAGCTTCCACCCCCCTGCATTATCTTTCGTCCATTCTTTCAAGGCTTTTAACTGAGCAACATTCACAGCATCAGAATCTTTAGTCCCAGCCGCTACGTTTATAATCTGTCTTGTACGAGATACAGGTCCAGCACCAACACTCACTGCACCTTCGGTACTTATCCATACCTTATCTTTCTTGTCTGTAACTCCTCCCGTTATAGGGTCATAACCGGCAACACCTCCTTCAACATCTGCAATAGAACCCCAACCTAAAGCAACACCGCTTTTTGCTTCAACTCTAACATCAGAACCTAGAGCCACAGCGCTAAAGGCATCACTTCTTACTGTAGCGTTATATCCCAAAGCAATAGTGTAGCTAGCTCCTGCATTTGACGCAGTACCTATAGCTATTGCCAGATCACCAAAACTTTTAGAACCAGAACCTATGGCAATAGAAGACATACCTGAAGCCCTAGCACCAGATCTAGTCCCGATCTCTCCGGTCTGAGTGTTATAGATTCCTGTTGCTTTTTTGCCCACTGCCAACAGTGCTTCCCCTGTTCTGGAAGCTCCCTCACCAAACTCTCCGTTCTTAGGGAGTAAATCTTCATTTATTATAACATTCCCTTCTGCATCTGGAGAGAGTATAATTCCTGAATGTTTTTCGCAAAATAAACCATCTGGACAAGGCCCAGATTCCCAAGTCTGAACACCGTTCCAAGAAAGACCACCATTATTACAACCTATGAATTTAGGATAGTTATCGCAGATACTTTTCCTTTCTTTAGCAGAATTAACGAGCTCTATAAAGGTTACTGGATTATTTCTCACTAGAGAAAGATAACCAGCATTAGGCATAGCATTTCTACCATCAGCAGTCCAAGGAGTAGATTGAAGTACTAAACTCTTTTGATTAAAGCTAACAGGCCAGCGATCCATGATGAGCTGTTCATAATTTTTTTCGGTTATCCTTTCTGATAAAATCGCTTTTGTTGAATTTAATAAATTAGAGATAACAATATTATCTGCAGTATGGTAACGATCACCCACAGCAATACTGCCATGACTTTTTGAATTTCCATAGGTAGCATTTAGAGATATTCTATTAGGATTCTTGGTACCTTTTAAGTTTGAAGCTACCATTTCCGTTGGAGAAAAATTTGCTGCAACAACAGGTGAAACACTCGATAAAAGCGCTGTCATCGCTGTTCCTAATGAAACAGCTTTCAACAAAGGTGAACGATAAGGAAAAGAACGACCTTTTAAATTATTTACCTTTTGTGTTGAACATACTTTTTTCATGAAGAAATTCCTCAATAAAAATTAAAAATAAATTTTAGACATCAAAAAGACATATTTAGACATTACCAAGCATTCTGAAATGATATTTGCAATTGTCATAAAAGCTGTATCCAGTGAGAAGGTTTTTTCAAACTGTAGGTAGTTTTTTGAAGAGATGGTTTTTGTGTGGGAATGTTATGCATCGATTCTATAAACTCCTAGGAGATGACATTAAAAAGACATATTTAGAGTGTATTGAGAGGGAGAGGGGTTTGTTTTTGAATAAAGCATAGGGAAATCTTTTTACGGTATTTATATTAGGTTCTAGGTTGGCTGTGTGAGAGTAGTTTGTTTCTGTAATGTTTGTGTGTTTGCGTTTGCGAGTTAAAAATGCGAATTAAAAACATACAATGGGGTGTTTTATTAATGTCTTTATGTATGTTCGGTCTTCCTGCATAAAGCACAGGGAGTAAAATTTCAAGTGTTTTTTTGTTTTTCTTCTTATTTATTAGGTTTTGATTTAGATATTTATTTAGATATTTAGATGTAACATCAACTAGTTAAAGTCAGCAGTTACTATAATAAAGAGCGAATATTATTTATTATGGTGGGTGTTAATTTGAATATATCATTTGATGTGATGTTAGTTTTCAAAATACTTCATTAGGGTAAGCTTAGAGGCTTTCAAACTAAGTATTTGTTGTTTGTTTCATATCTTCATTATAGTTTAGTTTAAATTTCGCATGGGTGTAATCTAATTTCAGAATCAGTACTTTTCATCTTCTTGGCAGTTATTTTTTGAATTATTGAAGAAGTTTTTTGTATAATTAATCAGCATCATTTGAATTTGAACTTTTCTACTATCATACACTGTATTGTCTATAATCAATTACAACAAAAGCACTTGTATCACCTCCTGTTAAAGTGGTCTGATTAGTTTTTTTGCCCCTCGCATCTTTGTCATACTAAACAATATCTGGCCAACTGAATGCTCAAATTTTTATTAACCTTATCTTCAAAAGCGTCAATTTTTTGATTTGTCTTCTAAGATAGCATCAGTAACAGGCACCGCTAAAGCCTAACTCTATTTGACCATCTACTACAAAAACTGTTTCTTTGTAAAAAAACAAAGTGATTCATAGCAGTAAAAATTAAAAAGTGTAGATCATGTATTTATTATTAATAAAACTACAAAATAAACTTTATCAAATGTAAATATTGTTTTATTAGCTTTACATATATTCATCAAAAAACTGCGCCCTTCCCTCAAAAATGAGAAAAAGACGCAAAAGAAATTTAACAAAATTATCTGTCTTTGTATTAAAGATTAATGCATTTTACTAATATCAATACATGGTAGTTATAATTGAGTCTCTATATTAACGTAACTGAACCGGCAAGGTAAAGCTCAATCCTGCACCAATACCCCAATGACCTCCAGCACCCGTCACAGAAACATTAGAGCGGATATTCCCATTTATGGATGTATAACCAGCACCAAAAGCAAGAGCAGATTGGCTGCGCCATAAACCACTTCCAAATGCAACACTTAAAGCACCAGGAGTATCATTATACCGCAAGTTAGAGACCGCTAAACCAATCGCCGCAGCTTGTCTCGCTTCTTTTCGTGTTTCTTCAATGCCATAATTTAAAACATCAAACTTCATATCCGTGTAGTCTTTTGCCTTATCTACAGCATCGTCAATAGCATCTACAACAATATTATTGACCTTTTCATCTGTATATTTTTTCGCATCGTCAAGAACAACCTCCATCTGTTGCTTGGTGTAGTCATGCAGCTGACCACCATTCACCGCTTCTTTCGAGCCTTTTTCGATCTTGCCATCTGCAACATTGTCAATAACAACAGGCTTCCCGGCATCACCTCCTGCTAAAGTGATTTTATTGGTTTTCTTGCCCCTCGCATCTTTGTCATACTGAACAGCCCCCTCAGCCATACCGTTAATCTTGTTTGATATATTGTCTACTTTATTTTCAACATTGGTAACACGCTGGTTGGTATCCCAAAGTTGCCCACCATTGACTGCATCTTTCGAGCCTTTTTTAACTTCACCATCCGCAACATTGGTAATCTTACCATCCTCACCGTCTCGGCTTGCATCATAGGCCCCTATTTCTTCACTCCATCTTAAAGCATCTGGATCAAAACCACCTTGTCCACCTTGATTTTCAATCCTCTTAATCCGATCATTTAAAGCAGACATCCCGACATTCACACCAGCAAAAGCATCAGCAACATTATTATAGCTCTTTTTGGAAACTGAACCGCCACGATCAAACCCATAAACCGTAAAAGTAGGATCTATCCATTGGCCATTCTTATATTCAGCACCGCCACCAAAATAAGAAGCAAACTTACTGTTCGTCTTGAAAAGCTGATTCCCTGTAATGGCATCTGTCGAATTAACAGCAATTTCTCCATCTAAAAGAAATGTCAGTCTGCTATTTTTTTTTGCTTGTCCCTTAGAACGATGAAGCGCAACAAAAGCTTTTTCCTGATCACTCCACAACAAAGCATCGCTAGAAAAATTGGCAATCTTCTCATTAAAGTCATTAACCACATATTTGATGTGCTCATTCACATTTCTGATACTCACATCAAGTCCTGCAAAAGCAGAACCAACATCATTATAGACCTTTTCTTGTGTCTGTCCTTCTGTCGTCACATACGATAAAATATAGCTTGGACGTGTAAAAGCACCATCGTTGAATCTCGTGCCACCACCCAAAATATTTGCAATATCGTTAGATAGCCTATTAATCTGCTTTCCATTAACAGCATCGCTCGATTCACTAGAAATTTTACCATTTTTAACATTATGAAGAGCAACCGGTTTATTATTCTTACCACCTAAAGTAATATTCTCATAATCAACGTTGCCATCCAACTTCTTATCATAAAGAACCGCAGCAACACTGAAAAAGTCAAAATTTTGAGTAATATCCTTCAAACTCTGATCAAGTTGATCTTTGTTAACAGCCTCATTACCTCTTACAGCAGCTTTCACACCAGAAAGTGTCCGATTTTTCCCTCGTCCTTCTGAAATATCAATCTTAGTACCGCCTCTTCCTTTACCAATGGTAATAAGTTGCGTATTTATGTCTTGCTGAACAAGATTATTCTTTGTAATTTCAGATATTTGATTATTAATCTGCGTAATAGAATTATCAACTCCAGCAAAAGCAGCGCCAACATTATTATATTCAGACCCATTAACAGTATAAGTCGGAGCTTTGCCTTCTAGAACATTTGCACCACCACCTAAATACACTGATGTATAAATTGCAACTTTTGATAAATCAACTTGAAGATTCGTTATATTTGTCTCTGCTTCTTCCATACTATAGTTGAGTTCTTGAACATCTTGATTCGTCTTCCAGAGCTGTCCACCATTAACTGCCTCAGTCGACTTATCAAAGAGCAACCCATCCGCAACACCAGAAATCTTCCGTTGTTTTTTTACATTGTTTAGGATACTAATTTCATTACCATTCACATTTTTCCCAATGGTAATAAGACCCCTACTCGCCTCTTGCTGGACAAGACTATTTTCCGTTACATTGGATATTTTATTATAAATATCCGTAATAGAACCATCAACACCGGTAAAAGCAGAGCTAACATCGTTGTATTTAGAACCATTAATTACATAAGTCGGCGCTTTACCACTCATAATATCTGCATTACCACCAAAATATTTGGATGCATTTTTCGCAACAGTTATTATGTCTTCTCTTACCTTATCAACACCATCATTTAACTCCTGAACACTCCGATTCGTCGTCCAAAGCTGCGAACCATTCACTGCATCCTTTGATTTGTCAGAGAGTATTCCATCTGCAACACCAGAAATCTTTCGCTCTCTACCCACACTGTTTTTAATATTAATTTCAGTACCACCTGTTTTCTGACCAATGGTAATTGGACTCATATTTCCATTTTGCTGAACAAGATTATTTTCCTTTAAATCAGATATTGTTTCGTTAATTTCCGTAAAAGCAACATCAACACCTTCAAATGCTGAACCAACATCATTATAGGTAACTTCATTAATCAAATAATTCGGAGCTTTACCCTTCAAAACATCTGCATTACCACCAAAATACTTTGATGTATTATCTGAAACTGTTAATATATCATTTCCAATTTTAGTTATATTTTTCTCTAAACCTTCAATCTCATCATCCAATTTTGCAACTTTTACATCAGTCTTCCAAAGCTGTGCGCCATTTACTGCCTCAGTAGATTGTTCAGTAATCGCTCCGTCCAAAATACCAACAATCCTCCGCTTTCTACCTGCACTATTCTGAATATTAATTTCAGTACCAGTGACGCCTTTACCAATGGTAATGGTATTCGTGCTTTCGTCTTGCTGAACAAGACTATTTTCCATTAAATTATCTATTTTATTATCAATAGTCTGAACGTAATTGTTAACACCTTCAAACGCTGAGCCAACATTATTATACTTAGACCCATTAATTATATAAGTTGGTTCTGTATCATTAAGAATATTTGCACCACCACCAAAAAATTTTGATGTATTTGTCGCAATTTTCGATACATTATTTGTAACATTGGCTATATTTGTTTCTATATTATCAATATCCTGATCTAACTCTGAAATTTTTTCATTAGTCTCCCAAAGCTGTCCACCATTTACTGCCTCAGTTGATTTTTCAGTAACAGCTCCACCCGAAACACCAATAATCTTTCGCGACTGATTTGCACTGTTTATAATATTAATTTCATTACCACCAGTCTCCTTACCAACAGTAATCACATCTGTCGCTGAATTTTGCTGAACGAGACTATTTTCTGTTATGTTGGATATCTTTTCGTTAATCTCCGTAAAAGCAACATCAACACCTTCAAATGCTGAACCAACATCATTATAGGTAATTTCATTAATCACATAATCTGGAGCTTTACCTTTCAAAACATCTGCACCACCACCAAAATATTGTGATGTATTTTTCACAACCGTTGTTAAATTATTTTGAACCTGAGTTATATTTGTTTCTATACCATCAAGATCATTCTCCAATGATGAAACTTTGTCATTAGTCTCCTTAAGCTGAGCACCATTTATTGCCTCGGTTGATTCTTCAGTAACAGCTCCACCCGAAATACCAGAAATCTTCCGCGATTGACTTGCACTGTTTATAATATTAATTTCATTACCATCAGTTTCCTTACCAATAGTAATAACATTGGTCGTATCATCCTGTTTAACCAGGCTATTGCCTGCTATAATAGTATTTTTGACTTCATTGAGCTGACTAACATTCACTGCATCTTTTAACAAAACCCCATCTGCTACTCCTCTAAGAGTTTTATTTCCAGCAGAAATACCGCCAACAGTCATATTCGGACCACCGGTAATAACAAAACCAACATTGCTTACATTAGCCAATCCTGCTACTACGCGGCTTACTGTAATAATCTCGCCTAACTTAAATTTTACATTATTGTTACCATTGCTGTTGTCTTTTACAACCTTGATATTTTCATCTTCCCCTGAAAAATCTACAATACTACCTGCCCCAATATCTACCGCATTTCCACTATTAACAGAAAGCTGCCAACTTTTCGTTGCCAAGTCTCTTAAGGCTTTCAACTGCCCAACGTTCACTGCATCGGTCTCTTGAGTCCCAGCTGCTACTCCTACAATCTGCCGGGTTTGCCTATTCTCAACATTCCCAATACTAACTGCACCTTTAGTACTTCTCCATACAAAATCACTACTTGCCGAATTAGCATCAGTTTTAGGATCATAACCAGCAACACTATGAGGAGTCACTGCAACAGAACCTCCTCCCAACGCAACACCATTTTCAGCAGTCACCTGCGCATCACTGCCAATAGCAACCGAAGACGTCGTACTAGCCACAGAATTATATCCCACGGCAACTGCCCCATCAACATTATGTGCATGTGCTTTTGTCCCTAAAGCAACACTATTTAAACCTTCCGCCTTTGCAAGAGCACCAAAAGCAGCTGCGGATTTATCCGTTGCTTCAGCTCCAACCCCCATGGCAACACTTGCTTCCCCAGTTGCAAGAGAAGAAACACCAAAAGCTTGTGCTCCACCAGCCTTCGCAGTCGCACCCGCACCAAATGCTGTAGAATAATTCCCCGATGCATAAGATCCACAACCCGTTGCAAAAGAATAAACACCAAAAGCTTCGGGCATAGCATCCGCAATACCACCCGTCGCCGTCCCCATATAACCAACATTACCAGTTGTTACACCTTCACTAACCCAAATAACCTGTTCTGTTGAAGAACCATAAGGATTCCGACCAGAAAACTTTTCGTTATTAATAAATCTATTATATTGTTCTTCTGCAGTTATTGTATTACCAGCTCTTTGAGCACCACCACGACCAGCAACATTATCAACACCACAATAATTATCATCACCGGTAAAAACAATACTACCATGGCTCCCCTTTGCATAAGCAGAACTAGGAGCATTTGAGCTTTTATTAGTCGCTCCTGTTATTGCAACATTAGCGGAAAAAACAGGAGAAACACTCGATAGAAGGACAGACACTACTGCTCCCAATGAAACCGCGACGATATTTGGTGTTGAAACTTTTTTCATAATAAACCCCTCAATAAAAAACACATTCAATGCTAAAAACAAAGCTCAGTCACAAAAGAAAGCAAAAGAAATCCCTTCGCAAAACCACTCTTGCGCAATAAACATTTCATAAAAAACTAGAAGCCAGCTTGCCGATGCTGAAATCTATTGTGGCATCATTCTAAAAACACTTGATATCACAAAAGACTCAAAACCTTTCCACCCCAAAGTTTTAAAATGAATCAACAAAGAAAATTTGAAATCATTGTATTCTCTCTATCAGAGAGCAATGCGATCCTTCCTTCGATAACAACAACTTTTAATAAAGAACAATTTGTCCTTTAGATGGAGCACATAAATAAAATGGCAAGTATATCAATGAATATTTTTTCTTAACACTCAAAAAAATCATTTTAAATCAATTTTTTAAAAATATTTTTACAATACGTCATATCCAAAATATACATTACAACCACAATAATCATATATTGATAGCTCTCAAAGCAATTTGGAAAAATGGAAACACTTGTTCTCCAAATGCCCCAAAGAAATTGTTTCCGTGTCAAAGAAATACTTTCTGTATCAAAAATACAAATTATAAAAATTGAGCAATCATTCAGATTATATCTAACTATCAAATTGTCGAATGATGTGATAAACGGGTATGACAATATTATAAAGAATATACGGTCAATACTTACTGACCTTAAAATTGAGGAGAATAAGTTCAAAGAAATTCCAAAAACTCCAAAGGACATCAATTAATCTGCTACCATCTCCCCAAACCTGAATGTTTAGTCCCTATACCTGGTAAAGCATTGCTTTACGCACAAAAATAATTAACTGTCGGCAAGAGTCGGAAAGGCAAGTAGCTGCTTCATAAATAAATCTCACAAACGCATTTAGAAAATTCTCTTACGATTAAGCAACCTTCTTTTAAAAGTATCAATATAAGATTTAAGAAATGAGATGAATAACACTCAAGCTAAAAAAGCAAAAGCACTTGAACATCTAAAACACCCTGATGATTTTTCTGGTCTCATTAAAATAGCAAAAAAATAGCAAAGATATCGAAGATACGACCAAAAAGGACTTCACAAATTAGTTTCACGGTTAAAAATATTCCATACATCTTAGAATAGACAGAGAGAACAGAAACTATAAAGCTTTCATTAAAAAACAAAATAGGTTTTAGCAAGCTCTATAGTGAAAATTGCTTAGATTTAAAACATGACTTCATTTCTTTCGCTTTTCATGGTGCAGAAAGTTAATGCAAAACATCTTTTAGCCCGAAAAAACTATTATCTTATGCGTGATTATTAGAATGGAGATTAATTATGCCTAAATCAAAAAGTTCAAGAGACCAAGCCAGTAGTCGAATTCAAACCAGTCATGCAAGTGCAGCTAGTGCCCTAAATGAAGCTAGTGGTGCAAGTGCAGCCAGGGGTCCAATTCAAACCAGTAGTCCAAAACCAACTAGAGACTCCAGTCAAGCCAACAATCAACAAAGTATTGACACATTAAACTTAGAAGAGATTCTAGCACGTTTGGAAGCTAACGAAGAGACAGAAAAACCAAGTATCTTATTCAGTAAGGAATCAATACAAAGTATTATTACAGATTTAGAGAGTGACATTACTAATAATAGCTTCGTCAATGCTAATTATGCACATATAGATCTCACAATGATGCCTCGCCTGGTCGAACATGAAAATAGTCAATATCCAGAGATGAATCTTCAATTCACGATGAACCCTGAAAGCCTTGTTAAATCAATACAAAAAGCAATCACTCGTGGAATTTCATCCTCCAAGTTTCTAGTTGGTATAGAAGGTGAAGAACCCCATTTTGGGATACTTGATCATCAGACCATTAATAACAAAACATCCTTGATATTGTTTGAATCTACAAACTTCACGAATATGAATGCACAAATACTGGGATTGACAATTAAATCAATCATTGAAGATTCTCAACTACCTTATTGTTATTTTTCCATGGCAGAAGTTAACCTTCAAGAAAGCTCCTCTGAAAGTGGAATTATAAGTTTGGTTTTTGCGAAAAAACTTCATCTCGAAGCCGAGAAATTAAAAGTAATGCATAACGATAATATTAGAGGTATTTTATGTAAACAAGGAGCTGCTTTATCTTATCAAACAGTGGATAATTACCTTCCAGGTGTTTTTTATAAACACTCACAAACTGGAAGACGTATCACTAAATATATGAGAGCAAATCCGGAGTATTCCAATAAAAGCGTGAACAATAAAGATGAAATTCTTCCTCATAGGTTTGATAGATATTCAGTTATGTTGGAAGATAAAGTTGTATCTTGTTCATCACAAAAGAAAAGAATTCAAAAATATAAATCTCTGATAAGATAAATATAAATCTCTGATTAAGTTATCTGTCACTCCGTAAAATTTTGTTTTTTATAGCGTTGATATAGGATGTGTTCAATTTCATATTAATCAGAGATTTTTTTGCCCAATATATCAATGATATGATGCTCAAGCTTGCACAATAATAGTCGCTATAAGTTAAGAAAGTAACAAAATTTATTGCTGCATATCTTTTTAAAAGATGAGGAATTTTTTTTAACATTCTATTGGAAACATCTTTGAGCTTTTTACAACTGGCACTACTACTTTTGATAGTTCATAAATAGCAGGCTAGGTTAAAGTAGACAATAAAGCCAAAAAGTGATTCTGTATACGTGTACCGTTCTCTTTACGTTATATGACAAGCGAAGCTTCGACTTGTATCAGGTGATCTCAAATATAAAGACCTTATCAATTCGGCACAACAAATTTTGAAAAGTAATAAATACAATGAACGCTTATGTAGTCAGAAACATACATAAAATCTGATACCTAAAAATAAAGTTACAAAGATAAAAAGCCCACAAAAGAAGAAAAAACTCAAAGCTTGATTTGTAGTGCATTGTAGAAATAAATGCAAAAATCCTAATCCCTTACTTTTATTATTTTGCATGATCAGAAATAAATAAATCAGTATCTTATGTGCATAAAGAACTCTACTGGCGGAGAGAGAGGGATTCGAACCCTCGATATGATTTCTCATATACACGCGTTCCAGGCGTGCGCCTTCAACCACTCGGCCACCTCTCCAGAGGCTTGCAGTATACCTAGAAAGAAATATAACGTGCAAGCTAAACTCTATATTTATTCTAGCTTATTTTGCTGTTTCTGCCATAGGAATGACTGAAACATAAGAACGGTTATTCGCTTTTTTGCTGAAAGAAACTATTCCATTTGAAAGCGCAAAAAGAGTGTGATCTTTTCCAATACCAACATTATTACCAGGATGCCAACGTGTACCACGCTGACGAACAATAATGTTTCCAGCAATAACAGCTTCACCGCCAAATTTTTTAACACCAAGACGTTTTGATTCTGAATCGCGACCATTACGCGAAGAACCTCCTGCTTTCTTATGTGCCATGACTGTTCTCCTTTAATCTTTTTCACTTTCTGATTTCTTAGGAGCTACCTTTTTCGACGTAGCTTTTCTTTCAGTAGTTTTTTTAGCAGTTTTGCTAGGAGAAGCAGAAGCTTTTGTTTCTTTTGATGCTCCTACTTTTTTGTTAACGGACTTTTCAGTCATCTTTTGGGTTTTTGAACCACCACTTGAAACTTCTAAAATACGGAGTGTCGTTAATTCTTGGCGATGACCACGAGTACGCTTTGAGTTTTGACGACGACGTTTTTTGAATGAGATAATTTTACGTGCACGCCCCTGTTCTACAATTTCAGCTGTAACTAGAGCATCTACAACAATAGGCTTACCGACAGTTACGTTATTTCCCTCATAGACCATCAATATGTTGTTTAACTCAATAATATTACCCACATCACCAATAATTTTTTCAACTTTTATGATCTGGTTTGCAGTAACATGGTATTGCTTCCCACCAGTTTTAATGACTGCGAACATTTTTTATCCTTTCGTTCGATCCAGCTCTTATTTTACTTTATCAATAAGAGAAAATAGGCTGCTTTTTATCAGTCGTAACGGTTTTAAAAGGCATAGCAAACACCTATCAAAACACAAATATGCGCAGATTACTCTACGTTCACACATAAACATATATGCTAGAATTTCTATTCTATGTCAAGAAAAGCCAATAAAAAAGCAAAAAAGGCTTGTATTCAAAGAAATTGGAGATTATCAAGCTGTCATTAACTGAAACTATAAAATGAACAAAAATTTATCACATTCTAAGTTATGTTATTCGTCTGAATAAACGGAGAGATGGCTGAGTGGTCGAAAGCACCGCACTCGAAATGCGGCATAGAGGCAACTCTATCGGGGGTTCAAATCCCTCTCTCTCCGCCAAATGTCAATAAAATTAACATCACACACTTGCTATCGCAGTCCCAAATATTTTAATGAAATAAGCTAAACTATTTTAATGGAAAATACTTGTCTACCAATGCATAAAGAATCGCTGCTGTTTCAGCATCCAAAACTCCATCATAATTGCTTTGCCGAAAATGAAGCTGAAATGCTCGAATTAAAACCTTGTATCCACTTTCCGTCTCTGCAATTGAAGTGTCATATCCATATTGCTTAAATTTATCAAGAATATCTTCTTTAGCAGGAAGGCTCTTACAAAACTGAGATTGATAGCAATCCTTTAATTCATCATCATACCATGCTCCTATGCCTGCTGTATAAAGCTCTTTCCAGGGAAACGCTGCACCTGGATCACTTTTTCTACCAGGAGCAATATCACTGTGACCAACCACATTTGTTGGCGTAATATCCGGATAACGTTGTAGAATATTTAAGGCGAGTTCTTTAACCGCATCAATTTGCATAGGATTATAAGGAGGAAATGTAAATATTCCATTATTATTAGTCACTATACTGACTATTTCAATTCCAATAGACGTATCATTCAGGTTATTTCTCTTAGCCCATGAGCTAACACCCGCATGCCACGCACGTTCATTTTCATCAACTAGATTAAAAATACGCATATCTTTAAATCCTGCTTCAATATACGTCTTCTCAGAAGGATCAGGAACAAGATAGTGTGAACTCACCTTAACACCTGTAAGTGCTGCCACCGATTCTTTAAAATCAATTGCAGTGTAGTGCATTACTAGAAAGAAAACACGACGATTAAAGCTTTTTATAGAACGATAACTATTATAATCAATTTGATACATAGCAAAACTCTTCCTTTTTGTTTAATTCACTCGTACTATTACAATTGGCAATAGACTGAGTACAAAATTAGAATTCGTGCTACTCTTGAAAATTATTGATATACAGCTTCAAACATATGATCAGATTTATAGTATTTGAACCCAATCAGATAATTATAACATACGCAATATGTATCAACAAAAATACCTCTTCCCTTATTTTTACAAAAAGAGATCTCAAAATCACCCATTAAATATCTGCTCTTTATTAAACTACAACACTGCTCTCTGTTGTTTATCTAAATAATATATAGTCAAATTTACAACTTCGACTCTCTGCAGTCCCTTGGGCTTAATCAATACCAAATAACACTCACTCAAATAGTTTTCTAAAAAAACTTCATGACAATTTTTTGACCTATTTTTATGAAGTTTTAAGATTTTTTTCTGTAGGGTTTAGCGTATGGAGGCTATCAGAGTTTATAGTTTTATTTATTGAGTATTTTGTTAATTTTTGATTTGAGGTTTATTTGTTTTTTATTTTTCCGTTTATCGTCTGATTGTAGAACGACTTTTGAAAGCTTTTGAAAGCTTTTTTTTTATTTTTTGGGAACTGGATTGGGTTTAGCTCATTTTATGTATCAGATTTATTGAAGGAGAGAGATATGGAAACGCGGATCCCGACGAAGCATCCCTTAGAAAGACATTTTACAGGCGCATTTTCTTTAGAGACAGAGACTTGTCACTATTCCCGTCCCTGTTTATCTTGGTCATCGATCTTTGCTGGTTTACTAACGCTTTTAGCGACATCGGTGTGCTTTTCCTTTTTGTTAGCAGCCTTAGGCTTTGGTCAGATGAGTTTTTCTTCTCCCTTTTCTCTAGAGCAGAGCTTTTTCTCTGTTGGTGTTAGTTCGATCCTTGTTCTTTGTCTGAGTTTCAGCTTTGGGGGATATATTGCTGGTCGCTTTGCCAGTCACTCAGGAGCCCTTCATGGTTTTTTGACCTGGGCCCTTTTTATGCTTTTGGTGGCGATCCAAAGTACAGTTTTACTTTCTGGAGCTGTTCATTTAGGGGCTAAGACTGTTTCTGGAATTGCTTCTGCTACGGGACAAGCGATCAGTGGCTTGGGCTCTGAAGGTGGAAAGCTTATTTCCCTCACAGAGGGTAAAAATTTTGAGAATTTTTTCAACGACAAAAATAATGCTCTGTTTGATTTTAACAAACTCAGCAATGACTTACAGGCTCTTTTAAACAAGAGCGATATTCCAGCCCTTAACCCGGATAATCTCTACAATGCTTATAGAGCATCACTCAAAGATATTCGTTCTACAATAACATCTGTTAAGCATGACCCTTCTAACTATCGTCTTTTGGTTAAACAGCTTGGAGAACGCCTCTCGGATCGTGTTAAAAAGCTCAATACCCAAATTGATCGTCGCGATGTCATCGATGGCTTGACCAATAACGGCATGTCACAAGCTGAAGCAGAAAAGACTGCAGACCGTGCAATTGATATTTATCAAACAGCCAACAAAAAAACCAAAGAGGCTATTCAGTCCTTGAACAAACAGGTAGATACTCTCTCGCACAATGTTGATAAAGTGGTCAAAAATAGCCGTCAGGTTGCGGATCAAGCCATTGGCACAGCTTCTAAGATTGGATTATGGAGTTTCTTTGGTAGCCTTCTTGGTGCTTTCATTACTAGCATTTCTGGATATTACGGTCATAAAAGACGTTGCCATTCTTACAAATTTTAAACACTTTGATTTTGAGACAAAAGAGGCTTTTCAGCAGGCAAAAGCTCTACGAATAATAAAGAATGGCTTTCTAAAACTGCACCGCACGTGCAGTTTTTTTGTTGAAGATCCTTTTATTTTGAGATCCCTAGAGCCTCCTCTTCTCATGAGGCATATTGCACTCAGAGATTAGGCAAGCCAGTTAATATGGCACAAAGAAGGATGCACCATTTTTCTTTGTCCCTAATTAATGCTCAAGCGATCAAGGAAGATGAAAGAAGGAGTAAGAAGTCTCTTTTTTTGTCTGTTTTGTTTATTATACTTTAGTTGAAGATATTTTTAGGATTATTTTTGTGTTTTTGTTTGTTTTGTGAAGGATGAAGATTGGTTGCGGGGGCAGGATTTGAACCTGCGACCTTCAGGTTATGAGCCTGACGAGCTACCGGGCTGCTCCACCCCGCGTCATTGAAGAATTGTTGCCGAGATAATACGACGATTTTTAGATGTTTTTTTGAAGAATGTTGAAGCATTATTTCTATGCGCTTAGCAGACCTGGCAGCGACTTACTCTCCCGTGTCTTAAGACAAAGTACCATCAGCGCTGGAACGTTTCACGGCCGAGTTCGGGATGGGATCGGGTGCAGGCGCTCCGCCATAACCACCAAGTCAGCGAAGAGCATAGAAAGAAAGAGAAGTTGTCTCCCATGTTGATTTGATTTGTTTTAAGGTGATTTGATTTGTTTTAGAATGAATAGAGGGAATGAGAACGATCAAGCCTATCGAACGATTAGTATCAGTAAGCTTCATATGTTACCACACTTCCACACCTGACCTATCAACGTGGTGGTCTACCACGGTTCTCAGGGAATACTCGTTTTCAGGTGGGTTTCCCGCTTAGATGCCTTCAGCGGTTATCCCGTCCGTATATAGCTACCCTGCTATGCGGCTGGCGCCACAACAGGTCCACCAGAGATACGTCCATCCCGGTCCTCTCGTACTAGGGACAGATCCTGTCAATATTCCTACACCCACGGCAGATAGGGACCGAACTGTCTCACGACGTTCTGAACCCAACTCACGTACCGCTTTAAATGGCGAACAGCCATACCCTTGGGACCTGCTCCAGCCCCAGGATGCGATGAGTCGACATCGAGGTGCCAAACAACCCCGTCGATATGGACTCTTGGGGGTCATCAGCCTGTTATCCCCGGCGTACCTTTTATCCGTTGAGCGATGGCCCTTCCACACGGGACCACCGGATCACTATGACCGTCTTTCGACTCTGTTCGACTTGTCAGTCTCACAGTCAGGCAGGCTTATGCCATTGCACTCAACAAACGATTTCCGACCGTTCTGAGCCTACCATCGCGCGCCTCCGTTACTCTTTAGGAGGCGACCGCCCCAGTCAAACTACCCACCATACACTGTCCTGGATCCGGATAACGGACCGCAGTTAGACATCCATGTCGATAAGGGTGGTATTTCAAGGACGACTCCACAAAGGCTAGCGCCCCTGCTTCAAAGTCTACCACCTATCCTACACATATCGCCACAAATGCCAGTGTAAAGCTATAGTAAAGGTGCACGGGGTCTTTCCGTCTAACCGCAGGAACCCCGCATCTTCACGGGGAATTCAATTTCACTGAGTCTACGTTGGAGACAGCGGGGAAGTCGTTACGCCATTCGTGCAGGTCGGAACTTACCCGACAAGGAATTTCGCTACCTTAGGACCGTTATAGTTACGGCCGCCGTTTACTGGGGCTTCAATTCAATGCTTGCACATCTCCTATTAACCTTCCAGCACCGGGCAGGCGTCAGACCCTATACATCGTCTTGCGACTTCGCAGAGCCCTGTGTTTTTGGTAAACAGTCGCTACCCCCTGGTCTGTGCCACCCTTTAACGGTTGCCCGCTAAAGGGCCACGCTTCTTCCGAAGTTACGCGTGCAATTTGCCGAGTTCCTTCAACGTAGTTCTCTCAAGCGCCTTAGTATTCTCTACCTGTCCACCTGTGTCGGTTTCGGGTACGGTCTATATGTGGGAGCTATTTCCTGGAATTGCTTCACTGCAAAATCAATCCAATAAGACCTTACAATTTACGCAATCCGTCACTTCCCACAGGTCCACGAATATTAACGTGGTTCCCATCGACTACGCCTTTCGGCCTCGCCTTAGGGGCCGACTCACCCTGCTCAGATTAACTTTAAGCAGGAACCCTTGGACTTTCGGCGAGGGAGTCTCTCACTCCCTTTATCGTTACTCATGTCAGCATTCTCACTTCCGATACCTCCAGGAGCTCTCACGAGTCTCCCTTC
>NZ_KI912398.1:0-96437 GCF_000518185.1 Bartonella clarridgeiae ATCC 51734
TTCTATTGTAGATTTATGCTCTTCACTTCCAGCATAAAGATAAAATTTTCCAGAATCATTAACTATCGCATCACCTTCTAACACTGCACCAGCATACACCCACGAACTCGCATTACCATTAATAGTTAGGTCGTATACATAGCCATCAGGATATATCTCTTGAACAGCATTATCATGTAAAGTAACAGTGATAGCTGTACCTCCTGCAAAAACACGCTGCTTTCCATTCTTAAAAACTTCAGTATCTACCGCAAAACCACCCTCTCCCTTATTTCCTTGATAAATATTTTGTACTCCTCCTTGCATCACTTTTGTATTCCATGCTACCCCACCTTCATATATATTCTGTTGTCCTAGTTTTCCATCTTGACCGTAAATTACAGTGCCATTAGCAACACTCCCCGTCATTTGGCCGTTAACATTACCTTCCCCGAAAACAAACTGTTTACCACCATAAATTTGCGTTCCTTCTACTTTTCCTCCACTTTCAACCTTTTGTTGTCCACCTTTGTAAATAACAGCATTCTTTGAAAAGCCTTGTTTACCTATTGAAGCTTGAACAGTTTCAATACCACCATTCTCAATTTTAGTACCTTCACTAAAACCACCTGCATAAATATAAAGTTTTCCATTATTTCCAACTTTATTATCGATAGACTTACCTGGACTATCTTTCTCGCCACCATTTCCAACATAAACTCTAATGTCCTTATCTATCATTAAATTTTTTAGAACTGCTCCATCTTGAATAACAGTTGTTTGACCTTTTCTAAAAATTGCAATATTTTCTTCTTCCTCATTATTATCAGGTTTTAATATTGTAAAATTCTGATCCATCATAGCGTCGTCAAAAACACTAAAACTGTTTAACTCATTAGAAATTGGCAGAGTCATATCATTTCGAATTTTACTAAACTCTTTACATTTTTCAGTCTTCTCTACTTCATAAGTTCCATTTATGCTATAGTCTAAAGACCAACAAAAAGATTGGATTTCATTTTTATTTGCGTTTGCAACTCCCACAAAAGAGCTACTTATCATAAGTACCCAATAACCTAACTTCCACTTGTATTGCATAACTACATCCTTATTATTCTGTCTCGGACAAACTAATGGGAGTAAGTAGCTCTGCAAAATCACATTTCAACCAGAACTCATCAAAATTTACCAAGGGATATCATAAAGTATATGGGCATTTAATGGCTTGTGTTCGAAGGCATAAAACCATTCCACCTTTTCAAATCTTGCACTTGCGCTCTCAACACTCTATAAAAGAATGTCTTTCATTTTAATAAGCATATATTTTATTGCCTTATCCTTTTAAGAATCATTTTCAATGAATTAGATAATATACGTTTAATATTTTTTAAAACATCAAACTGTTTATTTTTATGATTATAAAGAATATATCATACATAAAAAAATCGAAAATCAGAACTTTTGATGACATTTCAACACGCTATTCTGAATTTTGGTGCAATATAATTTAAGATTTGACTAATGCTAATAAAATTCATCGGATACAAGTAAACGGATATTAGACTTATATCACAAAATAAAATTAAACATATTAGGAAGAACACTCTCTATTGCTTTCGAAGAATTATCACCATAAACATCAAAGATGTCTGCAAAATAACTTTAATCTGATTTTTGAAACGATATCAGACAAAAATAAAATATATTAATAAAATCAATATAAATCACAAGAATAAAACTATTTTACTTTTTAAGTAAACTATCAAAAATTAAACTATAACCTTTTAATAAAGGATTATTATTTAAAATAATTTATGTATCTACAAAATTTATGAGAAATGCTAAATTCTGATAGCATTTGGTAATTTTATTCAATAAAATACAGGCTTATCTGCACGCCTTTCTCACTATGCTCAACCTTACCACGTTCTAATGAAGTTGAATCTTTTAGAAAGCTCCTCTTGAAGTTTTTTCTAAAAGCCACCTATACACAAAAATCACATAAAATAAAACTTAAATTTTAACTAACTATAGCCATTTCTTTTGAGGATTAACTTTGAATCTTCTGGTTTGCAAATAGGCTTCTCTAACATCTCGAATGATTATTATAATTTCCTCCCTTTATTTACTGATAAGCCAACACTTTTAGCGAAGTTTTCATAATCCTTATTATCAATTGCTTCACAATCTTTAGCTGAGAGATGCCCTTTGATTTTGCACATAAACTTATAGATATCTTTGCACACTGAAGGAGAGGATTCTAAAATTTCTCTCTGCTCACCTTGTTGGCACGCTAAGAATATTTTGCACTCCTTGAATGGTTATTTTACCATTTTTCTAGAACACACTTCTAGCTGTTTTTCTAGTTCTTTAAAATACCGCCTCTAAAATTAGTTTTATACTCATCAACTGCTTGACTGAATTCAGATAAACTCCTTTCAGCATTTCTACACTTTGCATTTTATACCCAATAATTTCCTCTCCGTAAATTGAGAAATAGATTTAGGAGAATCTAAAATCTATTTAGCAAGTTGTGGATCAAAATCTGGAAAGATATTAATATGTTCCATCTCTATTTGCAATAATTCTGAATTGCTATAAATCAAGTTTTGAATAATGCTTTACATCTCTTTATTTCACTTCGACAAAAGCATTTTTAAATTTTTAAACCTTCTTGAATTTTATTATCGCTTACAGAACTAATTTTTGTGCTCAATTCTTCTACTTCTGACGTAGCAACAGCCGTACTATCATAAAATGTAAAGATTCACTACGAGTATGTCCAGCCATTCAAATACATTTCTAAATAAGCATTTATGAATCTCTTTTAGATAAGAGGAATCAAATCGCTTCTGCAACATTTTTAGGCTCAGATTAATAAATGCTTTTGTTACCTCATACGCACTTCTCTTATGAAGAGTAGCTGAATCTGTTATTTCATATTTATTCATATTTAGTTGTTAGCAGTTCGTTTTAGGATAAATCTTATCAAGAGTTAGATGTTTCTTTCGCACTTTTGCTTTTATTCTAGTTGCTTTCTTCACAGATTCGACAGAATTATTCATTCGAGTATTAAATTCCTCTAGTGAACAATCTCGGTTCGCATATTTTTCTCAAATGTAGAGCACTTTAAAAGGGTCGAGAGTATACCCTTCAATCATATGCGCGTTAATCACTGAATCAACAAATCACGGCGTTTTTGTAACATTTTTTAAGAACAGGATAAACATCTTCAGCTTTTTTTATGAATCCTGCTTAATCCTTTATTCTAAATCGCCTCTTACAACCATCATTTAACTCTCTTCAATTGCACCTAGAACATAGATGAAAAACACATCTTTATACCTTACTTTCTCTAATTTATACATTACTTTCTCTAAAGAAAATTATCAGAAAGTTCCTTTTTCTAACTAATTATGCATAAACGTTCAAATTTTGCAAAAAAAGATTAGTAATCACCAACTCATACGATAGATTTTTTAATGTTTTAAACATTTTTTCTTAATTTTGAAGTAAAAAAACATAAAAACTGATGATTTTGTATTAAAAAATATAATATAGTCCTACATCCTTCTTAACTTATAGTTGATATTTGCTCACATTAGCCTTTTACTTCTCATAAATATCAAAATATAATATTCGATGTACGATTAAAAATAAAACACTATTCATATGAATATGTAATCTTTCGTTCTCTTTTATATATTTATAATCCACAGCGATCATTAAAATCGATAGAGATAATGCTCGACACTGATATGAATTTTTTATAATCATAACGGTTTTGTAATTTAATTTTTATACACTAAAAGGAACCTTCTATCCATGTCTACAAACATAGAAAAATGTAGCACTAATCGACAATCTTCACCCGGCCGAATTTTGTTCGCGAGTTTTATTGGCACAACAATAGAATATTTTGACTTTTATGTTTTTTCAACTGCTGCAGCACTCATATTTCCTCGATTATTTTTCCCATCTCAAAATGAGCAACTCGCTATTTTGCAATCCTTTCTCGTTTTTGGTGTTGCCTTCCTCTCTCGCCCTCTAGGATCAGTTATTTTTGGGCATTTTGGTGATAAAATTGGACGAAAAATAACACTCATTGCCTCTCTCCTTACAATGGGTATTTCAACAATTATTATTGGTATCCTACCGACCTATGAAACAGCTGGTTGGTTAGCACCTTTCCTTTTAACAGTATGTCGTTTTGGACAAGGAATTGGATTAGGAGGAGAATGGGGAGGAGCGGTTCTGCTCGCAACAGAAAATGCTCCCCCAGAAAAACGTAGTTGGTATGCAATGTTTCCACAATTAGGCGCTCCAATTGGCCTATGCGTGTCCATTATAGTTTATTTAGCACTATGGCATGCGCTTGATGAAGAGCAGCTTTTCTCATGGGGATGGCGTATTCCTTTTATTGGCTCAATCTTTTTCATCGTTTTAGGATTATGGATCCGTATGTCGATCAATGAAACAATTGAATTCAAAAAAAATGTCGACCACAAAAAATCCTCTAGAATACCTGTACTAGATGTATTCCTCAAATACCCACGAATTTTATTTCTTGGTACATTCTGTAGTATAACAGCCCTTGTCTTATTTTATTTGGTCACGACTTATTTGCTAAGTTATTCAACAAACCATCTGCAATTATCATTCAATCAAGCACTTCAAGTAGAAATGGCTGGTGCTGTTTTCTTTGGTATTTTTACTATTCTGACAGGAAAAATTGCCGATCATATTAAACGCAGAAATTTGATGATTTGGGTGACAATGGCTACTGGCATCTATTCTTTTGCAATTCCTTACTTCTTCGACAATGGAATTTTAGGTATTTGCGCAATGTCTGTCATTGGTTTATCTATCATGGGAATGACATATAGTCAGATTGGCGCAGTTCTTTCATCAGCATATCCAACAGAAATTCGGTATAGTGGTGTTTCTATAACCTTTAACTTAGCTGGTATTTTAGGTGCAGCTATTGCACCTTACATTGCGGAATATCTAGTACAACATTTCAATGTTTCTTATATTAGTTATTATCTCTTCCTATCTTCTTTTATTTCACTCGTTTGTTTTATTGGCTTTACAGATGAAGAAATATCAAACTAAAATATAATAATGAATAATAAAACTAATATTAGCGGCAGAAATGCTGCTAATTTCATTTGTAAAGGTATCGGTTGAGGTAAAATGTACCATAATATTCCAGAAAATAATACAGAAAGGAAAAAGAATAAAATATCGACAATAGCATTAATATGAGAGACAGAAAATATCTGTGATAGGATATTTGTTGTGCCCAACCATGAAACACAAAAAAAAGCTAATGCTACTGCCCATACAATAAGTAAAACTCGGTCAAATATCATTATCATTCCATTTGAATATTTTAATCTTAGGCTATATTTTATATAACTCCTAAAATAAAAATCATAAGAAAAACTCAACAATTTCCTCCTGATTATTTCGCAATAAAGAACTATGAATTTATGATTGCCCAATACTGAAAAAATTAAAACAAAAGACATCCTTGTGAATCAAACCTGTTGCTCCCAACGATGATCTTCAGTCTGCTGCCAATAAGTTAAATAATAATTTTTTGTTTTATATTCTTTCCACTGCTTACGAATAAGATTCAATTGCTCATCATTATGACCATCAAACATAATGACAAGTCGTTGATAAATATCAATATCTGAACAAATTGCTCCCTCTATAAGAAAGCGCACTTTTGAGCCATTCGGATTTTCTTGTCCTATAGTAAGAAATACAGGCTGCAAATCTGGATATTTATCATATTCTGTTCCATGCCCAATAAATGATTCATCGGCATAAACCCATAGACAAGTATCTATAAAATTGCATTGTTCTTTACTCACACATTGTATTGTTATTCTACCAAAACGCTTCAATGCACGTTCCACTAATACAGGCAAAGTCTCTTTTAGAGTTGACTTCGTCAAATGATAGAACAAAATATCAACCATTTTAATCCTCAATACTTTTCATCACAAAGCACTATTAGAGCTTTAGTATTTTAATATAATCAAAGTAAGTTAGAGTTGAAAATCTCATCTTATTTTAATAATTATATTCTCAAAAAATAATATTATATTTATTTTATAGCTTAATAAGCCAATATCTTCATTATTTATTCATTCTTAATGTTACAATTGCCTTGCATTCAGATAGTTTATACAAAACATCTTGATTCCTTTTTCAAATGATTTTATTCACAGATCGGTCTCTTTTGTGATATATAAATAAGTGTTTTTTAATTCAAAATAAGAGAGTGAGAGAGATTGAAAAAATATCGCTCTATTTGAAGCTGATTATTCAAATTAATAAATTGATAGTTATAATTATAAATTAATTACTTGTACGATTAAAATCATGTTTTAGGTAAGTTAAAAAGGCTATTTATTTCATAGTCTATACTTTCTGTGTAGGCCACAACTGAAAATACAATATATAGTAAAATATAGTAAAATAAATGAAGATCAGTTAACCATTTTCTGTTACTGATTAGAAACATGCGTATATAAGACATAAAGAAAATCTTCAAATTTTGATTACGTGTTTAAATTTAACGCATTATAGAATACCTATTTTGAAATAAAAAACTGAGGACAACATCTATCTTATGCGTATTCTTGAATTATATATACTAAAACGCATCTTTCTTCTTTTTAGTGCTGTGATGATTGGGGCAATTGGTATCAGTTGGACAGTACAAATCCTTGCAAGAATTAATTTTCTTACAACAAGTGGACAAACATTCTTAACAGTTTTACATTTTTCATCCCTATTAATTCCTTCTGTTACTTCTCTTGTTATGCCATTCGGATTAGTTATTGCAATTACAATCATCCTTTCAACAATGAATCAAGATTCAGAATTAGCTGTTATCAGCGCATCAGGCATACCCAAAAATATTATTTGGAAGCCAATTCTTCTTTTAGCGATTCTTACTTCATTAACTTCCTTTTCCATTACTAATTTTATTGCCCCTAACGCGCGTCTTAATATGCGACAAATGTTAGCAAATACTCATTCTGATCTTATTAATCTTTTCATTCGTGAAGGTAGTTTTCAAGAATTAACCAAAAATCTTTACATAGAAATTGGTGAAACAAATACCAACGGAACTATTGGACGCCTTTTCATCGCTGATCAGCGCGATCGTCAGTTTGGTCTTTTTTATTATGCAAAAAAAGGAATAATTGTTAACAATAAAAAAGGCAATTTTTTAATCCTCAATGATGGCGAAATAGAAAGAATTGATTATAAAAATGATAATGTTTCAATTATCAAATTTAGCTCGCATACTTTTAGCCTAAGCGAATTTATTACCAATAAGAGAACACCGAATATTTATCCTAAAGATCGACCTCTTTCTTATTTATCAAACCCCGATCCAAATGATCCTCATTATCAACGAAAACCACTTCAATATAGAGCTGAATTTCACCGTCGCCTCACAGAATGTCTCTATCCTATCGTTTTTGCATTAATTGCAGTAGCCATAGCAGGAGATGCACGATCTTATCGACAAACGCATATATCTTCAACTTTTTCTGTAATTAGTTTCTCCTTACTGATTTATTGGTTAGGATATTTTTTCGCGAAAAAAACAGAAAATAACCCCGTTTATATCCCATTACTTTATATCATTCCGATAGGAATAAGCATATTAACCTTTTTCATGCTGCTCACAAACTGTAAAATTTTCGTCCTTGCAAAATTTAATGATACCATTCAAAAAATTTTTCAGAAAAAATCACAAAAAATTGATTTATAAAAATAATTTTTACTTATTCATACTGTATTAGAATTCACAATAGAGCAATATTTTCTTGTTTTAATCTTTCTTATTGTGAATCAAGCAAAACCGGTTATCTGAACATTAGAAGAACAATTAACGGATTGATACAATCTTAAGAAAGAATTCAAGATGTCTTCTTATTAAACCATCTGTATACAAGAGTAATGGTAATATTAGGAACTAACAAATAATAATGGTGCTGACTCGTTGTCTCATAAGCCTAAAAATAGGGAATCTCCATCGATTTTACACTACACCACCTGTGAGCAGTACCGAGGAATATAAATTATAAGTCTGTAGAAATGGCCTTTTTAAAATAGGTATGTGAATTAGCCATACAATATATTGATCTTGAAGTGATCCTATTTAAAAAAAAAAGAAAAGAAAAAATTTGAAGCTACGTGGGATCCCCATTATAAAAAATAATATTGCCTTAGACGATTTTGAAAACCGTAACGCCAAATTAATCAACACATCGTGAAACTGTACATTAATTTTTATCCTTAAATTTTATATTTTTACCCAATTAGACTTTATGTTATTTCTCTGAAATAAATCCAATGAATATATGTCAATTCTCATTCCAATCTGGAATACAGAAGATAAAATAGTTTTTATAGTGTTTTAATTTTATTCAATTATTGCTGAAGGAAAGCTATTAATCAGGCTATGGCTATACACCCTAAAGAATTACGAATAAGTAATTTATTTCAAAATAGCATCTATCTTTCTGAAACAAAAGCTAACGAAATAATAATAGTGAAACAGTATAGAAAAAGCTAGCAATGGCTAAGTTTCATACTTATCTACTTTTTATCTTAAATCTCAGCGTAATACGTAATTCATTTTTGATATAGGATTTTCTACACAAAATGCTGATAAAGAATACCAACTAGATTGGTTGAATCGAGATATAGTTATAGAAAGTTACCTTTTTTGAAAAATTACAAGATCTTTTTTCTATAACGTAAATATATGCAAAATCTTCAAAAATTATTAAGTATCTAAAAATTTCATGTTATCCAAAACCATTCTTGGAATTATCTTACTAATATGGATCAAAGTAGTGATGTATCATATCGGTAAAGTTTCAAAATACTGCAACCTTAATTAGTGCTTTGTAATGTTGTGATAGAGCATATCAGGCATTTAATAATCCTTATGATAAAGCTGCCTCGTACTTTATTGAATATTCAAATGCATCATGATATCTAAACATTGCAACTCTTAATATGCCTCGGATGGTATCATGATTGGATGGACGCTCGGACGATATTTTTTTGTACTTTATCTCAAAAAAATCTGTTATTTTTTGTTGGGTGTCTTTATCCTCACCCTCTTAATCGACTTTACAGAAAACTCTAGCCGATTAGAGTTGCTCCCTCATTATACAGTAAAAGGAGCATTTCTTATTTCATTGCTGCGAATCCCTTTTATTATGCAACAACTCTTCCCCTTTATTGCACTATTTTCTGCAATGACAATGCTTATCTCGCTTAACCAAAAACTTGAGCTTGTTGTTGCTCGTTCAATCGGTATTTCTGCATGGCAATTTCTCATGCCAGCTTGTTTTGGAGCTTTTCTCTTAGGGCTATTCTCTATTCTTTTCGTTAATCCACTCGCTGCATGGAGCTCTTCCCAAGCAGAAAAAATGATAGCAGCATGGCGCAGTAATAATATCGAAATATCTACCAGCAACACGCGTATTCCATGGTTAACACAACAAACAAATTTAGGAAGAACAACTATTGGTGCCAAATCAATCACACATCAAGGTCTTTCTCTTATTGATGCAATATTTGTACAATATAATGAGAATGCAACAGTAAAAAACTGGATTAATACTAAAAAAGCAACATTGACAAATGGCGCTTGGTTATTAACAAATGGAACAATCTATAAAATAGGACAAACTCCTGAAAAATTTACTGAATTACGACTAAAAACTCACCTAAAACCTGAGTTTTTAACTGAACATTTAGCCGACCCTGTAACTATTCCATTTTACAAATTACCAGAAAAAATTGCCGTTGCACGCTCATTTGGTTATTCTGCTAATAAATTTGATATGCATTTACAATCACTAATTGCGTCACCGATTTTACTTGTGGCAATGACTCTCATTGCAGCAACTGTATCACTAAAATTTACACGCTTTGGACAATCGAGAACATTAATTCTTGGTGGTGTAATTGCGGGATTTATACTTTATGTTATTTCTGTGCTGGTTCGAAGTTTTGGTAACGCTGGTTACATCCCGCCAATCATTGCTGCTTGGGTACCAGTTGTAGTGGCATTGTCTTTTGGAATCTCCTTTTTACTTCATACAGAGGATGGTTAAGTAAAAAATGTTAGCAAGTAAAAGGAGAATTTTAACAAAACTGACAACATTAGTTTTAAAAAGCCTCATCAGTTTTTCTGTAAATATCTTTATATCTCATTCTGCAATAGCAAAAAATCCTACTCCTTTTTTTAAAAATCATCTCCAAAATACAAAAAGTCCTCTCTTACTCTCTGCTGATAAACTCATTTACAATCGTGATGCAAATACCATTTCTGCACAAGGAAATGTCCAAATTGAATATGACAATAATAAAGCTGTCGCTCAAAGAGTCACTTACAATCAAAAAACAGGACGCGTCATAGCAAAAGGAAATGTTAAGATCATTCAAAAAGATGGAAATAAAATTTATTCTAATTATATAGACATGACAAAAGATTTTGGAGAAGGATTTGTAAATTCTTTACGTATCAAAACAACTAACAATACGTACTTCAAAGCTGAAAATGCTAAACGCAGCAAGAATCAAATAACAATTTTCAACAATGCTATCTATACAGCATGTGAACTTTGCCATAAAAAATTAGATCGAGCAGTCTCGTGGCAAATCAAAGCAAAAAAGATCATATGGGACAATGTCAAAAAAACAATTCGATTTGAAAACGGCCATTTTGAAACTTTCGGCATCCCAATTTTATACTTTCCAATTGTTGAACTCCCTGATCCAACAGTAAAACGTGCCAGTGGTCTTCTTGCTCCTCATTTTTTTTATGCTGATAATCTTGGTATTGGCGTAAAAAACTCCTACTTCTGGAACCTATCACCTTATAATGATTTCACACTTTCTGCTACGGTCTATACAAAACAAGGGCTTTTAACTGAAGGTACATGGCATCAACGTTTAAAAACAGGCTATTATAACATCCACTTTGCTCATATATACCAAATCAACCCCCAAAATTTCGGTAATGATAAGATTGATTCACAGAACACCAATCGTTATATGTTAGCAACAAAAGGTGACTTTCGTATTAATTCACGTTGGGTGTACGGTTGGAATATCTTTGCGCAGTCCGATCGAGATTTTAGTCGTACATACAAACTTGAAAATTATAGCGACCCCGTGCAAATTTCCCAGTTTTATTTAAATGGCCTTGCAGATCAAAATTACTTTGACATGCGTTTTTATCGTTTCAATATCCAAAATTCGATGTTTAAAGATACCCTCAACGAACATCATTCTCAGCAAGCATGGGTTTTACCTAGCATTGATTATTCTTTTATACCAAATAAATCAGTCCATACTGGAAAACTTACCTTCCGTAGTAATATACAATCAATTTATCGTCGTCATGCTGACTTTAGTAATACGAACTGGCAAGGTTATCTCCTAAAATCTCCTCAACTTTTCGGTATAGCTGGAAACAGTTTTCGTTTGACAAGCGAACTAGAATGGAAAAAACGTTTCAATACAAAAAATGGCTTAATATTAACCCCCATCTTTGCCTTACGCATTGATGCAAGTATAATAAATACTCACAATAATCATATTGCTAGCATAGAAAATGGCTCTTTAAAAAATTTTAATATTGCTTCCTCGAAAATCCGTAGCATGGCAACAGCAGGTCTGGAGTTACGTTATCCTTTTCTTATCACTGCTGGAATCTCGACACATATACTAGAACCAACAGCACAAATTTTCATGCGTAATAACGAACAATATATTGGACAATTACCAAACGAAGATGCGCAAAGCCTTGTATTTGATACAACTACCTTATTTCAAAGAGATAAATTTTCTGGTTATGATCGTATAGAAGGTGGAACAAGAGCAAATATAGGTCTAAGATATTCCGGAAGTTTTAATAATAATTGGTCGCTTTATGGACTTGTTGGACAATCATTCCATCTTGCAGGAAAAAATTCGTTCGCAGAAAAAGACTTTATCAATATCAATGTAAATGCTCACTCCGGCCTTGCAACAGCACGTTCAGATTATGTGACAATGTTTGAGGCAAATCATAATCGCGGTTTTTCTATAGCATCTCGTGGACGTTTTTATAAAAAAACAGGGAAAATTCGCCGTGGTGAATTAGAAGCATCACAAAAATGGTCAAATCTTTGGGCATCTATGCAATATGCCTATATTTCAAATCAACCAAGTGATGAACATACGCAAAATCGGCAAGAAATTTCCTTTCAAGTGGGACTTAAATTTTCCAACTATTGGTCTATCAATAATAGTGCCAGTTATGATTTAGCATCTAACACTTTGGTAAAAAGAGGAATAAATCTCAGTTATATAGATGAATGTTTTGGGATAAGTTTTGGCTATCAAAAGGTAACTAATCCAGAGAGAAATATACCTTTAAAGAACTTTAATTTTTCTTTTTCATTACGTACAATCGCAGATATTGGCAAAAAATAAAATCGGATTTATAATAGAGAACATATAGATCTTAACTTATCATTGTGTTTATGCAGAAAAACATATATTGGGATAATAGATGAGAATTGATCAACAATGTAAAGGTTTACTTACATGAATATACTAAAAAATAGTGTTCTTGCTTTATTTTGTATCACTTCTTTGAGTGTCAGCAGTTTATCCGTAAGCACATTTTTTACATCACAAGTCTTCGCGCAGACTTCAGTTGTCGTCACAGTTAATGGCAACCCTATTACAAGTTATGATATTCAAAGGCGTATTGCTTTTCTCAAATTGCAACAGAAACAAGGAAATCTCGCCGCACAAGCTAAAAATGAACTTATTGATGAAGCCCTTAAAAATAATGAAATAAAACGACGGAATATTGAGGTTAGCAAAGATGAAGTTGAGAGTGCTTTTAAGAATTTCGCATTACAAAATAATATGACTGTTGATCAACTCAATCAAATGCTCGCTCAAACTGATGTAACAGTAGAGCACTTTAAAACATATATTCTTGGACAAATGGGTTGGGGACGTCTTGTTAATGCGCGTTATCAAGCTGAAGGTGGAGTGCTTACAGAACAAGAAACTGCACATAGGATATTAAAAAATGGCGGTGTAAAACCTTCAACAAACGAATATACATTACAACGAATTATTTTTGTTATTCCTGAACATCGTCGTTCAGCAATTCTAGAAAAACGCAAGAAAGAAGCAAATAAGTTCCGTGCAAATTTCCATGGATGTCATAACGCTCAAAACCAAGCAAAAAGTATTTTAGATGTTACTATCCGTCATTTAGGAAAATTTTTGGAGCCTCAACTTCCTCAAAATTGGGAAAAAGCTATCCTTGCAACACCAGCTGGAAAAATGACCAACTTCCAAGAAACACAATATGGCATTGAAGCTCTTGCTATCTGTCAAATAAAAAGAGTTTCCGATGATCGTGTAGCTCGGCTTATATTTTCCATCCAAGATCATCAAAAAAAAGATATTCCACAACTTCTTGAAGCTCTCAGTGAAAAATATTTAAAAGAATTGAGACAAACAGCGCATATTCAAAACTCATAATGGCTCCACTAATCGTTAGCAGTGGCGACCCAGCAGGAATTGGTCCTGAAATTGTTATAAAAGCGTGGAATATGCGTAATATACGTCAAATTCCACCCTTTGTTCTTTTAGCTGATCCTGAAGTTATTCATTCGCGCGCTCGTTTTTTACGACTTAATCTTAATATTGATATAAAATCTATTTCCACTCATAATCTTGTAGAAGATTTTCCAATATCTCTTCCTATAATCCCCTTAAAAAATCGACAAAGTGATCAACTAGGATTATCTTCACCGAATAATGCTGCTGGAATCATTGAAGCAATCGAACGGAGTGTTCGGTTGATTCAAAGTGGTCATGCGCGTGCACTAATTACTTGCCCTATTGCTAAAAAAAGTCTTTACGATACTGGATTTCAATTTCTAGGTCATACTGAATTTCTTGCTTATCTTGCTCAAAAATCTTCCAATAAACAATATCACCCAGTTATGATGTTATCTGGACCTCGACTAAAAACAGTGCCAATTACTATTCATATTCCACTTAATGAAGTTTCCTCATATCTTACTTATAACTTAATCATTAAAACTGCATTTATTACTGAAAATGATTTAAAAACTAAATTTGCAATAACTTCACCCCGCTTAGCTGTTGCTGGTCTTAACCCTCACGCTGGAGAAAATGGAGCAATAGGAAAAGAAGAAACAAAAATTATTATTCCTGCTATTGAATATCTTAAAAAAAAGGGCCTTAATATTATAGGCCCCCTCTCTCCTGATATAATGTTTCATGAACGTGCAAGGCAAGCATATGATGCTGCTCTTTGTATGTACCATGATCAAGCTCTTATCCCTATTAAAACATTAGACTTTGATACTACTGTCAATGTTACTTTAGGATTACCTTTCATCCGAACATCTCCAGACCATGGCACTGCTTTTGATATTGCAAATAAAGGAATAGCTTCTCCTGAAAGTTTTATTGCTGCTCTTCAACTTGCAGACCAGCTTGCAAAAAATAATTCAATTACATGCTAATAGATAATCTTCCTCCTCTCCGTAATGTAATCAATACACATAAGCTACAGGCTAATAAATCTTTGGGACAGAATTTTATTTTTGATCTTAATTTAACAACTAAAATTGCTCATCAAGCAGGAAATATAGAAGGAAAACCTATTCTTGAAATTGGCCCAGGTCCTGGTGGTTTGACTCGCGCTTTACTTGCAAAGGGTGCTATTGTAACAGCGATAGAACGTGATGAGCGTTGTATGCCAGCTCTCTTAGAAATAGAAAAGCACTATCCACAAAAACTCAAGCTTATTTTTAATGATGCACTAAAACAAGATTTCTCAAAACTTTTTGAAGCATATCCAGAAAAACCAAGGATTATCGCAAATCTTCCATATAATATTGGAACACAACTCTTATTAAATTGGCTTTTAACAAAATCATGGCCTCCTTTTTATGAGTCAATGACTTTAATGTTTCAACGTGAAGTCGCAAAGCGTATTACAGCAACTTCCCAATCTCCTTATTACAGTCGTCTCAGCATATTGACTGGTTGGCGTAGCATCGCAAAAATCGCTTTTGATATTCCTCCTCAAGCTTTCATACCAGAACCAAAAGTAACTTCTTCCGTTGTTCATATCATTCCACGCTTACAACCTCTCGCTTGCTCTACACAAAAATTAAGCCTCGTAACAAAAATTGCTTTTGGACAAAGGCGCAAAATGCTACGTCAAAGTTTTAAAACTATTGGAGGGGAAACGCTTTTAGAAAAAGCTGGTATTGACGGAACACGCCGAGCAGAAACACTTTCTATTTCTGAATTTGTAACTTTAGCCAACCTAATCACTTAAAAACTAAAGCTCTTGTTAATTTGAAACTTCCCTTAAAATGAAAAGCATATTAATCAATTTTTTCAGCAATAAGCTCATCAATGAAAGATTCAAGAAAACAACAACGCTTACGTTTCATTGTTTCTGCTAAATAAATCGATTTAATAAGCAATAAAGACTGATTTAAATCTTCGTTAATCACAACATAATCGTAAGAGCGCCATTGCTGAATTTCTGCTCGTGCATTGTTTAATCGCAAATTAATAATGTCTTGGCTATCTTCTGCTCGACGATGTAAACGAGCAACAAGCTCTCTCATTGACGGAGGAAGAATAAAAACAGAAACAGTATCCCCTGGCATTTTTTTTTGAAGTTGTTCGGTCCCCTGATAATCAATATCAAATAACATATCCCGACCAGCGCTCAATGCATTTTCAACGTTTTCACGTAAAGTCCCATAATAATTCCCATGCACTTCTGCCCACTCAATAAATTCATCTCCTGCACACTTACGTTTAAATTCTTTTTCTGAAATGAAATGATAATGAACACCATCTACCTCACTAGGGCGCCTTGCCCGTGTTGTCATACTGATAGAAAGCTCTAGTTGCCCATCTTTTAAAATTAACCTTGAAAGTGTTGATTTACCAGCACCTGAAGGTGAAGAAAGAATAAGTAGAAAACCACGACGTTGATTTTTTTTTTGAGAACTCAATTCATTATAAAATAATGTCATAATGTTAATCTTTTCAAAATTTTCTAAATATGAATTCTAAATTTTAATAAGATTTATCGTTTTTCTAACGCACGCCATTTACGAACATTTGCATTATGTTCATCCAAAGTTTTAGAAAAAATATGTCTACCTGAACCGTCAGCTACAAAATAAAGCGCATCACTTTTCGGGAAACTCGCCACTATCTTTAAAGAATTGCGACTTGGATTTGCAATAGCTGTTGGTGGCAACCCATTAATCTTATAAGTATTATATGGTGTTTCTCTCTCAAGATCTGAACGATAAATTGGACGATCTACAGGTTTACCTCTTCCACCAAAAATACCATAAATTACTGTCGGATCAGATTGAAGACGCATACGTCTAGCAAGACGATTATAAAATACTGCAGCCACTTGCAGTTTCTCTTCTGCAATCCCTGTTTCTTTTTCAACAATCGATGCCAATATAACAAATTCATCGATAGACTTGATGGGTAAATCTGGTGAACGAGTAGCCCATATTGCATTAACTAATTTCGTTTGTTCTTCACGTAGTCTTTTTATAATTTCCATACGTGTTGTGCCACGAATAAAATGAATAGTATCAGTCACCAAACTGCCCTCTGGAGGTAAAACTTCCGGAAGATCACCGATCAAAATTTCATTGGCTGCTAATCGGTCAAAAACCTGTTGAACGGTTAAACCTTCAGGCACTGTAAAGGTATATTCAATAGACTTTCCTTTTACAAAAATATCCATAATATCACGCATCGAAGCATACGCTGGAATTAAATATTCACCTGCCTTAAGACGTGTTGTGTTTTTGTAATAACCAACTCCATAAATAAAAATATCAGATGATCGAATAAGACCACGCTTTTCAAGCAGTGATGCAATTTCACGAATTCCTTTTCCAGAATCTATAAGAATAACTTGTTCTTTCTCAGCTATCCCTTTACCTTCAAAAATGTTCTTTACAATATAAAGGGAAATACCGACAACCAAAAGAGCAATTACAATAAGCATTATAAAAAAATTACCGAGAATAATAAACGGATTGCGTAAAATATTTGATCTTTTCCGCTTTCCATGAAGCAATCCATCATCATTATCATTTAGCGAATAATTTAATGAAAAATCATCTATATCCTGCAATGATGATTTACTTTTCACATCAGACATAACTTACTAACCTTAAATAATTTTAGGTATTTCCTAATAATTTCTCACCAAAATCTTATAATCAAAAAGCTTATTAAAGCAGCCATAACAAATGAAAATGTTTATTATTGACTAAAGCGCCGCATTACTAAAGATGCGTTTGTTCCACCAAAACCAAATGAATTAGAAAGAATTGTATCAATTTTTTTCTCGCGTGGTGTATGCGGTACAAGATCAATTTTTGTTTCAACAGATGGATTGTCGAGATTGAGCGTTGCCGGAGCTATATTGTCTCGTATAGCTAAAATACAAAAAATAGCTTCAGCTGCACCAGCTGCACCAAGTAAGTGTCCAATAGATGATTTCGTTGATGACATTGATACCTGCGACGCATGATGACCTAAAACACGCTCAACAGCAGCTAATTCTATAACATCAGCCATTGTTGATGTACCGTGAGCATTAATATAATCAATATCGCACACATTCACTCGCGCACGCTTAAGAGCAAATATCATACTACGCTGCGCACCTTCACCACTCTCCGAAGGAGCTGTAATGTGATAGGCATCACCAGATAAACCATAACCAATTACCTCTGTATAAATGCGAGCACCCCGCTTCTTTGCATGTTCGAGCTCTTCTAAAACGATAACAGCAGCCCCCTCACCCATAACAAAACCATCACGATCTACATCATAAGGACGTGAGGCACGCTCAGGTTCATCATTACGCCCAGTAGAAAGAGCTTTACAGGCAGCAAAACCAGCAAGAGATATACGATTAACTGGAGATTCAGCTCCCCCTGCCACCATCACATCCGCATCACCTAGTGCAATTAAACGAGTTGCATCACCAATCGCATGAGCACCGGTTGAACAAGCTGTTACAACCGAATGATTAGGACCACGCAAACCATGCTTAATAGAAACATAACCAGAAGCAAGATTAATCAAACGCCCTGGAATAAAAAAAGGAGAAATTCGCCGTGGACCTTTATCACGAAGTGTATAACCAGCCTCAATAATACCTCCAATGCCTCCAATACCCGAACCAATCATAACACCTGTCTGAATCTGATCTTCATCATTTTTTGGAAACCATTCAGCATCTGCAAGTGCTTGATCAGCAGCAGCTATTGCATAAGTAATAAATGGATCAACCTTACGCTGCTCCTTAGGTTCCATATGTAGATCAGCATTATATGTACCATTTGTTCCATCCCCTAAAGGAATACGGCCAGCAATTTGACATGGTAAATCAGCAACATCAAATTCAGTGATACGCCGAACACCACTTTTCCCTTCAAGAAGCCGCTTCCAAGTCCATTCAACATCACCAGCTAGCGGAGATACCAATCCCAAACCAGTAACAACAACACGTCTCATATTTCTAACCTTGAATCACCTACTCCTAGAAGCTACATTGCCAAATATACTCTAACTAGAAAATAGGGCAAAAGCATAAAATACTTTTGCCCTTTAATAAATTATACAGAAGCTTTATCAATAAACTTCACTGCATCACCAACTGTGAAGATTGTTTCGGCAGCATCATCCGGGATTTCTATACCGAACTCTTCTTCAAAAGCCATAACAAGCTCAACTGTATCAAGGCTATCTGCTCCTAGATCATCGATAAAGCTTGCATTTTCTACTACCTTATCTGCGTCAACTCCAAGATGCTCTACAATAATCTTTCTAACGCGCTCTTCTGTATCACTCATATTGAATCCTCGAATTTATATTGTTTTCCTGTACTTGGTTAGCGATATAAGTTCATATAATCAAGTAATAGATGCATTGCTCCAAAACTTTAGCGATAAAATATAGGACATTCCGTGGATATCTCATCTCAAATGTACTAAATTGATATCCTGATAAGTTGAACAATTACCACACTTAAAGAAATAAACTTATTGTTCTATTTCATTCATTGTTATCTAAAATAATAATGATTATAAATCAATGTAGAATAAAGAAAATACTCAAATCATTGCCATACCACCGTTGACATGTATTGTTTGTCCAGTCACATACCCTGCCTCATCACTCGCTAAATAAACAACTGCAGAAGCTATTTCTTGTCCGATTCCCATACGTTTCATTGGAATTATAGCCATAATTTTTTCTTTCTGCTTTTCATTCAATTGATCAGTCATCGCGGATTTAATAAATCCTGGAGCAATACAGTTAACAGTTATATTTCGTGATGCAACTTCTTGCGCCAATGACTTGGAAAATCCTATTAAACCAGCTTTCGCAGCACAATAATTCGTTTGTCCAGGATTACCAACAACACCAACAATAGAAGTTATATTAATAATACGTCCATAGCGTCGCCGCATCATATTATATGTCAGTTCACGTGTTAAAGTAAAGGCAGCTGTCAAATTAACTGCCAACACATCATCCCAATCCTGGTCCTGCATACGTACAAAAAGGCCGTCTCGAGTAATACCAGCATTATTAACAATAATATCAACCCCATCCATCTCTTTTTCCGCTGTCTCAGCCAATTTCTTGATAGCATTACGGTCAGAAAGATCAGCGGGAAAAATAAAAACGTCTTTACAAAAATCTACAGCAATTTCTTTGAGTCTTTCTTCACGCGTTCCATGCAACCCAACAATGACTCCTTGTGCATGTAAAGCACGCACGATTGCTTCACCAATATCTCCTGATGCTCCCGTTACAAGAGCTTTACGACCTGTTAATTTAAACATCCTTTAGACTCCCTCAGATTAAACACCTAGCAATTGTAATGCTGCTTCAATTTCCTCAGCTGTACCAATTGTCAAGCTATTGATATTTTTATTAATACGGCGCGTTAAACTTGTTAATACTTTCCCAAAACCGACTTCAAAAAGAACATCAATCTCATTAGCTCCAAACCACTCGATTGTTTCACGCCATCGCACTCGCCCAGTCACCTGTTGAATAAGAAGCATAAAAATACGTTCCGGATCACTTTCTGGTGTAACAGAAACATTTGCAATAAGCGGAACAATAGGCGCTCTTTTATTAACTAATCTTAAGGCGTTTTTCATCGCATCAGCTGCAGGACTCATTAGAGCTGAATGAAAAGGAGCTGATACTGAAAGAAGCAACGCGCGTTTAGCTCCTTTTTGTGAAGCAATCTTGATCGCTGCTTCGACAGCTTTTGCTTCACCTGAAATAACAATTTGCCCACCTCCATTATCATTGGCAATTTGACACAAACCTTCTCCTAAAACAAGCTTGCAAATTTCTTCAACATCTTGTTCATTCAAACCAATAATTGCTGCCATTGATCCTTCACCAACAGCAATAGCTGTTTGCATAGCATTTCCACGAATCCGTAAAAGTCTTGCTGTATCAGCTAAACTAAATGTACCAGCAGAACAAAGTGCTGAATATTCTCCTAAAGAGTGACCTGCGACAAATTTGACTTTTTTTGCTATATCAAGTCCTAACTTTTCCATTACACGAATAATTGCCATAGATACAGCCATCAACGCTGGTTGTGCATTTGCCGTTAACGTCAAAGCCTCTTGTGGACCTTCAAAAATAATCTGTGATAATTTTTCACCTAAAGCATCGTCAACTTCCTCAAAGACCATGCGTGCTTCAACAAATTGCTCTGCAAGTACTTTTCCCATACCAACAACTTGGCTCCCCTGTCCTGGGAAAGTGAATGCTGCTACCATCATTATCTCCAAAATTGAATTTCAGATTTATAAATTCTTTAGCCAATTCAATAAACATAAATTACAACAAATCAACTTATTTAGAATGAATACCTATATGAAAATTATATTTTAAGGGCGGAATTTGATATAAAAATTGAGGAAAATATGACGCAACAAACCGGATAATAAACCAACTTATGAGGCTTCCTAAAACCACACCAGCTAAAACATCAAGAGGATAGTGTACGCCTGTAAAAACACGCCCCCAACAGATTAATAACAAAAATATCAATGCAAACTTAGAAGCGACTTTGTACCGATACAAATAAAGACTAACAAAGTAAGATACAATAATCAATGCATGATTACTAGGAAAAGAAGCTGTTTCCCGATGCTTAATAAGAGGCTGCACGAGACCTGCAACAAATGGACGCGGACGATAATAAATAAGAGAAATAATATAGCCTACAAAAAGGGCAATACAAATGCTAACACAAATACTTAAAACAATACGCCTCCCCGTATATCTACCGCAAAACCATAACACACAAATATGTATGGGAATAATATAAATCAAAAACTTTGCACAAATGATACCAAACCAAACCAAAACCAAATGCGTTTGATGATTACTAGCAAGCATTTCAAAAAGTGCTATATCAATCTGATGTAAAAAATTCATTCTTATCTCATTTCTCATTCATTATATCGCTATCTTTCTCTCTATCATATCAATAAACACTGATACGATACTGATACGATAGAGAAAAGTGAAACGCGAAATGTATAAAAAATATCCCAAGACTCAATAAATCATATTTTTTGTAAACACCAACTTGCTATTTTAAAAGATAAGCTGTAAATATCTATTGTTCATTACTGGTATTTGGCTGGGGGTTGAACGGAGGACTGGGAAATAACCAGTAGGAATATAATAATTCCGGCCTCCCGTATCTCCGCTCTCGAGTGTCTCGAATTGCAAACGCGTCCTTTCTTCTTTGGATCTTCCAATAAAGACAAGTCGCAGAGGCTTTGCGCCAAAACTAGTCGAATTTAATTGAAGAAAGGCAAAATAATGGCTCTTTATGAACACGTTTTCCTTGCCCGACAGGACATTGCACCGCAGCGAATTGATGAGCTTTTAGAAACTTACAAGGGTGTTATTGAAGCGCATGGTGGGAAAGTTGGGCGTATAGAGAATTGGGGTCTTCGTTCTCTTGCTTACCGAATCCGCAAAAATCGTAAAGCTTATTACGTATTGATGAATATTGATGCTCCAGCTGCAGCAATCGTTGAACTTGAACGCCAAATGCGTATTAATGAAGACATTTTGCGTTATATGACTATCCGCGTAGAAAAACATGAAAAAGAGCAATCTACGACGCTTTCACGGCTTAACCGTGATGACTTTCCTAGTAAAAATGAAGAGAAAGGTCAAAATCTACACCATCAACGTGAAAATCCAACAGAAGGAACAGAATGATGACTGACATTAACCAAACTTCAGTACGTCGTCCTTTTCATCACCGTCGTAAAACATGTCCATTTTCAGGGGCAAATGCTCCTAAAATTGATTATAAAGATACCAAGTTGTTACAGCGTTATATTTCAGAACGTGGGAAAATTATTCCTTCACGCATCACAGCCGTTAGTCAGAAAAAACAACGTGAATTAGCTAATGCTATTAAGCGTGCCCGTTTTCTTGGCTTACTTCCATACGTTGTTAAATAAATTTTAAATTTATTGCGTAGCCAGAATTTCTTCTGGCCACTTATTCTTTTTCTTTGATGTTTTAACAACACATTTTAATTATAATATATCCAAAGTTGGGGCATTATATGCCTCTAACTGCAAAAAGCAGGACAGCAATCAATGGAAGATTCTTATTCTTATAAAACGATAATCGGTATTTTAGCAGGATTATTTACTGCTGTCATAGGAATGGCAATCATCAGCATCTCAAATGTCATTCCTTATTGTTCTCTCTTCTTTGGTTGTTTTATTTCACTTCCAATCTTTGTTTCCGCATTCAGATATGGTACATTACCTAGTCTTGTCGCTCTAATTAGCGCTACTTTTATTCTTTCCATAATCAATAATATTTATATTGGTTTTGGTTTTATGTTGTTGTTTTTTCTTCCTGCTGTTTATGCTTCCTGGCTTCTTGGGCTTGCGCAACCAATACAAGAAAAAAATTCGTTGATATGGTATCCACTATCATCAATCATTTTTCTTTTAACTAATTTTATTGCTTGTATATCAACTCTTATTGGAATCTATGTTCAAAATCATCCAGCTGCCCCTACTATTGCAAAACGAATTACTGAGAACATAGTACAAACTATGCAACAATCGCAGTCTATAAAAGAAACTGATATCTTTGCTTTTAGTGAACTTTTAACGACACATACAGGCACTTTAACAGCGGTAGCATTAACTATTTACAGTTTAATTTTTTTTATTGCTAATCTCTACTTTTCAATAATAATAGCGCGACATATAAAGTGGCTGAGAAGACCTTGTGATGATTGGAAACAAAATTTCCGTCTTCCAATTTTTGGGCTCATTATTTTTATTATCGCTTCTATAGCTTCAATGATTGAAATCGGTTTTATATTTAACTTGAGTGCAAATGTTTTTACTACTGCCTACATATTTACCATATCGGTTAGTGGTCTAGCATATCTCCATAATATTACAAAAGAGATAAGCGGTCGAATAATAATATTGTCCCTCGTTTATATTGCTATTTTAACTGTTATTTTTACTGTACCTATTTCTTTTATGCTTCTGCTTATGGGTATTTGGGCAACTATCCAATATAATAGCCAATCACGCAAATCTTACTAATTGACTTATTCGAAAGGAAAAAATTATGGATATTATTTTGCTTGAACGCATCACTCATCTTGGTCAGATTGGCGATATTGTCTCAGTTAAAAACGGCTATGCACGCAATTTTCTATTACCTAAAGGCAAAGCTTTACGTGCTAACGAAGCTAACAAAAAGCATTTTGAAACACAACGCGCACAGCTTGAGGCCCGTAATCTTGAACGCAAAAATGAAGCTCAAAAAGTTGCTAAAAAACTTGATGGACAATCGTTTATTATTATCCGTTCAGCTGGTGAAACAGGACAGCTTTACGGTTCAGTATCAACACGTAATATTGCCGACACTATAACAGAGAACGGCTTTTCTATTGAACGTAATCAAGTTGAGCTTAATCACCCAATTAAAACTATCGGTCTTCACACGATTCCTCTTAACTTACACCCCGAAGTTCAAGTTTCTGTAAAAATTAATATTGCACGTTCAACTAATGAAGCGCAGCGTCAAACGGAAGGTGAAAATCTGACTTCTATTGAAGCGATATATGGTACTCCAGAAAAACCATTAACAAAAAAAACTGATGACCATAAAGAAAATAATCCAAATGAAGAAAGTCAAAGTTAATGAATATCTTTTACCTATTTGGCTGTTTGTTTTTTCTTTTTTCCCATTAAAATTTATTTATATATCATGATAATATTCAGCCTCTTGGCTGAATATTTTTAATAGGAAGATTGTTATGGAAAAAACTGGCATCTCTAATCCCATCCTTCAGCAAAAAGAAGAACTCAACTCTTTTCGGCAGATGCCACATAATATTGAAGCTGAACAGGCACTACTTGGTGCTATTCTTATTAACAACGACGCACTTGATCGCGTGTCAGATTTTTTAAAACCAGAACATTTTTTCCAACAATTGCATCAAAAACTCTTTGAAATTTTATCACAAATTATCAAAAAAGGAAAATTAGCAACCCCTGTCACTATCAAACCTTTTATTCCAGCTGAAGAAAAAATTGGAGATATCACTGTATTTAATTATGTTATCCGTTTGGCTAAAGAAGCAGTAACAATTATTAATGCTGAAGATTATGGACGAGTAATTTATGATCTTTTCATCCGACGTTCCTTGATTAATCTTGGAAACGAAGTTGTCAATACAGCATTTGATGCGCCTGTAGAATTTGCACCAATTCAACAAATTGAAAGAATTGAACGTGATCTATTTCAGCTCGCAGAAAAGGGGAAATATGGTGGTGGATTTGAGAGTTTTGATGAAGCTGTCAAAAAAGCTATTGATATGGCAGGAGCAGCAAAAAAGCGATCTTCACGATTATCAGGTATCGCTACTCACATAAAAAAACTTGATGAACAAATGGGAGGATTACAGCCATCTGATTTAATTATAATTGCTGGACGTCCTGGTATGGGCAAAACCTCTCTTGCTACCAATATTGCCTTTAATATTGCAAACACTTATAATTGTGATGCAAAAAAAGACTTATCGCAAGAAAATGAGGGAGGTATTGTCGGATTCTTTTCGCTTGAAATGTCATCAGAACAACTTGCGACACGTATTATTTCTGAGCAAACAGAGGTCCCTTCTTCTGATATTCGTCGTGGTAATATTTCAGAAGAGCAATTCACAAAATTATTACGCATAATGAACCGCCTACAAAAAGTCCCACTTTATATTGATCAAACTGGTGGTATATCGATCACTCAATTGGCTGCACGTGCACGCCGTCTCAAACGACAACACGGTTTGGATGTATTGATTATTGACTACATACAATTAATGACAAGCAATTCAAGACGCTCATCTGAAAGTCGTGTTCAAGAAATTACAGAAATCACTACAGGACTCAAGGCCTTAGCTAAAGAATTGAATGTTCCCATTATTGCTCTTTCACAGCTTTCGCGCCAAGTCGAAAATCGGACAGATAAACGCCCACAACTATCGGACTTACGTGAATCTGGTTCAATTGAGCAAGATGCTGATGTTGTTATTTTTGTATATCGTGAAGAGTATTATCTCAAAAATGAGGAACCTAAGATAGGAGGTCCAGAACATTTAAAATGGCAAACATCAATGGATGAAGTTTTTGGGAAAGCTGATATTATCGTGGCAAAGCAACGCCATGGACCAACAGGCATAGTTAAACTTTCTTTCCAAGCTGATTTCACACGCTTCAGTGATCTGGTAGACAGTAATTATCTTCCAGAACAATATGGTTAAACCATTATGGCACGCAATCGTCTTCAATTTATTTGCCAAAATTGTGGTACCGCCCATTTGCGCTGGACTGGAAAATGTCATTCCTGTGGAGAATGGAATTCTCTTGCCGAAGAGAGTATGAATAGTGGTTTAGCTAGTGGCCCTTCTAAAAATATTCGTAAAGGTCATATAGTTGCACTTACATCTCTTTGTGGAGATATTGAAGATGCTCCGCGTATTCATTCTGGCATTGCTGAACTCGATCGTGTCACCGGTGGTGGCTTTGTTCGTGGATCCGCATTACTTATTGCTGGCGATCCAGGTATTGGAAAATCAACACTGCTAACACAAACAGCAGCTGCCTTATCGCAAAAAGGATATAACATCATCTATGTCTCAGGTGAAGAAGCTATTGCACAAATTCGCTTACGTGCACAGAGGCTTAAAGCAACAAATACATCGGTTCAACTCGCTGCTGAAACTAATGTTGAAGATATTCTTGCAACCTTAAATACGCATAAAAAACTTGATATGGTTATCGTTGATTCCATTCAGACTTTATGGTCGGATGTAGCAGATTCAGCCCCTGGAACCGTAACACAAGTCCGCATTAGTGCTCAAGCGATGATCCGCTTTGCAAAAAATACAGGAGTCGCTGTCGTTCTTGTTGGTCACGTCACAAAAGATGGACAAATTGCTGGACCTCGTGTTGTTGAACATATGGTTGATGGTGTTCTTTATTTTGAAGGTGAAGGTGGATATCATTATCGAGTTTTAAGAACTATAAAAAACCGCTTCGGACCAACAGATGAAATTGGCGTCTTTGAAATGTCTGACAAAGGATTACTGGAAGTTTCCAATCCATCTGAACTATTCTTAGGTGAACGTAATGAAAAAGCACCAGGAGCTGCCGTTTTTGCAGGAATGGAAGGTACACGCCCTATATTAGTGGAAATTCAAGCCCTTGTTGCTCCCTCTTCACTTGGTACACCACGACGTGCCGTTGTAGGATGGGATGGAAATCGTCTTTCAATGATTCTAGCCGTATTAGAAGCTCATTGTGGTGTACGCTTTGGACAACATGATGTTTATCTTAATGTTGCAGGTGGTTATCGAATATCAGAACCTGCTGCCGATTTAGCAGTTGCAGCAGCCTTGGTATCTTCTCTTTCAAACATCCCTCTCCCGACTCATTATGTATATTTTGGTGAAGTCAGCCTTTCAGGAGCAATCCGTGGCGTTGCACATTCAGGACAACGCATTAAAGAAGCTGAAAAACTAGGTTTTCAAGGAGCGTTTCAACCTACAGTAACAACCGAAACAATAAAATCACAAAGCTTTCAACAACACGCATTCTCTGATCTTCCTGAATTGATTGCCGCTATTGCTTCAGATAAAAAACATAAAAAATGATCTATACCACAGAAAAATAATTAAAGAGAAAATTCTATAAAACGCAAAAGATTCTTGATATAAACATAGAAAGTGGACATAACCAAAAATCAAAAATGCGTTTTTATGCATTTTTTATACTGATTACAATGGAATGCAACGTATACATATAAGGAATCAAAAAATGAGTGTAACAATTCTAGACGGTATTGTCGTAGTAGTTATCCTATTTTCCTCTTTTCTAGCCATGCTTCGCGGTTTCTCACGTGAAATACTATCATTCATTTCTTGGATAATTGCAGCCGTTGCAACATTTTTTTCATTTAAACTTATATTACCCTTCACGGAACAATATCTCTCTAATAAAATGATAGCATTGATTGTCACATTTTTCATGATTTTTATCATTGTTCTTATCGTTACTTATATCATCACGATGAAAATTGCTGATTTTATTATTGATAGTCGAATTGGTGCACTTGATCGCACCATCGGGTTTATTTTTGGAGCATTCCGTGGCTTATTGATTACTGTCATCAGTATATTGCTCATTAATGCGCTTGTTAAACCTGAACAACAGTCGGACTGGCTAAAAAATGCACAAACAAAACCTCTGTTAGATTCACTAAGTAAAAAAATAGCGAAAATGATGCCAAAAGATCTCGATTATACCTTTGAAACAATAGAAAAATTCTTTAAAAAAGATGACACTACAAACAATTAAACTATAAATATTATTAGAACAATTAACGATGCTATTACTCACAAAATAAGAAATAGTTTTTATAATGAGCTTTAAATAATATGTGGTGTAGGGTATTAGCTATTTCCTACGTCACAACTGAAAGAATATGATGAAAAAAATCAACATCTCTTGTCAGGAATTTTCATTAGATGACGATACGCTTCATGAAGAATGTGGGGTATTTGGTATACTTGGACACGAAGAAGCAGCAACATTAACCGCTCTTGGATTGCATGCATTACAACATCGTGGACAAGAAGCTGCTGGAATTGTTTCTTATCATAACAAGATGTTCCATCAAGAAAAACATTTAGGTCTTGTGGGTGATCACTATACAGATTCCGCAACATTAGCCCGTCTGCCAGGAGATCGTGCTATTGGGCACACCCGTTATTCAACAACAGGTGAAGTAGCATTACGTAATGTACAACCTCTTTTTGCAGAATTAAACGCTGGAGGTATTGCTATTGCTCATAACGGCAATCTAACAAATGGCCTTACATTACGCCGTGAATTAATTGCCTCTGGTGCTATTTGCCAATCAACATCAGACTCTGAAGTCTTTCTCCACCTTATTGCCCGCTCACGCCATGAATCATCATCTGATCGCTTTGTTGATGCCATTCGGCAAGTAGAAGGTGGATATGTTATGTTGGCGTTAACACGTACTAAACTTATTGCTGCGCGTGACCCAACAGGTATTAGACCGCTTGTTATGGGTGAGCTTGATGGTAAACCAATCTTTTGTTCAGAAACCTGTGCTCTTGATATTATCGGAGCAAAATATATTCGCGATGTTAAAAATGGTGAAATCGTCATATGCGAAATACAAAAAGATGGTCAAATCACTACAGAAATTATTAAACCAGCAATAGAACAACCAGAAAGGCTTTGCCTTTTTGAATATGTCTATTTCGCTCGTCCTGATTCAATCGTCGGAGGACGAAGTGTTTATGTAGTCCGAAAAAATATGGGTATACATTTAGCACGAGAAGCACCTTGCGATGGTGATATTGTGGTTCCTGTTCCTGATGGAGGTACTCCTGCAGCAATTGGTTACGCACAAGAAAGTGGAATTCCTTTTGAACTAGGCATTATTCGTAATCATTATGTTGGTCGTACTTTTATCGAACCAACCCAACAAATTCGTGCTTTCGGTGTTAAATTAAAACATTCTGCAAACCGTTCTATTATTGAAGGGAAGCGTGTTATTTTAATTGATGACTCAATTGTACGTGGAACAACATCCATCAAAATTGTAAGAATGCTCCGCAGTGCAGGAGCAAAAGAAGTTCATATGCGTGTTTCCAGTCCAATGATCTTATATCCTGATTTTTACGGAATCGATACACCTGCAATTGAAAAACTTTTAGCTAATCAATATCCAGATCTGCAATCCATGTGCAATTTTATCGGTGCTGATTCATTAGACTTTCTCTCAACTGACGGCCTATATCTTGCCATTATAGGGGAAAAACGGAATAACTCTCATCCACAATTCACTGATCATTATTTCACTGGTCATTATCCTACACATCTAACTGATCAAAAAAATACTCCAACAGTTCATAAATTATCTGTGCTGAAAACAAGAAATTAATAATGATCAAATCTGATTTTAATCTTGCTGGACGTGTTGCACTCGTCACAGGTGCCTCTAGAGGAATTGGTTATCATCTAGCATTAGAACTAGCAGTACGTGGCGCTCATATTATCGCACTTGCACGCACAATGAATGGTTTGACAGCGCTTGATAACGAAATTAAAAAAAAAGGTGGTTCCGCAACATTAGTACCAGTTGACTTGAATAATATGGAAGCTATTGATGCATTAAATATATCAATTGATGAACGTTGGAAGAAACTTGATATTTTAGTTGCAAACGCTGCAATCTTAGGAATACTTTCACCAATAGCTCATATTGAAAATATGATGTTTGAAAACATTTTACAAATAAATCTTACCAGTCAATGGCGTTTGATGAAAGCAGTTGAACCTTTATTGCGCAAATCTGACGCTGGACGTGCTATCTTTCTGTCATCAAGTGTTGCTCATTGCGCGCGCCCTTTCTGGGGACCTTATGCAGCTTCTAAGGCCGCTCTAGAACTTCTTGCTCGCTGCTGGGCAGAAGAACTGAAACAAACATCTATTAAAGTTAATTGTGTTAACCCAGGTGCAACATGTACTACAATGCGGGCACAAGCTATGCCTGGTGAAGATCCTCAAACCTTACCTTCTCCACAAAAAGTTGCAGCAGAAATAGCCCATCTCTTATCCCCTCACTTAAAAGAAACAGGAGGACTTTTTGATGTCCGTCAAAAACGATTCATGAACTATCATATTCCTGATTAACCGTAATCTGTCTATACTACCAACTAATTGAAATCTTCTAGAGCAGATACTCTTCTTTTTTATAGCTAGTATAAAACTCTCTGATTGTTAATTAGCTATCTATAATATTTTTCATTTTTTCTTCTAAATTCTAAAACAGCCCGTTTACTATAAATCCAAGCACTATAAGGAAGAAAAGCCATATAACCAATAGCTGTTATTAATAAAGTATACCACATATAAGTAGCCAGAAAACCAACATAAATAACAATGGCCAACATACACGGTACCACAATATCGCGCCTCAAATTATGACCTATTGTTTTTCCACTCCATACTGGTAAACGACTTACCAAGAGAAAAGCAATAATCACAGTATAAAAACTAAAAAATAAAGCCCATCCCCAATCGGGGACTAAACCTATCCCTCCTAAATAAACAGGTAATAAAAGCATTAGTGCACCTGCTGGTGCAGGGACACCAATAAAATAATTTTTCTGCCACTCCGGTATATCAGCATCATCCAACATCACATTAAAACGAGCTAACCGCAAACAACATGCAACACAATAAACAAGTGCCGCTACCCAACCTACTTGATGAGCCTGAGTTAGAATAAAAGAATAAACAACAAGAGCAGGAGTAACACCAAAATTAATAACATCAGCAAGTGAATCCATCTGCGCCCCAAAAGACGAAGTGCCATCCATCAAACGAGCAACACGACCATCAGCTCCGTCTAAAATTGCTGCCAAAAGTACTACCAAAATAGCTGATTCATAGCGATTCTCAAAAGCCAAACGGATACCATTCATTCCCGCACAAATTGCTAAAATAGTAATAATATTAGGAATAACATACCGCATCGGTATAGGTGAACGCCGCCGATGCGCAACATTATCGTTTTGTCTTTCAGGTTCAAACGAAGAAAACGGTGAAGAATTTTTCATACCTCATCCTAATCAAGTCTAAAGTCATTTACAGCAGCGTCATCACCAAAAGAGCCTAAAACTGTTTCTCCAGCAATTACTATCTGACCAACTGCAACACGCAATTTTACATTAGCTGGTATATAAACATCAAGACGAGAACCAAAACGTATTAGCCCAAAGCGCTGCCCAGAAACAATTAAATCATCTTTTTTTTGCCAACAAACAATCCGACGTGCAATTAATCCTGCTATCTGCACAACACCAACTTTGCCATGTTCACTGTCAATCACCATTCCATTACATTCATTAAATTGACTAGCTTTATCAAATTCAGCATTAGAAAATTTACCCGGACGATAAACTATAGACTCTATCGTACCACTCACAGGAACACGATTGATATGACACGAAAAAATATTCATAAATATAGAAACACGTACCATTTCTTGATCACCTAATCCCAACTCCGCAGGCGGAACACATGACTCAACAAAAGAAATACGGCCATCAGCAGGAGAAAGAACCCAATTCGAATTCACGGGTATCACTCGTTCTGGATCGCGGAAAAAATATATACACCACATTGTCAGAACAAGACCACACCAAAATAATGGACTCCAGATTAAACCTAAAATGAGTGAAATGACAAAAAATACTACAATAAATGGATAGCCTTCTTTATGAATTGGGACGAAGCCATTTTGGATAGATTGTGCAATAGTCATATAATTTCCTATTCATAGATGATTTAATAACTAATAAATATTGTTCTCCCCCTATTTGTATATTTAATCAATCACTATACATAAACTCGGCTACCACTTTATGTAATTTATTTACCACGATTAACAACACCTAGTTCATCCTCCTCACGCATTTTTCGTAATTTCTCTTCAGCTTGTGAAACTTCAAGCTGCTTATTCCACATTGATGCATATAAACCTTTTTTGCATAAAAGATCAGCATGTGTCCCTTTTTCAATAATACGACCATTTTTGAGCACCAATATCTCATCTGCACCAATTACAGTTGAAAGACGATGGGCAATAATCAATGTTGTACGCCCGCAGCTTACAACATTCAATGCCTGCTGTATCTCCTGCTCTGTTGTTGTATCAAGAGCTGCAGTTGCTTCATCTAAAATAAGAAGCGGTGGTTCTTTTAAAAGTGCTCTTGCAATAGCTAAGCGTTGTTTTTCACCACCAGATAATTTAAGGCCACGTTCACCAACTAAGGATTGAAACCCCTCTGGAAGCATTTCTATGAATTTCGATATCTGAGCTATTTTAGCAGCTTTGCGCATCTCTGCATCTGTAGCATTTGGACGTCCATAATAAATATTATATGCAATTGTATCATTAAATAAAACTGTATCTTGTGGTACCATACCAATTATTTCACGCAAACTTTTCTGAGTGATATCACGAATATCCTGTCCATCTATGGTTATTGAACCCTCATTAACATCGTAAAATCGAAAAAGTAACCGAGAAATAGTTGATTTACCAGCGCCTGAAGGCCCAACAATCGCAACTGTTTTACCCCCAGGTACTTCAAAATCAATATCTTTGAGAATTGGACGAGCTGAATCATATGAAAATTTCACTCGGTTAAACCGGATAGTACCATCGGTCACCACAAGCGGTTTAGCATTTGGTTTATCAATAACTTCTTGCGGAACATCCAAAAGATCAAACATCGCTTCAATATCAGTTAAACCCTGCCGAACTTCACGATAAATTGAGCCAATAAAATTCAATGGAATTGACAACTGCATTAAAAGCGCATTAATAAAAACGAAATCTCCCAAAGTTTGCATCGCGTGAGCTACTTCGTAAGCTGACATTAACATAAGAATAGTCATCCCAATACCAAAAATAAGGGCTTGACCAAAATTAAGCCAGCTTAAAGAAGTCCAAATCTTCACCGCAGTTTTTTCATAACCGGCCATAGAAGCATCAAATCGACGCGCTTCTAGAGTTTCATTGCAAAAATATTTAACTGTTTCAAAATTCAATAAAGAATCAACTGCACGCGTATTTGCTTCTGTATCCGCCGTATTCATCTCTTTCCGAATACTAATACGCCAATCGCTTGCCTTAATCGTAAACCAGGTATACAAACCAACCGTTATCACAACTACAAGAAAATAATACCATCCATAACTTATATAAACAATAAATGCTGTTAGAATAAATTCTAAAATAGTTGGGATTGTATTAAGAATTGAAAATCGAACAACTGCTTCAATTCCCTTTGTGCCACGCTCAATAATGCGAGAGAGACCACCAGTTTGTCGTTCCAAATGGAAACGTAAAGATAATCCATGAAGATGAACAAAAGTCTTATATGCTAATTGGCGAATAGCGTGTTGTCCAACGGTCGCAAAAAGAGAATCGCGTAATTGGTTAAATCCAGCTTGAGCAATACGTGCAACATTATAGGCTAAGACTAATATGATAAGAACCGCCCAAGTAGATGGAAACCACACAGGTAACTTAAGACTCATATCAAGCGCATTCATAGCATATTTAAAAAAATATGGAACAGATATGAGAATCAGCTTTGCTAAAACAAGGTAAAATATCGCCCATACAACACGCATTTTTAGATCAGATCGATCTGATGGCCACATATAAGGCCATAAATTATAAAGTGTGCGTAGGGTTTGACCTGAAGCCGCTGACACAGTTTTTACAATTCTATTCTGTTTCATAAAGTCTTTACTTATTTAATACACAAAAAAACAACGCTTATATTGCTCTTTCATAGATCATATCATACCTCTTGTTTACCTCTAGTAAATTACACAATAAAATGACATTAAAAAAAAATGACACTTAAAATTAAACCGTTTTTGGAAAAGGAACAAGAAATAATCCACTATAAAATTTATTGTTTTTATCTGTATTCTCATACCATTCTGCAGCAAATAAATCTTCAACTTTTACATGTTGCTTTTTCAACTCTGCCTTAAGCCATTTCTTTGTTTTACCAATCTCTCTAAGATTTTCTTCGAGTATTTCGCCATTTGTTACTAAAATGACAGACTTCTTACCCTCCTCTTTTTTAACAACAGAGAAATCACCATTCGTTTCTAATCGAACAAAATCTGCTTCATATAAACTACACCCTTTAATACTTAACATTGCAGCCAGATCATTCACACAGATCCCTAAACGCTTAATCTCATTAAGCTGAAATACACCATCTACAACAAGTTTGACATTTCCTCCTGCAATAAGTCGGTGAAAAAACACTGAATATCGTGCAAGAGAATTAAAAGATGTAATTAAGATTTGCCAAATAAATAAAACAAATAACAATTGGATACTACTAATATTTGAATTATAAATAACTCCTCCAATAATGCCCCCCATAACAAAATTACTCACCAAATCAATTGGTGTCATTTGGCTGAGACTACCACGACCTGTTGTTCTTAAAATCAACAAAAAAGCGACAAGCCCCACAACTAGCTTAAGTGCGATATATCCATAACTATATAATTCCATCAAATTCTCTCCTCATATTTATGAGAGCTGCTAGAATATGGGAATTATAGTCGTTTCATCTCCCACGTGGTTATACGCTCACCAGTCTGCGGATCCTTACTATCTTTTAAGAAGATCCCCCCTGCTGCAAGCTCATCACGAATTTTATCCGCAGCTGCCCACTCCTTATTATGGATAAGACAAAGCCTTTCAGCAATACGCTGATCAATAAATTGTAAATCAAAATGCATCTTGCTAATGAAAAGAGGACATTCTTTTTTCTTAACCAATTCTTGTCGCAATAACCCCAGAAAATCCATACCATGTGCAAGAGCTACAGCATTTTGTTCTTTATAAAATTTTCGTAAAATAGTAATTGTATTCGATGTATTAATATCATTACTTAATGTTTCAATTAAAGAAGAATCAACAGATTGATTATTATCAGAATAATATTTTTCACGACGAAGCAATTCATACCAGCGATACAACTCACTACTAGATTTTACTAAACGCTGCATTGTCCAATTTAAAGGTTCTCGATAATGCGTTTGTAACATTGAAAAACGTATAGATAAACCAGCCCAGATCCGTTTTACTTCTTTTGATAAAACATTCGCAAACTCGAAAAAATCATTCTCTAAGAGTGAACGAATAGTAATGAAATTCCCAAGACTTTTAGACATTTTTTTGCCTTCAACTTGCAAAAAGCCATTATGTATCCAAAAATTAGCCATCCGTTCTGTGCCAAAAACTGAACAACTTTGTGCAATTTCATTTTCATGATGAGGAAAAATCAAATCACTACCACCGCCATGAATATCAAAAATATTTGCCGTTGGATCTTCACAAACTAAACCACCACCATAAGGAGACAATAACTTCGCCATCGACATTGCTGAACATTCAATATGCCAACCAGGACGACCTAAAACAGAAATTCCTGCTGGTGATGTCCAACCAGGTTCTCCTTGAGCAGAAGGTTTCCATAAAACAAAATCCATTTCTCCCTTTTTATAAGAAGCTACATCTATACGTGCTCCTGCCCTCATTTCATCAAGTGATCGTTTTGCAAACATACCATAACGAGGATTGTCTCCCATACTACTGACAGAAAATAATATATGATCATCTGCTATATAAGCGTATCCCTTTTCAAGAAGCCTTTCAATCAAAGACCGTATTTCCTCCAAATGATCCGTTGCACGCGGTTGACTGGTCGGCTGCAAACAACCAAGCGCTAATGTATCTTGCTGAAATTGATAAGATGTATACTCCGTTAATTGATGAATAGCATTGTTAAGTTCTAGATCGGGATACTGGAGAGCTGCTTTTGCATTAATTTTATCATCCACATCGGTGATATTACGGGCGTATATGACATGGTTCTCACCATAAACATGACGTAATAAACGAAATAAAACATCAAAAATAATAACAGAGCGGGCATTACCAATATGGGCGTAATCATAAACTGTTGGACCGCAAACATAAAGGCGTACTTTAGTCGCATCAATCGGTTTAAAATCCTCTTTCTTCCGTGTAAGCGTATTATAAAAGCGCAACTTTCCCATCATCACACTCCATTAGTGATACTCCTTAGTCATTCCTTATATCATCGCACTAATAGCACTGTTTGCAAAGAAATATTGCCCTGTTGCATCCGCTAGCATCTTATATAACATAAAAAAATAGCAATAATGCTTATTAACAAACACACTAACTATTTGTACTCAGTGTACTCAGATAATTAAAATAAATCAAACTGCTCATTTTTTTGAAAATTGGATAAATCAGCTGTTTGATTTTGCAAAGATACAGCCTCAAAAATATCTGGTAATGTATAAGTTATCTTATTAACTTTATTTGAAATATTATAAAATTCAAAATCATCATATACTGGACTTACTATAAGGTCGATAACATTATTTCCCTTGTAATGATAACAATCAAGCCACTGCACAATATTGTATTATTACGATTTATTATAACAGGCATAGGATGATTAATGGCAGATAAAGATGCTGAAGCACATAATCGTGTAATAATTGCAATAATCGTGTAATAATTGCAACTGTATCAATCTCTAATCCATCCACCATCCCAGGTTTCCATAAGCTCTGCAAAACCAATAAGTCCTATATCGTTACGATAAATAAAATAAGGTTGTAATTTTTTCATATCATATTTTTTCCATTCAAAAAATCCACTTGCCGGTATAATCACGCACCGATAATTAAATGCATGAACAAAAGATTTTTTCTCTTTGACTGTTTATGAACAAATATTGAATATCAATAGTCAACTATCTAATTGCTTAACCCAAGAGAGAATAAATCTCCAACGTGCAAAAAAATTATGAAAAGGAAAATTAGAAGATGTATATTTATAAAATTCTCGGTCGCAAATTACTTAAGATAGATTGAAATGGTGCAATATTATCGAGAGAGCAAATCACCTTCAATCCAGTAACAAAACTCTTTCGACATCTGCTGAAATGTCGCATAGAGTAAAAATCTACCGCACATTATTATTGATTACCCTTTTCAAACATTACTGATAAAAATGTAATTTGAAAATAAAAATCTATACATACATTTTTTATAAAATATAGAGTTAATTTCTTTTATATTCCAACAAAGAGATATCTATTTTATGCTAAAAACAATAATCTGTTTTTATTAATGAAGCGAAGTCATTTTATTAGTTATTATTAGCAAATGTTAACTGCCTTTATGTATTGAAAAATTTCCCTAAAGATAGAATCACTAACAAAAAACACTATGTAATCTTACGGGGAAAAGAAAATTGATTGCATGAGAAAAAACAAATAATCTAAAATGCTTAATTTTAATATTTTCATAATTATTTTCTTATTGTCATCATACCCTAAATATCTATTACACATCTATAGCGAATAAGAATGAGTGAGCTATTTTTTGACTATATTTATCAACATATAGTCCACAATAAGACTTCTCTATCCATTATTGATAGTTTATAGAGATACAGTTAAAAGTGAGCAATAAAAATAATGAATAAAGTATTGATAAATATCATTTTTTTAATTTTTTTCTTAATTTCAAAACCAACCTTTGCACAACAATTTCCACCATATCATATCAAACTTTTACGATTAGCAGAAATTTTAGGATCTCTGCACTATCTACGTAATCTTTGTAGCCATCCAACAAACCAATGGCACGACCACATGGTTGCATTAATTGAGGCAGAAAAACCAACACCACAAAGACGTGCTCACCTATATGAAACCTTTAATGCAGCTTACAGGGCTTTTTCAGCAAATTATCATCGTTGTACAGATTCAGCAATCGAAGCAGATCAAAGATATGTAAAAGAAGGAAACGCATTATCGACAAGTTTACTTAACCATTTCAACAATGAAAACTAGAAAACAAACTGACAAAACTCTTATTCAATTTATATAAGTAACTATAAAAAATAAATTAATTTATAGGAAGGAAATACAAGAAATTTTATCTCTGATAAACATGCATTTTTGCTATTCTTCTATTATAAATCTCTATAATCTTCACATTTCTAGATTTTTCGATTGAATTTTCTCTATCTTTATCAACTTTACCCAGCGCTCTTCGTATTACTATAAAATGCACTCTATCTGAAAGCCTCAGGATCAGTAGATATACCTATCATAAAATAATATCTTATGATTTTCTGAAAAATTCCAAATTAATAAAGTTTTCAAATCTTACCAACTTGTTAGATGAAGGCGCACTAGAAAATTGCTGATTAAGATATACTATTAGCTGAAGAAGCAATTTTAGTAGATTGTCTTTGTGTATCATCATCGTTACAACAAGAAAGTAATTATTCGAATAATTATTACTCTTACCAAAGTAATTAAAAAAACGATCCTAATATCCAATAAATCCTTTTTTAGCTAATATGCGGCATCACCACATAGTTGATTTGCTTTATATACAAAATATCAGCTTTTTATTGAGCAAATTCAAATAATTAAGAGAAAAAATTGGCAAAAAGAATGTACTCTATAGAAACACATTTAAAAATCCCACTCCTATTATAATCTTCCCAAGTTCTATAATAATACTAATAAAATCAATATATTATATTGCATAAAACTTATATTGAATATTTTGAATTAAAAAATTATGCAATAACACTTATCATTTTGCAAATTGCACTACAATAATGATTCTGTAAATCTAACAGGTTCACCTTGCGAAGGCGTAACAATTTCACCTTCCCACATAACCCTCCTACCACGAATAATTGTTCCCACTGGCCATCCTTTTACATTTTTACCATCATAAGGCGTCCAACCAGCACGTGAACCAACTAATTCATTTACAATAATTTCCTCCCGTTTAAGGTCAACAATAGTCAAGTCAGCATCATATCCAACAGCAATACGCCCTTTACAGCTTATACCAAAAACGCGATTAGGACCATGCGAAGTAAGATCAACAAAACGTTCAAGAGAGATTTTCCCCGCATTAACATGAGTAAGCATGATTGCTACTGTTGTCTGTACACCTGTTATCCCCGAAGGAGATAAGGGATAAGGCTTATGTTTCTCTTCAAACGTATGAGGAGCATGATCAGAACCTAAAATATCGATAATACCTTGCTGAACCCCATACCAAAGACCCTCACGGTGATGTCTTTCGCGAATAGGCGGATTCATCTGAATTAATGTACCAAACCTTTGATAATCATCAGCACTCAAAGTCAAATGATGCTGAGTGACTTCAACTGTCGCTATATCTTTATGATCTTTCAAAAAATCAACTTCTTCCACCGTAGAAAGATGTAATATATGGATACGTGCTCCTGTTTCACGTGCAATTTTAACTAAACGTTGTGTACATTGTAAAGCTGTAACCTCATCACGCCAAACTGGATGTGATGATACATCCTCTGTAATATAAAAAGCTTTACGTTCTTTAAGTCGTGTTTCATCTTCAGAATGAAAAGCTGTGCGACGGCGTGTATTTTGCAAAATAAGACGCACACTTCTATCATCATCCACTAGGAGATTACCTGTCGATGATCCCATAAATACTTTAATTCCAGCAACACCAGGAAGTCTTTCTAAATCTGCCAATTCATAAATATTGTCACGCGTTGCTCCAACCCAAAATGCATAATCACAGTGCATCCGATGAAATCCACGTTTAACCTTATCATTCAAAGTTTCTTCCGATATCGTTAATGGATTGGTATTTGGCATTTCAAATACTGCTGTAACTCCTCCTAAAACAGCAGAACGAGAACCACTTTCCAGATCCTCCTTATGTTCATTACCCGGCTCACGAAAATGAACTTGACTGTCAATTATACCAGGCAAAATATGAAGTCCTGTACAGTCGATTACCTCTCCACCAGACGCGCATGTAAGATCGCCAATTTCAACAATACGACCATTCACAACACCAATATCGCGCTTGCTGCTACCATCATGATTAACAAGCGTCGCACCTTTAAAAATTGTATCAAATGTTTTAAACATAGCCATGCTCCTTGTATATCGCCTTTCCATCGTTATGTAACTCCGCCCAGAAAGGCAAGAACCATGATTGAAAAACAGAATGCCATAAATTTAAAAAATCGTAAGATTATTAAAGTTACAGGTGAAGAAGCAACACATTTTCTGCAGGCTATTATTACTACGGATGTAAAAAAAATAAACTCACGAGAGCTCTTTCCTGGTGCCCTCTTATCCCCACAGGGAAAGGTTATCGCTGATTTTCTCATCAGCAAAATAGATCAAAATTATATGATTGATATCGCGGCTTCTTTAGCTGATGCTTTTCACAAGCGTCTCATCCTCTATAAACTTCGTAAAAAAGTAGAAATTACAAAACCATCACAAGAGATTATTAATGTTTTTTGGCAAAATGAATCAGATAATTTAAATTTTGATTCAAGTTTTACAGATAAGCGATTTCCAAAGAAGGAAAAAGTGGTACGAATTTATGGAAAAATTCCTTTTCTTACTCCAGAATGTAATGCTCATTGGGATCGAATGCGTATCCATTATGGAATAGCTGAAAGTGATCAAGATTATGAAATAGGTAAAGTCTTTCCCCATGATATTAATTATGATCAAATTCATGGACTCTTCTTCAACAAGGGATGCTATATTGGACAAGAGGTTATTTCGCGGATGCACCATCGCAGGACAATTCGCCGCCGTTTTTTAGTGGTCAAAAGCCAATACCCCTTAACCTCAGGTTCTACCGTTAAAGCAGGCACAAAAATACTTAGTCAATTGGGAACATGTGTCAAAAATGAAGCTTTGGCCTTAATGCGTATTGACCATGTCAAAGAAGCTATGGACAAAAATTTTCAATTTACAGTAGATAATGTTCCTGTAACAATTAATATTGCTGAAAATATGAATTTCACCTTCCCTGAAAGCTCCGTAGAGGTTGACTAATGGCTAAAACTGAATTATCACAAGATGGAACAGCGCGTGCGTGGCAAAGAATGCTTTCTGGTCGACGGCTTGATTTACTTAATCCTTCTCCTTTTGATGTTGAAATTGAGGATATTGCCCATGGCCTCGCTCGCGTTGCACGTTGGAATGGACAAACAAAAGGAGAATACCCTTATTCTGTTGCACAACATTCACTTTTGGTCGAACAAATATTTCAGCAACTTTTTCCACAATCTTCCAATGAAGAACGTCTCTTTGCTCTTCTCCACGATGCACCAGAATATGTTATTGGTGATATAATTTCACCTTTTAAAGCTGTTATAGGAAAACATTATGAGCTCGTAGAAAAACGCCTACAAGACATCATTCACATACGCTTTTCTCTACCTGTCAATCCACCTCAAAAGATCTTAAAAAAAATCAAACAAGTTGATCGCATCGCTGCTTTTTATGAAGCCACCACTCTTGCTGGTTTTAGTAGAGAAGAAGCTCTTCGTTATTTCGGTCATCCAAATAATATTTTACCTGATGAACTCCATTTGCAACCATCTTCCACACAACAAATTGAAAATTCCTTTTTAATTCGTTTTAATGATATTGATGTTCAAAGATCACATTCTGGTTTCTGACTTTTTTTGTCATAACTGAAAAAATATAAAATTCTACTATCATACTGCCATTACTTTTGAGGTATTGAGATTCTATTGTATCTCTCCCTATGAATCTCTTCAAAAATTACTTCATCCCTTTGTAGAATTTCCTTTATAAACTGAATTTATTTAAGCTTGTAAACCTCTGATTCATCTGGAAAAACGCGTGATTTAACATCATTCGCATAATCCCTAATTGCTGTATCCATCGCTTGCTCGAAAACACCATAACGACGCACAAATTTAGGTACATAAGTACCATAACCTAACATATCTTCCATCACTAAAATCTGTCCATCACACTGATTGGACGCACCAATACCAATAGTAGGAATAGAGAGATTCTTTGTAAGCTTTACCGCTAATGGCTCTACTACCCCTTCCACAACAACAGAAAAAGCACCTGCTGCTTCAATTGCTGCAGCATCAGCTTCAATTTGTAACCAATCACTTTCATTACGTCCTTGCATCTTAAAACCACCAAAACGATTCACCGCTTGTGGTGTGAGACCAATATGACCCATAACTGGAATACCACGACTGCATAAAAAACCAATTGTTTCTGCCATATAAGCACCACCTTCAAGCTTAACTGCACCGCATCCTGTTTCTGCAATAATACGGGATGCATTAGCAAAAGCTTGTTCTGAACTTTGCTCATAAGAACCAAAAGGCATATCGACAACAACAAGAGCTCGTTTAGAGCTACGCACAACCGCTTGTCCATGCAAAATCATCATATCCACGCTAACAGGGAGTGTCGTATCAAAACCATATACAACCATACCAACGCTGTCACCAACCAAAAGTAAATCACAATGTGAATCAGCAATCCGAGCGCTATAAGCCTGATAAGCTGTTAAAGCAACAATCGGTTCTTGTTTCTTTCTCGAACGTATTTCAGAAGCAGTAATACGCTTTATAGTTTTATGAAAACTCATTTTTTCAGCCTTTTTATTGTAATATGCATTGATCAATAAGTCTGACTTCACCAAAGCAAACGGTAAGCAATAAAACCGCAGGTGTGTTTAATTCCTTTTTAATCACGCACAAAGTTTCCATATCTCGTAAATCTATTGATTCAATAACAATACGCGGTTCTTTATGTAAAACAGAGCGGACAACTGTGCACAATTTATCAACGGATCGTTCACCTTGCTCATAAAGTCTCTTAACAACTTTAAGGCTTTCAGGAATAACCTTTGCAGCTTTGCGATCTTCTAATGTCAAAAGCTTATTACGTGAAGAACTAGCAACTCCATCTGCATCACGTAAAGTAGGTACACTAACAATTTCAATAGGAAAAGCCAAATCTTTAACCATACGACGGATAATCAAAAGCTGTTGAAAATCTTTTTCCCCAAAAAAAGCTTTATCTGGTTGAACAATATTAAAAAGTTTAGCAACAACACTAGTCACACCACAAAAATGTCCTGGACGTAATTTCCCCATCAAAATACGTGATAATTTTTCTACTTTTACAACTGTCTCATTGCCTAGCGGCCACATTTCTTCTACAGAAGGCACAAAAACATATTCAATATTGGCTTCTTCCAATAAAGCGCAATCACTCTCTAGATCCCTTGGATATACATTAAAATCCTCACGGTGACCAAATTGCTTAGGATTAACAAATATAGAAACCACTACACAATCACACATTGCCCGTGCTTGTTGCACCAATGCAAGATGGCCATCATGCAACGCCCCCATAGTCGGCACAAACCCAATTGAAAGCCCTAAACGTCGTTCCTCTCTGAGGTATTGACGCAACTCAGCAATTGTTTGCAAAGTTTGCATTCTATCCACTTTCATAAAATTAAAATGTTGACGCCTTCATACAAAATCGCCGTTCAAACAATTGTATCAAACTAATACGCAAAGACGGCTGTTTTATACCTCTCTCTTTCCAAACATAGCGTGTTAAAAAAAAATCTGTCAGAATTAGCCCCTTCTTTATATCATTAAAATCAACAGGACAAATGGTTTTTCGTGCAAGAAATTGTGGTAAAAATAAAAGCTTATCTTTCCAAGGACGTCCTACTTCCTCACACACAGCACGTCCCGATTTTGGAGAAACATAACAAAGTTTTTCCTGGCGACCTGTTACAGCACAACAAGACAAATCGAGCCCAAAACCAAGTTCCTCAAGCAGTAGAAGCTCAAAACGCACAAGTAATTCAGCATTTATAAATGGATCATCAAAATTTTGCATAAAAAAATATAACATATCATACAAAACGGGATGAGGATCACGCTCAGGAAGAAGCCGCAAATGAGAGGCCATCAACTGGAAGGAATAAAGCGCTTCTGGTAAAACTATCAATCTTGAAGCATGTAAATCAAGCGCTTCAAGCCTAAATAATCCTAAATGTTCATCTAAACGTGCCCACCATTCAGCTTCAACAAAATTTCCAGGCTGAAGAAGAAAAGCCATACGACGAGAACGTCCCCCTTTTACAATTCCCATATAGCGACCACGCTGACGTGTCATAATTTCAAGAATAACGCTCGTTTCACCATGTTGGCGTGTACCGAGAATAATAGCTTGTTCTTTCCATTTCATTGCATTAAAAAAAATCCAATCCCATCTCTTGATAACGCTCTGGATTAGAGTCCCAATTATCACGTACTTTCACAAATAGAAAAAGATGAACCTTCTGTCCCATAATATCCATTAACTCCTTACGTGCTGCCTGACCAATAGCTTTAATGGTGCCACCTTTTGCTCCTAAAACAATTTTTTTCTGGTTATCACGTTCTACATAAATGACTTGACTAATTTTAACCGAACCACTTGCACACTCTTCCCAATTTTCTGTTTCAACTGTTGAGGAATAAGGAAGTTCTTGATGTAGACGAAGAAAAAGTTTTTCACGCGTAATTTCAGCAGCAAGCTGACGCATAGGCATGTCAGAGATTTGATCTTCTGGATAATACCATGGCCCCTCTTGCATGATTGTACTGAGATAATACAGCAAATCCTTACAACCAGAACCATTTAAAGCTGAAATCATAAATGTCTGCAAAAAATTCACTCGCTCATTCACTTTAGCAGTTAATGCTAAGAGAGATGATTTAGCAACCGTATCAATTTTATTCAGAACAAGAATTTTATCTTGTTCAACACTTTTTAAAATATCTAACATTGCATCAACTTCATCTGAAAGACCACTCTGGACATCAATCAGAACCAGAAGAATATCAGCATTCTTCGCACCACCCCAAGCAGCAGACACCATAGCCCGCTCTAATCGCTTATGAGGACGAAAAACACCTGGTGTATCAATTAGAATAATTTGGGTCTTATCATAAATTACAATACCACGAACTAAAGTCCGCGTTGTTTGTACTTTATGTGTTACAATTGATATTTTTGTTCCAACTAACTGATTAACTAACGTTGACTTTCCAGCATTAGGCACACCAATGACCGCAACAAAACCTGAACGTGTTTTAATAACATCATTCATTGATTATGTTTCCCCTTTGTTTCCCATATACCTTCACGTCGCAAGATTCTTTCAGCTGCGTCTCTCTCGGCTTGACGTTTAGAACTACCTCGCCCTATCTCAGATGCAAAACCACAAATACTTACCTCGACTACAAAGATCGGATCATGATCTGGACCACAACGCTGTAGAACCTGGTAATGAGGATGTGCTCTATCTTTTGTATGAGCCCATTCCTGCAACTCTGTTTTGGCATCACGGCGACCAGCATTCATTTTCTTTGCTCGATTCTGCCAATATTTTTGAATGAAAGGTCGAACGCTCTCTAAACCTCCTTCAAGATATATTACAGCGATTAAGGCTTCAATGACATCGGCATACATATTAGCTAACCGACGACCTTCTAAGTTTTTCATTTCACAACCAACACGAATCATATTGGGTAAACCCATTTCCAATGCAATATCGGCACATGTTTGCGCATTTACCAAGCCATTTAAACGTACTGATAATTCACCTTCACTCGCTTGTGGAAAAATTTGATAAAGCATTTCAGCAATTAAAAGCCCAAGAACTCGATCACCTAAAAATTCTAATCTCTCATAATTACCCTGCTCTGAACTTTGTACACTGGAATGTGTCAATGCTTTTTTCAATTTATCTGCATCTTTAAAACTATGCTCTGTCAGCCTCTCCAGCTGATCAATAATTTGATGCTTCATCACTGAATTCTCACTTATTTATCAAGCGGAAAATAGCGAATATTATGAACAAAAGAAAATAAACGATCCCAGCGCACATCAAATGGCCAACGCCAAATCTGCCACGCGCTCGAACCATTACTAATAGAGAAAAAAATCAAATTTGCTCGACCAATAAGATTCTCATCCGGAATATATCCCACACCCAAACGGCTATCATCTGAATTATCACGATTATCACCCATCACAAAATAATGTCCTGGTGGAACCTCAAAGGTCTTTGTGTCATCAACCTGAGGAATAAAACCTAAACTAAGTGTATTATAACTTACACCATTAGGCATTGTTTCGCGATAAACATCAACAGGGTGGCTAACCTCTGTCACATCAGGATCATCAATCTTACCCATAAACTGACGTGGAACAGCTTTATCATTGATATAAAGAACACTTTGACGAACTTGAACACGATCACCCGGTAAGCCAACAACACGTTTAATATAATCAATATCCGGATTACTAGGTAAACGAAAAACCAAAACATCCCCACGCTTAGGCTGGGATGCCCAAATACGTCCTGAAAAAATAGGAGGAGAAAAAGGTATAGAAAAACGAGAATACCCATATGCATATTTGGAAACAAAAAGATAGTCCCCCACCAGCAAAGTAGGACGCATCGAACCAGAAGGAATAGTAAAAGGCTGAAAAAAAAGTGTGCGAATAATTCCAGCCAAAAGCAAAGCTTGAATTAAAACAGAAAAAAATTCAACAATCTCACTTTTTTTATCTTTTTTTTGCGTTTTCTCTTCTTGTTTCATCTTGTACTACCTTTTTATAGATAAAACTTATTTTGGCATCATAATACCCAAATAATAAAAGCACAATCTCTCATGGAATCTATCCACGTGGAAGTGCTTCTATAATAACAAACGCCTGCGCCCAAGGAAAATCATCTGTTATACTGAGATGAATGATCACTTCATGGTGAGGAGGTAATAATTTTTTTAATTGCATGAGTGCGCAATTCGCTAACTTCATAGTCGGTTTACCGGATGATAAATTAACTACCCCCATATCTTTCCAACTAATACCACATGCAATCCCTGTTCCTAAAGCTTTAGCACACGCTTCTTTAGCAGCAAATCTTTTAGCATAGGAATTAGATCGATGATAGAGACTTTCAGACTTTTCCTGCTCAACATCTGTAAAAATACGCTGGATAAAACGGCTACCATAGCGAACCAACATTCTCTCAATCCGTCTTATATCAACTATATCATTGCCAAGACCAATAATCATAAAATATTACCTGAACTTTTTTACTTTGAACATCTTTTCTTCACCATCTTGTGACAGCGATTTTTTTGAAAATGAATTATTGTTCTATAAACACCTATATAAGACAAACTACCAAAAATAAAACCTAAAAACATTCCACCTACAAGCATCGGCATCATAATCAAATCCCATGTTTCCAAAAAAAATGGCCATGCTCGCGAAAACGTTAAACCATGGAACATAGTGCGAATTTGTGAAAAAGAAATTTCATCCCTATTACCAAAGAACAATAAAAATAAACGACCTATCTTATAATCAGCCATAACAATAAAAAGAAATGTCAGTGGATTAGAAAAAACAGTCCCGATAATTGCTGCAGCAAAATTACCACGTAAAACCCAAGAAAAAAATATTGCTAAAATAATGTGCAATCCCAAAAAGGGAGAACAAGCTGAAAAAATGCCAATCGAAAACCCCAATGCCACTTTATGAGGTGTTGCAGATATACGTAAAATACGTTTACGCATATAATAAAATGAACGAATAAATAGACGACACAGAAAAAATCTACGTCGAACACGCTCTCCAAAATTCATCGGTGTTCGATGACTAAAAAACATATGGTTACTCATATATACCTTGTACACACTAAATAATGCTTATTATTTCAAGCACTTTCATAGAAAAATTAAAAAAACTATCAAATATTTCGGCTCCCTGGCTTAACCGCTGGAAGCACAGCAAGTTCAGAAGGCAAAGCATTAGCATCATAAGATGCAATTTCATACTCAGCAAGTGAAATCAGTGGAACTCCTAAATCAACCTTGCCACCAGACCTATCAAGAATACATGCACTTGCTACCACATTGGCTTTTGCTGCAACCAATGCTTCAATTGTCTCACGAATAGAAAGACCCGTTGTCACAATATCTTCAACAATAACAATCCTCGCATCTTTTTCAATTTCGAAACGACGTAATTGGAATATACCATTCACACGCTCCACCCAAATAGAAGGAACACAAAGATGACGTGAAGTCTCGTACGAAGGAATGAGACCACCAATTGCAGGCCCAACTATATAATCAATTTTTCCCTCCACATATTTCTTAATTTTTTGAGCCAGAGCGTAACACAGCTTTTCGGTAAGATTAGCATGCATAAATACTTTTGCCTTTTGTAAATAAATAGCACTATGGCGACCTGATGTTAAAATAAAATGCCCTTCTAAAATAGCATCTGCTTGTCTAAAAATATTAATCACATCTTGTGTATTCATTGCACAATCTCTTTATCCATAAACTCGATGCACCATATTCACTGATCTTGCTCTTTTTAACTGAGAAAAGATACGATTTAAATGTTTTAAATCCCAAACCTCAAGATCAATGATAATTTCTGTAAAATCTGTCGCCTTACGAATAAAAAATAAATTTTGAATATTGGCATCATTGACAAAAATAATCTGAGCAATTTCAGCTAAAGAACCAGGACTATTCACAGCTAAAATATTGATTCGAGCAGGAAAACGTTCACTCATCTCAGAATCAATATCCCAACGTACATCAATCCACCGTTCTGGCTGATCATGATACGCCATTAAAGCCGAAGATTGTATTGGATAAATAATAATACCCGCACCTGGTTGCATAATACCAACAATTTGATCTCCCGGCACAGCCCCCTCAAGAGAAAATTGTACTGGAACATCCCCTTTCGTACCTTGAATAGATAATACTCTATATTTATGTTCTTTCTTTGAAGTTTTGCTTTTTTTATTCTCAAGAATCTTAAAAATCATACCTTGAGCATTTTCAATATTAAACCAACTTCTTTCCTTAAACTTAAACGAGGGTTTGTTTACCACATAATGATCTTTATAATTTGGATAAACTGCTTTAACTACATCTGTAGCAGCTAATTCACCACGCCCAACAGCTGCTAATACATCTTCCACATCCTTACGCGCTAAACGCGGTAAAATCTGCTTAAGCATGTCTTGCGAAAATTTTTTTTCTATGCATTCAAATGAACGTTCAAGAATACGATACCCTAAACCAGAATATTGCTTATGTATTGTTGAACGTGTTGCTCGACGAATTGCAGAACGTGCCTTTCCTGTTACAACGAGCGATTCCCACGCTGCCGGCGGAGATTGAATCTGCGAGCATATAATATTAACCTCATCACCATTTTTTAATTTGGTCATTATAGGCATAATACGACCATTGATTTTTACTCCCACACAAGAATTGCCAATATCGGTATGTACTGCATAAGCAAAATCAATAGGTGTAGCACCTTTTGGAAATGCAATTAACTGCCCTTTCGGAGTAAAACAGAAAACCTGATCATGGAAAAGCTCAAGCTTTGTATGTTCTAAAAACTCTTCCGGATTATCGCCATCCGATAAAGATTGAATTGTTTGACGCAACCATTCATAAGCATTAGTCTCACTTGATAATTTTGATGCTGAATAATCAGAACCATGATCTTTATAAATAGCATGTGCCGCAACACCATATTCGGCAATCTTATCCATTGCACTAGTTCTAATTTGTAATTCAACGCGTTGTCCTGAAGGACCAACAATCGTTGTATGAATTGAACGATAATCATTTTGTTTAGGTATGGAAATATAGTCCTTAAAACGTCCAGGAACCATCGGCCATGTGGTATGTATAATACCAAGAGTGCGATAACAATCATCTACACTCTCAACAATCACACGAAATCCAAAAATATCAGATAATTGTTCAAAAGATAAGACCTTGCTTTCCATTTTACGAAAAACTGAATAAGGCTTTTTCTGACGACTTTTAACATTGGCTTTAATACCATTTTTTAAAAAAAGTTTTGTCAATTCTTTTTCAATTGTGGAGAGCAAATCGCGATTGCGCTTTGATAATTCAGAAAGCCGATCAATAATAGTACGATAACCTTCTGGATTTAAATAAAAAAAAGAAAGATCCTCCAACTCTTCACGCATATCTTGCATACCCATACGGCCAGCAAGTGGCGCATAAATGTCCATTGTCTCTTCAGCAATCCACCGACGCTTATCATCACGCATAACACCAAGGGTGCGCATATTATGAAGACGATCTGCCAGTTTAACTAGAAGAACACGAATATCATCAGAAATAGCAATAAGAAGCTTACGAAGATTTTCTGCCTGCACAGCTTTCTTCGATACAAGATCAAGCTTATTAAGCTTTGTAAGTCCTTCAACTAACTTACCAATTTCAGATCCAAAAAGCTGATCAATTTCTGCTCTTGTAGCATTCGTATCTTCAATTGTATCATGTAAAAGGGCAACAGCGATTGTTGCTTCATCTAAGTGCATATCCATTAAGATAGCGGCAACTTCTAAAGGATGAGAAAAATAAAGATCACCTGAAGCACGCTTTTGATGACCGTGCTTCCGCATTGCATAAACATAGGCTTTATTCAATAAATCCGCATTTACGTCAGGTTTGTAACGCTGTACACGCTCAACCAGCTCACACTGACGCATCATATAGGTATATCCTCAGAAATTTTGTAACTTAAACTATTACTGAATATTCTATCAATAAATAAAAAACAAATCTACCAAATGATAATCTATGTATTACTTTTTCAATAAGACATAGCCATTAATAATCATCATTTTTCTCTGGTACAACTAAACTTTCAATACCTGCCAAAAGCTCTTCTTCTGACATGTAATCAAATGCACTATTGCCCTCTTCTGATGAAGAGCCCAAAACATCTCCGGATTCGCTTGAATGAGAAATGAACTCCATTGCTCCTTCTGGTTCATCGACTTCCACATACTTTTGTAAAGAATGAATAAGATCTTCTTTTAAATCAGCAGGAGATAAAGTTTGATCTGCTATTTCACGTAAAGCAACAACTGGATTTTTATCATTATCACGATCGATTGTAATCTGTGCACCTTGTGAAATCTGACGAGCCCTATGCCCAGCTAAAAGCACCAACTCAAAACGATTATCAACCTTATCAATACAATCTTCTACTGTTACACGGGCCATTTATGTCCCTTTCTTCAAGATTCAAAAATTAATGATTATCGCAAAATATATACAATAATCAAAACAAAAAACAAGAAAAACAAAATACGCCTTATTATTTTTTCTAAATAATTATTTTTTCTAAATACACTAAAACTCTTAGAAAGATTTTAGTTTATAAAGATACTAAAATTCATAAATTTTTGAAAAAAAATAATTTCAAACTATTTCATTCTTAATAACACAGTGATTATCATAATTAAAGAAAATGGATTACACAAAAAAGTAAGCGCGTTCATCAAGAAAAAATCACAATGTAACGCATTGATCTATCTCTTCTCTATCATATTCAATTCATAAAAATTGATTTAGAATATGATTTAGAAATAATGAGAACTGATAGCATATTACAGTTAAAAACTAATCGCAGAGAACAGTGCTTTGATCAAATAGACTGCTACGAAACACTATATTAGAAAGACATGTAGCATGAATACTCTTCCCCCCTTCCACTATTAAATTAAAATTACCTAACCCAAAAGCATCTTTAAAAGATATAACTCTTTTTGATCTATAACTATACGAAAATGAAGTTTACTATAATCAGTCCCTCTTCAGAAGAACCAAAAACCTCGATTAAACACCTACCAAAACACACTTTCTATGAATCCCTAGTTCTTACATTCTATGTTAAGTCATCAACATCACAGACTTTATAGATAACAAAGAGATTTAAACTCATTTGGTACTGCGTTAGTCAATACATTAGCAACTAATCGTAGCAATACATATTCTCGCTACAATACAATCAGTGATAAATTCATCTTAATCATATTGTGGAAAAAATCCTTGTATGCATTATTAAGACTGTTTACAAAGATATACTCTACTGAATACCAAATAAAATAACTTAAAAAGATTTTTGATAAAACATAATTGGTACCTGCAATCTATGAACAGTAAATTAACATCATTGTGCCCAGAACCACCCCCAAATTGTAATCTGTGCCCTCGCCTAAACAACTTTATCGCCGATTGGCGTATTAAAGAACCCCATTGGCACAATGCACCTGTAAGTCCATTTTTTCCTCATAAAGGAGCTGCAACAACACGCCTTCTTATTGTCGGACTTGCTCCTGGATTACGTGGAGCAAACCGAACTGGACGCCCTTTTACAGGCGATTATGCTGGTCATCTCCTTTATTCCACTTTAAAAAAATTCAATTTCGCTCAAGGTACCTTTGCAGAAAGACCAGATGATACACTCGAGCTCATTGATGCAGCAATTGTTAATTCAGTACGTTGTGTACCACCAGACAATAAACCCACTGGCGCTGAGATCAACACTTGTCGGCATTTTTTTTCACCTCTTTTAACAAACCTTCCTCAGCTCAAAGCTATTATTACTCTTGGTAGCATTGCTCATAACTCCACTATACGAGCTTTAAACGCAAAAATCGTAGTACACCCTTTTAGTCATGGAAAAGTCAGTGATATCGGTAGATTACGTATTTTTTCAAGCTATCACTGTTCACGCTATAATACTAATACTGGCCGCTTGACAGATACTATGTTCCATCAAATCTTCCAAGCAGCAAGAATATATTTAAATCAATGTTGAAATCTCTTAACAAAGATATGTAAATTTCCTCTCTATTATCGATGCTTTCTCAAAAGTCGTGCTTTTTCACGCCCCCAATCACGCTTTTTTTCTGTTTCACGTTTATCATGAAGTTTTTTACCACGCGCCAAAGCAATCTCCAGCTTAACACGTCCTCGCTCATTAAAATAAAGTTTAAGTGGAGTAATAGTCATTCCCTCACGAGAAACTGCATTAAAGAAACGTGCCATTTCACGCTTTGAAAGTAATAATTTACGCAAACGACGTGCTTCGTGATTAAAACGATTCGCTTGCGTATATTCAGGAATATAAGCATTAATCAACCATAATTCCCCTTTCTCAAAGTTAGCATAACTTTCAGAAATATTGGCATGATTGGAACGCAAAGATTTAACTTCTGTTCCTTGAAGAATAATACCGACCTCAAGAGTATCAAGAATTTCAAAATTGAAACGTGCTTTACGATTATCCGCAATAACTTTTCGTATTGATGCAGTCTTTTTTTTGTTCATGGCTATTTCAACACCATTTTATTCTTTAATAAGACCTGCATGTTGCAAAGCAGCATCAATAATTCTCTTTGTAGTATCCTCTAATGGAACAATCGGTAAGCGAACAGTATCACTACAAAGTCTTAATTTTGCAGTAGCATATTTAATACCTGCTGGATTTGGTTCAATAAATATTCCGCAATTGAGAGGAATTAAACGATTATTTAATTCTAATGCTGCATTATAATCACCACGATGACAAGCAGTATAAAGCTCTGCACAAAGCTTTGGAGCAACATTGGATACAACTGAAATACACCCCACACCTCCATGTGCGCAAAAGCCTAACGCTGTTCTATCGTCACCGGAGAGCTGTATAAAATTCTGACCACACTTTTCTCGTTGTTCACTCACCCGCTCAATTTTACCTGTTGCATCCTTAACACCAATGATATTTTTGAAGTCCTGATAAAGATTTTTCATAGTTTCTACAGCTAAATCGACAACAGAGCGCCCAGGAATATTATAAATCACTATGGGAATAGAAACAGCTTTCGCAATAGTAGAAAAGTGAGCGTATAATCCTCTTTGATTAGGCTTATTATAATAAGGGGTTACCACTAAAACTGCGTCTGCACCTACTTTCTCTGCATGCTGTGCAAGCTCTACAGCCTCATCTGTGCTATTTGATCCTGCCCCTGCAACAACAGGAACGCGCTTAGCAACCTGCTCAACACATAATTCTACAACTTTCTTATGTTCTTCATGACTCAAAGTAGCTGACTCGCCTGTTGTTCCAACAGGACTCACACCATGAATACCTTGTCCGATTTGCCATTCAACTAAATTACGAAACGACTTTTCATCAATAACACCATCTTCGTTAAACGGCGTAATCAATGCAGTTATTGCTCCCTTGAGCATAATAAACTCCCGATAATGTTTAACTTTATTTTATTTCCAATAACCACCTCATTGTAAAACATAGTCTTGCTCTATAGCTGAAGCAAGTTGAATCTCATAAAGATCTTACAATATTAGTATTAGTCTATATTTTATACTTTATATCTTTGTATGCTGAATATTTCCTAAAAACGCAACCAAGCCGTTAACATGTCTTTCACGCTTCTCTTTTAAAATTTATAAAATATTGCCTAAAAAGCAAGATCTAAAGGTCTTTCCTCAATGCATATAATCCCTGTTCTCTTTTTCGTATCAATTTTTATTATACTCAAACTGGCAACTATAATTTCACTCTCAAATGCCTCAGCACAAGCAGTTTTTTTACCACAAAATGGACCAATCCCCTTGGTTCATCCTCATCCTCTTATCACCATAGAAAAACTTAAAAAACCTCTTGAGGCTATTCATCCTATAAATAATAATATCCCAACAAGAATTAATATTAACAGTACCAACCAACTTAAATTCGGCTTAGATGCTCTTTCAAACAAAGATATTACAAAAACAATAGCCCTTCGCAATACAATGCCTCAAAACAGTCTTGATCGCCATATCTTAACATGGGCAATCAATACATCGTACCAAACGAATATACCAAGCTCTGAAATATTAAGTGCCATTAATGAATTAAAAGATTGGCCAGGTATGAATATCATGCAACGTAATTTTGAACGTGCTTTCATTAATGAAAACGATTCTGCGCAAGCGATTATTCAAAAGTTTATTCACCACCCCCCCCTTACAGTACAAGGAATGGCTGCACTCACCAAAGCACTTATCATAACTGGGCAAACCACCCGTGCGCGACAAATCATCGTGCCATGGTGGTACACAATACAGCTCAACGCTCAAGAAGAAGATCTTATTCTTAAAAACGCAAGCGCTGCATTAAAATCTACTGATCATTTGAAACGTATGAAGATTATGCTTTATGCAAATCGTATTAACTCAGCCCAACGAGTTGCAAAATTAGCCCGTGCCCAATCCCTTTTTAATGCTTTTGCTGCTGTTGAAAAAAATGAACCTCAAGCCGCACAAAAACTAAAAGCTGTTGATCAATCATGGAGAAAAGATCCTCTCTTACAATTTGCCAAAATTCGTTATTTTCGACGAACTAGACAATACGATATTGCTGCACAACTCATGATGCAAGCACCACGAGATGCAATAAATCTTATTAATCCTGATGCATGGTGGAGAGAACGACGTATCCTTTCTCGCGAAATGCTTGATTTAAACAAACCTAAAATCGCTTATCAACTTGTTTCAGTTCATATTGGAGGGACACCTTCATTAGAAATTGATGCTGCATTTCACGCAGGATGGTATGCACTTCGATTTCTTCATAACCCCAAGATAGCAATGCGTCATTTTGCGCGTATTTCTCAACTCTCCTCTTCTCCCCTCTCAGCATCCCGTGGCTATTATTGGATGGGGCGAACAGCAGAAGCTTTAGGTGAACATAAAAATGCCCAACATTATTTTCATCGTGCTGCTCATTTTGGTACAACTTATTATGGTCAATTAGCAGCTTCACGACTTAACAAAAAAAAACTTGAAATTCATTTTCCTAAACCAACAATAAATGAACGGCAAAATTTTAATGCACGAAAAGGTGTTAAAGTTATCCAAAGGCTTGAAGCTGCTGGCTATGCTAATCTCGCTAAAATTTTTTATAAAGAACTCAGCAAAACAATAGAAAATCCTGGTGAACTAGCTCTTTTAGCTGTTATGTCAGAAAAAAATGGCGACTATTATACCAGCCTTAAAATCGGTAAAACTGCTGTTTTTCAAGGCAAGGCCGTCAGTGCCCTTTCTCATCCTATCGGTGCTATTCCAACATCTGTCAATATTTCTGCAGTAAAAAAAGCACTCATCTATGCTATTGCACGCCAGGAAAGCGAATTTAATCCCATTGCTATATCAAAAGCAGGAGCTCAAGGTATGTTACAATTGTTGCCTACTACAGCAAGAGCTCTGGCCAACAAGCATTCAATTGCGTGGTCTCACAAAAAATTCAGCAGTGATGTCAGTTATAATACTATATTAGGTGTTCATTTTCTAAGCGAACAATTAGAGCGTTTTAACGGATCTTATATATTGGCTTTTATTAGCTATAATGCAGGTTTCCGTCGTGCAAATGAATGGATAGAACGTTACGGTGATCCTAGAGGACAATCTCTTGATAAAGTTGTCGACTGGATCGAACGTATCCCTTACACAGAAACGCGTAACTATGTGATGCGTGTTATGGAAAATTACGAAGTTTACAAAGCACGCCTCATTGGAACAATGGACATCAAATCTGATCTCGTTTCCGGCTACAAAAATCCGTAAGCTCTCGTCTACTTCAAAATAGACCTTCTTCTATTTTTATTGCTAAGATATGATATAATAGCATTATATAAACGCCTTTCAAAATAAACAAACACAAAGCTAAACATGTTATTGTTATTTAATAGAGCATTTGATATAAAGTCGAGATATCTCTCCAGTTCATAGCGGAGATGTTTTTTATCACTTTGTTTACCTAATTTTAAAGAGCATATTTTAGCCTTTACCTTTAAATAAATATCGATCTCTAATGCAGCAGTATGTTGGATAGTTTAGAGCCCTGTTATTTCAACTTTTGTATACCAGATTGCAATGAAAATGTTACATATACCGATTTGACTTATCTTTAAAAGAGAGAGACGTTAATGTGAAGAAAATATGATCAAATTAACAACCAATGCTCAGCTTCATCACCTTTTTGAACTCAGTTTTACGGTTTTCAGAATTACCTAAAGCAATATTTTTCAAATAATGGAGATTACCACTAGCTTTACACTTTCTTCTTTTCGCATTCTTTAATAGGATAATATCCCTCGCGAAAAAACATTGCATAACTAATTTACGAAAATCTGTTTAAAAGATATCTATACTTGCTCTTAAGCTTATTTCTTGGCATCATCCATAGAAAATATAAGAAAAAATCAACTGAGTTCCACCATCTTTACGATTATAAACAAAAATCAACACCATCATTATTTTAATTTTTATTCACTCACAATATTGTGACTGCTCTTGTATATATAAGGTACTTTTCCTTTGTATAATCTATTGATTTTATTTATCTTATTTAATTTAAGAGAATAGGTTTTTTACATTTTCTTCTACACTACAATGTTCTTCTACAATGTATTACGAATCAACATCTCTTTTCGAATTGTTTTTCTGTTTTTGTAAATTCTTTAATCTTTGTGACTTGATCTTTTGAACATAATTCTTTTTCAAGTTCAACAATAACCCAACAATTAAATCAAAAGAAATTATTGTACCTTAAATTATTAAAATCCAGATAGACAAAAGTATTTTAAATAAACACTTTCACAAACAGTTCCCCCCTCATGAATATATAAAGAAGATGCAAAGCCTTACATTTTTAATAGCAAAAACATATCGTTCTCAACAACTTATTAGCCCTATATCTTCTACTTGTTGATATGAGGACATTTTCAGCGAATTTATTAAAATTCTTCTCATCAAGATTCTCATATTCGCTTAGTGAAAGACGAAGCTTGGCTTTGTCCACAATTCATACAAAAGCTTTGATTTCTTTGTAAAGTGAAAAATTGGTATTTAAGCTGTTTATCCGATTTCCTTCTGAGAATTTAAAAATATTTCGCACTGCTTGGCTAGGCATTTTTACCACTTGTTCGGAATCTTCTTGTGTAATAAGAACATTTTCAAAATTTTCTAACATTGAAGCTGTAATAGCGGCATCGACTACCTTATAGGATGCTTGTAATTCTTCTGGTACAAAATATATAGAATTAGGAGTTGAATATTTTTTATTTATTTTCTCTAATTTTATTCAAATTATGTAAGAGTTATTTATTGTTTTCATAATAAAAATACATAATATTAATGCATAGATTATTTTAATTATTATCAACATGTTTTTTTATAATAAAAAATGAATTTTAGTAAAATCTTTCTTTTAATAAAAAGAGAAAGTATATATAATTATAATAATTTTATTTATCTTTATTAAATCATTATTATTGATATGTTAAAAATTTAATCAATAAAAAATATTATTACATATTTAGAGAACAACATTATGAATGATTGTTGCTTCGATAAAAATATTGAGATGGAAATCAAGCGATAAAAAAGCGAGGGATAAAGGAGAAAAACATAATAAAATCAATAACTGTAAAATCTCTCATCTTTATAATAAAGTATTGATTTTATTGTTATTTATTTTACCTATTGTATTTAAACGCCCCATAAAAGGATCGTAAAATTCTTTCTCAAATGATTTATAACCCATTAATCTCTCTTATGACGTGTAGATAAGTGGTTTTATTTGATGTAAAAAAGAGAGCTTGAAATAAAAAACATTGCTCCATTAGGTGCTCTTATTCAAAGAGAATATATTTCTATTCATTGTATCAAAATTGCATCTCTCACTTCACTAATTGCTTGCACCACTTATATATTTCAGAATAAAGACAATATCTGCATTTCTGTGTATCATAGACAAACTTATAAGTATAATAACTTAAAAGAAAATTCGTATCTTACTAATAGAGATAGGATTGCAAAATGGACAAATCCGTTGCTTATGAAACAAATGCAACACTCCCCTACGCTGCTGCCATAGCAACTATTGATATTGGTGCAATTGTCGCTAATTATAAAACCTTAGCCCGACGCGTTGCTCCTATAGAATGTTCAGCTGTAGTAAAAGCTGATGCTTACGGATTAGGAGCTGAAAAAATAGCCCCCGCACTTTATCAAGCTGGTTGTCGTACTTTTTTTATTGCTCATCTTAAAGAAGCACTTCAACTAAAAGCTATTTTACCACAAAATGTCACCATTGTCCTTCTGAATGGTATTCCCCTTACTGCAGAAGAATTTGTAGCTCAAGCTGGTATTGTCCCTGTTCTTAATTCTTGGCATGCAATTGAAAGCTGGCAAATGCATTGTCAAAAAAATGGTAAAAAATTTCCAGCAGTCGTTCAAATTGATACAAATATGAATCGACTAGGACTTGATCAAGAAGAGCTACAATGGCTAATCCAAACCCCTACTCTCTTCGAAACAGCAGACATAAAATACATTATCAGCCACCTTGCTAATGGAGATGATATAACACACACATCCAATTGTGCCCAAAAAAACGCTATGAAAACAGCACTTGCACAACTTCCTGCCTGTAAAGCCTCCCTTGCTAATTCTGGAGGAATCTTCCTTGGCCCAGACTTTTATTTTGATCTTGTTCGTCCAGGTATTGCACTTTATGGAATTGATCCCCATGGAAAACATCCCACATCTCTTAAATCTGTTTTAAAACTTAAGGCTCAAGTTATTCAGAGCCGTTATACTGAAGCAGGAACTCCTGTTGGTTATGGAGGAAGTTTTATCACCCAGCAACCAAGTATTCTCACAACCATTTCTATTGGCTACGCTGATGGCTGGCTACGTAACCTTTCTAACAAAGGTTCGGTTTATTTCAATGGATACAAACTACCAATCATTGGACAAATCTCTATGGATTCTATTATCGTTGATGCAACCAATCTTAAACATAAAAAACCGAAACGAGGCGATTGGGTAGAGCTTATCGGAATACATCAAACTATTGAAAATGTTGCTGCAGATGCTGGTACCATTCCTTATGAAATTCTTACCTCGCTCGGTTCTCGTTATAAACGTATATACATTTAAATTTTCAAATTCTCATAAAAAAACAAATTAATAACACTCACTCATTATCTAAATATCAGTATTATAAGCATGATTTTCGAGATTTTTAATAAATTTGACCATAAAGTAACCACGATTAGTCTCAAAAATTGAAATAAATTATACTCAACCCAACATACTTTATATAGGTTTGTATTATTGAATCATAAACGAATAAATTTAAAACGTGTTCACTAATGGTGGGCAAGAACAAATTAACATTCTATCACCAGAAACATTGTCAATACGTGAAACAGGTGGCCAATATTTATTTGCTGGATCAAGGTAAGGATTAGGAAAAGCAGCTTCTTTTCGTGAATAAACCCGTTTCCAATTGTCATCTAAAGTATCTGCTAACGTATGCGGTGCATTCACCAATGGATTATCGTCTTTTGGCCAAATACCTGCACCAATTTTCTTAGACTCTTCAGCAATAGATAACAAAGCATCACAAAGACGATCAATCTCTGCTTTCGGTTCTGATTCAGTTGGCTCGATCATCAAAGTTCCAGGAACTGGAAATGACATTGTTGGTGCATGAAATCCATAATCAATGAGACGTTTTGCAATATCATCAACACTGATTCCATATTGCTCTTTCAGCGACCGTGTATCCACAATACATTCATGTGCAACACGTCCACGTTTACCCCGATAAAGAATAGAATAAGCCTTTGAAAGCCGCTCAGCAACATAATTAGCATTTAATATTGCTACCTGTGTTGCACATTTTAATCCATCAGCTCCCATCATCCGAATATACATCCATGTAACCACTAAAATAGAAGCACTTCCGTAGGGAGCTGCCGAAACGGCATGCGTCGTCTTATCTTGTTCATGGCCAGGTAAAAATGGTTTTAAATGCATTCCGACACCAATCGGGCCAACACCAGGTCCTCCACCACCATGGGGAATCGCAAATGTTTTGTGAAGATTCATATGACAAACATCTGCCCCCATATCCGCGGGACGTGCGAGACCTACAAGTGCATTTAAGTTAGCTCCATCGAAATAGACCTGCCCACCATTTTCATGAATAATGGCGCAAATGTCCTTAATGTTTTCCTCATATACACCATGTGTTGAAGGATAAGTAATCATCAAAGCTGCCAAATGAGTCTTATGCAATTGTGCTTTTACTTTAAGATCATCAATATCAACATCACCATCACTTAAGCATTTCACTACTACAACTTCCATCCCTGCCATATGTGCTGAAGCTGGATTGGTTCCATGTGCTGATGCAGGAATAAGACAAATATTACGTTGACAATCACCGCGAGATTGGTGATATCGGCGAATAGCTAAAAGTCCAGCATATTCACCCTGAGCACCAGAATTTGGCTGGAAAGAAACTTGAGCAAACCCTGTAATTTCACACAACCATTCATTTAACTGGCTCATCATTTCCTGATATCCTAATACATCATCTTTAGGTGCAAAAGGATGTATATTAGCCACTGTAGGCCAACTCACAGGTATTAACTCAGCGGCAGCATTGAGTTTCATTGTACAAGAACCAAGTGGAATCATCGCTCGATCCAGCGCTAAATCCTTATCTGATAAGCGACGTAAAAAACGCATCATATCCGTTTCTGAATGCACTGCATGAAAAAATGACTGTGAAAGAAAATTAGCATCCCGCCTTTTACCCAAAAGCCGTGCAGCAGTTTCATCAGGTAATTGTGCATTAAAAAGCCGTGCTAAAGCAATAGCATCTTCTTCTGTTGACAGTTCATCAAAATTGATCCCAACCCAATCATCGTCAAAAATACGCACAAGCCGCCCACCCATTTCTGCTTGATCCGCAATATCTTGAGCTCTTTTCTCAACAAAAACACTAATACAATCAAAAAAATGTTCACCCTCACAACGCACACCCGCTGCTTCTAAGCCAGCAGCGAAACGACATGTTAAACGGTGAACACGTTTGGCAATTTCCTGTAAGCCTTGTGGTCCATGCCAAATAGCATAAGCCACCGCCATATTAGCCAACAAAGCCTGTGCAGTACATATATTCGACGTTGCTTTATCACGTCGAATATGTTGTTCACGCGTTTGCAATGCTAATCGAAAGCCAATACGCCCTTTCGTATCCGTTGATTGCCCAACAATACGCCCAGGAATTAAACGCATTAAGGAATCACTTACTGCAAGATAGCCTGCATGAGGACCACCAAAACCCATTGGAACTCCATAACGCTGCATAGAACCAACAACAATATCAGCACCCCATTTTGCTGGTGCTTCCATAAGAGTAAGAGCTAAAGGATCTGCAACAACAATAACCAGAGCACCTTTCTCCTTTGCTTCTTTAATGACTTCACTGTAATTATTAAAGCATCCCCTTGTATCTGGCCAAGGCAGAACAACAGCAGCTGTATCAGAACAAATTTTGCTCTTTTCATTCATGTGAATGCCCTGTGTTTCAGCACGTGTCTTCGCAACACTCAATGTTTGAGGATGCAAAAAGCCCTGAATCGAAATTTTTGTTTTTTTCTCACGTGCAAAGCGAACAGCCACCGCATTGGCTTCAGCTAAAGCCGTTGCCTCATCAAGAAGTGAAGCAGCAGCAATAGGTAATCCAGTCAATTCACTTACTAATGTCTGAAAATAAAACAAAAGCTCTAAACGGCCTTGGCTAATTTCTGCCTGATAGGGTGTATAAGCAGTATACCAAGCTGGATTTTCAAAAAGATTACGTAAAATAACAGGCGGTACAAATGTTCCATAATAGCCTTGCCCAATAAAACTCTTCCGCACATGATTGCGTTCCATAATCTCCGATAATTCTTCTAAAGCTTGCGCTTCACTTGCCGCTTCTGGCAAATTAAGCGACCGTTTCAAATGAACAGACTGGGGAACAGCCTCAGAAACTAATGCTTCCACTGAATCAAGTGCTAACACACCAAGCATTTTTTGTATTTCATCAGGTCGAAGCCCAATATGTCTAGAAACAAAACGATGTTCTTCCATGACGCTCACCCAATCAGCGCACGATAAGCAGTTTCATCTAATAACTCATCAAGCTGCGTTTTATCCTGTATTCTCATTTTCCATAGCCAGCCTTCCCTCTCGGCTTGCTGGTTCACCAATGCAGGATCATCTGCTAAAGCTTTATTACTTCCAATCACTTCTCCATCAATAGGTGCATAAACATCTGAAGCTGCTTTAACTGATTCAACAACAGCAGCTATATCCCCTTTAGAAAAATGTGTTCCGCTCTGCGGCAAATCAACAAACACTAAATCACCTAACTGCTCTTGAGCATGATTGGTAATTCCAACTGTAGCGATCTGCCCTTCAACACTTATCCATTCGTGATCTTGCGTAAAATAAATTTCAGACATAGAAAATTATCCTTTAAAATAACGTTGTTCAACAAAAGGAAGCGAATGAACAGACAACATGATTTTTTTGCCACGCACTTCAGTAAAAACTTCTGTTCCTTCGACTTTCCAATCAATAGGAACATAGCCCATTGCTACAGGACCATTAAAAGAAGGGCCAAAACCACCCGATGTTACTACTCCAATCTGATTCCCCTTATCATCTAGAAGAACCGCACCTGCACGTATAGGCTGACGACCTTGTGGTTTTAAACCAACACGACAACGAGAAGGCCCTTTCTGATATGCTTTAAGAAAAGCCTCCGCACCATAAAATTTAGCTTTTTCCCGAACACTTTTTGACACAGCCCATGTTAGCGCAGCTTCAATGGGAGTGATATCAGGTGTAATGTCATTCCCATGTAAACACAACCCTGCCTCCAGTCGAAGACTATCACGAGCAGCAAGACCGATCCATTCAACACGACAATCATCGAGTAATTTTTCAACTAATGAACGGGCTTGACTTTCTGGAAGCGCAATTTCAAAACCGTCTTCTCCTGTATAACCAGAACGTGTCACAAACCAATTTTTTTGTGGCTCAAAACCTTGCATAAATAAAAGTTCATTACCAGGAAAACCTGCATCAGCAATAACAGCTGCAGCCTGGGGACCTTGAAGAGCAAGTAATACTCTCTCAAGCGCAACTATTTGACATTCAAAACCAAAAGCACGTTTTTTAAGTTCAACAAAATCAGCCTGTGCATTACCTGCATTGACAACCAGCATAAAACGGCATTCATCTAAACGAGTAAGAATAAGGTCATCAAGAATACCAGCTTGCTCATTCAGCAAATAATTATAGCGTGATTGGCCTTTTTGTAAAAGTGATGCATCAATAGGAAGTGCATAAGATAAAAATTCAGCTGCTTTTTGCCCTTCAACAGCTATTAATTGCATATGAGAGATATCAAAAAGACCAGCCTGAGCACGTGTATGCAAATGCTCTTTCAAAACTCCTAGAGGATAAATTAAAGGCATCATCCAACCAGCAAAAGCACCAAATTTCGCCTGTGCTTTTTCATGTAAGTCATGTAAAGGAAGTTTTTTTAAAGGCAATGTCTCAAATGTCTGCAAATCTGTGCCCATAATTTCTCCAAAGCCGCGTTCACCACTACATGTTGTGGTCGTCTTTTCTACCCTTTATCTCAAACCTGAGAGATTGCAAGTTGTTTTGCTTTTTGGCGGCAGATGTGAAAGTTTGCATTTTGCACTCTCCTGAAAAGAAAGAATGAAAGAAGCAATAATATTCTTTTCAACATATTTTTGCTATAACTTATCTTCTTTACACTGTCATTAAAAAACTGATTATAGTCCTCTAAATTTTTAAGTTTTTTTATAATAATCTTGTTTTTTCAAACAATCATCATAAATCTTTACTTAAAGGGAATTTATATTCTTTAAAATCTTGCTGAATACAATCCAAGATTATTGTCGTTTCTCTTCCTTTTCTCTATAAGGAGGGATTATAGTTTTCCTCATTACGAACAATATAATAACTTATATTATATGGTCTGGTCTCGTTCATAATAATATAATTTTCCTTAGTAAATAAAAAACTATAATAATTTTACGTACTCAACTGCATTGGATAAAGGTTACAGAACACTCATGAAAGCTGGTAATATCCACTATAATTGTGAAAATGACTTACCAAAACAAATTGCCCTTTTTCCCCTAGAAGGCGCATTATTGCTTCCTGGAGGTTTTTTATCGCTTAACATTTTTGAACCAAACGCTCTTGAAATGATTGAGGATGCTATGACATCTAATCGTCTATTAGGGATCATTCAGCCATTATCGTCGGGCACAGGTTATCTTTCCTCAGAACTTTATGAAATGGGCTGTGTTGGTCGCATCACAAATTATAATGAAACAGGAAATGGACGGCTCCTTATCGTATTACAAGGTGTTTGTCGTTTTACCTTAAAAAAAGAATTAGTGAGCAAAAAGCCTTATCGGATTGCCATCATTCAATTTAATATAAAAGATTTACAAGAACATGAAAATTCAGAGAATGTTAATCGAGAAAACTTACTCAATACTATCGAACATTATCTTATACTCCATGAAATTGAACATAATTGGAATAATATTGTACAAACGCCTACACCCGTACTCGTTAATGCCCTTTCAACCCTTATTCCGTTCGCTCCAGAAGAAAAACAAGCTTTACTGGAAGCACCAGATATTACAAGTCGCGCCCAAACTCTTCTTGCTTTAACTGAACGTTCACTTATGAAACAAACAGGAGCATATTACCGCTTACATTAACGGATTTTAAAACATGAAAAAAATGATCACCGATCCTAAGATGCTTGAATTACTGGTCTGCCCAATCACAAAAGAGCCACTTTCCTTAAATAAAAAAACACAAGAATTAATTTCATTAAAAGCAAAACTGGCCTATCCTATTCGTAGTGGTGTCCCCATTATGCTTGCTTCAGAAGCACGTCCTTTAGGGTATAATGAAAAAAAATAATTTTTATTTTCCTTTGCATAAAACCAATTATAAATTCTATATCAAAACATATTTTCTCTCAATCAGCTTTTTTCAATGTATATTCAAAGAGAATCTTTAAAAAATATTCTACTTATTGATAACATCCTACTTATTGATAACATCAAATTTTTAATTTTCTTCAACAAAGAAACTCATTCTCTGCTTCCATAACAAACTCAATATTGATTTAAACATAAAAAAAACTGTAATGATGTAACCAATAGTTTTTAATGTAAAACTTATTTCAAAAAATGATCTGTAATTTCATCAAAAACTCATATTATTTCTTTGAATATCCATTGATAAATGCGTAAAAATAGTCTGGCTTATCACCTGCTAATTAACAAAGATTTATTCCCTTAAATTCTGGCCATTGCAAAACCTAAAATCCTGAAAGAACAACAATTGACAGCAGATTAGGAATTCACTAAATCAAAGCCTCGTCAAAAATAATATTTATATGATTTTACATAAAAGATTTAAACTTTTTTCAGTTCTAAAAGAACTAAGGGAGCAGTATATTGTCAAGTAAGGTGATCTATAGTACCCTCATCATGATAATTATGTACATATAATTAGACCTAAGAAAATAATGATTAAAAATATTCAAGTTTCTTGGCTAATTTATCCTCTTTTTTAGGTTTAGTCCAAGAAAAAACTGGCATCATATCTGTTTTATAAAATAGAGAAAGAAGTAAAAAATGAATTTTAAAGTTGCAGTTGTTGGTGCTACAGGAAATGTTGGTCGCGAAATGCTAACAATTCTAGAAGAGCGTTGCTTCCCAGCTCGCGAAATAGTTCCTTTGGCTTCACGGCGCTCCCTAGGACAGAGTGTCTCTTATGGCAACAAAACTTTAAAAATCAAAGCACTCGATACATATAACTTTTCTGACACTGATTTGTGTCTCATGTCTGCCGGAGGAAATATTTCCAAAGAATACGCTCCTAAAATTAGTGCTGCTGGTTGTGTAGTCATCGATAACTCCTCCACATGGCGCTATGATACCAATGTTCCCTTGACTGTGCCAGAAGTGAATGCAGAAAGCATTAGAGCATTTTCTAAACGTAACATTATTGCCAATCCTAATTGTTCAACAATTCAACTTGTTGTCGCTTTAAAACCTCTCCACGATGCGGCAATCATCAAGCGTGTTGTTGTGTCTACTTATCAATCGGTTTCGGGAGCTGGTAAAGAAGGAATGGATGAATTATTTGAACAATCACGAGCTGTTTTCGTTGCTGATCCAATCTTATTAAAAAAATTTACTAAGCGCATTGCCTTTAATATCATTCCTCATATCGATGTTTTTATGGAAGATGGCTATACTAAAGAAGAATGGAAAATAATGGCTGAAACAAAAAAAATTCTTGATCCCAAGATCAAATTAACCGCTACTGCTGTTCGAGTTCCCGTCTTTATCGGTCATGCTGAATCTGTTAATGTCGAATTTGAAAAACCATTAAGTGCTAATGAAGCACGCACTCTCCTACGCAATACACCTGGCTGCCAAATCATAGATAAACAAGAAGATGGTGGTTACATCTCCCCCTATGAATGTACAGGAGAAGATGATATTTTTATTAGCCGTATTCGTGAAGATACGACGGTTGAAAATGGCTTAGCTTTTTGGGTTGTTGCTGATAATTTAAGAAAAGGAGCAGCATTAAATGCAGTTCAAATTGCTGAACTTCTCATTTCTCGTAATTTAATCACACCTAAATCAGCTATCTAAAGGAAAGTGGCAGCATAAAAATTATCTTTAATGCTACCAGTGTTACTTATTTCTTCTTTAGAAAAATAAAAGAAAATTTTCTTTATCTTTACAGAATAGGGTATGTTATAACGCGATAGCGTGTTTCATTACGTTCAGCATTTTCAAAATTGACATTATCTGGAAACAAAGGATTATAAGCTGTCACTCGTTTTACAGATATTTCACGTGTATTTTCAGATGGTTTCAAAATTATCCGCTCATCAGTTTTTTTCACACCTGTAGGCACAATATCCTTAATATCTGTAGGCTTCTTAACTATCACACCTGTTTCATTTTTTTCTTGTATATTTTTTTCGATTACTCTAGGCATAAAGACATCTTTTGAATTGGAGACAATCTTTTTTTCTTGTACTATTTGTTTTTGAATCACAGACTTCGGCTTGCCTTTCATCTGCATAAAAGAAATTACGGGAACATTGTCGATATTAAAATAATTTGCAGATGCCCAACCAACTGTTTCATTATGCTGAAGTAAGCACCATACTTTATTAGCAAGACAGCCATTAATTTGTACCTTCGCTCCAGTAGGAACTATTGCTGCAGCTTTATAAGTTGTAGATGGCCCTGCACGTAAAAGCACTTTGCCTTTTTCTATTTTTGCAACTGTCGCAGCAGCTGCATCAGAGGTAGCCATTATAAGACCTGCTCCCACCAAAGATGTAAACATCATTGTCGCTGATAAAAAACTCTTTTTAAACATTCTCTCTTTTTCCTATTCATAGTATTAGAGACTCAAATTTGTCTTTGCAAAAAAATTGTCTCGTTTTAATAAAATGATGGTAAATTTTTTAACTTCTCAAAAATCCGCTATACCTTGAGAAAATTGAAAAAGCTCTCTTGCGTGTCTTCCACCATCCTATAGACACGAGCCCTTCTCTTGCAAACAGTGCTGACCTTATCGATCATTGCGTGCAAGAACATAATTTGATCATCTGATCATTAGTTCTTAAAGAAGTTTTTAAAATACTATTGGTTCCATAAAAAAGATCACACCATAGAATATATTGACCTAAGTTGGAAAAAACTCTTCATCAATAGGGCGTGTTTGCTCAAAAATAAACACTTCGCAACAGAGAATAAAAAATAATATCATTTTTTAAATAAAAATGATTGAATATTCTCTTAAGCTTTTATATTCTTTAATTTTTTTCAAGATAATCCGAGTATACAAAATTTTCCCGCAAAACTCTTTGTAAAAAAGCAAAAGAAAGATAAACACGTATGACATTGAATAAACTGCTCCAGTGCACAATCATTGGATTATTCCTTTCTCTCTTTGCCTTTATCTTTCATACTCCCAACGCTATAGCAAAAGACAAATCAAAAATTAAACTTGGTGTTATGGAAGGAAAAGAAGCGGTTATTTGGACAGTTGCTGTTGAACAAGCTAAAAAGGCTAATTTGGATATTGAACTCGTTTATTTTTCTGATTACACTCTTCCTAATGATGCTGTTAATATGGGAGACATCGATGCAAATGCCTTTCAACATACGCCTTATTTGAATAATCAAATTGAACAGCATAATTATAAACTTTCAATTGCTGGATATACGTTTATCACTCCAATTGGTATCTATTCACATAAAATCAAAGATATAAAAGAACTTCCTGATAGAGCAACTGTTGGTATTCCTAACGATCCATCAAATGGTGGCAGGGCTTTACTTCTTCTTGATTCCTTAGGTCTCATTAAATTAAAAGATCCTAAGAACATTCTTGCATCTCCACTTGATATTATTGAAAACCCTAAAAAATTGAAAATTCGTGAACTGGATGCCGGTATTTTAGGACGAGCAATCAACGATTTTGATATTGTAATTGTCAATACAAACTGGGCTTTGACTACTGGATTAAACTTACACAAAAATGCTATTGCATGGGAAAAAGCAGACGATAATCCTTATAATAATATCATTGTGGTACGCACTATCGATAAAGATGAGTTATGGGTCAAAAAATTGGTTAATGCCTACAATAGTGAACCTGTTCGTGCAAAAATTAAAGAAATTTTTGGTGCAACTGCTCAAATATCTTGGTAATCGCAAATGGAAAATGCCACTCTTATTTCTCTAAAAAATATTAGTCGCCGTTTCAAAAAAACAGCATGTATCCCAGCTATTGATAATTTATCTCTTAATATCCATGCTGGTGAAATTCTTGGTATTATTGGACCTAGTGGCGCAGGAAAATCGACACTTATTCGATGTTTAAATGGTCTAGAAAAAATTGATGAAGGACATATCCTTTTTGATGGCGTTAATGTTTCCACCCTATCAGAAATAGAGTGGGCTTTTTATCGTAAACGTATTGGAATGATTTTTCAACATTTCAATCTTTTATCGTCGCAAAATATTATTGACAACATCGCTTTACCACTCCAATTAGCAGGTATAAACAAAAAAAAACGCCGACAACGAGCCTCTGAACTCATTGAATTAGTGGGATTATGCGGAAAAGAATATTGTTATCCTGCAGAACTTTCGGGAGGACAAAAACAGCGTGTTGGTATTGCCCGCTCTTTGGTAGCAAATCCAAAAATTTTGTTATCAGATGAAGCAACCTCTGCTCTTGATCCTGAAACAACACAATCTATTCTGGAGCTTCTTGCAGATATTAATAAACGTTTCAATCTTACTATTGTGCTCATTACTCATGAAATGGAAGTTGTGCGTACTATTGCGCACCGTGTTGTTGTCCTTAACCAAGGACGAATTGTAGAAGAAGGATGTGTAAAAAACATTTTCACATCACCACAGGAAGATACAACCATTGCTATGCTTAAACTTGTAACGCCACAGCTTCCCATGGAATTTGCACAAAACCTTAAATCAACAGGTCAAGAAGCAGTCATCGAAATTAATATTGCCGGTGAAATTGCTCAGCAACCTTTTCTTAATCTTCTTGAAGATGAAACAGGCTTAAGAGCGCGTATTCTCCATGGTGGTATTGATACAGTCCAAGGAGAAACTATCGGACGTCTTTTTTTAGGGCTTCCTGGACACAATAAAGTGGCTCTAAAAAAAGCCGTTCAATGGTTGACTGAAAAGGGTCAATATTGTGAGGTTTTGGGCTATGTTTAACATTCTTTATCATGAGCTTCCCAGTGCTATTTTTGATACATTATTTATGACAATAAGTGCTTCTTTCATGGCTCTTATTTTAGGACTACCGCTTGGCTTGTTGCTTCATACAACTGCACGTGAAGGACTTTTTCCATCATCTCTTATTCACTGCTTTTTGACTATCATTATCGATAGTATTCGTGCCATTCCCTTTATTATTCTTGCTTTTTATCTTCTACCCATTACCCGTGTGGTAATAGGAAGTGGCGTAGGAATGGCTTCAGTGATTTTTGTTCTCACTATTTCATCTATTCCTTTTTATGCGCGCATAGCAGAATTATCTTTTAAAACAGTCGAGCATAATTTAGTTGAAGCCGTTCGTTCTATGGGTGCCAACCGCTTTCAGATCATCAGACATGTCCTTATACCTGAAGCACTCCCCAGCCTCATCAATGGTTTTACAGTCATGGTCATTTCTCTAATCAGTGCGACTTCTCTTGCTGGATATCTTGGTGGTGGCGGTTTGGGTGATATGGCAATTCGCTATGGCTATCAACGCTATAATACCGCTATCATGACAATAGTGATTATTTTTTTAATTATTCTCAATATAATTGTACAATGGACTGGTGATCGAATTGGACAGAAATTGGATAAAAAAAAATATTAAACAGTTTCACAGGCTGACTTTTTTTCCTCAATCATAGCAATAATAAGCCAGTTGGCAATAAGAGCTGGATTTTTTAACTGTTCAATCTCCATCGTTACTTCATAATGAAAAACAACACGACCAGAGGGACGAACTTTAGCATCACTTAAAATAAAACGGGCACGCACTCGTGTTCCTGTTTTGACAGGACTCATAAAACGAATTTTATCAAAACCATAATTAATCCCCATCGTCGCACCTTCCAACTCTGGCAATGCCTCATAAGCTAACGTGGACAAAAGCGATAATGTTAAAAAACCATGAGCAATAGTACCTCCAAAAGGCGTTTTTTTCGCTTTTTCTTCATCTACATGAATCCATTGATGATCATCTGTTGCATGTGCAAATTGATTAATCATATCTTGTGTAACAAGACGCCACTGCGATAAGCCAATTTCTTTTCCAATGAAATTAGCTATATCTTGCACTGCTATTTTTCGTTGCATAACACTATCCTTGTTTTATTGGACAAAATACTACATTTCTCCCCTCTTGCTTTTATAAAAGCCATTGTTTAGAGCATCAATAACATAAAGCTTAAATATCTCATAGGTAAACGCACTTTAAATAATAAAATGTTTTCTTAAAGAAAAATTTAAATAGGAAACGACAATGACCAGCAATATAAATTTAACAGGTTTAGCGCGTGATTTGAAACAGCGTGCAGAAACCTACAAACCCATTCGTATTGGATTGATTGGTTGTGGCGAAATGGGAACAGATTTATTATCGAGTATTACACATATAGATGGCATAACAATTGCAGCTGTTGCCACTCGCACACCATCACGTGTTTTTGATGCTGCTGCATTAGCCTATGGGGAAAAAGGGCATGTATGTGAAGTTGAAAACACTACCGCCTTAACCCAAACCATTGAAAAAGACTTGATTGCTGCCACAGATGATTTAGACCTTGTTTTACGCCATGAACAAATCGACATTATTGTTGATGCAACAGGTCATCCTGAAGCAGGTGCAGAAATTGGTTTCAAAACACTTAGAAATAATAAACATCTTGTCATGATGAATGTGGAAGCTGATGTTACGATCGGTGCTTATCTCAAAAATGAAGCAGATAAACGAGGTCTTATTTATACACTTGGAGCTGGTGATGAACCTACATCTTGTATGGAACTCATTGAATTTGTTTCAGCACTCGGGCATAAGATTGTTGCAGTAGGTAAAGGAAAAAATAATCCACTTATTTTTGATGCCACTCCTGATGCTTACGAAGAAGAAGCCAGACAACGCAATATGAATGTTCGGATGTTGGTTGAATTTATTGATGGATCCAAAACAATGGTTGAAATGGCAGCGATTGCTAATGCAACAGGACTTCTTCCTGATTGCCCAGGAATGCATGGTCCCAAAGCTGCACTCAAAGACTTAAATAAAGTACTTATTCCAAAAAAAGATGGTGGAATTTTAAACAGATGTGGTGTTGTAGATTATTCAATAGGTGAAGGAGTCGCTCCTGGTGTTTTTGTCATTGCGGAAATAACACATCCGCGTTTACGTGAACGTATGGAAGATTTAAAAATTGGTAAAGGACCTTATTTTACCTTTCACCGCCCCTATCACTTAACTGCAATGGAAATTCCGCTTACCTGCGCACGCATTATGTTGTATGGAAAAACAGATATGGCACCACTTAAGCAACCAGTAGCAGAAGTTTGTGCTATTGCCAAAAAAGATTTACACCCCGGTGAACAACTAGATTTTATTGGTCTTTATAGCTATCGCGCTTGGACAATGAGCGCTGAAGAAGCACGTGCTCATCAAGCTATCCCTTGTGGACTTCTAGAAAAAGCAATAGTTACAACTGCAATTAAAAAGAATGAGCTCATTACAAAACACAATACAACCATTCGCGAAAATCAGTGGATTGCACGCCTGCGCAATAAACAGGATCTCTTACTGCGTTGAACATTCTCCACGTAATATAAATCATACTTTCATCATCTTTTATCATTTAAAGAGCACTAAACCGAATAAAATAACTCAGAAGTTTATCTCTAAGCAGAAAGAAGCAAATCAGCTTCTCAACCTTAGAAAGAAATTGCTCGTTCCCTTTTAAATCAAAGCATTTAATAATCACAAACTTTGTCAATTTTTAAATAACGGAAATATTATAAATTATAAAATTATAGATATTCTCTATAATCTCATTCAATCATTTTCTGCAAACTACAGGTAAAATTTTGCACAACACTAAAAATACAAAATAAATTTTATTCTTGATTGGTGCTGAATTATACACTAAACATTATATGTCTTAAATCATTTTGACAACATAGTGTGTTCTTACTGTATATTTATTGCATAAAAGAAACTTAATAAATATAAGAGTCTTAATTCTAATAAATTTTGAGAATGTTTTTTTTAAGAAAAGGACAAAATAATGATTGTTAAACGTATAATACGGGCAGTTTCTATTTTAACTGTAATAATGAGCTTTATAGCCACTGCGTGGGCAAATCTAACGGTTGAACATGCTTCAGGTACAACTTCTGTTCCTAACAATCCCAAAAAGGTTGTTTTTTTTGATCTTGCATCACTCGATAATGTAAATCGTTTAGGCATTAATGCTGTTGTTGGTGTTCCTGAAGGCAAAAAACCCGTATATTTACAACATTTTGATGATGAAAAATATGAAAAAATCGGTACTTTCTTTGAACCTAATTATGAGAAAATCGCTTCTTTTCAGCCTGATCTTATTATTATCTCTTCAAGAACGAAATCTAAATATCAAGATTTATCAAAAATCGCTCCAACAATTGATCTAACAGTAGGGTATGAAAATGCTCTCCAAAATATTGAACGGAATATCACCATTCTCGGGAAAATTTTTGGTAAAGAAAAAGAAGCTGAACAAGAAATTGTAACGCTCAAAGAAAATTTAGCAATGGTTCGTAAAAGCGCAGAAGGAAAAGGTAAAGGACTCGTTCTGATGACTTCAGGGGGAAAAATAAATGCTTTGGGTCCAAAGTCACGCATAGATATCATTCACACTAACTTTGGAATTGCTGCTGCAACTGATAAAATAGTTGTGCACAAACATGGACAACCTATTTCTCCTGAGTTTATTCTTGAAACTAATCCTGATTGGTTATTAGTTATTGATCGTGATGCTGCAATTGGACGAGAAGGAAAATCTGCAGCAGAATTATTAGACAATGAACTTGTTCACCGCACAACTGCTGGGAAAAAAAATCAAATTATTTATCTAGATTCTTGGAGCTGGTATCGTGCAAGTGGTGGTTTAACTGGACTTAACGAAGCAACAAAACAAATCAGCGAAGCTTTTACAAAAAGTAAATAAGAGCAGTTATATATAAAATACTTGCTCGTTATAAAAATAAGACTTAATAACAGAGGTTGTTATATAAATAGCCTCTGTTATTTTTTTGAAGAAGAATTCGACGTGACAAATTATTGGATAGCCATAGCGATCATTATTGTACTTTCTGCTTGTAGCATTTTCGTTGGTTATTCTTATGTAACACCTGCTGATTTATTATCAGGCGATTTAAAAGCGTGGCTTCTTTTTTGGCAAACGCGCCTTCCCCGAACAATTGCAGTACTTTTGACAGGTATGTCACTTGCACTCTCAGGGACGATTATGCAACTGTTAACACGTAATCGCTTTGTCGAACCTTCAACTGCTGGAACTGTTGAATCTGCATCACTTGGCATTCTTTTTGTCATGATTTTTATTCCTGACATACCTGTACTTGGGAAAATGGCTGTTTCTACAGCTTTTGCCATGATTGGCACATTGATTTTTATGTTTTTATTATACAAAATTCCTTTAAAATCTGTTCTCATTGTACCGCTTATAGGAATTATGCTGGGATATGTTATTAATTCTCTAACAAATGCTATTGCTGATCATGAAATGCTTCTCCCCTCTCTTCAAGCTCATTTGTTTGGTAGTTTTTCAATGATTATTGACGGGAAATATGAACTTTTATGGCTGTCTTTTCCCTTATGCGTGCTTGCCTATTTTTCCGCTCACCACTTTACCGTAGCTGGCCTTGGGGAAGATTTAACCAATAATCTTGGCCTTAATTACCGTACTGTCATGTTTTTTGGGCTCTTTATCGTCGCATCAATTACCGCTTTGGTAACTTGTACAGTTGGTCGTATTCCTTTTGTCGGATTGATTATTCCAAATCTCATCTCAAATTTCATGGGTGACAATATGCGTTATAGCGCTCCTTGGGTGATGATTAGCGGTGCTGGACTGGTATTGATTTGTGATCTTTTAGGACGAATCCTTCACCATTCTTTTGAAATTCCTATCAGTACTGTGATGGGTGTTATTGGTAGCTTTGTTTTTATTATACTGCTTTTACACTGGAGACAGCGTCTTGGATAGAAAAAAAGCAACTATACTGATACTGACAGCGCTTACCATAATGGCATGTGTCATAATTGGTCTTTATATGCTATGGAATATAACTATTTTTACGTGGAAATTTCGTTTCGCAAAACTTGTTTCTCTTCTTCTCATTGCTTATACAATTGCTACCTCTACTGTTTTATTTCAAACAGTTGTTAATAATCGTCTTTTGACACCTTCAATTATGGGGTTTGATCAGCTTTATATTTTAATCAAAACCGTTATTCTTTATTCTCTCAATTCTCTTTCTTTACCATTCCTCAATGAAGAAGGACAATTAATTCTTGAAGCTCTTATCCTTATTATTTTTTCAATAACTCTTTTTCGCTGGTTATTCTCAGGAAGCATTCAAGGCCTTCATCTCACCTTATTGATTGGCGTCGTTTTTGGTGGATTTTTCTTCAGCTTACGCATGTTTATGCAATTACAACTGAATCCAGATCAAATGATGAATTTAACAGACATTATGTTTGCAAATTTTAATAAATTCAATACATCATTAATTGGCTTTGCTACAATCATTGTTTTCATCGTAAGCTTGATTGGGTGGCGTTTACGTTACTTATTAGATGTTCTTTCTCTTGGACGCGAAGCGGCTCTCAATCTTGGTATCGATTATCACAAAAGTGCTACAGCTATTCTTATTTTCGTCTCTATTCTTGTATCGATTTCCACAGCACTTGTCGGACCAGTCACTTTTTTTGGACTGTTAGTTGCTAACCTTTCCTATGAGCTCTCACCTCAAGCAAAACACCATGTTGTTGTACCTATTGCAATATTATTAGCCATAATTTCTTTAGTAAGCGGACAGTTTATTTTAGAACAAATCTTGAATATGGGAGGACGATTAAGTTTTATTATTGAATTTTTTGGTGGTATCGTTTTCTTAACTCTATTGATGAAGGGAAAATTAAAATGATTGAAATAGATCATCTTTCCAAAACCTATGGAGCTAGGACGATTATTGATAATTTATGCCTTCATTTACCAGAGGGAGGCATTATTTCTCTTATTGGCCCCAATGGCTCGGGAAAATCAACTCTTTTAATGATGATAAGACGCCTTTTGCCAATTACTAAAGGCACAATTAACGTCGATGGCTTTGATATTCAAACAATGTCGCACGATGTTTTAGCTAAAAAACTCTCACTTTTACGTCAAGATAATCCTTTATCTGTTCGCCTAACAGTTCGTGATTTAGTAAGTTTTGGACGCTATCCCTATTCTAAAGGTCGATATAACAATGAAGATAGGCAATTTATCAACAGCGCCATTCAATATCTTGGTTTAAAAGATCTCGAAATGCGCTTTTTAGATGAACTGTCCGGAGGACAGCGTCAACGTGCTTTTATTGCAATGGTCATTTGTCAGGATACTAACTATTGTCTCCTAGATGAACCATTGAATAATCTAGATATGAAACATTCCGTTTCTATGATGCAGAAACTACGCCGCACCGCTAATGAATTAAAAAAAACCATTCTTCTTGTTATGCACGATATCAATTTTGCCTCATATTATTCAGATTTGATTGTCGCCATTAAAAACGGTAAAGCTGCTTATTGTGGAAGCCCAAAAGAAATTATCCAGCCAGAAATCCTTAAAGATATTTATGATATGGATATTCAAGTCACAACTATCAATGATGTACCCATTGCTCTTTATTATCGATAATTTTAAGAATTTTTTAAACTTACATCCTCTTTAAAATTTTTTAGAAAAAATAAAATTCGAGTGACTTTTAAAGAAAAAAACTTATCAAAACAATTTTTGATAAGTCTTTATAAGAAATTTGAATAATCCTGTTCTATACATTAGAAATATTCATAAAAAAAATTGTATAAAATAAAAATTCACGTTTTTTCCTAATAATTGATCTGATTATCTTATTTATTTATCCTTTTCCCCTATTAATACGGCAACTACGAGCACTCACTTTTCTAAAAAACTACCACAAATCAGGCTTTTTAATTAAATATAAGGAATATCTATTAGGTGCTTGATTTTATGAAAAAAACCAATTACCTTTATGCGAGTTCTATGAGTCACTAAGTAATTAACGTAATAGGGGGTAACAATATGCAATCAGAGAGAATTGCTTCATCAATGCATTTTACAATGCTAGTGCCATTAGTAGCATTTCCTAAAAATGGAGTGCAGTCAGTTCAAAATTTTACAAAAATGGCCCCTGTTGTTGAACCTATGCCACATTATCCCCTTTCAGCTAATATCTCTGATATGCTTGCGCATATTAATGAGCTTATCCGTCAGAAAATAATGAAACCAGTCACAGACAATGATGACTTTTTGTTTTTAAATGCTGCAGAAAAGTATAAAAGTCAATCAATACAACAACATACAACGGTAGAGAAAGCAGAACCTCATATGGCACAAAAAGTGGAGGAGAAAATAACTGCAACAGAAAAAGAAAATATTGCATAAAATATGCATGATACTTTTAGAATGGTAATTTGGCAAAAATAGTTATTGTTTATAAAAACAAAAAGGCCTTTCTCAAAATTCAACGCATAAATTAAAGAGACTTTTTAAAAGAAATATTTTCTTTAAAAACTTCTATGATGGTATTATATTTTACTTCTGCAATGATTTTGAAAACTCAATGTATATTCTCGAATAGAAGAGAACCTATCAATTAATAGCTTTACATACAAAGTACAAAAAAGTATTTTTGAAACTTTATTATATACACTGTTAATGAAAATCTTTAAAATCCGGTTTCTATTCGGTTATAAACTAATTGTGTGAAAGCATAAATCTGCCCCCCAACAAATGGAGCTGTAAATGCTAATACCAGAAAAATAATAATAATTTTTGGAATAAATGTCAGAGTCATTTCCTGAATTTGTGTTAATGCTTGAAATAAAGCAATGATAACACCCGCAGACATTGCAGCAAGAACTGCGGGACCACTAGCGGTTAAAATGGTCCATATAGCTGCTGTAACCATATCAATAGCATCAGCTTCATTCATACTCTAAAACCCGCCAACATAAGATTTATGACTATCAGTATCAGATTTGTCAGCATTTTCACCAGGTTCATAACCCTCTACATCAGGTTTTTCAGCCATAACTTTAACGCCTGGACCAATAACAACTTTTTCACCATTGTCCAATGTCGCAACTATACCATCACTATAAATATCAATAGAGACTACATATCCTTCAATAATTTTGTCTTTTTCATCTGTAAACTGAATATATTTGCCGACATATCCTTCTGCCCCGTTAATTGATCCATTAGAAAGCATCTGGGTAAGTGTTTCATTCATCTTTATAGCTTGTTCAACAGATGAAAAACTTGCTAATTGAGCCACAAATTCTGTTGAGTCCATAGGTTTTGTTGGATCTTGATTTTTCATCTGTGCTACCAACAGCTTTATAAACGTATCATAATCTGCGTTCTTCTTTGCCCCAGCCATTTCTGGCTGTCCATCAATATTCTGAGAATAAATTCTAGGAGCACTAACCGCATCCAATACCATATTACACCTCGTTAACGTTATATTCCAACTTGTCTTACACTCACATTTGTTGAATTTGTTGAGGATACTTTACCCATAATTTGTGCTTCTCTCTGAAACAAACTACGGAGAACTTTTAGTACCTCAAAAATTTTATTTTGCTCAGTTAAATAAATACATTCCTTTAAGCCTTTCAAAAGGTCACAATCAGTAAAGGTTTGAAGTAATTTCTTTAATAGATCAACAAACACGGTTAATGCTTTCTCTGCTTCGCTTGGATTAATCAACATAAGCTGAGCAGAAAAATAAAGCTGTTTAAGAGGGGTGTCAGTATCTTCAACCTGTAAAACATGCCCTTCTAAAAGAAAAGTGGCATCATTCAATAATTCAAAAGTTACTTTACGATCCACCCGTAACACAGCACCATTAAGAAAGATTCTTTCATTTGGTTTGAGTGTCAAATGGATTGTTTTCTTGCTCATTCACATATCTCCGCATTTTCTGCCAGACCATCACGAATAGATTCAGAGATCTCAACAAGAACATCAAAATCAGTAATCTCTCCTTCATCTAATTTTTGAATTTCTTTTAAAATAAAAAAACCAATAGAAATGAGAGATGCTTTCAATGCCTGTGGTAAAGCATTTGCTGCCTGCCCAAGATCTTCAATAAGAATAACCCAAAGCTTTCGAGCAAACTGAACTGCTTCCTTGGCTTCACACGTACCAGGACCTTTCATTTTTGCATCTAAAAGAAGCTTAATACATCGATCAAACAAAAACCGTTCGCGCTCACGTGCGCTCATTGCATCATCTTCCATGACATCTTCATATCGCATTTGATACATTAAACAGCTAAACCTCTTTATTTTAAATAATTAATAAGACTTAATCGTCTTATCATATCTGTCAAAGTATAAGAAGCTTCTAGCATAGTCTCCAAAGCTTTAACTTTTTGAGCAACCTCTGCCGCATCAACAGCAATCATATTAATTTGTGCTCTTCTGAGAAGACCTACTTGAATCTCAATTTGTTGCGTAGCCGCTTTCACTCTTGCTTCTGTACTTCCTACTCTAGAAGCTGTTGCAATAATTTCATCCACAGCACTGCTTGTAGATGTATTATCCGCAGACGCTCGTGCTCTTGAAAAAAGGCTTTCTTGCGCCTCTTTTGATAAACCGATATCACCAAATTCTGCTACCAAAATCAGATTTTTCATAGCGTATCGGAAACCTTTATCATTAGCACTTACCGCAGCATCTACCTTATCACCATTAGGTGCAATGTGCTTCTCAATAGAGCCATCTTGAGCATTTGAAAAAAATTCCTTAAAATTCTCTTCATTAAATAAATCGCTAAAGGGGCCATCAATAAATTCTTCCATTTCCTCACTGGTGAGATCTTCTAGTTTTCTGCCATTTAGAAAATTCTCAAACGTCTCTTGCACAATTTTACTAGGACCTGTTTCACCACCTACTTTATAAAACTTTAACGGTGGTTCGCTAGTATTTGTCCCACCAAATATATATTCGCCGTTAAAATTGGTATTTAAAGCCGAAATAAATGCACCCAAAGCATTTTGGGCAACAGCTTGTGCTGCAGATGGTGTTGCATTTCCTGCATCACCTACAAGCATATTATTAAAAATAGTTAATGCCCCTGGCGCTGCCTCTTTATCATCTGATGCAATTAAAGTTTGAATCGCAACCTGCACAGAAGATAGTCTTAATGTAAGAAGTTTATCGCTCGTACTATAACCTTCGAGATAACTCATCTGGTTCTCAACATCTATTAACCGTGCTGTTTTACGCCCTAATGCAAGACCTGGATCATACACCTGTCCAGTAGCCATTTCATAGGCGGCTTTCATTAAATCAGACTGCCCTTCAGAAATTATATTACGCCGTGCATTGTTTAAAACATATGTCGAAATTGAAGAAACTCTCATTTTACACCTATCTAACTGCTGCTAGAAGATCATCTAACATTTTACCAACCGTACTGATAATACGAGAGGTTGCTCCATATGTCTGCTCTAATTGCAACATCAAGGCTAACTCATCATCTGCATTGACACCTGTTGCATTGGATAACGCCTCAGCAGCATGCAAAAACATTGTACCTTGATATTTAGCCTCTTTATCTGCATTTGACCGTAAACCTTCAAGCCAACCTACTGAATTTTTACTAAAATCCTTAATTGATTGATCTGGATCCAAACCTGTACCCGTTCCAAATTGCTGCTTCCCATTAAAAGCATCTACTAATGCTTGAAGATTGTCACCAAAATGTTCTGGACCACCACCTTCAGTTTTGCTGTCAAATATAGGATTAAGCTGTATCCGTCCTGCTAAACCCTCAAGAGGGCCAATCTGACCACTTGGCTGATCACCATCTAAAAATAAAGAAGGAGGGCCAGGAAACATATGCATCAAAGCATTTGCTATTTCGTCTAACTGCTTTTGATATTGTGGCACAATGTCATCACGTAACTTCAACAAACCACCGAGATTACCTCCTCCATTAGGATTCAAAAAAGATGAATGACCTAAGGGAACACCATCAATAAAAACTTGTTTTCCAGAAATACCAGGTGGCAAAGAGGCGCTAAATTGAAACGATACTGTCCGTGGCATTTTATCATACAAAGTACTACCATCCATACCATAAATGGACATTGTTCCATCAGAATGATTAACTGTATTGATACCAATTTCTTGAGATAACTCTTTTAAAATAGCATCTCTTTGATCCATATAAACACTATCATCTCGATTTGCATTTCTTTCCCGCACCACCAGTTGATCAAGCTCGTGAAATTTTTGTAACAAATCATTGATGTAATCAACAGAATCTTGAATATCACTATTCACATCATTGTATAATTTTTCAATTTCATAACTTCCTGTGTTCAACCCTTTGGCCAAATCACGAGCACGATCAACCGCCGCATCTCCATTAGAACGCTGTTGTGGATCATTCGCATACAATTGAAGTGCTTTTTGAAATTCACCAAGCAATTTAGAAGGTGAATTTGAAAATTTATCTGCTCCATAAATATCAGATAAACGATTAAGCCCATTAGAAAGACTGCCAGCAGCGGCAGCCTCACTTGCTTTGACCAAATAATTGTTCAACAAATGGATATCACCATCACGGCGCACAACGACATGAACAGCTCCTCCCGGCCCCGATTCTAAATATGAAGTGCGTCGCGTATAATTCGGATCTCCTGCTCTCACGATATTACGTGAAACGGTATCAAGTCGACCTGTAGTCGCTTTTAGCGAGTTCCGGGCTGAGTTAAGTGCTAAGTTAAGCGACATAATCTTATCCCTTTTAATTGTATTTAAATTACCGTTTCAAATTAACAATAACATCCATTAACTCTGAACCCGTCTGAAATACTTTGGAATTTGCTGTATAATTCCGTTGTGCCTCAATCATATCTGTCAGTTCATCGCCCATATCAACGTTTGAATCCTCCAAATAACCAGAAGACAGAGTGCCGAAGACACCATCACCAGGACGTCCCATCATTTGAGCCCCCGTCTGACTATTAGTTTCAAAAACAGAACCACCTAAAAAAGTCAAACTTTCTGGTGAAGCTACAGTCGTAATGCCTACATACCCAACAATCCGTGTTTTCTGATTGGAATACATAACCTCAATTTCACCATTTTTACCAAAGGTGAAACCATCAAAGGCACCCGACTCCATACCATCTGCTTCCGCCTCAAAAGCAAATAAATTGCCCTTTTGCGTCACCAGAGAATCTGCCCCCACCCCGCCAAAATTAACATCGACCTCAAAAGTTTTCCCCTCACTATCTGGCAATGTTAATTTAAATTCTTTTGTAGGCTCTATAAGATTCCCCTCTTTATCAAAGTTAAAATCTGTAGAACCAACTTTTTCTCCGTTAGAATAAGCATCAACAACCCACTTATTTTCAGCGGTTTTTCTCATATAGAAATCAACCTGAACCTTCTTACCTTGGCTGTCATAAGTTGTCATCGACTTTTTTTGATTATAACTTTTAGGATCCTTAGGATCAATTTGACCACCCTCTGGTTCCATAACCTTGGCGCTTGGATTAAAATTTGCTTTAAAATCAATTTTCGTCGTCACTTCAGGACCAAATAAATCGGTTGGACCGCCTTTAATTTGGATTCTTTCTCCATCTTCATTTAAAAGATAATATCCTGCAGTATTGCGAAGATACCCATCCTTATCGCGTGTAAAGGACCCTGCACGCGTTAAAAATTCTTTTCCGTTTTCATCTGCAACACGAAAAAAGCCATTTCCATGAATCATCGCATCACCAGAACGACCTGTTGCATGTGCCGGACCACTAATTGAAATATCATGACCAATATGACTCTTCACCCCCCCAGGAACGTAAGCATATTGTCCTGAAAGCGTTACATAATTAGAAAACTGGACATTCGTACGTTTATATCCAACTGTACCAGCATTAGCGACATTATCAGCTACACCAGAAAGTCGCGTTCCCTGAGCGTTCATACCAGAAACACCAGTACGCATCATTCCATAAATACCCATATCATCTCCTATGATTTTTAGCCTATAACACTACCATAAATAAACTTCCTTGTGTGAAGCTTTTGCTTAAATGTTTTTATAAAAATAATTTGATCATAAAAAAAACATAATTTACTTTTATAGGTGTAGAGTAGTTTAAGGTACCAATTTAATTTTTTTCTTTTTAAAAGTTGGAGGAGATGTTTATATAAGTTTAGTTATCTTTAACTTGCAAACTATAGCCAAGAAATCTTTTTGAATCTATAATATCGTAGCCGATTTTAGCTTTAAGTTTTTTGCGTAGTTTACTAATGTGGCTTTCAATAACATTTTCTTCGATTGCATCGTCGAATATGCCATATACTGCATTAAAGATTTGTGTTTTGTTGACGCGTTTTCCTGCGTTAGCTATTAGATATTCGAGAATACGGCGTTCTCGGCGTGGCAGAGCTAATTCTATTCCATTAATTTGTGGGTCACGTCCGTCATTAAAGACGCTAATAGGTCCTACTTCAATTGCAGTGTTTATTCCGCGTATATTGTTGCCGATTCGTCTGCGAATAGCGCCGATTCTTGCTAAAATTTCCCGAACGTGGATAGGTTTGCGAAGTACGTCATCCATACCTGATTGGAATAGTTCTATTGTATGACTTAAAATATTTGTTTCTGTCATAGCAAGGATTGGAGCGGAGCTGTAATTTCGAATTTCTTTTGGTAATTCGATTTGATTTTCGCATTTTCCTAAAAGAATTGCTTCGATCGAAGATATTTCGTTATCTGAAGCTGTTGAAATCCACTCACTAAAATCAGAAGGAGGTAAGCCTGTTGCAGCAACTCCTTCGCGAGAAAATAAGGTAGCATAGCCATCTGTTACCAATTTGCGGTCATCTACTACAACAATCATAACCATTCACCCAGCAATATCTAGAACTAAAATTTTAAATGTATACGTAGGAAAACCTACATATTGTTAAATTTATACAACTTTAATTTTTAAAAACACAAGTTATTTTTACGATTTATTATCTATAAAAGTATGATTACTACTTTTAATGGTGCTTTTTCAACAAAAAAAACAACTTTTAATTGTTTTTAGTCCAGTATTTTCTCAAAATGAGACAAAATTTCATTTTTTTATCAAAATGATTCAATATTTTTGTCATAATGATTCATTTTGTTCCTTCACAAAACACTCGAGAATTAGGAGTCCATCGACCAAAACCGCTGGCAATCATATTATGCATAACACGGCATACATAACGCTTTTGAGCAGGATCATTATTAGGTCCTGCATGGTAACGTGCAACTGCCATAGTCCAACTGCCTTCTTTTTGGTGCAAATCTTTTAAAAAGTGTGCAGCATAATTAACATTATGATGAGGTTTTAACATCTCTGCAACAGAAGAAAAATTTTTTCCATGGTAATAATGATTAATTTGCATACACCCCACGTCAATGAGTTTTGCTCCATGATGTTTAGCATTTTTAAAGATATGTAAAGCTTCCGCTTGATTTTTTGCAAAAACAGTTCTGCCATCAATATTTAATGCGTAAGGTTGGAGTGATTCTTTATGACCTGTTTCTGTTAACCCAACCGCATACAATATGCCTAGCGGAACACCATAGCGTTTAGAAGCAGTAATCATTTCTGCTTCACAAATATTTTCAGCTACCGCACAATCCAATACTACAATGCTATACGACCCACCGATAAGAATTACATGGAGAAATATCTTCAAAAGGAGGATCCAAAAGCGGTGCATCTGACAACGAAAATTGTTTGAAAAATTGCTTTGATTCATTTTTTCCATTCTGTTCATTATAACCAAATGCTTGACGTTGACCATTAAAATGTTGTCCACTATTATCTTGTTCTAATCCTTGCTCTATTTGCAAAGATTGGTCTTGTTGAATAGCTTGGGTGCTTTTATCAATAATACTAATTAATAAATGACCATCATCATGAATATACGCCTTTTCTAAAACATATGATAACGTCTGTTGATTACTGATCAAAAGACGCGCCGTTTCTCGATGTTGAGCACATAATTCAATATGAAGTCCTTGCGCAGTCATTCTCACTTTAACATCAACTGTCCCAAGCTCCACAGGTGTGAGTTTTAAATGCAAAATCCTTACACCCCCAACTTTTTTATTAAACGTGATATCAACATCACTTAACTGTATCATAAAATCAGGCTTTTCTTCCTGAAAAAAAAGCCTATCACCTATTTCCAAATTCTTAAGAGATTGAGCTCTTTCTGTCTCCATACTCACATGTAGTGTCAAGGATTCACTTCCATGTATAAAATTTTGTGTACCATGCTGTAGTACCTTTTGTTGTGCGAGAGAATGTTTGTCTACTGCTTTAACTTGAAGCTTTTCTTCAATAGCACATGCTTTTTGAATATCTGAAATCCACTGATCTTGTATATCACCTTTTATAAGAGCTGTGATGCTCTCATTTTTCACACACTCACTAACTTTTTCTCTAATTTTTTCTTGCTTTACAAACTGTTGCACCGAACAAAATGGATATAAAAAATTTTGAAGAGAAATATTTTCTTTATCGCCAATATAACTATGCTTTGCTTTTTGTAGTTTTTCCTCATCAAAAGCTTTAATTATATTTTGTTCCACAATTTCTTCTGATGTTTCCAACTCTATAATTTTATATAAAAAATCCTGGTTTATAACTTCATTTAAATGCTCTACACCCTCATCTAGAATTGTCTGTTCTGCAGACTCTTTTAAAGCCTCTTTTACCATATACATAAGCGAAGAATCTTCATAAAAATTTCTATCTCGCATAAATTTATTTTGTTTAAGCAGCGTATCAAACGCTTTAGGTAATTGATTATCCGTGCAATCTTCCGGTTGAACTGTGGTTTTATCTACTGCAGTTTTATTTATTGTAGTCATTTGTATAGAAAGGAAACCACACAATCCATCAGCGTTTATTGTCATTTTTGTATCCTAATAATTGATCAATTTCGTTTATCTTTTCTCGTGTATTTTGAATAAACTGGTTCATCTCTGCTTCTATAGGAGATATTGTGTTTTGTTGTTTAGCATCTTTTTCTAATTCTAAGATTAACTTCAACTCTCCCTGACTTTGCGGTTGTAATGTAACTTGTGCTTTTTTCTCTTTCTGATCACCCAACGGAGAAGAAATGACTCTTTTTGCAACAGCTTGTGCAGCAGTAAATAAAAAGCGATCTTTTTTTGATAAATCTTTGTAGGTGATATTTTGTAACATCTGTATAGATTCTTGTGCAGTGATCGAACCAGCCAGACTCATAGCGTAATACAGACGCGCAGATGTATCATCTACATCGATCTCATGTGCTAATGTCAGAGCTTTTTGAGCACTCAGTTGTGCCTTTTCCATACGCGCATCAATTAACGCAGCACGACTCACTTCCATATATGTTATAAACTGCACTTTTGTCGGTGCATAAGAAACCAATGTTTCCAATTGCTCAACACTCAATTTTTCATCAATCTGTAATATAGCGGGAGTAAATTCATGCCAAAAATCATGAGCATAAGGTGATTTCCAAAAACGATGCGCGTAATGACGAACTAATAAGGCCAAAAGATCTGTCTCACCAAGTATTGATGCAACTTTTAGTTCTCGACGAATAGCTCCCTCTTCAAATAAAGTCCCCGGAGCAAAAAGCCTTATTTGATCCAACTGTTTCAAAGCCAAAATGGGATCTTTTTCTATGATATTAACAACCGTAGAAAGCACGACAGATGCAAATAAAGCAGGAGGGATAGAGCGAACATCTTCTTCAGTTAATTGTGTATATGCTTTTACAAAAGCAGCTCTTTTATGAGATGCATAAGCCAAAGCACAATCCATTATATTCTGCGATATCACTCCCTTCCCATACTTCTCTAAAATGATTTGCACCACTCGGGGATTTCCACCATTAAAAAGGTAGATCAATAAAGCATAAAGATTGTTATCATCTTTCCAAACATCAGAATCAAAAGTTAAAAATTTATCGCCAATTTCTTCCAAAAGCTGCAGTTGCTCTTGCAATACCTCTTCTTGTCCTGATATAATTTTATCTTGCAAATTTTGCAAAGAACGCACAAACTGTATTGGCTCAGAGATAACAACTTCTGATAACATAGAAGGTTCTTTAATCTTATGATCTAATTGTGTAACAAAAACTTCCTGAAACTCTGTTTCTGTCTTTTGTAAAGAAGCCCTTCCTTGTTGCATAAGAACTCCTTGAACAAAGACAGAAAAAGAGAGAAAACAGACATAATATGTCTTTTTCATAATCATGGTGTCTTTTCCTTTTCAAGAATTGATTTTTCTTGTACAGACTTTCCAAAAGAAGACTTCTCTAATGTCGATTTTTCATGTGTTTGTTCACTTTTTGGATCTCGTATAAAAATAGATATACGCCGATTTTCAGCTGCATATGGATCCTTTTTATTTTTTAAATCCCGATCTGCATAACCTTCAACACGTAAAATTCGTTTTTCATCCAAGCCACCACGTACCAACATATAATAAGCCATCTGTGCACGTGCTGTCGAAAGTTGCCAATTATCATAAACATTACTGCGATAAGGCCGCGCATCAGTATGTCCACTAATTACGACATCTCCCTGATGCTTCGCAATAATTCCTGCCATACTACTAATCAAATCAATCGTCTGCGCCGTCGGAATAGATAAACCAACTTTAAACATTTCATATTTAGGCTGATCCATTAATTCAATCATAACGCCTTCTTTTATTGGCTTCACATGGGCCAATATATTATTGGTTTCCCCTTCTATCAAATCTGTTAACTCTTTTAAAAGAGCATGCGAATTCTCAGAAGAATTATTTTCCTGTTCAGATTCTTTTGCCATCATTTTTTGCTTTTGAATTTTTCTTTTTTGAGAAGAAGCAACATTTTCGCTCCAATAATATGGCGAAAAAGGATCATGATACTCTGTCCCTAGTTGTAAATTTTTTTGAGAATCACCAGCTCCCTGTCCTACAAGATTCCCTTGTTCAAACTGCTGCTCAGCAGGATTTTGTGCGTTGCGTTCTGATTGAACAATCTTTTTTAATCCAAGATAAGGATCACGCATTAACTCTGCTTCCTCCATAGCATTTGACTTTTCTGACTGAGCATCATCTTTACACTCTTGATCAAGAGAGCTTTTTTTATCTTGCTCAATATCATTGTGCTGAATACCACGATTACTTGTTTGGGGATCTACGAGTTTGATTGGATTAAAATAGTTTGCAATTGCTTCCTTTGTCGCATCGTCCTGGACGTTAACAAGCCACAAAACGAGAAAAAGCGCCATCATTGCTGTCATAAAATCAGCATAAGCAATCTTCCAAACACCACCATGATGATCATCATGATCGCCATGTCCTCCACGACGAACAATAATAATTTCAGAAGAAGATTGTTGATCATCAGATTTCATTGCACCAACTCCTTCAATGTTGTCAGAAATGGAGTAAGCTGTGTAGCAATAACCATTTCACCACGATGTAAACGTATCTCTGTACTCTTGGTCGGTTGAAATTTAAATTGAGATGCATCAAAATCACGCTGTTTTTTGAGCTGCTCAAACAATTCTTTACTCCCTTCAAGAACTAAAGGCTGTCCTCCACCAAGAGCCTGATCTGAAATCTTTGTAGCAAATTGCTGAAGCGCTTCTTCTGTAATTTTCTCACCAATAAATATGGAAAGAACCTGTGCAATTTCTTGAGAAATTTCTTGACGTAAATCAGCTAACCCCTTTGTTAATTGACTCTGTACATTGGCTCCTATTGATTCAACCACACTTTGTTTAGCAGCTTCAATAGCCTTTGCATGCTCTTCTTCCAAACGTTGCTTTTCAACTTTAAATTGTTTTTGCAATTTTTCTGTTGTCTCTTGCATAGCTTGATCAAAAGCTGCCTTTTGAGCTGCTTCAACATCAACAACGCCTTCAGAAGAAAAACCGAAAGGTAATATTTCTTCCATATATTCTTTCGGAAACTCAATACTCGATGATGAAAAGTCTTCCTGCTTTTCGTCATTACATGTGATTTCACTTTCATTACCAGAAGGCAAAACCTCTATATCTTCAGAAGAAATATAGCGGGGTGAAAAATCACTCAAAAAAGAAGATAATGGCAAACTTACCTGTTTTTCAAATTTTTCACCTGTTTGTTCCATTCTATTCATCACTTCCATTTAGCGTTTCACTTTACAAATCTAAGCGGCCACAGTTGTATTGGTGTCATTAATCCATTCACGTAAAACTCCAGCAAAACGTTCTTCATCCATTGCAATCATTTGCTCAAGACGATTCTGTGGTGGGACGCGCATACGATTACGTAAATTGTGAAGTGCATCATGTGTATCATCACTTGTCCCTGTAATTCCACTAAATTCTGCATTCGCTTGATATTGGTGCTCCAAAGCAGGTATATTTTCAAGATCAGCCATAGCGTTTTTACTGTTTTCAAGTGCCTTTTTTCCTTCCCGCATTTCACGCATCAAAGGACGTACACCTAAGAATAAAATCAAGAGAACAGCGATCACTAAAGCAACTCCATTGATTAAAGCAGATGTATAACGTGACAATAATTTCCAAAGAGGCATTTGAACAGGTATCATATCAGACTCAGTATGACCGATAAAATCAACAGCTGTGACATTGATGATATCTCCACGTTTTGGATCAAGTCCTGCTGCCGTCGCAACCATCTGCTGGATGCGATTTATTTCCTCATTAAGAGCACTTTCAGAGGTTGGCTTTGTACTATCTGGAAGGGTCAAACGTGCACGATCTACCACGATAGCAACAGCTAATTTCTTCACACTATAACCATCGCTAACTGTAGAGATAGTCTTAGAGTTAATTTCATAATTGGTAGTCTCTTCACGGCGATCTTTTTTATCCGTTGATCTTTCTCCACTACCATTGGCAATTTCTTCTTGTGGAATATTTTGTTCTACACCCACAGCATCACTATTACGATTATTTTGGCTATCAGCCTGATCACGCACAGAACGCACAGAACGCACAACCTGTGATTCTGGGTCAAAAACGGTCTCATTTGTTTGACGACGGTCTGTGTCTAAAACAACTTGCACACTGGTTTGAAAGTGATCAAGACCAAGATAAGGAACCAATTGTTTACGAATATTCGCATCAATTTGCGAGGCAACCTGCTGCTCAAGAGATGCCATCATCATCGAAGTTCCATTCATTGCATCCACCCCAGAAGCAAGCAATTGTCCACGTGTGTCCATCACCGTCACTGAGCTTGCTTCAAGTGAAGGAACAGCTGCTGCCACCAATTGACGAATAGACTGAGCAGATTCAACGGCAAAACCACCATTAGTACGAATCACAACAGAAGCAGTAGGCTTCTGATTAGCCTTACGGAATGATCCTTTGTCTGGTAAAACAATATGGACACGTGCTGCCTTTACACCTTGTACAACTTGAATCGTCCGTGCAATTTCGCCCTCTAAAGCACGTTGGCGTGTGATTTCTTGCATAAAAGATGTGAGCCCTAAGGATCCCATATTATCAAACAATTCATATCCTGCATTGTTTGATGTTGGCAAGCCTTTTTCCGCAAGAAACATTCGCGCTTGTTCTGCTTGTCCCACAGGAACCTGAACAGTACTGCCATCAGCAGAAACATCAAAAGCAATCCCCACCTCACCCAATGCCATTCCCATTCGATTCACATCATCACGTGAAAGGCCAACATAAAGCGTTTCATAAACAGGACGCGTTAAATAAAAGCTGGAAAACAAAATTGTTCCAAACAAGGTTAATCCAATTATACCAAGCGCAATAAGGCGCTTCGCTCCTAGTTTATGGAGAGCATTCCCGGAAGAAGAAAGAAAAGCCAAAAATTTATCAATCATAGATTTGTACCATTATATTGAGAAAAAAACTCGCGTAAAATAAAGAAAAACAGCTGCTTAACAGCTGTTTCCCCACTCTTACTGCTCAAATCATAAAAAACAAAACTTGCGTGAAAATGATGTCTGCTTTTAATAGGAAATCTTATAATAGGCTTATATCATAGTTTATTAAAGGTAACGTTGCACTATATTGCCATCTTTTTTATTTTTAAAATACATATTTCAAAAAATAATATGTTTAACAAAAATTAAAACACATTTTGGCTTTATAAATGACATATTTGCTTTTATAGATCAATAAAAATCGTTTACTCTAATTTGATGAGATTATCTGTTTTGGATTCTTCTTAAAAGAGCAAATTACAGAGTTTATAAATTATAGAAAGTTCTCTTATGTGTAAAAATTATCTGTCATATTGCGCGGCCTTAGTCGCTTTATTCTGTAGTACTCACTTAAATGCAAATACTGAAATTAATAGTGTTTATGTACCTCAAGATGAATCAATCAATAAAGGCCTTTTTGTTGATAACAGTCGCACCATCATAATGGAAAGTGGTACCATCAAAACAGAAAAGAATGGTGCGCACACTCAGAATTTAGGAAGTAAAATTGTATTAGGTGATGTACAAATCGAAACAGAAAATATAGGTCTTTTTGCTCAAGACAACAGCAATATTACAATGGAAAAAGGCTCCATCAAAGCAAAAGAAAACGGTGTGCAAACTTATGGTTCAGGAAGTAAAATTGAATTAGGCAATGTACAAATCGAGTCAGAAGAAAAAGGCCTTATTGCTTCTGGAAAAAGTACTATAACAATGGAAAAAGGTTCCATCAAAGCAAAAAAAAATAGCGTTCATGCTCAGGGTTCAGGAAGTAAAATTGAATTAGGTGATGTACAAATCGAGACAGAAGAAAAAGGCCTTATTGCTTTTAAAAACAGCACAATAACAATGGAAAAAGGCTCTATCAAAACAAAAAAGAGTGGTGTACATACTCAGGATGTAGGAAGTACAATTGAATTAGGTAATATACAAATTGAAGCAGAAGAAAAAGGGCTTATTGCTTCTCAAAAAAGCACCATAATAATGGAAAAAGGCTCCATCAAAACAAAAGGAAACGGTGTAGAAGCTCATGATTTTAGAGGCAGGATTGAATTAGCTGATGTACAAATTGAGACAGAAGGTTTAGGCCTTATTGCTTTTAAAAACGGCACCATAACAATGGAAAAAGGTTCCATCAAAGCAAAAAAGAATGCTGTGCAAACTCAAGGCTTAGGAAGTAAAATTGAATTAAGTGATGTACAAATCGAAACAGAAAATATAGGTCTTTTTGCTTTCAAGGACACTATCATTACAATGGAAAAAGGTTCCATCAAAGCAAAAGAAAACGGTGTAGAAGTTCAGGATTCTGGAAGCAGAATTCAATTAGCTGATGTACAAATCGAAACAGGAAAGACAGGTGTTCTCGTTTACAATGGAGGCACCATCATAATGGAAAAAGGTTCCATAAAAGCAAAAGAAAACGGTATGGAAATTCAGGATTTAGGAGGTAGAATTAAATTAACTGATGTAAAAATCGAAGCAAAGAAAGCAGGTATTTCATTAGTAGAATCTGGACAGAGTAACATCCTTCTTAAAAATTCAGAAATCCATGCTGATGTTTTATTAAACACTAAGAAAGCTTATGATGAAGCAATTCTTGAACTAAACGCAAACCATTCAATCTTACAAGGTGGTGTCAGAACTGGAGAAGAAACTGAAACAGTCTTTAACCTTTTAAAAGGTACAGTATGGATATTAAAGATCAGTAAAGAAGAAAAAGAGCCAAATGAAAATGGTGAAGATGGACAGTTGATTGATATTTTTGCTAGATCAAACTCTACTGTCTCTAAGCTTACCCTTAATAACAGTACCATTTTTTTTGATAAGCCAACAGATGACCAATATCAAATATTATATGTAGGACCTGTAATACCAGAAGCCGCAGATGATCGAAGAGTCCCAAACAACTCTTCAAAAATCTACAACGCAAAAGGTGATACAAAAATTTACTTCAACACTGAATGGAGTAATGGCCTTAAAACAAAAGATCAAAAGACCGATCGACTTGTGATTAACGGTGATGTATCAGGGACAACTACAGTCTATGTCAACACTATCAAAGGAAATAATAAAACAGAAGAAAATACTTCAGTTTCTGAAAATGAAAGTGGCATCTCACTCATCCAAGTTTCTGGAAAAGCAAATAAAGACTCCTTTAAATTAGCAAATGGCTACACCACAATGAAGGGGCTACCATATAAATATATACTGAATGCCTACGATCCTAACAATTCTAGTCAGGGGGAAAATCAAAATATGTTTGGCCCAGATAGGCCATATTGGGATTTTCGTTTGCAGAGTGCCTATCTTGACTCTCAATTGAAGGTGAAGGCTCTTGTACCACAAATGGCCAGCTATTTGGTGATACCAAATGTTTTATTCTCTACTGGCTTCTCTAATATCAGTCAGCAAAATGCACTGTTAACCAATATACGAACAGTATCATTGGAGAGTAGAAATAATAAGAAAAATTTCTTCTTATCTTCTTACGGTAATACAGCAACTTTATCATCCAACTACAGTGCTCTCGAATATGGTTACGGTGCTAATATTAGTTATAGTGGTGTACAAGCAGGTGTTGCATTAGGCGCTCTTGAAAATCAAAACACCACCACACATCTTGGTCTGTTAGGTGCTTATGGTCAAATATCCTTTACTCCCAAAAATATGGAAGGTGCTATCAAAAGTACGCTTGATAAATGGTCAATCTCAGCTTTCAGTAGTTTGCATCATCGGAATGGCCTGTATCTGGATACACTCTTTTCCTATAGCTTTGTGAAAGGACATATTAAAGTTGCTAACATCGGAAATATTGCAAAATTGGATGATGTAAACACATTGAGCGCTTCTGCAACCATTAGTCAACAAATTATAACAGGCGTTGAAGGGCTGATCTTTGAACCACAAGCACAGTTTACTTATCAGCGTTTGATGTTTGATCACATTTCAGATGATGATAATCTTGAAATCAATATGAATAATCCTCATCAATGGTTAGTTCGTATTGGTGGACGTTTAACCAAAACTGTCACTGCAGTAGAAAAAGGTCATGCTACTTCCATTTATGGAAAACTAAACATGATCAACACTTTTAGTGACAATGATACAATACAGATTAGCGATACCTTCCATCTTGATCACATGGGAAATTCCATTGAATGTGGTATAGGGATCAATGCACAATTGAATAAAAAAATCCGAGTGTATGCAGATGTTAACCACCAGCACAAGCTTCAAAAAGCAGGTGTATCAGGGACCTCTTTTTCAGGTGGAATACGTTATCATTTCTAAAACGATACAGATATTAACTCCCAAAAAAGGCAGTCATTGTACTGCCTTTTGTTTTATGCCTCTTCGCTTCTAAAAAAGAATCCAAAATATTACCTTCTTATATTTTTACTTCTTTGATAAGGCTATTCTCTGCCATTCTATTATTTTCTAGAAAAACGAAAAACTTATCAATATTTTAAATAGCAATATAAATTAGCAGTATGACATCTTATTAAAGATGATATTTTTCTATCATTTAACCTTTATTTTAAGTATAAATATGATAAATTGACTCTTTGTTAAAATAAAATTTTAATACATTATGTATTAATAATAATAACAATATGTTTAATATATTAAATAAAACATAAATACATTATGTTCATAAATAATAAATATTTTTATATTTATATAAAATCATTTTTATCTTTACATATAAGAAAAAATAATTTACTTCAATTAATGAAAATTATCTATTCCATATCCTTCTTATAAGATCTTTCTTATAAGCGGGGGGATTAATGTGGGTTTTATAAGTTAGGAAAATCCTTATGTGTAAAAATTATCTTTTATCGTGTACGGCTGCAGCTGCTATAATTTTATTTGGTGCTCATTTTAATGTTGCTGTTGCTGAACACAAAGCTGAATTTGAAGGAAACAAAGTAGACGCCGGTGAGAGCAAAACTTATCAGGCTGAGAGTGCCGAAAAAAGTGCTCTTTATGTAGGTGAAAAGGAAGAATCTAAAGCCGTAAAAAATGGCGCTAAAAAAGGTGGTCAAATCACTGGTAAAAATTTAACACTGATCGGCGCTGATACAAAAAAAGGAAAAGGTGCAACAGTTGAGGGGTCGAACAGCAAAATTCTTCTAAAAGGCAAAACAACTATTAAAGACCTTCAGATTGGCCTTAATGCCGCTAAAGGTGGTGAAATCACAATGGAAAGTGGTACAATTGATGCCGAAGAAACTGCCATAAAAGCTGAGGGCAAAAATACAATTATTACATTAGGTAATGTTGATATTACTTCACAAAAG
>NZ_KI912398.1:96847-102114 GCF_000518185.1 Bartonella clarridgeiae ATCC 51734
CAATTGCATTAGGTAATGTTGATATTACTTCACAAAAGGCAGGTCTTGATATAAAAAATGGTACTCAAATCACAATGAAAAGTGGTAAAATTGATGCCAAAGAAATTGCCATAAAAGCTGACGGTAAAAATACAACTATTACAGTAAATAATGTTGACATTACTTCACAAAAGGCAGGTCTTGATCTAAGAGATGGTGCTCAAATTTTAGCAAATGGTGGTTCTGTTACACTCAAAAATAATAATGATGATGATGTCCCCAATAGAGTAGCAATTATTGCTCAAGGGGCCGGAAGTAGAGTTACATTAAATAATGTAGTAATTTCTTCAGATAAAAATGGTATCGAAATAGGTCCACAAGCAATATTAAATATGACCGGTGGATCCATTGAAGCTGAAAAAGACGGTATTTCTTTCGAAGAAAGTAAGAATAATAAAAACAAGCTGAAAGATACGAAAATCACTGTTGCCAAAGGAAGTGGAGTATTAGCCAAAAGCAGTAAGGTTTCTTTAGAAAACATCTCCATTAAATCTAAAGAAGGTTTTGGGCTTTGCGCATCTGGTGATGAAACAAATGTCACAATAGCAGGTGGTATAATTAACGCAGACAATGCTGCATTTTTTGTAAAAGATAATGCAAAAATTAATATTTCCAACGTTTCTGCAACAGCTTCTAAAAATGGTCTAGAGCTTGAAAATATAAATAAAGAAGGTAAACAAAGAAATGTCGTTAATTTTACTAATACAAAGCTTACTGTTGAAAAAGGTGTAGGTATTTCTGGAAACAAATCTGGAAAAGATATTGTCAACCTTAAAAATTCAGAAATACATGCTGATCTTTTATTAAAGTTCACTGCTGAAGAAAAAAAGAAGTCAGCTATTACACTTAATACAGATCACTCGATCTTAGAAGGTGGTGTTAGAACTGGAGAAAACGCTGAAACAATTTTTAACCTCAACAATGGTACAATTTGGACTTTAAAAATCAGCAAAGAAGAAAAAAATAACGAAGATAAATTACTTAATCTTGCTGATAGAGCGCGTTCTTCTGTCTCTAAATTAGATCTTAATAATAGTACTATTGCCTTTGACAAGGCAACAGATGGTCAGTATCAAACATTATATGTAGGAGCGGCAATACCAAAAGTTTCTCCAAATGAAGTATCTGTACTGTATGAAGAAGACCCAAAGGAAGAAAATAATTCTTCAAAAGTCTACAAAGCTCAAGGCAATGCAAAAATTTACTTTAACACTGAATGGAGTAGTGGTCTTAAAACAAAAGATCAAAAGACCGATCGGCTTGTGGTTAATGGCGATGCATTAGGAACAACCACAGTCTATGTTAATACTATCAAAGGAAATAATAAAACAGAAGAAAATGCTTCAGTTCCTAAAAACGAAAGTGGCATCTCACTTATCCAAGTTTCTGGAGAAGCAAATAAAGACTCCTTTAAATTGGCAAATGGCTATACCACAATAAATAATGCTCCTTATAAATATACACTGAATGCATACGATCCTGAAACTTCCAGTCATGAAGCAGATCAAAGTATGTTTGGTTCAGATAAACCATATTGGGATTTCCGTTTGCAGAACGCCTATCTTGACTCTCAATCGGAGGTGAAAGCTCTTGTACCACAAATGGCCAGCTATTTGGTGATGCCAAATGCTTTATTCTCTGCTGGTTTTTCTGATATTAGTGAGCAAAATAAAGCATTAACTGATATGCGAGCAATTTCATTAGAAAATACTTTCTTCTTATCCTCTTACGGCAGTACAGCAACTGTATCATCCAACCACAGTGCTCTCGAATACGGTTATGGTGCTAATATTCGCTATGGCGGTGTACAAGCAGGTGTTGCATTGGGTGTTCTTGAAAATCAAAACACCACTACGCGTTTTGGTCTATTAGGTACTTATGGTCAATTGTCCTTTACTCCAAAAGATATGGAAGGTGCTACTAAAAGTACGCTTGATAAATGGTCAATCTCAGCTTTCGGTAGTATGCAAAATCGTAATGGTTTATACTTGAATGCACTCTTCTCCTATGGTCTCGTAAAAGGACATATTAAAATTGCTAACATCGGAAATATTGCAAAATTGAATGATGTAAACACATTGAGTACTTCTGCTATCATTGGTCAACAATTTACAACCAGTATTGAAGGATTAACCTTTGAACCGCAAGCACAACTTGCTTATCAACGTTTGATGTTCGATAATATTTCAGATGGTAATGATCTTGAAATCAATATGAATAATCCTCACCAATGGCTAGTTCGTATTGGTGGACGTTTAACCAAAACTATCGCCGCAGTAGAAAACGGTCATGCTATTTCCCTTTATGGAAAACTGGATATGATCAACACTTTTGGTGATGGTGATACAATACAGGTTAGCGATAGTTTCCGTCTTGATCCTATGGGAGCATCCGTTGCAGGTGGTATAGGTATTAATGCACAATTAAATCAAAAAATTGGATTGCACGGAGATGTTAGCCACCAACACAAGCTTCAAAAAGCAGGTATATCAGCAACCTCTTTCTCAGGTGGAATACGTTATCGTTTCTAAAAAAACTGATATTAACTCCAATATCAAAGGGCAGCATAGAACGTTGCCCTTTATTTATAATAATTCTATTCATGAAAATCTATATCCTTTCATCATTAAAACCTCTCCTCACTTTTTTCATTGACAGAAAAAAACTATTCAGAATAATTCTGGTACTTATAAATCTTTCATGAAGTATGTGCTTTAGCTGTTTCCTATAAATCAATACCCAGCCTTTATGCAGCGACATCTTTTAAGACAATATTGAGGTAGTTCAGTATTTCTCTGCCATTTTAATATTCTATATAGCCAAGTTTGAAATGAGAATTATATATTCCATTTGGTTTATCCCTGATAACAGGAATGGAAAATAATTTAAAAGAATATGAATATCAAAAATTAAAAACCAATGCTCAGCTTTACTATCTCGTTTAAATTGGACTTTAAAACCTTCATAATTATCCAAAGAAGTATCTTTTAATAAATAGGATTGCTCATAGCTTCACGCTTTTGCTTTTCGCATTCATTTAATACAATTCCACCCTCACAAATAATAGAACATTATTATGCTATTAACTTATAATATTAATTCACGTACTCTTTTATTATAGAAGCGTTTCTACTAGCTTTTAATCCTATTTTTCGTACTATTCACCAATGTTCTATCAAGCGCCCCTATCTTTATTATATGAAATAATAAACCAATGCTGTTATTATTTATCAGCACTTAATGTTACAACTTGTCTTATACGCAAATAATATATAATAAGTGGTTTTTTAAAAGATTTTTAGTCATACATAAATCTCTTTTATCAGAGATAGGTAAATGATTTTTTTATTCATAACCTTAAGAGAAATTGAATTAAGAAAATATAATTATATTGAGCACTCTCATTATAAGCAAATTATTAAGAATAATTTCAATAAGATAATGTGATTAAAATATTGTATTTTAAGATTTTTTTCATATATTTTAGTAATTCAATCACAATCATTGCATTATGTATTTTACATTGTATCTTTTTGTATGTATTTTACATTGTATCTTTTTGTGCTTTCAATTATTAATATGCTAAATTATACTTTTGGTGGTTTAAGGATTTTCATATGAAAAAAGCATTCGGTATCAAATTAAGTTTGCAAAATATTTTTCTGTTATTTAGTACAACCTTTATACATAGTGCAGAATTGATTGCTGATAATGGAAGAGTCACATCTATTAGCGAAGATATTTCTATAGAATCGATAATAAATTCTTCTATTATAAATGGAGGGAAATTTGAATCAAAATACATTGGAGTTCTTGCTAACAAGATTGGAAAAATTGATTTTACAGGAGTTGATATAACAACTGGTCTACTTGGCGTAGTACCTTATGGAGGATCTAGAGTTTATATTAAAAATTCAACTATAAGAGTCACTAATCCTTCGAGTTATGGCATTTATTTCAGACATAAACCGACTCCTGATGATCTTGATCCCCCAAGTCAGGTACACCTTACCAATACAACAATTTCATCTCCACATATAGGTATTTCGTCAAAAGGTTCAGGTATTGTAATTCTTAAAAATTCGCAAATTTATTCTGATATTTTATTAACGAGCCAGCCTACAACAAATACAGCGTATCAAACGCATAATTACGCTGAGATGTTGCGTATTGATGCAGACGGTTCTACTTTACAAGGTCAATCAAAGGTTAATAGCTCGCAATATGTGTTTTTAACTCTTAAAAATGGTTCAAAATGGATTATACCCGCTAATTCCAATTCTGAGGAGACGAGACAAGAATCTACTATGCATATGCTTCATCTTTATGATAGTGCTATTGTATTTGATAAAAAGGTCATTGGTGGTTACCAAACTTTATTCATACAAATCCCACAAGAGGGTTTTATTTCACAATATTTTGCAGCTGGTGATGCGAAAATTTATTTTAATTTGGGAAGGAGAGATTCTGATAAACTTATAATTAAAACGGATGTACGAGGTGTCACTAAAGTCCATATTAATCACACTAAAGATCCAAGAGACAGTACAGATGTAGAACATATTGGCATTAGAGAGTATGTTTCTCCTTCACAAGAGAGAATTTCCCTCATTGAGGTATATGGAAAAGCAAATGAAAACTCTTTCAAATTAGCCCATGGTTACACTACAGTTGATGGTCTTCCTTATAAGAATGTCCTTAAAGGAATACCTGTCTATAATGTTGATAAGAGTGAACCACCTATTGTCTGGCATTTCAAATTGCAAAACACGTATCTTGATCCTCAATCACGAGTGAAAGCTCTTGTCCCACGAATGGCAAGCTATTTAGTTATGCCTAACGCTTTATTCTCTTCTGGTATCTCTGACATTAATAATCAGAATAGAGTGTTGGCTGATATGCGAGAAAGATTAGTCTCAAGTAAAAAGAAGGGATCTCTCTTTTTATCCTCCTATGGCAACGTAGTAAACTTTTCATCTATCCGCAATCCGTTACAATATGGTTATGGTGCTGATATAGTGTATGCTGCTCTACAAACTGGTGTTGTGTTAGGTTCTTTTGAAAATGAAAATACCATTACACACTTCGGTCTGTTGGGAACCTATGGTAAAGTATCTTTTACTCCAAAAGATATGGAGGGCTCTGCGAAAAGTTCCCTTGATAAGTGGTCAGTTTCAGCTTTTGGTGGTGTTCAACATGATAACAATTTGTATATGAATGCGCTTTTA
>NZ_JADC01000016.1 GCF_000518185.1 Bartonella clarridgeiae ATCC 51734
AAAATAGATATTCTTAGATATATAGATATTCTTAGATATATTGTTAGATATGTTGTTTGTCATTTAACCTCTCTTCAAAAAGAATATTGTTACATATTGACATCCTCTTATCTCTAAAAGTTAAAGACCTCTAATACCATAAGACTTAACAGTTTTAAGTCTCTTTGATCACGAACATTTTATCAAAAGCCTTTATTTAAAATCCTCTACCTAAGAGACAGAAAATTTAAACCATAAAATCTGATATGGATATTGTTATTTTATCAAAATGACAATATTAAGAGCGAAAAAATAATGTTTTTCTTTACAAAATGTGCTTAATTTGCAACAAATACTGTTGAAAACCTCTCTTCAAAAGCGAAGAAACGATGCAGAAAAATTTTATATGCTATAAAAACAATAAGGATTGGGCAAATGCGATTTAAACCAATTATTATTGTCTATATTGTCTGTTCTGTAGGATTATGGATAATAAGCCAAAATCAAGACACAACAAATTTAAATATTCTTGAAACATTAAAAATGAAAGAAAACCAAGATATAATTAATATGTATCTCAAAGAAAATAAACTATATGAAGCTAGTGTTCAAAAAAAAATAAAAGAAAATAAACAAAATTTCAATTGGATAAATAGTGATTCAAATAATCATAATATCGTGTTTAATGGTACTGCATCTGTTACCAGTGGTGTTACATTCAAATTAATAACTCCTACCGAAAAGCTTAAGCGTCAACCTATCGTCCGAAATATTCATTTATATGGCGTAGATACATGTGCACCCCGTCAAAAAGCTGAATTAAATAAACAAGAATGGCCATGTGGGGCCGTCACAACAGCTTGGCTAGTCACTAAAACTCTCGGACAGAACATATCCTGTAAGCAAGCTATCATTAAAAAAGAAATTCACTATGCGCAGTGTTTCGTGCAAGGAATCGATCTAGCTGAAATAGGACTGGAAGAAGGTATGCTAATAATATCAAAAGACAATCAATATCCAATTCCAACAACATATCTAAGCGCTGAAAAAAACGCACAGGACAATAAAATTGGCCTCTGGTCAAGCAATTTTACTGATCCCATACAGTGGAAAAAAAATCATGGAACCTACAATCCTTTCGACAATTATCATCAATTCATGCCTGAAAAAGAAAAACAAAATGCGGAAATCATCCCTTAAACTTCAAAATACAAAATTATGATAATAAAAATAACTATAAACAAAAATTACAATACATAGTCTAAAAAACATAACATAATCTAAAAAACATAGTCTAAAAAAATTGACTAAACTTATAATTAAAAATATCTCGTCATTAACCTTAAAATGCTCATAATGTGATCATTCTTGTAATAAACAAAATAATACAAAAATCTTCAAAAAAAAACGATAGTTATCTAATTACAGTTAAGGTTATTATGAGTGCAACATTCCATGGAAAATGGAGGCAAAAAAGCCTCCATTATTGCATTAAACGGAATAATACATATCAAATTCGATAGGGTGAGGTGCTGTTTCATAACGTAGAACTTCTTTCATTTTTAATTCAATAAAGGAATTAATTTGATCGTCATCAAAAACATCTCCGGTTTTAAGAAAATTGCGATCTTTATCAAGAGCTTCAAGTGCTTCACGTAAGCTTCTTGAAACTGTAGGAATGTTTTTTAGCTCTTTTGGGGGCAGATCATAAAGATCTTTATCCATGGCCTGTCCAGGATGAATTTTATTTTTTATACCGTCAAGACCAGCCATAACAAGTGCTGAAAATGCTAGATATGGATTTGCTGCTGGATCTGGAAAACGAATTTCTATACGTTTTGAATGTGGCGAAGAATCAAATGGAATACGGCACGCTGCAGAACGATTGCGTGCAGAATAGGCAAGAAGGACAGGAGCTTCATACCCAGGAACCAAGCGTTTGTAGGAATTAGTAGATGGATTTGTGAAGGCGTTGAGTGCTTTTGCATGTTTGATAATACCACCAATAAAAAATAAACAGGTTTCTGATAGTCCAGCATATTCATTCCCTGCAAATATTGGTTTTTTATCTTTCCAAATTGATATGTGAACATGCATACCTGAGCCATTATCACCTAGAATTGGCTTGGGCATAAAGGTCGCTGTTTTCCCGTAACTATGAGCAATTTGATGCACAGCATATTTAAAAATTTGCATTTTATCAGCTTCACGAACAAGTGTATCAAATCGAATACCCAATTCATGTTGAGCTGCGGCTACTTCATGTTAAGATATTGTCTATCTGAATCAGACATTATAGTTGCAATTTTGAGACCAGGTCAGACCTAAATGATGAGATTCCCTGAATTGAAAATTGCCTCCATATTATAAAAAATAACCTTGATTGGTAATCCAATTTAGCCTAAACTTCAAGGGGAAATAAAGGATTATTGGTATAATACCTCTTCCCTTCCCCGAACTCACTTCTGGTACTCGCGTATAACTATTATGCTTAATAGTTGATTGATTTGATAATTGATATCCTAAAATACAAGTTATAAGTACCAAGAAAAACCCCTTACCTATTTATCCGAAAAGATAAAACATTAATAAGCTCTTATTTAAAATTGAATTATTATAATTTGAAAAACTATTTTTATATCAATCCTATATAAATGATATGAAGTTCAATGAAAATAATAACACATTTCTCAGATTACACAAAAAAATGATAAAAAATTATTGAAATGTATGAGAGCTTTTTTTGCAATCTTTTAACCACACATCATAGATAGAATGCTCAACAGCGTTTAAACCAGGACTATCTGCAAACATCCATCCTGTAAAAATACGCCGTGTTTTTTTCTCCAATGTCATTTCATTAACTTCAACAAAACTAGTAGTACGGGCTGGTTCATTCTCAGAACTCGTATAGCACACTCGTGGTATTATCTGCAAAGCACCATATTGATAAACCTGACCAATATGAACTTCAAAACTAGTAACCCGACCAGTAATTTTATCGAGACCTGAAAAAATACCAATCTCATTGCTAACACGCTCAGCAAGTACACGACTAACTGCAGATAAAATCGCTATACCTCCTACTAAATAAATATAAAAAAAATACTTTGATATAGCAAATAAAAAAATACACCTATTATTCCTTAGGTAGCCAAGCATCATAATCCTCACAAGCATAATAATGTCGACCGTTATAAGCAATAGATCCTTTTGGTCGGTATGCCTCACTTGTACCCGTCATATTTGAAATATGCGATTTCTCCCATCCATATGATTGATAATTTTCTTCCGTAGGCAGTATATCATAACGATGGTGAATCCAACCATGCCAACCTGGAGGAATGCTAGAGGCCTCAGAATAATCCTTATAAATCACCCACCGACGTAAATAACCATCTTTATGGCGACTACCTTCATAATAAATATTACCAAACTGGTCTTCTCCTACACGTTTACCATGGAGCCATGTAAAAAAGCGCGTATTAATGGTATTACCATTCCACCATGTAAAGATTTGCTTGAAAAAACCAGACATTTCCTCTCCTACTTCTTTAGCATTCCCATAAAGACCGTTCTTTAATAATAAACTTATTATGATACTTGAAATCATTAAAAGCAAGAAATTATCAGAGCCCCTAATACAACTAACCCTGAATAACTAACTACCAACCTCTATACGATCTGCATCACAAGTTTATAGAATTTTTATCTTAATACATTAATCTATTCCAAGCTTAATCTTAACCAATTTATTAACAGTTTGAGGGTTTGCCTTACCCTCTGTTGCTTTCATCACCTGTCCAATAAACCAACCAACCAAAACAGGCTTCTCTCGTGCTTGAGCAACTTTATCAGGATTATTGATAATAATTTTATCAACAGCTCTTTCAATAACTCCTGCGTCCGTTACCTGCTTCATACCACGCTTTTCTACAATTTGATGTGGATCTCCACCTTCATTCCAAATAATTTCAAATAGATCTTTTGCAATTTTTCCAGAAATAGTTCCTTCTTTAATAAGATCAATAATTGCTCCCAATTGTTTTGCTGTAATTGGAGTATTTTCAATATCACGATTATCTTTATTTAAAGCGCCTAAAAGGTCATTGATCACCCAATTAGCAGCCATTTTTCCATCGCGCCCATGTGCTACTTCTTCGAAATAATCTGCAATTGCTTTTTCTGTTACAAGAATAGAAGCATCATACGCTGTCAAACCCATCTCATTGATAAAACGCGCTTTTATATCATCAGGCAATTCTGGCAATTCTGCAGCCAAAGTATCTACAAACGCCTGATCAAACTCCAATGGTAAAAGATCGGGATCAGGAAAATAACGATAGTCATACGCTTCCTCTTTTGAACGCATAGATCGTGTTTCACCTTTGATTGCATCAAAAAGGCGAGTTTCCTGATCTATTACTCCCCCATCTTCTAAAATGGCAATTTGGCGACGTGCCTCATATTCAATTGCTTGGCCAATAAAACGAATCGAGTTAACGTTTTTAATTTCACAGCGTGTTCCAAAAGGCCCACCAGGACGGCGAACAGATATATTTACATCTGCACGCATAGAGCCTTCATCCATATTACCATCACAGGTACCTAAATAACGAACAATCGTACGCAATTTTGTCATATAGGCTTTGGCTTCTTCTGAAGACCGCATATCTGGTTTGGAAACAATTTCCATCAGAGCTACACCTGAGCGATTAAGATCTAAAAAAGACATTGTTGGATGCTGATCATGCATAGACTTTCCAGCATCTTGCTCAAGGTGCAACCTTTCAATCCCAATTTCAATGTCCTCAAACTGACCATTCGAATCTGGTCCAATAGATACAAGAACTTTCCCCTCACCTACAATGGGATACTGAAATTGTGAAATCTGATATCCCTGCGGTAAATCCGGATAAAAATAGTTTTTACGATCAAAAACAGATCTTAAATTAATTTTAGCTTTTAATCCCAAACCAGTTCGAATAGCTTGACAAATACATGCTTGATTAATAACAGGCAACATACCAGGCATCGCTGCATCAACAAGTGATACATGGTTATTTGGTTCAGCACCAAACTTAGTTGATGCACCTGAAAAAAGTTTTGAATCGGATATGACTTGCGCATGAATTTCCATGCCAATGATAACCTCCCAATCACCTGTAACTCCAGAAATAAAACGCTTAGGATTAGGGAGACGAGTATCAACGATTTTCATTATCAGTTCACTATCAATATTTAAAAATACATTCACTGGCTAACCTAAAATTATTGCCAGCGCAAGTCAGAATATATATCAAAAACTGATTTATCGGAACTACTTTATCGACTTAGGTTAACTTGTTTTAGAGGCCTTCTTTTTGGCTGAAGCCTTTTTGGTACCTTTTTCTTTTACTGCAATTTTTTTCTTGGCAGGAATTTTATCAGTTAAATCTGATTCATCATATTCTTTCATTAGCTCTTCAACTGTTACTTTTTTATCCGTGATTTTTATCTGTGTAAGCAAATAGTCAATAACTTTTTCTTCAAAGATTGGGGCACGTAGATTAGCAACAGCTTCCGGTGTACGACGGAAAAAATCCATCATTTCTTTCTCCCGTCCAGGGTACTGGCGAACCTGATCAAAAACTGCAGCCTTTAATTCATCTTCACTTACTTGAATTCCAACTTTTGTCCCAATTTCAGAAAGAACTAAACCAAGACGAACACGACGCTGCGCAAGCACGCGATATTCTTCCCGCGCTTGTTCTTCTGTGACGTTCTCATCTTCAAAGCTTCTGCCCATTCTCTTTAAATCTTCATTGACCTGATTCCATATGTTATTAAATTCAATCTCTAAAAGCTGTTCAGGAATATCAAAACTATAATCTGCGTCTAAAGCATCAAGAACTTGTCGCTTAATCTTTTGACGTGTCATAGAGCCATATCGACTTTCAACTTGTCCACGAACAACTTCACGTAAACGATCAAGGGATTCTAAACCAAGTTTTTTTGCTGCTTCATCATCAATCTTCAATTCATCCGGTTTAGAAACAGCTTTAACAGTGATATCAAACTCTGCATTTTTACCAGCTAAATGCGTAGCATTATAATTATTAGGAAATTTAACAAAAATTGTTTTTACATCGCCCGCTTTTACATCAATTAATTGTTCCTCAAAACCAGGAATAAACTGTTTCGAACCAAGAATCAGTTGTGCATCGTTATCAGCACCACCATCAAATGGAACACCATCAATTTTCCCAAGATAATCGATTGTTATGCGGTCACCTTCTTTTGAAGGACCATTCTTTTGCGAATAATTACGAGTAGAAGAAAGAATGCGCGTTATTTGCTCATCAACTTCTTGTTCAGGTACATCAGCAATTTCACGAGTGATTTTAATATCTTTAAAGTCTTTAATCTCAAATTTTGGCAAAACCTCGTACTTCAAACTGAAAACAAAATCAGCTTTACCATCTATAACTTTCTTATCTTCATTTATATCAATTTGCGGCTGCGTTGCTGAATATTCATTACGTTCTAATAAAATAGAACGAGGAGCATCGTTAATGATCTCATTAAGAATTTCAGCCATAAAAGATTTACCGTACATTTTCCGGAGATGATTATATGGAACTTTACCAGGACGAAATCCTTTAAGTGTAATCTTACCTTTGGTATCATCCAATCGTTCATTTAACTTTGCTTCCAGATCTTTCGCCGGAACCACAATCTTAATTTCGCGCTTCAGTCCTTCATTAAGCGTCTCGGTAACCTGCATCGAACAACCTTTTTTTCTCTGAGGAGATGGATAAACCTACTCCGATAACAATTGTAATTCTAACACTTTTTTGAGTGCTAGAGCTAGATAAACGGATCTCTTATATACAGAAATCCGTAGCATTTAAGGCAATCACTTCGGTGCGGATGGAGGGACTCGAACCCCCACGGTCTCCCGCCAGAACCTAAATCTGGTGCGTCTACCAATTTCGCCACATCCGCTCAAACTTATAAACCAAAACTTTATGTAAGCGGCGTTTCTATAGCATTCAATTCAAACCAATTAAAGAAAAAAAGCAAATAGGTATCTTTTATTAACTCAATACACAATTCTTTTTAAATTATAGGAATAAAATTCATCCTTTTCAGAAAACACTCATTCCGCTAAAAGTAAGTCATGTTAAATAAGTTAAATAAATTGAAAACTCCAATCCATATTATTGGCGGTGGTCTTGCAGGCAGTGAAGCAAGTTGGCAAATTGCTCAATTAGGAATTCCCGTTATCTTGCATGAAATGCGTCCAAAAAGAAAATCTGATGCCCATAAAACAGATAAACTTGCAGAGCTCGTCTGTTCAAATTCATTTCGTTCAGATGATGCATCAAAAAATGCTGTAGGGCTTTTACATGCAGAAATGCGATTAGCCAAATCATTAATTATGAAAGCTGCAGATATTAATAAAGTGCCAGCTGGGGGTGCACTCGCCGTTGACCGTGATGAATTCTCAAAAACTGTTACGGAAACACTTGAAAAACACCCCCTTATAACCATAAAACGCAGAGAAATTCACGAGATCCCTGAAGACTGGCATAATGTTATTATTGCAACTGGTCCTCTTACCTCACCAGAATTTTCTCAAGCAATACAAGCAATAACTGGAGCAGAAGCGCTTTCTTTTTTTGATGCTATTGCACCTATTATTTATACTGATAGTATTAATATGGACATTTGTTGGTACCAATCTCGATATGACAAAATTGGTCCTGAAGGAACAGGAAAAGATTACCTTAATTGTCCTCTTAATCAAGAACAATATAAAATTTTTGTTCAAGCATTGATAAGTGGAAAAAAAATAGAATTCCGCGAATTTGAAAATATATCCTATTTCGATGGATGTTTACCAGTCGAAGTTATGGCTGAACGCGGAGTTGAAACTCTGAGACATGGCCCTATGAAACCTATGGGGCTCACCAATGCTCATCATCCCACAATTAAACCTTATGCTGTTATACAATTACGTCAAGACAACAAACTGGGTACGCTTTATAATATGGTAGGCTTTCAAACAAAACTGAAATATAGTGAGCAAACACGCATTTTTAGAATGATTCCTGGTCTTGAAAAAGCAGAATTTGCACGCCTTGGCGGTCTTCATCGCAACACTTATCTCAATTCACCAATCCTTCTTGACGAAAGTCTTCGTCTAAAACAAAAACCACAACTACGTTTTGCTGGACAAATCACAGGCTGTGAAGGTTATATAGAATCAGCAGCAATAGGACTGCTCGCTGGACGTTTTGCTGCTGCTGAATATAATCATGCTTGCCCTTCTCTACCGCCAAAAACTACAGCATTTGGAGCCCTCTTAAACCATATTACTGGTGGACATATTGCTACTCAAGAAACAGGAAAAAAATCCTTCCAGCCAATGAATATCAATTTTGGCCTTTTCCCACCTATTATTTCCACTAATCATTTAGAAAAATGCTTACCAAATAAAGAAAAAAAACAAGCTATAATTACACGAGCTTTAAATGATTGTATTCAATGGTTAAAGAATAGCTCTTAGCTTAATCGTTGTATTTGCTTATGATATACTCGTTAATCCGATTTTTAATCTATTAAATAATTTTAATTATTCCTAAAAAAATAATTTAAGATCATTGAAATATTATTTTTCAGTAACTTATCTAAATTTTTTAATGAAAAAAATGAATAATATTATTTGCCAATTAAGTGCCCTCACCAATATTAATAACAAACATAGCGCAAATAGAAATATCTTCACTTTTTTATTTTCTATACAAAAAAAATTTAGGGCAATACCTTATTATCAATCAATTTAAAATAGCTACATGACTACACTTGGATTATAACGATAAAAAATAATCAAATAGATATATCTTAGCTATCTTTCTAATATAAATGCCCTAATCATCACTTAGCTTCCCGCTATACAGATCAACATATACAGTTCTTATATTTCATCCATAATGCAAAATAATATATCTCATAAACACGCATTGACTATTTTTAGGGATTTTATAGAATTTTCCTGAAAAAACCGGTTTATAAATAAACCGGGTTTTTAAAAAAGTAGCTTGAATTATTTGTTATTAACGGCTTCTTTAAGGCCTTTTCCTGCAGAAAATTTAGGTACAGAACGTGCAGGAATAGTAATTTCAGCACCTGTTGAAGGATTTCGTCCTTTTGTAGCAGCACGATGAGAAACTTCAAAAGAACCAAAACCTGGAAGACGAACATCACCTCCTGAAGCTAAAGCCTCTGTAACAGAAGCAATAAAAGCATCAACAGAAGCACCAGCTTGAGCTTTTGAAATACCTGCTTTTTCAGCAACCGAATTAACCAATTCACTTTTATTCATTGAATATTTCCTTTCCCTATATTGCCGGATAATAAAATTTAACCGACTATGAGTAATTTTATTAACAAAGTATAGGAAACAGAAGTGTTATTTTTCTTCAAAGCATTGTTTTTTAGAAATAATTGCAGTTATTCACGGAATTTTTTTATTGTTTCTCTAAAATAGACAGAATTACACCTCCCAAAACGGCTTTCATTTGCTTTTTACAGCATAATCATAGCTCAGAACGTGAATCAGTGTGCAATCAACATACCTTCATTATCGCTTTCTGTTTTAACAGTTTCAGATACTGTGGAAGGCTCTGTCCATTCAATAGCCTCAGGAAAACGAACCAAAGCATGCTTAAGAACTTCACTTATATGAGTCACCGGAATAATTTCCATATTATTTTTGACATCATCAGGAATATCAACTAGATCTTTCGCGTTCTCTTCAGGAATAAGTACTTTCTTGATTCCCCCTCGAAGAGCTGCAAGCAATTTTTCTTTTAATCCACCAATCGGTAAAACACATCCACGCAAAGTGATTTCACCAGTCATAGCAACATCCTTATAAACAGGTATCCCTGTTAATACCGAAACAATTGCTGTTACCATTGCAATCCCAGCTGATGGGCCATCTTTTGGTGTAGCACCTTCTGGAACATGAACATGAATATCACGTTTATCAAAAAATGGAGGCTCAATACCAAAATCAACAGCACGGAAACGCACATAAGACGCTGCCGCAGAAATTGATTCCTTCATAATATCACGCAAATTCCCAGTCACAGTCATCTTACCTTTACCTGACATCATAACGCCTTCAATGGTCAACAATTCTCCGCCCACTTCAGTCCAAGCAAGTCCCGTAACAACACCAATCTGATTTTCACCATCAACTTGTCCAAAGCGATAACGCTTAACACCTAGGAAATCGTTAATATTGTCCTTTCTAATCTCTATAGACTTTTGATTAGTTTTAAGAATTTTTGTAACTGATTTACGCGCTATTTTCATCAATTCGCGCTCAAGATTTCGGACACCCGCCTCACGCGTATAAAATTGAATAATTGATCTTATTGCATCATCAGAAACACTTAACTCTTTTTTAGAAAGAGCATGATCCTTTAATGCTTTTGGTAAAAGATGCCGCTTAACAATCTCCATCTTTTCACACTCAGTATAACCAGCAATACGAATGATTTCCATCCTATCCATTAATGGACCTGGAATATTCAGTGTATTAGAAGTTGTAATAAACATAACATCAGAAAGATCATATTCTACTTCTAAATAATGATCGATAAATGTACCATTTTGTTCAGGATCAAGAACTTCTAATAAAGCTGATGAAGGATCTCCACGAAAATCCTGTCCCATTTTATCAATTTCATCAAGCAAAAAAAGCGGATTAGACTTTTTAGCTTTTTTCATAGACTGAATAATCTTTCCAGGCATAGAACCAATATAAGTTCGACGATGTCCACGAATTTCTGCTTCGTCGCGAACACCTCCTAATGAGATGCGAACATACTCTCGACCAGTTGCTTTTGCAATAGAACGTGCAAGTGATGTCTTTCCAACACCAGGAGGGCCTAACAAACAGATAATAGGGCCGCGTATTCTCGATGATCTGCTTTGTACTGCTAAATATTCGATGATTCGCTCTTTAACTTTTTCAAGACCAAAATGCTCATTATCCATAACTTTTTCAGCAAAACTAAGGTCACTTTTAACTTTTGATTTCTTACCCCAAGGAATAGCTAGAAGCCAATCAAGATAATTACGTACAACCGTTGCTTCTGCAGACATGGGAGACATATTACGTAATTTTCTGAGTTCTGATACAGCTTTTTCTCGCGCTTCTTTCGAAAGCTTAGTTTTTTTGATACGTTCTTCTAACTCAGATAATTCATCCTGCCCCTCATCACCTGCACCCAATTCTTTCTGAATAGCCTTCAACTGCTCATTAAGATAATATTCCCGTTGATTCTTTTCCATCTGCCGTTTGACATGTGAACGAATACGCTTTTCAACTTGCAAAACAGAAATTTCTCCTTCCATGAAAGAAAGCACGCGCTCAAGACGATTACGCACAGGCAATAGTGCCAATATTTCTTGCTTTTCTGCAAGTTTAATAACTAAATGTGATGCAATAGTATCAGCAAGTTTAGAAGGATCATCAATTTGACTAATAGCACTGACAATCTCAGGAGAAATTTTCTTATTTAGTTTTACATAATTTTCAAAATAAGAAATCACTGATCGAGAAAGAGCTTTAATTTCAACATCATCGCTCCTGATTTCCTCTGTGATAGCTACATAAGCTTGAAGATAATCATCATTCTCAATAAATTTGTTAATTTTTGCACGTGCGGTACCCTCAACCAAAACCTTTACAGTTCCGTCAGGAAGCTTCAGAAGTTGAAGAATTTTAGCAAGAGTGCCAACATCATAAATATCTTCCGCGGTTGGATCATCATCAGAAGCATTTTTTTGCGTAACTAATAATATTTGTTTGTCCATTACCATTGTCTTTTCAAGAGCACAAATCGACTTTTCTCGGCCTACAAAAAGCGGAACAATGATATGTGGGAAGACAACAATATCACGAAGTGGCAAAATAGCATAAAACTCTTCTATTTCTTTGCCTGTCTTTTCATCAATATATTGCATATTTTTCCTTTCTAGAGCCTCTGACTCGTCTACAATACAAATCACTCTTTAAAAAGACAACTCTCTACAATAAATAGAAGTGATAACTATGGATCAATAAATCAAGTAATTATGCTATCATACCTCAAAATATCTATATTAAAGTAACAGGAATAGCTAAATTTATACTGTTAAATTACGCTGATACGTTTTCTTTATTTTCTACATGATCTGAATAAATATAAAGAGGACAAGCTTTACCTTCAACTACATCACTAGAAATCACCACTTTTTGAACACCAACAAGAGCTGGTAATTCAAACATGGTGTCAAGAAGTATCCTCTCCATAATAGAACGCAAACCCCGTGCACCAGTTTTACGTTCAATAGCCTTTTTAGCAATAACACGTAAAGCATCTTCATGAAATACTAGATGAACATTTTCCATCTCGAAAAGACGCTGATACTGCTTAACTAATGCATTTTTTGGTTGTGATAAAATTTGAACAAGCGCACAAATATCCAAATCTTCCAAAGTAGCTATAACAGGAAGACGACCAATAAACTCGGGTATTAAACCAAATTTTATAAGGTCTTCAGGTTCTAAATCACGAAAAATCTCACCAACACGACGTTCGTCAGGAGCCTTAACAGCAGCGGAAAAACCGATTGAAGTCTTCTCACCGCGTCCTGAAATAATTCTCTCTAAACCAGCAAAAGCACCTCCACAAATAAACAAAATATTTGTTGTATCAACCTGAAGAAATTCTTGCTGCGGATGCTTACGTCCCCCTTGCGGAGGAACAGAAGCTATTGTCCCTTCCATAATCTTTAACAGAGCTTGTTGAACACCTTCACCAGATACATCCCTTGTAATTGAAGGATTATCAGCTTTACGAGAAATTTTATCAACTTCATCAATATATACAATACCACGTTGCGCACGCTCAACATTATAATCAGCAGACTGAAGTAGCTTCAAAATAATATTTTCAACGTCTTCACCAACATAGCCGGCTTCAGTTAAAGTCGTTGCATCTGCCATAGTAAAAGGCACATCAATAATACGTGCCAATGTTTGTGCCAAATACGTTTTACCGCATCCTGTCGGTCCAACAAGAAGAATATTTGATTTTGCTAATTCAACATCATTGCTCTTAGATTGATGTGCGAGTCGTTTATAATGATTATGAACAGCAACAGAAAGAACACGCTTCGCATGACGCTGGCCAATAACATAATCATCAAGAACTGTTAGAATTTCCTGTGGAGTAGGAACACCATCACGCGCCTTAATCCCAGAAGATTTATTCTCTTCACGAATAATATCCATACAAAGCTCTACGCACTCATCGCAGATAAATACGGTAGGCCCTGCAATAAGCTTACGCACTTCATGCTGGCTTTTGCCGCAGAATGAGCAATAGAGAGTATTCTTCGATTCGCTCTCGCTATTGCTAGTTTTGCTCATTTCACTTTCCTTTCACTGCGATATATGAATATTTTATCTGTTTAAAGATAATTTTTCTTAACTACAATTAAAAACATAGATAATATCTTTAGGTAATTTGATTTATTACTTCTACAAGATCGTATTTTTAAAAATAGTTATTTTAATGGCAATTCTTATACGCTTCACAAATAACTATCTTTTCTATAAAAACTCTTAATCTTTTTCTTCTTTTTCAGTTTCCGCACGATATTGTATAACATCATCAATCAAACCAAATTGCTTAGATTCTTCTGCTGTCATAAAATGATCACGATCAAGAGTCTTTTCAATAACCTCGTAACTTTGCCCTGTATGTTGAACATAAATTTCATTCAAACGTCGTTTCATCTTTACAATATCTTGCGCATGCCGTTCAATATCTGAGGCTTGTCCTTGAAAACCACCAGAAGGTTGGTGCACCATGATACGTGCATTTGGTAAAGCAAAACGACGACCTGTTGCTCCAGCTGTTAAGAGTAATGATCCCATAGATGCTGCTTGCCCCATGCACAGAGTAGAAACAGAAGGACGAATAAATTGCATAGTATCATAAATCGCCATACCAGATGTCACCACACCACCTGGTGAATTAATATAAAGATTAATTTCTTTTTTAGGATTCTCCGCTTCTAAAAAAAGCAATTGTGCGCAAACAAGCATTGCCATATTATCTTCAACAGGACCATTAATGAAAATAATCCGCTCCTTTAAGAGACGAGAAAAAATATCATAAGCTCGTTCACCACGATTAGTTTGCTCAACAACCATAGGAACTAAACTTAAAGCTGTTTTTATTGGATCGCTCATATCTTCACTTCCGTTAATAATAAGAATCGGCATTTACGTATTCAATAGCTTATCAATAGGCTAACAAAACTCTATTACGCAAATCACAATCAATTACGTTTCAGTAAGATTAAAATTCTAATAGTTAAAATGACGATAATAATAATCCTTACTCAAATAAATTCTGAGCACCAGGAATACGTGATACCGCCCAATGATAAAAGCTTCCCTCTTGAGGTTTCTGGATTGTCTTTTCCTTTCTGTGAATATGAAACCCTATAAAGCATGAATCTTTTATCGGCTCAACACCAAAAGCTGGATCAAAAATCCTTTCAGCTTTTCGCCCTGTCCAATAATAAAAAGTTTTTTTCTCCTTTGCTTCATGAAAAAAACCATACCGTTTAGCTAACCGTGAGATACCGTCATTACCAAATATAGTAATTCCAATCCTTCCTGGTAAAATCGGTAATTTTCTTATTCTCAACCAAAATGGTTTCCAAACACGGCGTTTAAAACCTAACCAATTGGGAATAATCTCTGTACTCGCCAAATAATCCTCAAATGCTTTTATAATAGGGTTATCAGGTGGTAAATAAAGCACAGAAACCCCCACTCTTGCAGCATTCTCTTTCGCTAACCAAACCTTGTCTACTTCTGGATGAAACTGTTTAGTAAGATAAACATCCGTATCTAACCAAACTCCTTTTTGATATTTCATCAACATAATACGAAAAAGATCTGAAAATTGAACAATTGTACGGCCAGGTTCATAACCAGGAAAATTGGGATCAAGGCGATAAAACATTGAACGTGGCAAAATTGATTCGGCTTCATGCAATTCAACACCAACAGGTGTATTTTCTACTTTCTCATAGCTAAAAAGCTTAACACGCTGACCAGTCTTAACCATCGACGCCAAACACAACCAATCAACTTGTCTCAATTGTTTTCCATACCAAAAAGTACAAATATCCATAGATAAGATATATCAAAAATATTCCAAACTTACGCGAAATAATTGTTCAACATCACGCACACTATCAGCAAGAGCAAAAATCACTATTCGATCACCAGGCAAAATACGTGTATCTCCTAAAAGCTGTATTATTGTCTCATTACGATAAATAGCGCTAATTCTCAAACCTTCTGGTAAATTAAGCTCTCTCAATGGTTTACCAATTAGTGAAGATGTTTGCATTGCTTCAGCTTCAATAATTTCCGCAGCACCATTAAAGACAGAATGGACAGCACGAATACGTCCACGACGCATTTGTTGTAAAATTTTTGATACAGTTACACTCCGAGGATTAAAATATGCATCTACGCCAACCGCACGACTAAACTCTTGATAAGCTACATTATTAATCAACACCATATTGGCCTTGCACCCTAGTCTTTTAGCTATAATAGCACTTAAGAGATTCACCTGATCTTGATTGGTTAATGTAATCATTAAATCAGCTTGACCAATACCAGCCTCTTGAAGAATAATCGGATCTAATACATTGCCATATAAAATAGCTGTTTTTTCTAGCTGATCAGCAATTGTTAGTGCTCTTTCTTTATCCGCCTCTATAATCCTCAACTTTAATTTATGCAATCGCTTTTCAATAGCCTGAGCGACATAAAGACCAATGTGACCACCACCTGCAATAATGATACGATGTGCTTCCTGTTCTTTATGACCAAAAATTCTAAGTGCGCGACGCACTTGATCACGAGAAGAAACAAGATAAGTGATATCACCAACGCGTAATTGTGTATCTGAATGCGCTATCAATAATTCTGAATCACGTTTAATAGCAGTAACCGTTGTTTGCAAATCAGGAAAAAGCTCTGTTAATTGCTTTAAAGGCGTATTAATAACCGGGCAATCCTCCATACATTCCAAAGCTAATGCAACAACAGCATCATTACAAAAATAAAGAACATCTATAGCCCCAGGCAAAGTAATACGACGCATTACCATTTCCCCAACCTCAACTTCTGGAGAAATAACTACGTCAATAGGAATATTCTCTCTTGCAAAAAGATTCTTATAACGTGGTTCCAAATATGATTGTGAGCGAATACGCGCTATTTTAGTTGGAATATTGAACAATGAATGCGCTACTTGACAAGCTACCATATTAACTTCGTCAAATAAAGTTACTGCAATCAACATATCAGCTTCATCGGCACCTGCAGTCAAAAGAACTTCAGGCCTTGAACCATGGCCAATGATACATCTAACATCTAATGTATCACGAATTTTTTCAATCAATTTTGCTTCGGTATCAATAACAGTAATATCATGATTCTCTGCAGCAAGACGCTCTGCTATCCCATAGCCAACTTGCCCTGCCCCACAAATAATAACACGCATAATCTATGAAATCCCAAGCATCTTAAGCTTGCGGTGCAAAGCTGAGCGTTCCATACCTATAAATTCAGCAGTACGTGATATATTTCCGCCTAAACGCCCAATCTGTGTCATCAGATACCTCTTTTCAAATAATTCCCGCGCCTCACGTAACGGTAAGTCCATTATATTTTTATCTGTATCCATTTGAATATGCAGAATAGAATCATTTACTTCAGCAGGAAGTAATTCTTTTGTTATTGGTCCATCATCATCACGCGCAAGAATCAACAAGCGTTCAATATTGTTGCGTAACTGCCGCACATTACCTGGCCAAGTATGCGTTTGCAAAATAGTTATAACTTCATCACTAATTTCACGAGGTTTAATACCAACTTGCTGAGATATCTTCTTAACAAAATGACGCACAAGTTCTGGAATATCTTCACGACGTGCAGAAAGCGGCGGAACAGCAATAGGAACAACTGAGAGACGATGAAATAGATCTTCTCTAAATTGTCCATTAGCAATGAGATATTCAAGATTTTGCGCTGTTGAAGAAATAACACGAACATCTACTTTTACACGTTTTGTGCCACCAATTCTTTCAAATGTATGATTTGTTAACACCTGAAGAATCTTATTTTGAATTTCACGCGATATACAAGCAACTTCATCAATATACAATATTCCGCCATGAGCTTCTTCTAACGCACCAATTTTGCGTTTTCCCTCTTCCATTTCACTACCAAATAACTCTATTTCCATTCTTTCGGCAGCAATTGTTGAAGCATTTATTGTAATAAATGAATTATTAGAACGTGCTGAAAGTGCGTGAATAGAACGAGCGACCATCTCTTTTCCCACACCTGAAGGGCCAACAATCATAACTCGACTATTAGTAGGAGCTACTTTTTCTATGACTTGGCGCAAATGTTTCATAACAGTAGATGTTCCAAGCAATTCCGGTGTTTCAATTGACCGCTCTCGTAATTCTGAAAGCTCACGCTTTAATTTTGAATTTTCAAGAGTCCGTTCTGCAACCAATAGGAGTCGACTTGCTTTAAAAGGTTTTTCAATAAAATCATATGCCCCCCGTTTTATAGCAGAAACAGCTGTTTCAATATTACCATGGCCGGAAATCATAACAACTGGAAGAGAAGGATATCGAACTTTAATCTCATCCAACAACGCTAAACCATCGAGACAGCTCCCTTGTAACCAAATATCTAAAAAAATCAGCTTTGGAATACGTTCACTAATTTGCGCTAACGCTTCATCAGAGTTACATGCCATACGCGTTTCATAGCCTTCATCATCCAAAATACCAGCAACAAGCTCACGAATATCTGCTTCATCATCAACAATTAAGATATCTGATACCATCTTTATTCACCTATCTCATGATTTGTGATCTGTGTAACGCTTTTCTGCTCTGTTTTATCTACATCTACTGGAAACACCATGCGAATCATCGCACCACGGCCTTCATAAAAATTTTCTAGTGCATCATGCAATTCCATATAACCACCATGATCTTCAATAACTTTACGTACAATGGCTAATCCAAGCCCTGTGCCCTTTTCCCGCGTTGTTATGTAAGGTTCTAATAATTTATGCCTCTGCTTTTTAGGAAATCCTTTACCATTATCAATAATCTCAACGACTAGACACTCTTTTTGACGATAAGAGCGTATCAAAATATGACCGCGAACACTTGTTTCCCGCGCCACCGCATCAATTGCTTCACTCGCATTTTTGATAACATTGCCAAAAGCCTGAACAATAAGACGATTATCAAATGCACCTATCAGTGGTATATTTCCTAAATCTTTCTCAAAATGAATATCATGACGGGTAACTTCTATCAAGAAACATGCTTCATGCAACAATTCACGTATATCTAAAACACGCATTTGTGGTTTGGGCATACGTGCAAAAGAAGAAAATTCATCAACCATACACCCAATATCTCCAACTTGTCGAACAATCGTATCAATACATTGATCAAAAACTTCTCGATCTTGTGTAATAATTTTGTTATAACGTCTACGAATACGTTCAGCTGATAACTGAATGGGCGTAAGAGGATTTTTAATCTCATGTGCAATACGACGTGCAATATCGGCCCATGCTGATGAGCGCTGCGCTTCTACAAGATCTGTAATATCATCAATTGTTAACACCCACGATTGTCCCTGCCCATCATTTTCTTCCATTGTCATTTGCACATTACAAACGCGCTCTTGTCCCGCAACCTTTAAGGTTACTTGCTCACGGTAATTCTTACGTCCCAATGAACAAGCAAGCTTAAAAACCTGTCCAATTTCAGAACTTAACACTACAAGGTTACGCCCAATAACTTGCTCAGAACGAATACCAAACATTGTTTCAATAGACCGATTAATAATTGTAATATTGCCATTAACATCGATTCCAGCTACTCCTGCTGTTACACCAGATAAAACAGCTTCAGAAAACCGTCGTCTCTCATCAATTTGATCACGAACTGCAATTAGTTCATTACGCCGGCTTTTAAGCTCACTTACCATATAATTAAAAGTTTTTGACAGCTGTCCAATATCCCCATCTCTCGCACGTACCGGTACAAAAATTTCCATATTTCCAGCAGCGACATCATCAGCTGCACTAATAAGAAGTCGGATAGGACACACCAAACGATCAGCTACAGCGATACCCGTCCAAATAGCTGAGAGGAATAAACTTAAAAAAAGGCATAAATAAAGCATACCAAATGCAATTTGTGTTGGTAGGCGATTTTCATTCAAATCACGATAACGCTCTGTATTAACTTCTGTCAAACGCAAAGCAGATAAAACACTTTGATCAACATCACGCACTAAATACAAAAACGTGTTTGAAATATTATTAAATTTCAAAATAATACCGAAGTAATCATGAACTCCTGGCTGAAAAGAGAAAGGCCTTGCACTAGTTGCTTGACTAATCAAATAGGATGGTGGAATAGGAAGTTGGTCTTCATCACCAAGATCACTTGATGCAAAAACAGTTCCCTCCGAGCTTAACAAAAAAACACCTCGAAGATTACGTCCTACAGCGTGGCGTGTCAATTGCATTCGATATTCAGCTGGATTACGTGCCAGAAATCTTTTATCATCCAGCGCTAAAGCCATAGCATAAGACAAATTCTTCAAATTCTGAAGCATTTCATCTGCGTAAGCATTCGCCAAATCAATAGAAGAACCTACAATTTGTCGAGTCGTCGTGTCAAACCATCGATCAAGACCTAAATTAAGAGCAGGCCCCGATACAAGAGCTACAGCAACAGCTGGCAATGTCGCAACAAGCGCAAACAAAGAAATAAGCCGTACATGAAGACGTGAACCAGCGCGCCTTGATCGCCATGCATAAATAATGGGAATTACCTCATACAAGACAATAACCATAAGTCCTAGAACCCAAACACTATTAATAGCTATAAAAAATAATGTTACAGCCCTATTGGGAACAACAGGAGTTAATCCAATAAGAATAATAAATGAGATAGAAGCAGTCAGTAAAGCCAATACAATAATTGTAATACCCAAGAATGTATACACACTATTCAAACGTCGCGACTCATCTTTATAAATATTTTGATCTACATCTTGGAGATTTGTCATGGATGTAATATTCATAATACCTTACATTATTCACTTCATTGCTCTCATATAAGTCCTTATGTCAAAAATTGACAATACTATGGTTTAAAATATAACTAACCTAAAATTAAGAAAGAGCTTCCACATTTTTCATAATAGCTTTAAAATAGAGCATAATCAGTGATATTTCTCATAGGATTTGCAATGCGATTAACCAAACAAACAAATTATGCCCTCCGAATGCTCATGTATTGTGCTTCTAATCAGGGAGCATTAAGTCGTATTCCTGAAATTGCCAAAGCACATGCTGTGTCTGAACTTTTTTTATTCAAAATTCTTCAACCGCTAGTCGAAGCAGGTTTTATGCAAACAGTACGAGGACGTAATGGTGGTGTTAAATTAGCTAAACCTGCAAAAGAAATTTCAGTAGCTGATGTTATTAAGATAACAGAAGATAACTTTTCCATGGCAGAATGCTTCGATAATAAATTAAGTGATTGTCCACTAATAAATTTCTGTGGTTTAAATACTGTATTGAAAAAAGCTTTAGACTCTTTTTTTGATGTATTATCAATGACATCTATTGCCGATCTGCAATTATCATCCTCCCAACATCAATTTAAAATTGATGGAGGAAAAAGCAGAAAAATAACCAATTAAGATGAAATTTCAAAAGGGAATTCGATATTTCTATTGCAGCCATAATATTAGCTGCCGGACGCAGCAAAAGAGCAGGATCTCCACAAAATGGCCCTAAACAATACCGACTTTTAGGACAAAAGCCGGTTATTTATCATACTATAAGTTGTTTTTTGCAACATCCTTCTATTACAACCATCGTTCTGGTTATCCACCCAAATGACCGTCAAATATGTGAAAACGCTATAGCTGATTTGAAAGAACAACTCATCATTGTTGAAGGAGGTGATACACGTCAAATGTCTACTTTACATGGATTAAATGCACTCAAAAATATCAAACCAGAATATATTCATATTCATGATGGTGCACGTCCTTTTGTAGAAAAAAAGCTTCTTGAACAAATACACACTATTGTTAATCATCGAGAAGGTGTTCTCCCTGTCATTTTTGTCTCCGATACCCTTAAACGTGTAAGCAATACACACTATGTCTTAGATACAATCCCACGGACGAATCTTTATAGTGCACAAACTCCACAGTGTTTTCCATTTGAACTTATTTTAGCTGCTCATGAAAAAGCAAAACAATCTTGCAAAAAAAATTTTACTGATGATTCAGCAATCGCTGAATGGTTTGGAATCCCCATGCGAACAGTTCCTGGAAATCCTAATAATATAAAAATTACATGGCCAGAAGATTTTGAAGCCGCCTATTCATATTTACAAAAGAGGATGCAAATGTTCCCTGATATCCGTACTGGAAATGGTTATGATGTCCATGCTTTCGAAAAAGGTAATTATCTCACTTTGTGCGGTATAAAAATCCCTTTTAAAAAGAAATTAAGTGGACATTCTGATGCTGATGTTGCTCTTCACGCTTTAACAGATGCCCTTTTAGCAACTCAAGGAGCAGGAGACATCGGCACCCATTTTCCTCCTTCTGATCTTCAATGGAAAGATGCATCATCAGAAATTTTTCTTCGTTATGCCGTTGATATAATTAAACAAGCAGGTGGTCGTATTGCTAATGTGGATATTACCTTGATTGCTGAAGAACCTAAAATTAGTCCCTATCGTCATATAATGACAGAAAATCTTATGAACATACTCACACTTCCAACCAATCGCATCTCTATTAAAGCAACAACCAGTGAAAAGCTTGGTTTCATTGGTCGTGAAGAAGGCATTGCAGCCCTTGCAATTGCCACAGTTATTTATCCAGGAGAAATTCCACAATGACACACTTTTGTGAAACACTAGCGAATACAGTCCTTAAAGCTTGTCGTGAAAGAAGCTTGATCCTAACAACTGTAGAATCTTGCACAGGAGGACTTATTGCCGCAAATCTTACCAGCATTCCAGGATCATCGGATGTATTCGATTGTGGATTTATTGTTTATTCAAATGAATCTAAAACTAATCTCGTTGGTGTATGTCCTGAACTTATCAAAACATATAAATCAGTCTCAAAAGAAGTTGCTATAGCAATGGCTGAAGGTGGACTGAAATACTCGCGAGCTTCAATTTCAGTTGCTGTAACAGGCATTGCTGGACCTGGAAAAGCATGTTTAGATAAACCGGTGGGACTTGTCCATTGTGCAACAGCTTATAAAAATCATGCACCCATGCATCAAGAAATGCGTTTTGGGAATTCTGATCGTAATATTATTCGCTATACAGCTGTTGAAAATGCTTTAAAACTCATTCTTGCATATTTCCAATAATATTCCTTCATAACTGATAAAATCATACTGCTGGAAAACCATAAATTTGATGTGCGCGTTTTTCAAAAGCATCAGTAAACTTATGAAAAGCAATATTAAACATTGATCCCACAGCCAATGCAAGCATTTTGCTTTTAAACTCATAATCAATAAAAAATTCTATATCACATGCATCTATATTTTTAATATCATGAAAGGCCCAACGATTTTCAAGATATTTAAATGGACCATCAATATATTTAACTTCAATAAGATTTTCTTCCGGATAAAGAAGCACCTGAGTTGTAAAAGTTTCTCGAAACATCTTATAACCAACTGTCATGTCAGCAAGAAGCAAAGTCTTTTCCTTACGTTCCTTCCGAGAACGTATAATTAAAGCCTCACACATTGGTAAAAATTCAGGATAACATTCAATATCGGCAACAAGCTCAAACATTTCATGAGCAGTATGAGCAATTTGCCGATGTGTTGTAAAAGTCGGCATAATTATCTCTATTAGGAAAATTTTTCAGCACGTGCTTTTTGCAAAGCTTCAAAATCATCTCCCGCATGATGAGATGAACGTGTCAAAGGATTAGAGGCCATATGTAAAAAACCCTTTACTTTACCAATCTTGGCAAAAGACTTAAATTCTTCAGGGGTTACAAAACGAATGATCGGATGATGTTTTCGCGTAGGCTGCAAATATTGCCCAATTGTCATAAAATCGACATCTGCAGAACGTAAATCATCCATCAGTTGAAGAACTTCATTTCGCTCTTCCCCAAGACCAACCATAATTCCTGATTTTGTGAAGATTGTTGGATCGAGTTCTTTAACACGTTGTAATAACCGAATCGAATGAAAATAGCGTGCTCCCGGGCGTACCTTCAAATATTTTGATGGCACTGTTTCTAAATTATGATTGAAAACATCAGGCTTAGCAGCAACAACAATTTCCAATGCACCATCCTTATTACGAAAATCGGGCGTCAATACTTCAATTGTTGTCATTGGAGCTTTCTGGCGAATAGCATAAATAACTTTTGCAAAATGCTGTGCACCACCATCAGAAAGGTCATCACGATCAACAGATGTAATAACAACATGCTTCAACGCCATCTGAGCAACAGCATCTGCTACGCGTTCAGGCTCGTTATCATCAACTGCAAATGGAATACCTGTTGCAACATTACAAAAAGCACAAGCCCGTGTACATATTTCACCTAAAATCATAAAGCTGGCATGTCGCTGACTCCAACATTCGCCAATATTTGGACAACCTGCTTCCTCACATACGGTAACCAATTTATTGGTACGCACCACATTATGCGTTTCCTTATATATTGGAGACACTGGTGCTTTTACACGAATCCAATTCGGTTTTTTCTGAACACTTGTATCTGGAAGATGCGCCTTTTCAGGATGCCGCATACGTCTACTCGTAACTTTATCAATCACCGTAACCATTCAAGACCTCTGTCTTTTAGACATAAAACGTTGATGAAAAACATAATCGAGATTTGCATACAACCTAATCATTAAGCATTTAAAACCTGATCATAAGCATCCAATACACTCTCTTTCATCATTTCTGATAATGTTGGATGTGGAAAAACAGTGTGCATTAATTCTTCTTCCGTTGTTTCAAGATTCATAGCAATAACAAAACCTTGAATGAGCTCTGTTACTTCTGCCCCTACCATATGCGCACCAAGAAGCTGTCCTGTCTTTTTATCAAAAATAGTTTTAACCAATCCTTGATCTTCTCCTAAAGCAATTGCCTTACCATTCGCTGAGAAAGAGTAGCGACCAACACGTATATCATAACCTGCCTCTTTTGCTGCCATTTCTGAAAGTCCTACAGAAGCAACTTGCGGCGTACAATATGTGCATCCTGGAATTTTAGTTTTATCAAGCGAATGAATACTCTTCAAACCAGCAATATGTTCAACACATATTACACCTTCTTCCTCTGCCTTATGAGCCAACATAGGAGGACCCGCGACATCACCAATAGCGTAAATTCCTTTCACTCCTGTCCAACTCCATTCATCAGTAACAATGCATCCACGATCAGTTTTGACACCTAATGCCTCTACTCCAAGGTTTTCAATATTGCCTTGAACCCCAACTGCTGAAATCAATCGATCAACCATTATTGTTTCTATCTTTCCCTTAATATCAATATGCGTTGTAACAAAATCAGCAGCTTTTTCAACTTTTATCACTTTTGCTTCAGTAAGAACGCGTATACCCTTTTTCTCTAGCTGTTTACGAGCAAATATTGAAATTTCAACATCTTCAACCGGCATAATTTGAGGCATCATTTCAACAACGGTTACCTTGGCGCCCATATCATGATAAAAAGAAGCAAATTCAATACCTATAGCCCCAGATCCCATCACTAAGAGAGATTTTGGTATAGCAGGTGGAACCATAGCTTCAAAATAAGTCCAAATGAGTTTTCCGTCTGGTTTAATATCAGGAAGAACACGAGGACGTGCGCCAGTTGCAATAATCACATGCCTTGCTTGATAAGCCCCTTCCCCTAATACCTCTTTAGGAACTGGATTTTGTGGCTGCATAACTTCTTTTGATAATGAAGAAACCATAATTTCTGCAGGCTGATTATCGTGAGCTGCCTTCGTTAGTTTCGCTTCACCCCAAATAATATCAATTTTGTTTTTTTTCAATAAAAAACCAACACCGGCATTTAAACGTGCCGAAACTTCACGAGAACGTGCTACGACATCTTTAATATTAACTTCTATTGAACCATTAAGCTTTAATCCATAATCGTTTGCATGTTCAGCAAAATGCTTCATCTCTGCTGAACGCAAGAGCGCTTTTGTTGGGATGCACCCCCAATTTAAACAGATTCCGCCTAAATGCTCACGTTCAACAATCGCAGTCTTAAAACCACATTGTGCCGCACGAATCGCGGTTACATATCCACCTGGCCCTGAACCAATCACAATTATATCATAAAGACCTGCCACAATAATCCCTCCATGGATATATGCAAAATTGGATATTTATTACCCAAACCTTAGATCGAAAATTAATAGATAAGCTTTTTTCATTTATACCGTTTCAAGTACTATAGAAAAACTGTATTAAATTAAAAGAGATTATAATAAACCATCGTATTAAATTATTGAGATCTGTTTTTCCCATCACATTCTCTCACACTATTAAGTGCAATATTTAAAAATAACTAAATTAACATCGTTAAGGGATTTTCAATTATCTTCTTAAAAGTCTGAGCAACTTCTGCCGCTAGTGCTCCATCAACAGCACGATGATCAACTGAAAGAGTAACCGACATAACTGTTGCTATTGCTAATGCACCATCTTTAACAATAGCACGCTTCTCACCTGAACCAATTGCAAAAATCGTTGCATGCGGCGGATTAATAATAGCAGAAAAATTTTTTATGCCATACATCCCCATATTTGATACAGCTGTTGTCCCTCCTTGATATTCCTCCATTCTCAATTTACGTTCACGAGCACGCGTTGCAAGATCTTTCATCTCATTAGAAATGATTGACAAAGATTTCTCTTCTGCACAGCGAATAATTGGTACCATTAACCCATTTGGAACAGAAACAGCAACACCAACATCACAGTGTTTGTGATAAAGCATTCCATCTTCAAGCCATGACACATTAGCATCAGGTACAGCTTTTAAAGAAAGCGCTACAGCTTTAATAACCATATCATTGACAGATAGCTTATAAGCAGGCTTCTTCGTGCCCTCTTGCATCTCAACCATTGGAACAACAGCGTTCAGTTGCGTGCGCAATTTCAATAACGCATCTAATTCACAATCTATTGTTACATAAAAATGCGGTACCATCTGCTTTGATGCAACCAAACGCTTAGCAATTGTTTTACGCATATTATCATGGGGTGCAAATGTATATTCACTCTCTTTAAACAATTGCAAAATATGTCTATCAGAAATACTTGAAGTTATTGACTGGTTGATGTGCAATGAACGAGAACTTTCAAGACCATTATTCAGAACTTTCTCCACATCATGTTTAATGATACGTCCATGAGGACCAGTACCAGAAATAAGTGATAAATCGATCCCCACTTGAGCTGCCAATCGTCTTGCTAAAGGAGATGCAAAAAGACGTCTATTATTTCCATTTCGTTGTATTAATTGCTGATTTTTTGATGAATGAGAAGCTTGTACACTCGCTGAGTTCATCGATTGTTTAATGACTGGTTCTTTCACCATAATAGAAGAAGTTTCTTCTGCAATTTTTGCAGCTTCAGATAGATCTTCACCTTCTTCTGCTAAAACGACAATCAGACTATTGACTTTAACTCTCTGTGTTCCAGCAGGAACAACAATTTTAGCAACTGTTCCTTCATCAATAGCTTCTATTTCCATTGTTGCTTTATCTGTTTCAATTTCAGCAATAATATCACCACATGTAACCTTATCACCTTCTTTGACATTCCATTTTGATAAATTTCCTTCTTCCATTGTAGGAGAAAGCGCAGGCATCGTAATCTTAATAGGCATAGTGTTCTCCTCAATTATGCTTTATAAGTTACAGCCTTAACGGCTTCAACAATTTCAGCAATATTTGGCAAAGCCAATTTTTCAAGGTTTGCTGCATAAGGCATAGGCACATCCTTTCCAGCAATTGTAGCAATTGGTGCATCAAGATAATCAAAAGCCTGTTGCATAACACGCGTTGCTATTTCAGTGCCAACAGATGACTGAGGATACCCTTCTTCAATTGTTACCAGACGACCTGTATTTTTAACTGAAGCAATAATTGTCGGTAAATCCATCGGACGAATAGTACGTAAATCAATTAATTCAGCGTCAATATCAAGCTTCTCAATTTCCGGCAATGCTTGAACGGCATAATGCATTCCAATCCCAAAAGAAACAATTGTTACATCCTTACCAGATTTATGAATCCGTGCTTTGCCAATAGGTAAAATAAAATCATCCATCTTTGGAACTTCAAACTGATGACCATAAAGAATTTCATTTTCTAAGAAAATAATAGGATTATCATCACGAATAGCAGCCTTAAGCAAACCTTTGGCATCTGCAGCATTATAAGGCATAACAACCTTAAGGCCTGGCACATGACTGTACCATGCAGCATAACACTGCGAATGTTGAGCACCAACACGCGCAGCAGCACCATTAGGACCACGAAAAACCATGGGAGTAGACATTTGTCCACCAGACATATAACGAGTTTTTGCTGCTGAGTTGATAATTTGGTCCATTGCCTGCATAGCAAAGTTAAATGTCATAAACTCAACAATAGGACGTAAACCTCCAAATGCAGCACCAACACCCAACCCTGCAAAACCATGCTCTGTAATAGGTGTATCAATAACTCGGCGTGCACCAAATTCTTCTAATAAACCCTGACTGACTTTATAGGCACCCTGATATTGTGCTACTTCTTCCCCCATTAGGAAAACTGTCTCATCGCGTCGCATTTCTTCAGCCATAGCTTGATTAAGTGCTTCACGTACTGTCATCATAATCATCTCGGTGTTTACAGGAATATCAGGATCAGAAGCGATTTCAAAAATAGGTTGTGCCGGGATTGATAGCATAGTAGCAGCCTCTCCTCCTTGTGATTTTTTTAAAGTTCGTGAAATATTTGGAGCACTTTCACCCTCTTCTAATAATACCGCAATAACAGTATTAACTTTCACATTTTCAGTGCCTTCAGGTACAAAAATTCTACCAACAATACCCTCATCAACAGCCTCTACCTCCATTGTTGCTTTATCAGTTTCAATTTCAGCAATCACATCACCAGAGTTAACTTTATCGCCTTCTTTCTTAAGCCATTTAGACAATTTACCTTCTTCCATTGTTGGCGAAAGTGCCGGCATTAAAATATCAATGGACATACTTGTGCTTCCCCTGCTTTAAACTAGAATATCAGTATAGAGCTCAGAAGAATCCGGCTCTGGATCATTTTGTGCAAAATCTGCTGCATCGGCGACAATCGCACGTACTTCTTTATCAATAGATTTTAAATCATCCTCACTTGCCCAATCTCGCTTAATCAAACGATTTTTTACTTGATTAATCGGATCGTGCTCTGATTTTATTTTCTCTACCTCTTCTTTTGATCGATATTTTGCTGGATCAGACATAGAATGCCCACGATAGCGATAAGTTTGCATATCAAGAATAATTGGTCCTTTACCTGAACGTGCCCAAACAATCGCTTCATCAGCAGCCCCTTTTACTGCACGAACATCCATACCATCAACGGCAATACCGGGAATCTCAAAAGAAAGACCACGGCGAGAAAAATCAGTCTCTGCAGATGCACGTGAAACTGATGTTCCCATAGCATACTGATTATTCTCAATAATATAGATAACAGGAAGCTTCCAAAGCGAGGCCATATTAAAACTTTCATAAACCTGTCCTTGATTTGCAGCCCCATCACCAAAATAAACTAATGTCACATTATTTTTACCAAGATACTGATTCGAAAATGCCAGACCTGAACCAATTGGAACCTGCGCGCCAACAATACCATGCCCACCATAAAAATTCTTTTCTTTAGAAAACATATGCATCGAGCCCCCTTTTCCTTTCGAAAAACCACCCTGACGCCCTGTTAATTCTGCCATCACACCACGTGGACTCATACCAGCAGCCAACATATGACCATGATCACGATAAGATGTGATAATTTGATCACCTGCTTTTGTTGCTTTTAATGTACCAGTAATAACAGCTTCTTGTCCGATATAAAGATGACAAAAGCCACCAATCAAACCCATACCATAAAGTTGTCCTGCTTTTTCCTCAAAACGCCGAATCAAAAGCATTTCGCGATAAGCATCAATTTCTTCTTCTTTGGTAAAATTAGCTATCTGTGCCGTTTTAGTAGTATCTGATAATGCAGCATGCACTATCGATACAGAATTCTTTTTAGCCCGTCCTGCCATACTTAAACTCCCTTCGATGATTATTAGAAATAACCTCTACGAACAAAAGTTACAAGCATTATAAATCAGTTCAAGCCATACTATAGATAACTGTTTTAAAATGTCTTTTTTAGATTAATTGATTTCTAGTTCATTCAGACCAGTAGGAGAAGTTAAAATTGTCAGCTCATTTGGCTTGGAAAAGTTTAAATTTTTCCGCACATACTCATCGAGCATATCCTTCTCAATATGCCCATCGCGTAAAAGAGAAATACGCTTTTCAATAGATATACGCTCAGCTTTTACCTGATGAAATTCCTCTTTCAATTCAATGATATGTTGATTAATTTTGCTACGAGAATAAAGCCCATATTTACCATGATAAATATGATAACTGAAATAACTCAAAACTCCCGTTGTTATCAGGGGTAGTATAAAGCGCGTTTTGATTGATCTCTGTTTTTGTTTTGTCCACATACAGCACAGTCTTTTTTAATATTTGATTTAACTATGCATTACTTTGATTAATACCTCATTACCAAAACAGTCATGTGCAGCTAGCTTATTGTCAATTCCTAAAACCTTGTTACAATAAAATATCTGCTAATGTGTAATTTTATTTCCATTTTTATCAGTAAACCTTCCTGCTAAAATGAAGATAAAATCAACAACTACCCAAATCCAAGTAACCATTAATCCTACAACTGATAAAGAGAGAACAAGCATTATAATACCAGTCCAAATTTTACCAACTATAAAGCGATGAATACCAAACACACCAGTAAACCAACAAATAAGTGCAAGCATCAATTTTAATTGCTTTGTTTCTTTTTTTAAAATTGGAAAAACAGATTTAACAGCGCCATCTTCATATACAAAGTCAAGATAATCACCAATTTGGGGTGGACTTTTTCCTAACCAATCCCACGTTGCAAATTGATAACGCTTACCATCATCACCTGATATAAGATAAGCTCCCTGATCTTGACTAATAATTATACCTCTCATTCTTACCTCTCATATAATCGGTATATTACTATGCTATTCATAAAGACTTGAGCTTATCATTGTAAATATAATTATATTTAGAATACAATATCTTTATCTTTCTGCTCAATCTTTATCTTTCTGCTCAAAGCCATTAATGATTAAAAGCACCTGCATAACGAGCCTGTGTCCCTAGCATTTCTTCAATACGAATAAGTTGATTATATTTTGCCAATCTATCTGAACGTGCCAGTGAGCCTGTCTTAATTTGTCCACAATTAGTCGCAACTGCAAGATCTGCAATTAGAGAATCCTCTGTTTCACCCGAACGATGAGAAATAATAGCACGATAACCTGCTTTATGAGCTGTTTCTATAGCATCAAGTGTTTCACTTAAAGTACCAATCTGGTTGACTTTAATAAGAATAGAATTAGCAACACCCATTTTTATACCATTGCGTAAACGCGCTGAATTTGTAACAAAAAGATCATCACCAACAAGCTGACATTTTTTACCAATCGAATCAGTTAGAAGCTTCCAACCTTCCCAATCATCTTCAGCCATTCCATCTTCAATTGTAATAATGGGGTAAGAATCAACAAGTTGAGTCAAATATTCTATTTGTTCTTGTGTATTACGACATTTATTCTCACCTTTATAAAGATATGAGCCATCTTTATAAAATTCTGTTGAAGCACAATCTAAACCAATAGCAATTTGCTCACCCGGTTTATATCCACATGATATTATAGAATCTATAATAAAATCAATTACTTGCTCAGAACTTCTAAGATGAGGTGCAAAACCACCTTCATCACCAATGTTGGTATTATAACCTGCATTTTGCAAATGTTTTTTTAACATGTGAAAAATTTCAGCACCATAACGAACTGCTTCCTTCAGTGTAGGCGCTCCAACTGGAATAATCATAAACTCTTGAAAATCGATAGGATTATCAGCGTGAATACCCCCATTCATAATATTCATCATTGGAGTGGGAAGAACATGTGCTTGCGTACCACCAATATAACGATACAAAGGTAAATTTAATGATTCTGCTGCGGCTTTTGCAACTGCCAATGAAACACCAAGAATAGCATTAGCACCAAGACGAGCTTTATTAGGTGTTCCATCCAAAGCAATCATTGCTTGATCAATTGCTCTTTGGTTTCTTGCATCTTGTCCGATAAGGGCTTCAAAAATTTCACCATTAACTGCAGCAACAGCGTTTTCAACACCTTTACCTTGATAGCGTAGGTTACCATCACGAAGTTCTACAGCTTCATATGCACCCCTCGATGCTCCTGAAGGAACAATGGCACGACCAAAAACTCCATCTTCTAAGTGAACATCAACTTCTACAGTTGGATTACCACGACTATCAAGAACTTCACGCCCAATAATATCTACAATTGTAGTCATACTAAGTCCCTCATCCAACAAAAATCTTTATCTTCATTCACAAATACCATAGTGCTAAAATATTTCCTACGCTCGATTCGATATTTAATTTGCTCTTTTTGCCAAGCAATCAAAATCTATCAAAGTTTCAAGTAACCTGTATAAGTTATCAATTTTGATCATATTCAAACCATCAGACGGAGCATTATCGGGATCTTGATGTGTTTCCAAAAAAATACCTGCTACTCCAATAGAAACGGCAGCACGTGCTAATATTTCAACAAACTGACGTTGTCCACCAGACGAACTCCCTCTACCACCTGGCTCCTGTACAGAATGCGTAGCATCAAAAATAATAGGTGCACCAAATGAACGCATAATTGGCAATGAACGCATATCAGAAACTAAACGATTATAACCAAATGAAGTACCTCGTTCACAAAGCATAACATTAGGATTACCACTTTGGGTTACTTTTTTTAAGACATTCTCCATATCCCAAGGAGCCAAAAACTGCCCCTTTTTAATATTAATAACACGTCCCGTTTTGGCTGCTGCAATTAAAAGATCTGTTTGACGACATAAAAAAGCTGGTATTTGCAAAATATCTACCGCTGAAGCAACGGCCATACATTGCTCTTCTGTATGTACATCAGTCAATACCGGACATCCAAATTCCTCCTTAAGATCAGAAAAAATAGCTATTGCCTTTTCAAGACCAATACCGCGTATCGCACTCAAAGATGTTCTATTGGCTTTATCGTAACTAGATTTATAAACAAAACCAATACCAAATTGATCAGCAATTGTTTTAATCCGCCCCGCCATTTCAAAAGCATGATCTCGACTTTCCATTTGACAAGGACCTGCAATTAAAGAGAGCGGTGCTTCATTTGAAAAAAAAACATTCCCAACTTTAACGGTAGCATTCGGTTTAAACATATCATTCCTCAAAAGTTAAGAAAATAAATTTATGAACTATTCTAACTTACTTTGCTTTACAGTGGCCTTAATAAAAGAAGCAAAAAGCGGATGAGGATCAAATGGACGCGATTTCAATTCTGGGTGATATTGAACACCTATAAACCATGGATGATCTATATATTCTACTGCTTCTGGCAACATACCATCTGGCGACATACCAGAAAAAATTAATCCACATTGTTCTAGCTTCTCTTTATAATGAATATTCACTTCATAACGGTGACGATGCCGCTCATAAATTTTTGTAGTACCATAAATTTTCGAGATATGGCTATCTTCTTTTAATTCAGCTAAAAAAGAACCAAGGCGCATTGTGCCACCAAGATTTCCAGACGCAGTGCGCTTTTCAAGAACATCTCCCTTAATCCACTCGGTCATTAAACCCACAACTGCATCTTTTGTTTTGCAAAATTCACTTGATGAAGCATTTTTAATATTCGCAACATTACGCGCAACCTCAATACAAGCCAATTGCATACCAAAACAAATCCCTAAAAAGGGAAGCTTATTCTCTCGTGCAAATCGAATTGCTTCGATTTTACCTTCTGCACCACGCACACCAAAAGCTCCAGGAACTAAAATCCCATGAACTCCTTTTAAATAAGATGCAGGATCTTCTTTTTCAAAAAGCTCCGCTTCAATCCACTCAACATTAACTCTCACTTTATTCGCTACTCCACCGTGCATAATTGCCTCGATAAGAGATTTATAAGCGTCTTTCAAACCAGTATATTTTCCAACAATTGCAATCGTAACTTCTCCCTCAGGATGATGAATCCGATGTGTAATATCTTCCCAACAATCCATTTTCGGTTCAGGGGCACAATCAATTCCAAAAGCAGAAAGAACTTGTAAATCCAAACCCTCTTTATGATATGCCATAGGAACATCATAAATCGTTGGAACATCCAATGCCTGAATAACCGCATTTGGACAAACATTACAAAAAAGTGATAATTTGTACCGTTCTGCCTCTGGAATAGGTCGATCTGTACGCACTAAAAGAATATCAGGAGCAATACCAATTGCTCTTAATTCTTTAACAGAGTGTTGTGTCGGCTTGGTCTTTAATTCTCCTGCAGAAGAAATATAAGGCATTAATGTAAGGTGCACATAAATAGCACTTTGTCTTGGCAACTCATTATGCAGTTGACGAATTGCTTCAAGAAAAGGCATTGCCTCAATATCACCAACGGTCCCACCTATTTCACATAAGATAAAATCAAACTCTTCATTGCCTGTAGTAATGAATGTCTTAATTTCATCTGTAACATGGGGAATAACCTGAACAGTTGCCCCCAAATAATCGCCACGTCGTTCTCGCTCAATGATATTGCGATAAATACGCCCTGTCGTAATATTATCTTGGCTATTCGCAGAACACCCAGTAAAACGTTCATAATGGCCAAGATCAAGATCTGCTTCTGTACCGTCATCAGTAACAAACACTTCACCATGTTGATATGGCGACATTGTTCCTGGATCAATATTCAAATAAGGATCAAGCTTGCGGATCCGTACGTGATACCCACGAGCCCGAAGTAATGCAGCTAAACCTGCTGCTGCAATTCCTTTTCCAAGAGAAGAAACCACACCGCCAGTAATAAAAATATAACGTGCCATGGGACTGCGATGATAAATAGTTCATGATGATTTTTCCAGTAAAAAATGAAAAAAATAATCTTTCTTTCACAAAACAAAAATGTGGAAAAATCACCTTTTTAATAATCCATACCAACTTTACATACACTACTCGGACTTACTATTAGAAATTGGATCGCCTACTAGCGGAGGCAGTGGATTTTCATTTGTAGGTGCAACTAGGTCATTTTGTTGTTGAGAAGATGCAGGAACACCACCCAACTGATCAATAATAGAAGGCTGATCTTCACTCCCGGATAATGGCATACTCTCTGATGCATTCTCTTTTGTTGAATTTTTGCCTGAACTAACTGGAATACGATTGAGAATATCAGAACCAGAATTTGATAAATTTCCAACCACAATAAGCCCAATCGATATCGCGAAAAAACAAATTGCTAAGATAGTCGTCAAACGCGTTAATGCACTTTTGGTACCACGAGTGCTCATAAAGCTTGAGCCACCGCCAAACCCACCGCCTTCGGAAGGTTGAAGCAACACAACACCTACTAAAGCAATAACAACTAAAAAATGAATAACAATCAGTACTGTTTGCATAAATTCTGCTCTTTATAACTACTCACAACTACCTACACACAAATTAAGTATAATCCAAGAGGTAATTATGATTTTCTCCTTATAATCTACGATAAACATCGCAAATATTTAAAAAATCAACTGCTTTTAAGCTTGCTCCACCAATCAAAGCACCATTAACATGGGTAATACTCAAAAGCTCAAATGCATTAGATGGTGTTACTGATCCGCCATAAAGCAAGCGTATTTTACATCCATCATCACCAAAGCGAAAGCTAATCCTCTCACGAATAAAACTATGGATTTTCCCAACATCTGCCAAAGTAGGAATTCTTCCTGTACCTATAGCCCACACCGGCTCATAAGCGATAACTATATTTTTTCCTGTTGAACCATCTGGCAAAGAATTCTCAAGCTGTTGTGTAAGTATATCGAAGACTTTACCATTTGCTCGCTCTTCTAACGTTTCACCAATACAAACAAGAGCAACAAGACCTTCTCGCCATGCAGCTTTTACTTTAGCACAAATAATGTCATCATTTTCATGATATGCCATACGGCGCTCTGAATGTCCAATAATAACATAACTAGCTCCTGCCTCCTTAAGCATAAATGCCGAAACATCTCCAGTATAAGGACCACTATCTTTAAAATGGCAGTTTTGCCCTCCTAAAAGAAGTTTTTCGCTATGAAGTATATCAGAAGCACGTGATAAAAGTGTATTTGGAATACAAATAAGTGCTTCAAATAAAAAGCCCAAATCAGAGCTAACACCAGCAGCAATAGCACGTAATTCTCCAAGAGATTCACCCGTCCCATTCATTTTCCAATTTCCAGCAACCAACGGCTGAATATCCGAAGCCATATTTTCACCTCAAGAACTATAGAGCTATACTGTAATAAACTTTTATCACTTTAAGTGTCAAATTATAAAACGAAAGCAAGTCTTTAAGCTTGCATCTTACTCATCTTTATTGCAAATTCTATCATTTTTGATAATAAATACACCCAATTATAGGATCAATTGAATAATGCTTAAGACTATAAGAAACACTGTGAATTCCTGGTTTGCAAAGATTTTTCTTACTGCTTTGCTTTTATGCTTTATCCTCTTATGGGGTATACCACAATTGCATACAATGAATGAAAAAGATTTTCTTACTTCTGGAAAATCGACAATAACTATTGATACCTATCGTCTCGCACTTGCTGACCAAAGTTTACGTTTAGCCATTACTTCTCATCTTGGACGAATGTTTACACCAGATGAAATACAGAGATATAAAATTCCTATTTTTGTTCTCAATCAGTTGCAACAGGATGTTCTTTTTGATGAACAAGCCCGTAAAATGAAAATTAATCTTTCAAAAGAAGCAATAGCCCGTATCATTGGTAATGACAATATTTTTCAACGCGACAGAGTCTTTAACCGCGATTTATTTCTCAACTATCTTCAACAATTACGTACTAACGAAAGTAATTTTTTTAACTATTATACAAAAAAAGAAAAACGCAATCAGCTTATTTTAGCTTCATTATCTGGTATGAAAGCACCAGATATTTTCTATAAAGCACTTGCTACTTACCAAGAAGAAAAACGTATCGCTGATTATCTCGTTATTGATCTAAAAAAAGAGGAAAAAATAGCTGATCCTAATCAAGAGATATTAGAAAAATGGTTCGACACTCACAAAGAAAAATTTCGTGCTCCAGAATATCGTACTGTCTCTTTATTCTCTATGACATCAGAAAAATTTTTAAAACCACAAGACATCTCAGTAAATGAAATACAAACTTATTATACTCAAAATGCCTCGCGTTTTATTACTCCTGAAAAACGTACAATTGAAAAACTGCGTTTCTCTACACGTAAAGCAGCTGATAATGCAGCAAAAAAAATAGCCGAGGGCTTAAGTTTTGATGCTTTAGTTAAAGAAGAGAAAAAAACTCTCAGTGATATAACGAAGGGTCCTCTCGCAGAAAATGAGCTCCCTAGTCATTTAGCATCTGAGATTTTTGAACTTAAAAAAGGGCAAATTAGTGCTGTCATTAATGATCTGCAAGGTCCTGTAATTATTCGCGTTACACATATTACACCTTCAACTCAAATTCCCCTTGAAAAGGTAGAAAAGGATATTCGCCAAATACTTGCCCAAAATAATGCTATAACTTATATACGTAATAAGTATACAGAAATTGAAAATGCCCGTTTTGAAGGCGCTTCTCTCACAGAACTTGCTAAACAACATAGATTGTCTTTACGCAAAATTACTATTGATAAAACAGGAAAGACAACTGAAGGAATAACGCTCACTGATTTACCCCAAAAAGATGTTTTATTAAATGCCATTTACCAATCACGTGAAGACATTGATAAGGATCCACTTTCCCTTCCAGAAGGAGGATACCTCTGGTATCAAGTAGATATGATTATTCCTGCCCGTTATAGGACACTTTCAGAAGTTAAACAAAATGTCATTGCTCAATGGAAAGAGGAAGAAATACAACGTCTTCTTGACGAAAAAGCTCAAGGCGTTCTCAAACAACTAGCTAAAGGAAAAAGTCTTGACTCTCTTGCAACTGAGCTTGGTACCACAAAACAAACTACTCCAGCTCTCCGACGCCAAGATTCATCAAAAATCCTCGGCATTGAAGGAGTTAAAGCACTTTTTTATGGTGCTAAAGACCATTATGGCATAGTAAAAGGCGTAGACGCAAAAAATCGTATTGTTTATAAAATAACGGCATCAATCATACCTAAAGATATCACAGCTCACACTCTTTTACCTGACATACGTACTAATATAGATATGATGATAAGAGAAGATTTGAAATTAGAAATGTTACAAGCTGCAAATAAGGAACATCCTATAGAAATTAACAACTTAAATTACAGTCAAATTTTAAGCACTTTTCAATAAACTACTAAAATCTAAAATTATAATATTTTTCTCTTATCTAAATAACGATATATATCTGTCAGAATAGACGTAGTTTATCATCAATTGTTGATATAAAATCAATCTGGTTTTATATGAAGATCTTCAGCCAAATCTCTATTCACCTTGTACAACTGATCATTTAATATTATAGAGAGTAGCAACTGCTTGCTAAGAAAAAGATATATAACTAGTAACTTCTGATATTTTTTTACCTATTTTTATTCTTTTAAACTTTCTTGAATAGCCCTTGATAAATGAATTAAAATTAACAATGTATTCCAAATTAAAAAAACTAATTCAGAGAATTCTGCTTTGGTAGGTTACACTATTATAGCAGATCATTATAAAATTTCCCATTATTAGAAAATTCGACCTCAACATCCAAACCTGATTCTAGTGTCGAACAAAATGCTTCCAATTGGAAAATATCTTGAAAATGTATAACCCCTTTACTTCTGTAATTATGTAAACAATAAAGACACAACATATTCCTTTTCAGAAAGTGACCATTTTGATTAAAAGACTATCAGCAAGCACTGTCGATTAATCATACCTTCTTAACTCAATCAAAGTGATCAACATCACCGTTTTCTGAAACATAAATATGAATAAGTAATCTGAAACTATAACTCAACAACAAGATCACCATAACTTGTCATTACAGCTTAGCCCCCCATAAAGAAGTAATCAAATGGTTTACCTCTTAACGTTGCTATTTTCCCTCAAGCTTGCATCAAAATATTTCCCTGAAACAAACCATAAGATACAAATTCATTCGCATAAAAACTGTTTATGTTGCAGACTAAATCAACTGTCCTACCATTTATTAAATGCAATCTTTTTACTATATTTAATATCCTAAAATTGAAAAGACAATTTACCATAAGACCTAATCATTACCAAAATTCAGTATTTAAGCTATGGCCGTTCTCTAAAGTTCTTAACTTAACAGCATTATAGACACATAACAGCATTATAGACACAATCCCCACCATAACTATATTCAAATACAATTAAGTTGGAAGTACAATAAGTAGTAATTACCATCATAATCATGCACAAAAACCTTTTGTCATCCTGCTTGAATTGATTGATTGTAGCCGCATAATTTCCAACAGCTTGTGCTGATTTCTCATATTCATCAAACTCGTGGGAAAAAGCATTATGTAAAAGAAAACAGCTTGGAACTTTTAGAACAACAGCCCTAACTTTTTAATGCAAGAGAATTATCCATAATTTTCTTGTCTTGCATATTAATTGTTCAACTCTTAGCTTTAAGACCTATTATCAAGACATCTGATAAGGCCGAGCTCTTCAGTGTAGCTCTTTCTTGATTTGATATTTGCAGACCATGATATTTAAATTTTCTTGCATCATCATTAGTAACACTAATATTATTTTTTCCATCAATGATTATATTATATGCTTGAAGAACTGTATTGGGTTCATTATACCTTAATAACCGTTCTGGAAAATCTCCCTGGTATGTATGGTTTATTCTTGATAGAATATAATACTAATATTCGACCTCTACAAACATAGTAAGCGGAATCGCTACTACAATTATTGTCCTAGTTATTTCCAATTTGGAAGAGAAATCATATACATACAACTCTTAAATACTTCATTCACAAAGTACACTATTTCACTTAAGAATACTTATTTTTTGCTAGAAGGTAAATAAAAAAAATTACTTTATTGTTCTCTTAGAAATTTTAAGTGTACAAAGATAGAATAATAAAACTAGTATAAACATATAGTATTGATACTACTTTGGAATTAAAGTACAGTAAATTTAATGAATTAGATACAATTAATGACTTAGAAAAAAATGATATGAGATAATCGAAAAACCCCTGCAATTAAACAGATATTAGAATCCATTGATAAGCATGAAAATGGTTTTTCGTATATGAATGAAAACAACATTCTTACATTACCTGAGCAAAAAGACAATATAGATTTCCGAAGAATAGTGAAAAGACTATATCTAAGTTTCTATTGTTACTCTTCCAAATACAACAACGAAATCTTTATCAACTCGCTTAATTTTCTGAATCTATAAGCCATCTAAAATCATTAAAAATGTTTTCTTTTTTACGACTCACTTATATCATGTTCTATAAGAGTAATTGCCTTTTTTATTAGCGTAATTTAGCCTTAATAATAAGGAGATCTTCACAAAAATGGACTATAAACAAAATTTAGCTGAAAATCATCAAAGGAAATTACAGCGTGGATTAGACAATCGCCATGTACAACTCATTGCCATTGGCGGTGCTATTGGAACCGGTCTATTCATGGGATCAGGGAAGACAATTAGTATTGCTGGCCCTTCAATCATATTAGTTTACGCTATTATTGGTTGTATTCTTTATTTTGTAATGCGTGCTATGGGAGAATTGCTTCTCTCGAATACACAATACAGGTCTTTTATTGATTTTTCAGCTCATTTTCTGGGACCAAAAGTTGGATTTTTTATCGGTTGGACTTATTGGTTATGTTGGATTGTAACTGGAACAGCAGATATCATTGCGATAGCAAGTTATGCACAATTTTGGTGGTCTGAACTTAATCCATGGATTCCTGTTCTCATCTGTATTGTTTTCTTTTTAATATTTAATCTCGTAGCAGTAAAATTATTTGGTGAACTTGAATTTTGGTTCGGTCTTATCAAAATTATAGCAATTTTAGCATTAATTGTTATTGGATTTTATATGATCTTTATTGGCTTCACCTCTCCACATGGTACTCTTTCTTCTCTCCGTAACGTATGGAATGATGGAGACATTTTTCCTCGAGGTATTGCAGGATTCTTTGCTGGATTTCAAATTAGCATTTTTTCTTTCGTTGGTATTGAACTAGCTGGAATAACTGCAGCTGAAGTCAAAGAACCCGAAAAAGTTTTGCCAAAAGCAATCAACTCAATCCCTATTCGTATCGTTCTCTTTTATATTTTCTCTCTCATTGTAATTATGTCAGTTACACCTTGGAACCAAGTTGCTTCATATAAAAGCCCATTTGTAGAAATGTTCTTACTAGCTGGTATTCCAACCGCTGCTGGATTAGTTAATTTTATTGTTCTCATATCAGCAGCATCTTCAGCGAATAGTGGCATTTTTTCTACTAGCCGTATGATATATGGCCTTGCGACTAAACAAGGAGCACCTAGTTTTCTAGGAAAACTTTCTAATAATTATATTCCAGCCAATGCATTATTCTTCTCTTGTTTATGTGTTTTGTTAAGCTACACACTTTTGTCATTATCGCCAACTACCATAAGTGCTTTTACAATTATTACTACCATCGCAGCAATTTTATTTATATTTGTATGGTCTATAATTTTAATCAGTTATATTATTTATCGCCGCGACTATCCTACACAACACACTACTTCTACTTATAAAATGCCAGGGGGGGTTTTTATGTGTTGGATTATTTTAGCTTTCTTTATATTTATTCTTTTTTTACTGACACTAGAATCTGATACCTTAATAGCTCTAAAATATACTCCACTGTGGTTTGTTTTCTTAGGAATCATGTATTTTGTTTTTGGAAAAAACAATTTTATTAAAAACAAAGAATAAATTTACATATAAAAAATATACTCAAAAAGGGTAATTTCTTTTACCTTTTTATGGGTAACCTATTAGTTTCTCATTAGTTCAATATAAAATTTAGTTCCACTCTTTAATCGATGGTATCATAGCTCGAATTTTTTTACCAACTTCTTCAATAGGATGGATATCATTTAAACGCCGCATACTTTTAAAACGCCCAGCACCAGCTTTACATTCTTGTATCCAATCAGATGTAAATTTACCTGTCTGAATATCTTTCAAAATACGCTTCATTTCAGCCTTAGTTTCACTAGTAATTATACGTGGACCAGATATATATTCACCCCATTCAGCTGTATTAGAAATTGAACGATTCATATTCGCAATACCACCTTCATAAAGAAGATCAACAATTAATTTAACTTCATGTAAACATTCAAAATAGGCGATTTCTGGTGCATAACCTCCTTCTGTAAGTGTTTCAAAACCCGCACGAATAAGCTCGACAAGCCCACCACAAAGAACAACTTGTTCACCAAACAGATCTGCTTCACATTCTTCTCTAAATGTTGTTTCAATGATACCAGCACGTCCACCACCAATATTACAAGCATAAGACAATGCTACATCATGAGCATGCCCTGAATTATCTTGTTCAACTGCAATTAAACAAGGCACACCACCACAACTTTGATATGCACTACGTACTGTATGGCCTGGCCCTTTGGGCGCAATCATCACGACATCAACTGTTTTTTTGACTTCAATTAAACCAAAATGAATACTCAAACCATGCGCAAAAGCAATTACTGCCCCATCACGCAAATAATCATGAATAGCTTTATAAATATCCGCTTGCAATTCATCAGGCACTGCCATCATAATGAAGTCTGCCCATTTTGCGGCATCAAAAACATTTACAACCTCAAAACCATCTGTTTCAGCTTTTTTGACTGTTGCTGACCCTAATCGCAAAGCAATTTTTATATCTTTAACACCAGAATCTTTCAGATTTAATGCATGCGCACGTCCTTGAGAACCATAACCAATAATAGCTACTTTCTTCTCTTTAATTAAATTAACGTCTGCATCACTATCATAATAAACGTGCATAACAATACTTCCCCATAGAGACATATTTAAATTTGAAATTCAGAACTTTTGCGGATAGCAAGCAATTCGCCCCTTGAGTACCTTATATCTCACAGATAATCACACCATCACTTATGAAAAATGGTATCTGAATAAATTTAAATTTCCATATTGTAAACAAAAAGATCCTAAAGTTAAAAAAAATAAAAGCATATTTGGATCTAAACATAAATCACAGCGATTATTTTATAGCAACTAATATTTTATGAAATAATATTGCTAAAATACAATCCAACATCCACTTAGTACAAAACTCTATTTTAAACCAATAAAAATTTGATCTTTATATTTTGAAAAAAATAGTTAAAATTTTTGATATTCAGATTCAAATTTTAAATTATCTTATTTGAAAAATTTTTTATCTTTATTGATCTCTATAATATCTTCTGCTTATATTACAAAATAACCCTGATTAGGGAAAATAATAAAACAACCCTTTATACAAATTGCAACTGTTCAATTAGGATTCAACAAAATATTTGAAAAAGTTCTTCCTTCAACAACAATAATAAGAAATTGTATTTTTTAATCAGCATTTTTATCTTTACAGAAAAAATTTTTGTATTAAAAGTTCTTTATAGGATCATCGCAATAAAAATATAGTCATATTTTAGCATTCTAAAATCCCTTTTTCAACAAAACGTTTATAAAGTACAAAACGAAGTGCATTAGTCACCTTAGAAGTAGAAGTAATATTGGATACATAAATAGCTAAAGTAAATGAAAAATTCTTACTATCAAACGCTGTAAAACTCACCTGCGGTGCAGGGTTTTTTAAAACTCCTTCTATTATTGAAGCAACTTCCAATAACATTTCAACAATACACTCTGGATCAACGTTAGTTGAAACAGTAAGAGGTATATCAATTCGCCCCATTTTACTAGGACGCGTCCAATTGCTCACATTATTATTAATAAGGCTTGAATTCGGAACAATAATTGTCTGACGCTGAAATGTTTCAAGTTCTGTCGCACGTACACTGATACGTTTTACAATACCACGCACTGATCCAGTTTCTATATAATCGCCCAATTTAAACGGTCGCCCAATCAAAATAATAAGACCGGATACAAAATTCTGGACGATATTCTGCAAACCAAAACCAATACCAAGCGAAAGCCCACCAGCAATAAGCGCAAAATTCCTAACATTTAAACCTGCTATTGATAACCCTATTAAAGCGGATACAGCAACACCACCATAAGTTATGACTGTTTTGATAGAATTACGTACACCAGAATCAAACTCTCCACGCACCATTACCGTATTATCTAACCAACCAACAAATAAGCGGCTAAAAAACAAACAGACAAAAAAAACGATTATTCCTGTGACAATAGAAATCAAAGAAATAGATATATTACCAATTTGAATATTGGTCATTAATTGCAACAATATTGTACTTATATCGGAATATGAAAAACCAAACTGCATAACAATCGGCACTGTGCAAAATGCAATAACAATTAAATTGAGAAAAATGCTGCTAATAATTCCCAACCGATTCATTGTTTTTTCTTCTAAATGAAACCCTTTTACCAAAGCACGACCAACACTCGTTCTAATAAGCTCTCCTTCCATTCCGATAGCACAAGCACTTCGCACACCCAAATACATCAACGCCAAAAATACACTAAAGATCACAATATGTTGCATAATAAAACGGGCCAAGCCAATATAACCTAATAAATCTATTATGATCAATAATAATCCAAGTATAATGAGTTGAATACGTATACAAAACAGCCAAGATGGTGATTCCTCTCTTGTACTTTGACGCCTAAATTGCAAAGGCACAAATGAGATAATAAATAACAATACTCCTACAATGAAAATAGAAATAAAGCTTTTCGCAATAGCCAAAGAAAAAGATGCTAATATTACTCTATAAATACTATCTAGAATAGTATCCAATGCAAAAACCACACCTAAAAGAGTCAGACAAACTATCAATTGATATGCTGTCAACGGTGCAACATTCAAAAGACGTATATGCGGTCTATATGGCGATAAAAGAACAACTGTTATACGATTCAATAAAAAGACCAAGATAATTTGGTGCCCTATCGTATAAAATACTTCTGTAAGCGTTCCTAAATCTAAACCAAAGCCGCGAAATAAAAATAACGTTAGATAAACACAAATAGCACATATAAAAGAAGGAATTAAAATTGAAATCAAAGCAATCAATAAGCGCTGTAAATAAGATAACTCACCATTCTCTTTGAGAACATGATACTTTACATACGCAATAGATTTAATAAAAAAATATGAAAGACCTAAAGTAACAATAAACGGAATAAAAAAAGCAAAAAATAATTGTAAAGGTTTAAAGTAAAATACAAATTTCCACCAAGAAACAAATAATAAAATAAAATCAATAAAAGCCTCTTTGGTTTTTTCAATAACATCTTGAACCATTGATATTGAAAATTTAAACCTTTGTGTAAGTATACCTGTATAAAGCTCTCGATACTGAGAAATTGTCAATTCTGCTATCTTATTTGCAGCCAAAAATATTTCTTCCAATTTATGAACTGCACTATTAATTTTATTTTTTTGTTCTATAATATTCAAGTGCTCTTTTTTTTCTTTCTCTAAACTTTTTGGATTATCACCTAGTACAGTCAACTGATCAATAATCTCATTAAGAGAAGTGCGCAAAACAGATGTCCATTCTAAAGCTCTCTTACTGATATCTCGTGCCTGTAATCGCCATTTTATCAAAAAACGTTCATCTTCTGGTTTACTTTTTAAGCTTGTTTGTAAAATTTTAATATCTTGCACAAGAGACTCAATAATCGTTTCTTGCTGGTGAATAATTTTATCAACCGATTGTGAAGCTATTGATTGTCCAACTATCACATTTGGTGTTGCTAAATCTCCCCATGCAAAAGCACTAGAGAAAATATTAATCAAAAAAATTAAGAAAAAAAGGAAATCTCTCTTTATTAAAAGCGAATACATATTCATCCTAAGAATAAACATTTATTAAGTACTTCCTAAAATATGATATACGACAAACATTCCAAATTTTTATAAAAAAAGCCTATAAAAACCTTCCCTCATCCAATCATCGAATAATGTTGATAAATAAGAATAAGTCAAAATCAACAATAGAAGAAAAGCATTTCAATATGTTTTTTTGCATTTACATTGAAAAAAGAAAATTTTTTCCCTTTATAATCTTTTTTTTCTATTCAATTCTAATATTTGAATAACTTATGATTTAGGACTCCATGCCTATTAATTAAACAACAGCAAATTGACCATACAATTTTAAATAGAATGCTTTTCTAAAAAACAGATAGAATCAATTCCATTAAACAAACCTATAAACAAAAAAATTGTAATACTCTATGGACACTATAACTTAACAGTTGTAATTTTTGAAAATATATTAGTATTGAATGTATTTTCAATTCCTGCCATAATTTCTCCTACACAATTTCATAGCTTTCAAATGCAACTTTTTAAATCAACATGCCCCTTCCCTTATTTGATCTATAAAACAACAATTCTATTTTACCTTTTTCTTTCAAGTTTAACTTCGATTATTTTAACGTGTCTATTAATTGGAATATATTATGCGTATACCTCGCTGGTTGGCTACTCTTTATTGTTTCATTCTTTTAAGCAGCATTTACGTTGCCTTGCCTAACTTATTTTCGCAAGAACAAATCAAAAATTCGAAACTCCTCCCTAACACTCATGTAACACTTGGGCTAGATCTTCAAGGAGGATCTTCCCTTTTGCTCGAAATAGATACCAAAACATTAAAACGAGATCACTTACGTACGGTTTTAAACAATGTACGTACAAAATTGCGTGAAGCAAAAATTCACACATCCAGTATTCGTATTATCGACGATAGCATTGCCGTTGTTGTTTCTGATACCAAACAAAATAAAAAAGCTGTCACTACTTTAGAAACGTTAATCATACCTATAAACAATAGTTTTGGTACCACAGCTAGCGACATTGCGGTCAGTAATCAAAATGAAACTATCCGTGTGACACTAACTGACGCTGGTATTAATGATCGTGTCAGTAAAGCTGTCGAACAAAGCTTAGAAATTATTCGCCGTCGTATTGACCAAGTGGGTGTTACTGAACCTGCTATCCAAAAGGTTGGAACCAATCGTATTATGGTGCAATTGCCTGGCCTACAAGACCCAAAGCAATTACGTGATCTTCTAGGAACTACTGCTAAAATGACTTTTCATCTTGTACCTCATAATGTCGATATAAATAATCCACCTATAGGTGTTTCAATTCTTCCTGGTTATACTGATGCAAACCAACATTATGCAATTTATGACCAAATTGCCTTGGATGGAAATGTTCTTAAAGATGCGCGTGCAGGATTTGATCCGCAAATACCAGGGCGCTCTATCATATCATTCACTATGAATTCTATCGGCTCAAAGATATTTGCAGAAATAACACGCCAACACATTAACCGCCCTTTTGCAATTGTTCTTGATAATAAAGTCTTAACTGCTCCCGTCATTAATAGCGTCATCCCCAATGGGCAAGGACAAATTACAGGAAATTTTGATCCTAAAGAAGCATCAACTCTTGCTGCTCTGCTACGCGCTGGTGCTCTGCCTACGCCATTAACAGTTATTGAAGAAAGAACCGTAGGTCCAAATCTTGGTGCTGATTCTATTAAAATGGGCCTATATACAAGCATTATAGGCTTTATTCTTGTTACAGTCTTTATTTTTCTTTTATACGGTATCTGGGGTATTATTGCTGATATAGCGATAGCATTGCATACTATTTTGATATTTTCTGCACTAAGCCTTCTTGGTGCAACGCTCACATTACCTGGTATTGCCGGTATTATTTTAGGTATTGGTATCGCTGTTGATGCCAATATTTTGATTAATGAACGTATTCGCGAAGAGAGTCAAAAAAATATAAGTGCCTTTGCTGCTTTAGATCGTGGATTTAAACAAGCTTTTTCAACTATCCTTGATGCCAATGTGACAGCTGTTATTGCAACTGTTTTACTGTTTTGGTTTGGTACTGGTCCAGTTCGCGGTTTTGCTGTAACGATGTTGCTTGGCATTATTATATCTATGTTTACTGAAATCACCATAGTACGAATTATGATGATTTGGGTAGTGAATAAATGGAAAATAAAAAAACTGAAGCTACAGTCTTTTTTCAATTTTATTCCTAAAAATACCACCTTTCGTTTCATGAATGCTCGTTTCATTGGTATTGGTATTTCAATCCTTTTATCGCTGTTTTCAATTTTTTTGTTTTTTAAACCTGGTTTAAACTTTGGAATTGATTTTGTTGGTGGCAGCCAAATAAGCATTAGGACAAAAACACCCGCAAATTTGGCAACTTTGCGTTCGAATCTTTCTGCTCTTAATATTGGTGAAGTTACGCTGCAAAATATTGACAACGAAAATACAGTACTTATTCGCATACAACAACAAAGTGGTGGAGAAATGCAACACACTATCGCTATTGATAAAGTCAAAAAAACTGTGCAAAGCATTTATCCAGATACAACATTCGATCAAACAGAAGTTGTTGGTCCCAAAATTTCAAGCGAGCTTGCTACAGCTGGTTTTACTGCTGTCATTCTAGCAACAATCGCTATGTCTCTCTATATCTGGTGGCGCTTTGAATGGTTTTTTGCGATTGGAGCAATTATTACACTGATCCTTGATACTACAAAAATGGTTGGTTTTTTTGCTTTATTTCAATTTGATTTCAATTTAACAGCCATCGCTGCTCTTTTAACAATTGTTGGCTATTCGATCAATGATAAGGTCGTTGTTTATGATCGAATGCGTGAAAATATGCGTCTTTATAAAAAAACACCACTGCGTGAAATAATTGATCTTTCAATTAACCAGGTTTTTATACGCTGTATTTTTACATCAGCCACGACAATATTAGCTATGTTACCTATGGCTCTATGGGGAGGAAGTGCTGTCAATAATTTTGCATGGCCTATAGTCTTTGGTATTATTATTGCAACGTCCTCTTCCATTTTTATTGCAGCTCCCATTTTATTACTATTAAATAATTGGTGGTATAAGAAGAATAAAGGAAAAAAAAATTAAAATCATACAAATACCAATTAAAATAGCGCGTTAATTTATATAATATGTTATTCTTTTCTTCTCTTTAATAAAAAACTATAATCATTGTGACAAATATTTCTAAAGAAAGCACTATACTATAATTATGCCTCATGATACGCCACTAATTACAACTATTGTTGCAGGTTTATGTTTAGCATTTATTTTTGGAATGATTGCTAACCGTTTGCGTATCTCTCCATTAGTAGGATATCTATTAGCTGGTGTCATTGTGGGACCCAATATAGGAAGTTTTAAAGTAGATTCTGTTTTGATCAACCAACTTGCTGAAATTGGTGTTATTTTGTTGATGTTTGGTGTTGGATTGCATTTTTCATTAAAAGACCTTTTATCTGTTAAAGCCATTGCTATCCCTGCAGCCATTACACAGATGGTATTTGCTACTTTTCTTGGTTTATGCCTCGGTTGGAGCATGGGATGGGGATTTAGTGATGGTTTGGTATTTGGTTTAGCACTATCGACAGCAAGTACTGTGATTTTGCTGCGCGCTCTACAAGAACGATGCCTGATTGAAACAGAAAAAGGACGTATTGCCATTGGTTGGTTAATCATTGAAGATTTAGCTATGGTTCTAATATTAGTTCTCATACCTGCACTAGCAAACATCCTTGGTAATACAAAAAAGGAACCAATCGACCCTCTTATTCAATGGTTAAATTTAAATGTTTGGGGGATTGTTGGCTTAACGATTTTAAAAGTCATTATATTTGTTGCTCTCATGTTAGTTATTGGACGGCGTTTTATACCGTGGTTACTAAAAGTGAGTGCACAATCTGGATCGCGTGAATTATTTCGTCTTAGTGTTTTTGCTATTGCATTAGGAGTAGCTTTTGGAGCAGCTCATTTATTCGGTGTTTCGCTTTCTCTTGGTGCTTTTTTTGCAGGCATGATGATGAGTGAGTCAGAACTAAGTCACCGTGCAACGGAAGAATCCTTACCACTACGAGATGCATTCTCGGTTCTTTTTTTTGTTTCTGTAGGCATGTTATTCGACCCTATGAAAATTCTAACTAACTTTTTTTCTCTTCTCGCAACCTTATCGATTATTATCATAGGAAAATCTGCTGTTGCTTTTTTCATTGTTAGAGCTTTCCGCTATTCTAATGGAGTAGCTTTGACTATTTCAGCTAGTCTGGCACAAATCGGAGAATTTTCTTTTATCCTTGCAGGACTAGGTTCAAACCTTGGACTTTTAAACAATGACGCTCGCGACTTAATCCTTGGAGGTGCAATTCTTTCTATTTTGCTCAATCCTCTTGTTTTTGTTGCCACTGATAAAATTAAAAAATATCTAGAAAATTCTTCTGCTAACTCGCAAGATAAGCAAAAAATCATTAATATCGATCCTGGAGATTCTGACGAAGAAGCTTTACCAATTACTTCAAAAACTGATCATATCGTGATTATTGGTTATAGCTGTGTCGGAAAATATATAACACTATCTTTAATGAAGAGGGGTCAGCCTATTATAGTAGTTGAAGAATCAAAGCGTCTTGCTGATAAAGCAGTAGCAGATGGCATCGAAACAATTTGTGGTAATATCATTAAAAAGGAAATTATTGATGCAGCAAATATTAGAGGAGCATGTAAAGTTGTTATTACAATGCGAAGCACTATTGAAGCAGGACAATGTATAGTAAATATACGCCATCTGAACAAAAACCTTCAAATAATTGCTCATGCATTATCTGAGTCAGAAACATCTTACTTAATCGATTTAGGAGCGGATATTGTAGTAACGAATGACAAAGAAATCGCTAATGGTTTTATTGAATATATAATCGGACAGCGATCTATAATTAATACGTCTGATAATGAATTAACTTTACAAAAAATGTAAATAAAAACAAAAACGGATACAGAAGTGTGAAACTAAAGAAGTTTATATGGCCATTTATTGGCGTCTCAGCGATGTTAATATCGGTTCGCATTCTTTATATAAAGTTATCTGCTATTTCCTTCAGTGATGTACTAGAACGTCTTTCTAATTTAAGCACACATCATTGGCTTTTAGCTTGTTTTTCCTCATTCATCGCTTATTCAGCTCTTGCTGGTTACGATCGCATTGCTTTGCAACATCTCGGTCGTAAAATTTCTTGGATATTTATAGCCATGTGCTCATTCACCACCTATGCACTTTCACATAATATCGGAGCATCGGTTTTTTCCGGTGCTGTCGTACGCTATCGCGCTTATACAATAAAAGGGCTAAGTGGAACGGAAATTGCTATATTAGTAGGTTTTTGCTCACTTACTTTTGTAATTGGCACAATCTTACTTTCTGGCATTGTCTTAATCTTACAACCAGAAATCATAACCCTCATTCATAATGATCTTCCCAAATGGCTAGGCACAATAATTGGTATGATTTTACTTACCTGTATAGCTCTTTATATTTTAGGCAGTTGGTTGCAATTAAAACCATTACGTATAAGCAAAAAAATTCAGCTTTCTTATCCACAGCTTAAAATTGTCATTCGACAACTTATTATTAGCCCACTAGAGATCTTAGGAGCAGTAGGAATTATATATGCTGTACTACCACACGATACTGACGTTAATTTTATCTCTGTACTCGGTGTTTTCCTTGTATCTTTTTCTATAACTCTTCTCTCCAATGCCCCTGCAGGAGGTGTAGGAGTCCTTGAAGCTTTATTTATAACAGGTATGCCTAATACAGATCCTGCCGATGTTATTGCGGCACTTATTGTATTTAGAATGCTCTATCTAATCATACCGTTTATCATTTCATTATTCTTTATAGCAATTTTTGAAACCCAACAATATCTTAACCGAACATAGAAAACTCCGCCTGAATAAAAAGTAATTTCACTTTTATACAGATTAATACCTAAACTTAGCCAAAAAATTTATGCAAGAGGATTTGTTAAAAACTCAATATCTTTTCATACAACTAAAATCCGATTAGCAAATCTGCTAAAATGATAATGCTCACACAACCAATGCAAACAATTTTTCTATCATCTCAATTATTGATTACAGATAAGTTTGATTATTGGTTTTTTACTTTAACAATTAGTACTTCTCCTGCAAAACAATTCGAGAGATAAGCACTTTAGAAATATTTCGACGATCCATTTCAATGACTTTAAAACATAAACCTTCCGCTTCAAAGCTTTCACCTTCATTTGGTAAATGACCCAAACGCCAAAGTATAAATCCTGCAAGCGTAGTATAACGATCTGCTTCATCAACAAGATTACGATCAAGATAACCACTCAAACGGCGGACATCAGCATATCCTTCAACAAGTAGATTTCCGTCTTCGAGTTTTTCTGCCACAATAGATTCTTCATCATCATCAGGAAAATCACCTGCAATTGCTTCAAAAATATCAGTTGGTGTCGCAATACCTTTCAAAGATCCATGCTCATCAACAATAATTGCAAGTTGAATTGGAGAATGCCGTAATTTCTCCATTAATCGTAAAACACCTGTATTCTCATGAACAACAAGTGGCTCACGCATAGCTTTTTGCCAATTAATCTTTTTCCCTTCAGCTAAATTTAAAAGAAGGTCTTTAGTTAAAGCAACACCAACAAACTCATCTACTTTTTCACGTGCAAGAATTAAACGACTATGTTTAACTCGTTGCAATTCTTCACGCATTTCATTTTCATCACCACTCAAATCTAACCATTCAATCTCATTACGTGGTGACATAATAGAACGTACAGGGCGATCTGCTAAATCAAGAACACCGCGAATCATTTCTTTTTCTTCTGGTCGAAAAATTTCTGAAGTAGCAGCTTGTTCAACAATAACATCTACAGTTTCACTAAGATTACCACCTTTTTTCCCACCTCCTAAAAGCCTCAAAACGGCATCGGCTGTCCGTTCACGCAGATCATTTGTTGTAATCATCTTTTCACGATTACGACGTCCAATTTGATTAAAAGCTTCAATGACAACTGAAAAACCAATAGCGGCATATAAATAACCCTTCGGAATATGAAAGCCAAATCCCTCAACAATGAGAGTAAAACCAACCATCATCAAGAAACCAAGACACAGAATCACAATAGTAGGATGGCGATTAATAAAACGCATAAGGATTCCTGATCCCCACATCATCACACCCATAGCAATAATAACCGCTATATACATAACCATTGCTTGTTCTTTAGCAATCATGCCTGTTGCAGTGATAATACTATCAAGAGAAAACACTGCATCAAGCACAACAATTTGAATAATCACTTGCCAAAAAACAGCATAAATAACTCCTTTTTTTTGTGTATGCGTCGTACCTTCTAGTCTTTCGTGTAACTCCATTGTTCCTTTTGCTAATAAAAAAGCTCCACCACTAATCAAGATTAGGTTGTGCCAACTAAATACAAAGGATGAGATAGAAAGAATTACCTTATCAAGACTCATTACCCAACCAATAACCGTAAGAAGACAAAGCCGAATCAATAATGCTAAAGTTAGACCTATAAAACACGCACGATCCCGTAAATGTAATGGCAATTTTTCCGCTAAGATTGCAATAAAGACAAGATTATCTATGCCTAAAACAATTTCGAGGAAAATTAATGTAACCAAGCCAAACCACGCATGGGGATCAGTGATCCATTCCATTATAGCTCACCCTTAAAAAATATCTTAAAAATTAAAAAGCTTAAACGCATGTTGCTGATGAAAAAAATCATAAACTTTCATCCGCATAAGTAATCAATAATATTGAATACAAATAAATTATCTACAAAAGCAGCTACCTTCAAATCAGTGCTTAAACGCGTATGGTTGTTGATGAAACACATAAAAAACAACAACCTCGACCACTTATTAATATTATAAGAAGGCTCTCCTGAATCTTGTCCGGGCATTACGCTCGACGATCCTCCGATTATAATTCTACATTGAGTAGAACATCTATTTATAGAATTTCTTAATTAATAGGTTTATTTTTATATAATATCAAGAGGAGAAACATATTTTTTAACTTATAGGCGTAACTATAAACACCATTCATTTCATACAAATATAAAACAACGAACCTATCTAGACATTCTCTTTTTGGAACGTTATAGAAGATTGTTTATCTTTATCTCTTGAAAAACTGTGGGTGATTAGCTCAGTTGGTAGAGCAGCTGACTCTTAATCAGCGGGTCGTGGGTTCAATTCCCTCATCACCCACCAATGAAATCAATTTGTTATCGAAAAAAATAAATAAAATTACAAAAATAACTGTCATTAGATTCAAATATTTTTTCTGCTCACAATTAATTCACTTTAAATTCAGTGAGCTCTTAAATCTAGAAAGTATTTTTATCAGTTTGTCTCTGTAAAATATCTTGATATCAGAAACGTAATATAGTGTATTTAAGCTACTCGAAAATATCAATAGTTTTCAAAATCTCTACCGTTTTAAAAATTTTATTCTTTTCTTATATTAAAGATCATAAAAAAATTCACAATAAAATCCTAAATACTGTTAAAACTCTAATAATCTTCATAGCTTTCAAGAATTTAAACTTTTCTGGATTTTGGATCTTTTGCTGGCATAAAAGTCATTATTTACTTTAAAAAGAAATTTGGTAAACAATTATATATATGATAAAGTTTACTCATGAATTATCGGCATATTTATCATGCTGGCAGTTTTGCTGATGTCTTTAAACACATTATTGTCACACGCATCATAGAATATCTCAAACGCAAAGAAAAAGCTTTTCGCGTTATAGATACGCATGCGGGTATCGGACTCTACAACCTTTCTTCTGTAGAAGCACATAAAACAGGAGAATGGCGTGAAGGCATCGGACGACTTCTCTCAATTCCTATCCCTGAAGACTTAAAAGAGCTTCTTGCTCCATGGTATGATGTTATTTTTGCAATCAATAAAGGAAGTAAAGAAGTTGCATTCTATCCTGGATCACCTATTCTTGTTCGCCAACTTTTGCGTAAAAAAGATCGACTAACTGCAATTGAATTGCACCATGAAGATTACCAAATCTTAGCCAATCACTTTGCTGGTGATTATCAAACAAAAATTCTGCATCTAAACGGTTGGTTATCTTTAAATTCTCACCTTCCACCAAAAGAAAAACGTGGGCTTATTTTTGTTGATCCTTCTTTTGAACAACCAGGGGAATTTTCCCGTTTTATTGAAAGAATAGTGAAAGCATATCGGCGTTTCCCTGGAGGAGTATATGCTTTATGGTATCCTGTTAAATATGATAAAGATATTGAAATTTTTCTTCATGCACTTCACAAAACAGGAATTCCAAAAATTTTACAACTCGAGATGCGCATTCGAAAAAGCGCATTCCCACCTACAATGGATGGTAGTGGCATGATCCTTATTAATCCTCCTTATCTTCTTGAAGACGAAATGAAAAAAATCGGTCCTTTCCTTATCAATCACCTTGGACGAGATAAGCATGCACATATCATACAAAAATACCTTTCATAGAAATAATCTATGATATTTACTATATTTTTATTTTTAATAAAAACTCACGCTAAAAATTATCAATTTCAACGCTTGATTAGAAACAATCATTTCATATTTCATATTTCAAATATAAAATAGTTTTAGGTAAATTAATGAGCTTAGAAAACAATATACTCCTCTGCACAAATAATGGAGAAAAATTGCCTTTTTTATCTAACATTACATGGCATAATGCTCATCAAAAAAACAATAATAACCAATTTAAAGGTGTCGCGCTCATCCAAGAATTTGTCAAAAATCTTCCTCATAAACCAGGAGTTTATCGGATGCTAAATGAAAATGGCGATATCCTTTATGTCGGCAAAGCACAAAACCTAAAAAAACGTGTTTCAAATTATACGCGTGAACAAGGGCATAATAACCGTATTACACATATGATTCGTGAAACGAATCATATGGAATTTGTCGTTACCGATACAGAAACAGAGGCACTCCTTTTAGAGGCTAATTTAATTAAAAGATTACACCCACGTTTTAATGTGTTACTGCGTGATGACAAAACTTTTCCTTATATCATTATCACAGATGATCACCGAGCACCTGCGCTTTACAAACACCGTGGTGCCCGAACACGAAAAGCTCATTATTTTGGTCCTTTTGCTTCTTCGGAAGCGGTTACACAAACAATAAATGTTTTACAACGCGCCTTTCTATTACGAACCTGTACTGATTCAGTTCTTGAAAACTGTACACGACCTTGTTTGCTTTACCAAATTAAACGCTGTTCAGCTCCTTGTACATATGAAATTAGCGACAGTGATTATTTACAACTCGTCAAAAAAGCGAAAGCTTTTCTTTCAGGGAAAAGTCAATCAGTAAAAAATGATATGATTCAAGCTATGCATAAAGCTGCAGAAAATCTTGATTTTGAACAAGCTATAGCCTATCGCGACCGCTTATCAGCTCTTTCTCACATACAAAGCCATCAAAGTATTAATCCTCAGATCGTAAAAGAAGCAGATGTTTTTGCAATCGCACAACAGGAAGGAATGACTTGTATTCAAGTATTCTTTTTCCGTATGGGCCAAAATTGGGGAAATCAATCCTATTTTCCAAAAGCAGATCCATCTTTTTCCAGCGCCGAAATTTTAGCAAGTTTTCTTACACAATTTTATGATAATAAACCAATTCCAAAGCTTATCCTTTTATCTGATACAATTGAAGAAAAAGCACTTCTTACAGAAGCATTAAGCCTGAAAGCAAATCACAAAATATCTCTATCTTTACCAAAAAAAGGGGAACGCAAAGCCCTTGTCAATCATGCTTACACTAATGCTTATGAAGCCCTCAAACGCAAACTTTTTGAAACATCAACACATAAAAAACTCCTTCAGAGTATTGTTGAAACATTTCAACTATCCCATACCCCACGCCGTATAGAAGTCTATGACAACTCACATATTACAGGAACTAATGCAGTGGGTGTAATGATTGTCTTTGACCAAACAGGTTTTGTTAAAAATCAATATCGTAAATTTAATATTCGCTCGACCAATATCAAACCCGGTGATGATCTTGGTATGATGAAAGAAGTAATTGAAAGAAGATTTTTATGTCTTATCAAAACATATGGTTTACCTAATAAGAATAAAAATATTGGATATGAATCTTCTTGTCCCCTTTGGCCTGATCTTATATTAATTGATGGAGGACAAGGACAAATAAATATTACTAGTACAGTGTTATCTGAATTAGGCTTAGATGATTTCGTCACAGTAATCGGTATAGCTAAAGGCGTTGATCGGAAAGCCGGTCTAGAACGATTTTTTATAAAAGGGAAACAACCTTTTACGCTCTCCCCACATGATCCTATTCTTTATTTTCTGCAACGTCTACGCGATGAAGCACACCGTTTCGCAGTTGGAACTCACAAAGCAAAAAGAAAAAAAGAAACATTCAAGAATCCACTTGATGAAATCGAAAAAATAGGCCCTATAAGAAAGCGTGCTTTGCTTAACTATTTTGGAAGTTCTAAAGCAGTTTCCAGAGCATCCGTTGAAGATTTAAAAAAAGTTCAAGGTATTTCTAACGCAATTGCGCAAAAAATTCATAACTATTTTAATGAAAAATAAGGCTTGTCTCATAAGCTTTGCCTTGTTACGTTCATAAAATATATTGTATTCTAAAAACTGAAAATAATTCTATGAAAAATCATACTTTTTCTTTCCCTAATATTCTGACTTATGCACGAATCATTGCTGTCCCCTTGGTTGTAGCGTGTTTTTTCTTAGAAGGACGTCTACAATCAAGTGATATTGCTCGTTGGATTGCTGTTTCTATTTTTATTATTGCATCCATTACCGATTTTTTGGATGGCTACCTTGCCCGTATTTGGCAACAAACATCTAATATTGGCCGCATGTTGGATCCAATTGCAGATAAACTTCTTGTCTCTGCCTGCCTGCTCTTACTTGCTGCAGAAAGTACTATCGCCGGGTGGACACTTTGGGCAGCAATTATTATTCTCTGCCGAGAAATTCTTGTCTCTGGATTACGTGAATATTTAGCTGAATTAAAAGTTAGTGTGCCCGTTTCTCGTTTTGCAAAATGGAAAACTTTTGTACAAATGATAGCTATTATATTACTCTTAGCAGGACCTGCTGGTAATAAAATAGTTCCTTACACAACGGAATTTGGCATTACCATGCTGTGGATTGCAGCTCTTCTTACATTATGGACAGGATGGGATTATTTCCGTGCTGGTTTGAAACATGTTATCACATAAAAAATAAACGGCCAAATTATAATATGCTAATAAATGCTCATCACACGAAATCATAAGATATTACATTGCTTAAACATGACACCATAGAACATTTAGGAAATTATGCAAATATATAATTAAAATCCAATAACTAGAAAAATACCTTTTTAGATATAGTAATATTAATATGTTTTTTAAGCGAACAATCTCGTTAAAAAAGTCCCGTAACATGTTTCGAGACTTTTCATTTTCTACATTTTCTTTCATTAACCAACAATTTCAATGTCGGAAAACCAATAAGCTATCTCCGTTTTTGCAGACTCAGCACTATCTGAACCATGAACAGAATTTTCGCTAATCGATAAAGCATGTACTTTACGAATGGTTCCTTCCTGTGCATCAATAGGATTTGTAGCACCCATAATTCCACGATTTTTAACAATTGCATTGTCCCCTTCTAAAACTTGCACAACAGTCGGACCAGAAGACATAAATGTTACCAACTCTTCAAAAAATGGACGCCCTTTATGGATCGCATAAAATCCCTCTGCTTGCTGTTGACTCATCCACACGCGCTTAGATGCGATAACACGTAATCCACCATCTTCAAGCATTTTTGTAATTGCTCCTGTTAAATTACGACGTGTTGCATCCGGTTTAATCATCGATAAAGTGCGTTCTACAGCCATTTGATCAGCTACCTTTCTTTCATTTAAAACTATCTTCACTTCTTTATAACAAGTAAAAAAACTTTCTACCAAATAACGGTAAGGAAATCTGTATTAATTTTCAATTGTATAATTCTTTTTAAGATCGCTTCATAAAATAAAAAACATTAGCGGTAATTTATCTTTTATCTTAACAATCACATCATCATTTTTCCTTGAAAAATTGAATAAAATTGTGCTCGTTGAGAAATCATATAAAGGAAACTTTTCATTATGTTAGTGTTGAATGATATTACAATACGGATGGCAGGACGCTTTTTAATCGATCGTGCTAATGTTGCACTTCCTGCTGGCTCAAAAACTGGATTTATTGGGAATAATGGGACCGGTAAATCAACTTTTTTTCGTGTCATTACAGGCGATATTTCGTCTGAAAATGGTGATGTTCTCATATCACAAAAGCACGAATTGGTTTAGTTTCCTAGGAAGCACCATCAACCGAACAGCCTTTGCTCCAAATGGTTTTTTTAAATGCAGACAAAGAACTTACTAATCTTCTCCATGCTAACTTCATACACGTTAAGTGATATTAATGCCCATTCTGCAAAAGCACACACTAGTAAAATTCTTTCTGTTCTAGGATTTGATCCTCATACATAATAACAATAACCTATATCTTCTTTTTCTGGTGGATGGCCCATGCGCATTGCACTGGCAGCTGTACTTTTTACTGAACCTAACCTTTTACTGCTCGGTGAGCCAACAAATTATCTTGATATTGATAATTGTGAAGAATTAATCCGTGCACTCAATAATTTTAATAGAGCAATTATACTAATTTCTCATGGTCGCCACCTTATTGCAACAATAGACTAGTTTTGGCTTGTGAAAAATGGAATCGTTATGCCTTACGAAGGTGATATCAATAGTTATTGTATAGAAGTTCTTAGCCTTTCCGAAAAAATAAACAAATACTTCTCCTAAAAAAGAACGCTCTTTTTCTAAAAATAATCAAAGAAAGATCAATGCACAAAAACGCTCTATTCTTGCATCATTACGCAAACAAATCGCTGATGAATCATTGATAAACTCTCTCCAAAAACAAATTGAACAATTTGATTAAAGAATTAATCCTTACTTCTTTCCATAATCAGTTATCCGAAAAAGCAAAAGAAAACGCTAAAGCAGTTAAAAAACTAGAAGAAGCGAAACACTCTAGTTTGCCTTATCTAATCAGTATGAAACAAAAATAATGTAAAAACACAGCCATCATGCCATTAGCTTTCTTTATTAGTGGAATAATGGCCATTTATAAAAAGACCCTTAAAAACTTCATAGAAGTTTACAACAGAATAAACATACCTAGGTTAGAAATTATAGCGTAATCCTACAATACCTTGAAGCGACTGTTTCACTTTCTGTCCTTTGAGATAATAAGTCTCAGCATAAAGCGATAAATTCTCACCAAAAAAACTATTCAAACCAATTCCTAACTTACCTGTATCCCCAGATAAATCAGTAGTAAATTTATGCTGCTTATTAATTGTCGTACGATTATTATCTCCATATCCACGCAACCAAGCAGCTGTCATATAAGTCATTAAATGGTGAGTATCGCTATTTAAATTAAATTTATGTCCTACAGATAATCCAACTGCACTGCGCACTGTAGTAGATCTCTTCATATCACCTGTCATCTTATTGGAAAGCTGTATTTCCCTACCTTCAACACATATTCCTGTTAATTGAGTATAAGGCTGTATCCAGGTATCTTGTGCTGCCTCAAAATGATAACCTGCTTCAAATGATGTACCTATTGCCCATTGATTATAATCGCCTTGAATATCCAAACCATTCGTTGAAATAGTCTTCAAATTATTTTTATAATAATTATATTTCAAAACACTAT
>NZ_JADC01000017.1 GCF_000518185.1 Bartonella clarridgeiae ATCC 51734
AGTGCTTCATGGTGATTTGTTATATAAACATAAACTTACTAAAGCAGGTTTTTCTGGTACAAGTGTTTCCGGCGGAATACGCTACCAATTTTAAAGGGGTAGTTTATTGTTACGTTTTTAAGTGGTTATATTTATTATACCGCATTCACCATTTTCACTGCCAAAGGCAAGGTAATCACCTGTTTTGTTCCAACTGAGTGTTGAGATAGCGCTTTTGCTACAAAATTTAAGAAGTATTTCTTTTCTATCACTAAAATGTACACACGAAATCATTCCATCGTTGAAGCCTATAGCTACAATTTCTTTGCTTGGATGGCATGAAACTATACTAACAAGTGCATTTGCTCGTACGCCAAGTTCTAATGGTGCTTTACCTATTGGGCCGTCTTTTGTATGAAAAGGCCAAACAATTGCAGCTGATGCACCTGATGTTGCTAACCACTTTCCTTTTGTGCTCCAAGACCAGCTTTTAACTTTGCTTGGATAGCCACTCATGCGTAAATGTTGTTTGTCTGCAAGGCGCCAACCATGTAAGGCGTTCTCTTGCATTGTGGAAATTACATAATGATTATCTGGTGAGAAAGTGACATCACAGTGTGCTCCTTTCCATTCTAGTTTAGTTGGTTCTGTTTGCGTCAATAACCAATGAAGAGTAACACCATTATAGTGGGCAACCGCAAGCCGTAATCCCTTTGTGGCGAAAGCTAAGCCTTCTACACTGTATTCGTGGAGAAATTCTTGTAAACCTTTACCAGTATTAGCTGACATTAGACGTGAAGAAGCAAAGGCAAATACATTATGTGGGCCGAAAGAAACACTGTTTATCCATTTGCCTTCTTGTATGCCTAATATCTCCACGCGACCATCTGCTGTTGTTTTACATACTTTCCCATCTTCTCCACCCGTTATAATAGCTGTCTTATCAGGAGAAAAGTGGCTTGAAATTATTCCTTTATGTACTTCAATAATTTGCGGGCTTTGTTTTAAAAAAACAATCAAACCTTCTACTGAAACAAAAGCTGGTTTATCGTTAATAAAACCACAAGATAAACAATAACTTTGGAGATTATAAGGGATAATACTTGGCATTTTGATTCTTTTATATGCAATTTTCAAAATCAGTTTTTAATTTTTCAGCATCGAGAGAACGACCAATAAAAACAAGTCGGCTTTCACGCTTTTCGTTTTGACGCCATGGGCGTTGATGTTGCCCTTCAAGAAGCATATGTATACCTTGGATAACATAACGATTATCATCTCCGTGAAACGCGATAATACCTTTTAAACGTAAGATATTAGGACCTTGTTCTTGGGTAACTTGTTGAAGCCATGAGAAAAATTTTTCTTGTTGAAGAGCACCTGTTTTTAAACTTACAGAGGTTATTGTAACATCATGCATAAGAGATTCATGGTTGTGTTTATGACGATGTTCATGATTACATTGGGGACTACACACATGATCTGGATTTTCATGATCTAGAAAATGAGGATCATTTTCTAAAGCTCGTTGTAAGTCAAATGAACCACGATTAAGAATTTTATTAAGAGGAATGTTAGCATGTTCTGTTGCATAAATAATGGCATTGGGATTAATAGCATAAATAAGCGATTCAATGTGTGCTCGTTCTTCTACACTAACAAGATCGATTTTATTGAGCAAAATAATATCTGCAAAGGCAATTTGATCTTCCGCTTCAAGGCTTTCTTTAAGTTGAAGCGGTAGATGTTTTGCATCAACTAATGTAATGACACTGTCAAGGGCCGTTTTTTCACGGACAGTATCATCCATAAAAAAAGTTTGTGCAACTGGAGTAGGGTCAGCAATTCCTGTGGTTTCTATAATGATAGCATCAAATCGACTAGAGCGTTGCATTAGACTTTCCAAAACGCGGATAAGGTCGCCACGTACTGTACAGCAAACACAACCATTATTCATTTCATAAATTTCTTCTTCTGATTCAACAATCAGATCATTATCAATACCAATTTCACCAAATTCGTTGACAATAATTGCATAACGCTTGTTATGATTTTCATTTAAAATACGATTGAGAAGAGTAGTCTTTCCTGATCCAAGATATCCTGTAAGAACTGTAACAGGAATTTTGGGAGGTGTATTATGTATTTTTTCCATAGTTGTGTCTTTCATTGTAATAAATCTATTTTAAACTTCTTCATATCATCAAGTAAGGCGCGAAGCTCGCAGAGAACATGGGAAAAAATTGCTTCACCTGCTTTTGCTGTTGCTTGGCTTGCGTTTCCTGCTGCTCCTTGCTCATTAATATCATGCATCATCCATCCAAAAGCATGAGGCCCATAGGCTCTTAAATATCGATAATTTTGAATCATCTCAGCTTGCTTATTATGAAAATTTTCTGCTTTATCCATATGTACTTTTTCTGGTGCTAAATAGAGCATTAAGGAGGTTTCAATAAATCCGCCATGGATATCAAGATGTTTCTGCGATTGTTCCATTAAGCCTTCTGGTAAATCGAAACGATTCCAGCTTGTAGCTACTGCAAGCATTGAAAAACGTCTTCTTAATTCCGTAATGACGATGCTCATTAAAGGTGTGTTACCTCCATGAGCATTGAGAATAAGAAAACGCTTGATGCCTTTGTGATAGCAATTTTCACCAATGTTGATCCAGCGTTCTATAGCCTTAGAAAAAGTCAAGGTTTGTGTACCAATAACACTCATATGTTCTACCGAATAGCCAACTTTTTCAACTGGTAAGAGTGTGATTTGAAATTGTTCTTTTGTTGCTAAGGCAAGTGCTTTTGCAAAAGATTCAGCAATAATCCAATCGGTTTCAAAGGGAAGATGATTGCCATGATACTCATGTGCGCCCAAAGGTAAAAGGGCGAGGGGAGGAATGTCGGATACCATAAATTCATTGCCAAAAAGAAGTGAATAAATGTGATATAAGTAATTTTCTTCAACTTTAATCCATACAAAGAAGAAACGCAAATATAGAGTATTTTTTGCATCAAAATATATATGAATTAAAATCAAAACTTTATTCAAAGTAGTGTTTTGAGTTATTTGAATGATCTCATTACTTTATAAAGAATTAATTTTAAAGGTTATCAAATGATCTGGATATAATTATGTTTCTCAAATTAATGCATATTTATATTTTAGTGTATATTTGAAAGATGGAAATTTCCTTTAAATATTATAAAGATTGATTAGTTTTTATTAAGTTCAAAAAATGAATATAGAGTTATAATTTAACTGTATTATTCTACGCATGATGAATTATATATCCTGCATATCATGAAGAAAGTTGAGAATAATCTCATTTATTTTGCTGCTCTCTTTTCGTTTTATATTAAGAAAAAATATAAATTTCATAATAGAATTATGATTAAAATTTTTTAAGCTCTTTTTATTTTTTCATAAAAGTTGTTTTTGTACATGTTGCAGATATTAGTGCGGCAAAAAAATATAGTATAAAATTAATTTAGGGAATATATACGATAAAATTGATGATAAGTGGTGCCAATGCTTTAATAGTAAAAAGCATACAATTATGAACAAATCATATCAGCTTAAAAACTCTAATAAATAGCAATAATAAAGCGTTGATTTCTTCAATAATTTAAGTGTGAGTCATTCAAAGAACATTAGTATAGTAAAAAAAATCTCTCATGATTTAACAATGCACTTAGTTTAATTTACGAGAGAATTTTAAAAGATTTATCAAGAGGGCTCAATATCTTATTCTAGAATAATTGAAATGAGCGGTGGAACTGTTACCCTTATAAAAGGTTTCAGAGTTTTTTTGTTACAACGAAATGTCACTTAAAATATTAGGCTGTAAAAGAACAAAACCAAGAAATAGAAAATAATGCAGCATTTTTTGTATCTAAGAGCAGACATTATAAATCTTTAAAAAGGAATATTGAAATCATTAATGTTCATAGTGTGAAAATAAATATTGCAAAGCTGCCAATTTATATCAAAATATAATGATGAGAAAATTGAATAAGCACTATGTAAAATTCCTCTGATAGTTGAGATTAAAGATTCAATTATAAAAGCGAATGGTGATAAATCTTATAGCTTATAGTGAATACAATTTTCACAGTTTTGAGTAATCTGGATATATAATCAAGATGTCAGTTCATAAATTATCTTTTCAATCTTGGAATATTGAAAAAATTACCTTTAATAAATGATCGGGAATAATGGATGCCATTCTGCAGTATTTACTTTTAGCAGCATGTATTTTTATATTGAATTTTTATTTTATCTATCTGTTTTAATAAGAAGAATGTGATAGTTCAAAGCAAGCGGGGGTAAAAAAGCGATGTTAAAAGTTAAAGCTTTGAATGCTTCTTTAACGGGGGTAAATTTTTATGACGATTTATGATGTTTTTTAACGCATTTGCAGGTTATTTATCAGTTTTTCATGTTTTATAAGGCTTGTGAAACTGATCAGTTTGATATTGACTAGGATCATGATCGTTGGTCAATTCGTATTGGTCACCGTTTAACAAAAGCTGTTAAATGATCGAAGAGGTATATATTGTTTCCTTTTATAGTAAATTTCATCGTGCTTATAGTTACGGAACAAAATGGGTTGTGCATTTTAAGATGCTTTCTACTTAGAGACTTTTGTTTCAACAATGGAAATTTTAGATATTTGGTCTAATTATCTATCAATATAGTATTATAGTATTTCATAGTAAGCTTATATATCAGCATAAATTCACTAAAGCAGGATTCTCTTCCGGAGTGTTTTAGGTGGTGGGGTGCGTTATCAATTCTAATTTACCTATCTGATAAATCTTTTGTGAGATCTTGCTTATTGTAGATTTGTTTTTATCTTTACATAAAATACAAAATGTATTAAATAAAATACAAAATGTATTAAATTATATAGAATTTCTAATTTTGAGTGGGTGCTTTTAATATTTAAATGCAGGGGAGAAAGTTTGAAATGAATTATGATCAAAGTATTTAATAATTATGTGTATATCTTTACAGCAGCTACTTTTTGTTTGTGGCAGAGTAGTGTGAAATCAGAAGCCGATCAATCATCTCAGTGTGATGAAAATGCTAAAGGTGGTTATACGTCAATTTATAAATGTAGTGAGGTTGGGAACAAAATAATTCGAGATAAGACTTTTCAGACAATAATAGCAGAGGGAAAAAATGTAGATATTAATGGGACAAATATAACGCTTGGTGGTTTAGATAGAATGCCTGAAAAAACTGGACGTAATTTATATGGTGTGAATGTATCGAAAGGAGGAAAAGTCGTTCTAACCGAATCCTATTTGAAGAATGTACATATAGCTCTTAATGTTAGTGATGGAATAATTGGAATGTATGGTGGTGCGATTGAAGATAGCGATATGGCTGTTCAAGCATTGGGGAGGCCAACGAATGTTATTTTAGTTAATCCACAGATTAAGACGAAAGGTGGAAAAGCAAGTATTTTGACTATGGATGGTGCAAGTGTTGAGGTAAAAAACGGTGGGAGGCTTGATTTTACAAACAGTGATGCAGTTTATACAGCTTTGACAGGGAGTGTTAATTTCGATGGTACTATTATTGTTAGAAAAGGTGGGAAAAAAGAACAAGGAAATTATGCTGTTTTTCATATAGATCAAGGCGGTTCTGTTGATTTTAAAAATGGCAATATTAACGTTACTGGTAGTCATGGTCTATTATTGGAAAATACGGTTGCTACTTCCAATTCGATTCAATTGAGTCGAAATTTACAAAAAGACATTAAAGTAACAAAGGCGAACATCGAAAAATCAACTATCGAGGTAAAAGGAGATAAATCCTACGGTATATATTTTAAAGGAGAGAATGTAGTAGCAACAGTCAAAGCTGATGCGGATGAAGAAAATTTAGACATGACAACAATTGAACCTGGAATACGGCTTGTTAATTTAAAAGATACGCATCTAACGGTTTTAGATAGTCCAGCTATTTATAGTACTGATGCAGAAGGAGGTAATATTAGCTTATTACAAAGTTCTATTAGCGCTGGTCATTTATTGTTAGTGGCTAAAAAGAAATCTTCTCTGCTTGTCTTAGCTGATAATTCTTCACTTACGGGGGGTACATATGTTGATGACAGTTCTACTGCTGAACTTTATTTAAGTGGTAATTCTGTATGGTTTTTGACACAAACCAAACAAAATTATAAAGATTTGGATTTGAACGATTTATCTATTTCAGTAGTTAGCCTTGATAATAGTTCCATTAATTTTAAAAGATTAAAGTCTAGCGAAACCTATAATTATAGAACACTTCGCATTGGTAAAGGGGAGGGTGATGTCTATATTGCGAAGAATAATGCACAGATTCATTTAAACACAAGTTTCAGTCCTGATGGTTCGCTTGATAGTCAGAAAACTGATAGAGTTTTGATCCATGGTAATATTTCTGGGAAAACTACAATTGATGTACGAGGTATTTCAGAAAATCGAAGGGGAAATAGGAATAATATAAATGCTAATGATGTTGGAAATACTGAGGGTATTTCCCTTATTCAGGTGTCTGGAACAGCACAACAAGATTCCTTCAAACTGAAAGGTGATTACATTACAGTAGATGATTTTCCTTATCGATATAAGCTTTCTGCTTATGGTCCAAGTTCTAATTTAGGGCCGGCGAATCTAGGACAAAAATTGGTTGGAAATAATGAGAAAGAAGAAAATGAATCTAATAAGGATTTTTGGGATTATCGTCTTCAGAGCGAATATATTGCTGCACCTCCAGTAGAACCTATTCCTCCAGATGCTGATACTCCTTCACCACCACAACCTAAGCCATCTGAACCTCAGCTTCCAAAGAAACCAGATTCATCTGAAAAAAAAGTGCCGGCAGTTGTACCACAACTTCCAAGTTATTTGCTTTTGCCTCATGCTTTATTTCATGCGGATTTGACAGATATGAATAATCAACACGAATTGTTGGAAATCATGCACAATGCTATCAACAAGCCTGAGAAAAATAGAAAGCCAAGCTTTTTTATACATGGTTATGGCGGTAGTCACCGTTATGCTTCGAATTTGACCGTGTTTGAATATGGTTATGGAGCCGATCTTGATTATAATGCTATGATAACGGGTTTTGTATTAAGCACGTTAGAGCGTAAGCACAGTGCTTTGTCTTTTGGAGCTATGGGAACTTACGGTAGGCTCTCTCTTCAGCCTTGTGCTGTTGAACAAAGTCAGAAGAGTATATTTAATAAATGGTCAGGAAAGCTTTATGCTCATTTGCAGCATGATACAGGATTTTATACGAATGGATTTATGTCTTATGGTTTCTTTAAAGGTAATGTTTCGACTTTAGTTCGAGGAAAAACAGCAACATTAAAAGGTATACTTTTGAGTGCTTCTTTAATGGGAGGTCAAGCTATTTTAACGAATTATGATGGGTTTGTTATTGAACCGCAGCTTCAGGTTATTTATCAGTCTGTCATGTTTGATAAAGCTCGTGATATTGATCAGTTTGATGTTGAGCTAGGGAACCATGATCAATGGATTGCACGTTTTGGTGGTCGTCTTACCAAAGCTGTGACAGGGGTTGAAGAGGCACGTGTTGTTTCTTTTTATAGTAAACTTCATCTTGCGCATAATTATGGAAGTAAACGGATGGTATATTTTAAAGATGCTTTTCAGTTAGGAGCATTTGGTTCCACAGTGGAAGCAGGCATAGGTGTTCATGCTCAGTTACTTCCTAATATAATACTTCAGGGTGATTTGTTATATAAACATAAACTAACCAGAGCTGGGTTTTCTGGAGCTAGTATTTCAGGTGGATTGCGCTATCAGTTTTAAAACATAAAGATTAGCCTATTTTTATTTTTAACAACTGTTTATAGATTACGTTAAGTTTTTTAATGGAACTTATACAGATTACAGTTCTAGTTTTCAGAAACAGAGAATTTTAATCTGTATTTATGATTTCTATAGACACATAAGGTTGCTAAAAAAGAGTTCATAGTAACGTGTTTAGAAAAGTGGCTTGGCTTGTGCATTTGATTTAGAAATAAATTTTTTAAATATAGATCGCTTTCCGAGTTGTTTGCTGTAGTCTGCTATATAGCACGTTAGGCTGATTTCAGGGTAATCAGGATAAAAACTACTGATATCAGTCTAAAGAGCAGCTGTAATAATTATTTTAAAATTTAGCATTATTTATTGAAGAGTTTTAACTTATTTTTTAATTATTTTAATAGCCAATAAAAGACTGAGTATGAAGTCAAAACTACATTATATTATGATAATAATTTGAAATATATTTATTAATATAAGCTATAATGTAATTAGATAAACTGAGCTATATTGAGTTGTTGGATATTAAATATATCATAAATTCTCTTCTTGTTTCAGTTAATGCTATTAATACGAATAATTGTAGCACAATAGAAACAAGCGCTTTATCTCTATTTAATAAATCATGATATGAAATTTTGTAAGACGATAGCTAAATATCATCGGTAAACGATATATGATATTTATTGATGGAAGAAGTAAAATACAGAAGATATGTATTAAATGAAGGTATGGTTATTAATGCAGACAATATAATTATTGTCGGTGTTCTGTTAAGTTAATACAGATATATCATCAGCCTAACGATTTGAAGGTAAAACAGGTGAAAGTGATTTTGAAGAGAACAAGTTTGCAGAAATCGGCAATAGGTTTTCACACTGAGATGGGTGTAATAGAATAGTATAGAAATCAATTGAGAGTAGAAAATTGATATTTATTTTTATGGTGATAAGTCTTCTATTAATCTAACTAACCCAGAAATTATAGTATCTCATGGGAGAATAGGTTTTACGAAATGTTGAAATGTATCTATTACGATGATAACCAGAAATATTGATTTTAAGATAGTTTTGCAGTTAATGTGCAAGAAGAAAAGGTTATCAAATTAGAAGGGGTTCCTAATAGAACATCTGCTGCACATGAGCGAGGACAAGGTTTTAATTAAGCAGTGTCTTCTTTAGGATTGAATATATTGCAAAGCAACCAGCAAATTTTTATCGTATAAATGTGACTGAAAATTTGTTACAAGTGCATAAAGATGTTGATGCTGTTTGCACAAAATGATGAGATGGCTTTGCGAGCAAGTACGTGTTGTACAGGCAAGTGGACATTAATATTATAGTTGTTGGTTTTGATGATCAGATACAGATGAAGGGATAGCTACTGTAAAGTGGTGTAATTTATGAATGATTTCTCAGCAATTAAACGAAATTGGGAAATTAGGTGTGAAAACAGTAGATAAATTCATCAAAGCTGAAGCAGTAGAAAATCATATTTCTATTCCGTTGAAATTAGTGATAAAGGATCAGGAAAACTAATAGGTGATTGTATGTTTATCTGTGATTAATATAGAGAGTTTTCTAGAAAAATAATGCGAAGAAAATTTTATATGTCTACACCTTCTATTACTGTTTTTGATAGTATTACCAGTGATATGGTATGCTAAGTTTCTGATTTTCGCTTAAAGGGTGAAAGTCTTCATATGAAAATTTTTCTATGGGAGTAGAAGATAAGTGAGCCAATCAAGCTGTTGCGGTGAGTAGATTAGGTCTTGCTATAGGACTTGCTAGTTGGATTAGTAATGATACTTTGGGAATATTTACTCGCCAGCACTTTGAAAAAACTTCTTTTGATTTGAGTGGTTTGCACGTTAATCCGAATGCTATGACTGGTATTGCTTCTATTACTCTGAGTGAAAGCGGGGAGGATACAATTATTGTCGCAGGAAGATCTAATATGGCTATTAAGTTAGAAGATATTAAGAAAAGCAATTTGTTGTTCTGAAATTTTGGTGATGCAGCTAGAAATTGGTAATAGCTGCCTAAGGTTGGGCGTGATGCGGTATTAGATCCAGTACTTTACCCGATTTTCCTCAGGAACTTTATCATTGGGTTCATATTATGACACTTATCTAATGAAAAAGAAACCGAGAGATTAACAGGTATCGGTAGATATAAAGGTAGCTCATTTAGCAACAGCAGTATTTTTAGAGCGTGGATTAGAGGTGGCTGTTATAAAAATGGGAAATAAAGAAGTCTTTTTTTACAAAGAATGAAGCTGGTTTCGTCCCTATTTTTAGGTGGAAACGGTTGATACTGTTGCAGCTGTTGATAACTTTAATGATGGTTTGGTTGCTGGTTTAAAAAGGTATGTCTTTTGCAGAAAGTATTCATTTAGCTGCTGCATGAGGTATTTTGGCAATTAAAAGAAGAGTATCTGATTCCACTGCATCGTAGGAAAAGGTTAATGCTTTTCTTAAAAGCTAGAACATGGTATAAATTTAATATATAAAATGAAATTTTTGTTTTCGTGCTAATAACATTAGGGCTACAGTTCTTTAATAGAAGTATTATGTGTAATTTTTTTGATTTGTTCAATTCCCATTAGAGTATCTTGTTTTGTTGAATAACCTTGACTAGAAAAAGCAATTTTTTTCTGATCTTTTGAGATTAAACGCCAATACCACTGATCGCGAACACCCTGAAATACCTCAAAATACATGATTTCCACCCCATAAATAATCATTAAATAAAGAAATCTTCAACATATTTGATATCAGAAGACACATCGTTATGGTAGAAAATCAATATGTTTTTTTTAAAAACTTTTTTGATTTTCAACAAAATTTTTAAAAAATGAGTTATAATTATTAAAATTTTTATATCAGCATCAGCAGATAGTATTTAATTATTTTATCACGATGGTAAAACGCCATAAAATAAACTATTTTACCAGATAATAAAAGCTAACTGTTCTCTTATTATCTGGTAGTGAAAGGATTATATCATATTTTTCAATATAAAAGTTATTGATTAGAAAGTCTTTCTTTGCGCGCTATACTTCGAATAAGTAAATCAATAAATAAGCTAAGAGCGTAGGAATTGGCGAGTTTTGCTTTCATATTAACGAGAGAATTCGCTGCTTTAGAATTTAGGCCATTAGGAACGCCTTGGGATAGTAAATATTGCTGTAATTTTTCATAAGAGCTTTCAATTTTATCTTGGTTTGGTTCGTCACTATGTGCACTAGTTGTAAGAACATCTTCAAGTCCTTCAATTTTTTTAATGAAGTAGTCCCAATCAAATTCTCCTTTAGTATATTCAGTGTCGAACATTTTACCTTGTCCAGTTAAAAGCCAATTGATATTGACTCCATACAACGTACGATATGTTTGTAATACGTTGAGATTAGGTTCTCTCTCTCCACGCTCATAAAAAGCAATAGAGTTTTTTGTCATGTTAAACTGCTTGGCTAACGTTTCACGCGGCGGATCACCTAAGGCGATGCGTATATGACGTAGACGTTTTCCAAATATAGTTTTTGCTTCTGTTTCAGGACGCGCCATGAATTATCTCCCTCAAATAAATCATCATGGTGTGAGCTTTTGTCCATAAAGGCACACAATGTATTAATATATCAATACTTTATAATAATATTTGTAGTCAACATTTATAATTTTAATTCTCTTATTTTTTTTGAGTTTTTTAGTGAAAATTAAAAAAAAACTTTAAATTTTATTAGTATTCCACAATTTATTATATTTTTTGTTTCGAAAAAAAATACAATTATCAAATTTTCTCTTGTTTTTTCTTAGAGAGATTCCATATAATTTTTGTCATATGCATTTTATTTTTCTATTAATAGGTGCAATACTTCGATTTATACAAATTTAGATTGAAGAGATGAATTTTGAGGAACAATCATGGCCCTATTAGGTTATTTTAGATGGCCTTTTTTCTTCACAATTATTGGTATCTTTTGGGGTGGTCTTATTGGCTGGCTCGAAACAGGAACCATTGTTGGTTGTCTTAAATATTTTTTTATTTGCTGTGTTTTAGGAATTTTAGAAATTTCTTTATCTTTTGATAATTCTATTATCAATGCACGTTTTCTCGGAGCAATGAATCAGTTATGGCGCCGTCGTTTTTTGACATGGGGCATTTTGATTGCGGTATTTGGTATGCGAATTGTTTTTCCATTGTTGGTGGTTGCTGTTTCTGCTTGGATTAATCCAATTGCTGCAGTCAAATTGGCAATATGGGATCCCCATCAATATGCTGCAATTTTAACGGATGCTCATAACGGTATTGCAGCTTTTGGTGGAACCTTCCTTATGATGGTTGGTTTAAAATATTTTTTTGATTCTGAAAAAAAAGTACACTGGCTCGTTTTTATAGAAAAGCCAGCTCAAAAGCTTGGTTCGTTTGTGAAGATTGATATTATAGTTATTTTGATGCTCATGTTATTTTTTTCATATCAGATTGTGGCAGAAAATAAGTTAATTGTTTTATTGGCAATGTTGTATGGGCTTTTGACGTTTTTGATTGTCGAAGCAATTTGTTCACTTTTAGATTCTCAAAAAGATACTTTGATTGCAGTTTCTAAAGGAGGAGCAGGTTCATTTCTTTATTTAGAAGTTCTAGATTCTAGTTTTTCTTTTGATGGTGTTATAGGTGCTTTTGCCTTTTCTCACAATCTTTTTATCATTGCCATTGGTCTTGGTATTGGTGCATTTTACGTACGAGCTATGACGATTATGTTGTTTGAAACAGGAACATTATTGCATTACCGTTATCTAGAGCATGGCGCTTTTTATGCAATTTTGGTCTTAGCTGTGATTATGTATATGCAAATTATTATGTCGATCCCTGAAGCATTAACAGGGCTCATTGGTGTATGTATTATTGGAATAGCATTTTATTCTTCTATTCGTTTTAAATCTAATCACTCAGATGAACATATTACATTTCAATAATAATTAGCATATGAAAACTTTTTGATTGCTATAATAACAGTTAGAAAGAGAATTTAGGAGACCATCAACAATTCTACACCAGCTTCATTCATAACTTTGAGCATTGTATTAAGTGATCCGTTTAGATCAATACCAGCACAAGCGTTCAACAAAACACTAACTTTAAAACCGCATTTTACAGCATGCAGTGCAGAAAATCCAACACAAAAGTCAGTTGCCAAGCCGCACATGAATAATGTTGTAAAATCATGTTCTTTAAGATAACCGTGTAAACCTGTTGGTGTTTTTTGGTCATTTTCAAAGAAGGCGGAACAACTATCAATTTCCTTATTATAGCCTTTTCGAAGGATAAGTTGTGCTTTTTCAACTTCGAGAGATGTATGAAATTCCGCTCCTTGTGTTCCTTGTATACAATGATCAGGCCAAAGTATTTGAAGGCCATAGTCAAGCTTAACAGTATCATAAGGAGTTTTCTCAAGATGAAAAGAAGCAAAGCTACAGTGGTTTTTTGGATGCCAATCTTGGGTTAAAATAACATGATCAAAACGGGATATAAGGTTATTAACAGCAGGGAGAATGGCATTGCTTTCTGGTATTGCAAGTGCTCCGCTTGGTAAGAAATCATTTTGAACATCAATAACGATTAAGGCTTTTTTTTTCATGAGCTTATTCCAGTGAGTTTGTGGATGGTTTGCTTTTTTGTTTTTTTTAAAAAGATTATGTTTCATCTTGAAGTTTTGAAATAATCTGATGAATGTCAGTACTCATTTTATCATTATCAAACCAAAAGAGAGGAATAGATAAATCTTTACGATAATTGTGATAATTTTCCATCAGTTGTAACCATTTGCCAATAAGAAGAGAATGGTAGTCAGCAACTGCTATATGCTTGCGCAAAACTTTGGTGATCATAGGGCTTTGGACATCAGATCCTATGAGACGGCATTCGTTTTTTAAACGTAGTTTATACCACATTAAGAGAAAAGTTGAATACCATTTCGGTCTATGACACAAGATTGACGAAAAGAGATGGGGATTTTTTACAGTATACTGTACAGCCCATAGGATAAGGAAAGAAGGAGCATAAAGGATAGGTTTATCTTGTGGTTCTATATTGCATTGATAGGCTGGTTTGATACGGTAAAAACATAATTTCAGATCTGGTATAGAAAAAAGAGATGATTTTTGATAGCACGTCTCAGGTATAGCTAAGAGTATTTGCTTTTTCCTCTTTGAAGGAGTGTTTTTTTGCATTTAGAGTCGTAATGGGGCTTGTGAGATCAGAAAAAATATATCAATATAGAGCAAAGAGTTATTAAGGCAATAATTAAGTATTACGATTTACAAAATTTAGGAAAAGCAAAATAGTATTTTCATAATACAAGCTTCATAATATTGCACGATATAAAGAGAAATTTATGGCACGTCAATTTATCTATCATATGGCTGGGCTTAATAAGGCTTATGGCAATAAGAAAATTTTGGAAAATATCCATCTGTCTTTTTATCCAGATGCAAAAATCGGTATTTTAGGTCCAAATGGTGCGGGTAAATCAACCATTTTACATATTATGGCTGGATTAGATAAAGAATATACTGGAGAAGCATGGCTTGCTGAGGGAGCACGTTGTGGTTATCTTCCGCAAGAACCTGTTCTTAATACAAGTAAAGATGTACGTGGAAATGTGATGGAAGGGCTTGCCGATAAGCAGGCAATTGTGGATCGTTATAATGAACTAATGATGAATTATAGTGATGAGACAGCTGATGAAGGTGCTAGACTTCAGGATATTATCGATAGTCAGAATCTTTGGGATTTAGAAAGCCAAGTAGAAATGGCTATGGCTGCTCTTGGTTGTCCATCAGGGGATAAAGATGTGACAAAGCTTTCAGGAGGTGAAAAGCGGCGTGTTGCTCTTTGTAAATTGCTTTTATCGAAACCTGATTTATTGCTTTTGGATGAACCGACAAATCATTTGGATGCTGAGACGACGGCTTGGCTTGAAAGGCATTTACGTGAATATCCGGGCGCAGTGCTTTTAATTACACATGATCGTTATTTTCTCGACAATGTAACAAGTTGGATCTTAGAATTAGATCGCGGTAAAGGAATCCCTTATGAGGGGAATTATTCTGCCTATTTAGATGCTAAAGCTAAACGTATAGCACAAGAAAGTCGCGAGGAGGTTGCTCGTCAGCGTGTATTGTCACGCGAAAAAGAGTGGATAGCTTCTAGCCCAAAGGCGCGTCAGGCAAAATCGAAAGCCCGCGTTAAGGCTTATGATGCATTGGTTCAGGCAGCGCATGAGCGTCGTCCAGGAGATGCACAAATTATTATTCCTATTGGCGAAAGATTGGGACAGGTTGTTATTGAAGTTGATAATCTGTCAAAAGCATATGGTGATCGCGTATTGATTGATTCTCTTTCTTTCAAGTTGCCTGCAGGTGGTATTGTTGGAGTTATTGGTTCTAATGGTATGGGAAAATCTACCTTATTTAAAATGCTGACCGGGCAAGAGAAGCCAGATTCAGGACAGATACGTATTGGAGAAACAGTTCAGCTGAGTTATGTTGACCAGAGCCGCGATACGTTGGTAGGTGATAAAACTGTTTGGGAAGAAATTTCCGGTGGAAATGATATCATTAAGCTAGGCAGACATGAGATGAATAGTCGTGCTTATTGTGGTGCTTTTAACTTTAAAGGTACAGATCAACAGCAGAAAGTGGCACAGTTATCAGGAGGACAGCGCAATCGTGTGCATTTAGCTAAGCTTTTGAAAGAAGGAGGAAATGTTCTTCTTCTTGATGAACCAACAAATGATCTTGATACAGAAACATTGGGTGCGTTAGAAGATGCACTAGAGAGCTTCGCTGGTTGTGCAGTTATTATATCGCATGATCGTATGTTTCTTGATCGATTAGCAACACATATTTTGGCCTTTGAGGGAGATGGCCATGTGGAATGGTTTGAAGGTAATTTTTCTGAATACGAAGCAGATAAGGTTAGTCGTCTTGGAGCAGACTCTATTAATTTTAGGCGTGTCAGTTACAAACCTCTTACACGTTAAGACTATTTGTTTTGAAATTGTATTGAGTAGATACTGATGTCGTCTATGTTCTCTTCAAGTTTTAAAAGGCGATTTGCACCCCATTCGATAAGTGTTTTGTTAATTGCATCAAAGACAAAAAAGAGCGCTGAATCTCGATCATAACCTTCACAAAGTAAATTGTCATACTCTGTATGCTGATGGCGTATATGAGCAATTGTTGCTAACCAAACTGCAATGGAGGTAGGAAGGTATTTCATCGAGGCTCGTGTGGCGGCAGTGCAAATGTATTGGCTATCAATATATGGAACTTGTGGGATAAGGGCTATTAATTCTTTAGAAATTGCCCGTTTTCTTCTTATTCTCATAAGTCTGGTTTTCCGACTGCTTTGTCATTTTCATTTTATTTGATAACATAAAATGGTGCTTTTAATTGATCATTGAATGGTTAGCGTTTTTATTTCCATATTTTATGGTTATGGTATCAGTAACTTAGCAGTTAAATATAATCAAATGCATTTTCACAGAAACCAGATATTTTGTAGTGTGTTTATCGTTAACTATATGTGATATTTGCTACAATAGCTAGTATTGTGTAGCAATTTAATATCTAGGCATTTGCTATTTTATAATCTTATAGGAGGAAATATGTGTGTATTGGTTAGTAGTTCATTGAAGCTTATTACTGGTTTGAAAGCTGTTGGGAACAATTTTAAATTGTGACAATATTTTGGTGAAATTTTAATAAAAATTAAGATGATTAGGAAGAATCTGATGACAAATATTTAAAATAGATTTGCTCCAAATTGGATCATTTTTGAATATTTTTTTGCCTTATTTTTTCTATTTTTATAAGAATTACAATCTTTTTTGCATTTTTTTATAAACGATCATAAGAATTTCTTGTCGTTTAAAATATTTTATTTCATATGAAAGTACTGCGTCATTCGCATTAATGGGTGATGCAAGCAGACGGTCAGGGAACCTATCCCCCCCCCCGCGTGGATCCCTTAGATTGTCTGACCCGGCTGAAGTATTTCTTCAGTCGGGTTTTTTTAAATTATATGTGTTCTATAACTTTGTTTTTCATAAAAAGTAGAACATTTGAGAGCTGTGGTCAGCATAATAAGACCATCACATTAATTAAGTACAACAATGTATAGATTCATATCAAAGTATCTTTACAAAGTTAGTTTTTGATTTCACGAAAGCATAGAAGAAATTAAATGATATAAGACTTCAATATTTTCAGTGGATATGCCTGGTTTTTCTTAATAGATCGTCTTACTCAGGCTATATAAAAAAGGGAAAATAAATACAGTATTTAACGCGAGGAATATGAAATATTAAGAAGACACGGTATCTTGGAAGATAAGCGGAGCAAGGTTGTTAAATGAACTTCATCTCTGGAAGGAAAAGAACCATATAAGATGAGTTTTGAGTATTTAATACATGTTGTATTCGTATTAAGAATTAAAAGTTTTACACTTCTTCGTTATGATTTTTGGAATGAGTGAAAAATGCGACGAAACAGATTTAAAACCATTTACAAACATATAATTGTCTCAAAATTATAAAAAAAGATTAATAAAAGTTTACAATAGAAGGACATAAAATTTATTCTGATATATAATATAACGCTGATTACGATTGCAGAAATTTTTGTGCTTATTCGTTATTTTGATTGCTTTCAAGAGAAGAAGCAATTGCATCTTTAGGTCCTTGATAAATAATTTTTCGCTTTTGTCGGTTATTTATTTTAGAAAAGCTCATTGTAACTTTCGGGAAAAATATTGCTTCTTTAAACTCCATGTCTTTTGTTGTATTAATTTGATGAAAAACAATCATCCTATTAAATACAAAGTAATAGGCTAATAAACTAGCTATAAATAACAAAATCAGAATAATATTAATGCTGGCTGAATTTTATCATTTTTTAATCCTAAGAATTACAACATATAAGATCGCATCTAAACACATAATTTTTTGATATTCTAATCAAAAATTATTTTTGTATTAAATTTGTATAAAGAAAAATATTTATATTCCTCAATTTGTTATATTTTATTGCTTCTAAATAATAGTAAATAAAACATAAATGATAATTTATTAATAATCATTATTTTACCAGGAAATTGTTTTTAGCTATTTAAGTTTTTCAAATTATAATTCTATGTCTTCTATTCTAGAAATAATATATAAAAAGCAATATATTGCTTTTTTAAAATGAAATTCAATCGTATTTTTTTGTAAATATATATTTAAAAATTGAGTAATTTTTTGAGCATTAGTTTTTTAACATTGCTTTGATTATTGAATATAACAGATAGTTGTTTTCAAACCATTATATAATGACATCTAAAAAGGTATTGAATGGAAGTATTTCAGTTTACATTAGCAAGATGGAATTATGAATTTAATATTAATGGAATCTTGATAATCTTGTATTGAAGGTAATAAAATTTTTTTGGTACGATTTTTTTCTACTTAAAATTTCTTATCATAACATATCAATGATAAATGCGTTATATTTTTTACTCTATTATAAATTTATCTTAGTTTTTTTATTTATAAAACAAAAACAATATAATCAAAATTTTAAAAAGTTATTCTCTAATATTAGAACTTCTTGAAATTATCTTAATATTTTCATTTTTATGACGTTTTTTAGCTTTTTTTCTCAATAAAATACATTTTCAATATCATTATGGCTATGATTACCAATGTATTAGTGAAGAGAGAAAGAATGCAATTTTTGAAAATCTTTTTAAGTACAGCATTTGCTGTATTTTTTATGTTAAGTATCAATATAGCTTTTGCAGGAATAAATGTTGTAGATTCAAGTAAAAATTCATTGTTTACTTCTTATAAGGTTTCTAAGATGTCTGTTCGTCCTTATGAGGGTCTCATCCAAAAAATTGCGATTAAACATAAAGTTCCTATTAATTTGGCGCATGCTGTTATCAATGTTGAGAGCAGTTATAATGCAAGCACAAAAGGTTCTTCCGGTGAAATAGGATTGATGCAAATTAAACCATCTACTGCGCGATGGTTGGGTTTTAATGGTCCTGTAAAAGATCTTTATGAGCCTGCAATCAATCTTGAATATGGTATGCGTTATTTGGCGCGGGCACATAAATTAAGTAGGGGAGATACATGTCGTACAGTTCTTAAATATAACGCAGGTCATTCTGCAAAAAAAATGAATTCTATTTCAGCAAGATATTGCTCAAAAGTTAAAACGTATTTAGCTTCATTTAAATAATAATGTGCTTTGTAACCGATTAACTTATCTTGATAAGCCTAAAAATATCTTTTGGTCACTATTTTCACTTTCTGAAAAATATTGTATAGATAAATAATAAGAAGTCAGTCGGCCGGGCAGCCGCGCGTATCCAATGCTAAAAAGTGATAGGTGAGGAAAGTCCGGGCTCCATGGAAAAACGATGCCGGGTAACACCCGGCGGGGGCGACCCTAGGGAAAGTGCCACAGAAAGCAAACCGCCTATTTTTATAGGTAAGGGTGAAAGGGTGGGGTAAGAGCCCACCGCGCACTCAGTAATGAGTGTGGCAAGGTAAACCCCATCGGGAGCAAGACCGAATAGAAATGATGCGCAAGGTTTAACTTGCAGCCAGTTTCCAGGCGAGTCATTTGGGTAGGTTGCATGAGGCGGATGGTAACATCCGTCCTAGATGAATGGTTGCCATGTAAAGCGTAAACTTTACTAACAGAACCCGGCTTATAGGCCGACTGATATTTTCTATACAATAAAAATTCATATGTTTTTATAAAAACGCATATTTTTGTTTTTGGAGTTTTTATACTCAAAAATAAAAATAAAGCGTTTTTTTAAATTATAACATTTCTTTAAGTATTAGTAAGCCAATGTATATAGTGATTCAGCTTTAACTTGATTTACTCTTCGTAGTAAGGATGAGAGTTAAAGTTTTAGTTATAATGATGTCATATACCATTGATGGCTATTGATTTGGAAAAACATAAATCAAGATGGATTATTTTGATAAGACAGGATAGTGGAGTCGAACGCCATATTCCAGTATTGTTGCAGTCAGTATTAGCTGGAATTGCACCATTAGCTGGAGCGAGAGTAATTGACGGTACCTTTGGTGCTGGGGGTTATTCGCGTGCTCTATTGAATGCAGGTGCAGAGGTTATCGCACTTGATCGTGATCCTCTTGCAATTCGTGAGGGACAAGCACTTGTTGATCAGTTTTTCCCACGTCTTCATTTAATTCAAGCAAAGTTTTCACAGTTGGATCGCATAGTGGAAGGCGAAGTAGACGCAGTTATTCTTGATATTGGTGTTTCTTCTATGCAGCTTGATGAAGCCGAACGCGGTTTTTCTTTTCAAAAAGATGGTCCGTTAGATATGCGAATGGCACAGACCGGTTTTACGGCAGCTGATGTTGTTAATTATTTAAAGGTAGATGATTTGGCGCAACTTTTTAAGACTTTGGGGGAAGAGCGTTACGCAGGTCGAATTGCACGGATGATTGATAAACGTCGTTATGTGCGTCCTTTTTTACGCACAATTGATCTTGCTCATGCTATCGAAACTTTAATAGGACGCAAACCAGGTGATCATATTCATCCTGCAACGCGTGTATTCCAAGCACTGCGAATTTATGTTAATAATGAGCTTGGCGAGCTTGCATGTGGTTTATTCGCTGCTGAGCGCGTTTTAAAAGCAGAAGGTCGTTTGGCAGTTGTTAGCTTTCATTCTCTTGAAGATCGCATGGTAAAAAAATTTTTATCTGCTCGCTCGGGTTATAAAAAGGGATCACGTTATCTTCCTGAAATAAAATCAGTTCCAGCGACATTTGTTCCTTTATTTAAAGGTGTAAAAACTGCAACTCAAGAAGAATTACAACAAAATCCTCGTGCACGTTCTGCGAGGTTGCGTATTGGTGTACGGACTCAAGAAGCTGCTATTGCGGCGGATATGAAATTATTTGGCTTGGCAGAAATTGCTCGTTTTGAAGGCAGTAAGAAATGATAATTTTTCGCACATTAGATGTGATTTTAGTGGTAGTTATGATTTGTATGGCAGGTCTTACATATAAGGTTAAATATGATGTCCAAAAACAAATTAGTGAAGTGCATCGTATTGAGCGAGAAATTGCAGCCGAAAAAAATATGGTTAATTTGCTTCATACTGAATGGGCTGTAATGATTGAGCCTTCACGAATGAAAAAACTTGCAGAACGTTACCAAAAAGAACTGAACTTAGAGGTAATACAGCCACGTCAAATTGTAAAATTAAAAGATATTCCAATGCGTTTGCAAGATCAAATTGAAGAATTGATTAAGCAGAATAGTTTTGAAGATGATGATAAAGCTTTTTTAGCTGAGAATCGTAGTGTTCAAAGTAGTGTTGTTCAAAAAGGTGGACGGTGATGCAATTATCGTTCCCGTTTTCACGAAAGAAAAATTATTTAAGTAATCAATTGAAGCCTCTAGTTTCTTCTATGTGTCAGCCATATTCTAACCATCCACGCTTGATTTTTTCTTTATTGTGTTTTCTTTTTCTTTATGGACTCATAGGAGGGTGTCTTATTTCCTATGGGCTTAAAGGTGGTCAAATTGAAGAAGCAAAAGGGCCGATAATAGTGCAACTAGCTTCTCGACCTGATATTGTTGATCGTAATGGGCGTTTATTAGCAAAAGATATTACCACTTATTCGCTTTTTGCTGAACCACGTCGTATTATTGATGTGGATGAAACGATTGAATTGATCTCAACAGTTTTGCCAAAACTCAATTGGCAGGAAGTCTATAAACGTTTAAAAAGAAATTCCGGTTTTTCTTGGATTCAACGTGGGTTAACCCCAACGCAAAAGGCACAAATTATGGAGCTCGGCATTCCAGGTATTGGCTTTCGTACCGAAATACGTCGTTTTTATCCAGGTGGATCTATAGCTTCACATATTCTTGGTATGGTTAATGTTGATAATCAAGGCCTAGCTGGCATGGAAAAATATATTGATGATAATGGTTTGAGTATTCTTCGTGCGACCGGTCTTGCAACTGAGGAATCATTGAGGCCAGTGCAACTTTCGATTGATGTACGTGTTCAGGCAATTGTTCATGATGAACTGATGGAAGCTATGAAACGTTATAAAGCAATTGCTGCAGGAGCTGTTATTTTAAACATTCATACCAGTGAAGTTTTAGCTATGGTCTCTGTGCCCGATTTTTCTCCTGCGAATCCTGTTGATGCTCTTAAAAATAATCATTTTAACCGGATAACGGCTGGAACTTTTGAAATGGGGTCAATTATTAAAAGTTTTACTACAGCAATGGCGCTTGATTCAGGTCTTTTTCATTTAAATAGTATTATTGACGCTTCCCAACCAATTCAGGCAACTCGCAATCATTTTATTCGTGATTTTCATGCGAGAAATCGCCCTTTAACATTGTGGGAAGTTTTTATTTATTCTTCTAATATTGGTTCTGCCAAAGAGGCCTTGGCAATAGGAGTAGATAAACACCGCAATTTTTTAAAACGCCTTGGTTTACTTGATCGTATGTTAACGGAATTACCTGAAGTTGCCCAACCGATTTATCCTCATTATTGGAAGGATATCAATTCTATGACGATTTCTTTTGGACATGGTATTGCGACAACACCATTGCAAACAGCGGTAGCTGCTGCTGCTTTGATGAATGGTGGTTTGTTGATTGATCCCACGTTTTTAAAACGTTCTAAAGAAGAGGCTTTGAAACATGCTAAACAGGTTCTCCATCCTCAAACAAGTCAAGATATGCGTTATCTTTATAAATTGAATAGCGATATTGGTTCGGGTCGTAATGCAAAGGTGGTGGGTTATCGCATTGGTGGTAAGACAGGAACATCTGAAAAAGTTGAAAATGGAAAATATTCTAAAGAAAAAAACTTTAATAGTTTTTTGGCTGCTTTTCCTATAGATAATCCGTCTTATATTGTCTTAACAATTATTGATGAACCTAAACCTGAAAATGAAAAACATTCAGCGACAGCAGCGATGAATGCAGCACCAGTGCTTGCGAACATTATTCGTCGTTCAGCTATTTTTCTTGGAGTAGAACCAGATTTTAAGAAAGAATATGAACCAATTATAAGAACAAAAAGCAATTTGGGACTACCGAAAACGGTAGTGAAAAATTAATATTAAAGGTAAATGGCCATGTTGCTTGGAGAATTATTTATAGAATGTATTAAAGATGATTATTTTGCATCAATTGACATTACAGGGATAAGCGCTGATTCTCGTCAGATATTGCCAGGTTATGTTTTCGTGGCGCTTAAGGGAAATCAAAGGGATGGCAGAGAGTATGTAAATGATGCTATAAAGCGTGGTGCGCGGGTAATCGTTACAGATCATAATTTTGTTTTTGAGAATTCACTTGTTCCTGTTGTTCGTGTTTTGAATGTACGTCATAGTTTAGCTATAGCAGCTGCCCGTTTTTATAATTCTCAACCTGAAATAATGGTGGCTGTTACAGGTACAAGTGGTAAGACATCGGTTGTATCTTTTATTCGGCAAATTTGGAAATATGTTGGTTGTTGTGCTGCTAGTATAGGAACAGTAGGTGTTGTCTCCCCTAAACGTCATGATCTTGGTTCTCTAACCACACCTGATCCAGTGATGTTACAGCGTTTGTTATGTGAAATTGCCAATGAAGGTGTCACACATGCTGCCCTTGAAGCTTCTTCACATGGGCTTGATCAATGTCGGATTGATGGAGTGCGTTTAGCTGCGGCTGCTTTTACCAATTTAGGGCGTGATCATATGGATTATCACAAGTGCATAGAGGATTATTTTCACGCTAAGATGAGATTATTTAATACGCTTTTACCGCAAGACGCGCCTGCTCTTATTTTTGCGGATGATATTTATTCACAAAAGGTTATCGATATTGTTAGGCGAGCTCACCGGCAAGTTTTGACAATTGGACGCACAGGGAAATTCATCACACTTAATCGTGTTGAACATCAACGATTAAAACAATGTGTTGAATGTCGGATGGGAAATAATATTTATACATTTGATTTGCCTCTTGTTGGCGATTTTCAAGTAGCTAATGCACTTATGGCTGCAGGTTTAGCAATTGCGACACGTGCATCTCCAGATATGGTTTTTCGTTCTCTTGAAAAATTACAAGGGGCACCTGGTCGGTTAGAATTGGTTGGAAAAACAGAAGATGGAGCACCTGTTTACGTCGATTATGCGCATAAGCCAGAGGCCTTAGAACAGGTATTACTTTCTGTTCGTCCTTTTACGCAAGGACGTTTAATTCTTGTTTTTGGTTGTGGTGGTGATCGCGATCAAGGAAAGAGAGCTTTGATGGGAACAATTGCAGGAAATAAAGCTGATATTGTAATTGTAACTGACGATAACCCTCGTACGGAAGCACCGGAGAAAATTCGAAAAGATATTTTACAAGCGGTGCCGGAAGCAATAGAAATAGCGGATCGTGCTGAAGCAATTTATTATGCAGTGAGATTGCTGAAAACTGGAGATACATTAATTGTTGCAGGAAAAGGTCACGAAAATGGACAAATTATAGGGCAAAAAACATATCCTTTCTCAGATCGTTTGCAAGTGATTGCTGCTTTAAAGGAACTGAATAAATGATAGCTTTATGGGATAAGCAGGCACTCATTTCTGCGATGAATGGTTTTACGGTTGGATGTTTACCAGAAACTTTTCCTGGGATTTCTATTGATAGCCGAACTCTTTTAGAAGGTGATGTTTTTTTCTGTATTAAAGGGCATCATCTTGATGGTCATGATTTTGCTGCACATGCCTATGCGCAAGGCGCGGGAGTTTTAGTGGTTGCAGAAAATCGTTTGGATGAAATGAAAAAAATAGATGCTCCACTGATTGTTGTTTCTGATGTTTTACAGTCATTAGAAAAGCTTGCGCAAGCAGCACGTAAACGTTCAAAAGCTAAAATTATAGCTATTACAGGTTCTGTAGGGAAAACAACGACAAAAGAGGCTCTTAAACAAGCACTTGAAACTGTTGGAAAGGTTCATGCTAATCTTGCTTCTTTTAATAATTGCTGGGGTGTTCCACTGACTTTGGCACGAATGCCTATAGATAGTGATTATGCTATCTTTGAAATTGGTATGAATCATAAAGATGAAATTCGCCCTTTGGTGAAGTTGGTTTGTCCGCATGTGGTATTAATTACTCGTATTGCAGCTGGGCATATGGAATTTTTCAAAAGTCTTGAAGAAATTGCAGATGCCAAGGCTGAAATTTTTGAAGGATTAGATAAAGATGGTATAGCTCTTTTAAATGCAGATGATCATTTTTTTTCTTATTTGCTTCAAAAAGCAAAACAATTTGGTGTGAAAAAAATTCGGAGTTTTGGTCAGTCTAATTGTGCTGATTATCAAGCTAAGGAAGTTCGTCGTTTAGAAAATTGCTCTTGTATGATTGTACATCTTGATCAGAAAGATGTAATGATTAAAATTGGTGCACCTGGCCAACATATGGTACAAAATGGTTTAAGTGTTCTTGCCGCTTGTGATGCCGTTGGTGCTGATTTGGCATATGTTATGCTTGCTTTGGCTCGCTTTTCTCTTCAAAAAGGCCGTGGGGCTCTTTATAAACTCTCTTTATCAAATGGTGGTACGTTTCATTTAATTGATGAAAGTTATAATGCTAATCCTACTTCTATGCGTGCTGCTCTTGATCTTCTTGCGACAGGACCAATAGGCATAGGTGGGAGACGAATTGCTATTTTGGGTGATATGCTTGAATTAGGGGATCACAGTGAAAAATTACATCGTGATTTGCTACAACCTATATGTGTTTCTGGTGTTCATTTGGTTTTTTTGGTTGGCAAAGAAATGAAGTTTTTAGCTAATGATCTTTCTTCTCATGTTAATGTTTGTCATTCTGAAAATATTGAAGAAATTTTGCCACTTGTTTTTTCAGAAATTTCAAATGGAGATCTTATTATGATTAAATCATCCCGTCGCATTTATTTATCAAATATTGTGACTGCAATTCTTGATCGTTATAAAGTAATTTCTTTATAATTTTATTAGGTTTTTTACTATGATGCTATTTTTTTCCTTGCTGAATGATTGGATTCCGGGTGTTAATGTTTTTCGATATATTACTTTTCGAACTGTTGCCGCTATCCTAACATCAGGTTTAATTGTTTTTTTGTTTGGTCCAAGTATTATTGCTTTTCTTAAAAGTCGGCAGGGTCAAGGACAGCCAATTCGAGCTGATGGTCCCCACACTCACTTTAAAAAAGCTGGAACACCTACTATGGGTGGATTAATGATTTTAATTGGTATTATGGTATCGGCATTTTTATGGTGTAATTTATTAAATATTTATTTTTGGGTATCGTTGTTTGTTATGCTTTCTTTTGGGATGATTGGCTTTTATGATGATTATCTTAAAGTGACAAAGCAAACGGATAAAGGTTTTTCTGGAAAAGCCCGGTTAAGTTTAGAATTTGTAATTGCTGTCATTGCCTGTTTTATTATTTTAAAAGTTGGTTCACCAGGATTAGCTTTGCCTTTTGTAAAGGATTATTTTATTAATTTGAGTTGGTTTTTTATTCCTTTTACCGCTTGTGTTATTGTAGGTACTGGTAATGCTGTTAATTTGACCGATGGTCTTGATGGGCTTGCTATTGTTCCTGTGATGATTGTATCTTTATCTTTTGCATTGATTGCTTATCTTGCTGGTAATGTGAATTTTGCTGATTATTTACAAATTCATTATGTGGCGGGCACAGGTGAGTTAGCTGTTTTACTCGGAGCAGTTTTTGGTGCTGGTCTTGGTTTTTTATGGTTTAATGCGCCCCCAGCTGCTATTTTTATGGGAGATACTGGTTCTTTGGCTCTTGGAGGGCTGTTAGGTCTTATTGCTGTTGCAACGAAGCACGAAATTGTTTTAGCTGTTATTGGTGGACTTTTTGTCTTAGAAGCGATGTCAGTTATTATTCAGGTGGGTTGGTTCAAACTGACGAAAAAACGTTTATTCCTTATGGCACCGATTCATCATCATTTTGAGAAAAAGGGTTGGACAGAAAGTCAGATCGTGATACGCTTTTGGATTATTGCAATTGTTTTAGCGTTGATTGGTCTTTCAACACTTAAATTGAGGTGAAATCTTGATTTCTGTTGAGTGTTATAAAGGCCAAAAAGTTGCTGTATTTGGATTGGGACAATCAGGAATAGCTACAGCAAAAGTTTTGATTTCTTGTGGTGCAGAAGTAGTTGCATGGGATGATAATTTTTCTAGTGTGGAAGCTGCTTGTAAGGAAAACATTCCAACAAAGAATCTATATTATGAGGATTGGTCAGAATTTATTGCGTTGATTTTAGCTCCTGGAGTACCTTTAACTTATCCAAGACCACATTGGGTTGTTGAAAAAGCACGTCAAGAAAATATAGAAATTATCGGTGATATTGAGCTATTTGTCCGTGCTCGTAATCTTTTTTTACAGCAAAATGATTTTTCTGATCAAGATGTTCCGTTTGTTGCTATTACGGGTACAAATGGTAAATCAACAACGACTGCTTTACTTTCCCACCTTTTAGAAAAAATGGGTTATGATGTGCAAACGGGAGGAAATATTGGGACAGCAATATTAACGCTTAAGCCATTTGTTAAAAAACGTATTTATGTTATTGAATGTTCGTCATTTCAAATAGAATTAGCTCCATCTCTTCAGCCAACTATTGGTCTTTTGTTGAATTTAACACCCGATCATATTGATCGTCATGGTAGCTTTGAACTTTATGGACAGATCAAAGGGCGTGTCGTTTCTAAAGCTTCTAATGCTCTTATTTCAGTTGATAGTTTAGTTTGCCGTGCTTTATATCAAAAGCTTTTTGATGAAGGTTATCAGATTAAGCCAGTTTCTAAAGAGCGTTTTATTAAAAATGGTTTTTATGTAGAAGGAACAAAGCTTTTTTCTGTTCGTTATGGGCATCGTCATCTGCTTGCAGATTTAGCTAATATGACTTCGTTACGTGGAAGTCATAATGCGGAAAATGCTCTTATGGCTCTAGCAACTTTACAGATGTTAAAAATTACTACCTCAGAGATATCAGATATAGAAGAGCATTTAGCAAGTTATTTAGGGCTTGCACATCGAATGCAGGAGGTGTGTAAGATTGGATCTATTTTGTTTATTAATGATAGTAAGGCTACAAATGCAGAGGCATCTGCTCCTGCACTTGCTACTTTTAACAATATTTTTTGGATTGTTGGAGGACAAGCAAAAGAAGGTGGGATTGATTCTCTTAAAGGATTTTTTTATAAAATTCGTAAAGCGTATTTAATTGGTACTGCAGCGGAAAATTTTGCGCGCATTATTGGTTCTGCCTTTCCTTTTTCGATGAGTCTAACTTTAGAAAATGCAGTCCGCGAAGCGGCTAGTGATGCAGCCCGTGATACAACGCAGGACGCTGTGATTTTGTTTTCTCCAGCGTGTGCAAGTTATGATCAATTTAAGAATTATAAAGTACGCGGAGAAGCTTTTGTTTCTCTTGTTATGCAGCTAAAGAAGGAAGAATTATAGAAAGTTATTCTATGTTAACAATCCAGAATCTTTTTGAGTGTAACTTAAATTTTTAAGTACTTATCAAAGATAATAGGAAAATCATATCATTTTGTTTTGGATGTGATTATAAAAGGTAAAGTGAAAATGATGATTACTCGTGCAGATCGAGGCCCAATCTCCGATTGGTGGTGGACCATTGATCGCTCTATTTTTACTGCTTGTCTGATCCTTATGGGAATTGGTATTATGCTATCTTTTGCAGCTAGTCCCTCTGTTGCAAAAAAAATTGGGATTGCTGATAGTTTTTATTTTGTTCGTTGGCACATTATTTTTAGTATTTCCGCATTTGTGACCATGATTACTATTTCTTTTTTTTCACCTCGTAATATTCGCCGTTTATGTGCTTTATTGCTAATTACGACCCTTATACTTATGATTGCAACTTTGTTATTTGGTATTGAGTTAAAAGGGGCGCGACGTTGGATTTCTGTATGTGGTGTTTCTTTACAAGCGTCAGAGTTTATGAAACCGGCTTTTGTTATTATATCCGCTTGGCTTTTTGCTACACAGGTACAGCATAAAGGTATTCTCATCTATATATTGGTTATTGCACTGTATGTGATTTGTTGTATGCTTCTTGTCTTGCAACCAGATATTGGTCAAACACTTTTAATAAGTGCGACATGGGGTGGCTTGTTTTTTGTTGCAGGTGTACCTCTTATCATTATCTTCTTATTTCTTATTCTCGGCATTTTAGGAGGTTTTTTAGTTTATTTTTTTGTTCATCATGTGCGTGAACGTATCAATGGTTTTTTAACAGGTGAAGGCAATACATTTCAAGTTGATGTAGGACGTGAAGCTATTTTGAATGGTGGATGGTTTGGTCGAGGCCCTGGTGAGGGTACGGTTAAACGTATTATTCCTGATAGCCATACAGATTTTGTATTTTCTGTTGCAGCTGAAGAATATGGTATTATTCTTTGTTTATTGATTACAGTACTTTTTGGTTTTATTGTTATACGCTCTCTTTATGTAGCGTTAAACACCCGTGATATCTTCACACGTTTTGGTATTACTGGCATAGCAATGATAATTGGTTTTCAATCAGCGATTAATATGGCAGTTAATCTTCATCTAATGCCTCCAAAGGGTATGACACTACCATTTATTTCTTATGGTGGCTCATCTATGGTAGCAATTGCAATTTCTATAGGCATTTTATTAAGTTTGACACGCCGTTGGCCAGAAGCGCGTGTTTCAACTTTTCTTTTAACTTCTGTTTCGGATGCTACTTATGAAACATAAAAAAATTATTGTTTTGGCCGCTGGTGGTACAGGTGGGCATCTTTTTCCTGCAGAAGCACTTGCTGTTGAATTGAGAGAGCGTGGATATGATGTTCATTTGACGATAGATGAAAGAGCTAAACGTTTTTTACGTCATTTTGATGAAGAGCATGTTCATATTATTTCATCGGCAACTTTTGTACGATCTCGTTCTTTTGCATTTATAAAAACATTTTGGTATTTGCTGAAGGGAATGTTTCAATCATGGATACTTTTTTGTAAATTGCGGCCTGTTCTTGTCGGTGGGTTTGGTGGTTATCCTACTTTTCCGCCAGTTTTAGTTGCTACCTTAATGGGATATAAGACATTTATTCATGAACAAAATGCTGTTATGGGACGTGCTAATAGATTATTGGCGTCTAGGGTCAATGCCATTGCCGGTGGTTTATTATCAGCTAACAGTGTTTATATTCATAAAACATTCCTTACAGGTAATCCTGTTCGTAAGGCTATTCTTCAAGCTGCAAAGGTTCCTTATTGTCCTTCTATGGGTGAACAACCATTTCATTTTTTGGTTTTTGGTGGTAGCCAAGGGGCAGCTTTTTTTTCACAAGTTGTTCCTGGAGCAATTGCTTTACTTGATCAAAATATACGGAAACGTTTACGCATTGTTCAGCAGGTTTATGATGAAACCGTAGATCTAATAAAAATTTATCATGATATGGGAGTACAGGCAAAAGTTGCACGTTTTTTTGATAATATGGCTGAACATATCGCTCAATCCCATTTTATTATGTCACGTGCTGGTGCTTCAACAGTTTGTGAAATAGCTGTGATTGGTCGACCAGCTTTACTTATTCCATATCCCTATGCTTTAGATCACGATCAAGCAGAGAATGCGGCTAAACTCTCTGAAATGGGAGGCGCTCAGATTATAATAGAAAAAGATTTAAATACGCAAACACTTGCTTCTCTCTTGAAAAAAGTCTGTTGTGAGCCACACTTATTGAAAAAACAGGCTCTGGCTGCAAAAAAAGTTGGGCAACCCCATGCGACCGTTGTTTTAGCAAATATGGTTGAAGCGTTGATTCTAGAACGATCATTATCAGATATTAAAAAGGAGTTTTTTGATGAAAATGCCGCTTAATATTGGCCTTATCCATTTTGTAGGAATCGGAGGTATAGGCATGAGCGGAATTGCTGAAGTTCTTCATAATCTTGGTTATAAAGTTCAAGGATCCGATCAAACTCATAACGCAAATATTGAACGCCTACAGAATAAGGGAATTAATATTTATATAGGGCATCATGCTGAAAATTTAGGAGCAGCGGAAGTTGTTATTATTTCTACTGCCATTAAGAAAACAAATCCTGAATATATCGCTGCCAAAAAGAGGCATCTACCGGTTGTTAAGCGTGCAGAAATGCTTGCTGAGTTAATGCGTTTTCGTCGGACAATTGCTATTGGTGGTACACATGGAAAAACAACGACTACATCAATGGTAGCTGCACTTCTTGATGTAGGTCGTTTTGATCCTATAGTCATTAATGGTGGTATTATCAATGCTTATGGGACTAATGCACGTATGGGAGACGGGGATTGGATGGTGGTTGAGGCTGATGAAAGTGACGGGACATTTTTAAAATTGCCTGCTGATATAGCTGTGGTTACTAATATCGACGTTGAGCATTTAGACCATTATGGCAATTTTAATGCTTTACGTGAGGCTTTTCGGCAGTTTGTAGAAAATGTGCCTTTTTATGGTTTTGCTGTTATGTGCCTTGATCATCCAGAAGTTCAGACATTAGTTAGTCGTATTCATGATCGTTGGGTGATTACGTATGGTGCAAATCCACAAGCAGATGTTCGTTTTCTTAATCTTTCGATGGAAGGTCAAAAAATGTATTTTGATATTCTCATTCGATCACAAAAAACAGGCGAAAAAACTGAAATCAACAATTTGATTTTACCGATGTCCGGGAAGCATAATGTTTCTAATGCTACTGCAGCAATTGCTATCGCATATGAGCTCGGCGTTTCACCTGAAGCTATAAAAAAAGGATTAGCAGAGTTTGGGGGTGTAAAACGACGTTTTACGAAAACAGGGGATTGGAATGGAGTTGAGATATTTGATGATTATGGGCATCATCCAGTGGAAATAAAAGCTGTTTTGCATGCAGCACGTGAGAGCGCAAAAGGACGAGTCATTGCAGTTGTGCAACCACATCGTTATACGCGTTTATATCATTTATTTGATGATTTTTCTGCTTGTTTTAATGATGCGGATACAGTGATGATTACACCGGTTTATGCAGCTGGTGAGGAGCCAATAGCTGGTTTTAGTTCTAAAGAATTAGTAGAGCATATTCAAATGGCTGGTCACCGTGATGTGCGTCTGATTAATACTTTGGAAGATGTTATTTCTATTGTATCTACATTAGCTAAATCTGGTGATTATGTAGTTTTTCTTGGTGCTGGTTGCATCACACAATGGGCTTACGCATTGTCCAATCAATTAGTGGTATTTGATAAAAATGATGAAATTTCAACCGATTGATGGTGAAGGGCTATTGAAGAAATTACAGCCGGCGTTATGTGGTATACAGGGCAAATTAACGCCCAATGTTGATATGCGTAAGGTGACATGGTTTCGTACCGGTGGACTCGCTGAGATTTTTTACCAGCCTTCTGATGAAGCAGATTTAGTTTTATTTTTTCAATCTTTGCCTGAATCCATTCCTGTAACGATTGTAGGGATCGGTTCTAATCTTTTGGTACGTGATGGGGGTATCCCTGGTGTTGTTATTCGTCTTTCAGCAAAAGGTTTTGGACAGTTAAAGCAAGTGTCATCGAAGCGCTTCTTGGTTGGTGCTGCGGTGGCGGGTAAGCATTTGGCCGCAGCAGCTTTAGAGGCTGAACTTTCTGGTTTTCATTTTTATCATGGTATTCCTGGTGGTTGTGGAGGAGCATTAAAAATGAATGCTGGAGCTAATGGTGTTGAAACTGCTGAGCGTGTTATTGAAGTTTATGCGCTTGATCGTAAAGGACAACGCCATATCTTGAGTGTAAATGATATACATTATTCTTATCGTTGTTGCGATATTCCTGATGATTTTGTTTTTATTGCTGCCTTATTTGAAGGAGAGAGAGGGAATAGAAATTATATCCGTGCTGCTATGGATGAAGTTGCTCTTCATCGGCAGATGGTGCAACCTATTCGTGAAAAAACAGGTGGGTCTACTTTTCGTAATCCTGTAGGTACGTCTGCATGGCGTGTTATTGATGAGGCAGGGTGTCGCGGTTTAAAGATTGGTGGCGCTCAAATGAGTAAGATGCACTGTAATTTTATGATTAATACCGGTCAAGCAACAGGCTATGATCTTGAAAAATTAGGTGAAGTAGTACGTGCTCGTGTTTTTGCTCATTCAGGGCATTTGTTACAATGGGAAATACAACGTATTGGTCAATTTGAACAAGGTTGTATCGTCCCTTCTTTTAATCAGAATAATTGATTTTTTAGGTAACTAAAAAATTGAGTCATTTCAAAGAGATAAGAAAAAATTTCTATTAAGAATCAATAAATTAACAGAGAAGCTCTTGCGTCAAGCGCTTGAGTCTGATTCATTAGAGAAAACGCTAGGTTATTGATTCGCAAAGATAAATCTAGTTCTTTCCTATATATAGTATTTTTAATTTTTATATATTCTGTATTTAGTATATAAAGAGGGATAAGTCGTTATGAAAGGTAAGCATATAGCTGTATTGATGGGAGGGGTTTCATCAGAGCGGTCTGTAAGTTTATCTTCAGGTTCTGCTTGCGCTGATGTTCTTGAAGCTCATGGCTATTATGTAACCCGTGTGGATGTTGATAGTCGTATTGCTTCTATTCTTGAGAAATTACAACCACATATCGCTTTTAATGCATTACATGGTTCATTTGGTGAGGATGGATGTATTCAAGGCATTCTTGAATACTTAAAAATTCCTTATACGCATTCTGGAGTGATGGCGTCATCATTAGCAATGGATAAAGGACGGGCAAAAATTATTGCCGCTAGTGTTGGTGTGCCTGTTGCTCCTTCTTATGTAATGAATCGTTTTGCAATTGGGGTAAAACATCCTCTGGAGCCGCCGTATGTAATTAAACCTGTTCATGAAGGATCAAGTTTTGGTGTTGTTATTGTGTTGGGTGATGAAGAATGCCCACCCCATAATATTGCAAGCTCTGAGTGGAAGTATGAAGATGAGGTGATTGTTGAAAAATATATTCCTGGTCGGGAGCTTACCTGCGCTGTTTTAGGTGATGAAGTTCTAGATGTTTGTGAAATTATACCTGATCAGCATTTCCAGTTTTATGATTATGATTCAAAATACAAAGCTGGTGGTTCTATTCATATTTGTCCTGCACAACTTTCATTAAATATTTACCAAAAAGTGCAAAGAATGTCTTTAGCAGCACATCAAGCGATAGGTTGTCGAGGTGTTAGTCGTTCTGATTTTCGTTTTAATGAAGAAACGGAAGAGCTGATTTGGCTCGAAATTAATACGCAACCCGGTATGACAGTAACGTCTCTTGTGCCAGATATTGCAAAAGCAAGTGGTCGTACTTATAGCGACATTGTTAAATGGATAGTGGAGGACGCGTCATGTATGCGTTAAATGTTGGTAAGATGGGAGTTTTAGGAGCCTTAAAGGTGCTATTAGTGCCAATTTTCCGACGTTTTTATCGTCGCTTTCTTCGATTTATGTTGCAATTTGTATTAGTTGATATTCATGTACCGCGTTATTTTGGCTCTTTTGCTGTTTTTTCTTTTTTCTTGCTTTCCTTATTTTATGGAATTGTTTCTAGCAGTCATATGGACAAAATTATAAGGTTTGCGACGTCAAATTTTGGTTTTGTAATTACTCATGTTGATATGAGTGGCAATAAAAATATGACGGAACAATCTATTTTGAAGCTTTTAGAGCTTGATGCTCATCCATCAATTATCAGCTTTGATGTTGATAAAGCACGTTCTACTTTAGAACAACAGATGTGGGTTCAATCGGCTTATGTTCAAAAAATTTATCCTAATCGGATATATATTGCAGTGGTGGAGCGTGAACCATATGCGATTTGGCAACATGACGGTGTAATGGATATTATTGATGATACGGGGTATATTATTTTACCATTTCAGGCAGGTTTAGTTCAGGATTTACCACTCGTTGTTGGTCAGGGAGCACAAAATGCAGCTAAGTTGTTTATCCAATCGCTTTCAGCATATTCGCAATTCCGCGATCGTATCCGTGCTTATGTACGTGTAGGCGATCGGCGTTGGGATATTTTTTTAGAGAATGGAGTGCGTATTATGTTGCCTGAACAAGGCGCTATTGAAAGGCTTGTTGCTCTTGTGAAGACGGATATGGTGGATGATCTTTTTTCTCGCGATGCTTTAAGCATTGATTTACGTCTTTCTGATCGAATAACGATTGCTTTGTCGGATGAAGTGTTAGCAAGGCATCGTGCTATGCTAATGGAAGAAGAACGTATTTTAAAGATATTGAAAGAAAGGAGTATATGATGTTTTTGAAATCACATCATGGGGGGGGACGCAAAACGCGTTTTCTGACAGTTCTTGATGTGGGTTCAAGTAAAGTTGCTTGTCTTATTGCTTGTTTACGTCCTTTGAAGCATTCGCAACATTTACATGGTCGTACACATTTTATGGAGATTTTGGGCTTCGGTGTACAGCGCTCATGCGGTATTAAATCTGGTGTTGTTATGGATATGCTTGCAGCGGAAAAGTCAATACGTTTAGCTGTTGGTGCGGCAGAGAAAATGGCCGGTTTGGTAGTGGATTCAGTAATTGTAAACTTTTCCTCAAACCGACTAAAAAGTGCGTTTGTTAATGGTACAGTACATTTAGGTGGGCGTGAAGTTACTGCACGTGATATGCGTATGGCATTAGCAGATGTTTCGCGTAAAGTTTTTGATGCTGATCGTCATATTGTACATTCAATTCCGGTATCTTATGCATTGGATGGAGATAAAGGGATCTCTGATCCTATTGGAATGATAGGTGAATTGTTTGGGGTAGATGTTCATGTGGTGACAGCAGAAACAGCATCTTTACGTAATTTGGAAGCTTGTATTAATCGTGCTCATTTAAGTGTTGAAGCAATGGTTGCGACACCTTTTGCGAGTGGTCTCGCAGTTTTGATTAATGATGAGGCGCGTTTAGGAGCTGCATGTATTGATTTTGGTGCTGGAACAACGACATTTTCAATATTTTCTGAAGGAAAATTTGTTCATGCATATACACTTGCGATTGGTGGGCACCATATAACTCTTGATGTTGCACGGGGATTATCTATGTCTATTGAAGAAGCAGAGCGTTTAAAAGTTATGTATGGATCAACACTTTCAGAAAGTGCTCCTGATCATCATATGATTAATGTCGCAGAAATTGGAAATGAGCATTATAAAACTCAATATCCATGTGCTGTTCTTGGCCGTATCATTCGTGCACGTGTTGAAGAAATATTAGAAATGCTTCGTGATTATTTAAATTGTTCTGGGTTTGGTCACATTATTGGTAAGCGTGTTATTTTAACTGGGGGAGCAAGTCAGTTAACGGGTTTGCCAGAAATGGCGCGTAATATATTGGGAAGAAATGTTCGTATAGGGCGACCTTTAGGCGTTTCTAGGCTTCCTGCTCCTGCAAAGGGAGCGGCGTTTTCGTCTGCTGTTGGATTGTTAATCTATCCGCAATTAGCGGGTTTTGAAGAAAAAACAATTCAAACGACAGTGAGACAGTTATCAACTGGCACAGGTGGGTATTTTCAGCGTGTTGGTCAGTGGTTGCGTGAGAGTTTTTAAGTTAAGTCTATTTGGTTATTAATTTTCATCGCTTTGGCTTGCGGTGTTTTATGAGAAGGAAAAAAACATGACGATTAATCTGCACCGGCCAGATATTGCGGAATTGAAGCCACGTATTACCGTTTTTGGTGTTGGGGGTGGTGGCGGAAATGCCGTAAATAATATGATAAATGCTGGCCTTCAGGGGGTTGACTTTGTTGTTGCTAATACGGATGCACAGGCTTTGGCTATGTCAAAAGCTGAACGTGTGATCCAACTTGGAGCAGCAGTAACAGAAGGTTTAGGTGCTGGTGCTTTACCAGAAGTTGGGCGGGCTGCTGCGGATGAGTGTATCGATGAAATTATCGATCATCTTGCAGATTCTCATATGGTTTTTATTACAGCAGGTATGGGTGGAGGCACAGGAACCGGAGCTGCTCCTGTTGTTGCCAATGCAGCACGTGAAAAAGGTATTTTGACTGTTGGTGTTGTGACGAAGCCTTTCCAATTTGAAGGTGCACGTCGGATGAAGACAGCAGAAGCTGGCATAGAAGAATTACAAAAATCTGTTGATACGTTGATTGTTATTCCTAATCAGAATCTTTTTCGTATTGCGAACGAAAAAACAACATTTTCTGATGCCTTTGCTATGGCTGATCAAGTTCTTTACTCTGGTGTTGCTTCTATTACAGATTTAATGATTAAAGAAGGGCTGATTAACCTTGATTTTGCAGATGTTCGTTCTGTTATGCATGAGATGGGTCGTGCAATGATGGGAACTGGAGAGGCGTCTGGTGATGGACGTGCTTTGGCTGCTGCTGAAGCTGCTATTGCAAATCCATTGTTAGATGATACTTCGATGCGTGGGGCTCGTGGTCTTTTGATTTCCATTACGGGTGGTCGCGATATGACCTTGTTTGAGGTCGATGAGGCGGCTAATCGTATTAGGGAAGAAGTTGATGCTGATGCAAATGTTATTTTTGGTGCTATTGATGATGAGTCACTGGAGGGTGTTATTCGTGTATCGGTGGTTGCGACTGGTATTGATCGTGAGATTAATGATGTAATACAGCCTTCTAATACTAAATTTCATCGGTCTGCAACTTCAATGCGTAAGAATGATGCTGGAGTAACACAGACTTCTTCTCAATCATCATCGTTGCGTTCTGAATCGATGGTAGAAGTTATAGAAGCTCTTGAAGTAGAAATGAAACAGCCAATTGAAGAGCCATTTTGTCCAAAAAGTCAGTTTTTTGTGCAGTCTACAGATACATATACTCCGCGAAGTATGAATGCTGCTTCTTATGGGCAAAATATACATGGACAGACATCAAATGCATTACGTATGCAGGTTGGCTGCGTTTCTCAACAGCCTGTTGCTAAAGCAGTGAATATGGAAGCAACGGCGCATGTTCTTGATGACATGACTAGAATTGTAGAACAGAAGAAAAAACAAGCGCAAATGCAATCTCATTCAATGTCAATGCGCATGCCTGAGTTAAAGGATTTCCCGTCGTCTATTCGCGGTCAAAGTACAAATTTTTCTAATGCCGATCAAGGACCACGTAATCTTTGGCAGCGCTTGAAACAAAGTTTGACGTATCGTGAAGAAGCTGAACCAGAAGCTCGGTTAGAGCCTGCTGTGAATTCTTCTTTGTGTAAGGATTCTCATATTTCTAGTGCAAGCTCTCAGGGAATTTCTCAAGATACTTCTGTGTATATACCACGTCACTCTACTGAATTGCAGCAACACGCATCGCAAGATCAAAACGTTTGTGTCAGTGAAGAGGATGAATTGGAAATACCGGCGTTTTTGCGTCGTCAAGCACATTAATGGATATAAAAGTTGGTAAAGAAGAGAATTCTATATTTCTATCGATAGTAAAATGGAGGCTTTATTATAGTATAACTTATAGAATTTTTATGGGAAGTTTTAAACTTTCTCATTAAACGGGATTATTTACCGTAAAGATAATTTTGATGGTCTTATGATGAGAGTCCAAAAAAGTTATTAAGAAAATTCATGAAGTGGTATTATAAGTTGGTGCAGAAATATCAATCAACTCTTAAAGATACATTAATATTTAAAGGGCATGGTGTTCATAGTGGACATTTATCTGTTGTAAAAATTTATCCAGCTGATGTTGAATGTGGTATTGTTTTCAAGCGTTATGGCATAGATGGGAAAGAGCAAATATTTCCAGCGCATGCATCACAAATTGGAGCAATTGAATTATCAACAGTACTTGGATGTGGAGATATAAGAGTTGAAACAATTGAGCATTTGATGGCAGCAATTGTTGCATATGATCTGGATAATCTTATTATTGAGGTGTCAAGCAATGAAGTACCTATTTTGGATGGTGCTTCGTGGCAGTATTGTCACGGTTTTGAAAAAACGGGTATTATCCAGCAGACAGCATTGCGATCTTATTTTGTTATAAAAAAACCAGTACGCGTTGAAACAGAAAATGGCATGGCAGAATTTTTGCCATTTGACGGGCGTCGTTTTGATGTTACGATTTCTTTTTCTGCGTCTGTTATTGGCAAACAACATTTGAGTTTTGATCTTACTTCACAAGGATTTAGAGATGATTTGTCTTGTGCACGCACTTTCGGTTTTGTTAAGGACGTGGAAAAATTATGGGTTTCTGGGAAAGGCATAGGTTCTTCTTTAGAAAACTCTCTTATTATTGGTCTTGATAATCAAATTATTAATCCAACTGGCACTTATTTTGAAAATGAATTTGTTCGGCATAAAATGCTTGATGCTATTGGTGATACTGCTTTACTTGGTGCGCCTTTTATTGGATTATTTCGTTCCTATTGTAGTGGACATGCGCTTAATTCAGAATTAGTTAAGGCTGTTTTACGCGACGAATCATGTTACGAAAAAAGCAATGTATAAATAGAATGAAAAGAAATTTAAAAAACTTTACCCTGTTCTATATAATTTTAAAGTGGATGGGGATTTAGAGTATATAAATTCTAGATGGGGATTTAGAGTATATAAATTCTATTAGTTGGTTTGAAAGTGATATGATATAAAATTTAATGAGTATTTTCTGCAAAATGACATTTTCTGGAGGCCGAGAAACTATGAACAAACCTGATACGTATATTGGGAATATAGCGCATAGAAAATTGACCATTGTACGCAAAGTCTTGATTGGGATTTTTTTGGGGGGAACTTGCTGTTTAGCAGGGTGTTTAGGTAAAGGTAAAAATGTCCTTGATCCATCTGTGCATGTTTTAAAAATCGATCCGCCGGATGTTTTGTATAATCAAGCGCTTGCTAATCTTGATGCGGGGCGACTTAATGAAGCTGCAAAAAAGTTTGCTATTATTGAAAAACAATACGCTTATACTGAATGGGGCCGTAAAGCGTTGGTAATGGGTGCTTTTACAAATTATCGATTAGCTAAGTATGATGATGCAATTAGTATGGCGCAGCACTATATTTCTCTTTATCCTCTGGCGGATGATTCTGCTTATGCTTACTATATTATTGGTCTTTCCTCTTTCCGCCGGATTCCTGATGTTACCCGCGATCAGCGGGATACTAAGCGTGCTATTGCCGCTATGCAACTTTTGATAGAACGCTATCCACAATCAGAATATGTCAGTGATGCTAAGGCTAAAATACGTTTTGGTCGGGAGCAATTAGCTGGTAAAGAAATGCAGATTGGCCGTTACTATGAAGAAGGTCAGCAATATTTAGCAGCAAGTAGAAGGTTTCGTACTGTGATTGAAGAGTATTCAGATACAAACCAGATCGAAGAAGCACTTTTCCGATTGACAGAAGTTAATTTTGCTCTTGGTTTAACTATGGAAGCGCAGACAGCAGCAGCTATTTTGGGTCGCAATTACCCAGGAAGTAAATGGTATAAATTTTCTTATGATTTACTGCAAAAAAATAGTGTATCACCTCAAGAGCACAAATCTTCTTGGATTTCACGTGCTTTAAGTGGTCATAAGAACAAGGTGAATTGATTTTATATGCTAGTGCAGCTTTCGATTCATAATATTGTTTTGATCGAAAGACTTGATATTCATTTTACAAAAGGCTTATCAGTTTTAACTGGAGAAACTGGAGCAGGCAAATCTATTCTACTTGATTCTCTATCGTTAGCTCTTGGTGGACGTGGAGATGCTTCCCTTGTGCGTCATGGTATGACACATGGGCAGGTGACAGCTATTTTTGATATTCCTGTTTCACATCCTGTGCGCCGACTGATATGTGAGAATGGCTTTGATGATGAAGGTGATATCATTTTACGGCGTGTACAATCGAATGATGGTCGTAGTCGTGGTTTTTTGAATGATCAGGTGATTAGCGTTGCATTGATGCGCAGTATTGGCCGTATGTTAGTTGAAATTCATGGACAACATGATGATCGTGCGCTTGTTGATATTGGTACGCATCGCCAATTATTAGATGCTTTTGGTGGTCTTGAAAGTGAAGTGGAAAATTTGCGCGAATGCTATTGCGTATGGCATGCGTTAAAAGAACGCGTGCAACAACAACGTGTCAAAGTTGAAAATGCTGCACGTGAAGTTGATTATCTTCGTGCAAGTGTGGAAGAACTTGATAAGTTTGATTTTAAAGCTGATGAAGAAGATGCTCTATCTCTTCGCCGTGCTGATATGCTTAAATTAGAAAAGATAGCAACCGATATTAGAGAGGCTGATGATCTCCTGGGGGGGCCGAAATCACCAATTCCTGTTCTTGCCAATTTGGTAAGACGTTTGGAGCGGAAAATTCCTGAAGCACAGGCTTTGATTACACCTGTAGTGAAGTCTATCGACGATGCATTGCATGCACTCGCAACGGCACGAGATGGTATCGAAGCTGCAATGCAAGCTTTGGATTTTGACACTAACGAATTGGAACGAGTAGAAGAGCGCCTTTTTGCACTTCGAGGTTTTTCTCGTAAATATCATGTTTCTGGAGTTGAACTCGCTCAGTTACGCGATAAGATGTGTGCTGAGCTTGCTGATTTTGATTGTGCTCAAGCTACATTAGTTCATTTGGAAACTGAGGCTCGAAAAGCGCAAAAAGATTATGACATATTGGCACAAGCGCTTTCGATAAAACGTCAAAAGGTAGCGCGTCGTTTATCTGCAAGTGTTATGGATGAATTACCTGCGTTGAAATTAGAAAAGGCAGAATTTATCGTTGAAATGCACAGTGATGCTGAAAAGTATAGCCCAGATGGTATAGATCGTGTTGAATATTGGGTACGCACAAATCCTGGAACAAAAGCAGGACCGATATTAAGTGTGGCTTCTGGTGGTGAATTGTCTCGTTTTTTATTGGCACTGAAGGTTGTATTGGCTGATCGTGGGTCAGCACCAACATTGGTCTTTGATGAAATTGATACAGGTATTGGTGGGGCTGTTGCTGCTGCGATTGGAAAGCGGTTGTTGTGTTTATCAAAAAATATTCAAGTTTTTTCTGTCACACATGCACCGCAAGTGGCATCTAAAGCCCATAATCATTTTCTTATTTCAAAGGTTGAAAGTGGTGATACAGGATGCTTTGTTACGAGTATCAATAAAATAGAAAATCATGAACGTGCAGAAGAAATTGCACGCATGTTGGCAGGAGAACAAATTACTGAAGAAGCACGTGCAGCGGCCCAAAAGCTTTTAGCACAGGCATAATTAGGAAGTAATGAAGATACTATAAAGCATATGTTCATTTAGATTCTCTATGATAAGCAGTGGGATTTATGTATAGTCTTCACTCAAGATTTGGAATAGAATTTATGGACAAGGATGTGATTAAAAACTTAACTGCTCTTGAAGCAGCAAGTGAGTTGGAATGGTTGGCAAAAGAAATTGCACGTCATGATGTGCTTTATTACCGTGATGATCAGCCTGAGATTTCTGATGCAGAATATGATGCTCTCCGTCGTCGTAATGGGGCAATTGAAAATCTATTTCCTGAATTAATTCGTGCGGATTCTCCTACATTTAAAATTGGCGCGCCGATTTCTGAGAAATTTGAAAAATCTGTTCATGCACAACCAATGCTATCTTTAGATAATGCATTTAATTTTAAAGATGTCAGTGAATTTGTTGAACGTATTCGTCGTTTTTTACGATTTCCAGAAACACAGATAATAAAAATGACAGCCGAGCCGAAGATTGATGGTTTATCTTTATCTTTACGCTATGAGACAGGAAAACTTGTACGTGCTGTAACGCGTGGAAATGGATATATAGGTGAAAATGTCACTACAAATGCACGAACAATTGCTGATATTCCGCAGGTTTTACAGGGTAAATTTCCTGATATTATCGAGGTTCGTGGTGAAGTTTATATGGGGCAGAAAGATTTCCAGCTACTTAATATTAGCCAACAGAAAGAAGGGAAATTAGCTTTTGCAAATCCTAGGAATGCAGCAGCTGGTTCTTTACGTCAGCTTGATTCACGGATAACCGCTAGCAGAAATCTTAAATTTTTTGCTTATGCTTGGGGTGAAATGAGTGAAATGCCTGTTGAAAGCCAGATGGAGATGATGGAAAGGCTTAAAGAATATGGCTTTATTATTAATCCGTTAACAAAGGTTTTTGAAAAATTAGAAGATCTTATTTCATATTATCATTTTATCGAAGAATGTCGCCAATCATTAGACTATGATATTGATGGAATTGTTTATAAAGTTAATGATTTGGTGCTCCAAACCCGTTTGGGATTTGTATCTCGTTCGCCACGTTGGGCAATTGCGCATAAATTTCCGGCAGAGAAAGCTATAGCACTTTTAGAAAGTATTGATATTCAGGTAGGTCGAACTGGAGCATTAACACCTGTTGCTCGTCTTACACCTATTACTGTAGGTGGTGTTGTAGTTACCAATGCAAGCTTGCATAATGAAGACTATATTAAAGGAATTGGCTATAAGAATGAGCCAATTCGTGAAGGACGTGATATCCGTGTGGGCGATACTGTGATTATACAACGTGCTGGTGATGTGATCCCCCAGATTGTTGATGTTCTTGTTGAAAAGCGTCCAAGAGATACTCCTGCTTTTGTTTTTCCTCACTTGTGCCCTGTTTGTGGGAGTCATGCTGTTCGTGAAAAGGGTGAGGCAGTTCGTCGGTGTACAGGTGGGCTTATTTGTTCAGCGCAAGCAATTGAGCGTATTTGTCATTTTGTTTCGCGTAATGCCTTTGATATTGAGGGATTTGGTAGAAAACAAGTGGAATTTTTCTTTCATGCTCAAGATGAAACGCTTTGTATTCATTCGCCAGCGGATATTTTTACTCTACAACGACGTCAAGAAAATTCTCTGAAACGTTTAGAAAATATGGAAGGTTTTGGAGTTGTTTCAGTTCGTAAGCTTTATAATGCCATTAATGCTCGCCGCAAAGTTTCTTTAAGTCGTTTTTTGTTTGCGTTAGGAATTCGTCATGTTGGTGAAGTTAATGCTCAACGTCTTGCTCGTGCTTACCAAAATTATACTGCTTTTGAGACTGCTGCGATGTCAGCCATTATGCCGAGTGATAAATTCAGTAAAGGTAATGAGATTTGGGTTGAATTAACCAATATTGAAGGAATTGGTTCTCGTGTTGGTGAAGCGATTATTGATTTTTATCAAGAAGTGCATAACCGCGACGTTTTATTAGCCTTGCTTAAAGAAGTCACTCCTTTTCATGAAGTTCCTGTGGAAATAGATTATTCGCCGTTAGCAGGGAAAATTATTGTTTTTACAGGAACTTTGGAGCATATGTCGAGGGATGAAGCGAAAGCTTTGGCAGAACGGTTAGGTGCTAAGACATCGAATTCTATTTCTAAAAAGGTTGATTTTCTTGTTTCAGGTTTTGGAGCAGGATCGAAGTTGGCTAAAGCTCAACAATTAGGTGTTGAGGTCCTAGATGAAAAAAGCTGGCTCAAGTTGATTGATGGGCATTATATTTAAGGTTTTCATTTTAAACAATGATTGTTATAATATTATTTTATTTCCAATAATAAAACACGTGATCATAAGTATTATTTTTTGTTGTTATTTTGTACCCAAAAACATTATCATTATTGTTACAAAATAATCATAGGACATGAATTTTAGTACAAATTATTAAGTAAAGTACAGATCCATAAAAGAAAAAGTATAAGAAATTCTCTTAATATTGCCAATAAAATATTTCTAACAAAAATTGCACCATTTTATTTTTTATTTAAATTAGTTTCTTTGTTATTTTTTTGATTAATATTTACCGCATTCTATATTTTAAAATTCAGCTCTTAAGAGATTCTTTTTTAATTTAATATCGAGTTTAAATCTTAATTTTGTTCATTGAGTAGTTTTTAATTGGTAAAGGTCAATACAAATATACAGTATGTAATAAAGATACTTTATGTTATAATAATAACTTGAAATGTATTTATTGCTATTATATAGCTCATAATGTGTTTAAACGATTTTAAATATTTGAAACTTTATTGAGTTTTGTAATGGTAAATATTAAATATGCTGCAAGTTTTCTCTTCTTTTCTCTTCTTTTCTCTTCTCTTTTTATAGCTGATACTGTTTATCCGAAAACTAAAGTTCCTCGTAAAATAGAATCGGACGATCGTGCTTTTGTTGCAGAAATTTATAGAGACGATGGAAATATAAAGGTCCGTACAATAAAAAATATAACATGTAGTATACCTAATAAAAGTGAAGCCTTTTGTTGCAAATCCGATCAGAAAAATTGCAATAGTTCAAAAAAGAAGAAAGAAAAAAATAACAGTAAAAACAACAATGAAGAGTTAGCTGCACTAAATGAAGGGGTAGTTGCAATATATGCGTCGGAATTGGGCACTGTTATTGATGTGGACGATATGAAGATTTTTGGTCCAGTACAAAAGAGTGAGCAGCCTAAAGGTACTGAGCATATATATGGTGTGTGGGTAAAACAACAGGGAGCAGTTACTGTAGGTGAAGCAACCTTGAAAGACCTAACAGTAGGTCTTAATGCTGAAGCCGATAGTATAATATACATAACATCGGGATCAATTAAAGATAGTGAGGTTGCTGTTTATTCTCATGGTAATAGAGCTTATATTGGGTTAGAGGATGTAAGCATTACAGTAGGTGATAAGGGAGTCGGTCTTTTAAATAAGGAAAATGCTTCTATTATTATGATGGGAGATGAAAACAAGGGAGACATTACTTTTACGGCAGGTAATGCAGTTTATATAGATACAGGAGAGGTTATTTTAGAAAATATTACTATTCGTAATAATGTTAAAGGCAGTGATACTGTTAACCGTCAGCATGCTATATTTTCTTCTACTGTTCAAACTGCTATTCACATACATCCAGATAGTGTTTTTAAGATGGAGGAGGGAAATGTTACTCTAGAATATGCGCATGGTCTGGTATTTGACGTTGGAGGGTCTAGAGAAGAAAAAAAAGCTTCAGGACCAATAGAGGTTGATATTGATAGTGCAAATATTCAAGTAAATAGTGCTCAATTTTATGGCATGTATTTACATTATTCGGATAAGAAGAGCCAATCTTCTAATGGAAAATCTCCAGAAAATCACATTTCTAATGGAAATAATAGAAAATCTCTAGAAAATCACAATAGTATAGTTGTTTCTTTGAAGAAAACAAATTTTTCTGTTCCCAAAAGTGCGGTTATTTATAGTGATAAGTCTGATAATACCCATAATCTCACCTTTAAATTGTCAGAGAATGCAACTCTTTCTGGCAATCTTTTGTTACAAGCTAATAGTGGCGTTGTAAAAGTTGAGGCTGATGGATCTAAACTGGAAGGTGGTTCTTTAATTACTAATGGAGCTATAGCAAATTTGCATTTAAAAAATCATTCGACATGGACTTTGACAAAAAGGAAACAGCAACCTTCGAAAGATTTGAGTGTTACAGATTCATCTATTTCTACTATGATCCTTTCAGATAGTAGCATTATTTTTGAAAAGCCAACATCCAATATTTATCAAACGCTCCGTATTGGTAAAGGGAGCGGCACTGTTTATACAGCGCAGGGCAATGCAGAACTTTATATTAATACTTATCTAAATCAAGGAGGGGAGATTGCTCGTCAAAAGACGGATCGCCTTTTAATTCATGGAGACGTATCTGGTACTACTACAGTTCATGTTTTAGCTGTTTCAGGAAGTCCAGGAGACGAAATAGGTCGAGGTGCAAAAAATAATAACAAGGGTATTTCTATTATTCAGGTTTCTGGAGCAGCTCAGGAAGATTCTTTTAAATTATTTAATGATTATATCACCTTGTATAATTTACCTTATCAATATCGTCTTTATGCTTATGGTCCAAGTTCTGCTTTAGGGGCGGCGGATCCAAAACAAAAATTGGTTGGAAATAATGAGGAAAGAGAAAATAGAGACAGTAAATCTAGTAAGCCTTTTTGGGATTATCGTCTTCAGATTGAATATATTAGTTTTCTCCCTTTTTTAAAACCTATGTCATTAGACCTTGCATCATTTAAACCTCGACGTTTCCAGAAGCCAGGCTTACCTGAAAAAAGAGTGCCGGTAGTTGTGCCACAGCTTCCAAGTTATTTAGTCTTGCCTCATGCTTTATTCCATGCGAATTTGGTAGATATAAATAATCACTATGAACTATTAGAATCTACGCACAATGGGACCAATGAAACTGGGCACAATGGAAAGGCAAACTTTTTCATACATGGTTATGGTAGTAATTATCGCTATGCTTCAAATTTGACTGTTTTTGAATATGGTTATAGCGCTGATCTTGACTATAATGCTATGATGGCAGGTGTTGTATTAAAGACGTTAGAGAGTAAGCATAGTGCTTTGTCTTTGGGAGCTATAGGAACTTATAGTAGCCTTTCTCTTCAGCCTTATGTTGTTGAACAAAGTCAGAAGAGTATATTTAATAAATGGTCAGGAAAGCTTTATGCTCACTTACAGTATGATACAGGCTTTTATGTGAATGGAGTTATGTCTTGTGGTTCCTTTAAAGGTGATGTTTCGACTTTGGTTCGAGGGAAAACAGCGACGTTAAGGGGTGAACTTCTGAGTTCTTCTTTAATGGGAGGTCAAGCTATTTTAACGAATTATGATGGATTTGTTGTTGAGCCACAGCTGCAAGTTATTTATCAGTCTGTGATGTTTGACAAGGCTCGTGATATTGATCGGTTTGATATTGATTTAGGAAATCATAACCAATGGATTGCAAGTATTGGTGGTCGTTTCACTAAAACTATGATGGGGTCTGAAGAAGGACGTATTGTTTCTTTTTATAGCAAATTTCATTTTGCCCATAATTATGAAAATAAACGGATAGTGCATTTTAAAGATGCTTTTCAGTTAGGAGCATTTGGTTCTACAGTGGAAGCAGGTTTAGGTGTTCATGCCCAATTGCTTTCTAAAATAGTGCTTCATGGTGATTTGTTATATAAACATAAACT
>NZ_JADC01000018.1:0-20000 GCF_000518185.1 Bartonella clarridgeiae ATCC 51734
CAGGCTCTTGTGCGGTGATTTTTTGATGCGTTCTCTGTATGAATGAGGGGCGTTTTGTTGTTTAAGGCAAATGAGGAAAGCACAATGAAGGAAGAAACTTTAACATCAGAAGAGCAGCACACATGGGAACAGCATTCTTTGCAAGAGACAAATGATTGTGTGGAAGGAGATTCTGGGGCGGAAGAAAATTCTGGGAGAGAAGAAGCAGGAAATGTCCTTGCAGAAGAGGACGAGGAAAATGAAAAAGCGTCTATGGAGCAAGGGAGTGCAGGCGATCAAAGGACAAAGCCTCAGGGGGGAGCTCATTTGCAAGCGCCACCAGATCCGCAAAAAGACTTTATGGGTTATATGCAATGGCTCGGACAAATGCTTCAAATCAAACAGGAGACATTGGAGGCTCAACAGTCTGCTTCGCGGCTGCAGGAGTTTTCAGAAGCAGAGACATTGCAGTCTTTTTTTCATCAGTCTGTGGAGACTGTCAAAAAAGTACATCATGATTTTGATCAAGCTGCTGATTTTTTGTATGAAATGCGTGCAAAACAATTGGCTGCTTGTGCTTCTCTTTATCCTGAGCTAACAGATCCGAAGGTTATTGACGCCATGATCGGAGATGAATTGAAAAAAATCGTGCAAGATTGTAACAAAAAAAATAAAAATCCTGCCGAGGTGATTTATACGATCGCACAGACAATTGGCTATACAGGGCCACAAAACCATGAGGGTGAAGCCATACAGAGCCATCAGGGTGAGAGTGTGCAGGGAATTAAGAGCCTACAAGAAAGTGTATGGGGGGAGGAGAATATCCAGGAAAGGCAAAATTCTGCTCGTACTCTTGCTGCTTATAATGGTTTGAGCCCAAATGGACCAATTTCTTTGGAGCTCCTCGATAAAATGTCCGAAGCAGAATTTACGGTTTGGATCGATAATCCAAAAAATAAAGCTGCTTTTAATCATTTAATGAGTGGTGAAGATCTTTAAAGGGAGGAAAAATTGTGAAGGAAATAAGAAAAAATTTCCTGTTTTGATGATCAAGAGAAGGGAAAATAAACATCCGGCACAATGCCGGTTTTTTTATATCAAAAGTGTAAGGGGAAAAAATGGCTGTAACACACATCGGAATCAATGACCCAATAGCTGTACGCACATGGTCGAAATTATTAAATCAAGAAGTTTCAAAAGCAATTTCTATTGCACCGCTGATTGGAAAAGATTCCAATAGCGTTATCCAATTGAAAGATGAAACCAATAAAACCAATGGAGATTCTATTAGCTTTGGTTTGCGCGTTCAATTGTATGGTGATGGAGTCAGTGAGGACCAAGCCCTTGAAGGAAAAGAAGAAGCTTTACAATTCCTTAATGATCGCTTGGCCATTAATGAACTCTCTCATGCTGTGCGCGTCAAAAATGAAGGGACAATCGATCAGCAACGGATTTTACATAATTTGCGGACAGAAGCCAAAAATGGTCTCGTTGATTGGTATGCAGATCGATTAAGTATGATGTTCTTTATCCAAGTATGTGGATATACTGCAAAAACGATCAATTTTGAAGGGCGAACCATTACACTCAAGCCCGTTCATTATGGATTTAACTCACCCACGGCGCCAACCGATAAACGAATATTGCGCCCTGGGGGAAAAGAAAAAGATGCAGATCTTAAGGCAGAAGATGTCTTTAGTCTTGAGCTGATTGATAAAGCTGTTGAACGGGCTAAACTTGCTAATCCAAAAATTAGACCCGTACGAGTTAATGGCGAAAATGTTTATGTGCTTTATCTCCATCCAACGCAAGTTACGCAATTGCGAACCAATACACAACGAGGGCAATGGCTTGACATTACTAAGGCAGTTTACAGTGGAAGTCGCATGAAAAACCCCATCTATAATGGATCATTGGGAATGTATAATGGGGTCATCTTACGAGAAGCAGAACATATCACAGAAGGGGTAAGTGCTGAATCTGGAGACGATAGCGATGATATTGCGGTGCCTAATGTGCGTCGTGCTGTTTTGCTGGGAGCACAAAGTGCTGTTATCGCTTTTGGTAAGGATCGGGGAGCGACACGCTATAAATTGGTTGAAGAGCTCTTTGATTATGAACGTGAATTCGGTGTTGCTGCAAAGACAATTATTGGCATGAAAAAAACCTGTTTCCAATTGTCAAGCAAGGATGTTGAATCAGCTCAGGATTTTGGAACCATCGTGATTTCAACCTATGGTGCACCTTCTTAAAAGTTTTTATAAAGTTTCCTCCCAACCAAGAGCCCTTGGGAGGGAACAAAATGCAGAGGAATTCCTATGCCCATTTCTGAATCTTCTTTGACAAAATCTACCGCCAAATCCTATTCATTTGTTGCAAAATTCTCTGGTCATGCGAAAACATTTGAGCAAATGGTGACGCTGATTCAAGATGAAATCGATGATACAACAGCCGAATATTCTGTCCAAATTCAAGATTCCATTTTAACCGCTCTTCGTTTGTGTGAACGAGAACCCTTTTTCTTCAATAAAATGGGGGAAATAAGCTTTAAAACACAAAGCGGAAAAACATGGTATGGATATGAAGATACCGGCTTTCTTGAGACAGAAATGGTCATTGAGTCTTTGGTGCTCGAACAAAAAGAAGCAAAGCAAATACCCCTTCTTTACAAGTCGGTAAAGAAGGTGGAAAAAGAATATAAAAACCATTCAGTTCAAGGAATGCCGGTATTTTACACTTCTTTGGATCAAAAAATCGGACTCTTCCCAACACCCAATACCGCTGAAACTGTCCGCCTCTTTTGGAGATCAGCGCGCTTTTCTGATATCCTCACCCTACAAAATGAAAACCCTTGGTTTGTTTATGCTTTCGATCTGATTAAAGCACGAGCAAAATACGAACTCTATAAAAATATTCTCAAAGATCCTGAATATGCTGCTGTTTCGTTTAACGACTTTCAAGAACAGCTCCAATTCTTGCGTTACGAAACATCACGTCGCGAAGGATGTTCCAATATTCTTTCAACGGGGTTTTAAATGACTTTTTTCTCTCTCGCGGATTATCGTCCCGATGTTGCTAATATCAATAGCCTCTTTACTGATGAGCTCACCAATGTGCTCCCCGCAGATGGATCTTATATTCCAATGCCAAGTTTTAGCCCATTTTCAGAGCCCTGTCCGGGAACTATTTTAGGTGCTATCGCTGTCAAAACAAAAAATGGTGTGTCGATTATTGCTGGAACAGAAAAAAAAATCTATCAGCTCAATAATACGACATTGCAGTGGAAAGATGTCACGCGTAGAGATAAATCCTATTTTGCTAATGTTGATGCCCCATGGTCTTTTGCTTTATTTGGCGATTATGTCATCGCTGTTAATGCTAATGATAAACCCCAAGTCATTGATATTAATCAAGATGAAAATTTCAGAGATTTAGGTGGGAATCCTCCACAAGCGGGAATTGTCCGCGTTTGGGGCGATTTCGTCTGTTTAATGAAATTACCCGAACATCCACAACGTGTTTATTGGTCTGGGCTGAATGATGCTGAGTTTTGGACTGTGGGGAAAAAAAGCTGCGATTATCAAGATTTTCCCGATGGGGGATATGTTCAAGGAGCAACCGAAACAACAAATCCGCTAATCTTTATGCGTTCTGCAATTTATGCTGGCTCTTTTATCCCAGGATCTAAAATTATCTTCAGTTTTCAAAAAATACACGATAAACGCGGCGCAAAAAACCCTGAATCAATTGTTTGTCGTGGAGATCTGGCTTTCTTTGCTGATGAAGGAGGTTTCTATCAAATTACGACCGACGGACGGATTACTCCCATTGGATTCGAAAAAGTAGATCGAACTATGGTGACAAAAATCTCAGAGAGCCAATTATCTACTCTGGGTGCTGCAATCGATGGCGTTTATAACCGGGTTTATTGGATTATCGATGCCGATGAAACTATCCAAGAACGGATCTTGCTGATCTATGATTGGGGATTACAAAAGTGGACGAAAGCAACCGTAAATATAAAAATGATCTTACCCATTTTTCTGGCCGGATATACCTTAGAAGGGCTTGATCGGGTTTCAGAAAGTTTGGATAATTTACCGTTTTCTCTCGATAGTAAAGTATGGCAAAATGAAACACCAATTCTGGGAGCTTTCGATCATGAAGGTAAGCTCGGATCATTCTCTGGTTCCCCTATGGCTTGCGTGGTGACCTCGCAAGAAATGGGACAGACAAATGGCATGATAACTCGGGTGAAAAATATTATGCCGCAGGTGAATAGTGAAACATTTTATTTGTCGATTGGTATACGTTTTCGTCAAGCCTTTGAGGAAGAAACTATTTGGTTGCCAGAAAGACAACCTTCTGCACATACAGGGCAAGTTCATTCTCGTGCCAGGGCGCGGTTTTATCGTTTTAAACTCCGAATACCGGAAGGTGTCAATTGGTCTCATGTGACTGGGTTCGATGTCGAGTTGCGGCCTGCCGGCATGCGTTAGGCATGCTAAAACAAATGGCTAATGCGACAAATGGCTAATGCGATGGGCATATTCAACAAAGGTAACATGCAGAAATAGAGCAATAGAGCGTGGGAAAAGGCTGTGGATTGTTGGGTTTTCTAGTGCTGTATGTTGTGTTTCTCATGTGGTGAAATAGAACTTAATAGCAGGATTATGTTTGTGCACAATAGAATGGCGCAGATGAACAGCGAGATATTTTTTGGGGGTGAGTCTGTGTTGAGTATAGCACAAAGGGATTTCTAGCGAGAACAGAGTAAAAAAGTTAAAAGCGGAGATGTCATGCGCTGGAAGAAAGCTGAAAAAGCTAGAATTGTGACACGACAGTCAGATGAAAATTTTTATTCTCTTCATTCTACGCATCAGTGGTCTTGGGAAAAAATAGCTCTCTATCGGGAGGCTATTAATGCGGCTATGCGGAAATATGCTCGACGATTTCCTCATGATGTGTGTTTGGAGCATATCGCTGAAGAGATCATTACTGGACAGACACAGTTGTGGTTGATCTTAAAAAACAGAACCGAATTTAGTGCTTTTGGGATCACTAAAATTGAAAGAACGCATAATGGAAAAAAACGCGTTGTGATCTTAGATCTTGCTGGTCAGGGAGGGGTGAAACTAGTTTCATTGATTGATCAACTCGAACAATGGGCACACAGTATTGATGCTGATGAAATTTTGACACTGGGAAGATCTGGGTGGGCGAAAATGCTTGTTCATCAAGGATATGCCATCAATCTTATTCATTATAGAAAGGTTTTAAAGCATGAGCAGACGGACAAGTCCTCAAGTTCAAACAATGACACAAACGAACGCTCCCCCCTTATGGGCAGCGGATATTTTAAAACAGGCAAGTGCTGAAGCCCTCAATTTGTATAATAAAGGCATTGGGGGCAATGTCTATCAAGGAGAACGCCATGCCGGTTTAAGTGAGACAACACAAAATGCTCTCCAGGGTTTAGAAAATGCAGCCAGTCAATATAATAATTCAGCACTTAATGAGTGGCTCAAAGCACCCACAAAAAGTGCACAAAATCTCTCGGATATGGCTGCTGGAAACTGGGTGGGCAATAATAGCAAATTTAATAACGCCCTTAGCAATGCACTGAATAAAACATCCGATATTGTTAACCAGTCTATGGCAGGAGCAGGACGTTACGGCTCTGGAGCACATACCGGTGTGCTCACCGATGAATTGGGGGCATTGGCAACTCAGGCAACCGCACAACAATATAATCAAGATATTAATCATATGCTCAACGCTAATCAGATGATTGATCGTTCGATGCAAAATCAGGTAAATGCAGCTAATAATTTCTATCAAGGACAAAGCAACGCCCAAAGCAATGCTTTAAAAGGAGGAATGGTGCAGGATGCAAATCAGCAGCATGCTTTGGATGTAGAGCGCGAAAAATGGCTCGAACAGGATAATCAAGCCTGGAATCAATTAGAAAGATTGCTGAAGCTTGGAACCAAAGCAGCCGGTAATTATGGAACAAAAACAGGAGAATCCATAACTATGCCTTCGATTACAAAAGATCCCTTGCATGATGCACAGCGCGTGCTTGGCTTGTTGAAAGGCATTATCGGTCTTTCCGATGTAAAAGTTAAAGAAAATATCGTACTCGTGGGGAAAAAAAATGGTTATCCCCTCTATGAATTTAATTATAAAGGAAATTCACAACGCTATCGTGGAGTTCTTGCTCAAGATCTCATTCATTTGAATCCTGATGCTGTTTATATGAATATAAAAACACATTTATTACATGTGAATTATAATACGATCGGTTTTGGATTGGAAAAGGTCAAAAAACCAAAGAAAAAATTCTTTGCCTTTTTCTCTTCTTTCTTTTCTTGGTTTGGGGTTTCACAAAAAGGACAGATCCTATGAGCTCGATTTATGATTGGTCCCTTGTCGCAGCTGAAAATGCTCGTGCCGATGAAATAATCAACTGGGCTGAAGGACAACCCCCAAGTTCAGTGAATGATAGTGCTCGTGCAATGATGCAACGTGTCAAAGAATATTTATCCGATATTGGGGGAACGGTTGAGGTTAAATTCACTAAAACTGCCGAAGAGGAAGAGAATAAGAATAAAACCTCTATTCATTTGACCACTAAGGTTCCTTATGCAGCTTATCAAAATGGTATTGTGCTCCGATTCAAAGCCCAAGAAACCAATGTGGGGGCAACAAGCGTTGTCTTAAATCAGTTGTCTTCTCAGTTGATTTATAAAGGAACACAGGAAGGGCTTAAGCCTTTAACCGGTGGGGAAATGCAAAAGGGAGGACTTTATGAGCTCATCTATTATTCTGGAATCGGTGAAGAAAATAGAGAGGGATGGTATTTAACAAATCCAACTGTTATTATCCCTAAAATCGATGTTTTTCCTTCAGGATTTATTGCTTGCTTTGCAATGGAAAAAATCCCGATTGGGTGGCTGTTGTGTGATGGTAAAGCTTATGCACGAGAGGAATATGCAAGCCTTTTTGAAGCTATTGGAGAAGTGTGGGGAAAAGGAGATGAAAAAACAACCTTTAATGTCCCCGATTTTCGTGGCATGTTTTTAAGGGGGTTGGATAGTGAAAGAGGGATTGATAAAGGCCGTGTTTTAGGAAGTCAGCAAAGAGACTCTTTTGAATCCCATACCCATACGGGAAAAACAGATAAAGCAGGAAAACATAGGCATTTATATAGAACAGCACAGCCGGTGAGTGATATAAAAGGAGGGGGAGGTCTTCTCAGATATAGAACGCCAGAGTCGAGGTATACAGATTCTGAAGGAGAGCATACCCACGAAATAATCCTTGATAGAACAGGGGAACATGAAACACGCCCTAAGAATATGGCCGTTATTTATGCCATTAAGGTATAAAATCTTTCGCTCTAAAAACTTCAGAGTACCTCTGTTGCCCGATGGGAAAGAAACAAAATATGAGTGTCGGTAAATCTTGAGAAATACGACAATAGAAAAAGGAAGAAAGGTGTTTTTTCATAAAATTTCCCTTTCACAAAAATTTCCTTTGTTATTATTCCTTCGTGGGATAAGGAGGGCATTGGTGTATCGACAATTATTATCGTGGAAGCAGAATGGAAGATTTTGCAAAGGATTGAAGGATTCTGCCCTTTTAAAGGTTAGATATTGGCTTGGTTTTCTTCTTTCGTGAAGAGAATAGCTTTGCAAAGATAAAGTGTTTTCCATCAACAAAAAATCTCATTTTCAAAAATTTTCACCTTCCAATTCCGATCATTTTCTAATGAATTTCTAAAAAATGACGAGGCTTCTATCAAAGAATATTTTGTTCATAAAGAGTGTTGAAAATGAGTTTTTTCCGATCACCCAATAATGGAGCGAAGATATGACAGTTTGTTGATGAAAATAGAGAAAATTCCTCATGACATGTTGAAAATATAAGAAAAAGAAGAGAGTAAAATGGCACTATTTCCATTTTCAATCGCTGATATTGATGATCCTAATTATATTCGTGTTGTTCTCTACGCCAGTGGGAGAATGGGGCATGCCCCTTTAAATGCTTTGTTAAAGAAAATACATCAAGAAGTCAGGCGTGAAAATAAAAAACACCAAACAAACTATACAAACCTTTTACAACGTGTCACAGCGTTAGAAGAAAAATTGACAACAATTATAAAAGATAATAGCCTTTCATCAGAAAAAGCGGGGTGATTTCCAAAAGTGAAAAGGACTAAGTGGATACTGAGTGTCTTCTTTATTGTGCATGATCAAGGGGTGATCCATTGATTTTCACCACCCTATAAGCCACTTTAATGGAATCAGAAAAATGCGGAAAATATCAAAAGAAGGACTTGCACTCATTAAGCAATGGGAAGGATTACGCTTAAAAGCTTATCAAGATGCTATTGGCGTGTGGACAATAGGCTATGGTCATACAGCGCAAGCAGGAGAACCTATTGTGCAAGAAGGTATGGAAATTACGCATCTTGAAGCAGAAGCAGTGCTCCAAAAAGATTTAAGCCAATTCGAGCAAACCGTGGAACACGAAGTGAAACAGTCCTTAACCGATGAACAGTTTGCAGCTCTTGTGTCCTTTTGTTATAATGTAGGAATAGAGGCCTTTTGCAATTCTACGCTCTTAAAAAAATTGAATAAAGGAGAGTATGAAGCCGTGCCAGCTGAGTTGCAAAAATGGACAAAAGCAAATGGAAAACGTTTGCAAGGGCTTGTGCATCGACGGGCAGCTGAGGCTGGTTTATGGGCTAAAGGAGCTTATGTTTCTTCTAATTATCAGAAAGTGGAAACAGCAGAGAAAGCTTCTTTTTTCAAAGCAGAAGTTTTTGCGCCATTGATTGCATCTTTTTCAGGTCTTACAGGATTTGTTACGGGACAAGGTCCTGTACAATGGGCTCTAGCCGGCATTATGATTGTGGCCGTTATTTTGGGTATAATCTTGTATATTAATACGGTGAGGAAAGAACAATAGTGACTTTTTTATTTCGATGGAGTTTCGTGGTGCTTTTAATAATTGTCGTTGCGTTGAGTAGCTTTTTTTATGGACGTTCTTTTGAACGGACAAGATCCTTAATGCAAGCGATATCAGCTGTTCAAAATCGTGAGAAAATTAATGTTGAAACTTTTGCTCTTTCCCCTTTTAACCTCTGTCGTGCTCTTGGGGGGATGCCAAAGGAGTGTACCATTCTCTTGCATAGGATGGAGCAAGCCTCCGACCATTAACAAACCAGCGCATTTGGTTAAAACGGAACCCTTGTTATCGCGCTGGATTGTGGAAACAGACCGTTTTGGAAAAAAGCAGAAATGTTGGTGATCATAAAACGAAAAAATTGATCTGCAAGGCAAGGCTAGACGTTCAAAGTACAAAAGAGATGAAAATGGAAGATATCATTCTCTGCTTTTGTTGATCTTGTAGGGAAGAGAATAAGGGAGTGTGTTCTTTTTATGATACTGATTATGATACTGAATATTGATGAAAAATTTGCAAAATTTAAAAAGAACAACAAATAAAAGAAGCGAAATAATTTTACATAAGGAGAAATTTTAGCTCTCGGGAAAAACAGAAAGGTTTCTTCCTCGGAATGAACGAAAGGTTGCTTTTTGATGTGAGACAATCGATAATAGCGGTTTATTTTGTTCAAATTGTCTCTCAAACAAAACTTTTTCTCGGTAGAGTAAAGGATACGCTGTTCATGGAAAAAAGACTCCGCGCAAGGCGAAAATCCTATCGCAAAAAATTATATAAAAAAATGACTTTTGTTTGTATTGTTCTTTTTTGTGTGCTGACTTTTAGTTTTGTGGTGGAAAGAATTATCAGTCACTTTTTTTTCAAACAAGAGATCGTACAAGAAGAGCCTGTTAAATTAATTATTCCAACATTTGATTTTCGTGTTTATTGCAAAGAAATCGCTGCTTTAGCTACACCTGATATGGTGGAACAAGTTTATCATCGCTGCTTTAATTTAGAGAGTGAGGCTTTTTTTACAATTCGCAAAATGTGGGAAAATTCTTCCGATGATGTTAAGAAAAAATGTATAAAAATTATTCGCCCAGGAGATGGAAATTATTTTTTGCTTCGTGATTGTCTTCTCAGTGAAAAGGAAAAAAGTGAAGGAAATAGTAAAGAGCGTCATCATTTTTAAGACTCGATTTTAATTTCTTGACATTTGTATTAAGCAGAAATTTTGCTTAAGGATATCAGGCATTTTCCGATGAGCGATGTTTTCCGATGATGGGTTCTTCCTGGTGACGGGATGTTTCTTTTAATGATGTGAATTTATTCAGAGAAAGAGAACTCAGTGATATCAGTGGTATAGAGGCTTATTGAAATCACTAAAATTTTATCGTCTCTTAATTTGGTTGTTATGCTCTATCTCAGCTCTTTTTTCATCTCCATCATTTTTTCTCCTTGTTAATAGTGTGTTGTTCATTCTCAGTAAATTATATGTATTCCATTAGAAAGGGATTAAAAGCTCCCTGCTTTAAAGGCAAAGACAGAGAGGATTGTGAGATGTGATCTAGTGTATAGGCGATATCATCAGCAAAAACCTCCAAAGATGGGTTTTTGCGTTGATCGAGTTGTTTGCAAGAACGATGACATGTCTGACATATTTGAACAAGAATACTCTCTGAATTTTTGTTAAAGTCAGAGGAAGAAACGCTTTGGGTCGATTCGCAAAAGATACACTGAAGATGTGGATAATGCCATAAGGTGCCGCAATAAAGACAAGAGCAAAATCGTGTGCCTTCTTCTTTTAATCCTTCATCAAAAATAATACTTGCTGAATGTGTTCCTCTGCAGGCGGGGCACAGATTCTTTTGTTGCGGTTTTACGATTTGAGAATTAAGCTGTGAAGCAGCTAGCGAATAAATAATTTGTAAAACACCAGTGATAAAAAGGTGTTCTACCGCTTGTTTTGTTGGAATTTCACAATTGAGTATATTATTTCCCCAGAGACGCCATTGATCTTTTTGAAGATGCATGGTGTTTAAAACTTCTTTTTGTTTTGTGGAGAGACTATAAGTTGACATCTTGTTTAAAAAATCATGCACAATGCTTTCATAAAAGCCCAATTCTAATATCTTTGATCGATCAATAAAAGGAGTCGAAATGCTACCAAAACGAGCAAGTGCACTAGAAAAATCTTTAAATCGTTCGGCCAATTGTTGTTGGATTGTGCAAAAATGAGCTAAAAAGAGAAGGGTGTTTTTGGCAGAGTGAGTGGTGGCTAAATGTGTAAAGCGTTGAGCTCGTTTGGCAAACAAAGCTTTCCTATCAGGAAATTTGATAACAAATGAGGTGAGAGTTGTATGAGGAGTGTTTAATCTCTTTGAATCTTTTTCGTTTAGCATGTTTATATCTCTTTAGGATTTTACTTATAACCTTTTTTTCTTTATAAAAAACTTATCATTGTTATTTTGAGGAGCACTTTGAATTTATTTTCTGTGGGAATCTTTATAGTATGGAACTTTTTTCTACTCTTGGGTATTGTCAATACGCGCTTTTTGAATGAAAATCGATCACGCTTGAGAATATGAAAAGCGGGATATCCTTTTACTGAGCATTCGTGTTAAGGAATGAGGGAGCGTCTATATCGGAAAATTGGATTAAAAAAGAAGAATAACCTTCCGAATCCATAATAAATGTGTGTATATTTGCATTTTTGTGTTGTTTTTCGGCAATATAATGGTTTTTTTTAATGAAATTATGATTTATTTTAAAAAAAACACTTGGCGTTTTCTATGAACATCTCTAGGTTCCTGCTTATCAGCAGAGAGGGAATTTTAGGTTTAAGTATTCCGTACCGTTTTTTGTGATTTTCAAAAAATATATACTTTTATTAAGAAACCAAGAGATATCGTTTGAGTTAAGTGAAACGGGGATGGTTCAATAAATAAATTTTGAACATGACTAGCATTATTCGAAAGTAATGCGATAAGAGAATTTAAAGAAAGATAAGATCCAAAAGAGATAAATATGAGGCCACAGCAGAATAGACGCGTACGCGGTCGCAATAACAATAGCAGTAATAACAATAATCGTCGCGGTCCTAATCCGTTGTCTCGTAATTATGAAAGCAACGGGCCAGATGTTAAAATTCGCGGGAATGCTCAGCAAATTGCTGATAAATACATAGGCCTTGCTCGTGATGCGCAAGGAGCGGGCGATCGCGTTATGTCTGAGAATTATTTGCAGCATGCTGAACATTATTTGCGTATTATTTTAGCCGCTGCTGATCAAATGTCTCAATCTCATAAAAATGAGCAGGAATGTGAAGAAACAAGTGCTGAGGAAAACATAAGAGGAGGTAATAACGGTGAGAGACCATCGCTGCGAGAACAGTCATTAAGAAATGGTGATGGGCGAAAAGGTAAAGAAAAAGAAAAGTGTGCAGAAGATCAAAATTCTCGATCCGATCAAGCTGATCAAAAAGAGCAACAAATTGTTGAAGAAGGCACTGAAACTGTTAAACAATCACGACGTGTTTCACGTCGTCGTAAAATACGTGGTTCAGAAACATTGTCTTCTGAACAATCAGCAATCGTTTCAGAAAGTGCTGAAAAGAATATGACATCAGCGGAAAAAATTATCCCTCTTCCTTTGTTAAATGAAAAGGAGCAGAAAAAACCACGTCGGCGTCGGAGTGTATCTTCTTCCTCAGCAGAAGAAAATACTTAAACATTTTAAACTGCTTTTTCCTTTTAAAGGGGGATATTCTTTATTTATTGTAGAGAAGGAGAGTTTGTTGTTTCTTCTGTAATGTTGACAGAAAAAACCGAAAGAAGCGCACCGGTATGGTAATTATAAATCATAAATTTTGTTTGTCCTTTTGGTGTCAAAAGTCTTAAGACAATATTCTGATCGGAGAGGCTTTGCGATAAAATTTGCGTTTTTGGGGGAAAAGACAAAGTGTAGTGAGGCGTTAGAGAAATGTCGCTTTGAGAAGATACAGGATGTGGCAATTGTGGCATGGTCTCAGGTTTGATGATTTTATAAATCACTCCAGCAAAAACAGCAAGAATTAACAGAAGTGTGATAGAGATGGAAATGATCATCAAACGCATCAATTTTTTTCTCACCCGTTCCACAGCAGGATCTAATGGTACATCTTGTGGGAGAACGCAGAGCTCACTGTACTGAGCTTGGGGGTCATACATTGGTTTATGCCTCGTTATTATCTAAGCTGCTGTTGATTTTTTTAAAGTCGAACCGAATGTATACTTTTAATTATTTTTATTCAATGGGAAGATGCTTGAAATAGGATAGAACGGTTTTACACACTCTGTTAGAGTTTTGGGTGCACGTTATTATCAGTGTTTTGTTTTTTAAGAAAAAAATCGCCTTTGTTTGTGACAGACCAGATAAGGGTGACTTCTTGTTGTTTTATGTTGGCAGAGATACTTGTACATTGAGCAAAGATTTGCTCTCCATAAGAGGTAAATTTTTTAATCAAGGGCATAATTTTCTGGTCACATGTTTGTATTGAGGGATAAATTTTAACCATGGTGTCATTGGAATAACAACTGTTAAAATCATCTGTGCATGAAACCATTAAAAGAACAGCAATAACAGAGTTCATAATGTACTTATCCGGATAAAATAGAGATTGTTAAGAAATTATTTGAGAAATGGCTTTTCTAGATTCTAAACAATCTCAAAAGATTTTTGTTCCGGAAGATTGCCCTATCTTTCTTCTATAGGGACGAGAGGAAAAGAAAAGCTAAAAGTATCAATTTTTGATAATCTATGGTATATAATCCCCTGTGGCTCGGACCGCTTTATTTTTGTCTCTGGTGCTGAAACCGCTGTTTTTTTCTAATACAAAATATCAAAATAAGTATTAGAAACAGAGAGGCAATAGATCATTCCATCTTCAGTCAATTTTAAAAAAGCTGAACCATCAACTGCAATGGGAACAATTTTATCTAAAACGGTATTTCCAAAACAGGCTTTCTTATGTGCAGGAAGAAAGATTTTCTTGTTAAATTCTTCACTCCACGTGATAAAAAGTTGCGTTTTTCCTTGGGCTATTGTGCTGACTGTGCAAGTAATAGAGACAGTACCTTCTTCTTGTGATAAAGCGCCAAAAGACAGCGAATTAATAATTAATTCATGAAAAGCTAATCCAATATGCAAAACTGCATTTGGGAAAAGATAAGGATCTACGCCCTTGATGGAAAAACGCTCCGTTTCTTTTACTAAATAGTTTAAAATTTGTGTTTGTACCAATTCACGAAATTGAGCGCCGCGCCAGTCAGAGTCAGTAATCAGATCTTGAGAATGGGAAAGAGAATGAAGACGTCCCTGAAATTTTCTTAAAAAGGTTTGCAATGATTCTGTATAACGAGCAGTTTGGGTTGCAATACTTTGGATGATTGCTAAAAGATTTTTAGAACGGTGGCTTACTTCTCGCAGTAATATTTTAAGCACTTGTTCGCGACGGCGTAGACCTGAAATATCAACACCCGTGGTGATGATACCAATAATTTTTCCGTTTTCATTCCGATGGCAATCAATAGAAAATTTATACCAAATAGTTTGTTTGGAGATATCTTCAAACCGTGCTTCGATAGTTTGTGTTTGTCCTGTTGATAAAACCTGAAGTTTGATAGTTTCCATATTATCAGCAAGATCAATCGAGAAAAAATCACTGTCACGACATCCAATTCGCCATTTGCTTTGTAAAGGCTGAGGCAGGTTTTCTGCCCATAAATAAATCAGATTTGTTGTCTGATATAAAACACAAATATCGGCGCCACGGATTGCTTGCATTAAAGCGCTGAGGTGTGATCTATCTATAGAAGGAGGAACGAACATAATCAAAACGTTGCCTTCTTTTAGGCGGCTTTAGATGCATTCTCTTGAAAAAATAAAGCTTGTGAGATAAGGGCTTTTACCATATCGGGATTAAAGGGTTTGGTGACCAAAAAAGTTGGTTCCGGACGCTCTCCGGTGAGCAATCTTTCAGGAAAAGCCGTGATAAAAATTACCGGGATACAATCATTTTTTAAGATATCGTTGACTGCATCAATACCAGAACTGTTATCAGCTAATTGAATATCAGCTAAAATTAAGCGTGGTTTTTTTTGATGATACATGACAACAGCTTCATCATGCGTTCGTGCAATTCCTATCACTTTATGCCCGAGACTTTCCACCATTTGCTCAATATCCATGGCAATCAGAGGTTCATCCTCAATAATCATTACTTGTGTTGCAATTTGTTGAGAAATATCAAAAGAAGCTTGGTTGAGGAGTTGATGAAACTTTTGTGAATCAATTTTCATGATTTCTCCTGCTTCACTTTCATTAAATCCTTCAACAGCAATGAGCAAGAAAGCTTGTCGTGCGCGGGGGGTGAGATAGGATAATTGAGCATTGGCTTTTTGTTCAAAACCAAATTGTGGCAATGGTTCGGCAATATTGGGTGTGGTTTGATCAAAAAGATGACAGAAAAGTTGATAAACCCCAATGCGATCACTGGAGGTTTGCGGAAAAATGGAAAGATCAACAATGAGCGCTTCTAACATAGCAGCGACATAGGCATCACCAGAAGTTTGGCTTCCTGTGATGGATCGGGCAAAGCGTCTAAGATAAGGAAGATGGGGGGCAATGCGTGTTGATAGTGACATGATTAATAACTCCTTCAGCCTGTGAAAGCACTTTATTTCTTAAAAATCCCTTGCAGATAAAAAAGTTCCTGCTTTCAGTATGGAACTTTTTAGGGGATGCTATATTTACAACTTTAAAGAGAAAAAATCTTCTTCTACTACTAAATAGGTTAAGGGGCTAAAAAATGAACAACTTTGGTGAAAAAAATCTCACCGATTATTTTGTGTTTGAAGATGATCTTCTCGGAGCAAATAGTGAAATAGCACTGAAATTGCGGCAATTTTATATGCAAATTCAAGAAGAGCCGCTTCCCCTGCATTTGCTAGAACTTTTGGACAAATTGGAACAGGTAGAACGAGACAGTCTTTATTCAGAAGAAAAAAGGTTTGATCTCTTATGACACGCAGCTCAAAAGATTTTAAACAAGAATTGCTTTTAGTTTTGCCAGCTTTGCGTGCTTTTGCTGTTTCTTTAAGTGGTCAACACCATAAAGCCGAAGATTTAGTGCAAGATACGCTTATGAAGGCATGGGCTAAGCAAGAAAGTTTTGAAATGGGAACCAATATAAAGGCGTGGCTTTTTACGATTTTGCGCAATGAATTTTACAGTCAAATGCGGAAAAGAGGAAGAGAAGTGCAAGATAGTGATGGCACTTTCACTCAAAATATGGCTATTCATCCTTCTCAATATGGGCTGCTCGATTGGCAGGACTTTAAAAAAGCTTTAAACACCTTATCAGCTGAACAGAGAGAAGCGATCATTTTAATTGGTGCCTCTGGTTTTTCTTATGAAGATGCAGCAGCTATTTGCGATTGCGCTGTTGGAACAATTAAAAGCCGTGTAAGTCGTGCACGCAATCGTTTGCAGGAACTTCTTCAAGTAGATGGTGAATGCGATTATGGTCCCGATCTTTATTCGGCTGGAACTATCTTATGTTCTTTTAGTGATTAGAAGAACGAATAATTATGAGTGAGAATATTGTTTTATTTTCGTTATAGAGACTAGAGAAAATCAAAATTGTGAGGATATCTAAAGCCTTTTATCTTTAGTCTTATGGAGACAAGAGAAAAAAACTGGGATGTGGAAAATGATCATCTTCCTTCACTGTAAAGAAATAAAACAATTCTTTTATAGGTTGAAGAGTGCTGGTTGTTGGGTTCATTGATGGAAAATAGATGATAATAAAGACGAATTTGTCTCCTAAAATACCCATTTCTGGTTCAGCGACATCACGTTGGCGGTGGGGAGCAATTATTATTTCTCTTTTCATGGCCCTTTTGGCTTCAACCTTTATTATTTTGTTGTCCAATGCTGTTGATCGGGAAATTGCACAGTTGAACACAAGCTCAGAACTTCGTGAACAAGCAGATTTAGTGCTTATTAGTTTAATCGATATGGCTGCAGCAAACCGAAGCTACGAAAAAAGTCGTCGGGTGGAAGATAAAATCCGCTTTGAGAAGGCGGTTCTTCATCTGGATGATATTCTCAATTATATTGCCCTGCTTGTTCATTCTCATTCGCAATGGTATACGTGGTTCACGGCTTTTAAAAAAGAGGTCAAAGCACGTACAGCAGTTATGAAGGATCATATGGTTGCTCTTGATGCATCTCCTGATCAGTCTGTTCTTTTCTCGGTTTTTCCTGAAATTAAGGCGATTCAAGTCACACGTTTGGCTCAATTAATGACCGATTTTATTGATGGGGATGATATTGAACGACAAAAAAAACGCGAAGATATAGCGCTCATGCGCGCTGCTTTGACTTTAGCGGCAATTGTTTCCGTTGTGAGCACTTTTATTTCTGCCTATTTTGTTATTAACCGTTTTCGGTGTGATATTCGATCCTTAAAAACCTATCAGTTATTGCTTCATAGTGAGAATGCAGCTCTTGAAGCCCGTGTGAAGGAAAGGACACAGGAATTGGAAAAAGCACGGAATTATGCTGAAAAAGAACGCTGTCGTGTTGAAATGTTGTTACAGGATGCAAGCCATCGCATTGGCAATTCTCTTGGTACGGTTTCTTCTTTGCTTGGTTTGCAATTAAATCGAAGCAAGAATGAAGAAGTTCGCGCTGTTTTAGGAGCAGCACGCGATCGCATTCAAACAATATCAACAGCGCATCGACGTTTGCGTTTGAGTGATGATATGGAAACAACATTATTGGCAGATTTTCTCAATTTGGTTGTGCATGATGTTGAATTGGCTATACCATTTGAATTAAGAGAAAATATCACTATTCATACGGATTTTAAAGATTGCCGATTATCTTCAAGAGATGCCACAACGCTTGGAATTATTCTTGGTGAATTGCTCACAAATTCTTTAAAACATGCTTTTCCTGACAAACGCTGTGGAAATATTTATATTTCTTGTGGACCTCAGAATAATGGAAAAATGGCGCTGATCGTTGAAGATGATGGTGTGGGGATGTGCGGTCAAAATGCAGAGCTAAAAACAGGACTTGGCCGTTTGGTTATAGAACAACTGTGTATGCAATTTGGGGAAAAGTCACTGTTTGAAACATCTAAATTAGGGGGAACAAAGGTGATAATTCCTTTACCAAAGCTCATAGAAAATTGCTCAGACCGCTTTTAATATTCTCTACAAGGGGATCATCATTTTAAGTAAGATATATTGAAGAAGTTTCTATTGAGGCCAATTTTCTTTAAAAAGTCGCCGAAAAATATTTTATAGCGAAAAATTTCATTAATAACAGCATTAAAGTTTCTCAACAAAACCATCTATAAAAGTTAAGAAATTTAAAGCCAAAAAAGTTCCCGAGAGTTGTAATTATTTTAAGAATAATAGCTCGCTCAGGTTCTCATGTAAAGGTTGAGAAGGTAACAGAGAATTTTATTACACTCCTCTCCAAAAGTCTGTCTAGTGCTTTTCTAGGCAAAATTCTTGATTTCCATTGGAGAGGAAAGAAAAGCAAAAAAGAAATCTTGAAAAGTACGTTTTTTAAAACATGGTTTTCACATCCTTATCGTCAGAGCAAATAAAAATGCTCCTATTTTAAAAATATTACACCCAGTTTGGGTGGTACAGGACAACTCACTATGATCGATGGACTTATGATAAAACACTTTAATCTTTGTGACGGCAGATAAGATGAGCCACTTTAACAAAAAAGAAACACTGACATAAAGTTCCTTTTTTCGATATTTTTCAAACTTCACTTTATAATTAAAGCGTCAAAGGAAAGAAACGTCCTCTTATAGAGTATCAGCCTGCCTTATGTATGGATAAATTAAGATGCATTTTCTGGTTGTATTACGCTATATATTAAGGAGTCGATATTCTTCTTTTCTTTCAAGAATACTTGCAGATCTTGGTCTTTTAAAGATTTGCTATCAGGCAAACGAATACGCATAGGATCAACTTTTTTGCCATTAACAATGATTTCAAAATGACAGTGAGGCCCAGTTGCAAGACCTGTCGATCCAACATATCCAATGATTTGTCCTTGTCGTACTTTTACACCTGGCTTAATATTTGCAGCATAATTATTTTGGTGTGAATAACTACTGACATAGCCATTAGCATGTTTAATTTCTGTATGGTTTCCATAACCGCTGACTTTCCCGACTTTTGTCACCACACCATCTCCAACGGCAATGATGGGTGATCCTTTTGGAGCAACCCAATCAACACCTGTGTGCATGCGTACATAGCCTAAAATAGGGTGCTTTCGTGGACCAAAAGGAGAACCGAAAATGCCATTAGGAATTGGTTTTCGCAGCAAAAAAGGCTTTGAACTTTTTCCTTCTGAATCATAATAATCAGCCCCTCCATTTTTGGATTGGTAATGGTAATATTTATAAGTAACACTGCCAAAGGTCGCGCTTATATAACGAATTTCAGGATCTGCATTAGTGGGAGAGGATGCAGTTTGTAGTGGCATACCATTTTTTGCGCTCTTACTGTTTTTTTCAGCATTTTGTTGTTTAGGAAGAGCATAAAATATTTCGAGCTGATCAGTTGGTGTGATGCGGCTTTTCATATCAATATTCATTGCAAGCAAACGAATAAGATGCTGTGAAAGAGATTGCGACATATTATGGCTGAGAACAGCTTGATAGATTGCATCATAAACCGTTGGTAATTGTGATATATTAACATAAGAATGAGGTTGACCATTTTGAAATGCAGTTTTAAGCACATGCGACATTTCTGGTTCTGTACTTACAACAAATTGGTTGTCATCATTGAGAGCAATTGTCAGAATATGACTCATTCCTTGGTAAATACTTGCCCGTACAAGATGATCTTCTTCACCCTGTTGTGTAACAATTCCGATGCGTAAAAGGTTTCCTGCTTTGAGTGTATCTGAACGGTTCAATTGAGCTAATATTTTTGCAATTCGTTCCATTTGTTCTTGTGAATAATCGGATTTTTGAAGAG
>NZ_JADC01000018.1:25000-29374 GCF_000518185.1 Bartonella clarridgeiae ATCC 51734
CCCCGACAAGGGGAGTGAAAAAGAACCTGAAACCGGATGCCTACAAACAGTCGGAGCCCAAGATACGTTCTGGGTGACGGCGTACCTTTTGTATAATGGGTCAGCGACTTAGTCTAACGAGCAAGCTTAAGCCGATAGGTGTAGGCGCAGCGAAAGCGAGTCTGAACAGGGCGTTCAGTTCGTTGGATTAGACCCGAAACCGAGTGATCTAGCCATGAGCAGGCTGAAGGTAAGGTAACACTTACTGAAGGGCCGAACCCGTATCTGTTGCAATAGATTGGGATGACTTGTGGCTAGGGGTGAAAGGCCAATCAAACTCGGAAATAGCTGGTTCTCCGCGAAATCTATTTAGGTAGAGCGTTAGTTTTATTCTCCAGGGGGTAGAGCACTGGATGGGCTAGGGGTCCTCACCGGATTACCAAACCTAACCAAACTCCGAATACCTGGAAGAAATAACTGGCAGACACACGGCGGGTGCTAACGTCCGTCGTGGAAAGGGCAACAACCCTAACCACCATCTAAGGTCCCCAAGTTATGGCTAAGTGGGAAAGGATGTGAGGATCCCAAAACAACCAGGATGTTGGCTTAGAAGCAGCCATCATTTAAAGAAAGCGTAACAGCTCACTGGTCTAAATAAGGGTCTTTGCGCCGAAAATGTAACGGGGCTCAAGCCATACACCGAAGCTGTGGATTTACTCTTATGAGTAAGTGGTAGCGGAGCGTTCCGTAAGCCTGTGAAGGGAGACTCGTGAGAGCTCCTGGAGGTATCGGAAGTGAGAATGCTGACATGAGTAACGATAAAGGGAGTGAGAGACTCCCTCGCCGAAAGTCCAAGGGTTCCTGCTTAAAGTTAATCTGAGCAGGGTGAGTCGGCCCCTAAGGCGAGGCCGAAAGGCGTAGTCGATGGGAACCACGTTAATATTCGTGGACCTGTGGGAAGTGACGGATTGCGTAAATTGTAAGGTCTTATTGGATTGATTTTGCAGTGAAGCAATTCCAGGAAATAGCTCCCACATATAGACCGTACCCGAAACCGACACAGGTGGACAGGTAGAGAATACTAAGGCGCTTGAGAGAACTACGTTGAAGGAACTCGGCAAATTGCACGCGTAACTTCGGAAGAAGCGTGGCCCTTTAGCGGGCAACCGTTAAAGGGTGGCACAGACCAGGGGGTAGCGACTGTTTACCAAAAACACAGGGCTCTGCGAAGTCGCAAGACGATGTATAGGGTCTGACGCCTGCCCGGTGCTGGAAGGTTAATAGGAGATGTGCAAGCATTGAATTGAAGCCCCAGTAAACGGCGGCCGTAACTATAACGGTCCTAAGGTAGCGAAATTCCTTGTCGGGTAAGTTCCGACCTGCACGAATGGCGTAACGACTTCCCCGCTGTCTCCAACGTAGACTCAGTGAAATTGAATTCCCCGTGAAGATGCGGGGTTCCTGCGGTTAGACGGAAAGACCCCGTGCACCTTTACTATAGCTTTACACTGGCATTTGTGGCGATATGTGTAGGATAGGTGGTAGACTTTGAAGCAGGGGCGCTAGCCTTTGTGGAGTCGTCCTTGAAATACCACCCTTATCGACATGGATGTCTAACTGCGGTCCGTTATCCGGATCCAGGACAGTGTATGGTGGGTAGTTTGACTGGGGCGGTCGCCTCCTAAAGAGTAACGGAGGCGCGCGATGGTAGGCTCAGAACGGTCGGAAATCGTTTGTTGAGTGCAATGGCATAAGCCTGCCTGACTGTGAGACTGACAAGTCGAACAGAGTCGAAAGACGGTCATAGTGATCCGGTGGTCCCGTGTGGAAGGGCCATCGCTCAACGGATAAAAGGTACGCCGGGGATAACAGGCTGATGACCCCCAAGAGTCCATATCGACGGGGTTGTTTGGCACCTCGATGTCGACTCATCGCATCCTGGGGCTGGAGCAGGTCCCAAGGGTATGGCTGTTCGCCATTTAAAGCGGTACGTGAGTTGGGTTCAGAACGTCGTGAGACAGTTCGGTCCCTATCTGCCGTGGGTGTAGGAATATTGACAGGATCTGTCCCTAGTACGAGAGGACCGGGATGGACGTATCTCTGGTGGACCTGTTGTGGCGCCAGCCGCATAGCAGGGTAGCTATATACGGACGGGATAACCGCTGAAGGCATCTAAGCGGGAAACCCACCTGAAAACGAGTATTCCCTGAGAACCGTGGTAGACCACCACGTTGATAGGTCAGGTGTGGAAGTGTGGTAACATATGAAGCTTACTGATACTAATCGTTCGATAGGCTTGATCGTTCTCATTCCCTCTATTCATTCTAAAACAAATCAAATCACCTTAAAACAAATCAAATCAACATGGGAGACAACTTCTCTTTCTTTCTATGCTCTTCGCTGACTTGGTGGTTATGGCGGAGCGCCTGCACCCGATCCCATCCCGAACTCGGCCGTGAAACGTTCCAGCGCTGATGGTACTTTGTCTTAAGACACGGGAGAGTAAGTCGCTGCCAGGTCTGCTAAGCGCATAGAAATAATGCTTCAACATTCTTCAAAAAAACATCTAAAAATCGTCGTATTATCTCGGCAACAATTCTTCAATGACGCGGGGTGGAGCAGCCCGGTAGCTCGTCAGGCTCATAACCTGAAGGTCGCAGGTTCAAATCCTGCCCCCGCAACCAATCTTCATCCTTCACAAAACAAACAAAAACACAAAAATAATCCTAAAAATATCTTCAACTAAAGTATAATAAACAAAACAGACAAAAAAAGAGACTTCTTACTCCTTCTTTCATCTTCCTTGATCGCTTGAGCATTAATTAGGGACAAAGAAAAATGGTGCATCCTTCTTTGTGCCATATTAACTGGCTTGCCTAATCTCTGAGTGCAATATGCCTCATGAGAAGAGGAGGCTCTAGGGATCTCAAAATAAAAGGATCTTCAACAAAAAAACTGCACGTGCGGTGCAGTTTTAGAAAGCCATTCTTTATTATTCGTAGAGCTTTTGCCTGCTGAAAAGCCTCTTTTGTCTCAAAATCAAAGTGTTTAAAATTTGTAAGAATGGCAACGTCTTTTATGACCGTAATATCCAGAAATGCTAGTAATGAAAGCACCAAGAAGGCTACCAAAGAAACTCCATAATCCAATCTTAGAAGCTGTGCCAATGGCTTGATCCGCAACCTGACGGCTATTTTTGACCACTTTATCAACATTGTGCGAGAGAGTATCTACCTGTTTGTTCAAGGACTGAATAGCCTCTTTGGTTTTTTTGTTGGCTGTTTGATAAATATCAATTGCACGGTCTGCAGTCTTTTCTGCTTCAGCTTGTGACATGCCGTTATTGGTCAAGCCATCGATGACATCGCGACGATCAATTTGGGTATTGAGCTTTTTAACACGATCCGAGAGGCGTTCTCCAAGCTGTTTAACCAAAAGACGATAGTTAGAAGGGTCATGCTTAACAGATGTTATTGTAGAACGAATATCTTTGAGTGATGCTCTATAAGCATTGTAGAGATTATCCGGGTTAAGGGCTGGAATATCGCTCTTGTTTAAAAGAGCCTGTAAGTCATTGCTGAGTTTGTTAAAATCAAACAGAGCATTATTTTTGTCGTTGAAAAAATTCTCAAAATTTTTACCCTCTGTGAGGGAAATAAGCTTTCCACCTTCAGAGCCCAAGCCACTGATCGCTTGTCCCGTAGCAGAAGCAATTCCAGAAACAGTCTTAGCCCCTAAATGAACAGCTCCAGAAAGTAAAACTGTACTTTGGATCGCCACCAAAAGCATAAAAAGGGCCCAGGTCAAAAAACCATGAAGGGCTCCTGAGTGACTGGCAAAGCGACCAGCAATATATCCCCCAAAGCTGAAACTCAGACAAAGAACAAGGATCGAACTAACACCAACAGAGAAAAAGCTCTGCTCTAGAGAAAAGGGAGAAGAAAAACTCATCTGACCAAAGCCTAAGGCTGCTAACAAAAAGGAAAAGCACACCGATGTCGCTAAAAGCGTTAGTAAACCAGCAAAGATCGATGACCAAGATAAACAGGGACGGGAATAGTGACAAGTCTCTGTCTCTAAAGAAAATGCGCCTGTAAAATGTCTTTCTAAGGGATGCTTCGTCGGGATCCGCGTTTCCATATCTCTCTCCTTCAATAAATCTGATACATAAAATGAGCTAAACCCAATCCAGTTCCCAAAAAATAAAAAAAAAGCTTTCAAAAGCTTTCAAAAGTCGTTCTACAATCAGACGATAAACGGAAAAATAAAAAACAAATAAACCTCAAATCAAAAATTAACAAAATACTCAATAAATAAAACTATAAACTCTGATAGCCTCCATACGCTAAACCCTACAGAAAAAAATCTTAAAACTTCATAAAAATAGGTCAAAAA
>NZ_JADC01000019.1 GCF_000518185.1 Bartonella clarridgeiae ATCC 51734
TTGCAATGGAGGAGAAGCTCCGTTTTGCAATTCGAGAAGGTGGCCGTACCGTTGGGGCTGGTATCGTATCTAAAATCATTGAATAAATGAAATAATCGTTGAGAAATGTTTTTGATTGTTGAAGACATTTCGTATGATAGGGAAATAAAGAGCATGAATGGCCAGAATATCCGTATTCGCTTAAAGGCATTTGATCATCGGATTCTTGATGCATCAACGCGTGAGATTGTTTCAACTGCTAAGCGCACTGGTGCTAATGTCCGTGGTCCTATTCCGCTTCCAACACGGATTGAGAAATTTACGGTTAATCGTGGGCCACACATCGATAAGAAGAGTCGTGAACAGTTTGAAATGCGTACACATAAGCGTCTTCTTGATATTGTTGATCCGACACCACAAACGGTAGATGCACTCATGAAGCTTGATCTTTCTGCTGGTGTGGATGTTGAAATCAAGCTCTGAGGTTTGAAGACAGAAGGAACAAACCCAATGCGTTCAGGTGTAATAGCACAGAAGTTAGGTATGACCCGTATTTATAATGATGCTGGTGAGCATGTGCCGGTGACCGTGCTTCGTTTAGATAAGTGTCAGGTTGTTGCTCAGCGTACAGTTGAAAAGAATGGTTATACTGCTGTTCAATTAGGTGTGGGACTTGCTAAGGTCAAAAATACGTCGCGAGCTCTTCGTGGTCATTTTGCTAAAGCTGCAGTTGAACCAAAAGCTAAAATAGCAGAATTTCGTGTTAGTCCTGATAATCTGCTTGATGTTGGTACTGAAATTACAGTGGAACATTTTGTGCCAGGTCAAAGAGTTGATGTAACGGGTACAAGTATTGGTAAGGGTTTTGCTGGTGTTATGAAGCGGCATAATTTTGGTGGTCATCGTGCTTCACATGGTAATTCGATTACACATCGTGCTCATGGTTCGACAGGTCAATGTCAGGATCCAGGGAAAGTGTTTAAAGGTAAGAAAATGGCTGGTCACATGGGGCAGGTGCGTGTAACAACTCAGAATGTTGAAGTTATTTCTACGGATGTTGATCGTGGTTTAATTTTAGTGCGTGGTTCTGTTTCTGGTTCTAAAGGGTCTTGGATTTTAGTGCGAGATGCTGTAAAGAAGCGTCTTCCTGATAATGCGCCAAAACCTGCTGGTATTCGCCAGCTTGTTAAAGAAAAAACGGAAGCAATTCCCTTAATGACGGAAGTTTCTGAAGCTGAGGGAGCTGAGTAATGGATCTTATGATAAAAACCCTTGATGGTAAAGAAGCCGGTAAAGTAAAGGTTTCTGAAAGTGTTTTTGGTCTTATTCCTCGTGAGGATATTTTACAACGTGTTGTTCGTTGGCAGCTTACACGTCGTCAAAAAGGAACACATCAGTCTCAGGGTCGATCTGATGTATCGCGGACAGGGGCAAAAATGTTTAAACAAAAAGGAACTGGGCGTGCTCGGCATTCTTCTGCTCGAGCACCACAATTCCGAGGTGGTGGTAAAGCACATGGTCCGGTGATGCGGAGTCACGCGCATGGTCTTCCTAAAAAGGTTCGTGCTCTTGGATTGCGTTTAGCTTTATCAGCTAAATTAAAAGCAGATGATTTGATTGTGGTTGATGAGCTTAATATTCGAGATGCAAAAACAAAAGTGTTGAATGCGAATTTTTCTAAACTTGGTTTCAATAATGCTTTGTTAATTGGTGGGAAAGAAATCGATGTGAATTTTTTTCGTGCAGCATCTAATATTCCTAATATTGATGTTTTACCGGTTCAGGGGATTAATGTTTATGATATTTTGCGTCGCGGCAAGCTTGTTTTATCAAAAGAAGCTGTTGAGGCCCTTGAGGAGCGTTTCAAATGATGGACCTTCGCCATTATGATATAATTTTAAGTCCAGTGGTTACTGAGAAATCGACTATGCTTTCTGAGTATGGTCAAGTTGTTTTTAATGTTGCACAGAAAGCGACAAAATCTGAAATTAAAGCTGCTGTTGAAGCGCTTTTTAGTGTAAAAGTTAAAACAGTAAATACAATAATCCGTAAAGGTAAGATGAAGCGTTTCAAAGGCATTGTTGGTCGGCAGAGTGATGTCAAAAAAGCGATTGTTACACTTGTTGAGGGTCAATCAATCGACCTTTCAACAGGTTTATAAGAGGTTCGGAGATAGGAATAATGGCACTTAAGCACTTTAATTCGACTACGCCCGGACAGCGTCAGCTTGTTATTGTAGATCGTTCTGGTCTTTATAAAGGTAAGCCTATAAAAAGGCTAACAGAGGGTTTATCGTCAAAGGGTGGACGCAATAATTGTGGTAGAATTACTGCTCGTTTTCAAGGTGGTGGTCATAAACGTAGTTATAGGTTTGTTGATTTTAAGCGTATCAAGCGTGATATGTTTGCAAAAGTTGAGCGTTTGGAATATGATCCAAACCGTACGGCTTTTATTGCTTTGATTCGTTATGAAGATGGGCAATTGAGTTATATTCTTGCACCACAGCGTCTTGATGTTGGTGACTCTGTTATTGCTGGTTTAAATGTTGACGTTAAGCTAGGCAATGCAATGCCTCTTAGTAATATGCCTATTGGTACTATTATTCATAATGTTGAAATGAAACCTGGAAAAGGTGGTCAAATTGCGCGTTCAGCAGGAACTTATGCGCAGTTAGTTGGGCGAGATGAAGGGATGGCTATTCTTCGTCTTAATTCTGGTGAGCAACGTTTGATTTCAGGTAATTGTTTTGCAACGGTTGGTGCTGTTTCAAATCCTGATCATGTGAATATTAGTGATGGTAAAGCTGGTCGATCGCGTTGGCGTGGTAAGCGTCCACATGTTCGTGGAGTTGCTATGAATCCAGTTGATCACCCGCATGGTGGGGGTGAAGGCCGTACATCAGGTGGTCGTCATCCGGTGTCTCCTTGGGGTAAGCCTACAAAAGGTAAGCGTACACGTTCCAATAGAGCCACTAATAAGTTTATTATGCGTTCGCGTCATCAGCGTAAGAAATAGAAAGGTAGTCTAAAGTGGTTCGTTCAGTTTGGAAAGGTCCGTTTATTGACGGCTATCTTCTTAAGAAAGCAGAAAAAGTTCGTGCAAGTGGACGTAATGAGGTTATTAAAATATGGAGTCGTCGTTCTACTATTTTGCCACAATTTGTTGGCTTGACTTTTGGTGTTTACAACGGCAATAAACATATTCCTGTTTCTGTTTCTGAAGAAATGGTCGGGCATAAATTTGGTGAATTCGCTCCCACCCGAACCTATTATGGGCATGGTGCAGATAAAAAAGCGAAAAGGAAGTAGGAATGGGCAAAGCTAAGGCTCCACGCCAACTTAAAGATATTGAGGCGAAGGCTGTCGCCCGAACAATTCGTGTAAGTCCACAGAAGCTTAATTTGGTTGCTGCAATGATTCGTGGTAAAAAAGTTAATATGGCATTGGCTGATTTGACATTTTCGCGTAAGCGTATTGCTGGAGCGGTTAAAAGCACTCTTGAATCGGCGATTGCTAATGCAGAGAATAATCATGATCTTGATATTGATTCCTTGATTGTTGCAGAAGCGTATGTTGGTAAATCTATTGTAATGAAGCGTTTTCATGTTCGAGGGCGGGGTCGTGCTAGTCGAGTGAAGCGTCCATTTTCCCATCTTACTATTATTGTTCGTGAGGTTGTCGAAAAAGGAGAGGTCGCGTAATGGGACAGAAGATCAATCCAATAGGACTTCGCCTTGGAGTTAATCGGACCTGGGATTCACGGTGGTATGCTGATAGTGATGAATATGGGCGTCTTCTTCATGAAGATTTAAAAATTCGTTTGTATGTAATTGAAGAATTAAAGCAAGCGGCTATTTCTAAGGTTGTTATTGAACGTCCTCATAAAAAGTGTCGTATAACAATTCATTCGGCGCGTCCTGGTCTTATTATTGGTAAAAAAGGTGCTGATATTGAGAAGTTACGTCGTAAGCTTTCAGAGATGACCAATGCTGAAACTTCACTGAATATTATTGAAATTCGTAAGCCAGAGATTGATTCTACAATTATTGCTCAATCCATTGCTCAGCAGCTTGAGCGTCGTGTTGCTTTTCGACGTGCAATGAAGCGTGCTGTTCAATCAGCTATGCGTCTTGGAGCTGAGGGGATTCGTATTAATTGCTCTGGTCGTCTTGGAGGAGCTGAAATTGCTCGTATGGAATGGTATCGTGAAGGTCGTGTTCCACTTCATACGTTACGGGCTGATGTTGATTACGGTACAGCAGAAGCTAAAACTGCCTATGGCATTTGTGGTGTTAAAGTTTGGGTATTTAAAGGTGAAATTCTTGAACATGATCCGATGGCTTCGGAGCGTCGTGCTACGGAAGGTGATCGTTCGGGTTCTTCATTGAATCGTCGCCGTGAAAATGTTTAATTTTTGTGGTTGAATCAGAAATTTGGAGTAGAGAGCAATGTTGCAGCCAAAGCGCACAAAGTTCCGTAAACAATTTAAGGGCCGTATTCACGGTTATTCGAAGGGGGGTACGGGTTTGAATTTCGGTGCTTACGGTCTGAAAGCTGTTGAACCAGAGCGTATTACTGCCCGTCAAATTGAGGCAGCGCGTCGTGCAATTACACGTTATATGAAGCGCTCTGGTCGTGTGTGGATTCGTATTTTTCCAGATGTGCCTGTTACGTCTAAGCCAACTGAAGTTCGTATGGGTAAAGGTAAGGGAAGTGTTGATTATTGGGCGGCGCGTGTTGCGCCTGGGCGTGTTATGTTTGAACTTGATGGGGTTTCTGAAGATGTAGCGCGCGAAGCACTTAGATTAGGTGCAGCAAAACTCCCCATTAAGACTCGTTTCGTACAGCGTATTGCTGAATAAAAGAGGTTAAGCGATGAAAGCTGCAGAATTAAGAGCGCAAACGCTCGACCAAATGAAAAATGAATTGGCCAAATTAAAAAAAGAGCAGTTTAATCTGCGTTTTCAGAAAGCAACAGGCCAGTTAGAAAAGACTGCACGTGTTAAACAAGTGCGTCGTAACATTGCACGTATTAAAACGTTTCTTCGTCAAAAAATCGACGAAAACAAGGCTTAAGGAAGTAAGAGATGCCTAAACGCATTTTGCAAGGTGTTGTCGTTAGCGACAAGAGTGATAAGACTGTAGTTGTCAAAGTAGAGCGCCGTTATTCTCATCCGTTGCTCCAAAAGACGGTTCGGCAATCTAAAAAGTATAAAGCACATGACGAAAATAATCAGTTCAAAATTGGAGAACAGATTTTTATTCAGGAATCTAAGCCAATTTCGAAAGATAAACGTTGGATTGTTGTTAAAGACAGTAGTGTGGCGTAGTTAGCTAGGCGAGTTGTTTTAAAATTTAATATTGGTTTTTTCCATGGGTGAATTTTGAACAGGAGCTTTATTGTTATTTGGCAGGCGAATTCGGGTGTGTCAAAGGCTCATCCGGAGAGTGAGTGTTTAAGAAAAGGTGGCCATTCATGATTCAGATGCAAACAAACCTCGATGTTGCAGATAATTCTGGTGCACGTCGTGTCATGTGCATCAAAGTGTTAGGTGGTTCAAAGCGGAAATATGCTTTGGTCGGTGACATTATTGTTGTTTCGGTTAAGGACGCTATTCCTCGTGGCCGTGTAAAAAAAGGAGATGTGATGAAAGCTGTAGTGGTTCGTACTGCCAAAGATATTCGTCGCGTGGATGGTAGTGTAATTCGTTTTGATAGGAATGCTGCTGTTTTAGTTGATAATAAGAAAGAGCCGATTGGTACGCGTATTTTTGGGCCGGTTCCCCGTGAGCTTCGTGGTAAAAATCATATGAAGATAATTTCTCTTGCTCCTGAAGTATTGTAAGGAGTAAATATCATGCAGAAGATTCGAAAAGGTGATAAAGTGATTGTATTGTCTGGTAAGGACAAAGGATGTAAGGGTGAAGTCATTAAGGTGAATCCAAAGGAAAATAATGCTCTTGTTCTCGGGCTTAATATGGTTAAGCGTCATCAACGTCAAACACAGAAACAAGAAGCTGGGATTATTTCTAAGGAAGCTCCCATTCATTTATCTAATTTGGCGATTTCTGATCCTAAGGATGGTAAGCCTACGCGTGTAGGCTTTCGTTTGAATGCGGATGGTGATAAAGTTCGTTTTGCCAAGCGTTCGGGAGAATTAATTAATGGCTGAGAAAAAACAAAAGCCCCGTATGAAGACGCATTATTTTGAAGTGGTTCGTAAAGTACTTCAAGAAAAGTTTAATTATAAAAATGAAATGCAAATTCCCCGTGTTGATAAGATTGTAATTAATATGGGTATTGGTGAGGCGACGGCTGATTCAAAAAAAACATCTATTGCAGCTGGAGATTTGGCATTGATAACAGGTCAAAAAGCTGTTGTTACCTGTGCACGTAATTCTATTGCAACCTTTAAGGTGCGTGAGGGAATGCCACTTGGAGCTAAGGTAACATTACGTAAAGATCGTATGTTTGAATTTTTGGATCGCCTTATTACAATTGCACTTCCCCGGGTTCGTGACTTTCGTGGTTTAAATCCAAAAAGTTTTGATAGTCGTGGCAATTTCGCTATGGGTATTAAAGAGCATATTGTGTTTCCAGAAATTAATTATGATAAGGTTGATCAGATTTGGGGTATGGATATTATTGTTTGTACGACAGCGAAAACGGATGATGAGGCCCGTGAGTTATTACGTGCTTTTAATTTTCCGTTCCGTTCGTAACGGCAAATATAGCGAGGTGAAATTATGGCCAAAGTGAGTGCTGTTGAAAAAAATAAGCGTCGTGAAAGGATGGTGAAGCGTTATGCTGCACGTCGTGCGCGTTTAAAAGCGATAGTGATGAATCAAGAAATTTTACTTGAAGAGCGCTTTAAGGCTTCTATCCAGTTGGCAGGATTACCTCGTAATTCTGCGAAAGTTCGTGTTCGTAATCGTTGTGAAATTTCGGGTCGTCCACGTGCTTATTATCGTAAATTAAAGATGTCACGAATTGCATTACGTGATCTTGGATCTTTGGGATATATTCCCGGAATTGTTAAGTCTAGCTGGTAAGAGGAGATTATTAGATGTCTATGTCAGATCCTCTTGGTGATATGTTGACCCGTATTCGTAATGCACTTGCCCGTAAAAAGGGAAAGGTCGTCACTCCTACATCTAAGCTTCGCACACGGGTTCTTGATGTTCTTCAATCAGAAGGTTATATTCGTGGGTATAATCAGATTGATTCCGGTAATGGGAAATCTTCGATTGAAATTGAGCTAAAATATTTTGAAGGTTCAGCTGTTATTCGTGAAATTTCACGTGTTTCAAAACCAGGTCGTCGTGTGTATGTTTCTGCTAAAGCTATTCCTCCGGTGGCGAATGGTCTTGGTATTTCAATTTTGTCAACTCCCAATGGAGTGATGGCGGATCATGAGGCGCGTCAACAAAATGTTGGTGGAGAGCTTCTCTGTCGTATTTTCTGATTAATTTTAAAAAACGGAAGAAAAACAGGTTAGAACAATGTCTCGTATTGGAAAAAAACCCATTCCGGTTCCTTCTGGGATTACCGCTACTGTTGATGGTCAGTTGGTTAAGGCAAAAGGTCCGAAAGGTGAACTGAGCTATGTCGTTAATGATGAAGTTTTGGTTAAGCTTGATGGAAATGTTGTATCAGTAGAACCGCGTGATCAATCAAAGGATGCTCGCTCTAAATGGGGTATGTCTCGCTCAATGATTGAAAATATTTTTTGTGGTGTAAAAGATGGTTTTGAAAAGAGGCTTGAAATTAATGGTGTTGGTTATCGTGCTTCTTTGCAGGGTAAGGATATTCAATTATCATTAGGTTTTTCTCATGATGTTATTTATAAAGTGCCGTCTGATGTTACTGTAACAGTTCCTAAGCCAACAGAAATTGTTGTCTCCGGAATTGATAAACAGAAAGTTGGACAAGTAGCGGCAGAGATTCGCGAATATCGTGTACCTGAGCCTTATAAAGGTAAAGGTGTCAAGTATGCAGATGAGCATATTGTTCGTAAAGAAGGTAAAAAGAAATAAGGATTTCGTAACATGGTTTCTCCTAAGGGAATTCTCCAACGTAGAGCCCAACGTGTTCGTTGTCAAATTAAAGCGGTTGCTAAAGGTCGTCCGCGGCTTAGTGTTTATCGCTCAAATCAGAATATTTATGCTCAGATTATCGATGATGCACGTGGACATACTCTTGTTTCTGCGTGTACTCTTGAAAAGGGTTTGAAAAACTCTTTAAAAAGTGGTTCTGATAAAGAAGCTGCTTTTGTTGTTGGTAAGTTAATTGCTGAGCGTGCGAAAAAAATTGGTGTTAATGAAGTTGTTTTTGATCGTGGACCATATGTTTATCATGGAAGAATAAAGGCTTTGGCCGAAGCTGCTCGTGAGGGTGGTTTAAACTTTTAAAATATGTTGCTTAGAAAGTTTAGTAAAGAGATCTTTAGGATATTTTGTGTGAGTTCCTTTGATTTTGTGCTGAGACTTTGTTAGCGTGCTTCCGGAAAAGAAAAAGGAATGAGGAATGGCACAAAAAGAACGTAGTGATCGCGATGAGCGTCGGGATGAACGTGATAGTGAATTTGTTGATAAACTTGTTCATATTAATCGTGTTTCTAAAGTTGTGAAGGGTGGTCGGCGTTTTGGTTTTGCTGCTCTTGTTGTTGTTGGAGATCAAAAAGGACGTGTTGGTTTTGGTCATGGTAAAGCACGTGAAGTACCTGAGGCAATTCGTAAGGCTACAGAGTCTGCAAAACGTGCAATGATTTATATACCACTTCGATCTGGACGTACATTGCATCATGATGTTGAAGGTCGTCATGGAGCTGGTTATGTTTTGATGCGTGCAGCTTCTGCTGGTACTGGTATTATTGCAGGTGGGCCGATGCGTGCTATTTTTGAGACACTTGGTATGCAAGATGTTGTTGCAAAATCATTAGGTTCATCAAATCCCTATAATATGGTGCGTGCGGCTTTTGATGCATTAAAGCGCCAAGTGCATCCTAAAGATATTGCGGCACAGCGAGGCATTAAATATTCAGTGTTGCAGGCGCGTCGTAAAAATCTGATTGGTTCGGAAGAATAGTATCTGAGTTTTTTGAAAAGGGAATTAAAAGATGGTTCAGAAGAAATCTCAGATTAGCAGGACTGTGACGATAGAGCAAATTAGAAGCCCGATTCGGAAGCCTCAGATTCAGCGTGCAACGTTAAAGGGGCTTGGATTAAATAAAATGCATCGCCGTCGTACTTTAGAAGATACACCTTGTGTGCGGGGTATGATTGCTAAGATCCAGCATCTTGTTCGAGTTATAGATGAAAATTGAAAGTTGCAGGAGTATATAGAATGAAGCTCAATGAATTACGTGATCATGAAGGCGCAACAAAGAGCCGTAAACGTATTGGGCGTGGTATTGGTTCTGGAACTGGTAAAACTGGTGGTTGCGGTGTTAAAGGACAGAAGTCGCGCTCTGGCGTTTCACTTAATGGTTTTGAAGGAGGTCAGATGCCTATTTATCGTCGTCTACCAAAGCGCGGATTTAAGAACTTATTTTCTAAGATTTACAATGAGGTTTCATTAGGTCGTATTCAGTTAGCAGTTGATGCAGGTAAATTAGATATTGGGAAATCAGTTGATATTGTTGCATTAAAAGAAGCTGGTATTATTCGTCGTGTAAAAGGTGGTGTTCGTCTTCTCTCCGATGGAGATTTAAAGGCTAGGATTATATTTAATGTTTCTGGCGCTTCTGAAATGGCTCGTAAAAAGATTGAAAAGGCTGGTGGTCAGGTTAATCTTTGCGAAATTACCTAGTAATTATTATAACATAAATAATGTTGGGAAGTATGTACCCTTTTAGTTCATTATTCACAAGGAATGTTGAGCCTTTCATTAATTTCTATATGGTGGTATGAATTTTAAAGATTATGCTTATTTAAGTGAAAAGTTAGCATATAAACTGGAGAAAATTTATGGCATCAGCTGCAGAACAATTTGTTTCCAATATGAATTTTGGTGCTTTTTCGCGTGCGACTGAATTAAAAAAGCGTATTTGGTTTACTCTAGCTGCACTTCTTGTATATCGTTTTGGTACTTATATTTCTTTGCCTGGCATTAATATTGATGTTTTACGACAAACATTTGAACATCATTCATCTGGTGTGTTAGGGCTTTTTAATATGTTTGCTGGGGGTGCTGTTGGGCGTATGGCAATTTTTGCATTAGGTATAATGCCTTATATATCAGCATCGATTATTGTACAGCTACTAACATCGATTATTCCTTCATTAGAAGCTCTCAAAAAAGAGGGTGAGTTAGGTCGTAAAATCATCAATCAATATACTCGTTATATGACAGTCATATTGGCAATTTTACAGGCTTTTGGTATTGCAGTTGCGCTTGAAACTGGTATAGGAACAGGCCTTCAGATTGTTATAGAACCAGGTATAATGTTTCGTGTTTCGGCAGTTATTTCATTAGTTGGCGGGACAATATTTTTAATGTGGCTTGGTGAGCAGATTACATCACGTGGTGTTGGTAATGGAGTTTCTCTCATTATTTTTGCGGGTATTGTGGCAAATTTTCCTTCTACTTTTGCTCAACTTTTAACTGCTCATAGCCAGGCTGATTTATCAACTTTTTTATTAATAGGAATTTTTGTTATTGCTGTTTCTGTTATCGGAGTTATTGTTTTTGTAGAGCGTGCACAACGGAGAATTATTATTCAGTATCCAAAGCGTCAAGTTGGAAACCAAATGTTTCAAGGTGATATGTCTCATTTTCCTTTGAAGTTAAATACTGCTGGTGTTATTCCACCAATTTTTGCTTCATCTTTATTGTTGTTACCTGCAACCATTAATAATTTTTCTGACAAAATGCCGCAATGGATTCAAGCTGTTTCTTTTTTTCTTGGTCATGGACAGCCGCTTTATATGATTGTTTATGCTGCTTTGATGGCATTTTTTTGCTTTTTCTATACAGCTATTGTGTTCAATCCGAGTGATACAGCAGAGCAATTGAAAAGGCATTCTGGTTTTATTCCAGGGATTCGTCCTGGTGAGCGCACAGCTGAGTATATTGATTACGTTTTAACACGTATTACTGTTGTTGGAGCTATTTATATTATTCTGATTTGTTTACTTCCTGAGTTTATGATATCGACGTTGCATGTTCCTTTTTATCTTGGTGGTACATCTTTACTCATCGTTGTCACTGTTACACTTGATACAATTGCTCAAATCCAGGGGAGTCTTGTTGCACACCAATACAAGGGATTGATTAAAAAATCAAAACTCCGGGGGGGTAGAAGAAAACGATGAAAGTGATTCTTTTAGGTCCTCCTGGAGCGGGTAAAGGTACGCAAGCTAAAATACTCACTGAGGAATACAATATTCCTCAGTTATCGACAGGTGATATGTTGCGTGTAGTTATTATGAAAGAAACAGAAGTTGGTAAAATAGCTAAAGCGGTTATGGAATCAGGTTCTTTAGTTTCTGATAATATTGTTAATCAAATTGTATCAGATCGCATTAGTGAAAGTGATTGTGCAAATGGTTTTATATTGGATGGATATCCGAGGACTGTGGTACAAGCAGAAGCATTACAGCAAATTTTGAAATCAAAAAATGAACAACTTGATGCGGTTATTGAACTTGTTGTTGATGAAGATGCATTGATTGAGCGTATGAAAAAGCGTGTACAGGATACGATTGTTTCTGGTGGACAGGTTCGTTCAGATGATAATCCTGATGCTTTTGCAAAACGATTAGTTGAATATCGGGAAAAAACAGCTCCTGTATCAAAATTTTATTTGGATATTGGATTACTAAAAACGGTTGATGGAATGGCTAATTTTTCTGATGTATCGCGTGCAATTAAAAACTCTTTAGAGGGAGTTTTTCAGAAATAAACGAAAAGAGTTGACTTTTATAATGAAATCTATCAGAAATCGCTTTGATTCATTTCAGTAGGAATAACGGGGTTCGGAGTATATTTAAACCGGAGCCATTTTTTTCTATAAAGTGCTTCAAGTATTTTATGGTAAACTTTAACATACTCAAGGAGAATAGGCGTGGCCCGTATTGCTGGCGTCAATATCCCAACAAATAAGCGTGTAATTATTGCGCTTCAATATATCCACGGGATTGGACAAAAATTTGCTCAGGAAATTGTCGAGAAAGTTGGCGTTTCTCCAGAGCGTCGTGTGCATGAGCTTTCAGATGCGGAAGTTTTACAGATTCGTGAGACAATAGATCAAGGTTATCAAGTTGAAGGGGATCTTCGTCGGGAAGTTGCAATGAGTGTGAAGCGTTTGATGGACCTTGGTTGTTATCGTGGTTTGCGTCATCGTCGTTCTTTGCCTGTTCGTGGGCAGCGTACGCATACAAATGCGCGTACACGTAAAGGTCCTGCTAAAGCAATTGCTGGTAAGAAGAAGTAAATATTTTATTTATTGTGAAGGTTTTATTTTGGATATTTTGTTTTTGTTAAATCTTTATTAACAACAACAAATAGGGTGGAGCTGCTGATATTACGGCAGTGAAGAGATCGTTGAAAGGAAAACTATGGCCAAGGAAGCCACACGTGTTCGCCGTCGCGAGCGTAAGAATATTTCATCGGGTGTTGTGCATATCAATTCAACATTTAATAATACGATGATTACTATTACTGATTCTCAGGGAAATACGATTGCATGGTCATCTGCGGGAGCTCAAGGGTTTAAGGGATCACGTAAGTCTACACCTTTTGCTGCACAGGTCGCTGCAGAGGATTGTGCTAAAAAAGCACAAGAGCATGGTATGCGTTCATTGGAAGTTGAAGTTTGTGGTCCTGGAGCAGGTCGTGAATCCGCTTTACGTGCGTTGCAATCTGTTGGTTTCTTGATTACTTCCATTCGTGATGTGACGCCAATCCCTCATAATGGGTGTCGTCCGCGAAAAAGGCGACGTATTTAATTTGGGTATTGTTTTTCGTTGTCGGAGATTTCTCCGATGTTCACACTGGCCGTTGCGATTGAATGGTAGCGGAACTAAAGAACAGGAATAAGAATATGATCCAGAAAAACTGGCAGGAATTAATTAAACCCAGTAAAGTCGAATTTCATACGCATAATGATCCCAACATTGTAAGTGTTGTTGCGGAGCCTCTTGAGCGTGGTTTTGGTTTGACATTAGGAAACGCATTGCGTCGTGTATTATTATCATCACTCCGTGGTGCTGCAGTTACTGCTGTACAAATTGATAGTATTTTACATGAATTCTCATCAATTCCGGGTGTTCGCGAAGATGTTACAGATATTATTTTGAATATCAAAGAGATTGCTATACGTATGGAAGAGGAGGGACCTAAGCGAATTATTCTCTGTAAAGAAGGGCCTGGTGTGGTTAAAGCTGGGGATATACAGACGGTTGGAGATATGGCAATCCTTAATCCGGAGCATGTTATTTGCACGCTGGATGAAGATGCGGAAGTTCGCATGGAACTTATCGTCAATACAGGAAAGGGTTATGTTCCATCTGAACGAAATTGCGTTGATGATGCACCAATAGGTCTTATTCCTGTTGATAGCCTTTATTCACCAGTTCGTAAAGTATCTTATAAAGTAGAGAATACGCGTGAAGGACAGATTCTGGATTATGATAAATTGACGTTAACAATTGAAACTAATGGTGCTGTTAACGGTGAAGATGCGATTGCTTTTGCAGCGCGTATTCTGCAGGATCAGTTATTGGTATTTGTCAACTTTGAAGAGCCACAAAAAGAATTGATTGAAGAGCCGGCTTCTGAGCTTACTTTTAATCCGGCACTGCTCAAAAAGGTAGATGAATTAGAACTTTCAGTGCGTTCAGCAAATTGTCTTAAAAATGATAATATTGTTTATATTGGTGATCTTATTCAAAAAACGGAAGCTGAAATGCTTCGGACACCAAATTTTGGGCGAAAATCATTAAATGAAATTAAGGAAGTTCTTGCGTGTATGGGACTCCATCTTGGGATGGAAATTCCTGCATGGCCTCCTGAAAACATTGATGATCTTGCTAAACGTTATGAAGATCAGTATTAAATTAAAATTGAAGGAGAAGGCTTATGCGCCACAGTAAATCAGGTCGCAGGCTGAACCGGACTGCTAGTCATCGTAAAGCAATGTTCGCAAATATGGCCGCTTCGCTCATTGAGCACGAGCAGATTGTGACGACCCTTCCAAAAGCTAAGGAAATTCGTCCTATTGTTGAAAAGTTAGTTACGCTTGGTAAGCGTGGAGATTTGCATGCACGTCGGCAAGCGATTTCAGCTCTTCGTGATACAAAGCATGTTGCAAAATTGTTTGATACGCTAGCGGTACGTTATGTATCACGTAAAGGTGGTTATTTGCGTATTATGAAAGCAGGTTTTCGTACCGGTGATAATGCTCCTATGGCTGTTATAGAGTTTGTTGATCGTGATGTTAAAGCAAAAGGTGCTGTGGATCATGCGCATATGGAAGCGACAGTTATTAAAGGGGAGAATGCTTCATAAAAGGATCACTTTTTCTTATTAGATTTTTAGAAGCCGTCTTTTAAAGGCGGTTTTTTTATTAAAATTATAGGGCTAATTTTTCAATTATATAGAAAGCAGAGAGGTTATGTATATTCGTTGAGTTGTTTAATTTTTATATTTTTTGTTGTTTAGATAAGTTTTTTGTGCCTAAATCATCAACTATTTAGTTATGGTCATCGATTTGCAAGGTAAGCAGGACAGCTTCTTATCTTATTAAAGAATTAAGCCTTGGTTTTTTTTTGAAGGAGCTAATAATGAAATATTCCATTTTAATAGGGTTTTTTTTTGTGATTATGGCGCAAATATCGTTCCGTTATGCAAGTGCTCAAATTCCACAAAAACAATCAGATATTACTTTTTCATTTGCTCCTTTAGTTAAAAAGACTATTCCATCTGTTGTGAATATTTATGCAGCACGTAAAGTTAGAGTGCGTTCGCCTTTTGAGGGAGATCCATTTTTTGAACAATTTTTTGGTCGTTATCAAGGTAAGCGATCTTTGCGTACTCAGTCATCATTAGGATCTGGGGTAATTGTTGATACACGTGGTTTGATCGTTACTAGTTACCATGTCATTAAGGATGCTAGCGAAATTAAAGTTGCTTTTTCTGATGGTCAGGAATTTGAAAGTACAGTTATACTAAAGGATGAAACAACTGATATTGCAGTCCTTGAAATTAATTCGAAAGGTTCTCAATTTCCTGTTCTTCCTTTGGGGGATTCTGATGCAGTGGAAGTTGGAGATCTTGTCCTAGCAATTGGTAATCCTTTTGGTGTTGGTCAGACGGTTACAAGCGGTATTGTTTCAGCACAAGCACGTACCCGTGTAGGTGTTTCTGATTTTGATTTTTTTATTCAAACAGATGCTGCTATTAATCCAGGTAATTCTGGTGGAGCTTTAATTGATATGAAAGGCCAATTAATCGGGATTAATACGGCTATTTATTCGCGTTCAGGTGGTTCTGTAGGAATTGGTTTTGCTATCCCAGCTAATCTTATTAAAGTCGTTCTTGATACAGTTAAGCGTGGTGGGAAGTTTTTGGTGCCACCCTATATTGGGGCTTCTTTCCAAAGTGTTACACCTGATATTGCAGGTGGTTTGGGTTTAGAACATTCTTATGGTGCTCTCATTGTTGAGATTATCAAAGGTAGTCCTGCTGAGAAAGCTGGTTTGAAAGTGGGTGATGTTATTTTGAGTGTGCAAGGTATGCGAATTGAGAATCCAGATAGCCTTGGATATCGTTTGATGACAACTGGGATTGGGCAGAGCCTTATTTTAGAATATTTACGGGATGGGAAAATTTTTAAAACAAAAATAACTGTGCTATCAACACCAGAATCTGTTTTTGTAAAATCTGAAAAAATTATGGGAGAAAGCCCTCTTTCTGGTGCTGAAGTACTAGATTTAACACAGTACAATAGTCGACGATTTCATCTTCCTGTCACTGCGAAAGGTGTGATAATTACTAATGTTGATCAAATAAGTAACGCTGCGGGTATTTTTCGTCCTGGAGATATTTTGCATACTGTTAATGGCCATAAAATTCAAACTGTGAGTCAACTGAAAAAAGTTCTTATGCAAAATCACTCACATATTTGGGAACTGGAATATGAGCGCAATGGTGTACATATTCGTCAATTGATTCGCTGAGGGTTTTATTTGAATAAAGACTTTTTTTCTTCATCTTTTGATTTTTGTGTTAACCAAAATCGTCCTCTTGCAGAAAGGATGCGTCCCCGCTCTCTTAATGAAGTTGTAGGGCAAAACCATTTAATTGGAACGGAAGGTTTTCTTTCGCTCATGGTTGCATCTGGTTCATTTAGTTCCATGATTTTCTGGGGACCGCCAGGCACAGGTAAAACGACGATAGCACGTTTGTTGGCGCTTGAAACAAATTTTGTTTTTGAACAAGTTTCTGCTATTTTTACTGGAATATCGGAACTAAAGAAAATTTTTGAAGCAGCTCAAGCTCGTTTGATGTCTGGATATCAGACGTTATTATTTATCGATGAAATTCATCGTTTTAATCGCGCTCAACAGGATAGTTTTCTACCTTTTATGGAAGATGGAACTATAATTCTTGTAGGAGCAACAACCGAAAATCCTTCATTTGAACTTAATGCTGCTCTTCTTTCACGTGCACGTGTTTTAACTTTTCGCTCACATGATAATGAAAGTTTGGACACACTTTTGAAACGTGCTGAAAAAGCAGAGGGAAGATCACTGCCTTTAGATGATCATGCTAGAGAAATTTTGATAAGGGTGTCTGATGGTGATGCACGAGTAGCTTTAACATTAGCGGAAGAGATCTGGCGTGTTGCACGGTCAGAAGAAGTGTTTAATACTGAAACTCTGCAAGCAGTTATTCAGCGTCGAGCTCCGATTTATAATAAACGAGATAGTCATTATAATCTTATTTCAGCATTGCATAAATCAGTTCGTGGTTCTGATCCTGATGCTGCACTTTATTATCTTGCGCGTATGTTTGATGCGGGTGAAGATCCTTTATATGTTGGTCGTAGGTTGGTTCGTATAGCCATTGAAGATATTGGTTTAGCAGATCCACAAGCTCTTGTGATTTGTAATGCAGCAAAGGATGCCTATAGTTATCTAGGATCACCTGAGGGAGAATTAGCCCTTGTGCAAGCATGTCTTTATGTTGCAACTGCACCAAAATCAAATGCAACTTATCTTGCTTATAAGGCAGCAATGCGTAGTGCTCGCAAAAACGGTTCTTTATCTCCTCCTAAGCATATTCTTAATGCTCCTACAAAATTTATGAAAGAAGAGGGATATGGGCATGGTTATCGTTATGACCATGATGAACAAGATGCTTTTTCAGGACAAGAATATTTTCCTGAAAAACTTGGGCATCAGATTTATTATCAGCCACAAGAACGTGGTTTTGAACGTGAAATTGCAAAGCGTCTTGAGTGGTGGAAGAAGTTACGACAAAAACGAGTTAATCAAAAATAAGATTTCAGAGAAAATAAGAGTGTATTATTTTTTCTTTGATGGGGTTTGTATTTAGTCATATTATTATAATTTTATTGAAGATCTAGATTATACTGAAAGATTTTATTACTACTTTATGTAGTAAGATGTTGTCTTCTTTACTTCGAGAAGAGGTATTAACAGTGTACAAATTTATTGTACAAACTACTATCTTCAATATTTTTTTGCAATATATTATCTATTATTAGAAGGAAATGTATAATTTCTTTTTAGTGGAGAGTGTCAGGTAATGTTGAGTCCACTAAGAATAAAAAGAAATAGTCTGTGAACATCCAAATTCGAGGCTTTAATTAAGCGTAGAGAACAGTATATATTATATGTTGAATTTTGTCATAACTCACTAAGGATATAGTTGTGGATAAAACAAAAGCTCTAGAGGCTGCTCTTTCACAGATTGAGCGTTCGTTTGGTAAAGGCTCGATTATGCGTCTTGGGCAGAAAGAGCAGGTTGTTGAAATTGAAACGGTTTCAACTGGCTCGTTATCTTTAGATATTGCTTTGGGGGTAGGTGGGTTACCAAAAGGGCGTATTATTGAGATTTATGGACCAGAAAGTTCTGGGAAAACAACACTAGCTCTTCATTCTATCGCTGAGGCACAGAAAAATGGTGGGATTTGTGCTTTTATCGATGCAGAACATGCTCTTGATCCTATTTATGCACGTAAACTTGGTGTTGATTTAGAAAATCTCTTTATTTCTCAGCCAGATACTGGTGAACAGGCATTGGAAATTACAGAGACACTTGTTCGTTCTGGTGCAGTTGATGTGCTTGTTGTTGATTCAGTGGCAGCTTTGACTCCACGTGCAGAAATTGATGGTGAAATGGGAGATGCTTTACCTGGATTACAAGCTAGGTTGATGAGTCAAGCATTACGAAAATTGACAGCATCGATTTTTCGCTCTAACTGTATGGTTATTTTTATCAATCAAATTCGTATGAAAATTGGTGTGATGTTTGGTTCTCCTGAAACAACGACAGGTGGAAATGCTTTAAAGTTTTATGCTTCTGTTCGTTTAGATATTCGTCGCATTGGGGCTATTAAAGATCGTGATACGGTGATTGGAAGTCAGACACGTGTTAAAGTTGTAAAAAATAAATTGGCACCTCCATTCAAACAAGTTGAATTTGATATTATTTATGGTGAGGGCATTTCTAAATTAGGGGAATTGATAGATTTAGGTGTTAAAGTTGGTCTTGTAGAAAAATCTGGTTCATGGTTCTCTTATAATTCTCAGCGTTTAGGGCAAGGGCGCGAAAATGCAAAGCAGTTTTTACGTGAACATGCAGAGATAGCCGCTGAGATTGAAACAGCTTTACGCCAGAATGCTGGTTTAATTGCAATTGAATTGTTAGAAAATGCTGGATCAGAAAATGCAGAAGGCGATGAATCAATCTGATTCAATATTAGTTTGAATAGGATTCCTTATTTAAAATTTATTCTATTTTTATTTGTTAGAATTTTGAAATATAAAATCGTTTGCTTTTTATTTTTCTGAGAAAATATTTCTATTTTGATTAAATAGCTCTAAAAGTAGCATAGAAGTGCTGCATTAGGCAGTGATTTGGTTTTTGCGGTTTTTGTACTGTACTCTACAGGTGTAAATATGAATAGCGTTAATAGTATCCGGTCGACTTTTCTGGATTATTTTCATCATAATGGACATGAAATTCTTTCTTCAAGTCCATTGGTTCCACGCAATGATCCTACATTGATGTTTACAAATGCAGGAATGGTTCAGTTTAAAAACGTTTTTACTGGACTTGAAAAATACCCTTATAAACGTGCAACAACAGCACAAAAATGTGTTCGTGCGGGCGGAAAGCATAATGATCTTGATAATGTCGGTTATACAGCGCGTCATCATACTTTTTTTGAAATGCTTGGGAATTTTTCTTTTGGCGATTATTTTAAAGAAGAAGCAATTTTTTTTGCATGGAATCTTTTAACCAAAGAGTTTTGTCTTTCGAAAGATAAATTGTTGGTTACAGTTTATCATACTGATAATGTTGCTGCTGAATTATGGCGTAAAATTTCCGGACTTCCGGACGAAAAAATTATCCGTATTGCAACCAATGATAATTTTTGGTCAATGGGTGATATAGGTCCCTGTGGTCCTTGTTCAGAGATTTTTTATGATCATGGTGATGAAATTTTTGGAGGACCTCCGGGAAGTGCTTATGAAAATGGTGATCGCTTTATTGAAATTTGGAATCTTGTTTTTATGCAATATGAGCAGGTTAATAAAGAAGAGCGAATTGAACTACCTTGTCCTTCTATTGATACTGGTATGGGATTAGAGCGCATTGCAGCTGTTTTGCAAGGTGTTCATGATAATTATGATATTGATCTTTTTTGTAAGTTAATTCGCGCTTCACAGGAGATAACAGGAGTAGAGGCAACGGGTGAGTTTATTGCTAGTCATCGTGTTATTGCTGATCATCTCCGTTCTTCTGCATTTTTGATTTCTGATGGTGTTCTGCCTTCCAATGAAGGTCGGGGGTATGTTTTGCGTCGTATTATGCGTCGTGCTATGCGTCATGCTCATTTTCTTGGTGCTAAAGAGTCATTAATGGGGCACCTTTTGCCTGTTTTAATTCGCGAAATGGGGCAAGCTTATCCGGAATTAGTGCGTGCTGAATCCTTAATTTCAGAAATCTTAAAGTTGGAAGAAACCCGTTTTCATAAAACTCTTGAACGAGGACTTAGTTTATTAAATGAGGCAAGCACTGATCTTAAAGAAGGTGATCATTTTGATGGTGAGGTTGCCTTTAAACTTTATGATACATACGGTTTTCCAATTGATTTGACGCAAGATGTTCTTCGACGTCGTGGAATATCTGTTGATATTGATGCTTTTGAAAAAGCAATGGAGCTTCAAAAAGCCGAAAATCGTGCTAATTGGTCTGGTTCTGGTGCATCAATGACAGAAACAGTTTGGTTTTCTATTCGTGATCAGGTAGGGACTACAGAATTTTTAGGTTATGAGACAGAAAAAGCTGAAGGTGTTATTACGGCTCTTGTTTGTGACGGTAAAATTGTTGACCATGTTTTTTCAGGACAAGATGCTATGCTTGTTGTCAATCAAACACCTTTTTATGCTGAGTCTGGTGGGCAGATAGGTGATAGTGGTGTTATTTGTAGTGAGTCTTTTGTTTTTGAAGTACATGATACCCAGAGAAGGGGTGAGGGTGTTTTTATTCACATTGGAAAAGTTAAATCTGGTCAAGCAAAGATATCTGATTGTGTAGAACTTATCATTGATTCTGGGCGTCGTAGGAAAATTCGTGCCAATCATTCTGCTACCCATTTATTGCATGAAGCTTTGCGTCGTATATTAGGACCTCATGTTGCACAAAAGGGGTCTTTAGTATCTCCTGATCGGTTGCGTTTTGATTTTTCTCATCCGAAGTCAATTTCGTCAGAAGAATTAAAAAGAGTAGAAGATTTGGCAAATGATATTGTGTTGCGAAATAGTAAGGTAACAACTCACCTTATGGCACTGGATGATGCAATTTTTGAAGGGGCAATGGCATTATTTGGTGAAAAATATGGCGATGAAGTTCGCGTTGTTTCTATGGGAGAGAGATGTGAACCAACAGAATTAAAAAAGCGTTGGTCAATTGAGCTTTGTGGGGGTACTCATGTACAGAGAACAGGTGATATTGGTTTGATTCATATAGTTGCTGAAAGCTCTATAGCTTCTGGAGTTCGTCGTATTGAAGCTTTAACGGGTACAACTGCACGCCTCTATCTTAGTAAGCAAGATAAGCGAATTTATGAAATTGCTAGTTTTTTAAAAGCTTCTCCTGCTAATGTAGAAGAACGTGTAAGGAATTTGTTTGATGATCGTCGTAAACTTGAAAAAGAGTTGAATGATACACGTAAGAGTGTTGTTCTGAATGGTAGAGCTTTACAGGGTAGAAAAGAGAATATTACAATTATTAATGGCATTTCTTTTATGGGAGGTGTTCTTAGAAACATTGCAGTGCGGGATCTTAAAACTTTGGTAGATTCCGGAAAAAAACAAATTGAATCTGGAGTAGTTGCTTTTATTAGTGTTTCGGAAGATGGTAAAGGGAGCGCTGTTGTTGGGGTTACTGATGATTTAACGAATATGTTGAATGCTGTTGATTTAGTGCGCGTTATTTCGGTTGTTCTTGGTGGTCAGGGTGGTGGTGGGCGTCCTGATATGGCACAGGCTGGTGGTTCCAAAGGAGATAAAGCTGATGAAGCAATTACGGCATTAAAGGCTTTTCTTAAAGGTTAATTCCTACTCTTATTGTGTGTTTTGTGTTACAGCTTTTTAAGAAAGCTTAAATTTTATATCGTTAAATTAGGTTTTTATTTAAAGATACAGAAAAAAACAATTTTATGATGCAATAGCTTTGTGCAATGGCACTACATTTTCATCTTTTGTTTTTATTATTTCTTGATCAATAATTAATCCACCAGTTTGTAATAATTTATAGAAGTGACCACCTTTATTGATCAGTTCTTGGAAGCTACCTTTTTCAATTAAATGGCCATTATCTACAAATAATATAAGATCAGCATTGCGAACTGTTGAAAGACGATGTGCTATAATAAAAGTAGTGCGGTTTTGACTTACACAATCGATGGCATCTTTAACACGAGCTTCCGTTTCAACATCAAGAGCACTTGTTGCTTCATCCAAAATAAGAATAGGTGCATTTTTTAAGATAGCACGTGCGATTGCTAATCGTTGTCTTTCTCCACCTGATAATTGTGAGCCTCTCTCACCAACTAATGTATCGTAACAATTGTTTTTTCTTAGAATAAAATCATGGGCAGCAGCTATCTTTGCAGCTTCATAAAGTTCTTCATCTGTTGCGGTAGCTTTGCCTATCGAAATGTTATCCCGAATACTACGGTTGAAAAGACCAGAATCTTGAAAGACTGTTGCTAAGGCCTTGCGTAAAGATTCACGATTAATTGTGCGTATATCTATTCCATCAATGCTGATGTGTCCAATTGTGGGATCGTACACGCGTTGCAACAAGTTGATTAAAGTTGTTTTTCCAGCGCCTGTTGGCCCTACAATTGCAACGGTTTGTCCTGCTTTAACTTTAAACGAAATATCGAAAACACCTTGAGAAGAATTTAGAAATTTATAAGAAACATGGTGAAACTGGATTGCACCTTTAACATTTTGAAGAGAAGGAAGGTTGTCTGGTGTATTGATATGAACAGTAGAGTCTTCCATTTCAAAAAAATCTTTTAATTTTGCCTGTGAAGATATAGCTAAATTGATAAAGTTGCTAATTTGATCAAGACGATTAATCATTAACTGAGCAAATCCAATAAACGCAACAACTTCTCCTACTCGTACTTGACCTTTTGTTACAAAAAATGCTCCTAGGAGAAGAACACATACTATGGAAATTGTTGAGGCCATTCGATTTAAGCCACTAGCAAGAGCCCACCAATTTAAAACAGGATTTTGGGCTTTAAGAAGATCAGCTGCATGTTGATGAAGTGCTGAGGTTTCTTCTATTATTCGATTATAACTTTGTACAATGGAAACATTGGAAATTGAATCACTGATATGTTTAAAAAGGTCATGATGGTAGCGTTCTACAGCTGCTTGTCCATCTTTTGTTTTTTGCATCACTAAGCGTGCAATTAATACATAGATAATAGCAAGGACAAGTAAGACTATTGAAAGGCGCCAATTCATTTTAAAAGCTGTAGGTACTAGAACAAATAATGCAACAAGAGTTGAGAGATGCTGACGCATAAAGTCAAGCCATATGGTTGACATAGAATCTATTGCACGCAGTAATATATGAAGAGTATTAGAAGTTCCTCGTTGTTGGTGCCAGACTAATGGCATAGCAATGATACGTTCGAAGGATTCTGTTAAAACAGTTAAGCGGCGTCTGTGTGCTAAGCGATCAGCACTGCGTGCTACAAGGACATAAGCAATAATATTAAAAATACCAAAGCCTACCCAAATTGTGAGGGTAGAAATAATACCCGACTTATCTGCAATTGCATCAATAACTTGTCCAAATAAAATAGGTTCTACGATCGTAATTATAGCTAAAATAACATTAGCCGAACAGATTAAGATGGATGCATTTTTTTCTTTGTTTAGATAAGAAAGAACACGAGCATAAATTTTAAATAAAGACACAGATGGTTATCTCCAATAAATCATCACAAAGTTTAAGTTTATGATTCTCTAATTATTGTGACCAAGTCTTTGAACTAATAAAATTTATGCGGTAGGAGAATGCAATTTTGGATACGGATTGTAATGCAGCGTGATAACGCTAACTTATAAGATTGTTTTTTTTGTTTATATATAGCAGGAGGAAAATGCTAATGACAAAGGGATTTTTATGGTAAGAGAATTGTTATGGTGGGTATAAAAATAAGAAAGGTTGAGGCAGATGAAAGTGGAATGCGCTTAGATCGCTGGTTTAAGATATATTATCCAAATGTTGGGTTTGGATATTTACAAAAACTTCTACGTTCTGGACAGATACGAATTGATGGTGGACGTGTTAAAAATGATATGCGTCTTGTCGTGGGACAATCTATCCGTGTCCCCCCTTTATTTACCGATAAAAAGGATGGCTTTCCTGTAATCAATAAAACCATTTGTGGACAGGATGATAGAATAACCTTAAAAAATATACTTCTTTATGAAGATTCAAAGATTTTTGTTTTTAATAAACCAGCAGGTTTGGCTGTACAAGGTGGCTCTGGTTTGACGCGTCATGTTGATAGTATGCTTGAAGCGTGGCGCAATAAAAAAGGTGAAAAACCGCGATTGGTTCACCGCCTTGATCGTGAAACATCAGGCATTCTTGTTGTTGCGCGGTCAAGAGGAGCAGCGCAGGTTTTGACTGCTGCTTTTAGAGCGCGAGAAACAAAGAAGACTTATTGGGCATTGGTACGGGGAGTACCTAGGAAAAAGCAGGATAAAATTTCAACCTGGATGGCCAGGGAAATAACTACACAAGCTGATAAAATGCGTGTTTGTGAACATAGACAACCAGATTCTAATCACGCAATTTCCTATTATCGTGTTTTGGATACACGAGGAAAATCTCTTTCTTGGCTTGAAATGGAACCCTATACAGGTAGAACACATCAATTACGTGTTCATGCTGCTCATATCAATCATCCGATTATTGGCGATTCAAAATATTTTTTTTCTGATAGTAATTGGGAATTGCCAAGGGGAGTACAAAATCGGCTCCATCTTCATGCTCGTCGTATTCGTATACCTCATCCTTCAGGAGGTATCTTAGATATTACTGCACCTTTACCACCTCATATGGTGCAAAGTTTTAATATTTTTGCTTTTAATGAAAACGATGGTGATACAGAATAATATAAAAAAAATCTGTATCTTATTTATTTTTATAATTAATTGATTTATAAAGATAATTTATCGTTTTTTTATCTTTAATGAGGAGTCCCGATTAGACTAAAGTAGTATTTTCTTATTTAAAACTCTCTTATGGTATTCTTATCTTATACAAAGAAACGACTTTATGCAGGTGATATAAAATTCACTGGAGAGCAAAAGATTACATTGAAAAAATTAAAATTTTTAAATGACTTTTATAGTTATGCTAATAGTAATAATGAGGGTCTGTATTCGTTGAAATCGATATTATGAAGAGGCATTATAATATTATAATGCTTATAGCTGTATATGATCAACACTGTGCATGACTTACTAAGAAACCAGAAAGGTTATATTTTATCATAAGGCTTTTCAGGTTATGCTATATGTATTCATGTGAATAAGTGATTTGGATAAATCACGTTTATTGACATACGATTTATTGACATACGAAAAGATAATATGAAGGTTGCACAAAATTTTATAAAACTGCAAACAAAGGCTATTTCCGTTAACCATTCTGTTTGATCAATGCAAAAATGCGTTAGAGAGTAATATGGTTTTTTATTATTGAAAATCCTTAAACAAACACCAAAAGAAGTATGAAGAATCCTCTTTGTGTGAAAACAGTGTATAAGATTACAATATCAAAATAACTATTTTATGTGAACAAATGTATGATTTTATGGATCACAAGTTTTATGTTTTTTAAAGTTTTAATGCTCTACAAAGTCATATTCTTTTCTGGGATTTGATCATACCTTTATTGGAAGATATGTTATATGCACTGTTATATGAAAAATATTTAAGGAATAGAGTTGTAAATCGATAATTATTAAGAGATTACGAATTGGTGTTGAGATTATTCAGAAGACTATTGATAGTTAAATATGCATAATGCTTGAGTATCAGTTGAAATGACTGCAATTGATATGTTTTAAAATTGTTGTACAGTATTTTGTAGCAAGTGATTGTAAATTCTAGTCTAAAAATTTAGTAAATTTATTGAGAATTAAAGGTAGAACGAAATGCGTGAAATTTTAGGTGATGTTGATATATTATCGAATGAGAATAATTCTCTTCCTTATCCTCATCATTCTCAGAAGTTATCATGTCAGTCATTGCCTAAGCGGTTTTATGAAAAAGTAGATGTCATCTGTAAAGAGGAAAAATTTTCTATTTTATTGGATGGGCGTCAATTGAAAACACCTGCAAAACGTGATTTTTTTGTACCGATAGAGAAGCTTGCTGTGTTAGTAGTACGGGAATTTACTGCACAAGAAGAAGTGATTGATCCAGCAAAAATGCCAATTACGCGTTTAGTTAATACTGTTATTGATGGTATAATTGACAATATGCAAATTATTTTTGAAGATTTGTTACGTTTTGTTGCATGTGATATGATTTTTTATAGAGCACAAACACCAAAAGAGCTGGTGAAACGACAGTCTGAAAAATGGGATTTTTTACTTGATTGGGCAGAAGAAAAATTGGGTGCACATTTTAATTTAGCAGAAGGACTTATGCATATTGAACAACCACCTGAGTCTATTCAAGCAGTGAGTAATTATTTACGCAAGATAGGGTCTCCTTATGCGCTAGCTGCACTTCATGCGATGACTACTTTAACAGGGTCAGCTCTTATCGCTTTTGCTGTAACTGAGAAGGAGATTTCTACAGATGATGCTTGGACTATTGCGCATTTAGATGAAGATTGGACAATGGAACACTGGGGGAAAGATGAGGAGATAATAATACGTCGTGCTTATAAAAAGGTAGAATTTGATGCAGCCGCTACGGTTATTGCTGTTTGCTCTAAGTGAAATTTTCTTCTTTTTACGTATAGGCAAAATAAAAATTATTGTCTAAGGTATTTATGAGCTGCGTAGAGCGCAATTGTTGCAGCGTTTGAGACATTTAATGATTTAATATCTCCAGGCATATCAAGACGTGCCAATTTGTAGACAGTTTCTCGTGTTTTTTGGCGTAGACCTTTACTTTCTGCTCCTAAAACAAGAGAGATTTTATTTCCTGTTAATGCTATTTCCAAGGGCAATTCACCTTCTGAGTCAAGTCCAAAGCTAATAAAATTCATTTGGTTAAGCTCTTTAAGTGCTTGAGATAGATTTTGTACTGTAATGTACTCAATGAGTTCTAAAGCTCCAGAAGCTGCTTTGGCAAGGACACCACTTTCTTGTGGTGAATGGCGATTAGTCGTAATGATTGCTCCAGCTTTAAAGGCTACTGCAGAACGCATAATAGCGCCAACATTGTGTGGATCAGTAATTTGGTCCATGACAATAATGAGGTCGGTATTTGTCAGTTCTGATAAAGAGTGTGATTTTAGAGTTTCAGTTTCTAAGACAAGTCCTTGATGAACAGCTTCGTTTCCCACAAATGCTTCCAGTTTTTTAGGTAAGCATAATGTTATAGGACATGATAGGCTTGATTCGTTTATATTGAGACGTTTTAAAGCATTTGGCGTAGCATATAGATGTCTCAAAATTCTTCGAGGATTCTTAAGTGCTGCACGGACTGGATGGATACCATAAAGGTAAATTTTTTCTTTCTGTAATTTTGGATGTGTTGAAGATTGGAAAAGAAAGCCTTTTGTATCGCGATATTGGCGACGAAGGCGAGCATAATGAGAGTCTTTAGGTGTATTTTTTTTCATGTTACATTTATAGTACATTAATGACCGATGTATGTAGAAAAAACATAAAATTCTAAATTATTTAGTACGAAATTTTGTACAGAACTGTATTTATTTTGTTGACAGATACAATACTAAACGTCATAACCAATTTTTAGCCAATCTAAATTTAATAAGGAAATTGGCTGTAGTGATGCTTTATCGCCCAGCTTTGCCGATGTAATGGAGGGGTGCCCGAGTGGTTAAAGGGGACGGACTGTAAATCCGTTGCGTATGCTACGTTGGTTCGAATCCAACCCCCTTCACCATTCATCGAAATAGAGCTGATATGTTGCGGGTATAGCTCAATGGTAGAGCAGCAGCCTTCCAAGCTGAATACGCGGGTTCGATTCCCGCTACCCGCTCCAAACATAAGTTGATGACTGAGTAAAGAGATGGTGGAAATGTTTTCCATCATAAATCATAAAATGAGACGAATATTTTCGTTTTATAATTGTTGTGCCGGCCTTATATCGGACCGGTGGGATTTAGTTTTGAAGGCCTTTTTTAGGCGCTAATTAAGACAAGAGATTGACGGCAATGGCAAAGAGCAAATTTGAACGTACGAAGCCGCATGTTAATATAGGTACGATTGGTCACGTTGATCATGGGAAGACTTCATTGACAGCAGCGA
>NZ_JADC01000001.1 GCF_000518185.1 Bartonella clarridgeiae ATCC 51734
AAATACTCAATAAATAAAACTATAAACTCTGATAGCCTCCATACGCTAAACCCTACAGAAAAAAATCTTAAAACTTCATAAAAATAGGTCAAAAAGAAGAGAAGATCATATGGTAAAAGTAGTGCAAATACGGAAAACAGAATTGTTTATTTGAGTCTATTCACCCGTCTGCAAAGACTATCCGTTCGATAGAATAAAAAATCCTTATACTATGTTTTAATCACGGTTTAATTTTTCGATTTTTTTAGACATGTAAGCAGACAAAAAACTATAGGATTGTATTTATTCTATACCAAATAATTTCATGCTCGATAATATGCATACAAAGAATATCAGTGGGAAAAACCATTCTCTTTAGATATATTTAATCTTGATTAGGTTTATTCTAAAGTGAAAATCTGTAACTTATGATCTCGAAGGTTGAGCCATAAGCTTCAAATGGTTGAACGTGTAAAGCAAACACGACGATTTTTGCATGGGATTATAAGGAGGGAATATAAATATTCCATTATTATTAGTTTACTATACGGACTATTTCAATTCCAATGATGTATCTTCAGGTTATTTCTTCCAACCTATGAGTTAACACCAGCATGCCACGCACGTTCATTTTCATCAACTAGATTAAAAATACGCATATCTTTAAATCCCGCAACTAGATTAAAAATATGGATATCTTTCCCCACTTCAATATACGTCTTCTCCACAGGATCAGGAACAAGTCTGAATTTGCTTGTGAATATCGAATAACGATTATTTCTGTTGGTGATAAAATTCTTTTAGGATAATTATCCATCTTCGTTTGCAATTAAAGTATTGTGTTCATATTGCTTAAATTTGGCAATATAGGAATACTCTCTTCTTTCGGAAGTTATGGGACTAACGTTTGCACTTATATCTCGTTCTCGATAGAGCGATTAGAAGGGGAAAAATTGTTGCAACTTTTAGTTTTTGTAGAAGGTGAATTAGAAAAGTTTTCAGGACAATGATTTCAAAAGAGTAAAAAAGGTGTTTGTTCTCGAATGTGTATTGGTTTTTCAAGTTTCTTTGATGACATGTTTGACGAAATAATTTATGTCATTAAATTGACGATATAGGTGATATTTGGGGTGCATGTGCATAACCTCAATTATATGTTGCGATAAGATAGACACAATAATTTGTAAATACAAATTGCTACTAGAGAAAACAATGGCTATGAAACAAGAGAAAACAAAAGCCCGTTTACCCCGTGGTTTTATTGATCACACGAGCGCGCAATTATATGGCATTGAAACAATGATTGCTCAAATTCGTGAGGTTTATGAGCTTTATGGTTTTGAAGCACTGGAAACACCAATTTTTGAATATACGGATGCTCTTGGTAAATTTTTACCTGATTCAGATCGCCCAAATACAGGTGTTTTTTCTTTGCAAGATGATGATGAGCAGTGGATGTCTTTACGCTATGATTTGACAGCTCCACTAGCTCGTTATTTTTCTGAGAATTTTGAAACTTTGCCTAAACCCTATCGGAGCTATCGTTGTGGGTTTGTTTTTCGGAATGAAAAGCCGGGACCAGGGCGTTTTCGACAATTTATGCAATTTGATGCTGATATTGTTGGAGCATCAACGGTGTTGGCTGATGCGGAAATCTGCATGATGGCAGCGGATAGTTTAGAAAAATTAGGCATTCAGCAACAAGATTATGTTATTCGTCTGAATAATCGGAAGATTTTAGATGGCGTTTTGGAGCTGATTGGTCTAGGCGGAAAAGAACAGGAGGGAAAACGCTTAACTGTTTTAAGAGCTATTGATAAGCTAGATAAATTTGGTCCAGAAGGGGTCCGCTTGCTTTTGGGACAGGGGCGTTTGGATGAAAGTGGTGATTTTACCAAAGGAGCAGGACTGAAGGAAAAGGAAATTGAGAATGTTCTTGCTTTGATGACTATCGGTGGTGAAACAGCTGAGGAAACAATTGATAATCTGAAAAAGATGGTTAGGTCTAGTGTTCAAGGGTTTGAAGGGGTCTGTGAACTTGAAGAAATGCAAGCGATTTTTGCTGAAAATGGCTATCAGCAACGCGTCAAAATTGATCCATCGGTTGTGCGAGGATTGGAATATTATACGGGATCTGTTTTCGAAGCTGAACTGCTTTTTGATATTTTTAATGATAATGGGCAAAAAGTCGTGTTTGGATCTGTTGGTGGAGGGGGACGTTACGATGGGCTGGTTGCCCGTTTTCGTGGGGAAAATGTTCCAGCAACGGGTTTTTCTATTGGTGTTTCGCGTTTGATATCCGCTTTGCACAATCTTGGCAAACTTCCTATCAAGGAAACGATAGGTCCCGTTGTGGTTCTAGTGATGGATAAAGAACCAGAAGCTCTTATGCGTTATCAAAAAATGGTGATGCGTTTGCGCCAAGCTGGTATTCGGTCTGAATTATATTTAGGTGCATCAGGGATTAAGGCACAGATGAAATATGCTGATCGCCGTCATGCTCCTTGCGTGGTTATTCAGGGAACACAAGAGCGCCAAGAGGGAAAGATCCAGATCAAAGATTTGGTTGAAGGAGCGCGTTTATCCTATGAAATTAAAGATAATCAAACATGGCGTGAAAGCCGCCCAGCACAAGTAATCGTTGATGAAGACCAATTGGTTCAAACGGTTGAAAATATTCTTATCACCCAAAAATCACAGCATCTTTAGGAACTCAAAAATCTTAAAAACTCCCTCCCTTTTTTAGGTACAAAAGAAATGATTTTTGTATCAAAATAAGGGAAAAGAGAAAGAATCAGATGGAAAAAATGACTGCTGCAATTACTTTTGTAGAGCCTTTAAAATATTTTGCGGTGAGGAGACTTCATAAGGATCTGTGGCACAATTATCTGATAGGCCTGCCTCTTCAAACCATTGTTCAATAACCCCATCCTGAATCACAGCAGCGTAACGCCATGACCGCATGCCAAAACCGATATTATCTTTGGCAACCAACATGCCCATTCTACGTGTAAATTCACCTGAGCCATCGGGAATGAGTTTCACATTTTTAATGCCTTGATTTTTTCCCCATGCATTCATAACAAAAGCATCATTGACGGCAATGCAATAAATTTCATCAATACCGACTTTTTTAAATTCGTCATAGAGTTTTTCAAAATCAGGAAGCTGAAAAGTTGAGCAAGTAGGTGTAAAGGCTCCGGGCAAAGAAAAAAGAATAACTCGTTTCCCTTTGAAATAAGTGTCGCTGTTGACATCTTGCCACCGGTAAGGATTATCTCCACCGACTGATGATTCATCACGAACACGTGTGTGGAAAGTGACATTAGGGACTTTTTTTGTAAACATGATTGCACTCCTGTGCTTTTATAGGAAGAATATTTTCAAAAATTTTTAAGTTTTGTTTTATGTTAAGGATGTTCTTTAATTTGCAGGTATTTCGTGCTTGCGTCAAGAGGCATTAATCATCAATTTTAGGGAAGTGTTTATGCTCAAATCAAATGACAATGGGTTGCAGGCATTATTATGACGGTGAACATTATTTCAACAAGAGCTTTTAAAGATCAAAAGCTTGGGACATCTGGTTTACGCAAAAGGGTATCGATTTTTCAACAACCTCATTATGTTGAAAATTTTATTCAGTCTATTTTTAATACTGTGGAACCTCTTGAGGGAAAATTACTCATTTTGGGAGGAGATGGACGCTATTTTAACCGTACCCTTATTCAGATCATCCTGAAAATGGCCGCTGCCAATGGTGTTGGATATATTAAAGTCGGTAAAGGGGGGATTTTATCCACACCCGCTGTTTCTCATCTTATTCGCAAGTATCATGCTCATGGTGGCATTATTCTCTCGGCAAGCCATAATCCTGGGGGGATACAGGGTGATTGCGGGATAAAATACAATATTTCTCAGGGAGGACCAGCACCTACTTCTTTGTGTGATGCCATTTTTGCTGCATCGCAACATTTGTCTTTTTATAAAATTGTTGATGCCCCAGAGATCGATTTAGAAAGGCAAGGAACAACATTTATCGGATCTATGCAGGTCGATATTATTGATCCTGTTGCCGATTATAGTGCGCTGATGCAAGAAATTTTTGATTTTGAGTGTATTGCCCAAGCGGTTTCTGAGGGTTTAACCTTCCGCTTTGATGCAATGCATGCTGTGACGGGTCCTTATGCGCAAGAAATTTTTGAAAAATGCTTAGGCTTTCCTGAAGGGACGGTAGTCCATGGCGTGCCTTTACCCGATTTTGGTGGCAGACATCCGGATCCGAATTTGGTTCACGCTAAAGATTTGTATGATTTATTAATGTCTGAGCAAGGACCTGATCTGGGAGCTGCTTCTGATGGCGATGGGGATCGTAATCTCATTATTGGTCGTCAACAATTTATCACTCCTTCTGATTCTCTTGCGATCATGGCTGATCATGCATCTTTAATCAAAGGATATCAACAAGGCATTGTGGGGATTGCGCGCTCTATGCCTACTGGGCGTGCTGTCGATCGCGTTGCAGAAAAAAAAGGATTAAATTTATTTGAAACCCCAACGGGATGGAAATTTTTCGGAACACTTTTAGATGCTGGAAAAGCAACCTTGTGTGGGGAGGAAAGCTTTGGTACAGGGTCGGATCATATACGGGAAAAAGATGGATTATGGGCTGTTTTATTCTGGCTGAATCTTCTAGCCGTTACGAAAAAAACCGTTACACAAATTGCTCAACAGCATTGGCGCACCTACGGACGCTTTTATTTTTCACGGTATGATTATGAAGAGGTAGAGCCCCAGAAAGCTTCTGCAATGATGGAACAATTATCCGCATGCTTACCAGAACCAGGAACAAAAGTGGCTGGATTAACGGTTGAGAAAGCCGATGATTTTGTTTATCATGATCCTGTTGATCATAGCGTGAGTACACGGCAAGGAGTGCGTATTTTTTTTGAAAGTGGGGCGCGTTTAGTAGTTCGTCTTTCTGGGACGGGAACAACAGGGGCTCTTGTGCGACTTTATCTTGAACAATATGAGAGTGATCCCTGTAAGCACAATCAAGACACACAACAAACCCTTCAACCTTTAAAGCGAGCAGCTTTTGAGGTGCTAAAAATCAAACATCATTTAGGGCGTGAACAGCCTGATATTATTACATAAATGCTTTTTTCTTCGAGGATAATTCTTCTATTATTGGGAATGAATCATCTTTTTTGGATCAACAAGTTGGTCGTAATCAGCTGCAGAAACACCTGCTTTTAAAGCTTCTTCACGGAGACTTGTTCCATTTTTATAGGCTGTTTTAGCAATTTCAGCAGCTTTTTCATATCCAATTTTTGGGGCAAGAGCGGTAACCAACATGAGGGAACGTTTCATCAAAGCATGAATATGTTCTCTATTTGCTTGTAATCCTTGGATGCAATATGTATCAAAAGAGTGCATACAATCCCCTAAAAGATTGAGTGATTGCAACACATTATACCCAATGACAGGCTTATAGGTGTTGAGTTCAAAATGCCCTTGGCTGGCGGCAAATGTGATGCTGCTGTGGTTGCCAAATACTTGGCAGGCGACCATGGTCAGAGCCTCACATTGTGTAGGATTAACCTTTCCTGGCATGATAGAAGAACCCGGTTCATTTTCCGGAAGATTTAATTCACCAAGTCCTGAACGCGGGCCTGATCCTAAAAAACGAATGTCATTGGCAATTTTGAAAAGGTCAGCTGCTAAGGCATTGAGGCTACCATGAAAATGTGTAAGAGCCCCATGGTGTGCGAGCGCTTCAAATTTATTCTGGGCGGTTTTGAAAGCGACCCCTGTGAGTGCGCTAATTGTTTTGGCAAATGCTTCATCAAAACCAGATGGGGCATTAAGACCTGTTCCGACGGCAGTGCCTCCTTGAGCAAGCATTTGAACATCGGTGAGCGCTATTTCAATTCGTATGCGGTTGGCTTCTAGAGCGGTGCGATAACCTGAAAATTCTTGTCCTAATGTAAGAGGTGTGGCATCTTGAGTGTGGGTACGCCCAATTTTGATGATATCGGCAAATTCTTCTTCTTTTTTCTTTAGGCTCGCAATAAGGGCATCAAGAGCCGGCAATAGATGTTGGCGTGTTTGCAATGTGGTAGCAATATGCAAGGCTGTAGGGAAGGAATCGTTTGAGGATTGGCTCATATTCACGTGATCATTCGGGTGAACAGGTGTTTTGCTTCCAAGAGTTCCTCCCAAAAGCACGTTGGCATGGTTAGCAATGACTTCATTGACATTCATGTTGCTTTGTGTGCCAGAACCTGTTTGCCAAACAGAAAGGGGGAAATGGTCATCAAACTTTCCTGCAAGCACTGCATCGGCGGCGGTAACAATCGTTTGCCCGATATTTTGCGGAAGCTTTCCTTTTTCCATATTAACTAGGGCCGCAGCTTTTTTAATAAGACTTAAGGCATAAATAAGAGTCAATGGTTGTTTTTCTATACCTATGTTAAAATGATGAAGAGAGCGTTCAGTTTGTGCTCCCCAATAATGATCATTGCGTACTTCAATTGTTCCAAAGCTATCGGTTTCTTGACGTGTTTTAAGCATGACGATTCCTATAATTCATTTAAATTTTTCATATTATAAATTAATTAAATTAATTAAAGAAAAATAAGTGCTAAAATTTTCCACAATGGAAAAAGTAAGACAAGGTACAGGTTAATTTTATTCAGAACCCTTGACATCGTGTAAAAGCATTTTTATATTTGCCTTATTGTTAGCACTCACCATAAGAGAGTGCTAACAGGAACTTAAGATTAATTTAGTTATATTAAGTTTTAAGGATATAAAACATGGCTAACATAAAATTCCGCCCACTCCACGACCGCGTCGTCGTTCGTCGGGTTGAATCTGAAAATAAAACAGCTGGTGGGATTATCATCCCTGATACAGCAAAGGAAAAACCTCAAGAGGGTGAAATTATTGCGGTTGGAAATGGTGTTCTCGACGATAATGGAAAGCGCATCCCTCTAGAAGTGAAGGCAGGAGACCGCATCTTGTTTGGGAAATGGTCTGGAACTGAAGTCAAGATTAATGGTGAAGATCTCTTAATCATGAAAGAGTCTGATATTATGGGAATTTTGGGTTAATAATCCAGTTTCTCAATTATTTTGTTTAATTATTTAAGACAACTCCAAGGAGAAATTAAATGGCTGCTAAAGAAGTCAAATTTGGCCGTGAAGCGCGTGAGCGCTTATTGCGCGGTGTTGATATCCTTGCTAATGCTGTTAAGGTAACACTTGGCCCAAAAGGTCGCAATGTGGTAATTGATAAATCATTTGGTGCACCTCGTATCACAAAAGATGGTGTATCCGTTGCAAAAGAAATTGAACTGGAAGATAAGTTCGAAAATATGGGCGCACAAATGTTGCGCGAAGTGGCTTCAAAAACCAATGATATTGCAGGTGATGGAACAACAACAGCTACTGTTTTAGGGCAAGCGATTGTGCAAGAAGGTGTAAAAGCTGTTGCTGCTGGGATGAACCCAATGGATCTCAAGCGTGGGATTGATGCTGCTGTTGAAGAAGTCGTTGAAAATCTTTTCAAGAAAGCGAAAAAAATCCAAACTTCAGCAGAAATTGCGCAAGTTGGAACTATTTCTGCAAATGGTGCTTCTGAAATTGGAAAAATGATTGCTGATGCTATGGAAAAAGTAGGCAATGAAGGCGTCATCACCGTTGAAGAAGCAAAAACAGCTGAAACTGAGTTAGAAGTTGTTGAAGGTATGCAGTTTGACCGTGGTTATTTGTCTCCTTATTTTGTGACAAATGCTGAAAAAATGGTCACAGATCTTGATGACCCTTATATCCTTATTCACGAAAAGAAGTTATCTAATTTGCAATCCTTGCTTCCTGTGCTTGAAGCTGTTGTGCAATCTGGTAAACCTCTTCTTATTATTGCAGAAGACGTAGAAGGTGAAGCTTTGGCAACCCTCGTGGTCAACAAACTCCGTGGTGGTTTGAAAATTGCTGCTGTTAAAGCTCCAGGATTTGGTGATCGTCGTAAAGCGATGTTAGAAGATATTGCGATCTTGACAGCGGGTCAGGTTATTTCTGAAGATGTGGGCATTAAACTTGAAAATGTCACCTTAGATATGCTTGGACGTGCGAAGAAAGTTAACATCTCTAAAGAAAACACAACCATTATTGATGGTGCTGGACATAAGGCTGAAATTACTGCACGTGTTAGCCAGATTAAGGCACAGATTGAAGAAACAACTTCTGACTATGATCGTGAAAAACTGCAAGAAAGACTTGCGAAACTTGCTGGTGGTGTTGCCGTTATTCGTGTTGGTGGTGCGACAGAAGTTGAAGTGAAAGAAAAGAAAGATCGTGTTGATGATGCCTTAAATGCAACACGAGCAGCTGTAGAAGAAGGTATTGTTGCTGGTGGTGGAACTGCACTCTTGCGTGCTGCGAATGCTTTGACTATCAAAGGGAAAAACCCTGACCAAGAGGCTGGTATTCACATTGTACGCCGTGCTTTGCAAGCGCCAGCGCGTCAAATCGCGACCAATGCAGGTGAAGAAGCAGCAATTATTGTTGGTAAGGTGCTTGAAAACAGTTCAGATACATTTGGTTACAACACTGCAACAGGACAATTTGGTGACTTGATTGCTTTGGGAATTGTTGACCCAGTAAAAGTTGTTCGCTCTGCTTTACAGAATGCTGCATCAATTGCAAGTCTTCTCATTACAACAGAAGCAATGGTTGCTGAACTTCCAAAGAAAGAAACACCAATGCCTCCGATGGGTGGTGGCGGAATGGGCGGAATGGGCGGAATGGATTTCTAAGTCGCTTGAGCCAAAGCTAAAAGAAAAACGGGCCATTAGGCCCGTTTTTCTTATTATTATCAAATCAACTAACAAATTTTTGTTTTAACAATGAAGTATATCTTGTATTCAATAGCTCTTTTTCTTGAATAAAGGTGGGATGTATGACTCAACTGCCTCAGTGTCCTCAGTGTGATGGTCTTTATACTTATGAAGAGAATGGCAATTTTATTTGTCCTGAATGTACGCATGAGTGGCCTCAAAAAAATGATGAAGAGTCTCCTGTCTTTTTTGAAGTTTATGATGCTAATGGTAAGCTTTTAGCGAATGGTGATAGCGTCATGGTAATTAAAGATCTTAAAGTTAAGGGTTCTTCATTTGTTTTGAAAAGTGGCACCAAAGTTAAGAATATCCGTTTGGTAGACGGAAATCATAATATTGATTGTAAAATACCTGAAATTGGTCAAATGGCTTTAAAATCGGAATTTGTAAAAAAAGTTTAATACAACAAAATTATCATTCTAAAATACAAATTTCTCTTTCAAGACCAAAACAGGAAAAAAGAAAGAGGAAAAATTGTCAAAATACTCATTTTTACTCTGCAAGAAATTATAAAATTCTCACTTGCCATTTTTATATAGAGAGAAAATACTTCTCTCTATATATACTCCATAAGCATTTTTATATACTCCATAAGTATTTTTGAAAAAAAAACGTGTTATTAACATCAAAAGTTTATGATGAGTAAAAAAACAGAGCGCAATATAAAATATCATTGTATTTTGGTTCTTCTTTATTAAAAATTTCAATCATTATTGAAGAATAACATGAATGCCGCATAAGGAACGAAATATCCTCTACTGAGCTTATAGAATAGTGAGGTTATTACTGCTGTACTTGACTTGATAGCTTGTAGTCCGTTTTCTCTCTTTTGTATTTATAGTATAAGATGTAACTGTTCCAAATTGAGTATAAAATATTCATTTAATGGTTTTTGTTTTAGAAAAATATAAGTAGATGATTATGTGAGAATTATACTATTTATAAATTTGGAACTAAGTGTTGAAACAAAATATAAGGAAGAGTTTATGAGCGCATCAGCAACTAGTGTTGAAACAAACAGCGGGAATATTGCATTAAATTTTCCAATTCCTGAAAATGTGTTTGCGCTTACTGTTCAAGAGGTTTTTCATTATACAGATCATTTATTTAAATTTCGCCTTAATCGTCCGGAAAGTTTTCGTTTTCGTTCGGGTGAATTTGTTATGATTGGTTTGCCGAATGTAGAAAAGCCAATTTATCGTGCTTATTCGATTGCAAGCCCATATTGGGATGAACAGCTTGAGTTTTTTTCGATCAAAGTGCCAGGGGGACCATTAACAGAACATCTCCAAAAAATTAAAATTGGCGATACAGTTTTAATGCGTAAAAAGTCAACTGGAACTTTAGTTCTTGATGCTCTTATTCCTGGAAAGCGTCTTTATCTTCTTTCAACAGGGACGGGTGTCGCTCCTTTTGCAAGTCTTATTCGTGATCCTGAAACATATGAAAAATTTTCCCAGGTGGTGCTTATTCAAACGACGCGTGAGTGCAATGATCTTACATATGCAAAAGATCTGGTTACTTCCTTACAGCAGGATCCATTAATTGGTGAATATATAAAACAGTTGCGATTTTATCCTATGACTACTCGTGAACCTTCAGAATATATGGGGCGCATTACCACTGTTATGGAAAGCGGTGCTTTTTTTGAAATGACTGGTTTGCCGAAAATTAATCCTACTGAAGACCGTGTCATGATTTGTGGTTCGATGGCAATGCTGAAGGATTGTGCCAAGATGTGTGAGACTTTTGGCCTTGTTGAAGGAGCCAATAATGCACCAGCGACTTATGTTGTGGAACGTGCTTTTGTGGGATAAGAGAGCAACCTATGTTACATGGAAGCTACTCATTAGTCTTTAAATTTTTTCACTCTAATTTATTTTAGGAATGATCTCGATAAACTTAAACTCCCTTGTAGACTCCCTTCGTTAGGTGATTACAAAAACATTGTATGTGACTTTCTGTAAGAACAATTAGATTTGAACAAAGGGCAAATTTGGGGCTTGAAGAAAAATAAATTCAACAGCAATTTCGGCTAAAAATTAAGGTATGCATAATTTTAGTGTTCTACTTTTTTGATATGATCATATGCATAGAGAGAAATTATTGTCTTTTGTGTAATCATAATTAAGTAAGGGGTGATGATGCATTGTGATAGTATTCAATTATCCTTTGAGAATGGTACTCTTTTTCCATAATTTTTATAAGAAAGTAATCTGCGTGTTAAGTAAATAACAGAACAATATACAAGAAGAGAACGAATAGCTCTTGAAATTAAATAAAACCAGCGTTATGTCGGTATCATGGAAAAGAAATTTAAAGTTGCTGCTCTTTATTGCTTTGCGGATTTGAAGCATTATAGTCAATTGCAAAGGCCTTTGCTGAATTTATGTCAGACAAATGGTATTAAGGGAACTCTTCTTTTAGCAAAAGAGGGAATCAATGGCACTGTTGCTGGTTCTTGCAGTGCAATTGAAAAGTTAATAGATTTTATCACAGCAGAGCCTACATTTCAAATGCCTGAGATTAAATATTCATGGGCTTCAAAAATGCCCTTTCGTCGTTTGAAGGTGCGGCTAAAAAAAGAAATTGTGACAATGGGGGTTGAAGATGTTAATCCATTAAAAGTTGTTGGGACTTATGTAGCGCCTGAAGATTGGAATGCTCTTATCCAAGATGAAGAAACACTTTTAATCGATACACGCAATGATTATGAATATGCGCTTGGGAGTTTTCAAGGAGCAATTGATCCTTGCATTAAAACATTTCGTGAATTTCCCGAGTGGGTTATGAAGCATGAAGGTGATTTGAAAAAGAAAAAGAAAATTGCTATGTTTTGTACAGGAGGCATTCGGTGTGAAAAATCAACGGCTTATGTTCGTAGTCTTGGTTATGATCAAGTTTATCACTTAAAAGGTGGTATTCTCAAATATTTGGAAATTATCCCAAAAGAAAAAAGTTTGTGGCAAGGTGAGTGCTTCGTTTTTGATGAGCGCGTTTCTGTTGGGCATGGTCTCGAAGAATGTGGACGCGAATTGTGTTGCGGCTGTCGTTCCCCTCTTAATGCTGAAGATAAGTTATCTCCTCATTATGAAGAGGGAGTATCTTGTAATGCTTGTTATAATATACGGGATGAAAGTGATAAACAGCGCTTTCGGGAACGTCATAGACAATTTCAGTTACTAAAATTGCGTGCTACTCTGTCTTGTTGTGAACAATAAAAAAACTTCTTTTTATTTGGAATAAAGTTTTTAAAAGAAGAATATTTTGAGATTCAGCAATATCCAATTTATAACGAAATATATAGAAAATGAGAGCATAAGCTTTCCTTTGTATTTGTATTATATATTGCTTTTTTACATCATTTTTTGATTAAAAGTTAAAAAAGTTTTAAAATTAAAAAAAATGATTGCAATGAATAAAAATTGGCTTTATACGTTATATTGCCCAAAGTCGCACGTGCCTGTGGGTGTCCGCTGGTTCTCAAATGGTGAGATTAACCGGTACGGTACCTGGAACTAACCGCTCCAGTCATTCTTACGGCCAATCGAAAGAATGAGGACATCTTGAAGCAACGACGGTGCGGGCCTTTCTGGTGTCTTCCAGCTGTCCAAATGCTGGGATAACTATAGAGGCACACCTCATTGCCTTCAGTGCGGAAGTGGTTTCTCAACTCCAATCAAAAAGGCAGACAACGTAAGGCAACGCGGTTTTCGCGCTGTTTTTTCTTGGCATGCAATGCTGGTTCTTCCTGGTTACTTTTCAATCAGGTTGAAGAGAGTGCTTGTGTGTTTTTGTTTTTTGCTGCTAGCAGCGTTTTCGCTGCTTATTGGCGTAGAGTAGGGACATTTTGTTCCTGGGGAGAAATGCAAATGGCAACGCAACGTATTCGCGATTTCCTTGCAACACATCGTTCTGAGGGTCCATGTTTGGTCGTTGATCTTGATGTTGTTCATGAGAATTATTTAAATTTTAAAAAAGCTCTTCCACAATCACGTATTTTCTATGCGATCAAAGCGAATCCAGCACCTGAGATTTTGCGCTTGCTTGTTTCTTTAGGATCATCTTTTGATGCTGCTTCTATAGCAGAAATTGAAATGGCTTTAAAAGCAGGTGCGACAGCAGATCGTATTTCTTTTGGTAATACCATTAAGAAAGAACGTGATATTGCACGTGCACATGCACTTGGCGTTTCGCTTTACGCAGTCGATTGTCTTGAAGAAGTAGAAAAAGTTGCTTGTGCTGCACCGGGAGCTCGTGTTTTTTGCCGAGTTCTTACCGACGGAGAAGGAGCAGAGTGGCCGTTATCGCAAAAATTTGGCTGTGTTCCTTTTATGGCTGTTGATGTATTACGTCATGCACATCAATTAGGCTTGCAGGCGTATGGTGTTTCCTTTCATGTGGGTTCTCAACAGACAGATCTAAATGCATGGGATCGTGCTTTATCGGATACAGCTTTTGTTTTTAAATCTTTGGAACAAGAAGGAATCCAGCTGAAATTAGTGAATATGGGGGGTGGTTTTCCAACACGTTATTTGAAGGATATTCCTACAGTACAAACTTATGGTATGGCTATTTTTGATTCATTGAAAAAATATTTTGGTAATCGTATTCCTGAAACAATCATCGAGCCAGGACGTGCGATGGTAGGCAATGCCGGCGTTATTCGCACAGAAGTTGTTCTTATCTCTAAAAAAGCAAAGGATGATAATATTCGTTGGGTTTATCTTGATGTGGGGAAATTTAATGGTCTCACTGAAACTATGGATGAAGCCATTCGCTATCCTATTGAAACAGCTTATGATGATAAAGCAATGGAGCCTTGTATTTTAGCTGGACCTACATGCGATTCGGCGGATGTTATGTATGAAAAAACGCCTTATTTACTTCCTCTTTCTCTCACAATAGGTGATGAGTTATTGATTCATGGAACGGGTGCTTATACAACAACTTACGCCTCTGTTGCATTTAATGGTTTTGAGCCTTTACGGTCGTATGTCATTTGAAGTTTTTTTATATATAGGGTGTATCTTTATTTTTTACCTAATGGGGTGGTTAAGAGGCGGTTTAATGGGTGACAGAGATGACAAAGATTCATTTTCAAGCAAAAAATGGTGCATTCTTTACGCTTATGTCTGAGCAAGAAGCTGATAGGTTTCATCGGGAGAAACTTCTTGATTTAGTGATGGGAAAGGAACGTAAGCGTAAATCATCAGAAATTTTACGTCGTGGTCGGTTTCCAGCTTATGGGCTTTCTTTTGTTATTAAAAATTTTCTCGATGAGCTTGTAGGAAGTGTGCGTCTTTGGAATGTTACTTTCCATAAAGGACAAAATGAAACTCAAGGTGCTTTGCTTTTAGGGCCTTTAGCTGTTTCAGCTGAATGTTCTGGTATAGGAATCGGATCAGTTTTAATGCAGCATGCAATTGAAACAGCAAAAAAATTAGGCCATGGTGCTATTTTTCTGGTGGGAGATTCTCAATTTTATCAGCGTTTTGGTTTTTCAAGTCATTTAACAAAAAATTTCGCTATGCCCGGATCTTATGAAAAACACCATTTTCAAGCACTGGAATTGATTCCTCAATATCTTATTTCATGTCATGGTATTTTAGTTTCAAGCGGAGACTTACAGGATGTAAGTTGTAATCAGCATTATAAAGTAACTTAATATTTTAGAGCGTTAAAAAATTATTTCCTCAATAGGCTAGTTCATCGATACCTTAGTGATTAGCAAATAATTACACCTCTTTTGTTGATACCTCAGTACTATAAATACTCCTTTGTTGTTTATCATATAAAGTTAATGACTTGGAGGAATATCCGCGGATGGTGGTATTTTTTTAAAGAAAACGGTTAAGAAGATTAAAATGCTAAAAAGAATAGTCATCATAAAGAAAATATCGCTAAAAGCCATAACTGTTGCTTGTGTAAGAGCCATAGCAAAAAGTTGTGATAAAGCAAGAGCATGTGGATCAAACGTATAAGAATGGAAATACATGGTAAGTTTTGCAAGCATTTCAGTTGCTTGGATATTTCCTGGTTGAACGGTTTCGGTTATTCGTCCATAATGGAGATCAGAGCGGTGCATCATAAAAGTACCGATAAGAGCAAGTCCTACTGCACCACCAAGATTGCGTGTTAAATTAAAAAGCCCAGAGGCATTTTTCATTCGTTCTGGTGGTAATGACCCAAAGGCAATATTATTAATGGGAACCATACATAGCATGATAGAGGCTCCCCGAAAAATTTGAGGCCAAAAGAGCTCCCAAAAATCCCAGTTGTCGGTGACAGCAGTGGCTAGCCAGGTTCCCCATGCAAAGCTGGCTAATCCTATAGCAATCATAAGACGTGCATCAATACGTGCTGAAAGGAAGCCTGCTATAGGAGCAGTCAAAAACATAGCTAGACCTGAAATAAACAGTGTTTCTCCAATCATAAGAGCATCATAATGACGTATTTGACTTAAATAGACAGGATAAAGATAGGTAAGACCGTACAGTCCTATTCCAAGCATAAAGGAAAAAATTGCTGCAATCGAAAAATTTCGATTAGAAAAAGCTGTGAGATCAACAATTGGTTCTTTAGTCGTGAAAGCTCGCCAAAAGAATAAACTAGCTGCTAAGATCATAATAATGAAAAGGTTAAAGATCAGCGGATCCTTTAACCAATCATGACTTGCACCTTCTTCTAAAATATATTCTAAAGATCCTAAGAAAGTTGCCATGGAGATAAGACCCCACCAGTCAAATTTAGTTATTAGAGATGGTTCTGCTTTATCAAAATCAATTAATTTCCAAGTTAAAATTGAGATAATGATTCCAAAGGGTACATTGATAAGAAAGAGCCAATGCCATGATAAGACATGGCAAAGATATCCCCCCACTGTTGGACCAATCGTAGGTGCTAATGTTGCGACTAGACCAACAATGGGCGAAACAATTGGCTGTTTAGAGGGAGGAAAAAGCGTATAAGAAGCAACAAAAACACTGGGAATAATACCTCCACCAATAAAACCTTGAAGTGCACGGTAAAAGGTCATCTGCTCAATAGATGTTGCTGTAGCACAAAGAATGGATGCAATGGTGAAGCCAGCCGCTGACAAACTGAAAAAAACCCGTGTTGATAGCAAACGTCCTAAAAAACCAGAAAGAGGTAACATAATGACTTCAGCAATAAGGTAGGCAGTTTGAACCCATGTAATTTCATTAGCACTGGCTGATAAACCAGCTTGAATTTCGGCCAAAGATGAGGAAACAATTTGAATATCTAAAATAGCCATGAACATACCAAAAGTCATAGCAATGAAAACTATGACTTTACGTATTCCTATGTGTTCTTTAGAATCAGTAGATGCAGGATTTTTCATGGCAGGATCATTTAATCTTGTTGTACAAGATCTTTATCTTTTGTCTTTGGACGTGTGTCAATTGTTACGATAACACTCATTCCTGCTTTGATTCTTTCGCTTTTTAATATATGCTCAGGAATAGAAATACGAATTGGAATGCGTTGAGTAATTTTCGTGAAATTACCGGTAGCATTTTGTGGAGGCAAGAGAGAAAAAACAGCTCCTGTCGCAGGTGAAACAGAAAGTACTGTTCCTTCAAACACATCTTTTCTGAAGGCATCAACGGAGATATAAGCAGTTTGCCCACTCTGAATATTTTGTATTTGTGTTTCTTTATAGTTTGCTTCGATGTAAAGCTCATTGATGGGAACTAACGCTGCAAGACGTTGGCCATTAACGACAAAATCTCCTTTCTTTGCTGTTAAATTTCCGATAATTCCATCAAATGGAGCTCGGAGAATAGTTGAATCAAGATCACGCCTTGCTTTGTCACGTGTTAATTCAAGATTTTTTGTTTGACTTTCTATTTCATGCCGTTGTGCTTCTAATACTTGAATATTAGCACGCGCTGCGGCTATTTGTGCCTCTGTCCGCGTAACATTGGCAATAGCTTGTTCATAAGCTGATTTAGCATTGTCGACATTGGATTGGGAAACATAACGATCATTTTTAAGTTCTGTAATACGTTGCAAGGTGAGTTGTGTGTTAGTTGCTACAGCTGAAGCAGCGGCTTTTTGTGCTTGAGCATCATCTAAAGCACTGTGGGCTGCCACAATTTGCGCATCAATACGCATAAGGATTTTTTGTTGTGTGTCGAGATGGGTTTTTGTTTGATCCAAGTTGATTTGGTAATCACCACTTTCTAAACGAAAGAGAATATCACCTTTTTTTACTGCTTGATTGGCTTCAATAGAAACTTCTTCAATATATCCACTTAATTTGGGGGAAATAGCAGCGATGTCACCTTGTACATAAGCGTCGTCAGTTGTAAGCATATAACGCCAATGTGCCAGCCATTTATAACTAAACCAAAGTATAAAAAGTGCAAAAATAATAAGAAGAACATTAATTAGTTTTTTGTGTTTTATTTTTCTGAGATACGCGTTTGTTAGAAAAATTGATGTAGACATGGATTTATTACTTTCAGTTCAATATATAATAAATACAATAGATGCACCCAAACATCAAATAGCGATCATATTACGCACATAATAACAATAATAGAAGGAGAAGAGCTTTTCAGATAATACAAGAGTAGCACATGTATATTTGATATGAAAATTACACAAGTATAAAGATGTTATTTTATGGCACATTTTTTACAGGTACCTTTTATTTCGACAGTGCTTTTATGCGCTTGAAACCCAATTTTTTCTGCCACTTTCTTAATATCATATGCAATGGCTTGTTTTTGTATTTCATTCACTTGGCCACATTTGTCGCAAATGGTAAAAATCGTTAATTCATGGTGACAATTCTCTGGATGTGAACAAACCATAAAAGCATTTACACTTTCAAGGCGGTGTATGTGTTTTAATTGAACTAGTCCTTCTAATGCACGATAAACCTGTAAAGGAGCCCGGAACCCTTCTTCACGTAAACGATCCAGAATTGCATAAGCAGTTAAAGGTTTTTCCTCATTTTTTAAAACATTGAGCACTAATGCTTGGTTACGGGTAAGTTTAGATAACATTTACACCTTCCTTGTTAGCATGTAGTACAATATAAAATGTGTAAGGCATTTGTGCAATGATTATGATACTGACTCTTTGCTTATAATTTTTGATAAGATTGACTTTAGTTTTTTTTAAGAGTTTGGTTATATTTTATAAAATTCAAAAATTATGTTGACTCTTCAGTGATAAGAG
>NZ_JADC01000002.1 GCF_000518185.1 Bartonella clarridgeiae ATCC 51734
CCTTTAATGAACTCATCGGTATCGCTAAAGTCATTGCCGCTTATTCTAAGCAAAATATTTCCGATAAAAATCCAATATTATCAGCTACCTTGCCGGATAACGAGCGTATTCAAATTGTCATTCCACCAGCTGTAGAAAAAGACACAATCAGCATAACAATTCGTAAACCATCGTCGCGAAATTATTCACTCGAAGATCTGGCTGATAAAGGTCTTTTTTCAATGTGTGAACAGGTCTCTTTCACCTCATTGAATGATTATCAATCGCGTTTTAATGAACTTAAAAGTATCGAACGTGAATTGGTAATCGATTATTACAATAAAAACTTTGTTTCTTTTTTAAATCAGGCTGTGAAATTGCAAAAAAATATCCTTATTTCAGGAAAAACAGGGTCTGGTAAAACAACGCTTTCGAAAGCGTTGATCGCTAAAATTCCTAATGACGAGCGTATTATAACTATTGAAGATACACCAGAATTGATCGTGCCACATCCTAATCGTGTCTCTATGATCTACGCAAAAGATGGGCATGGTTTAGCTTCTGTTGGACCAAAACAGTTACTTGAATCTGCTTTACGAATGCGTCCTGACCGTATTCTTCTACAAGAGTTGCGAGATGGTACTGCTTTTTATTATATCCGTAATGTTAATTCAGGACACCCAGGTTCGATTACAACAGTTCATGCGTCAACAGCACTTGCTGCATTTGAGCAAATGACTCTGCTGGTCAAAGAAAGTGAAGGAGGAGCCGATTTAGAGCGCGATGATATTCGAGGATTATTAATTTCAATGGTTGATGTTATCATTCAATGCAAACGGATCGAAGGAAAATTTAAGGTTACAGAAATTTATTATGATCCTTTCAAGCAACGAAATATCTTTGGAGGTAATTAAATTAAGAAAATATAACAAAAAATCTTTCATATTTCAGGACAAATATTAGTATTCATACTAAAGTATCTGAAATTTCAGAAGAATTTACGTGGGGGGAATGTATTTATTAAAAGTAATATTTTGAAAGGTTTAACATGGTAAAAAGACTACAGAATGCTTTAAGAAGAAATAAAAATTCATCTTGTGATTATACTTATTCTGGCAGTAACACATTAAAAAATAAACATGGAATCCAAGATTCTCTGTATCTTGACAAAAAAAGTCAGTTGCTTTCAGAGAAAATAGCTGTTCAGTTACGTCAAGAGCCATTACCAAAAAACTTTGATTCTTCCTATTTGAAATATCTTCATAAATGCTTATTTGAGGAAATGTTTGAATGGGCTGGACATACCCGCGATCTTCCATTTACATTTGCAGATGGCACAACTGCCGAAATGGTAAATGTAACAATACCAAACTCAGATGTTTTTTTTCAAGAGAGTCAAAAAATTGCAAAAAGCTTACAGAAATTTGATCAAGCTCTCATTGAGAAGAAACAATTAAAAGATTTATCGCGTGAAAAATTTGTCGAGGAGGCAGTAAAGCTTTTTTCTTTTCTCAATTATGTACATCCATTCAGAGATGGTAATGGACGTGCACAACGAATGTTTTTTGAAAAGCTTGCAGAAGCTGCAGGTCATCAACTTGATTTTTCAATTGCTACAAAACAACGCATGACATTTGCCTGTAGAGATGCAATACCTGTAAAAGGTAATGTAAATTATAAAACGATGCAACATCTTTTCGAAGATATCTCTAATCCAAAAAAAGTGCATATTTTAAGGAATTTTTTATGCTCTTTGCCTCAATATGAACGTAATTATATGGATAGTCACGTTGTTATAGTACCACGTGATAATGTAATCTATACGGGTAGATATAAAAATAGTAGTTCAGATTCTATTATAATTGTAACAAAAGATTCATATATTGTATGCTGTAAAGATCATTTAACACCAGAAAAACTGAAGACATTAAAATGCGGTGATACAGTTACCTTTGCAATTCCAGGAAATAAAGATTTAGATCAAATTCTCATTCCAGCAGAAAAATTAGCTCCTTTAAAGAAAGAAGAGTTACTCGAAAAGATTAGAAACGATACTGCGATTCAAAACTGCGAAAAAGAAATCAAACATTTATCAAAACTTGTCTATGGCAATTCACAAAAGTTAAATCGCAGTATAGAGTTTATTAAGCAAACAGCAGAAGATAATGAAAAAACCTCTAACTGGCTTTTAAAGCATCTTTCTACCGGCGATGATCTTGCGGGTTTAACAATATGCGGCATAAAAACTCCAAAACGCAGAACAGCTGAAAGAAATATTTTACCACTCAATCAAAAAATTCGAACATATATTTCTATTGTAGAATCTTCTAAAAATAAAATTATGCAAAATCATCATTTAGAACAAAAACGGCTTGAAAATTCAGTAGAAATGCCTAGCAAAGCAGTGCAGGATATTCTTGTTATGCCACAGGATATAAGGAGACAAAAGTTAACCTCAAAGAATTGTATTGAACTTCAAAAAGAGCTTTGTCATTTTTTGTGTAAAGTCAATTCTCGTCTTTCAAAAGACCAGAGTAAAGCAATCAGAAAAGGTAATTATAAAGAAATCGCTGAAAGCATTGGTATGTCAGAAAGTAAAGCACAAACTCTTATAGTAATTTTTAATGAAACAAGAGAAGTATACCAACAACTTCAAAAAATCAAAATGAATAGGTCAACACAGATGGCTATGGCTATCTAAAAATACAAGATTTTTCATTTTCATTCTTATATGAATGGATCGAAATCGTTGATACAATATCATACAAAGTTATCACTGATGGATATATAGCGTCACAACAGTGATAACAGCATAAAAAGTAAAGATATATTTTTTTCATTAAAACAAATAAAAAGAGCAAATTATGCCAATAAAACTATTTAATAATTCTGTATCTTTGACAGCAGAAGAATTACAAAAACGTCGCCGAATCGTTGATTCGGCGATTCACACTCACACTATTGAAAATATTACTTTGCATTCTGATACACTTCTAACTTTAGAAAGATATGCAGAAGGAGATTATTCATTAGATGAATTTAATATTATTATGGATACTGTTGAACGAATTATTCTGGACGATATGCAGATTACAATTACAGAAGAACCGCAAGTGGAAGAAACCATAATATCATCTAACTTTAATTCCCCATCACCTTACAATTATATCTATCCTAGAAGTTGGGTACTGAAAAATAAACACGGAATAAAAGACAATCAAGTTCTTGGTGCAGTAAGTGGACATCACGTGGTGAAGGCAATCCTTAACCTACACTGTGAACCTCTACCAGAACGGTTTGATTCTTCTTATCTAAAATATCTTCATAAACGCTTGTTTGAAAATACATTTGAATGGGCTGGAAATACTCGCGATGTTACATTTACATTTGCAGATGGAACAGCTGCTATTATGCCAACAATGAAAAAATTGAACTCAAACAATTCTTTTCTAACAAGTGAGAGAATTCCCAAAGAACTAAAAAATATAGACAAAATACTTGCAGAGCACGATAACCTTAAAGGACTATCGCGTCAAGATTTTGTTCATAAAGCAACGGGTATATTTACTTTTCTTAATCACATACATCCATTCAGAGATGGTAATGGGCGTGCACAACGAATGTTTTTTGAAAAACTCGCTGAAGCTGCAGGTCATCAACTTGATTTTTCAGTTATCACAGCAGAACGTATGGTGGTTTCCAGTATGGTTTCTATAACGGATACTGGTAATATAGGTGATATAAGAGCTATAGGACATATGCTTGAAGATATTTCTAATCCAGAAAACGTATATGTTTTAAAGGAATTCATGAACTCCATGAATGATATCGAGCGTAAAAATGCGCAGAAAAAAATTATTTTAACGCCAAATAAAGATGAAATTTATACAGGCATCTATGAAAATGATAGCCCAAATTCTATTCTACTCAAAACAGATCGTGATTATATTGCAAAACCGCTTTATATGATCTTTAAGAAAGATTATTTTTCACCAGAACAACTTAAGACATTAAAAGTCGGTAATCAGTTTTCCTTTACAGTTCCAATAAAAGAAAATGTAAAAGATTTAGAAAACCTTCTCATTCCAAAAGAAAGATTAGCTTTTTTAACTGAAGAGCAAATTGTTGAAAGGATTACAAATCATCACGATGTCCAATCAAAACGAGAAGAGATCAATTTTTATGCAAAGCGTGTTTATCGCAAGTTAAAAAAATTTAACGCAAAGATAGAGATGATTAGTCAAAATACACAGTTTGGTCTAGAGCTTGTTAAGCAGATTACTAATTCTCCTGAATCTATATCTAAATTAGCAGGTAAGAAAATATTAGGCATAGGAAACTCAAAACACGAAATAGCTAAACAAAATATTTATATACTTGTTCAAAAAATTGATGAATATGTGAATACTGTAAAACGTGTGAAAAGTGTAATTCTTGGAGAGTATCTAATTGAACAACAACGTCTTGCGACAGTAGTGGAAATGCCCAGCAAAGAAATACAAAATATTTTTAACTTGCCAAAAGATATGCAGAAAGAAGCTTTGAAGTCCTCTCCTTCGCTGCACGAAGAACTCAATAATTTTATAAAAAAAATCCGTTGCCGTCTTACATTAAAAGAGTATAAATTGCTCCGTGATGCTAACTATAAAGAACTCGCTGAAAGCGTTGGCATATCAGAAAATAGAGCAAAGCAAATTAAAGAAATCTTTACGCAAAGCAAAATATTACAAAATTCATTGAAACAAGTCAGATTTGGTAACGCACAAACAATGAATATGGTTAGCTAAAAATGTGAGGTTTTTTAATTTATTTAATATTTATAGATGGCAATTGTTATGGCAATATTTTAATTCATGGAAAGAGTGAGATATTTTACATAAGTGTTTAGCTTCAAAAAAACAATAAAAGCATAAAAAATAAAAATGTATGCTTATGTTTTATGAAAGCAAGTAAAAAAAAGGAAAGGTTCATGAAAAAAATTTCAACTAATCATTCTACATCTCTAACGCCAGAAGAATTACAAAAACGCCGCGAAGCGGTTGATGCAGCTATCAGTACACATGCAATTGAAGGGATTACTCTTCATTCTAAAACGCTCGAGATTTTAGAAGGATACGCGAAGGGAGAATATTCATTAGAAGAATTCAATACTCTTATGGACAATGCAATACTCTAAAGAATTCACCATAAAAAGTAAGTTTTAGAGCTTAAGGACACATGATGTTAACATTTTCATAGTCTATCCTTATCGCATAATTATATCCATTCTGATAGCGAAACGCTAAAAAATAAATATGGAATAATGAATTTTGAACAATAAAAAGAAATGCACCCATGATACAGTAGAAGCAATTGTCAATTTACGTCAAGAAACACTGCCAGAAAAGTTTGATTTCTCCTATTTAAAATACCTTCATAAATGCTTGTTTGAAAATACATTTGAATGGGGGGCGTATTTGCGATTTCCCATTTAAGTTTGAAGATGGTTGAGCAAAATCAGGAATTCATCCTCAATAGTTTCTCTAGTAATTGGTGATAAAATTAAAGAACTATGCCTTGAATTTGGAAAGCTCCAAATTAATCAATTAAAAAAAATGACTATAGAAAATTTAAAATAAAATTTTTTTTTTTAAAAAAAGAAAAAATTTATGAAAAAAACTCTAAATAAGCATTTTCCCCCTCCTACATTGCAAGAGCTAAATACTTTATACTTCAATAAAACAGAAAAACTTGAAGCATTACCTGATAATTATACCTATTCTAACAGCAATACACTAAAAAATAAATATGGAATAAAAGACTTTATACGCTTTGTTCAAAAATGTGAGCATGATGTAGCAGAAGCAGTTGTCAATTTACGTCAAGAAGCACTACCAAAAAAGTTTGATTCCTCCTATTTAAAATACCTTCATAAACGCTTATTTGAAAATACGTTTGAATGGGCTGGGCATACCCGCGATCTCCCATTTAAGTTTGAAGATGGTACAGTTGCCGTCATGAGAAAAATCGGTAGTTCATCCTCGATAGTTTCTCTAGCAGTTGGTGATAAAATTAAAGAATGTTTAGAAAAAATCGATAGAACACTTTCTAAAAAAAACAATTTACAAGGATTATCGCGCGAAGAGTTTGTTAATGATGCAGGGGAAATATTTGCTTTTCTTACTAATGTATATCCATTTAGAGAAGGGAATGGGCTTACACAACAAATATTTTTTGAAAAGCTTGCAGAAGCTGCAGGTCATAAGCTTGATTTTTCAGTTGCGACAAAAGAACGCATGACACGTATCTATAGTGATGCAATAATGCTAAAAGGTGATGTAGATAATACAACTACTGTGAAGCATCTGTTTGAAGATATTTCCAATCCAGAAAAAGTACGTATTTTAAAGGAATTCATCAACTACAGAATAAGAGTAGATGTTGACTCCTGTAATATAAATGATCAAATTATTGTAGCACCAAATGAAGGAGATACCTACACGGGCACCTATGAAGCTGATAGCCCAAATTCCATTATGATTAAAACAATGGATTCTTGTGTTATATGCCATAAAGATTATCTCACACCAGAACAACTTAAGGCATTAAAATTTGGTGATAAAATCACCTTTATAGCTCCAATAACCAAAAATTTAGACAAGATTCTCATTCCAGCGGAGAAATTAGCTCCTTTAACGGAAAAAAAAATAATCGAAACGATTATAAATAATATCTATATTTTAAAAAATCGAGAAGAAATCGAGCATTTATCAAAACTTGTCTATGGCAACTCAAAAATATTAGATCAAAATCTGCATCTTATTCATAAGAATCCTGAAACAAGTAAACAGCTTGCCGAACAGATTGAAAATTCTCCTCAATCCATTTCTAAGTTTGCGGGTTTTAAAATATGGATAATAAAGAGTCCAAAACGCAAAATAGCTGAAAAGAATTTTTCAAAACTTAGTCAAGCAATTGAAAAATATGTAGATACTATAGAATCTACTAAAAATAGAATTCTTAAAGAGCATCAAGTAGAACAAAGACGTGTTAAACAAGCAATAGAAATGCCTAGCGAAGCAGTATTAAATATTCTTAATTCACCAAAGGATAAATGGAACAAATATTTAGAGTCTTCCCCTTTACTTCGAGAAGAATTCAATAACTTTATGAGTAAAATCGTTTTGCGTCTTTCAACAAGCGAGCATAAAGCACTTAATGATGCTGATTATAAAACACTCGCTGAAAGCATTGGCATATCAGAAAATAGAGCGAGAATAATTACAGAAATTTTTAATAAAGCCAAAGAAATATGCATCGAATTTCGAGCTTTCCAAATAAATAAATTGAAAATAATGATGATAGAAAATTAAAAATGAGTAAGCAGAAACTTTTGAACATAATGTTATAGAAACAATTCTTACCGATGAATATTAAATACACTAAGAATTCACATTTTAGTTTTAGTTAGCTATAGCAATTGTTTTTAACGGATTAATTTGGAATGTCTTGAAGAGTGTATTACTTCGGTTTTATTATAAAAGTTTCTATAATTCTCCTTGCTTTACTTTTTATATACCAATACTTTCTAGCAAGTTGTTGGTAATTATATTGTTTAAGCAATTTATATTTAATTGGTGAGAATAGTGAACAAAGTAAATTGACTTTACTTATAAAATTACAAAGATCTTGGTGAATCTTAAAAGAGTCCTTTACAATTTAAAACCTTTTTACATATCTTTTGACATGTTAAGAGTGTCTTACAATGCTTTGCCAAGAGTTTCTACAACTTATTCAAGACGTTTTTGTTCTCCTTGATGCTTTTGAAAAATTCCATTTTTAGAAAATTCTACAGCATTACCATATTCTTCAATTGCTTGACTGAATTTTGAAATATCTTTTTCAGACTATTCTACGTTTTGAACTATTTAAGATTCCTATTTTGAAATCTGCCAGTTTAAAAATAAATTGAGGAGGATTTCCAAATTTATTTTTAACATTTTACTATCAGAATAGATATAATTATGAAATAAGGATAGATTATGAAATGTTAACATCATGTGTCTTTAAGCTCTAAAACTTACTTTTTTATGGTGAATTCTTTAGAGTATTGCATTGTCCATAAGAGTATTGAATTCTTCTAATGAATATTCTCCCTTCGCGTATCCTTCTAAAATCTCGAGCGTTTTAGAATGAAGAGTAATCCCTTCAATTGCATGTGTACTGATAGCTGCATCAACCGCTTCGCGGCGTTTTTGTAATTCTTCTGGCGTTAGAGATGTAGAGTAATCAGTTGAATCTTTTTTCATGAACCTTTCCTTTTTCTTTATTTGCTTTCATAAAACATAAGCATACGTTCTTATTTTTTAATGCTTTTATTGTTTTTTTGAAAATAAATACTTATAAAGTATTTTATCAGTTTTACTTCCCTTTTGGAGCAAAACGATTCTTTTCAGTAGCAGCTAACAGTTCTTTTCTTCTAAAATAGATTGCTCGTCCACATCGTAAAGGTGGTTGTCCTTGCATGAGAATGATTTGTTCATCTTGGCGCATCTCTTGAATAATTTCATGAGGCAAAATCAGTGATCTTTGTTGATAATTCATATTTTTAGAACCTTTTAAAAGTTGCCCTCTAGATTTACTTGCTCCTGTCACTTCAATAGTCATTTGACCACAACGTTCTGAAATATCTTTAGCTGTTTGTAAATCTTTAATAGCAGCATAACTCACAAACGAACAACTTTCAAACCATGATTGTGCTCCTGATTTTCCGAAGTGATTTACCAACTGACCAGAAGACTGATAAAATAACATTAAGGATGTGCCATATTTACGTCCACGGTCACGTGCTTCTTCCAAAATATTCATATAACCAAGCAAATCAACCTCATCCAAGACAAACAAAACACGCTTTTTGTAGTTTCCATCTGCTGTAACCATTGCATTTAAAAAAGCACCAATAATCACACGCCCAATTCCTGGATAACTATTCAAAATACTTGCAGGAAGATTAAGAAAAATATCTGTATTCCCATCTGCTATATCCGAGGATGAGAAATCATCACCACAAACAAGATCCGCGTAATTGGACAAAGAAAGCCACTGAGTATCTTTTGCGGCAGTTGTATAAACACCTGAAAAAGTTTGATCTGCCATTTCTGTGAAAATACCAACCATTTCACGAATAAAAGGAGAAGGTGATGTATCTTGAATATTGCGCAATTGATTAACAACAGCCGTTTCTGATTGAGAAAGAATTTTGCGCAACGTTTTTAAATGACGCTCACTGTCTTCGTATTCGTCAGAGAATATGACATGTGCAAGAAGAGCAGTTAAGAGATTATGCGCTTGTGTCGAAAAATATTCTGCTGAAGAATTCTCTGATTTTTTATCAGTAAGTAGCAATTTAGAAAAACCTACGATATTGGCTTCACGTTGTGTGCGGGGTACGCTATCGTCTAAAAGCCAATCGAGAACATTGAAAGTTTTTGTTGATATTGAAGTTGGATCAAGAACAATAACATTTCTATTATTCATTTTTTTACGCGTAAGTTGAACCATTGGTGCAACTTCTGTTGAAGGATCAAGACAAACAATGGATCCTGGATATTTTAAACATGCTGGGATCACTGTACTTGTTGTTTTATAGCCACCAGAACCAGCAAAAAAAATCATATGTGTTGAACCAAAATCAAGATTAAATGTTAACAAAGGCGCTGTTCCACCTTTCCCCCATGTTGATTTATCACCTGGCGCAAAGGGAATATTACACACACTATCTTGGTCAACACGGTATCTTTCGCCAATAACAATTTGACCATCTGCAGGAAAAATTTTTTTTGCTTCATTTAAATTCATCCATGATGCATCACCAAAAATTGCTTTTTTGGCACGCTTCACTCCTTTTTTACTTTTACGCGGAGTTGCTATTAAGAATTGAACTGCTAAAAGAAAAACACCGCCAATTATGCCAAAGAAAATCATGTTATCGATAAACTTTATAGCATAGCTCCACGTTATTCCTTGTTGGCCGATATAAGGACTTAAGCGTTTAACTTCACAGCTAATATAATAAAGAGAAGTGCCAGTAAAAAAAATCGCTGTAACAATTGTAATCGCTTTGCGTAAATATAATTTTTGCGATATAGTATAAATTAATGGTATGGCGACAACGAACATCAGCACCAATAATGGTTCTGAACGAATATACCAATATTTCTCATAATCCTGTAACCCATTTATCATAAATAATAATAAGTAAGGAAAAAAGAATATCGTTAAAGCGCCCAAAAGTATTGGCATTAAAATAAAAACCAGCTGCGTTTTTGTATATTTCATTATGTCCTACTCTTTATTTCACCATGCCATAAAAAATACTTCATTAATTAAACTTATAATTTAAACTCCATCTTTTTGAAGATGTAGTTATTACAAAAATTATTACCTATGAATGTAAATAAAATACAAAGCCTTGCATTCTCAGATGGTCTTAGTTATCATTTGTGGGCGGTTAGGTTGCAATAGCTCCAATAACCTTTTAGTTTTATCAACGGTTTCTATTATTATCTTTGCTTTATTTTCTGATATACCAATACTTTCAGAAAGTTCTTTATAATTAGCATTACGAAGCCCTTGATTCTCTCTTGTTGAAAGACGCAGAGTGATTTTGCGCATAAAATGAGTGAGTTCTGTGTAAAGTGCAGGAGAGCTCTCTAAAGTCTTTATTTGCATTCTTCTAGATAAGTTAAGCATATCTTGCATTTCTTTACTAGGCATCTTTACTGTTTGTGCAAGGCGCTTTTCTTTTGCTTTATGTTTTCCAATAATCTCATATTTAATCTCTAATACCATATCTACATACTTATTAACTTCAGTACTAAGTGCACTAATATTGCTTTCAGCGTTTTTACGTGCTGGACTTCTTATGCCTAATATTTTGTAACCTAATAACTTAGAAATAGATTTAGGAGAATTTATAATCTGTTTAGAAAGATCACTACCGAAATCGAAATTTGTATGAATAAGCGTTATACTTGAATTTAATATTTTTGAATTGCCGTAAACAAGTTTTGATAGCTCTTCGATTTTTTTTCGACTTGCTTGAACACCAGCATCATTTTCAATTTTTTTGATTATGTCGTCTTCTGTCAAGGGAGCTAATTTTTCTGCTGGGATGAGTATTTTGTTTAAATCATTTATTGGAACTGTAACAGTAAGCTGATTACCGGGTTTTAATGTCTTCAGTTGTTCTGGTGTAAGATAATCTTTATGGCATATGACGCAAAAATCCTTTGTTTCAATCATAACAGAATCTAAACCACTCTTTATATAGAGACCCTCATAGGTCATACCTTCACGTGAAATTATAACAACTTTATTATTTAGATTTTTACGTTCAGCCTTAGGTACCTGGCAAACAAATTTTTTTAAAAGATATACTTTCTCTGGATTGGAAATATCTTCAAAGAGATGTTTCATCCCTTCATAATTTATATTACCTTTTACAGGTATCGCATCATTACAAACACGTATCATGCGTTGTTTTGTCACAACTGAAAAATCAAGCCTATGACCTGCGGCTTCTGCAAGCTTTTCAAAAAACATTCGTTGCGCACGTCCATTACTAGTTCTGAATGGATGTATATAGTTAAGAAAGGAAAAAAGCTTTACCGCCTCCTCGATAAATTCTTTACGCGATAATCCTTGTAAATTATTCTTTTCAGAAAGCGTCTTATCAAATTCCTGCAAGCTTTTTTTGATATTGCTACCACTGACAAAAAAATTATTTGAGTTTGGTATTCGCATCACCAACAATTTGCCACGCGTGCCATCTTCAAACTTAAAGGGGAGATTGCGGGTATGTCCGGCCCATTCAAACGTGTTCGCAAATAAGCATTTATGGAGATATTTTAAATAAGAAGAATCAAACTTTTCTGGTAGTGGTTCTTGACGCAAACTGACAATTGCTTTTGCTGTATCACGACTGCATTGGGCATTTAATTCTTTTTCATTCATTATTCCATATTTATTTTTTAATATTTGAGTATCAGGATAATAATAGAATGAATACATATCTCTTCCTTTCACTTTATTGCTTTCATGAAATAAAAATATGTTTTTACTTTGGTGATGTTGTTATTATTTTCTTTTTGATGCTATAATCATCAAGAATGATTTTTCTCTCTTTATGGGTATAATGTTATCATGAAAATTCCTCCTCATCTATATCATCCATATTAGAATACAAAGTGAAAAAACTTAAATTTTCAGATGGTCATAGCCGCTATTTTCGAACGGTCAGCTTTGATTGTTTCAAATTGTTTGTATAATTTTACTCCTTTATTAAAAGTTTGTGTAATTATCTTCGCTTTACTTTGTGATATGCCAATACTTTCAGCCAGTATTTTATGATTAGTATCACGAATATGTTCTAGCTCACTCATTGAAAGACGAGAATTGACTTTACACAGAAAATCACAAAGATCTCTGTGAAGTGAAGGAGAAGACTCTAAAGCTTTTTTTTGTATATCCTTTGGCAAATTAAGACTCTCTCGCACTTCTTTACTAGGTATTTTTACTACTTGCTCAAGTCGTTTTTGTTTTCTTTTATACTCTATAAAAATTTTATCTTTAACAGATTTTACAATTTGCACATGTTGTGTAATTGCTCGACTGAGGCTTGAAATATTTCTTTCAGCTACCCTGCGTTTTGGACTCCTTATACGCCATATTTTGAAGCCTGCGAGTTTAGAAATAGATTTAGGAGAATTTCTAATCTGTTCGGCAAGCTGTTGACCCATTTCAGGATCTTTATTAATAAGATTCATATGCTTATCTAATATTGTTGGATCTCCATAAACAAGCTTTAATAAATGGTCAATTCCTTTTCGGCTTTCTTTAATACAATCAGTATTTTTAATCTTTTTGATTATTTCCTCTTCCCTCAAAGGAGCTAACTTTTCTGCTGGGATAAGAATTTGATCTAAATCTTTATTTATTGGAACTGTAAAGGTAACCCCATCACCGAATTTTAATGCCTTGATTTGTTCTGGTGTAAGATAATCTTTATGACATATGACGCAAGAATCCACTGTTTCAACTATAATAGAATCTAAACTACCTCCTTTGTAAATACCTGTATAGGTCATACCTTCACGTGGCATTACAACATATTCATTATCCAAACGTTTGCACTCAAGCCTAGGTATGTGATTGAGTAATTCCTTTAAAACACGTACTTTTTCTGGATTGGAAATATCTTCAAATAAATGTTTCATCGCTTCATGAGCTTCATCACCTTTTAGAGTTATCGCATCAGTACAAGCACGTATCATGCGTTCTTGTGTCACAATTGAAAAATCAATTCTATGACCTGCAGCTTCCGCAAGCTTTTCAAAAAACATTTGTTGTGTAGGTTCATTACCACCTCTGAAAGGATGTATATAGTTGAGAGAAGAAAAAAGCTTTGCTGCCTCATCAATAAATTCTTCGCGCGATAAACCTTGCAAATTATTCTTTGCAACAAGCATTTGGTCAAATTCCTGTAAGCTTTCTTGAATTTTGTTACCAGCTACAAAAAAAATATTTGAATTCGGCATTTTCATCATTAACATTTGGGCAGTTGTGCCGTCTTTAAATGTAAAGGGGAGATCGCGGGTATGTCCGGCCCATTCAAATGCGTCTTCAAATAAGCATTTATGGAGATATTTTAAATAAGAAGAATCAAACTTTTCTGGTAGCGGTTCTTGATGCAAATTGACGATTACTTTTTTTGCATCATGTGTACATTTCTTTTCAAGTTTTTTAAAATCCATTATTCCATATTTATTCTTTAATGTTTTACTGTTAGGATAGGCATAATTACGGGCTAAGGATATATCGGAAGATGTTGTCATTGTTTATTTTATTCCCAATAAGTACTAACAGCTGTATCAACAAATTCCGGACTTTTTTGTAATTCTTTTAGTGTTAGAGATATCGAACAATTAGTTAATGCTGTCAGTATAACTTCTTTTTTTTGTTTTTTATTTGCTTTTATGAAACAAAAATATGTTTTTACTTTGTTATGCTGTTGTTATTTTGAAACTACATTCTTATAGAATTTGTTTTGTTTATATTCATTTCTGTTGGCTGCTCAGGTCTGACTGGTTTCAATGATTCACACAACTCTTTGGATTGGGTAACAAGTTTTATAATTGTCTTCGCTTTACTTTCTGATATACCAATGCTTTCAGAGAGTGTTTTATAATCAGCATTACAGAGCGCTTTATGCTCTTCTGGTAAAAGACGAAAGGTAACATCACTTATAAAATTATTGAGTTCTTTGTAAAGGAGAGGAGAGGACTTTAAAGTTTCTTTCTGCATATTTTTTGGCAAGTTAAGAACATCTTGCATTGCTTTGCTAGGCATTGTTACTATTGTTCCAAGGCGTTTTTGTTGTGCATTATGCTGTTCAACCATTAGACTTTTACGATGTTTTACAGTCATAATATAATCATCAATTGCGTTACCAAGTTTATAAATGTCCTTTTGATCTGTGTTAGATCTGAATTTTTTATTTGCTGCATCAGAAATACTTTTTGGATCAGAAACAATCTGATCGGAAAAAAATCTATAATTTTCTGGATTTTTATTCATCATTATTATATGTTCATGCAGTATTTTTGAATCTTTATACACAGTTTTTGAATATCGCTCGATCTTTTCTAATTTTTCTTGGACAATGGTATTTTTTACAAGCTCTTGAACAATTTCATCTTCCGTCAAAGGAGGTAATTGTTCTTCTGGGATGAGAATTGTATCTAAATTTTTTTTGTTTAAAGTTTTAAAAATGAGCCTATCACCAATCTTTAATCCTTTGAGTTTTTTCGGTGTGAGATAATCTTTAAGGCATACGACACAAGAATTCTCTGTATCAACCATAATAGCATTTCCAATACTTCCTTTATAAATACCTAAATAGGGTATATCATCACGTGGCATTATAATATTTGTATTATTTAGATCTTTGCACTTAATATTAAATTCGTTATAGATAAGTTCCTTTAAAATACTTACTTTTTCTGGATTGGAAATATCCTCAAAAAGATGTTCTATAACTTCACTCCTTACATTATCTTTTTTCTCTATCGTATCACTGTAGGCACGTACCATGCGTTCTTTTGTCACAACTGAAAAATCAAGTTGATGACCTGCAGCTTCTGCAAGCTTTTCAAAAAACATTCGTTGTGTAATTTCGTTGCCTTCTTTAAATGGATGTATACGGCTGAGAGAAGAAAAAAGTTTTGCTGCCTCATCAATAAATTCTTTGCGCGATAAGCCTTTTAAATTATTCTTTGCAACAAGCATTTGATCAAATTTCTGTAAGCTTTCTTGGATTTTTTTATCTTCTGTAAACACATTATTTGAGTTCAGTATTTTCACTGTTAGCATGCTTGCAGTTATACCATCTTTAGATGTCAGTGGATGATCGCTAATATGTCCAGTCGGTTCAAACTGTTCCCTAAATAAACGTCCATGAAGATATTTTAAATAAGAAGAATCAAACTTTTCTGGCAAAGACTCTTCGTTTAAGGCAATGATTGCTTTCATTCTATGATGCGCATTTATAGTATTAAGAGTCGCACTATCTATATTCACATTCTTTAAATTATCCAGAATCGTTGTTTCAATACTATCCATAACAATATCAAATTCATTTACTGAATAGTTTCCCTTTGTATATTCTTCTAAAGCTATGAGTGTACTAGGATGCAAAGAAATATTTTCAATAACATGGGTATTAATGGCTGAATCAATAATTGTGCGACGTTTTTGTAATTCATCTATTATTAGAGTACAATAATTAGCTGTCTCTATATTTCGAATACCTGGAAAATTTTGGTGTAGATTAATAATTGCTCTTATTGCATGATGTGCATTTATAGTATCAGGAGACACACTGTTTATGTTTCCATCTGTTACCTCATTCAGAATAGCTTTTAAATTAGTGTCCATGATAACATTAAATTCACTTAATGAATAACGTCCCTTTGCGTACCCTTGTAAAGTGATGAGTGTATTAGAGTGCAAAGGAGTATTTCTAATAGTATAGGCACTAATGACCGACTGAAGGATTTTTTGGCGCTTTTGTAATTCTTCTTTTGTTAGAGTTGGATAACCAGCTAATTTTGAATTTGGCATAATTGTTCCTTTTTTCGTTTTTTTCATGAAACAAAAGTATATATTTTTACTTTAGCGATACCGATGAGTTCATTAAAGGAGAGTTCTGGAACTTCGATTGTTTTCCATCCTTTTATTCCTTCGATCATGACTTGATAGGGACGATTAATGACGATTTCGAAGAGACTTTCATCTTTGAGAAAGGTACGAATTGGTTTGAGTTTTGTTGAGACGATAGCGACGGTTTCATCACTTATATTTTGAGAGTTTTGCTTCATTTGGGAGTTACCATAGAGTTTTTATTGAAGTCCCCTGAAAAGGCACGATGAATAATCTGTTTGTTATTTTCGATAATTTTTAATTTGTACACAGTGGAGAAATCGAGGTCGCGCACCACAAAGACATTGATCATTTCACCCTGATT
>NZ_JADC01000003.1 GCF_000518185.1 Bartonella clarridgeiae ATCC 51734
GTGATGTTGGTGAGACATGGTGGAGGGTATGTAGTAAAATCAAAACAGTTATAAAAGAAGAAGTAGACGTTGGAGAAGCCTCAAAGAGAGGTGAGGTCTGGATTGAGAGCTTGAGAAAAAGAGCAGAAAGAGAAAAAGAATGAATCCGTGTCAATAAAGGAGGCGTTATCGTGTCAATAAAGGAGGCGTTATCGTATAAATTAAGAGGAGGGGCTGTCAACAAAAGGAGCTGCTCCTGCAATGTGATATTGATGTGTATTGATGTGTGGGATATGTAATGGTGCTGCGAGAGAGGATTGAACTCTCGACCTCTCCCTTACCAAGGGAGTGCTCTACCACTGAGCTACCGCAGCGCTTTAAATCTCTGTGCTGCCTTGTGCCATATTGTTACAAAATAGGCAAGAGAGCATTAATCCATTCTTGCAAGTCAGTTCATCTTATGTCATGACAAAAAAGGTGATATAAGAAGCCAAAAAGATAAAGGCAAAAAATAGTGTGAGCCTGATGTGTTTCAAGCTATCAAAAAGTGAAATTTTTCAAAAAAGTGTGTTATGACACAAATGAATCAACAAAAACAAAATGATAATAAAAAATGCAAAGATGAGAGAAAAAAACAACGCCAAGAAAGGCTAGCTCAGCAGTTGCGTGCCAATTTAAAACGCCGAAAAGAGCAAAATCGAAAACGATTTCAGGATAACTCCTAAAAAAGACTTTCGATTAAGGTATTTTTAAGACATTTTTGCAACCAAATCTCTTGATGATTCGTTTCAAAGTTATAGAAAAAAATGCTTTAAGGTGTTCATCTGCTTTAAAAGGAGTCTTATTCAATTCAAAAGGTTCTTTTAAAGGGAGACTTTAGGCTTGAGTAAAAAGGGCAGAACATTATGGATTCTATTCACATTATTGGTGGAAATCCTCTTAATGGTGTTATTCCTATTTCAGGGGCTAAAAATGCTACACTCCCTCTTATGGTTGCGGCATTGCTCACGGAGGGGACACTTACTTTGGATAATATTCCTCATCTCGTCGATGTCGAATTCTTACTGCGAATCCTCAATCATCACGGGATCGGTTATGCTGTCGAAGGACGAAAATCACATCAAGATAGCGGATATTCAAGAACAATTCATTTTACAGCAAAAAAAATAACAACAATAAATGCTCCTTACGAATTAGTGAAGAAAATGCGCGCAAGCTTTTGGGTCATTGGTCCGCTGCTCGCACGATGTAGAGAAGCTTACGTTTCTTTGCCTGGTGGATGTGCCATCGGAACACGGCCCGTCGATTTTATTCTGGAAGGACTCAAAAGTCTAGGAGCACAAATCGTTATCGAACAAGGATATGTGCATGCTAAAGCACCAGAAGGGCTCAAAGGCGGACGCTATCGTTTCCCTAAAGTAACTGTCGGGGGAACTCACGTGCTCTTGATGGCAGCTGTCATGGCAAAAGGAACAACCATTCTTGATAATATCGCTTGTGAACCAGAAGTCATAAATCTGATTCAAGCGCTCAAGGCTATGGGCGCACACATCTCTGGAGAAGGTACGCAAACCCTCACTATCCACGGAGTCGAAAAACTCAATGGCGCAAAAATTCAAGTTATTGCTGATCGAATCGAAGCAGGAACATATGCTATGGCCGTGGCTATGACAGGGGGAAAAGTCTTGCTAAAAAATGCAAATCCTCATCATCTTACCCAAGTCCTCGAGTGCCTCAAAAAAACAGGGCTCGAAATCGAAATAAAACCAGAAGGTATCAGTGTAAAACGAGATCCAGAGAAAAAAATTATACCCGTAGATATCAAAACAGGTCCTTTCCCAGATTTTCCAACAGATCTACAGGCACAATTTATGGCTCTTATGACACGAGCTCAGGGAAATGCTCATATCACCGAAACAATTTTCGAAAACCGATTTATGCACGTACAGGAATTAGTCCGCTTGGGTGCACAAATTACACTGAGTGGACAAACAGCACTTATCCGAGGGACAGATCGTTTGCAAGGCGCACAAGTGATGGCAACAGATTTGCGCGCTTCCGTTTCTCTTGTTATTGCTGCGCTTGCCGCACAGGGAAAAACAATCGTCAATCGCGTCTATCATCTCGATCGAGGTTTCGAACGGTTGGAAGAAAAGTTAGCTCAATGCGGTGCAGATATTCGACGTGTAACAGGATGAGAAAATAAGATGCTTCCTAAAAAGATATAAATCCCAAAGAGCTTAAAGAAGCCAAAGGGGAGTGCGTAACTTCAAAGAGGCTGAAAGGGTCAGTTAGATATACAAATGTTATGCTTAGAGAGTGTTAATCTGTGAGACGGATTGTGAGTAGGGGAGATACCTATAGAATGATCTGGAAAAGCTGTAGAGAAGGGAATGTGTAAACTTCGAAAAGGCCGAAGGAGTTCCTCGCCCGAGAAGTGCGGAGAAAACAAGAAGGCTGCCTAAAGAGAGGTACAAGGAGGCTGCCTAGAGGTACAAGGAGGCTGCTTAGAGGTACAAGGAGGCTGCTTAGAGGTACAAGGAGGCTGCTTAGAGGTACAAGGGGGCTACTTAGAGGTATAAGGAGGCTGCCTAGAGGTATAAGGGGGCTGCCTAGAGGTATAAGGAGGCTGCCTAGAGGTATAAGGGGGCTGCTTAGAGGTATAAGGAGGCTGCCTAGAGGTATAAGGGGGCTGCCTAGAGGTATAAGGAGGCTGCCTAGAGGTACAAGGAGGCTGCCTAGAGGTATAAGGGGTCTGCCTAGAGGTACAAGGGGGCTGCCTAGAGGTACAAGGGGGCTGCCTAGAGGTATAAGGGGGCTTGCTTAGAGGTACAAGGAGGCTGCCTAAAGAGAGGTACAAGGAGGGGATAAGCTTTCAAAAGATTGCCGAGAAGGTGTAAACTCCAAAGAGGCTGAAGGAGCCCAGAGAGGCCTAAAGAGATAAAGGACCCCAAAAATCTGGAATTTCAGGCTTTAAATGGGGACCAATGCGAACAGCCGAAACTTTTTCAGCAAGGCCAGTACGGTCAGAGAGTTCAACCGCTAAACCACAAAGCGTTGCTGGGCCTTTCGCAGGTGCATAAAATTTAAACTTCTTCTTATAAAGAAAACGGTATAAGGGTTCTTCTTTATCCATCCCTAAAGAGGAATTATAATCACCGCACATCCCCGCATCTGACAAATAAGCACTTCCTCCCTCTAAAATTTGAGCGTCAGCCGTCGGGATATGCGTATGGGTGCCAACAATAACGCTCACACGTCCATCAAGAAAGTGACCAAAACATTGTTTCTCACTGGTCGCTTCCGCGTGAAAGTCAAAAATAATAGCGTCTGCTTGCTCCCGCAAAGGACACGCTGCAATAATCTTATCCGCTGTGTGAAAAGGGTCTTCTACCGTGCAGGGCATAAAAACAGTGCCCATCACATTTGCAATAAGAACACGAGCCCCATTTTTCGCTGTCCATAAACCAGATCCTTTCCCAGGTGTGCCTTCAACAAAATTCGCTGGACGTAAAAAACGATCGCTATAAGATGCATAGTTCAAAGTTTCTTTACAGTTAAATGCATGATTGCCTGTCGTAACAACATCAACACCCGCATTCAAAAAATCTTGATAAGCTGCCTGGGTAATGCCAAAGCCATTGGAGGCGTTTTCACCATTCACAACAACAAAATCAAGGCACCATTGCTCAATTAAACAAGGAAGAATGCGCAAAACAGCTGCACAACCGGTTTGTCCAACAATATCACCTAAAAATAAAAAGCGCATAAGCGTTTTAATCATAATTTAAGATTTAAGAAAACCCTTTTCTGTAAAAATACCCTCTACAAGGAGGTCATCTGCTCGCGCAGGAATGGACAAAACTTCTTGGCACGAAAAACCAAAACCAAGTAAATGCACAGGGTGAGCTTGGTTATGAAAATGTGCAATCACTCGGTCATAATAGCCCGCTCCGTAGCCAAGGCGGTGAGCCTGACGGTCAAATGCAGAAAGGGGAACAAGTATAAAATCAGGAAAAACAACAGTCTGTTCAGAGTTAGGACAAAAAATACCAAAATGCATTAGCTCTAACTGCTTCTCATCCGAAAAACGACGAAAAACCATCATCTTATCATCAAGAACGACCGGTAAAGCTAAATTTCCACCACGGGAGGAAATAAAATCAAACAAAGGGCGTGGGTCAATCTCTGAACGAATCGGCCAATAACCAGCAAAAATAATTTGTGAAAAATTACTCACTTTTTGTGCAAGATACTCAGAAACATGAAAACAGGCCTGTTGCGAAAAAATACTCCGCTCTTCCAAGGATAGATGATCTCGTTGCGATAAACCAAATTGCCGCAAAGAGTTGCGAACCGATAAAAAAAGAGAAGGAGAGGAAACTATCATTGTTAAGCAATGACCTTCAACCACACAAATCACAGAAAATAATAACCAAAAAGTGATCAAAATACAGAAAAGGTGAACCACAACAACCGATGGAAAAAGTTGATTCCGAGTGCCTAGCATACTAGGTGGGCACCGTGTGAAAAAGCCCACGAGCTCTTTCAGGGACAGCTCCCTTGGAAATCAATAAGGCCTCAGGAATATGTTATTTCCTGTCGAGAAGCGCAGAACACCTCTCCCATTATAAAACAATTTTACCTCCCCCGCTAGATAAAAAAAATCCGATTATTCCTTTAAGGAATCATTGCTAAAAGTGCTAAATTTCTTGACCCAATTGTTCGGATAAAAGAACATCAAGACGTTTTTGAACAAGCTGCATTTGCGGATACAAAGTTAGAGCCGTTTCATAAGCCTTTATCGCTAAATGTGGGCGATCCGTTGCTTCCATGATAATGCCAAGCTCAAAGAGGGCTATGTAATTCCGAGGCTCAAGTTTGAGAGCATGAGAAAGATCAATCATCGCAAGCTTAAAATCACTCAATTGAATATGAATCCAAGCACGCCTAACCCAAGGCTCAGCATAGGTCGGAGAAAGAGATATCACAGAATCAATCATATCAAGAGCAGAACCGTAATTCGATTCCGTAATGCTTTGTTCTGCCCATGTCATTAAAAGATCAATAGTCTCGCTGCCTGAGCGTGACCATAAACGCTGAAGTTGACGACTCAACTTTTTCGCCTCCTTCGCATCAGAACAGTATTTCAATTCTCTAAGAAGACGCACAATCTCTTGCTCTTTACGGTCACTCGAAAGAGATCGATGAGAGTGAGGTATCAATTCATAATCTTCAAGAAGAATCGCTCCTGAGTGAGAATCCGATAAGGAGGGACTCTCAGACTGAGCCGGTGGCAAACCAGGTATCAGGTCATCTAAAGGCAAAAGCAATTGTGGAGAAGGAGACTCTTCGAGCGATAAAGAAGGAGGATTCTGACCATAACTCGGAGAAAGAAAAAAAAGACTATTGAAAAGTAAAACAAAAATACCCTGTTGTCTTAAAAATCTTGCCCACTGTCTTAAAAATCTTGAATAAACACAACAAAAAAATGCTGCCAAAAAAACAGTAGCAACCAAAAATCTGTCTTTAAAATCCATTATCCCTGGCGAGCTCTAAAACGCGGATTGGTCTTATTCAAAATATAAATACGACCTTTGCGACGAACCAACCGATTATTACGGTGACGTTCTTTGAGTGCTTTGAGCGAATTCTTAATTTTCATCATCATCACCGTTTATATAATGAGCACCATATTATATTCTTAAATATTATACAGTATGCTCTTAAGACATAGACGTTACAGAAGCATTCCTGACGTTACAGAAGCATTCCCAGAACCTGTCGTAAAAAACTGCTTCATAAAAAAACAATGAAACTTTTTAATATAATGGACAAGTAAAGACTATAAATTTGTAACAGCGAGTCCTCTTCTTGTCAAGTACACTTTCCTTTATCTATACGGGAAATAGAGTAACTCTTCAGGGTTGATGATCTTTTATACATGGTTGATGATCTTTTATAGAAGAAAAAGGGGATGTTGGAGGGAGAGTGTTGCAAGGGGGGAGTTGTTGTAGGGGAAGGACGAAGGGGTGGAAAAGTTTTTAAAAGGGCTGGAGAGAAGAAGACAGGAGAAGGCAGGATATGTCGAGAATGGGGAGAGGTGAGAGGTGACGAAGCGCAGAAGTTAGAGCGTTGGGGAAGGAAAGAGTTGTTCGCAGGGGGGTAGGAGAAGAGGGGAGCAGATATGGAGAGGTTAGGGATGCTCTCTGAAGTGCTTATTCTGTTGCGTGGGAAGATTGTGTTGCTGGTCCTGTTAACTCGATGACATGACCCATTTTCCGTTCTGGTTTGACAAGAGTTTTGCCGTATAAATGCACTGATGTCGATTTTTTCCGTAAAAAACTCTGGTAATCTTTCAAGTTCATGCCAAGGAGATTTGTCATCTCACAATTGCTATGGCGTGAGGTATCTCCTAAAGGAAGAGCACAAATGGAACGGATGTGCTGCTCAAATTGTGAAGTGGTGCATGCTTTTTGCGTCCAGTGACCCGAATTATGCACACGAGGCGCTAATTCATTCACCAAAAGACTTCCATCGGCTAAGACAAAAAATTCTACACAAAGAACACCAACATAATCAAGAATATCCATAATCTGAGCGTTAATTTCTTGCGCTGTTTCTTGTATCATCGGTGAAGCGCGTGAAGGCACAAATGTTTTATAAAGAATGCCGCTTCTATGTTGATTTTCACAGCAGTCATAAAAAGCATGCTCTTTTTGAGGATTCGATGCCGATACGACAGATATTTCAAACAAAAAAGGGACAATTTCTTCTAAAATCAAAGGTTGGTGATCAAGCGCAATTAAAGCTTTATCGATGATTTCTTTACTCGGATGATGAAGACCAATCTGGTGTTTGCCATCATAGCCAAAACGTCGTGTTTTCAAAAGACCACTGCCCCCTAAGGCCGATAAGCCCTCAATAAGAGAATTCCGATTATGAACCGCATACCACTTAGCCGTTCGAATCCCATGATCGTTCAGAAATTGTTTCTCAAGAACTCGGTCTTGTGAAATCTCCAAAATCTGAGAAGAGGGATAAAGATAACTTTTTTGTTCAATATATTGTGCTATTTGCAAAGGTAGATTTTCAAATTCATAGGTTATCACATTGCAAACAGAAAGAAGATGCGCTAACGCTGTTTGATCTTCATACGAAGCAAGAATATGCTCCGTACTAATTTGAGATGCTGGGCAATCAATCTCAGGGCTCAGAACAAGTGTCTTAAAACCAAGTTCCGCTGCTGCAAGCGCTAACATTCGTGCTAATTGACCTCCTCCAAGAAGACCAATAGTGCTACCAGAGTGTAGACTTTCAGAATAGTGAGACATTTGCATTCTCCGTCGTTGGAGTCATCGTTACGCTAGCTGTTTGTTTTTCACGCCAGCGCTGTAAACGTTCGGATAAAACATCATCATAAACCGCAAGAACCGCTGCGGATAAAAGAGCTGCATTAATCGCTCCTGCTTTGCCAATCGCTAAAGTACCAACCGGTATGCCAGCGGGCATTTGCACAATCGAAAACAAAGAATCTTGACCCGATAAAGCTTCAGACTGAATCGGAACGCCAAAAACAGGTAAAGGAGTAAGAGACGCTAGCATACCAGGAAGATGCGCTGCTCCCCCAGCGCCAGCAATCAAAACTTTAAAGCCAGAAGCTTTTGCTCCTTTTGCAAATTGGTAAAGCCGTTCAGGTGTCCGATGCGCTGAGATGATCTGTGTCAGATGAGAAATGCCAAGGTGGGTTAAAATATCTGAACTATGGTGCATGGTATGCCAATCTGATTGACTACCCATTAAAAGCGCTACGTCATACAATTTTTCAGCCATTTAATATCCTTTTTCATTCTTTAAGGGCTTAGTTCTTGGTCAATGGGTCTCATGCATTGTCAAAGAGCGATTCAATTGCTTTTAAAAGTTTTGTCGTCTTTTTGTAAAGTAATTAGTAGATTTTATCCTCTTTAGTGAGAGAAAATAAATGTTGGAGCGCAACTTTTAAGAAAAATAAAGAGATAGAAAAAGAAGACCATAATAATAGAAAAAGAAGACCATAATAAAAGACCATAATAAAAAGAGCATAGAATAATGGTCTTATTGAGAAAATAAGAGCTTATGAAATTTAAAGTGGAAGGCAGAAAAGTGAAGATTGCTGTCAAGCTCAGAAACTCATTAATATTATACAGTGAAAAAGCGATAATATTATACAGTGAAAAAGCGATCATATGAAAAAAGTGAAAATCAGGAGAAGAAAAAAGGAGAAAAAATAAAGAAAATAAAAAATGAAAAATGCTCTGATGAACAGCAAATGAAGCCCAAAAAGAAAATCTCTTTTTCTCTGTATAAATCCCTGTTCACAAAATCAACAAAATAGGATATGAAAAAAGAACGATAACTTATCATATAAAATCAACGACATATATACTGTAAAGGAAATCACTCTTTATGTCTAAAGAAGAAGTATTGGAATTTTCTGGGATCGTTACAGAACTTTTGCCGAACGCAATGTTTCGCGTAAAGTTAGAAAATGATCATGAAATTATTGCTCATACCGCTGGAAGAATGCGTAAAAATCGTATCCGTGTCTTAGTCGGCGATAAAATTATGGTGGAAATGACCCCTTATGATTTATCAAAAGGACGAATTACATATCGCTATAAATAATCGTCAAAAGGAAAAAACTCTGTCTCAAATCAACAAACCGAAAATCAAGCTCTTGGCTGAAAAAGTGAAATCCTAGCAAGAAAGTAAACTGATATAAAACTCATCCAGTGATCAAACAAAAAAATCAAAAATAAAAAAATATCAGAGCTATAAAAAATTTAAATAAAGCGGGGACGTTAAGACAAAAGTGCATAGGCATGGCACTCATAGGCACTCAAATTAGCGAAAGGGGTTCTATCATGGATATCGATTTGGTTCTTGCTTCTGCTTCTCCGCGGCGTTTAATACTTCTTGCACAAATAGGTGTTGACCCCAAATTTGTTTATGCAACTAATATTGATGAAACACCAAAATCAAGAGAGCATCCGGCAAGTCTGTCAAAGCGTTTAGCAAAAACAAAAGTCCTTGCAGCAAAGGAAAGCTGGTTAAGAGATCAGAAAAATAGTCAAAAAGAACCAGAAGCAAAAAAATATTTAATTTTAGCTGCAGATACAGTCGTGGCAGTGGGACGAGTCATTGTTCCTAAAGCAGAGGGAGAAGATGAAGCATACGAATGTTTGCGCTTTCTTTCAGGAAGAGCTCATAAAGTATATAGTACCGTGTGTCTTATGAATGAACGTGGGAAAATAAGTGCCAAACTAGTTGAAAGTTCTGTGCGGTTTAAACGCTTAACTAAAATGATGATGGATGCCTATTTGGCTTCCGGGGAATGGGAAGGAAAAGCCGGAGGATACGCAATCCAGGGAAAAGCAGGGGCTTTCGTGACAAATATAACCGGATCTTATTCCAACGTTGTGGGGCTCCCATTGGCTGAAACAATGGATCTCTTAATGGCTTATCATTATCCATTGCTTAATCATTGGGTAGAAAATTTCGATGGATAAGGTCGAAATGGGTGAAAATTTATGGGTAAAGGCAAAAAAACAAAAGCTTACAAAAAAACACCGTGAAAAATAATGAAACAGCCGAAAAAAGATAAAAAAAAAGCAGAAATATATCAACTGCCATTACAGAAAAATAATCTGCGCTCATCACGTCCTTGTCCAGAATGTGGAAAAATATCTCAGCAGGATTCTTATCCTTTTTGTTCATCACGGTGTCGTGCAGTCGATCTGAACCGTTGGCTTTCTGGGGCATATGTTTTGCCTCCTCCACCTCAAAAAACCGATGAAGAAGAGTAAAAGAAAAAATCTTTAAAAGAAATTGCCATACACCATCTGTATCTGTGGCTGAAATTAAACGCTTTTTTACAAGTTCGTCTAAAAATGAATTGTGCTCTTTTACCTGTGAGCATGAATGGTTTCAATAAGCGCCATTTGCGTTAATCACTTCCAAAATATCAGTCAGTGTTCTGCTTTCTTTTTCCCTTCTTATCAGAACATGATTCTTCGTTATCTAGAGCAAATCTGGTTCGTTATGGTGCGCCGTAGGGAAAGGGAGGTGAAGAGGATACTGAGGAAGGAGGGATGTAAGGAGGAGGCAGTGGAGAGAGAACCGT
>NZ_JADC01000004.1 GCF_000518185.1 Bartonella clarridgeiae ATCC 51734
TTTATAGAATAGATGCATCATAGATGCATTGTTTTAAGACGATGCACCATCACTGCCAAGGCATCATTAAATCGGTTGATTTCTATTTCGAGCCTCCGAATATAGGCCTCATCACGATAAGCACGCTTAATCAAAGGCGGCATATCTGGCCAATAGAACATTAAATCGATCCATTCGCGTTGTGCAATCCACAGTCCTCCTTGACATTGTGCTTTATGTTCGAGAGGAAAGTTTTTTTGCGTATAATAAGGGATTAAAATTTCAGGCTTTTTTGTTTTAATTTCCAACATCCCGTTTGTCCCAACCAAAGCATCTGGAGAGGCGCCTTTCAAACGATCTTCTGCCAAAATGAAACCAACGCATTCAGGCTCTGTCTGTGTGAGAGTTCCATAAAGCTGACGCGCCTGTGGTTCCAATTCTATTCCGCGCCGCATAGGCAACGTTATCGCTTCCTCGACGGACTTTCCTGTTATTCTTTCTCCGGCAAGTTTCATCATAACAGAGTTATATTTTTGGGTTTTTTTGCCATCTTGTTTTTGTGCAACTACCATCTCGAACAAAGAAGCGGTAATCAAACCATTGCGCGCTTGGCGCCATTCATCTGTTCCTTGAACACAATCAATAATCGTTGGCATTTAAATGTTCTCCCCTTTTGCCATTCTTTTTCATTTGTGAAATTTTTTCTTATCCTTGAAGATCTTTCCTTTACACACAAACATCTAACAAACCCGATCAAAGCTCATACAATCGCATTTCCCCAACTACACACAGCTGAGGGTATGCAGCCATAGGGCCAACACACCCGCCATCTTTCCTTTTTCTACGGCTTTTTATCTCTCAAAGTTGATTTTTGTAGACTGTGATGAGAAAATACGCATAGCTATTTTTGCGCCACATAAAAATCATAACGCTGATATTGAAGCGCTAACTTCTGTGCCACGGTCTCTGCCTCATATTGTGAAGTAAAAGGACAGGCATTTTTTTGTTGTGGTTCCAATTTGATGACATTTTGGTCATTTCCGACATAATAGAGTGGTAACCCGTAAGAAAGTGTTTTGAGATAACTTTTCATTATTTTTCCCTCAATATTTATTCAGCACATCAGACCACCGCAAACGATGCTGTTTTTCATAAGATCCGTAGAGATTATCTTCGTATTCTTGAGCGACTTTTTGATCTAAATAAGCATGATAAGCATCACTATTGAAAATGAAAGGATGCATTTGTTCATCCTGTTCATAGCTATCGTGTATTTTCATATAGAACTCGGCGATTTGCTCACTCACATCATCGGCATGTAACGATCTTAAGTCGAGACGCAAGAGTCGGGTCACATTATCGTATTTATCGACCAGTTCGAGTGCTTCTTCTTGCTCAATAGGGCCATCATAGGCATCATTGATCTCATCTTCACAAAGAATGACAAGAATTTCATCCTCTTTAACGAATGGCACATCTTTCATAAAATTTTCCCCTCTTAGGTAGTTGATAAAGCTAAGCTTTGTCTTGACATGATCAAATATAGCGTTAGTCTTATATCCTCTATGGAAGATATGTCAATTATTTTATCCTTAATAAAAGATATACTATGGCTTTTGACAATGTTCAAATAAAAACGAGCACGAGAACTATTAATCTCTTGTTCCCACCTTTTGCATTGTTTCTGATTGCTCTTAATCCATAAATTTTCAACAAACGGGGGGGCTGAAATGAGTGATTTTGAACTACTACAATCTTGGAAAAAACTTGACGTAAAAACACAACAAGCTGTTATGTTTTTTCTCCATCGGTTGGTCGACGCAAAAGAGTCAAAATGGCCTTCCTCTCCTCAGGAGAAATCTGCAAAACGAGATCAATAAACTCTTGATCTTCGGGCATTGCGCCTTTTCCATAGAGAATATAACTCATACTGACATTAATTGCATGACAGACATGATAGAGTGATTCAATCGTCGGCTCTTTTCCTTCAGAAAGGATTGAATGCAAATACCCGGCACCTTTGCCTGCAGCGAGTGAAATAGACCGTTTTGACCGTCCACTTTTTTGAAGTGCTTCCTGCAATCTTTTACGCCAACCATCAATATTCATAGTCTTATCCTATAGCCTGTCTTTAAAAAAATATGTTCCGTAATAAAATTGACTTGCTTTATCTCCTAAAGAGGATAAAATTAGAAAAATTTTCATTTATTGGAGGGCTCATCATTTTTTATTTTTTTCATCAAAAAACAATCATCACTCCCGGGTTAGAAAGAAATTTCTCAAAAACCCCTGTATTGTTACTTTGTCCTCTTTAATTTTTACCCTTTATACAACCTCAAATTGCAAATCTCTAGATCCTGTATAATTGATGAGTTAATTTTAAGGAAATACACAAAAAAATGATCATCTACCAGAACAAAACAGAAACATTTTAAAAATCGTCAACTTTATCAACGCACTTTGAGAGCTATTACAAAACACTTTTCGCTTTTTACCCGCTTTACTCCAGATTGAAACAAAAGAAAGTTTATTGAACCATGAAACAAGTTCTACACTCAGAATTTCCTCATTATGAATCATCGATACTTCCTTATGTTTGTTGGTACCAGAATGATTTTCTTGGTGGAGTTCGTGGAATGCGAGCCCATGAAATTGGTATTTACACGATTCTTTTGAATGAAATGTACGCGCGAGGTCGTCCTTTAGATTTATCGGTAGAACGTTTAGCGCGTCTTTGTGGTTGTGACAAGCGGACTTTTGAAAGTGTTTTAGAAATGTTGATAACGGAGGGGAAAATATTAAACCTAGCCAGTGGACTTTGGAACGCGCGTTGTGAAACTATTTTTCATGAACGCACAAAATTGCTTGAGCAAAAATCCTCTGCAGGTCGTTCTTCGGCAAAAAAACGCAAAAAAATCAATGATCAGTTTCAACATCTGTTCAACGCCTCTCCACCGGATGCTGAACGTAACTCAGAAGCTCAGAAAGCAGAAGAAAAAGAAACATCTATCGGTGTTTCACAAAAGAAACATTCTTCGGTTGTTTCCTCTTCCTCTTTTTGTGATGTTTCTCACCCTAAAGGAAAAACGCAGGGGTGTCGTCTTCCCTCTGAGTGGCGTGCTGATATTGCGGCAGCGATTTCGGAAGGTCTCAGCGAAGAGCAAGCACATTGGCAAGAAAAAAAGTTTCGTGATTATTGGCAAGCGAAGAGCGGCAAAGAAGCTATGAAGGTTGATTGGTCAGCCACCTGGCGCAATTGGTACCGCCGTGAAATTGAGCGTTTAAAAGAAAATGATAAACGGCTTTCTGTTTTGTCTTCTGCAGCTTTTTCAGCACGCTCTACATCTGCCTTGAGCAGTGCCAATGAAGAAACTCTTTACAGCAGCCTTATCAATTATCAGGTTTATTAAAATGAGCACACTTTTTGAAATTAAACAAAGGCTAACTGCTCAAGCAGGCTCTATTGCAGAAATGCTTCTTCCACAAGGCCGCAAACGTGGCAATTCATGGGTTGTTGGCAATATCCGCGGCGAAGCGGGACAAAGCCTATCGATCAGCTTAAGCGGCAGTAAAGCAGGCCTTTGGTATGATTTTGCTGAAGGCAGCGGCGGAGATCTTCTTGACCTATGGTGTAGCGTTAAAGGAATCAGCCTTTCTCAAGCACTTGATGAAGCGCGCGCTTATCTCAATCTTTCTCGTCCCAAGCCTTTCATGGCGCCCCGCCATCAGTATCGCACTCCCTCTGTTCCCAAAATGAATATTCCTCAACATCAGGTTAAAACATATTTGCACAAAGAGCGTCATATTCCGCTTGAAATTTTACAACGGTACCAAATTGGGGAAGAGGGTAATAAAATTATTTTTCCTTTTTATAAACCGGATGGTACCCTTGCCCTAGTGAAAGAGCGCTTAGCCGAAAACGGTGCAAAGGCGAAACCAACGCTTTCTCAGTGTGAACCGATTTTATTTGGCTGGCAAGCTTTATCCTCCAAAGAGCGTGCTTCGACGGATCGGACCCTTGTTATCACCGAAGGAGAGATTGATGCCCTTTCTTTAGCAGCCTATGGCTATCCAGCTGTTTCAGTTCCCTTTGGTGGAGGGAAAGGGGGCAAACAAAATTGGATTGAGAATGAATTTGATCATTTAGAATCCTTTGAAACCATTTTTTTAGCCACAGATATGGATACACCGGGTGAAGAAGCGGCTTTTGAGATTGCTCATCGTCTTGGTCGCCATCGATGTTATCGTGTCCGGCTTCCTGACAAAGATGCAAATGCATGTTTACAAGCAGGTGTTGATGCTTCCATTATCCACGAAGCTTTTTTACAGGCTCAAAGCTTTACACCAAAGGGGCTACGTCATGCTTTGGATTATAAAGAACAAGTGGTCAACTTATTTTACCCTCCTGCAAAACAGCATCTTGGCTATACGGTTCCCTATCCAAAATTGAATGGTAAGCTTTATTTTCGTCCTGCAGAATTGACCCTCTGGAGCGGGGCCAGTGGTGCGGGTAAAAGTCAACTTTTATCCGATTGCATTCCCCATTGGATTGAGCAAAAAAGCCGTCTTTGCTTAGCTTCTCTTGAAATGAAAGGCGAGCAATCTTTGCGTCGTTTAACGAAGCAAACAGGTGGTACCGACCAACCAACGAAAGAAATGATTGAACGTGTTCTTCATTTTTTAGACGCAGGTCTTATTCTGTATGAGCATGTAGGCAAATCGAACGTTGACGCTCTGTTAGATGTTTTTGACTATTGCCGTGCAAAATACGGCTGTGATCAGTTTATTATCGACAGTTTAATGCGTCTTGGGATCTCCTCCGATGACTATGCAGGACAAGAACAAGCTGTTTACAAAATAGTTGATTGGGCAGTTTTAAACGCCGTCCACATTCATCTTGTAGCGCATGCTCGCAAAAGTGGTTTAGAAAAGGATGTTCCAGGCACAGAAGACATTAAAGGCGCCTCAGAAATTGGTGCCAATGCTTTTAACATCATCACCATTTGGCGTAATCGGTCTTTAGAAGATAAAATTTTTTCCGCCCATCAACCAGAAGAAAAAGCAAATTTAGCGCAACGTCCAGGTGTCATTATGAATATCGCCAAACAACGCTCTGGTGATTTTGAAGGGAAAATCGGTCTCTGGTTTGATCCCAAAACTTACCGTTATCGTTGTTCTTCTGCTGCTCTATCGACTCCGCGATGTTATATTGAACGCGGCCACAACAGCTCTTTGAAACCAAAAGAGGGTCCTCCTTCCTCTCACACATCCCATCATTTCTCTACACTCCCTCTGCCACAAGAATCTCCTTCTTTTCCCCTTCCATGCTCTTCCTCTACAGAGCGCAACCCTTCCAATACAAAAGAATCATTCTCCTTAAAAACAAAGCCTCAATCAACTCACATTCCTTAAACCTTTCAACATCTTCCACCCCACCCCTTACAGAAACCGCTATTTCAGTGCTTCTCTTGTCAAATAACAATTAACAATACCCACATCTTTGAAGAAACATCATGACCCATCTACCAAAAACAAAGACTACAATCATCTCCACAAAAAAACATAAATCTTCCCATCTTTCCCCCTCCATGCCCTTGCCCTGCAAAAAGCAACCCATTGGTCACTTAAAAACCCAAGAAGTGATGATTGAAACCAGCAATCCTTCCTTTCAACCCACATCTCCAATCAGCACTAAAAACCCACGCACCACCCTTGCGATTATCGATACCCACAGCCGCCCCATTGCTCTTTTATATAAGAAAGGACATATCAACCAAGCACAATATAAAGCAGCGGAACGCTTTTATGTTTATTGGCGTCAATGCCAAGGTGATACACAAATGAGTCTCGATTTGACCACTCAAAAAGTGGATAGTAGTCAGAGATATATCCACCCAATTGAAGCCCAAACAAATGCCCTCAAACATTTACAAACGGTCAAGATTCACTTAGGTATTCTTGGATATAAACTGGTTGAACAGGTGGTTGGTTATGATCAAGCATTTAAAGAATTAAGTCCCTCCAAACGCAAACAAAATTCTCTTGCCGATCATTTACGAGATTGTTTAGACTTGCTTGCTGTCCACTGGGGCTATGCGAATCACACAAGCACACCTTAGCTTTTTGAAAAGCATGTATCACATTCTTCATCACCATCTCATTTCTCCTCCTCTTCTCCCTCTTCTGTTATTCTGTTCTTTCTATCCCCGCTTTCTCTGCATACGTACTCTCTTTATAAAAACTCTTTTTTATAAAACCCCTTTTTGAGCGCCTCTCTTTGCCACATCCCTCCGAAGAATGATTCCAAAAGAAAATCTCCCTAAGAGCATCTTCATAAACATCAGAAAGACTGGAGAGCATTTTTACTCCCCAATCTGGGTTTAAAAACAAAAGGATATTATATAAAATATGAGATAGATTGGTGCGGGTGGTCGGACTCGAACCGACACTCCTCTCGGAACCAGATTTTGAGTCTGGCGCGTCTACCAGTTCCACCACACCCGCACAATACATATAATAAAGGACTACTTGTTCCCTATTTTTTTGCACTATATAAGGAACGACAGATTCGTCAACACTAGACTTTTTTTTTCGTAAAAATTGACTATTTTTTGTCTCATTCAGGCTTTCTGAGATCCCCTTGAATCTCTTTGCCTTTTTGAATTGTCGGAAGAAATAATGATCTTGAACTCAGTAAAACTCTGGACGATTTCACTAGCAAAGCGCCACACCGCACCTTATTGGCTTGGTTTTATTGCTTTTATTGAAAGTTTTATATTTTTTATTCCGGCGGATGTTTTGTATATTCCCATAACACTTATTCGCCCTCAAAAAGCATATTGCTATGCTTTTATTGCAACAGTTTCTTCTGTTCTCGGGGGTATTTTTGGATGGTGTCTTGGTTATTTTGCCTTTGATATGATTGTCAAACCTCTTTTAGAATTCACCAATCAATACGAAAATTTTCAAACATTACACAATGATACGACTCAAGAGTTCCTAGGAATATTATTGACTGTTTCTGGTCTCACACATCTTCCTCCTATCAAAATTACCACCCTTCTTGCAGGCGTTACCCATTTTAATCTTTGGCTTTTTATTCTTCTCTGCATCCTTTCTCGTGGAACACGTTTCTATTTTTTTGCTTGGTTTATTCAGCGTTTTGGCTCTCAAGCGACCCACTGGCTTTCTCATCACTTTAAATGGTTCATACCACTTGGTTTTCTTTTGCTTTTGTTCATGTATGGATTATACACTCTTTTTCTCAAATCATATTTCTCTTTTTAAGGCGTGCACACAATGACTTCTTCTCAATGTCCTTTCACCCAACATCTTCACTGCACATTCAGCGACAAAGAAAAAAAAATATCGATTCTTGTTCTTGCCGTTCTTCTATTCATTCCCATTGGTATCGCCCTTGTTTTTGAATATATTGGTGGCTTTCTTCCCTGTCAGTTGTGCGTTATTGAACGCCTTCCTTATTATGGTTCTCTCATATTTGTGGGTGTTGCTGGCCTATCAATACGATTTTTCCCCTATTCTGTTTGGATACGGTCTCTATTCTGGGGCATTTTTATATTCATGACCATTAGCCTTGCCTTAGCAATCTACCACGCAGGTACTGAATATCACTTTTGGGACACTCCGAACAATTGTATTTCATCCTCTACCATGATCGTAACAGATGCCTCTCAACTCTTAAATCAATTAAACGCTATTCAATCTCCTTCCTGTAATCAAGCAGCAGGGTATTTTTTATTTCTCTCCTTTGCTGAATGGAATGCCGTTGCTAGTTTATTGTTGATGTTTATCAGCCTATTTGTTGCTTCAAAAGGTATTCTCGCAAAACATCCTAAACAACCGTAAAGAATCAAAGGGAGAAGCACCTAACACACACAAAATCTTCAAGCTTCTCAATCGTCCTTTATCACCCAAGAGCTTCCAGCTCTCAAAAACTTCCAACCCCAAGAAAGCCTCCTGCCCCAAGAGCTTCCAACCTAACAGGATCTTCACTCACCTAAGGTGCCGTTAACTTGTGTTCCCCAACTAACCTTGAGACTTACCCTAGTCTTTTTCCGCAAAGAAAATTTACTCTAAAAGAAACAAATTTTGCATTGACTTCATTATTTTCTTTTTATATTTTAGAATAATTCTAAATGAATTATATGAGTCACAATGTTCAAGCATTTCTCTCCCTCTATGTCGCAAAAGGCCTGCTCCTCTTGCACAACGCAAGAAATTGTTGCCCATGCTACCCAGTTAAAAAAAGACCATGCTGCACTGTATTTAAAATATGCAAAAGCATTAGAATCATCTTGTCCTAATCAAGCTTTGATTCTTGCAACCATGAGCCACAACGAGCTCCAACATCACAAGCAATTACTTGACCTTTCATGTCATATGAATTCAGGAACCTTGCATTCATCGCTTGACAACTTCCCTTTTTCATCCTTTTCTCCTACCTCAGCTTCCTCTCACTCCTCTGAAGAGACAGATCAATCTATCCTCACACCTCATCAAAAGAAAACTCTTTTAACATGGATTCAACCGGGCCTTGCCGGATTAATGGATGGTTCCATTTCAACGCTTGCTCCTATTTTTGCAGCAGCTTTTGCTACAGGTGATACCTATAAAACTTTTTTAGTGGGTCTTTCAGCATCGATTGGAGCTGGTTTTTCAATGGGATTCACAGAAGCGCTCCACGACGACGGTAAATTATCTGGTCGCGGCTCTCCCGTAAAAAGAGGAATTGCTTGTGGTCTGATGACAATGCTTGGTGGTTTAGGCCATACTATTCCTTATTTGATTGACTCCTTTTTCTTAGCAACACTTATTGCTTTCATTATTGTATTTTTTGAGTTAGGGGCTATTGTTTGGATCCAAAATAAATTCATGTCCACCCCCCTACGACGTGCCTCTCTCCAGATTATTTTCGGT
>NZ_JADC01000005.1 GCF_000518185.1 Bartonella clarridgeiae ATCC 51734
ACTTTAGCGATACCGATGAGTTCATTAAAGGAGAGTTCTGGAACTTCGATTGTTTTCCATCCTTTTATTCCTTCGATCATGACTTGATAGGGACGATTAATGACGATTTCGAAGAGACTTTCATCTTTGAGAAAGGTACGAATTGGTTTGAGTTTTGTTGAGACGATAGCGACGGTTTCATCACTTATATTTTGAGAGTTTTGCTTCATTTGGGAGTTACCATAGAGTTTTTATTGAAGTCCCCTGAAAAGGCACGATGAATAATCTGTTTGTTATTTTCGATAATTTTTAATTTGTACACAGTGGAGAAATCGAGGTCGCGCACCACAAAGACATTGATCATTTCACCCTGATTTTTAGTTAGGGTTGGAGGGATATTGATGTAATTTTCTGCGAGCATTCTGGCCATATCTACTCCTGCAGAGATGGTCCCTATTCCTGATGTTCCTGAAGAGAATATATCTGCTCCTGCAGAGAGAATGTTTGTTGTTTCTTTTTCTTCCTTTTGTTGTTTTGGTAAATTTATCCAGTCGTTTGCATAATTTGTTGCATCTCTAACGATTGATACAAGAAGTGCGGAACCGAGGCGTTCAAACCAATGATTATCAATATCACCATCGATACCGGAGCGACCTAAAGCATCTGTTGCTGGTGAGCCCAATGTTATAATGACACCACTTGGTGTTTTGGCTCTATTCCACAATACGAAGAGACGCGTTTGACCTTTTTTTAAGCCGGCACGATATTCACCGACGATTTGTGTTCCTTTATCGAGCAAGACGACACGACCATTGTCTGACAAGATATCTCTGGAAACGATACAACTGACAAAACCTTGTTGTTCACTACTAACTGCTGTTTCTAAGATACATGGGATAGAAGCTCCCATTGCAATGATGTAATTTCGGTTACCGAGTGTTGAAGCGCGAATACCGTCTAGCTTTGTTGGTTTGAGGAGCTGATTGAACTGTTGTGCTGTTTTATCGGGGTTATTGTTTTGGGAAGGAGAAGCACCATTATTATCATTATTATTGGCTGTATTAGCTTGTTGCTGATTTGGATTTGAATAGGCCAAGACGGGAGCTCGTTGTGCTGCTTCCAACAACTTATTATCACTATTATTAGATTCTGGTTGATTGATTGTTGGCGTTGGTAGTTCAACTTTAGGCAACAGGGTTTTATTTTTGTCAACCAACTCAAGAGGAGCTAACGTCGGCTTGACGGATTGGAAAAGCTCTGTTTGCTTATTGGTTGTTTCTTTAGGCAATTCTATTGGTTGTTTCTTCGTATCTTTTGAAGTTGAAAGGATTGCATACATTAAATAAATACAGACACTGAAGAGGATAAGAAGAGCAATGGCTTTTCCTACATTAAAGCTCTCTTTTTTTCCTTGATTGTCTTTTATTGTATCGCGATCCTCTGTCCTATTACGATCCTTAATTGTATCGCGATCATTGAAGCTTATTTCGTCCATTTCATCATTCATGGCTGTTTCCCTACGTTCACTTCACGTTGGACAGAAGGTGATGTTGTACCGGTTTCGGGGTTAATTCCTCTTGGTATGAATCCTTTATTATAGATACACAGGACTTCATTACCGCGCCGCAAAGTGAATTGCATGGCTATGGCATGAACAATGACCTGGTTTCCTTTAATAGATTTTGGAACGATAGATTCTTGTCCATCAAGTGAGACAAGATAAATGGCAGGAATTTCGTTATTTCCTAAAAAGGTAAATGTTGTTGTTTTGCCGTTATCATAGACGGAGGTTGGTTCAATGATGGGTGAACCTTGAGCGACATAAGCCCAATTGCGTGGTCCAAAATGTTCGTGCATATTTAAGATATCATCTACAAACTCTTCTTCCTTTTGTTGGACTTTGGCTTCTTCGGCTAATTTTTTACGCAAGGCTTCATCTTCTGGATAACGAAACTTTACAAGGAAATATGTATCATTGCCAACGGAGACATCACCTTTACGCACCTGAAGTTCAAATTGATAAGATCGTTTTGTTCCGTCTGGACGGGTTGTGACGATTTGTAGATTGGTGGTGGGCTGAACTTCGCGCGGTTTAAGGAAGACAAAGTGACCGGCTGGGGCGACTTGCCAAGCAACGGAATTGCCAATTCCAATATAAGCAATGTTTTCATCGTTAGCGAATTCAATTTGCACTGAGGAGCGAATAGACCCAATGATTTTTGTGACATTGTATGGGTCATAGTTGATAAATCTGATGCGATTATCTTTGTGTGCACTAACGGGAGAGATTTCTGCCCATGACACTGATGCATGACAACTTATTGCAACAATGAGAGTTAAAAAGAATATTTTTACTCTGATCATTGGACCACCTCTGGATCAGATCTATATGCCGATACTTGGAAGCCAAGCGGGTTAATTAAACGATCTTCTACTGAAAGGCGTGCATTAACGTAGGAAAAATTCATAACTGAAACCCAATGGGAAATATCTTCTTTTCCATTGGGATCTCTAATCGTTTTATAGTACCGCACTTGAATGAGATCTTTACTTAAAAAAGAGATGGATTTTATTGTGATTGCTACAGTCATATTTTGATAGATATTTTGCGGGCTTTCTGGATTATTTCCCGAATACCATTTGGCAAAACGATTTTGTTCTTCTAGTGAGGATAAAAGAGAAATGATACGAAAGTTATTTGCTGTTTCTGATAATTGGAAACTTTCGCGTGCACGAATATATTTGCTAACGAAATAGCGTGTTATTGCTTCATCATAATTTTGGGGTTCATCTTTTAGAACACTGACGACATCGACGATACCGGTAGAATTATCCACGCGGATAACGAAAGGTTCTACGGTTTTTAAGGGTGTTAATGCCACTACAGCTAAAGCTAAAGCGATTGCCATCAACCCAAAAAGCACGGTCAAAGCCATGAAAATTTTCATTTGCAGTCGCATATTACGCATACGATCGATATCGAATGACCGCGCTTCTCTTATATATTCGTTAAATTCATCACTTTTCATCTGTGATCTCCGCATTTTTATAAGATGGCGCTTGATGCTTTATTGAATCTACAGGGGGTGTATTTAATTCGACATGAGCTTTTGGTATTTCATTTTCTAATGTGTTAAGGATAATGGCACGTGGAACTGGCTTAACAGCTGTATTGTGTTGGAGGACGTTTTGGTCATCCCAGCTCCATTTATTCCATTTACCTTGATTGAGCACACGGACATTCTGGCCATTACAGCGTGGGAGTTTTTGAGGGCCACTCTTTAAAGAGGCACAGCCGATAAGGGCTATCACAAGGATCAAAATGATAGTTATTTTTAGTTTCATTGTTTGAACTCACAAACATTTTGGAGGATAAATTGGTGTTTTGCACTGCATGATTTTACGAAAGTATCCAATAAAGCATGAGAGACGGCCTTTTGAAAAAGCAGAGCAAGCTTTTCATGTACTGTGCATATGATTAACGCCTTTTGTGTAAAGGCATTAACCGTGATTTTGGTGAAGAAACATTTGACATTAAAATGGACCACGACCACCCCCTCCACGCATCATTTGTGCAGCTTGTGCAGCTTGTGCAGCGGCGCTAGAAGCTCCTGAAGCTGTATGTCTTGCTGCACTTCCACCCAGGTTTAAGCCTCTTCCAGCCAAGTTTAAGGCGTTAGAAGCAATCGAGAACATTTGTGATCCTGCGGATGTTCCGGCATGGTGATATGGTCCTCCACTAGAGAGTGCAGAGGCAATGGTGGGAAGTGATTGGAAGAGAGTACTTCCTACTATTGAGACTACCAAGACAGGGGGCAGCAGGAAATAGATTGAACTATATGGGCTATCGAAAACATACAAAGTAATTTTGCACATCATTGTTCCCAGAAACATTACGAGAACTTGTAAAACCGTAAAATTAACCAATGTTGAAATCCATGCATCGGCGTATCTTCTGGTTACATTGAATAAATATAAACTAATGAAAATAGGTCCAAGACTTATTACCATTACCAATGTGATTTTTGCAAACATTTGGATAATAAAGCCAATTGTACAAAAAACAATAATTGCTAAAAACATTAAACCGCCAATCAGTCCAACTATAATCTTGTCAAAAAGCCAAGCTTTAGCTACAAAATCTTGATAACGAGTATTTGCCATTAACAAAATATAATCGAAGACATCGGCATCAACCGGATTACTATTGAATGCATTTCCAATAGCATTTGCTAAATTACCGAAAAATATACCTTTGACGTAAGTATTAAATACATCTGCATTTGTTGCCATTGTTGTCACGATAATGATTTTGACGACATTATTCAGAAGGCTATGCATTGAAAGGGCGACGTGGCCAGTCATAACATTGTAGCCATATAAAAAGATAAAAATGATTGCCGCAAGATTTAATGGTGCTGCAACAGCAGAAGACAAACTACTAACTGTTGAATCCACCACATCGTTGAGTGGTATTAAAATATATGAAGAAACACTTGCGAATGGGGTAAATTTAAAATCTGACATCAGTTTTATCTTGATCTTGGTTCAATGTTGACCTTACTTTTAGCTTGCTCCAACTGTTCTTGTAATGTTTTTTGAATAGATGCATGTTGTTTTTGTTGTTCTTCTTCACGCTCTGCTTCTTTTGATTTATTATTTTCCGATTTAATAATAGAAAAAGCCTGAAGTTTTAGAGCATCTACTTGAAGTTTAGATTGAAGAATAGCCAGCTCGATCTGAAGCGACTTCTTTGCCTCTTTATCAGCTGTTAAGATTTTATCATTGATTTCTTTAATTTTTTGTTCGTTTGTAATGGCTGAAGCATAAATAGTTTCAGCTATTTTTGATGGTGATGTATTTGATGGTGGATTTATGGCCTCTTGATAATATTGCTCTACATCTTGTGATACTGCGTGAGAGATGAAACATAAAGATGAGAAGAGCATAGTCATAATTTTTTTCATTGCGTTCGTCTCCTTTGATGAAATATAGGCAGCCATATATCCGGATTGGTTCCATATTCACCTATAATTTGATTCAAGAGTTCGATATTTCTGGTTGTTCCGCTTAAGACAGCAATTTCGTTATCCATTCCCCGTAAGTTGAGTTCTGCAACAATGGAATTTTGTCCTTGTTTAATGAGAAAACGCCGAGATTCTCTGCTTAATTCTGATTGGATTAATTCAAATTCACGTTCAGTCAGTTTAAAGTTTTCAACATAATCGTTGTAATTAGCTTTTTGATTTGGAAAAAATATTTGGGTGGGGCATTGTTCAATAATTGTGTGGGCAATGGTTGAATTCAAAGCATCTCTAGGGCTTTGTGTTGCAAAGAGCATCATACCATTTTGTTTACGAATTGTTTTGAGACGATCTTGGGTAAAAGCTTTAAATGAATCATCTTCGAGAGCTTTCCAGAATTCATCGATAACGATAATGATACGCCGACCATCAATAAGATCGAGGATGCGGTTAAACAGATACATCATCAAAGGGCGACGAATTTCTTCATTATCTAAGAAATCCGTCATATCATAACCTATGAATTGGGCATCTAAATTGAGATCATCGTGATCATTATCAAAAACCCACCCTAAAGCATTGCCTTTGATCCAACGTTTTAAACGCATGGCAATACCTTCTGTAGATGTATTATCAAAAAACAGTTGAAGTGCACCGAGAGAGCGTTGTTCTAGGGGAAGGCTTTCTAAGGAATTAATTGCTCTAGCAACGTCTTGTCGTTCTTGTTCTGTCACTGTTTGGCCTTCGGTGGTGACTAATTTTAAGACCCAGTGTTGAAGAAAGAGTTTATTTTTTTCGGTGTATTCCATGCCTTTTAATGGTGCAATATTGGTAGGTTTGCCGTTTTTCAAAGGCTTATATTTTCCACCTCCAGCACGTACAAAGATTTCTGCGCCCTGATCTTTATCGAAAAAGACTATTGTTGGGTTATATTTTTGCGATTGTGCAAGCAGAAAATTAACAATAACTGTTTTCCCAGAGCCTGATGGTCCGCAAACAAAGGTATTTCCAACATCACCATAATGAAAATTAAAATAGTAAGGCGAACCAGCTTGTGTTTGCAGTAAAGCAACGGCAGAACCCCAAACATTGCCTTTCAATTTGCCAATAGGGAAGGAATGAAACGGGGATAAGGCTGCAAAATTTCTGCTGCTAATGGCTCCAGAGCGTGCTCGATAGCTAAAGTTTCCAGGAAGCTGAGCCCACCATGCTGCCTCTAATCCTAGATCTTCTCTGGCTATAACTGCTCCACCGTTCGTCAGGTAAGAACGAGCTTTGGAGAGGTGTTCTGCTAATTCTTGTGGATGATCAGAAAAAACGGCTAAAGAGAGATGATGTTCTCCCAAAACAAAACGATTAGATTCTAAATCATCAAGTGCATCATCAAGTGCACCAATTTGTGAGCTGGCTCGATCAGCCACATTAATCATTTGATTTTGTTTACGGCTCATAATAGCACTTGCAACTGCTTTACTTTTAAAAACAAAGGATTGCGTTAAGATCAATTCAAAGGGCGCTGTCAACAAACCATCCGTCATACCTGGACGCGTTTTAGAGGGATATTCCTTCCATCCAAACATACCTACAAAGCGTTCATTGCTTTCATGACGAATTTCAATAATTTCTTTTCCAAAAAGAACCCGATCTGAGTAAATCGTTGAGGCAATAGTCCCAAATGTAAGGGGAATGCGTTCACGCCTTCCTCCCACTAACTGGTGAAGAAATTCACTTTGTTCAGAAAATAAAATCCCATCATGTTCGTAGGTTGACAAAAGCCGTGCTTCATAGCTCTCCAGACCTTGTATAAGATCTTGGCTTAACTCTTCGAGTTTCCGAATAGCTTCAAAATCTGGTTCCGATTGTGTCTTCTTGGCTTGTGTTAAGCGATGAAAAAAAGTAGCCAACTGTTCAGTTTTATCCGCTGCAGGATTCCAGAGTATCGAAAGATACAAATCATTCCGATAAAGATCTTTCGAAATCATTTTCTGTTTGTATTCTTCATCTAAGACTGTTGCAAAAGATGAAAAAAATTGGCTCTCTGGATAAATCGTTTCCCGTCGCCGAATGATATGAGAATATAAAGCAACACGTTCATCTGCAATATTTTTCAAGAGTGTGTTTAATTGGGTATGTAAGGAATTTAATTGAGTGATATCTGCAGTATCAAAATTGATACCTTCAATAGCAATCACTGTCATTAAGCAGCGTGAATTCAACGCAATTACACGTTGATTGACATGACGAACATAGGGAATATATTCCTCAGGCAAAGATTCCCGCTTCATCACTGACATCTGTCTCACTTAGTTTAGTTCCTTATAAGTTCGGATGAGGCGTAGAGGAGATGTAGATCCTCCACCCCATCTTGTCAGGTTCTTTTGTTTGCCTCGAGTATTGAGCCAAGCAAATAAAACACGAAACTGGTTATGATCCCGTTTCGTGATTTCCCGTAAGATAAAGTGCAAACCAATACCAAGACCAATCATTGAAAAACTGCTTGTAATGATAAAAAGAGTAGATGTTGCCATCACATTCAATGCCATTGCTTCCACGGTAACACCTGCAAACATAGCTGGTCTTGTACAGGCAAGAAAAAGGGTATCTTCGTTCATTTATGGTGTCCCCTTTAATAAAGTAACAAGGGCAGAAGCACCAAAAACAATGCCAATACCAAGAACACAGTATGCTGCTTTACGTAAATCAATAACACCATACATCCAGCCAATACCCACAATAGCAACACATATAGTTGCAATGAGCTTCGCTGTTGTACCTGTTATCATAGTAACAATAGCCTGCAAAACAGAATCAATATTCCCCAAACCACTAGCAGCACCGCTACTCTCAGCATAAGCAGGGTTTAACATGACAAGCATTGTTAAAAACAGTGTAATGATAATAAAATAGATATTCTTAGATATATAGATATTCTTAGATATATTGTTAGATATGTTGTTTGTCATTTAACCTCTCTTCAAAAAGAATATTGTTACATATTGACATCCTCTTATCTCTAAAAGTTAAAGACCTCTAATACCATAAGACTTAACAGTTTTAAGTCTCTTTGATCACGAACATTTTATCAAAAGCCTTTATTTAAAATCCTCTACCTAAGAGACAGAAAATTTAAACCATAAAATCTGATATGGATATTGTTATTTTATCAAAATGACAATATTAAGAGCGAAAAAATAATGTTTTTCTTTACAAAATGTGCTTAATTTGCAACAAATACTGTTGAAA
>NZ_JADC01000006.1 GCF_000518185.1 Bartonella clarridgeiae ATCC 51734
GAGGAGAGATGTAAGGAGAGGCAGTGGAAAGGGATGGAGATCACTTTTCAAAAAGAGGTTTTCCCTCTTGCTATAAGAAAAAGATGTTCCCATATTTTTCTTGTTAATTTAAATGAGTTGTTGTTTATGGGTGTGTAGAGAATCGTGAAGATCTTTAAAAAGGAATGCTAAGCGGTAAAATGCAAGCTTGTGAAGACAAAGAGTCTGTAAAGGCAAAGAGAAAGAAAAAATATGAATTTGGAAAAATATAGCGAACGGCTTCAAGGTTTTTTACAAGCAGCGCAAAGCAGTGCTCTTTCTTCTGATCATCAGCAGTTTATGCCTGAACATTTCTTGAAAGTGCTCTTAGAAGATAGTCAAGGATTAGCAGTTTCTTTGATCCAAAAAGCAGGAGGAAATTTGCCTGCTATTCAAAAAGAACTCAAAGAAGCCCTCGATGCTTTGCCAAAAGTACAAGGCGGAAATGGACAACTCTATATGTCTCAGCCTTTGGCAAAAGTCTTCGCAAAAGCAGAAGAAATTGCTCAAAAAGCAAACGATCAATTTGTGACAGTGGAACGTGTTTTACAAGCTTTACTTCTCGAAAAAAGTGCAAAAACAGCCGACATTTTGACAATAGGAGGGGTGAAAGCTCAAGAGCTTGAGCAAGTCATCAATACAATGCGAAAGGGAAAAACTGCAACAAGTCGTCATGCCGAAAGCCAATATGAAGCCTTGGAAAAATATGCCCGTGATTTAACAAAAGAAGCACGGGAAGGAAAACTCGATCCTGTGATTGGACGAGAAGAAGAAATCAGAAGGACTATTCAAGTCTTATCACGTCGAACCAAAAATAATCCTGTGCTAATCGGAGAACCAGGAGTCGGGAAAACCGCCATCGTCGAAGGATTAGCGCTCCGCATTGTCAATGGTGATGTGCCCGAAACATTGCGTGATAAACAACTCTATGCTCTCGATATGGGAGCTCTTATCGCTGGGGCAAAATATCGAGGTGAATTTGAAGAACGTTTGAAAGCTGTTCTCACAGATGTTCAAGCCGAAAATGGACAAATTATTCTCTTCATCGATGAATTACATAATCTCGTCGGAGCCGGGAAATCCGATGGACCTATGGATGCTTCTAATTTGCTCAAACCCGCTCTCGCGCGTGGTGAACTCCATTGTGTGGGTGCTACAACGCTCGATGAATATCGAAAATATGTCGAAAAAGATGCTGCTTTAGCTCGACGTTTCCAACCCGTCTTCGTTCCTGAGCCAACCGTCGAGGACAGTATCTCTATCTTGCGAGGAATCAAAGAAAAATACGAACAACATCACAAAGTACGATTGGCTGACAGTGCTTTGATTGCTGCTGCACGATTGTCTCAACGCTATATTGCCGATCGTTTCTTGCCCGATAAAGCTATCGATTTGATCGATGAAGCCGCCGCACGTTTGCGGATGCAGGTCGATTCAAAACCAGAAGAACTCGATGCAATCGATCGACGCATCATGCAGTTGAAAATCGAACAGGAAGCTTTGAAAACAGAAGTTGATCCCGCAACAAAAGAACGCTTGAAAACTGTCAAAGCCGAACTCGAAACTTTGGAAAAAAGCTCAACAGAAATGACACAAGCTTGGCAAGCCGAAAAACAAAAATTAGGCTATGCTGCCGATCTGAAAAAACAACTCGAAGAAGCACGAAATGCTTTGGCTATTGCTCAACGAAATGGACAGTTCCAACGTGCTGGTGAACTTGCATATAGTGTCATTCCTGAACTCGAAAAACAACTCAATGTCGCAGAAAATGACGACCAACAAAATAATCTGGTCGAAGAAATCGTTACTACAGAGCATATTGCTCAAATCGTTTCTCGTTGGACAGGAATCCCCGTCGATCGGATGCTCGAAGGTGAACGAGAAAAATTATTGCGGATGGAAGACGAAATCAGTAACCGAGTGGTGGGGCAAACCGAAGCCGTACAGGCTATCGCACGAGCTGTACGACGCGCACGCGCCGGATTACAAGATCCTAACCGCCCTATCGGCTCCTTTATGTTCCTAGGACCAACAGGGGTCGGAAAAACAGAACTCACAAAAGCTCTCGCTGCTTTTCTCTTCCAAGATGATCAGGCTATGTTGCGGATCGATATGTCCGAATATATGGAAAAGCATGCCGGAGCACGATTGATCGGTGCTCCTCCAGGATATATCGGATATGAAGAAGGAGGGATCCTCACAGAAGCTGTTAGACGTAGACCATATCAGGTCATTCTCTTCGACGAAATTGAAAAAGCGCATCCCGATATTTTTAATCTCCTTCTTCAAGTGCTTGATGAAGGACGATTGACAGATAGTCAAGGACGAACCGTCGATTTTCGAAATACCGTCCTCATTATGACTTCTAATCTCGGAGCCGAGAGCTTGACAGCATTATCGGAAGGACAAATAACACAGCAAGCAAAAGAAGAAGTGATGCAAGTAGTCAAAGCTGCCTTCCGACCAGAATTCCTTAATCGCGTCGATGAAATTATCCTCTTTCAAAGATTACAACGCAAAGATATCGAAGCAATCGTCGATATTCAAATTCAACACTTACAAAATTTGCTCAGTGAACGCAAAATTACCTTGCAGATCAAACCAGAAGCCCGAACGTTGCTCGCTCATAAAGGCTATGATCCCCTCTATGGAGCTCGGCCGTTAAAACGAATGATGCAAAGAGAAATTCAGGATCCCCTCGCAGAAAGCCTCTTAAAGGGGATAATCCGTGATGATACAACCGTGACGATTGCAAAAGAAGGAGAGCAATTGATTTTTTCCTCTATAACAGAAAAAGAAAAATAAACGTTTGAAATAGTCAAAAAACAAAAAGGTAAAATAAAAATTTGACAAGGTGAATCTAAACTGCTACTATAGAGCCATAATCAAAATTCCGTGTTTATTTCATTGCGCTGTTGATCCAGTAAATCAGGTCAGCAGGTGATTTTTTGTTGTGCGGATTTATAATTGCTAAGGGCAATTATAAGCTGAGGTTTAGAGCTAAGAAGATTTTATAATCACCACATAAAAGATTTTGGCATAGAGGAAGTGCTGTGGCAGTGTTCTGGTGGACACTGGGAAAGATCATGTTGTCGTGCAGTGGTGAGAAAAAATATTAAGAATTAAACAGATCTTATCCTTTCAATAAAGGTTAGTAAAGGTTTATGTGGCAGAAGATGCTAGTGCGGCAGAGGTTTTTTTTGGAGTTTGATGGGAAAGAAATAATTGGGCACAAAGGATTTATCAAGAACGAAAATGCACAATAATGATTAATTGGTGGCTTTGAGGTTAAAATCTATTTCTGTTATTAGCGAAAATGCTGATATTCATGCATCATTCAACAAAGATAGTGAAAGAAATCCAGAGAGTGATGATTGAATGCTATATTGGGAGGACGGAGTGGATCATCTTTGCGTGATATAATTTTCTCCTTTATTGAATTGATTTCTTTTTTCTTCTCAGGATAGTGTTCATCGTTTCTCGCGCAAGAAACAGCGTATTGTATCAAAATAAAATGAATGATTGAGGTTTCTGTTTTATCTTGCTCATTATGTTGAGAAACGGAGCCGTGATTTTAGTGGTAAACGCACTTTCTTCTCCTTTAGTAGTGGAGCGTGATGAAAAAATGTTTTTTCTTCAACAAATTGTGCATATGAAAAAGGAATTGCTTGATGATACAGGATAATTCTTTTCCTTTCCGGGGAAGAGGACGACCAAAAGGAGCCATGAATAAAACAACAAAACTTTTCAAAAAAGCCCTCCTTACCGCGGCTGAAAAGGCCGGCGATCAATATGGTTGTGATGGGCTTGTGTCTTATCTTTGTTATCATGCGATCAATAATCCTGTGCCTTTCTTTTCTTTGTTGGCAAAGGTTTTGCCTTTGCAAGTGACAGAAGAAGGCAAAGAGAATACTAGGGTCATTTCGCGGATTGAGATTGTACCGATGATCCCCAATGAGGCGATGAATGATAAATTTTACGAAGCTTCTCGTGGGAGTGAGATGTAAGAAGATTTAAGAACAAGGGTTTATCAAGAACTAAGAGTGCACAATGACAACCGCTCAGATTGCCCTGATTCCAAAACTCATTTCTGTTTTTACTGGAAAAGCTGATGTTCGTGCAGCTTGGGGAGGAAGGGGATCGGGGAAAACACGCTCCTTTGCTTTGATGACAGCTGTGATCGGCTATCGTCACGGAAAAGCTGGAGAACGAGGCATTATCTTATGTGCGAGACAATTCCAAAATTCGTTGGCTGAAAGTTCTCTCGAAGAAATTAAACGTGCTATCGAATCCTATCCCTTTTTAAGCGACTATTATGAGGTGGGGGATAAATATATCAGATCAAAAGATGGCTGTATCGTCTATGCTTTTGCTGGTCTTGATCGCAATATCGCTAGCGTCAAATCTATGGGGCGGATTCTTCTCTGTTGGGTGGATGAGGCCGAACCTGTAACCGATGCTGCTTGGCAAATCCTGATTCCAACTCTCAGGGAAGAAGGAAAAGACTGGCATTCCGAATTATGGGTGACGTGGAACCCTTGCCGAGAAAATGCTGCCGTTGAAAAACGTTTCCGTTTTACCAAGGATCCTAATGTCAAAGGTGTCGAAATTAATTGGCGCGATAATCCAAAATTTCCTGCAAAACTTAATCGCGATCGAAAAGCCGATTTAGAACAAAGACCCGAACAATATCAATATATTTGGGAAGGGGAATATCTGCAAGCAATGCAAGGAGCTTATTACCAAAAATTGCTGCTCGAAGCAGAACAAGAAGGACGCATTACCAAAGTGCCGCGTGATCCTCTGATCCAGATAAAAATCTTTTGGGATATCGGTGGAACCGGTGCTAAAGCCGATGCAACCGCTCTATGGGTGGCACAATTTGTCGGACGAGAAATTCGTGTGCTCGATTATTATGAAGCACAAGGGCAACCCTTATCAGAACATATCGGATGGATCTGTCAAAAGGGATATGAAAAAGCGCTGATGGTCTTGCCACATGATGGAGCTACAAAAGATCGTGTCTATAATGTCAGTTTTGAAAGTGCACTCCAACAAGCCGGTTTTCGTACACAAATTATTCCTAACCAAGGTATCGGCGCTGTCAAAATGCGTATCGAAGCTGTGAGACGATTATTCCCTGCTATATGGTTTAATCGTGAGACAACAACAGCTGGACGAAAAGCGCTCGCATGGTATCACGAAAAACGCGATGAGCAACGTAATATCGGTTTGGGAGCCGAACACGATTGGGCAAGTCATGGTGCCGATAGCTTCGGCCTTTTATGTGTGGCCTATGAGCAACCCAGTGCTCACAAAAAACAAGATGTTTATCGGTCGCGTCCTTCTTCTTCTACAACATCATGGATGGCTTTTTAATGAATATGCAAACTGCTTCTCTTGATCCGCTTGAAAAGCTCGAACATCAGGCGCTTTTTCAAAAGCTCGTTAATTGGTATCAGGAAGATATTGCCCATGTCGAGCAATGGCGAAAAAATGCTCAAGAAGATTATGATTTTTACAATGGACGACAGTGGAACGAACAAGATCTCGCTGTCTTACGGGAACAAAACAGACCCGTCATGACCTTTAATCGTGTTGCGCCTTTGATTAATGCTGTCGTTGGAACCGAACGCAATAATAAACGTCATGTGCAATTCATTCCGCGGCAAGAAGGTGCTGCTATCGCTAACCAAATCCTCACCGGGGCAGCAGAATGGTTTCGCGATGAGGCTCATGGTGAATATGAAGATTCCGATGCTTTTCAAGATACCATTATTTGCGGCATGGGATGGACCGATACCCGGCTCGATTATGAAGAAGATCCTAGGGGAAAACCGGTTATTGCACGGCTTGATCCCATGAAAATGGTGTGGGATGCAAGCGCCGTTAAGCCTAATCTTATCGATGCTCAAAGGGTGTGGTATATTGATGAAAAACCACTGGAAATAGCTCGAGAAATGTTCCCCAATGTGCATTGGAGTGAACTAAACGCAGAGTGGGTTCAGCAGCAAACAAGAATAGCGGCTCATAACTATGACTATGGCGATGGAGACCACGAAAGTCTCGAGGGGGCTGAAAATATTCTGCAGAGTCCTAAAATGGTTACGCTGGCTGAATGCCGATGGTTTGAACGCGAAGTGATCTATAAGGTGCTTAATCCTCAAACCGGACGGTTTACTGAATATTCTGAACAGGATTTTCAACATATCAAAAAAGAATTTCCTACATTTCCTGCAACAAGAATGACAAAAAAAATTGTTAAACGTGCTTTCTTGGGAAAAAAATTACTTGAGGCACCCGATAGACCGTTGGTGCCTTCTGATCAATTAGGATGGGAATGCATTACTGGGACATTTGATAAATTAAGTCGACAGTTTTACGGAATCGTGCGTCCAACAAAAGATCCTCAACGGTGGGCTAATAAATATTTTAGTCAAGTCATGCACTTGCTTAACAGTCAATCCAAAGGGGGCATCATGGCAGAGCGGGATGCTTTCGATGATGATCGTCAAGCTACAGAAAGCTGGGCAAGAGCCGATAGTATTACCTGGTTGAAAAATGGTGCTGTGTCGGCTGGAAGAGTGCAACCAAAACCCATCGCACAGTTTCCAAATGGCTTTTTTCAACTCTTTAATGAAGCAAAAGGAGCCATTTCTCAGGTGACAGGATTGTCGCCTGAATTTGTTGGAACACGTTCTGTCAATCAACCGGGCGTGCTCGAAGAACAACGCAGGCAATCCTCACTCAATTTGTTGGCTGCTTTTTTTGATGGATTGCGTCGTTATCGACAACGACAGGGGAAAATTATTCTCTATCTTATCCAAAATTATCTCTCTGATGGCCGTTTGATCCGTATTGCTGGAGAAGACAATGCTAAATATGTTCCCCTTACACGGGAAATGGTCACAAGTTTGGAATATGATATTGTAGTGGACGATGCTCCAACAAGCACCAATGAAAAAGAGCGGACATTTTCTGTTATTATGCAATTGCTTCCGCTTATGCAACAATTTGTAACACCAGAGATTATGCTCGATTTTCTGCATTATTCGCCTTTACCTGCATCGCTCATTCATAAAATTGCACTCAAAGCACAGCAGAA
>NZ_JADC01000007.1 GCF_000518185.1 Bartonella clarridgeiae ATCC 51734
ATAGTGTTTTGAAATATAATTATTATAAAAATAATTTGAAGACTATTTCAACGAATGGTTTGGATATTCAAGGCGATTATAATCAATGGGCAATAGGTACATCATTTGAAGCAGGTTATCATTTTGAGGCAGCACAAGATACCTGGATACAGCCTTATACTCAATTAACAGGAATATGTGTTGAAGGTAGGGAAATACAGCTTTCCAATAAGATGACAGGTGATATGAAGAGATCTACTACAGTGCGCAGTGCAGTTGGATTATCTATAGGACATAAATTTAATTTAAATAGCGATACTCACCATTTAATGACTTATATGACAGCTGCTTGGTTGCGTGGATATGGAGATAATAATCGTACGACAATTAATAAGCAGCATAAATTTACTACTGATTTATCTGGGGATACAGGTAAGTTAGGAATTGGTTTGAATAGTTTTTTTGGTGAGAATTTATCGCTTTATGCTGAGACTTATTATCTCAAAGGACAGAAAGTGAAACAGTCGCTTCAAGGTATTGTAGGATTACGCTATAATTTCTAACCTAGGTATGTTTTGTTTTCTGATCATCTTAGAATGGTATCTGCAAGACGAATATTAATGATCAGAAAACTCTTTTTAAGGGAATGTAGACAGGCATTAATATGCTTCTACATTCTAATATACAACATCGATTTTTTATCAGTTAAATTCATTTTGGTTTTTTTTATGAAGTGTGTAGCTTGTATGTTTTTTCCTCTGATTTTTTTCTGATATCCAAATAATCCAATGAATTTTTCATCATAGCTCTTAATTAGATATTATTATGTTGTAATGTAAAATACATTATGATACATTATAAAACACATTACGATAAAATAGAAGCGAGCTACTTGATAGATAGCGGGTATTAATCTAGCTTTTGATGATGGAGTGTAGATCGTGCAATATTATAAGTTAAGTTTTTCAGTATTAATGATCAGTACTTTTTTCATACAAAGCGCAAGTGCGCAGGAAAAAATGGAGGAGATGTCAGGTGAAGTTTTTGATTTAAGTGAGGTGGATTTAAATCAGTTAATAAAAAGGTTTTCCTCTACTTTTACAAAGGATAAGGTAGTCAAAAATTCTTCAGTTATTACTCATGGTATCAGTATGAATACCAGAATTGAAGAAAAAGGGGTTGAGATTGTTGAAAATAATGGAACTTCAAAAAATGCTACCATTAGTAAAGGTGGACAACAAGTTGTTACGCGTGGAGGAACTGCAATAACAACTCAGATTAGTGAGGGAGTGCAGTTTGTTTTTGAAGAAAATCCTAGAAGTCTTGGTGCAACTGATAAGCGAAGTGGTGCCTATGAAACTGTGATTTCTGGTACAAATACAAATGTCGGGCAACAAAATGTATATGATGGGGGGCAAGCTTGGATTACCAAGGTTAAGGGAGGGGGGGCGCAATATCTTTATAAAGGAAAAACAGCAAAAGGTGGTATGGCATCAAATACTGAAGTTTCTTCGAATGGTAAACAACTTGTCTTAGCTGGAGGTGAGGCTTTGGGAGTTACTTTGAAAGAGAGAGCTCTTCAAGTAGTATATCCTGGTGGAATAGTTAAAGATCTAACAATTCAAGATCAAGCGCAATCATGGATACATGTTGGTGCAAGTTTAACAGGTGCAATAAAGGTTAACGGGAAAGGTTGTCTTTATCTTTATGCTGGTGATAATATAAATTATATTACGAAAAAAGAGATTACTTTAGAAGGGCGAAGCACTGAAAAATTATTTTCTGTTGGTGCAGAAAATAGTAGTCGTAGTTCTGAAATTTATATTGGAAATTTAAGTGGGAATGGGGGAACAGTTCGTTTTGCTTCTGTCGGATACGATAAACGCCGTTCTAAACTTAGTATTGGACAGCTTTCAGGAAATTTACATTTTGATTTTAATGTTAGTGCTATAGGGGAGGTGGGGGAGGGAAGTGATTATATATTTATTAAAAGTGGTTCAGGGAATCATACAATAAGTGTTGCCGATTCTGGTATAGAAATTGAAAATTATTTTTTTCAAAAACATGGTCGTGTTACTGAGATCAATTTAGTTACTGATACAAGTAAAAATGGAGGAGTTACTTTCACTTTGGTAGATAGTTCTGGTAGATCAATTGGTGCTGTTGATGCTGGAACTTATATGTATACTTTGAACCAGAGAGCAAAAAGTGGAAATTCGAAAACTTGGTTTTTGTCTTCAGATCCTAACCAGTCTCACCAAATAAGTCTATCTCCTAAGCGCTTTATCCAAAAAAAACCATTTGTTCATGTTTTATCTACTTCATCCAGTCCTATGGGTAATGGTAAACCAAATAACGGTAGATCAAGAGGTCAAAAAAGTCAAACTTCTCGTAAAAATTCAGAATTCCGATCTCGCCCTCCTAGGCATCTGAGTCAGTATGTCGAAAACTCTTCAGTATTTGATTTAGGGATACAATCGCCTTCTGATTTTTCAGTTACCACATCCGATTCTGTCAGTGACAATAAGTCAGAATTTCGCAAACAGTCTGATCAAACTTTAGAGTTTCGGTCGCGTCCTTCTCGACACGTGTATCAGTCTGCGGAGAACTCTTTAGTTTCCTCAGCCATTTCTTATACGGAGTATCAGAGCGATAAACCACAAGATCATCATGAACCAAAAAGTCGAAAACGTTTTTCATCATCTACAAATAGTGGTGCAGAGGTTTATCCAATACTGGATGGTTCTCCAGTATTGGATTCAGGACAATCTCAAATTCTTGATTTTGAATTGATTCAATATACACAAGGAAACCAAATTGATGATTTACTTATATCTGATGATGAAGGAGAGTCTTCAGTTCTTAATCAAATAAAGCCGATGTATCCAGAAGAAAATACTGATTTAGAAGATTTAGAAGATCAAGAGACTTCTCCACAGTTTGTGAATCAGGATGATGAACAACTGTTTGATCCAATTTCTGGGGTTGCATCTGCTCCATTTACGACTCCGTCGGTTGCATCTGCTCCATTTACGACTCCGTCGGTTGCATCTGCTCCATTTACGACTCCGTCGACGGATGCAGTGCTATCTTTGGCGGTAGTTCCTGAACTTGTTTTTAACAATGAGTTGCAAAGCTTGCGTGCCGCGAGAGGCTTTTTAGAGAAAAATAAGAAGAACACTGCTCTATGGACATATGGTATCAAGAGTAAAGAACGTATTTCTACAGATCATACTCATTTTAATCTAGACCAAACTGGTATAATGGTAGGAATTGATTGGTTAAGTCATGTAGTAAACGGGCAGTTTTATATTGGGGGTTTTGGCAGTTATGACCAATCAGATATTTCTCATGCACGGAGGGGTGTCAGTCATGTAAATACTTGTAGCATTGGGGCTTATGCAACTTATTTGGGTGATCGCGGTTGGTATTTAGATAGCGTTTTGAAATATAATCATTATCAAAATAATCTTCAGGCCGTTTCAACGAACGGTTTAAATATCAAAGGAGATTATAATCAGAAAGCGATAGGTGCTTCATTTGAAACAGGTCGTCATATTAAGTTAGCGCAAGATAGTTGGACCCAGCCTTATGCCCAATTAATTTGGTTGCAAGTTAAAGGTAAAGAAATAAAGCTCTCTAATGAAATGATAGGTGATATTGGTCCATATACTTCCTTGCGTAGCGAAATTGGCTTATCTATAGGGCATGAATTTAATTTAGGTACTTCTAATTGGTTAATGACTTATACTAAGGCAGCTTGGTTGCGTGAATATATAGATAACAATCATACAACAATTAATAAACGGCATAAATTTAATACTGATTTATCTGGTAATGCTGGAAAGTTTGGTATTGGTTTGAATAGTCTTGTTAGTGAAAATTTAAACTTTTATGCTGAAGCACATTATCTCAAAGGAAAAAAAACGAAACGATCACTTCAGGGTATTTTAGGGTTACGTTATAGTTTTTGAACAAAGGTGTATTTTGTTCTCTGATCTGTTTCCAGATAGTTTTTTGTGTCAAGTTAAATATCTAATGATCAGAGAATACTCCGTGAAGCGGTGTATGCTTCAAAAACGACCTCATTCTCTATTTTGATTTATGCTTTGTAGTGATGATTGAGGCTACTTAATTAGTTATTTTTGATAGTGGAGTTTAAACATGCAATGTAAATTAGTCTCGGGGATATTAGTTGCTAACATTTCCTTTTCGCAAGTTGCTAGTGCAGATGTAGAGAGGTTTAACGTAGCTTCATCTCCATTTAATATTAAAGACAAAATACAAAAAGTTTACAATGGGCAAAAGGTATTCGACGTTATTATTGATGGAAGGGAGCAATTTGTTTTCGGGATATTGGATAATGGAGGAAAAATTATAAATAGTCACGCTTATAACACTGTAATTTATGGTCAAGATGGAAAACTAGGACAACAGAATGTATATGAAGGTGGGGTAGTATGGAATACAAAAGTGGTGCAAGGAGGAGTACAAAATATTTATCAAGGAAATAAGGGAGAGGGTGGTTTTGCGGTAGATACTGAAGTTTTTAAGAATGGAAAGCAGCGTGTT
>NZ_JADC01000008.1 GCF_000518185.1 Bartonella clarridgeiae ATCC 51734
ACCTTTGCTATAGAGGCTTGCGCATTAGCGCCAATGACAGAACCATTACCTATAGCAATAGACCCCCTACCTAACGACTGAGCACCATCGTACAACATGATCACTTGTGGGCTGTCCTCACTTACACCTCTACCATCAGCACTCCAAGTAGCAGATTGAATTGCTAAACTCTTTTGAGTAAAATCAACAGAGGAGTGTGGAGTGTGGAGCTGTTCATACTTCTTTTCGCTTATCCTCTCTGCTGAAATTGTTTTTGAATTCAATAAATGAGAGATAACAATATCATCTACAGTATAGTAACGATCACCCACAGCAATACTGCCATGACTTTTTGAATTTCCATTTGAATTTCCATAGGTAGCATTTAGAGATATTCTATTAGGATTCTTTGTACCTTTTAAGTTTGAAGCTACCATTTCCGTTGGAGAAAAATTTGCTGCAACAACAGGTGAAACACTCGATAAAAGCGCTGTCGCTGTCCCCAGCGAAACGGCTCTTAATAAAAGTGACCAACAAGAAAAAGAATAATTTAAATCACCTTTCTTTAAGGTAAGATATGGTCTCTTCATAACAAATTCTCCAACAAAAAAATAAAAATAAATTTTAGACATCAAAAAAACATATTTAGACGCTATCAAACTCTGGAAACGGAGTTGTCATCATCGTAAAGAGGCTTAAAAGTGAGAAAAATTGTCTAAAATCTTAATTAAAAGTCATTTTGAAGGGTGGCTTTGAGATGTTTATGGTGATTTCATCCGTTTTCACCGGAATATGAGGTTTTTCATAGTTAGAAGGTCCTTCATTTAAAATAAAAATAGATTGACATTAAAAAGACATAATTTGGTTTTATAGACTGTAGTGTTAGTTTAGTAGTTTCGTAAAATTGGTCTCTTTCTGGAATGATTTAATAGATTATAGGGTTTAGTTTTTTTATTAAGGATTATTTTAATGGGAGTGTTTTAAAGTATCTCTAGTTGAAATCAGTTATTGTTATGATTCGATATGATACTTTTGTAGATACTTTGTTTTCTCCTTATTAATGACATAATTGTTATATTTAATGAATAAATAATGGTTTGTCTGCTATAGAACATAAAAAATAGAATCTCAAGTGGATTTTTTTTCTTTTTGAGATTCCATTATGTATTTTTTATTAAATTCAAAGTATCATAGTGTTTTTATATAAAAATTTTGTGGATAAGTTTTTTTAAGCTCCTTTTTGAAGTTCTAAGAGATGGAGGTTTTTAGAAAATTAATTGAGCGTAAATTGTATACCCCCACCTACACCCCAGTGGTCTCCTGCTGTTGTGACAGAAATATTAGAGCGGATATTTCCGTTTTCAGATGTATAACCAGCACCAAAAGCAAAAGCGGATTGGCTACGCCATACACCGCTACTGATAGCGATACTTAGTTTTCCAGGCGCTTCATTATAACGAAGATTAGAGACTGCTAAACCAATTGCTGCTGCTTGTCTTGCTTCTTGTTTTGCACCATCGATATTATAATTTAGGATATCAAATTTCATATCGGTATAGTCTTTAGCTTTAGAAACAGCATCCGTTATTTTTTCGTCTGTGTATTTTTTTGCATCATCAAGGACAATTTCTATTTTTTCATGCAATTGCCCACCGTTAATAGCTTCTTTTGAGCCTTTTTCAACTTTACCATCAGCAACATTATCAATTACTACAGGTTTATCTGCATCACCTCCTACTAAAGTAATTTTATTGGTTTTCTTCCCATCTCCATCTTTATCATACTGAACAGTACCCTCTGTCATCTGATCAACTGAGTTCTCAAATTTATTAACCTTGTCTTCAAGTTTATCAACTTTTTGATTCGTTTCCCAAAGCTGGTTTCCAGTAACTACGTCGCTAGAGTTTTTTTCTATAGCACCATCAGCGACACCAGTAAGCTTACTGTTGGTAATCTTACCATCTTCTCCTTTTTGGCTTGCGTCATAAGCGCCTTTTTCTTCATTCCACTTTATACCATTCTGCTCTTTCTTCTGTTCAATATTACCTAAACGATCGTTTAGGTTTTCCATACTTTCATTAACACCACCAAAAGCATCAGCTACATTATGATACTGATTATACTTCTTCCCATCAGTGTTATCACCAAAATTGAATTGAACAACCTTAAACGTTGGAGAAGTCCATACACCATTATTATATCCAGCTTCACCTCCAAAATATGAAGCAAGTTTGGTGTGCGTTTCATAAAGCTGATTACCAGTAATCGCTTCAGTAGAACCCTCTGCTATATCTCCACCAAGAAGAAACTTAAGTTTGCTCTCAGTTTTTTCTTTTCCTTTTTCACCATGAAGTGCAACAAAAGCATTCTCACTATCACTCCATAACAAGCCATTTTGTTCAACATTCTCAATATTTGCAGTCATGTCTTTCTGAAGCTGTGTCAGTGTTGTATCAACACCAGCAAACGCAGCACCTACATTATTATAGGACTCGTCTTGAATCTTATACGTCGGAGCTTTTCCAGCTGAAAGATCTGCTCCACCTCCTAAATATGTCGACGTATTCTCTGCAAGACTTTTTACATCATCACTCAGACCAATGATATTTTGATTAGTTTCAAAAAGCTGGTTTCCAGTAACTACATCGCTAGAACCTTCCTCTAATTTACCATCGGCTACATTCGTAATCTTTCCTTTGTCAGCACCATGGGTAGCATCATAAGCGCCTATCTCTTTATTCCAATGTAAACCATTATTATTTACTTCAGCTTGAACATCGTTAAGACGACTGTCTAAATCTTCCATATTCTTATTAACACCACCAATAGCACCATCTATATTATTATATTGAACATACTTACGCCCATCGGTTTTACTATCAGAATCGAATTGAACAACTTTAAACGTCGGATCTATCCATTTGCCATGCTTATATCCAGCTCCACCTCCAAAATATGAAGCAAGTTTGGTGTGCGTTTCATAAAGTTGTCCACCAGTAATCGCTTCAGTGGAACCTTTTGCAATATTTCCACCAAGAAGAAATTTAAGTTTGCTCTCAGTTTTTTCTTTTCCTTTTTCACCATGAAGTGCAACAAAAGCATTTTCACTGTCATTCCACAACAAGCCATTTTGTTCAACATTATCAATATTTTCACTCATGTCGTTCTGAATCTGTGTCAGTGTTGTATCAACATTAGCAAATGCAGAACCTACATTATGAAGCTCCTTTCCTTGAATACGATAGATTGGAGCTTTCCCAGCTACAAGATCTGCTCCACCTCCTAAATAGCTGGAAATATTCGTGCCAAACTTCGACAAATCAGTTCTTA